>NZ_BAABKP010000001.1:0-602402 GCF_039543885.1 Rothia endophytica
GTATGGACGCGGGGAATTCCCGTGGAGTTGACTGGTACTAATAGTCCGAAGGCTTACATTATTTTTTTTCAGGGTTTGTTGGCTGGTTTGTTTGTGTTTGCGTCCACTGTATGGTTTTGAGATAACAGCTCTTATAGGCTGCTTAAAAGCGAGAGGTTCTAGAGTGAAAACTCTAGAACCTCTCGCTTTTTTTGTATCCATTTAAGTGTTCTTGGACTAGAAACCGGGAAGGTAAGCTGAAATCATGGACCTCTTCTCACATCAACCTAAGGCAGAGACGGCGACGCTACCTGCTACAGAACACCAAACCCATGCTGTGTTTGCCGAACTATCCTTACCTTTTGAAGAGATTTGGCAGGGCTTTACTGCTTACACTCACCTGTGGTGGCCTCAGCAGCTGCGTCAAGAACCTACTAGCCACATAGAAATAAGCTCAGAGTATCTGCTGGAACAGAATGAGGATGGCGAGAGTACCCTATTAGGGCAGACAGTGCACTATGTACCGGGTGATGTAGTATCCTTGAGATTCCACGAAGAGACTGCACCTGATCTCCATGCTGCTTTCCCTAATGGGCTCAGTTTCACCTTCGATATTGGTGATGCTACACTACCCTCCATCGTTGAGGTAAGTACTGGCATCCTTGCTCCCAGAGAGATATCAGCAGATGCTGAACTTGGTCTTGCGGGAGAACCTGCAAGAGGTCTTGCTGAGCATATACTTTCTGCTTTCGCCCGTTTTATGGGAAAAACGCAAGCAGTGAAGGTAGAGGAGCTTTGAGGTTAGAGAAGCGCCGGGTTTAAGGTGAGTTTTAGCATAAACTTGGTGGCATTGAAGCGATACTGGGGGAGCAGCTCGGGGCCACAGCTATTGGAGCCGATACCGTTCTGCTGGTAGTCCAGGGATAGCACGGTTGCCTCAGCTGGGCACAGATCCACGTTACGCACTGCACGAGTTAGCTCTTCAGCGCTAAAAGGGGAGGCGTTAAAAGAAAAACCCTCGCTCTGCCCGACCCGCTCACCGGTCACGGTCAGAGCAAGCCCACCACCGCTGATCTCCAAGAAACGGGTATCGGAGTGAGCCCCGTTTTCCTGTGGCATGATGTAGTCCTCGTGCAGACCCTCCACAGTGTTCTCGAACAGCCCGTGCCAGGTACTCTGACGCTTATCAATGTAGTTTTCGTGCGGGCCTAGCCCAAAGTAACGCACTGCCTCCATGGCTTGGGGCAAAAAGAGCCTTAGGCCAAAGCGGGGGAGTGATGGGAACTCGGGGTCCTTGACTACTGCTAGCTCTACCTCAACTTGCCCACCTGTACTTACCTTCCAGATGGCGTTCACAGTCAGAATACGCTGGACGGTGCAGGCGACTAGACCCAGGTGAGCAGTAATGAGTACCCCACCTTCTTCTACCTGCTGCCAGCTTGACGAATAGGTGCGAGTATAGGCCTGATTCAGATGGGCCCGCTGCCACTCAGCACGAATGTACATATCATTGTCGGTGGGGGCGCGCCAGATCTGTAAGTCCATAGGCTTCTCTAACAGGCTTAGCCCTCCAAAGACCATGGAGCTAAAGGTACCGGTGAGACGGTTGAACACGTAGGTAAAGCTACTTCCGCTCAGGGTTAGAGCGGTTTCTGTCTCAGCTACCGTAATTCCCCCGCCACCGGTGGGATTGGTCGCTGGCAGGGTGAACATCCCGGTGCCCCAGTTGCCCTCATCAAAACCCAGTAGATACCCGGCGGGTAAAAGCACCTCACCGGCTGGGGCGTAGTCAGCGGTGAGCTCGGTGCTTACGCGTACATAGACAGCCCCGGACTCTACTTGTACCGCCGGCGTGAAGGGCAGGATTGCACTCTGCCCAGGTGCTAGGGGCGGCAAGGGTAGGGTGCCTGTTTCTGTTTCGGTGCCGTTGACCTCCACGGTGTAGCGCAGGGTAAACCGATCGGAGGCATCGCTAAAGTTCAGATTATTGAGTACGGTGATTTCGCCGCGTTCGGGGCTATGGGTAATCCGCAGGGGACGGAATACCTGCTTAGCTTCCAGCAAGCCTGTGTGTGGTGTGCGGTCAGGGTAGACCAGACCATCCATACAGAAATTCCCGTCGTGGATACCCTCACCATGGTCCCCGCCGTAGAAGAAAATTTTGCGCCCAGCGGCGTCTGCACCCTTATAGATAGCGTGGTCAGTCCACTCCCAGATGAAACCGCCCATCATGCGCGGGTTTTCGTCAATGATCTGCTGGTAGTCCGCAAGATCTCCTGGGCCGTTGCCCATAGCGTGGCAGTACTCCATGAGCAGGTAGGGCTTGCCCAAAAGCCCTGCGCCTTCCTGCCCGCCGGTGGCTGTAGTTGCCGCTAACTCTCCTGCAAGATAGCCGCGGATATGCTCCAGGGAGGGGTACATGCGCCCGTAGATGTCGAGGGGGGAGAAGTCATAGGTGCGGCGGCTACCGGCATTAAAGACACCTTCGTAGTGGGTCAGACGAGTTGGGTCAAAGCTCTTGACCCAGTGCAGAGCCGTCTCAAAAGTAACCCCGTAGCTCCCCTCATTACCTGCTGACCAGAAAAGGATGGAGGGGCGGTTCTTCTCGCGCTGAACGCATAGCTGCATACGGTCCAAAGTAGCGGTAACAAAAGCGGGGTTGTCCGAGACTAACTCATTCCAGTGCTCAACCTTGTGAGTGTAGGACTCATCGCGTAAATATTTAAGTTCGTGCCCGTGGCTTTCGTTATCAGCCTCAGCCATGACCATCAGGCCCATCTCGTCTGCCAGCTGGTAGAGGTAAGGGGAACCGGGGTAGTGGCTGGTGCGCACAGCATTGACGTTGTGCGCCAGCATCATCTCAAAATCACGTTTGACCTGCTGAATTTTAACAGTAGGGCCTGTATAGGGGTCTGAATCGTGGCGATTTACCCCACGGATTTTAAAGGGAAGATCATTGAGTTTAACCACCGAATCTTCCAGGCTCACCTGGCGCAGACCAACCCGATCGGCAATTATTTCGTGCTCGGTGTCTAGCGTTAGCTCATAGAGATAGGGGGTTTCTGGTGTCCACAGGTGGGGTTCAGAAATCTCGAGTTCCACCGAGTGGGTGTAGCCCTCCCTCGCTGACCCAGCGGTTAGCTGACCACTGGTAAGAACCTGCCCTGCGGCGTCCTGTAGTCTCACGCTGGTGGACACTTCGCCGCTCAGTACGGCATCAATGTGCACGGTAGCACCCTCAGCCTGCCCCGCCTGAAGGCCGGTTAGTTCCGAGGTAATAAAGAAGTCCTGCAGTGCTTTCTCGGGGCAATGCAGAAGGTAGACGTCGCGGAAAATCCCGGAGGTGCGGAACTTATCCTGATCCTCTAGGTAGCTCCCATCGCACCATTTAAGCACCAGCACAGCCAAACGGTTGCTACCCTCTACCAGATGCTCGGTGATATCAAACTCAGCGGTTGCGTGTGAAACCTGACTGTAGCCCACATAGGTGCCGTTTACCCAGACATAAAAACAGGAGTCCACACCCTCAAAATTGAGGTGGGCCCGGGGTGCTTCTGCCACAGGGGTGTAGATAAAATCTCGGATGTAGGCACCGGCCGGGTTAGCATGCGGCACGAAGGGCGGGTCAATGGGGAAGGGATAACGAATATTAGTGTACTGGTGGCTATCAAACCCGTGATTCTGCCAGACGCTGGGTACCGGTAAGTCGGTAAAACCCTCCAAGAGGTAGTCCCCCGCGAAAAATCCCTCGGGAACCTCGTAAGGGCTATCAAAAAGCTGGAAAGCCCAGGTGCCGTTCAGGCAGGTAAACCTGTCTGAACGCTCGCGGTTGTACACCAGGTCGCGGGCACTGAGTTGAGCGTTCCCGGATGCTGGTATGTAGTAAGCGTGGGGTGCTAGGGTGCCCTCGTGGAGGACCTCCAGATTTTCAAAATGACGAGGGATGAACACGAGTTTGCCTTTCGGAGCCGAGGCGGTGTCTAGCGGTCCTGAGCTGCTGAGGCTGCGGGGCTTGCCAGCAGGAATTCGGGGTGGTTAAAGCCTGCGCGTTCGTAGGCGGATGCTACAGCTTCTGCGACGGTGGGTACCAGCTCTTGAGATACCAGGGCGATAGCTGACCCACCAAAGCCACCGCCTGTCATACGTGCCCCCAGGGCTCCAGCAGCTCGGGCGGCGTTGACAGCCAGGTCTAGCTCATCGCAGGAAACCCGGTAGTCATCGCGCAAAGAATCGTGCGAAGCATTGAGCAGATCTCCTAGCTGTGCCCAGGTCTGCTCGGTGGTTTCTGCTGTGCTAAAGAGCGCCAGACACTCCTCAACCCGGGCAATTTCGGTCAAGGCATGCCGTAGGGCAGCTCGGGCGGTCGGCAGATCGGTCTGGGGTGGTAGGTCAACCATGCCCGCTGTAACCTGTTCTTCCCAGCGAGCTACCAGCTGATGCGCTTCAGCCAAGGTAGGGGTGCTTTCAAAGTAGTCACGCAGGGTGGTAAGCCCCAGTGTATCTGCGGTGAAATCGCAGGCTGCTCGTCGTTTAGCATACTGGCCGTCTGACAGATTGTGGTGGGCGCGGGTGTCCATAACCAACAGGGCAAGACCGGCGCGGTCAACGTCTACCGTGAGCGGGCGTGTTGAAAAATCGCGGCAGTCAATGGCAAGAACTGACCCCTGATGAGCGCGCAGAGAGATGGACTGATCCATCCCACCGGTGTTAGCTCCGGCTATTTCGTTTTCCGCCCGAATGCAGGCGATAGCAAGCTGTGTCCTGCCTGTATCACTCGCAGACAGAGGTTCCCTGCCAGTATTAGCTGCCGCAAAAGCGTCAAAGGCTAGGGCGGTAGAGCACTCCAGTGCAGCAGACGAGGATAGCCCAGCCCCCAGCGGTACTGAGGAATCAATGGCAATATCGGCTCCAGGCAGCTCATCGCGGCTTACCAGCCCCTCTTGAGCCATTGCCCAAGGAACTCCTGCGACGTAGGCAAGCCAACCTTCAACTGCACCCGGAGCTATCGCACCCAGTTCTATTTCACGGGGGGAAGAGGATGCTGAAGCCCCAGCGTCGCCCTGTGCTGTTACAGCACGCAAGAGCCTATCCTGGCGGGGAGTAACAGCTAGATAGGTTCTCTGGGGTAAGGCAAAGGGCAACACAGTACCACCGGAATAGTCGATATGCTCGCCCAGTAGGTTCACACGTCCTGGCGCGGAATAGACCGCCGTCGGCTCGTAGCCAAATGCCAGCCTGAAAGCCTGGGTTACCCTGTCGATTAGCTCGGTGGGCTTAGGGGTTTTCTTCCAGACGGGGGTCATGCTCCCAGCTCCTTAAAACGTGCAGCAATACGTTCGGGGGTGGTGTCATTAATCCATGCACCCATAGCGGACTCGGCTCCGGCGAGGTACTTTAACTTTCCTGGCGCGCGGAGCAACGAGAAGACGTGGAGGAACATCCGCGAGATATTCTGACCATCAATCAGGGGCTTCTGCACCCAGGCAGCAATGTAGGGAGTCTTCTCGACTCCTTCAAAGAAACGGTCGAGGCGAGTAAGCATGTCGAGATACACTTCGGTCAAATCATTTTTCTCGGCGGAGGTAAGGGCCGCGAAATCGGCGGCTGCCCGGCGCGGCATCACCATAAACTCCACCGGCCACTTAGCCGCAAAGGGTACATAAACTACCCAGTGATCGGTCTCGCGCACAATGCGCACGCCTGCCTCTAGCTCAGATGCCAGTACTGACTCCAGCAGGTCAGTGCCCTGCTCTATTGCCCAATCATCCGCTCGTCGTACCAGGGCAGCGGTGTAAGGCGGCAGGTAGGAGAAAGCATAAATCTGACCGTGGGGGTGGTGCAGGGTTACCCCAATTTCTTCACCCCTATTTTCAAAGGGTACTACCTGCTTTACACCGTCCAACTCTGAAAGCTCAGCGGTGCGGTGCGCCCATGCCTCCACTACAGTGCGGGCCCGTTTAAAGCCCAGAGTGCCGAAGGAACCCTCATGATCCTGAGTGAAGCTAACAACCTCACAGCGACCGGCAGGAGTGGTCTCAAAATTGAGAGGGTCACCGTTGACCAGGGCAAGAGGGCCCTGCAGGGAGGGGAAGCGGTTTTCAAAGACCACCACATCGTACTCGGTCTCGGGAATTTCACCGGGTACGCTGCCTACACCAGCTGGAGCAAGAGGATCTTCATCTGCCGGGGGCAGGAAGGTACGGTTCATGCGGTGAGCAGCCAGCGTCACAAAGTCCCCGGTTAGAGGATCGATGCGGATTGATGCTGACTCCTGAGGGGGCAGAGTGCGCTCATCCAGTGGACGCAGGTCTTTGGCGCCGCGCTGTTTAGCACCAGAGAGGTAGGGTTCAGAGTCGTCAAAAAAGATGATTTCACGACCGTCCGCTAGGGTGCTGCGAGAAATTTTTACTTGTACCTCGCCCATAACTAAGCGACCACCAGCCTTTCAACGGATTCGGTGAGAAGTGTGTGTGTCTCCGGTGAGATACCGGAGGAAGTAATGGCGATATCGATGTCGGACCAGTTGGCAAAGCGTGCTAGGCCGGGGGTGCCCCACTTACTGTGGTCAAAAACCGCGACCACGGTATCTGCGCTCTTCATGAAGGTCTCGTTGGTACGTGCCTCGTTAAGGTTGGGGGATGTCAATCCCTTAGTGCTTCCGCCATGAGCGCCCATAAAGAGCAAGTCAAGACTGAGCTTTTCAAGGGTGGCATCGGCAACCGCGCCTACCAGTGCATCCGAGGGGGTATGCTCGCCTCCAGTAAGAACCACCCGGTGCCCGTGCGCTCCGGTATCTGCCGTGCGGTAGAACTCATGAGCTACAGACAGAGAATTGGTCACGATGGTGAGGTTTCGGAACGTGCCACTGGCGGCTATTTCTTGGGCTATGCGGGTACAGGTGGTCCCGGCAGTGAAGCCCAGGGATTGACCATCCTGCACAAACTGCAGGGCACTGAGTGCTATAGCAGTTTTTGCATCCGCATGTAGGGTCATTTTTTCTGCAAAGGTTGGCTCTAGGGAGGACGGAGTGGGTATAGCACCGCCGTGTGTTCGGGAGAGTAAACCCTGGTCTTCTAGTTCTGCTAGGTCACGGCGCACGGTCATGGATGAAACGCCGAGGGCTTCTGCCAGTTCCTGTACTTGGGCGCTACCTCGCTGCTGAACTTCGCGCAGTATGTGCTTCTTGCGTTGCTGGGGGAGCACCTGTCACCTCCGGTTTCTTATATCTTCTACCTCACCACCCATTATGCACAGAATATAACATTTATGAACAGTGGTTGAGATTTTTTGTTTGCTTTCCAGCTGGGTAGAGACGGTGTAGACATTTACGGCACCCATAATTCATTTGTATTCTTACTTGTCAAAACAATATAAAATAAAAAATAAGGAAGAGATAGTGACGTAGGACAAAAATCTCGGTAGACTTTCACAAAATAAACACAAATGAACATTAAACGGTTTTGCCGAAGTGTTTCAGTCCCAACTAGCAGGAGTATCCCATGACACCCACCCCCCTCCAGCTCGACCCCGCACACCTGAGTCAGCTCCACCTGCGAGCTGCTGGGGTATCCCTGCTACTCGATATCACCGAAGGCGAGCTACCTGCCGTTATCCACTGGGGTGCAGATTTGGGTCCCACCTCCGCAGATGAAGCCACTACTCTAGCGCTTGGCCACATCCAGCACATCGCAATTAACGACCAGGAGCGACCCACCCGAATGAACCTGCTCGCCACGCATGAGGCAGGCTGGCACGGCCGTCCCGCCATCGACGGTGGGCGCGTGAACGGAGCCGGATGGACCACCAAACTCAAAATTACCGGCATTACCGCCACCCTAGAGGGTGCCGAGCAGACCGAAAACCTACTCAGCGGCGGTGCTGGAACCCTAGAATTTACCACCGTGGACACCGATGCCGGGGTGAGCGTAACCATCATCTTGGAACTGTTCCCCAGCGGCCTCATCCGCTCCCGTGCCACTCTCACTAACATTGGCCAGGGCGCCTACGAGGTGCGCGAACTGGGCATTGTTTACCCTCTTCCCTCGAACGCTCGTGAACTCTTTGATCTTGCCGGTCACTGGGGCAAGGAACGCGTTCCCCAGCGCATGCCCTTGACCGTGGGCGCTCACCTGCGTGAATCTCGCAAGGGGCGCACCGGTGCGGATGCCGCTACCCTGCTTACTGCTGGCGTTCCTGGTTTTGGTTTTGAGAGCGGAGAAGTTTGGGGCGTTCACACCGCTTTCTCTGGCAATCACCGTTCCTGGGCAGAACGCGCCTACACCGGAGTTGCTGTGATCGGTGGATCTGAGGTTCTTCTCCCCGGCGAAGCGGTGCTAGAGGAAGGTGAAAGTTATACCGGTGTCTGGGTTTATGCCGACTACGGTGACGGGCAGGATGCCCAAGCCGCGCGTATCCACCGCTGGTTGCGCTCGCGTGAGATCCACCCCCAGCGTCAGCGCCCCGTGACCCTCAATGTCTGGGAAGCTGTCTACTTTGACCACAATCTTGACCGCCTCAAAGACCTTGCTGATAAGGCTGCGGAGCTAGGCATTGAACGTTACGTGCTGGATGATGGCTGGTTTGGTTCCCGCCGCGACGACACATCCGGACTAGGCGACTGGACTGTTTCACCCGATATGTGGCCCAACGGTCTGACCCCCATCATTGAGCACGTGGAAAATCTCGGTATGGAGTTTGGGCTTTGGTTTGAACCCGAAATGGTGAACCCTGATTCTGACGTTGCCCGCGACCACCCTGAATGGATTATGGCACCTGCCGGTCGCCAGCCTGTGACCATCCGTAGCCAGCAGGTCATGAACCTGACCATCCCCGACGCCTACGCCCATGTGCGGGACCAGATGGTTGCCGTTCTCACCGAAAACCCTGGCATCAAATACATCAAGTGGGACCACAACCGTCACCTGGTAGAGGCAGGTAACCCCGCAACCGGCGCCCCCGGTGTTCACGCCCAGACTCTTGCCGCCTACCATCTGATGGAAGAGATCAAAGAAAACTTCCCCGGTCTAGAAATTGAAGCCTGCGCATCGGGTGGTGCCCGTGTGGACCTTGAAGTTCTGCAGCGTACCGATCGGGTATGGACCAGTGATTGTATCGACCCACTAGAGCGTCAGCAGATGCACCGATATACACAGCAGCTCATCGTACCCGAGCTTATGGGCTCTCACATCGCCTCGGGTAGCTCTCACACAACTGGTCGCACGCACACTCTTCACTTCCGTGCTGCTACAGCATTCTGGGGGCACTTGGGTGTGGAATGGGACCTCACCGAAGCTTCTTCTGAAGAATTTGCCGAACTTGCTGAATGGATTGCCTTCCATAAGAAGCACCGCGCCCTGTTGCACAGCGGTGACATCGTGCGTATGGACCTCTTTGATAAGGCAGTTGGTGTTCACGGCGTGGTTTCTGCAGATCGTCGTGAGGCCCTCTTTGGGATTAACCAGCTGGACTTCGCAGAGACCAACCCCGTGGGCAAGTTCCGTCTGGGTGGCCTTGATCCCGAGACCATCTATGAAATCAGGGACGTAACCCCCGGGCATGCGGATGCCCACACCGGCTTCCGTCCCTCACCTGTCTGGCCCACCGGACAGCCCATCCGTGTTAGCGGTAGGGCACTTGCCTCAGCAGGTCTCTTCCTGCCCGGTCTTTGGCCCGAAACGTCCCGGATCCTGCACCTCGCAGCTCTCTAAAACTCCTCAATCAACACATACACCCTTAGAGGTATACCATGAGTACATCGGCCACCGGCCACCGATCCGCGAGCCCTGCAAAGCGGCGTCGCGTCAAAGCACAGCAGCCCTGGCTGCCCTGGCTCTTCCTTGCTCCTGCCGCATTCGGATATGTGGTCTTCTACCTGTGGCCCACGTTGCGCGGTATCTGGCTGAGCTTTACCGAATACAACCTGCTGACTCCCGCCAAGTTTGTGGGGCTCTCCAACTACGAGCGCATGTTCCAGGATCCTATCTTCTGGGGATCCATGAAGGTCACCGTGCTCTACGTGGTGCTCAACATCGGTATTCAGACCATCATGGCGCTCTTGATCGCTGTGCTCATGCACCGCCTCACTAAATCAACTTTCGTGCGGTCGGTAGTGCTCTCTCCTTACCTGGTCTCCAACGTAGTCGCCGCAATCGTTTGGCTCTGGGTGTTGGATGCCCAGTTCGGTGTCTTCAACCAGTTCCTTGAATGGATTGGCATTGGAAAAATTGGCTTCCTCACGGACGAATTCTGGGCTATTCCCACCATCGCCATGATTAACGTCTGGCGCCACATGGGCTACACCGCCCTATTAATCTTCGCTGGTCTGCAGACCCTGCCCGAATCCGTCTACGAAGCAGCTCGCATGGACGGTGCGAGTGAAACCCGCATCTTCTTCTCCATCACCATGCCCCTGCTCCGCCCCATCCTGGCGTTGGTGCTGATTATGACCATCATCGGCTCCTTCCAGGTCTTTGACACCGTGGCAGTTACCACCGGCGGTGGTCCCGCAAACGCCACCAACGTACTGCAGATGTATATCTACGACCTCGCCTTCGGCCGCTTCCAGTTCGGTTATGCCTCGGCAATGTCGGTAGCCCTATTAATCGTCCTCGGTATTATCACCATGATTCAGTTCAAGCTCACCCGCGCCAACGACACAGATTTGGACTAAGACCATGAGCACTCAAACTACTAACCGCCCACCCGTTCAGCCCGAACCGGCACCTGCGCCTGAACCTGAGTTCCGCAAGAAGTCCCCCTGGGGCAAAATCTTTGCCTGGACTGCCATGGTCATCATCATGCTGGTTACCCTGTTGCCCTTCTACTGGATGTTGCGCACCGCGCTCTCAACCAACTCCTCCCTCTACCTAGACCCGGCAAACCCACTGCCCCCGGAGTTCTCCACTGGCGGTTTTGAACGAGTCTTTGGTATGCAGACCGCAGAAGAAGCAATCGCTGAAGGCGGCGCCGTCACCACCATGAATTTCTGGCGTTACATCATCAACTCCACCATGCTGGCTACCCTGGTCACCGCCGGGCAGCTCTTCTTCTCAGCAATGGCAGCCTACGCCTTTGCCCGCCTCAAATTCCGCGGCAGCAATATCGTCTACGTAGCCTTCCTCGCGGGTCTCATGGTGCCCTCCATCTTTACCCTGCTACCCAACTTTGTGCTCATCAAAGAGCTGGGCCTCATCGACTCCATCTTCGGTATCGCCCTGCCCACCATGTTCATGACCCCCTTCGCGGTCTTCTTCCTACGCCAGTTCTTCATGAACATCCCCCGCGAAATTGAAGAGGCTGCCCTGCTTGACGGTATCTCCCGCCTCGGAATCTTCTTCAAGGTCATCCTGCCCATGGCTCAGGCGCCCATGGCAACCCTGGGCATCCTCACCTACATTGCTGCCTGGAACGACTACTTCTGGCCGCTCATGGTGTCCTACACCGACAACTCCCGAGTGCTCACCGTCGCCCTCGGTGTCTTCCGCGCCCAGTCACCCCAGCTCGGCACCGACTGGGCAGGTCTCATGGCGGCCACCCTCATCGCCGCCCTGCCCATGATGATTCTCTTTGCCTTCTTTGCAAAGCGCATCGTCAACTCCATCGGCTTCAACGGCCTCAAGTAAGGATCGAACAATGGCTTTCAAACGATTCCCTAAATTCCGTGGAGCGCTCGCCCTCTCAGCAACCGCCATGTTGGCGCTGACCGGTTGCGCGCCGTCCGACGGTGGTGAAGGTACCACCGCTGGTGCCATCGACTACTGGCTCTGGGACACCGGGCAGATTCCCGGCTACCAGCAGTGCGCTGATATGTTCGAGGATCAGACCGGCAAGAAGGTGGTTATCACCCAGTACGGCTGGGATGACTACTGGCAGAAGCTCACCGCCGGTTTCATCGCCGATCAGGGACCGGACGTATTCACCAACCACGCCTCTAAGTACGCTCAGTACGTCAACCTTGAGGTTATTAAACCCCTCAACAAAATTGAGGCAACCGCCGCCGTCAATACCGATGATTTCCAAGAAGGTCTTGCCGAAATCTGGACCGGACCTGACGGTAACCTCTACGGGATGCCCAAGGACTGGGACACCATCGCCGCCTTCTACAACATGGAAATGATTGAGGAGGCCGGTTACACCGCCGAAGACCTGGAAAACTGGGGGTTCAATACTGCAGACGGTGGCTCCTTTGAGCAGATTATTGCTCACCTGACCATCGATGAGAACGGTGTTCGTGGCGACGAGCCCGGTTTCGATAAGAACAAGGTAGCTGTCTACGGTCTTGGTCTTTCCGAATCTGGTGGCTCCACCTTCGGCCAGGGCCAATGGTCCGGCTTTGCCGCTGCTACCGGCTGGGAAGCAACCAATAAGCCCGTCTGGGGTGACCACTACAACCTTGATGACCCTACCTTCCAGAGCACCATTGACTGGTATTTCGGGCTGGTAGACAAGGGCTACATGCCGGCTTTCGGCGTCTTCCCCCAGTCAGAAGGTGCAGCACCTCAGTTGACCTCCAGCAAGGCGGCTATCACATTCAACGGCTCCTGGATGATTACCACCTACGCCAAGGCAGGCTTTGAGGTTGGGTTAGCTGAGTTCCCTACCAACACCGACACCGGTGTTTCCAAGACCATGATGAACGGCCTAGCGGACTCCATCAACGTCAATACCAATGACCCCGAAGGTTCCGCCGAGTGGGTGGCCTTCATGGCAACTGACCAGTGCCAGAGCGTCATCGGTGAGCAAGGCGTGGTCTTTCCCTCGCGGAAGGACGCCACCCCCATCGCTACCGAGGCTTACTCCAAGCTGGGGTTGGACACCGCCGCCTTCAGCGACCCGGTAACCCGCAACGACGTGGTCTACTTCCCCATTACCGACTACGGCGCCGACATCGGAGCGCTCACCACCCCGGCATTTGAGGATATCTACGCCAACCGCAAGCCGGCATCCACCCTCTCCGCGGTGAATGACTCTATCAACATACTCTTCGAGACCTCCGCTGACTAAGGTCAGCCCCCAAAATTTAGAAAGGACGCACCATGTCAGGCGTCACCCTTGAAAATGTAACTTGCCACTACCCCGGTGCCGAGCGCGCCTCAGTATCCAACGTTAGCCTCGATATTAAAGAGGGCGAGTTCCTGGTGCTCGTCGGCCCCTCAGGCTGCGGCAAATCCACTACCCTGCGCATGATTGCCGGTCTTGAGGATGTCACCGACGGATCCATCACCATCGGCGGGAGGGACGTCACCCACATCGCCCCCAAGGACCGCGACATCGCCATGGTCTTCCAGAACTACGCGCTTTACCCACACATGACCGTGCGCGAGAACATCGCCTTCTCCCTCAAGGTCGCCAAGTACCCCAAAGACAAAATCAACCGCCGCGTAGAAGAGGCAGCTAAGCTACTTGACCTTACCCAGTACCTGGATCGCAAGCCCAAAGCGCTTTCCGGCGGTCAGCGCCAGCGCGTAGCAATGGGCCGCGCTATTGTGCGTGAGCCCCGCGCCTTCCTCATGGATGAACCGCTCTCAAACCTGGATGCAAAACTGCGCGTGCAGACCCGCACCCAGATTTCGGAACTCACCCGCCAGCTGGGTGTCACCACCGTCTACGTCACCCACGACCAGACCGAGGCGATGACCATGGGGGATCGTGTGGCCGTGCTCAAGGACGGTCTGCTACAGCAGGTGGACACCCCATCCAACCTCTACGACAAGCCCACCAACGAGTTCGTTGCCGGTTTCATTGGCTCACCCTCCATGAACCTTTTTCGTTGCAAGGTCGATGCCGCCGGTGTTCATCTGGGTAACACCGTGATTCCCCTATCTGAGGCGCAGCGTTCCCGCCTGACCGGTGACACCGTGAGCATCGGTGTGCGCCCCGAAGATTTGTCTATCGGAGCCGAAGGTGAGGGCATCGTGGTGCATGTAGACCTGGTGGAAGAGCTGGGCGCAGATGCCTATGTCTACGCTTCCCTTGGTCTCTCCTCAGAGGTCAAGCTCAATACCACCAACGACGAACGCCCTGCCCAGGTAATCCTGCGCGTGGGTGGTCGCAGCTCCATCAAGCAGTATGACCAGCTCTGGATTTCCCCCTCGGGCCGTCTGCACTTCTTTGATGCGGCAACCGGCGTAAACCTGGACGAAACGTCAACCACCGACCAGCAAGATACCCCCTGGGGTTAATTGGTTAGCTGCCTTTAGACGCTGCACCACTGCTCTACCTGCCCCTACCGGCTACCGAAACCGCACCACCCACAACGCTGGGTACGTGGTAGGGGCAGTGGGCACCGGGAGAAGCCTTTGAGATGCTCACCGAGGGTCTGAAACTGACCAACTACCCCCTGGCTGAAGTGGAGCAGTCTCGGCAGGAAACCCGCGATTTTGGCAGCTTTACGCTGGGTGCAAATAAGGATTTAGCTTTGCTAGAAAACAGCGATACCTACGATATTGAACGTGAAGTGGACCTGCCGGCAACAGGCTCCGAGCGGGTATGCCTGGAACTTATGAAGACCGGTGCTGGGAACCGAGTGCTAATAAGCTATGACAGCCGTGACTCCTGACTTTAGCCCCGTCCACGGCACCCTAGTAACCCTGACCGGAGGTGGCTACACCGCCCAGATTTCTGAGGTTGGGGCAAATCTTAACCGTTTGCTCGCCCCCTGTGGCCGTGATCTCGTCCTACCGGTAGGGCCAGGGCTTAGGGAAGGGTACCGAGGATCAGTTTTAGCTCCTTGGCCTAACCGTATAGCTAACGGTGTATATAACTTTGAGGGTGAACAGCGCTTGTCCGTGACCGAACCTGAGCTGGGAAATGCTAGCCACGGGCTAGTGGCCTGGGTGCCATGGCACCTGGGTGAACCGGTAACGGTTGATGATGGGCAGCAACTTACCTGCAGTTTGCACCTATACCCGCAACCCGGCTATCCCTTTAGCCTTTCCCTGCAACTGGTCTACACCCTTACCCGGGAGGGGCTACATGTTGTGCTTACCGCGCAGAACAGGGGTAAAACTCTCGCTCCCTATGCCGCGGGTTTCCACCCCTATCTGCTTGCTGATGGTCAGGCTGAGACAGAGGGTGTGATTGATAGGTGGAGCCTTGAACTGCCCGCTACCCGCTACCTGGAAACTGACCACCAAATGATTCCTGTAGCGGAGCACCCGGTTGCTGGCAGCACCCTTGATTTCTGTGTGGAGCGCCCGCTTGCCGGTGTGAATCTTGACCATGGGTTTGGTGGTCTTATCGGCACAGCCGTAACCTTGCGTGGTGCCAGCGGTGGAACCCTGTTGATGATGGGGGAGGGTACTAGATGGGTGCAGGTTTATACCGATGGAACAGCCCGCCGTGGGGTTGCTGTTGAACCAATGAGTGCTCCTGCAAATGCCTTTGTGACCGGTAAAGATCTGGAGCTGCTAAATCCGGGGCAGTGGCATACGATGAGCTGGTCTCTGGCGGCACTGTAAAACTATCGGGACTTCCAGGTGTCACCAGTATGCTTACATGAGGCCAATAAACTGTTATTTATGTCTTCACGAGGTGATACGCATTGGGCTCACCCGTGGCTCGGACCAGCTTGGATTCTAAATACAGCGATGAATTCTTATATGACCATCATTAAAGAGGTACGGCAGCCGGTCATCCTAGGGAATATCTACCTAACTGCTGAACATGATTTTGTAGGCCAGGAAGAACATGAGTGCGGCAATACCGGCGTCCAGAACACGCCAGGCGCGGGGATTGGCGAAGATGGGGCGCAAGAAGCGGCTGCAGCTAGCCAGCAAGCTGAACCAGAGCGTGGAACCAACTACGGTGCCAGCATAGAAAAGCCAGCGGTTCTCCCCCTGCTGATTGGCAATGCCACCCAGCAGGACGATGGTGTCCAAATAAGCATGGGGGTTAAGGTAGGTCATGGCTGCAGCAATCAGCAGTGCTTTGCCCACAGTTTTAGGCCCATCTTGGCCGGTGACTACAGTCATTGCGCTGGGCTTTAAAGCGCGTTTGGCGGCAAGTAGACCGTAGCAGATGAGAAAGAGCCCTCCACCCCAGCGCATTAGCTCTAGAACCCAAGCAGCAGAATCCACGAGTTTACCGATGCCAAAGACGCCTAACCCAATGAGCAGAGCATCCGAAAGGATGCAGAAAATAGCAATAGGCCACACAAATTTCCCAATGATCGCCTGGCGCAGAATGTAGGCATTCTGGGCGCCAATAGCAACAATGAGGGAAAGCCCTGTGGTGGCGCCCAATAGTATGGTGGGAAGCATTTCAGTAGTCACGAGGTACCACCGTACCCGCCTAGGGCTAATAAAGCCATCTAATGAAACTTCAATAACATAAGATGTTCTTATGATGCGTTTTACTACCGACCAGTTACACACCTTTGTCACCGTGATTGAATACGGCACCTTCGATGCCGCTGCCGATCTCTTGGGAATCAGCGCGTCGGCGGTGTCCCAGCGTATTAAGGCAATGGAGCAACTAGCTGGCAGGGTGCTCCTCAAGCGCACTAACCCTGTTGCCCCCACGGAATCGGGCCAGAGTGTGCTACGCATTGCCCGGCAAAGCGAGTTCTTGCACGGCGAGATGGAGCGGGAGCTGGGTGGCGGCGGCGCTGTCCAGAGTGTAGCTGTGGCGGTCAATGCTGACTCTCTAGCGACCTGGTTCCTCACTGCAGTAGGTGAGCTCGCCGCGCAGGACAAAATTTTTTGCGACGTACGCCGCGAGGGAGAATTCCATTCATCAGCTCTACTGCGTTCGGGTGAGGTTATGGCAGCGTTGACTTCTCGCCCCGAATCAATCCCGGGGTGCTCGGTAGAGAAGCTGGGGGAGATGCGCTACCACGTGGTTGCGTCGGGCCAGTATGTGCGCACTTACTTTCCCCACTACCCCAAAGTAACTGCTGATGAACTGGCACTAGCTCCTGTGGTTGAGTTCGACCGTAAAGACTTTGGGTTATCCTCTGCCCGTGATTTGTTAGCGCAACGCTTTAATGTTGAGTTAAGCGCCCTAGGTGTACCACCAAGAATTTACATTCCTAGCTCCCCCGATTATGCTCGCGCAGTTTTGGCTGGAATCGCCTGGGGAATTGTGCCGGAAGCTCAGTGTTTAGATGCTCTAGAGTCTGATGATTTGGTTGAACTAACGGAAGAACCCATTGACGTTCCACTCTATTGGCAGCACTGGAATATTAGCTCCCCGGTCCTGCAGCGACTCAGTGAGAAGGTCTATAACGCGGCCCAGCGCGGGGGAGGGCTAAGGTAAGGAAAATTTTTTTAACTGTGGCTTGCGGGGAGGAAACTTTACAAGTAAAGTATTCTTTGTTGAAGCAACCACCTTACGAAAGGTAAAGAACATGGCAGAGCTAACCGCAGGCACCTGGAATTTCGATCCCGCACACTCGGAGATCGGTTTCACCGTACGCCACGCAGGAATCACCAAGGTACACGGCATCTTTGAAGAGGCAACCGCGAACCTAACCATCGCAGAGAACATCTCAGAATCAACCGTCACAGCAACCGTGCAGACCACCTCTATCAACACCGGCAACGCAGACCGCGATGGCCACCTCAAGAGCGGTGACTTCTTCGGCGCCGAAGAAAATTCAGAGATGACCTTCACGTCCACTTCCTTTGACCTGGATGGTGAAGACCTCACCCTGACAGGTGACCTCACCATCAAGGACGTAACCCGCCCCATCACCTTCTCTGGCGAATTCGCTGGCGCTGTTGTTGACGCTTTCGGCGTTACTCGCGCAGGTGCGTCAGTTACCGCAACCATCTCTCGTAAGGACTTCGGCATGACCTGGAATGCCGCCATCGAAGCCGGTGGTGTCCTGGTCTCAGATAAGGTCGCCATCAACCTCGATGTAGCCTTTACTGCCCCCCAGAACTAACCTCCCAGCGTTCCCAGAACGCTGAAGGCAGCAGCAACCGCTGCGCAACCTTAGCCCCTTCCCGCTTTCCTCAAGCGGTGAGGGGCTAAGCTGTATGCTGGGCTGGAAATATCACGAAAAGGGGCTCTGCATGGCAGATTTTCTAGAAAATCACCAGGTAGCGCTCTACCTACTTGCCTTGGTTGCCGGTGGTGCGGCGTCCTTTATGCAGAGCGCAGCGGTGCTGGCTGAACCTCTGGTCAGCCCCGCCCTTGCTGCACTGCTCCTGGCTACCTTTCTCTGTATCCCGTTGAGGCAGGCTGCTACGGAGAAACCTCCGCGCGGCTTTGTATCCGGTCTGCTGGTGCTCAACTTTCTACTGGTTCCTGTGGTTCTTGCCCTTCTTTTGGCCGTAACCCCGGCACCCGATGCCCTACTCTTTACGGCTGCCCTGGTGCTGCTGGCACCCTGTATTGATTATGTGGTGGTCTTTTGCGGTCTTGCGGGTGGGTCTTCCCGCCGCCTACTAGTAGCAACCCCGTTACTACTTGGTGCCCAGCTACTAGCTGTGCCGCTGTGGCTCTTTCTGCTGGGACACGTAGGGCTCTGGTCAGCTACCCCGGTGACCCCCGCTGCCCTGCGAGCCGGCGCGACCCCCGCCGTGCTGGCCCTAGCAGTGGTGCTGGTGCCCCTGCTACTCGCCTGGGTACTACAGGGCTTCCAGACGACCTCGCACCGGGCACAAGAGTATGCTGAGGCAGGTATGGTGCCACTCATGCTGGCGGTCCTGTTTCTGACCGCCGCCGCCCATACCCACAGCCTTGCCGGTGAGTGGGCCTCCCTTGCACCGCTGGTCCCCGTTTACGCGGTCTTTGCCCTGCTCACCGGCGTCCTTGCCTGGTGGGGCTCACGACACCTGCTACGTCCTGCCGCGCACCCAGACCGTCTCGCTCTTACCTTCTCCGCAGTCACCCGCAATGCCCTGATAGTACTTCCCCTTGTGCTGGGGCTCAGTGCCCTAGCCCAGAGTGCCGGCACACCGGGCGCTACCCTCATGCCCATCGCCGTAGTTACCCAGACCCTGGTCGAACTACTGGTCATGACCGGCATGGTTGCACTCTTTCGAGCAAGAAAAAACCGGGCACCCGCCCCCAAATAAGGGAGGTGCCCGGCTTGCCGCTTCTAGCTGGCAAAAGACTGCCACACAAAGTAGATAGCAATTGCCGCGATGACTCCGAGCAGAGCCCAGCGTCGCAGCCTGGTCTCAAACTTGGCTGCCTTGATGTCCTTACGGTCAGCAAACTTCTCGGTAGGGTCCACAGGCGCCAAATTAGCTGGATTAGTAGTCTCTGGTTTATCTTCAGACACGGTCAGACCCTAGCGCCAACGGGTGGTCATCATCAGCCCCACCATAATTAGTCCAACACCGATACCAATGTTCCAGTTACCCGCAGCGGCTACCGGCAGAGTGCTCTGAGTAATGTAAAAAGTAACAATCCACAGCACCCCAAGAATCATAAGAGTAAACATGATCACGCGGTACCAAAGAGGCGTGGGGGAAGGGAACTCATCGTCACTGTACATCGACTCAGCAACTCGGCGGAGCTCAGCCTCACTTAAGTCCTCATCGCGAATCGACTTTGAATCAGCCACTATTCCTCCAGCTGGGGCATATTACCCCGAATATTTATGTAGACGTACAGACTCGATTTTAACGTCTAGAACTGAGAAAGTTCTACCATTGGACAGTAACCCGCCTAACGTCACTGAAAGTTCTCTCTATGGCCGCCAACCGCCCCACCGCCTCCAGGATATCTCTGACCCCCCTGCAGTGGGCTGTGCAAATTTTCGGTGAACTGCTCATTACCCTGGGTTGCATCCTCGTCCTCTTCGTTGCCTGGCAACTCTGGTGGACCAACATCGCCGCTAACAGTGCTCAAAAAGATGCAGTGCAGTCTCTAGTGCAAGAGTTTGATGCAACGCCAGAAGCTGATGCGGTACAAGAAACTCATCAAGCACAAGGGGCAGAAAATGCCCCTTCATCTGAAACTTACGACCCCCTCACACCCCCCATCACGCAGGCACCGGCTTACGGGAAAGTCTACGGAGTGGTCTATATACCCCGCCTAGGCGAAGGCTACGCTCGCCCTCTCGCTGAAGGAGTGGGCACCGATGTGCTCGACACGCTCGGCCTCGGCAGATACCCGGGCACCCAGCTCCCCGGCGAATACGGCAACCTAGCGCTCGCCGGCCACCGCCAAACGAACGGGGCTGTACTAGACCATATCGATGAGTTGCAGACCGGTGACGCTATCTATGTAAGGACGGCCCAGGGATACTACACCTACAGGGTTTATGAATCTACCATCGTGCTACCGCACCAGGTGGAGGTTATTGCCCCCAACCCCGATGCTCCTCACGCCCCGGCCTCCGAAGCTAATCGGCGACTTCTGACCCTCACCAGTTGCCACCCCCGCTATGGAGATACTGAGAGGTACATCGTGCACGCTGAATTCGTGGGTTGGCAGCCCAATCAGGCAGGTGCTCCCGAAGAGATTGCCAATATCTCCCTCTAAAAAATCGCTCGGTAAAGAACGTGCCACAACAGCCACTCACCCTTGGAGTTTTCTTATGTACGGATGGATCTTCCGCCACCTACCCGGCCCTCTGTGGCTCCGCATCATCACAGCCATCGCGCTTCTCCTGGTTGTCATTTACGCCCTGATGGAATACGCCTTCCCGCATTTTGAGCAGTACAGCCCCTTCAATACGGACGTCACCATCGACCAGGTGCACTAGATTCAGCATCTGAGGCCCTTCCTGAGCACAGGTGCAGTACAGCATGCGATAAAATCGGGTCAGAACGAAAGGGCCACACCCATGACCAAAATTCTTGTCATCGATAACTACGACAGCTTCGTTTTCACCCTGGTGGGCTACCTACAGCAACTAGGTGCTGAAACCACGGTCATCCGTAATGATGAGCTCGATCTCAAGGAGACCATCGCACTCGCAAAGACCCATGACGGTGTACTTGTTTCCCCAGGGCCGGGCAACCCCGCTGAAGCCGGGGTCATCATCGATGTCATTCGCTGGGCTGAAAGCTCTCAGAAGCCCCTTTTGGGCGTCTGCCTGGGCCACCAGGCGATCGCAGAAGCTTTTGGTGGTGTAGTAGCCCACGCTCCCGAGCTGATGCACGGCAAAACCTCACAGGTAACGCACGAGGGGGAATCTGTCTTCAAAGATTTGCACAGCCCCTTTACCGCCACCCGCTACCACTCCCTCGCGGTGGAACCAGCCACCCTCCCTGCAGAACTTTCAGTGACCGCTCAGACAGAGAACGGGATTATTATGGGTCTACGCCATAAAACCGCCCCCCTGCACGGGGTGCAATTTCACCCCGAATCTGTGCTCACCGAAGGCGGCTACCTCATGCTGGGCAACTGGCTAGAAGGGGTGGGGCTAGAAGGAGCGGCAGGCCGTGGAGCTCAGCTCTCGCCGCTCATTACCTCCTAACTATTACCTCAGCCTCTTCGACTAAGCGCACGCTTTACCAAAAAATAAGGCCCGCCCTCATGCACGAGGGCGGGCCTTTATATGATGTTGGCCAGTTGTCGGGGTCCTTATTGGTCACCGGCATCGGAGGACTCAGCAGAGGGCTGATCAGCCTCCTCTTGAGGCTTTTCAGACTGGCTACTGGGCGTCGGGGTAGCCGGTGTTGTAGGCTGCGTGCTAGCGGAGGGCGTTGACGTCACCGCGGAGGGTGCAACCGTGGGAGCCGGAGCGACTGCCACACGGATGGTTACCGTAGATCCCTGTTCAATGAGAGTTCCTGCAGCCGCACTTTGAGAGATGACGGTTCCAGCAGGTTGAGAAGCGGTAGTGACATTCTCAATATTGGTGCTCAGCAGGGTGTCAGGGCCGGTGAGGGTGGCAATTGCCTGATCACGAGTGAGACCGACAAGGCCGGGAACTACCACCTTGCCGTTCGACAGAATGATATCAACGGTTGACTCGGCAGGAGCCATCTCATCAGACGCCGGATTAACCCCCACCACCATGCCATTGGGCACCGTGGCGCTATTGACCGTGGTGGTACGTCCAGCCACAAAACCAGCCTCAGCCAGAGCCTCACGGACATACTGCTCGCTCTGCCCCTCAAGGTTGCTGGGCACGGTAAGCATGGACGGACCGGATGAAACGGTCACCGTGATTTCGGTACCCTCTTCAGCCTCTAGACCGGTCACGGGCGAAGTCTTGATGACCCTGCCCTTTTCAATCTCGTCCGAATGTTCCTCTTCAAACTTCAAAGTGTAATTCAGGTTGCGCAGGGTGGTTTCTGCCTCCGCCTGAGTCATCCCCTGTACCGCAGGAATCATGTGCTTCTCAACCTCGTTGAGCTTGGCATTGTAATAAAGCACTGAGCCGATACCGAAAGCTGCAAGCAGAAGAATTAGCAGGGTGGTCAGAGCCTTACCCCAGGCACTGCGGCGGCGCTTCTTGCGGGCGGTTTCGGGGTCTTGCCCATAACCGTACCCGTAGAGCTCCTCGTCGGTGTACTCTGCCTGTGCCGAGTCGAAGAAACTACCAAGACCGGCTTCTTCAGTTTCGCGATTGCGACCGGTAGCGGTAGCACCAGCAGCCACAGCGCCCAGGCCAGTAGCTGCGAATACTGTGGTTGCTTCGGTGGGGTCATCATCTACCCCACCTGCAGATATTCCTGAAGCGGCATTCTTGAGGTCGGCGCTGAACTGTGCGGCACTTTGATACCGGTCGGAAGTATTTTTGCTAAGACCCTTTAAAACCACGTGATCTAGAGCGGGTGGTAGATTATCAGCAAAGACGCTCGGGGGCTGAGGAATTTCACTCAGGTGCTTACCCGCCAGTTCTACATTGGTGGGCGCATCAAATGGCGAACGGCCAGCTAGCATCTCATAGATAACGCAAGCAGCAGAATACACATCACTGCGGGCATCTACCGTCTCACCGCGTGCCTGCTCAGGGGAGATGTAGCGTGCGGTCCCCATCACAGTATTGGCCTTGGTGAGCGTCTCGCCTGCCTCCTCGGCAGCTCGCGCGATACCAAAGTCCATGACTTTCACCTGACCCGGATCACCGAGGGAAACATCCTCAGGCGTCTGGGGGAGCACCATGACATTAGCCGGCTTAATATCGCGGTGGATGATGCCTGCCCCGTGACTATATTCCAAAGCCTCTAGAATCTGGACGCCGTAGTTAATGGCATCAGACTGAGTGACAGCTCCCTGTGCCAAAAGCTCCCGTAGGGTTGTTCCCTGCACCAGTTCCATCACCATGAAGGGTACGGAGACAGTAGAGCTACCGGCCGTAGCCTCAAACGCCCCGGTATCGTACACACCCACAATGGAGTGATGGTTCAGAGCAGCCACAGCCTCAGCTTCTCGCTGGAAACGAGCGCGAAAAATCGCGTCCTGAGCGTGCTCAGCGCGCAAAACCTTCAGCGCAACCTTACGACCCAGCCGAGTATCAACTGCCTCATAGACAGTTGCCATCGCGCCCGAGCCAATGACAGAGCCAACTTCATAGCGCTCATCGATTGTTGTGGGAACCTGCTGGTCCATGTATTCACCCATCTTCGGTGGACTTAGTTACCGGTCTCTGCGCTGCTCGGTGTAGAGCTAGGCGTTGATTCGCTATCTGCTGTAGAGACGTCTTCTGTTGCTGGCTGCGATGACGCACTGGGCTCAGGGGTTGGTGCCCGAGCGACATAAATATTGACGCTACTGCCCACCTCAACTCGAGACCCGGACGTGGGGGAGGTGCGCAAGACGGTACCCGCAGTAGCACTCGTGGTTTCCTCAAAATGAAGCTGGACATTCACACCAAGGGCAGTGATCGCCGTGGCAGCCTCATCAGAAGTCATACCCTCCAGGTTACTCGGTAGTGTCACAGACTGTGGCCCCGCAGAGTACTGAATAGTGATAGTTTCCCCCACTTGCACGCTGCCGGTCGGTGAAACTGAGAGAACGGTATCAACAGGTTTATCGGAGGTAACGCCGGTGGTACGGGTAGAAAATCCCATAGTGGTGAGTTCGCTGACTACGGCATCAAGCGGCCTCCCCTCAAAGTAGGCGTTGTCGATATCAACCCGCTGCTTCTCGGTCTCCGTGCTTTCAGCTGTAGGTGTCGGCGAGGCATTGACCGTTGAAATTGTGCCAGATGCGGTGGGCGGAGTTTCTGTGGTGCCGGTGGAATTTGAAGCATTGAAAAGGACGAACCAAACAATTGCAGCCACCAGCAGTAGGGCGAGCACCAAAGATACCCAACCCCAGGGACTTTTTTTCTTTGGAGGTTCACTCCTATAGCTCTGAACGGGCTGGGACGCAGGAACACGCGCAGTTGTGGGCTCAGGCTCAAACTGCGCACCTGTGCCAAACCGTGCCGCAGTAGGGGAGACAGCCGTAGGGGCAGTAATGACCGCTGTGGCGTCCCCATCTGCGCCCTGGGGGAGGAACTTGCTCAAAGAAGGGACAGCCTTAAGCGCTGCAGGCATATCGCGGCGACGAATCGCATCGATAGCTGAAGCGAGAGCGGTTGCCGTTTCCGGTCGCTCGGCGGGATCCTTGGACAGCAGACACATAATGAGAGCAGCTGCTGGCGCGGGGACGTCCCTAGGCAGGGCAGGGGGCGGATCATTGACCTGCGCTAGCGCAATAGCAATCTGTGACTCACCGGTGAAGGGTCGTTTACCTGCCAAGCACTCGTAGCCGATAATACCCAAAGAGTACATGTCAGAAGACGCCGTTGCCTGCTGCCCTGTTGCCTGCTCCGGTGCAAGATACTGGGCAGTACCCATGACCTGACCGGTAGCGGTGAGAGGTACCTGGTCCGCCAAACGCGCGATACCGAAGTCGGTGACCTTAACGCGTTCGTCCGGAGTGACAATCAGGTTGCCGGGTTTGACGTCGCGGTGCACCAGCCCCTGAGCGTGGGCTGCAGCAAGCGCGCGGGCGCTCTGAGCCATGATGTTGAGGATGCGGTCGGCGGGAAGCTTCTTATCCCGCTCAATGATGGTAGAAAGAGGGTCTCCGGGTACCAGCTCCATCACCAGATAGGCTGAACCGTCTTCTTCGCCATAGTCAAAGACATTAGCCACCCCGGGGTGGTTAAGAAGGGCTGTATGGCGCGCTTCAGCGCGGAAACGTTCAAGGAAGCCGGGATCTCCCGTATATTCCTCTTTCAGAATTTTTACGGCGACGATGCGGCCTAGCACCTTATCGCGAGCCTTCCACACCTCACCCATACCGCCAATCGCGATACGTTCGGTCAGAGTGTAGCGACCGCCCAAAGTCATATCTACTGAAGGCCTCACTAGTTCAACACCGCCTCAAAAATTTGCTGGGCCGCACTCGTCGAAAGCTGCGATCCAGTTGTAGTATCTACATCTTCATACACTACCGCGATTGCCACCTGCGGGTCATTCGCGGGAGCAAAACCTGTAAACCAGGAGTTCACCGTGTCGGTACCTGTCTCAGCTGTTCCGGTTTTACCGCCGACAGAGACCCCGTCAACACCTGCTCCCGCAGCAATTCCCTGATCCACCGAATTAACCATCCAATCTCTCACCTGATGAGCTACCTCAGCGGAAGTGGAGCGGCGCAACTGCTCAGCTGAGAAATCGTAGAGCGAACTCAGGTTATGCGACTTGACCGAACGAATCAGGTTGGGTTTCATTTGCACCCCTTCATTGGCAATAGCTGCACTGGTCATCGCCACTTGCAGGGGGGTTGTTTTTACATCGTACTGACCGATAGAGGCGAGTGCTAACTGACTATCTTCCATGTTAGTGGGGAAGACGGATTGAGAGACGGTAAGAGGAATCGAAAGATCCTGCCCGTACCCAAAATTCTGGGCGGTCTGCGCAATTTGTTCTTGCCCCACCTTCATCGCAATCTGTGCGAAGGGTGTGTTGCAGGATTGCGCGAAAGCCCACTCAATCGTTGCCTCACTACGAGCTGTGCAATTACCGCCCAGGTAGTTAGGCAACGTGACATCGGTGTTGGGCAGGCTAAGGTTCTGGGGATTGGGGATGACCGAATCAGCCGTGTACTCACCGGACTCAAGGGCGGCCACTGCGTCAATAATTTTGAAGGTGGACGCCGGTGCGTAGGTGTCGCCCGCAATGGCACGGTTGTAGAGGGGCCGGTCGGGGTCTTCATTCAGTGCTGCGTACTCTGCAATAACCGGCTCTGCGTTGTGTGAGGCCAGCACATTAGGGTCGTAGGAAGGACTCGATACCATAGCCAAAACCTCACCGGTCTTGGGGTTCAGAGCAACAATAGAGCCCTTATGCCCCTGTAAGAGGCTATAAGACAGCTGCTGAAGCTCTCCATCAATCGTGAGCTCAACACTCGCGCCGGCAGCGGTATTACCCGTGAACATTTGAGCTATGCGGTCATAGAATTGAGCATCAGAGTTACCCGAGAGCTGCTCGTCCATGGCAGACTCCAGACCGGTAGCCCCGTAGATCGATGAGAAATACCCCGTTAAGCCCGCGTAAATATCAGCCTGTGGATAGGTGCGCTGGAAAGCATACCCATCATTTGACTCCACAGAGACGGCAACTTCAACACCGTCCACCACAATTGAGCCGCGCTGAGAACCGTAGCTCTCATAAAGAGTGCGGGAGTTCCATGCATTAGCTTGCAGATCCTTTGAGTCAAAGAACTGAACATAGGTAAGCGTTCCTAGCAGTAAAACAAAGATGCAAGCCGACGCAATCCAAGCTCTACGGATTGCTGTATTCATCCTCTACCTCCCTGTGGTGTGGTGGAGTCGGTGATACGAGAGATAACTGAGGTTGCTCCGTCTGCTTCGCTGCCGCTGTAGTCAACGCTGTCAGCGCTATCGAAGGCTTCTACCACATGGGGTGCACGCGCTGCGTGGGAGATAGCGAGCAGGATGGCTACGATAATCCAGTTAGAGAGCAAGGACGAGCCACCCGCTGACATGAAGGGGGTGGTGAGACCGGTGAGGGGAATCAGGCGGGTTACACCTCCAATGACCACAAAAAGCTGGATGACCATCAACGCCGAGAAACCCGCAGCAAGGAGCTTACCGAAGGCATCGCGGGTGCCAAGAGCTGCGCGGAACCCTCGCGATATCAGGAGCAGAAAAAGCATGAGAATTGCACCCAGGCCCATGAGACCTAGTTCTTCACCCAGGGCAGTAATAATCATGTCTGAGTTGGAATATGAGACCAGGTCCGGGCGTCCGTTGCCCCAGCCGCGCCCAAAGAGACCTCCCGAAGCTAGCCCGAAGAGGCCCTGCACAATCTGCCCCGAACCACCCAGGGGTTGGTTATAGATTTCCGGCTCAAAGGCATGCGTCCAAGCGTTGATGCGGTAGTGCACATGGGAGATGTAGTTGTAGGCCAGGAGACCTCCCGCCACCACGAAGAGTAAGCCCAGAGCGACCCAGGTCAGACGGCCGGTCGCCAGGTAGAGCATCACTAGGAAGATACCAAAGAAGAGAATGGCGGAGCCCAAATCGCGCTGGAAAACCAGTACCGCTAGGCTGATGAGCCAGGCGACCACCATGGGTGCCATATCCCTGAAGCGGGGTAAGCGTACCGGGCCAATTTTTTTACCCGCCAGAAGAATAAGATCTCGATGCGTTGATAGATAGCCAGCAAAGAATATAGCCAAAGTTATTTTGGCTAGTTCGCCGGGCTGGAAAGTTCTGCCACCCACAGAAATCCAAATTCTTGCACCATTAATCTCAAGACCCAGGAAGGGCATGAGAGGCAAGATCAGCAAGAGTACTGATGCTAGAAGGGAGATGTAGGTGACCTTCAAGAGGATTTTATGATCCCGCAAAAAGAAGAGCACAACGGCTGAGACCACCATCGCCAGGCCCGTCCACATCAGCTGCATGGCACCCGCGTTGGCCGGGGTAGTGAGGTCAATACGATAAATCATTGCCAGCCCCAGACCGTTAAGAGCTACAGCAAGAGGCAGAATAAAAGGATCGGCGTAACGAGCACGCAGGTACATCACCGCATGCAAGATAAGCGCACCCACCCCCTGCACCAGCAGAGCCTGCAACCACATGCGGTTCTCAACTGCACGATCAGGGTCAATGAGGTACATAGAAATGGGGCACAGAGCTATTGCGCACAGCGTTAGAAGTAGCTCGGTAAGCCGGCGGGAGCGCGGTGTATCCACGCGTGAAACTGTCGATGCTTTATTCACCCCTACCTCCTTCAGTGGCGCTGGGCTGAGGCGTTGGGGTTGCGGTTGTCACGGTGCCGGGGGTAACCCGAGCAGGTAATTGTTCCCGCAAATTCTCCACCACTTGTTGCGCCTCTTCTTGGCTACTGACCGTGATGGTGCCGTTAAGGAGGGACTGAGAAAACTCCGGTAGGTCGCTGACCTTCACGTCAGTTTCTTCAACCACACTGTGCAGAGTAAAGGGCCCTAAGTTCTGATTAATCCCGTTAAAGATAGCTACCTGCTCACCTTGAAGACCCACGTAGTACTGGTCCTTGGTCCAAGAGAAGAAGATAGAGGCCGAAGCGGCTACAACAGCCAAGGTTAATGCCGCCACAAAAAGGCGCATAGGCCAGCGGTGGGGCGCCGGGTGCTCCTCCTTGAGAGCGGCCCTAAACTCTTCTGGTAGTTCGGCCGGCTCAAGCCCGGCATCCCCCTGATGAGAGAGGGTAGCGAGATTTTCTGCGGTGCGCGCTGTCACCGCCGGGATCATGCCCGTCCGAGTAGCATTAGCAGCAGCACCCACCAACTCATGGGGTCGCTCGGCAAGCTCCCTGCGCAAGACGGACGCCGGGGTAGGCTCGGACTCCTGGCTATCGGGGTGTTCCATGATCGCGTCCTCGGGCTTATCAACGCCAGCCCGAACGGTCATGGCATTAAAAACGCCATCCGAGAAGGACTCACCACGCCACTTGCCGTGCCGTAGAGCATTGCGTGCCTTTGCGTGCTGGGGGAGGCGGCGGCGCCAGGGGGTGCGGTGAAGGTCATCTGAACCCTCATCCTCAGAAGATGCTTCCCAACCGGCGTCCACGGTTTCATCAGTGCTCTCGGCAGGGCTGCTTTCTGCCTCTTGCTCGACCGTGGGGTGGACACCCACTAGCTGGCCGTCCGTGCCGTACTTACGCACGGGAATAATGGGCTGAGGTGCGGTCACCGCTGTAGAAAGAGATTCCTCTTCAATAACCGAAAGGGCGACTACTGTGACGTTATCGGGTGCCCCCCGCTCCAGCGTCATATCAACCAGGAGGTCGGTCATCTGCCCCAGGTCATCGGTGGAGCGCATCATTGTCTCAATTTCTTCTACCGAGACCACTGCGTCCAGACCATCGGAGCTAAGAATCCACTTTTCGCCCACTTGGGCATCTAAGGTGCGCAACTCAAGCTCGGGGGAGGCATCTACGTCGCCCAGAACTCGCATAATGACGTTCTTGTGCGGGTGCAGAGCTGCATCTTCAGGCGAGATACGCCCCTCCTGAAGGAGGCGCTGTACAAAAGTGTGATCGGTAGTGACCTGTTCAAAAATCCCGCCCCGCAAACGGTAGGCGCGCGAGTCACCAATGTGCGCCATCTCGATATGGTCCCCATCAATGAGAAGGGCGGTGCAGGTGGTCCCCATGCCTGCCAGGCGCGGGTTGAGATCAACCAGCTCATTCATGATGATATTGGCGTTCACAATTTCATCGGCCAGGTAAACTCCAGCGTTGCCGTCGAAACCTGCGTGGTCAAGGGGAGCTAGATCAAGCACGGTGGTGGCCGAGGCGACGTCGCCGCCCACGTGCCCGCCCATGCCATCAGCAACTACCGCAAGGTAGTGGCCTGCGTAGCCTGAATCGTCATTTTTAGAGCGCACCCTACCCACATCGGAGCGGGCGGCAAAGCGGAAAGCGATGCCCATATTTAGGCTTTCAACTGCATGGTAGTGCGGCCTACACGGAAATTCTGCCCTACTTCGATGGGGGTGGCACGCGTCAGGCGCTGTTCACCCACGAAAGTGCCATTGGTAGACCCCAGATCCTCAAGGAACCAGCGGGAGCCTTGCGGGAAAAGGCGGGCATGGTGGCCTGAGGCGTAGTCATCTTCTAAAGACACCTCAATATCTGAGGAGCGACCCATAGTGACGGGCTGATCATCAAGGCGCATGACAACCCCCGCCTGGGACCCGTCAATGATAGTGAGCTGGGTGGCGCGAGGCCGAGGCGCGGGGGCGACGCTCGGGTGCGTTAGGGAGGCAGGTGTCATGGTGTCTGCTGAAGCCTTGGCGGTGCGCACATTGCGGCCTACGCCTAAATCACGACGCGAAGCAGCTAGAACCATGAACACGAAGAGCCACAGCAAAATCAAGAATGCAAAACGCAGAACTGTCACGGTAATTTCTGACGCCATGAGCTACCCCCTGCGAATCATGAGACGAAAAACAATGCGGGCCCGGCCCATCTCAATCACCGATCCGTTGGTGATTTCGGCGCGACCCATTAGGCGCTGTCCGTTGATGTAGGAGCCGTTGGTGGAGCCCAAATCGACCGCCAGGTAGGCGCCGTCCTGCTCCACAATTTCTAGGTGCCGGCGCGATACCCCGGTGTCTTCAACGGTGATATCAGCACTAGAACCTCGGCCTAGAGTAACCGGCAGGGCACGAACCGCTATGCGTTCACCATTAACCTCCAGGACTACCTGCGGCTTGGGAGCTACAGACCCCGGGCGCTGCCGGGGAAGGTCAGCCGCGGGCACCGGCTGAGTGCGAGCCTGCTGGGCAGGGCGCGTAATGCGGTTCGGTAAAGAAGGAGGGGTAGAGGCCGGGTATGAACCTGAGTCAGCGCGCTGATGCCTAGTTGTTTTACTGGGTGGGGCTGCGTCGGGAGCGGGTGTAGCTACCTGCTGCTGCATGCCAGTAACGGTGAAGTCATCGGGCTCCAGCTCATCACCCACGGCAAAAGTAACGCGTACCGCGCCGCGCAGGGAATAACCCTGAGTGCGGGCGTGCCGAATCGCTACGTCGCAGAGCTCCTCAGCGAGAGGGACCCCCCACTGCTGGGCGCGGGAAAAATCCTGGCTGGAGAACTCAACGGTAAAAACGTTAGGTGCAATGGTCCGGCCGGACGCGATCGCATAGGCCTTCTTGTCCATTTCGGTGCGTAGGCGGTTAGCGATATCAACGGGTTCGAAAGCTCCACCTTTGCTGAAGGTGCCGCGGACAGCCTTTTCTAGGCCCTGTTCGATTCTGTCAATGAATCCCATGCTTGCCTCCTTCAACAAACGTATGTGGTGAGCTCCGCCGGGCGGGCGGTTGCGGACTGTGAACCATAGTGGGGCACAGTCTAAAACACCAGTCTAGTAGATAACCGTAAAAACACCCTTGGAAACACTGGGCACTACCCGTCAGTAAGGCTCACTCAGCTAGATTCTGGCACTGCAGGGCAGTGATTGGTGTGACCTATTGCATGTAGACTGGATAGTTTTTGGTTGGACACCCTCACCGGGCCTTGTGTATAGTTATCTTCGTTGCTCATTCGGCAACTCAAAAATGAATAATGCGCAAGTGGCGGAATTGGCAGACGCGCTGGCTTCAGGTGCCAGTGATCGCAAGATCGTGGGGGTTCAAGTCCCCCCTTGCGCACAGAGAAGAAAAACCCGTTTCCTTTTGAAGGAAGCGGGTTTTTTTGTTGCCTGCGGTTTCCTGTGCCCTCTGGAGTTACTTGGCCTGCCCTCGTGTGCTGGTGGTGCCGCGGCACCCTGTGCGGCTCAATAAATAGAATACACATACTAATAAATATAGAATATGTGTACTAGTATGTGGGTATGAAAGCAGTCCTTATATCCAAGATTCGCGCACTGCAGCCGTTGCATCTGCCTCTGCCGCCCACGCTGATACCCGCCGGCTTCCCCTCGCCGGCGCAGGACTACCAGGCCACCAGCATCGACCTCAATGAACTTCTCATTAGGGATAAAACTTCCACCTATATCTTCCGCGTTACTGGCTCGTCCATGGTGGATGCAGGCATAGCGGACGGTGATGAAATTGTGGTGGATCGCTCCATCACCCCTGTGCCCGGGGACGTCGTGGTCGCCAGCCTAGACGGTGAATTCACCGTTAAACGCTTCATCATCGACCGGCAGGGTCAGGGTTGGCTCACCCCCGAAAACCCTCAGTACCCCGCACTGCGCATAGAAGCCCTCTCAGACTTCACGATCTTCGGGGTGGTGACCAGGAGCATCCACCATGTGCGCTGATACCCCAAGAACCCTCATCTTTCACGTGGACATCAACTCCTGCTACACCTCCTGCGAAAAGCTGCTGGACCCCTCCATCGGTAACCGCCCGGTGCTCGTCCTTTCTAATAATGACGGGTGCATTATTTCGCTGGACGCCGCCGCGAAGGATCTGGGCTTCATCATGGGCCAACCCTGGTTCACCGTGCAAGAGAAAGCAAAAGAGCTGGGGGTAGTAGTACGGTCATCGAACTACGAGCTTTATGGGGACATCAGCCACCGAGTCATGCTGCTGCTGGAGAGCTACGCCCAGGAATTTGAGCAGTACAGCATCGACGAAGCCTTTCTCACCATCACCGCCAGCCTGCCCCAAGCACGGGTCCTGGCCCGTCGGATCAAGGAGGATCTGGCGCGCAGAGTTGGCGTGCCGGTTTGTGTGGGGGTGGCGGCGTCCAAGACGTTAGCTAAGCTGGCCAATAGAACAGCCAAGAAAATACCGGCCCTCAGGGGCGTCTGCGTGTGGGACGCCCTCCCGCCCCAGCGGGTGGATGCCTTGTTGAGCACCCTCCCTGCAGGAGAAATATGGGGTGTGGGGAGCAGGGGTGCTCAAAAACTAGCGGGTATGGGAATTCTCAGTGTCAAAGACCTGAAAGAGGCCTCGCTGGGGCTGATTCGCAAGAGGTTTTCGGTGGTGCTCATGCGCACGGTGCTTGAACTGCGCGGGGTAAGAGCGATTGAGCTTGAACCTGAGCGGGTTTTTAAAGATCAGATGATGTATTCCCGCTCTTTTTCTGACCCGGTAACCAGCGAAGACACTATGCGCCAGGTTCTGAGTATCTATGCCCAGCGTGCCTCTGGACGTCTGGCCAAGAGCGGGCAGGTTGCTGGGTTAGTCAGCGCTTTTTGTTCGACCTCCCGTTACGCCGCAGGAGGTTTTGTACGCGCTGACGTGCAGGTGAAACTGCCTGCGCCTACCGCTGACCCTATTATTCTCACTCAGGCCTGCGCCCAACTGCTGGAGCGCGCCACCTTTGGGGCGGTGAGGTACGCCAAGGCAGGGGTGGTGGTCAGTGACCTGACGCCGGCTGGCGCTACTGCTCTGCTAGACCCCTTTGCCCTCAGCCACGAAACCCGTGATATCGCTGGTTTGGTGCACAGCATCAAAGAAAAATGTGGCCCGCGCTCTCTGGGAGTTGGGTACGGGGGGCTGGCCCAATCACCTGCCTGGGAAATGAAACGCGAGATGCTTTCCCGACGCGGCACGACCCACTGGGCAGAACTCCCGGTCGCTGTCATCAAGTAATTCTCGGCGCGGGCGCGCCACCTGCATATAGCTATAGCCCATGCTGGTCTAATAGAACTTAGGTTTTAGGTGAAACTAATAGACCGCCCACGAGGCGGACGCTGATAGGCAAGGAGGGCGGTCTATGCCGACATCCAGGGGGCAGGAGCTGCCTTTAATCGTGCAGAAGGGTGCCGGGGCGTCCTTACCCGCTCAAATCGTGGAGCAAATACGCCCGCTCATCGAGACGGGAGTGCTCAAAGCTGGTGACCTGCTGCCCTCAAGTCGAGATTTAGCCCGCCAACTGGGTGTCTCCCGCGGCACGGTGGTTTTCGCTTATGAGCAGCTCATCGGTGAGGGCTACCTGCAAGCCGGTCACGGGGGCACCAGGGTGGACGCTCACCTGCGGCACCGGCGCCTAAGCCCACACAACTCCGGCCAGAGAAATTCGGTTCTTGACCCTGAATCGGGTAAAAACGCATCTGTTGCGACCGCTGTAACCGCCGGTATGCCAGCTAGCGCACCCGGTCAATCTGCCGTAACCCCCGAAGAGCACCCCGCGCCTCTTCGGCACGGCGTCATTAGCCTCTTGCCTGGCGCTCCTGACACCACCCTTCTTGCGACCACCGAGTGGCGTGCCGCCTGGCGTCGTGCGGCCGCCAACCCCGCTGATGGCTACCCCGCAGCAGGATCCACCCAACTGCGCACCCACATCACTGAGCATCTGCGCCTCACCCGCTCAGTTCTGCGCTCACCTGACGACGTGCTAGTCACTGCTGGTGCCCGCGAAGGCTTCCGCCTCTTACTCACCCTCTTACGCCGCCGTGTGCGCAACCGCCCCTTGCGCATCGCGGTGGAAAACCCTGGCTACCCCTCCCTGCACCGCATTCCACAGGCCTTCGGTCACACAGTGATCCCCATCCCCGTGGACGAGCAGGGGCTTGACCCGCAATATCTACCGACTGGCGCCCAGCTACCGGACATCGTCCTCGTGGCCCCCAGCCACCAGTACCCACTAGGGGCCTCGATGCCCGCTGCCCGCCGCCTCGAACTGCTGGAATGGGCCCGCACTCACCAGGTGCTTATCGTGGAGGATGACTACGACTCCGAACTGCGCTACACCGGCGACCCCCTACCCGCCTTGGCCGCCATGGACCGACCCGCTCACCACACCCACCCCGCAGGTGGTGGGGACCGTGTTATCACGCTGGGCTCCTTCGCCAAAGTGCTCACCCCGGGCCTTAACCTAGGATTTTTAGTGATGCCCAGACATCTGCGCGATGACCTACTCCACCTCCGCGCTGACTTGGGTAACCCGGTACCAGCCCTGGTTCAGGACGCCGCTGCTGATCTGCTAGCAGCCGGTGGGGTGCGCCGCCATATCGCCCGCATGCGCAAGGTCTACCGCGCTCGCCGAGCCCTGGTGGTTGAACAGCTAGGCGACCTGCCCGGGGCAGATATTCTGCCCATGGACGGCGGTCTGCACGCGGTCTTACAACTACACTCCACTGCTGATGGGGAGGCTGATCTAGTGGAGCGGGCTGAAGGTGCAGGGGTGCTGGTTGCGCCCTTGGGCTCCTACTGGTCGGCCCCTGCCGGGGTGGAGGTCTCAGAGGTAAGCGAGTCGAAAGGTGATGAGCTTACCACCGCTCCGTTACCCCTGAAAGGGGTTGTCATAGGTTTTGGTGGAATGAATGACCGGAAACTGGCAGAAGGGCTACAGCGCTTGCGCCGCGTCCTCTGATGCCCCTGTAAAAGTTGATACCCTTAGCACCACTGGCGCGCCCTTAGAGTGCACTCACTATATGCCTCACACCGCCCAAACGTGAGAGGCCACCCGGGTTCGCTACACTGGAACGGTGACTCACGAAACTGATGCCCCCACCCCCGTACCAGACCGCCGCTTAGCTGCTGCTCTGGCAGCTCCCACCGCCACCCACGCTCTGGTTTTTCTCATCTTTGGGCTGGTAACGGTCTTCTGGCAGGAACCCACCCTCACCGTTATCACCGTGATGCTTACTGCCTACCTGCTGGCTTACGGCGCGGCGTCCTTCTTTACCTCCCGCGCCCTCTTGCGTGAGGGGGATGACCAGAATAGTCAGGTCTTCACCTCCATCGCAGGCATTCAGGCAGGTGCCGGTGTGCTGGTGCTTCTGCTGCCGCGTGGGGAGTTCTGGCTGACTCTGGTGGTGTGTGTGGCTCTGGGCCTCACCGGCGTGTTGAAAATGCTGGCGGGTATGCGCACCAAAGGACACAACCCGGCAGCCCGTGACTGGCAACTTGAAGGTGCCATCATCACCATATTTGCCGCCGCTCTGCCGGTAGTGTCAGAAATCGGGGACAAGGCCATTATGGGCACCGCCGGTGCTGGTGCACTTATTGCCGGTGTCTTTGTCATGATTGGTGCTCTTACCCTGCGCTCCGCAGGTAAAGGTGTCTAGGTTACCTCTGTAACCTGCCCCCGCGGTCAGGCAAAAAACAGTTTGACCCCGTAGACTGGTCTGAGCACATTTTCAGGAGGAATTAGACGTGACTCAAAAGCCTGGCTCAGAAGAGCGCGGTTTCAAAGCCCAGGTGCGCGGGCCCCTTATCATCGCCTTTGTTCTGGCGATAGTGGCCTTTTTGTGCACCTTCATTTTTGCGACCGGCGGCACCGATAACGCGCCTCAGCTGGTGCTTGCTCTGACGGTTGCCGGCGCAGTTTTTGTGGTTACTTTGGTCATGTGCGCCACTCTCATTTTGGTGGAGAAGCCCAATGATCCCTCACTGGGTGAGGGCACCGGTGTGAATCGGTCCTCCGCTAAGCTCTACGCCGAGGCGCGCGCCCGCCGCGAAGCTGAAACCAAGCGTCGTGAGGCCGAAGAAAAAGAGCGTCTGGCCCGCAAAATTGATGAAGCGAACGCCGCCAAGGACGCCCAACAGAAGCAGCCCGGCGCCTAGCCCTATCGTTTTCTGCAGAAAGCCCCGCCAGATGCACCTTGGAGTGCGACGGCGGGGCTTTTTGCTACCCGAAGGAGCGCCCCGGTGGTGGTGCGCGTCATAAGTTGGGGTGTGCTTCAGGGAGGATTAGAGTGGAGATAAGGAAACCGCGCAAGGTTGCGCATCCACCGCAAAGGAGCCCCCCGTGAGCAAGAAGGACAAGAAACCCCAGGTTAAGAAAGAGAGCACCCAGAAGACTCTGGTAAAGACCCCCAAGAGCGTTGCGCGTTCCTCTGACAAGGTGCAAGAAATCTTTGCCCAGGCAACTAAAAAGCATCTCGCCCAGCACGGGGATGAAAAGAAAGCCAAGAAGGCGGGCAAGGAGGCCTTGAAAAAGAAGGGGTACTCTAAGACCGACGGCATGTGGGGCAAGTCTGCTGTAGAGCAGAAGCCTAAGAAGTCTGATCAGAGCCTCGAGAAGGGCGCTGCAAAGAAGTCTGATAAGAAAGCCGAAAAGCTTAAGGGCGAGAAGAAATCTGACCAGGATACTAAAAACGCTAAGGGTGCCGCGAAGCTAACGGACCAGAAGCCTGGCAAGAAAAACGGCAGAAAAGGCGCTGAAAAAGCTGCCGAACAGCAGCTAGAGCCTAAACCCTCTAAAAAGGCTAATAAAGCTAAGAAGAAGAAAAAGAAGATTCAGCGTGAGAACCAAGGGCCCCTGAAGGCCGCCACTGACTCTCTGGATATTGAGACCCTTCTGGGTGAGGATATCCCCGATGAGAACATGTACAGCTCCGCAGATGTAGAGGTTGAACCAGAGGTAGACCTAGATGAAATGGAAGACCTGGTGGATGCTGAAGATCCCGTCGAACCGCTGGATGAGCTAGCGCTTGCAGAGTTCGACCGGGAGTTTGCTGAGGAAGTCGCTGACCTGGAAGAAGTTGAGCACCCCGGCGCCCCCTCGGGCGCCGAGGCCCCCGCTCAGCGTCGCCCCATTGAGGTTTTTACCCGTCAAGAACTCTACGAAGAGGCTAAAGAGCTGGACATCCCGGGCAGGTCAAGAATGACCAAGCAGCAACTTTTTGATGCTATCGAAGAGGCAACTGCCTAGCACCATTGCCTAACGATGAAAGGAGCCGGGGCTCGCAGTGATCTGCGGGCCCCGGCTCTTTAGGGGAGGCTGGGGTGCTTAGATAAAGACCCTATCGAAGTAGTCCGCGATACCTTCACAATCGGTGAGGGGCAGTACAGCGCCGACGTACTGGTCGGGGCGCACAATCACTACGACACCTTCGCGGCTGATACCGCGCTGTTCAAAGATATCCTCGCCGGGCAGGGTGCAGTAGATGTTCTCCCAGTATTCCACCTGGCGGCTACCCACCAGCGGGCGGAAAGCTGCCGGGGCGTCGGTGGTTTCGAACTCGGTGTGCAGATGCTGGTAGGTGACCAGGGGCTCGATGCGGGTATCAAAACCGGAACCGTCTGGCCGGTGCTTGATGAAGGGAGAGCGGGCGTCCTGAGTCAGGAAGTCGCTCAGCGCCTTCACTTTTGACTCGTCGGACGCGGGGTGGGCGGCATCGGCAAAAACGTAGAGGCGGTAGCGGCCATCGGCGGCAGCGTCGTGGCCCAAGAAGCGGGGGTAGGCGTTCTCGCGGCGATTGACGCGGGCGGCACGGAAGCGTTTGCCCACGGTGTAGCCAGTTGCCAGGCTCTGGTGTTCGGTGCCTCCGGTAATCATCGAGGGCTTGTACTCGGTCATGAAGCCAGCAGGGAACTCGGCAGTTTTGACGTAGAACTCCTCTAGGTATTCGGGGCTGGGTAGTTCCTCTGCCGGGGTTGCCATGAGAGTTGACCACTCTTTATCGAAGTCTATGAGGTTCTTGGCGATTTCCTGGCGCTCTCCGGAGTAGGTGTCCAGCAGGGTTTCGGGGGCGCGTCCGCTGAGCACATGCCCTAGTTTCCAAGAGATATTGAAGCCGTCCTGCATGGAGACGTTCATACCTTGGCCTGCCTTAGCGGAGTGGGTATGGCAGGCGTCCCCGGTAATAAAGACGCGGGGAGTGCGGGTGCCGCGCTCCTCGGTGTCTACATCGTCAAAGTGGTCGGTGAGGCGGTGGCCAACTTCGTAGACTGAGTGCCAGGCGACGTCTTTCACGTCAATACTGTAGGGGTGGTAGATGGCGTTAGCGCGGTTGATGATTTCTTTGATGGGGGTGTTGCGCACCGCGTGGTTGTCGTTCAAGGGAACTTCCCCCAGGTCAACGTAGATACGGGCCAGGTGGCCGCCCTCGCGGGGGATGTGCAGAATAGAGCCGTTCTTGGAGCTAATTGCACACTTCATGCGCCAGTCGGGGAAGTCGGTGTTGGCAATAACGTCCATAACACCCCAAGCGTGGTTGGAGGCGTCCCCGGCAAGAGTGCGGCCAATGGCTTTGCGGACACCGGAGCGGGCGCCGTCGCACCCAATGACGTACTTGGCGCGCACGGTGCGCTCTTCACCTTCGCGTTCACCGGCGGTGTGGCGCAGGGTGACCTTGACGGGGTACTCCTCACCCTGTTCAACGGTGAGAGTGATGAATTCGATGCCGTAGTCGGGGGTGATGCGGCCGGGGGAGCGCAGGGCAAAGTCGGCAAAGTAATCCAGTATGCGCGCCTGGTTGACAATGAGGTGGGGGAATTCGCTGATGTCGTGCGGGTCGTCGATGGGCCGGGCAGTGCGCACGATGTTCTCGGGATGGGTGGGGTCTGGCTTCCAGAAGCTCATTTCGGTGATGTGGTAGGCCTCGCGAATGATTTCTTCGGCGAAGCGGAAAGCCTGGAAGGTTTCAACGGAGCGAGCCTGGATGCCGTCTGCCTGGCCTAGTTCTAGGCGGCCGTTGCGGCGCTCGATGATGCGAGTGTTAATCTCGGGGAATTGCGAGAGTTGGGCTGCAGCGATCATGCCGGCGGGCCCTGAGCCGACGATGAGAACGTCCATGGTCTCGGGGAGTTCGGTGGCACGGTCGATGCCGTAACCGGCGGCGTCGTGGATGCGTGGATCGCGCGAGACGTAGCCGTTGTGGTGGAAATGCATGGTGCTCCTAGAAGGGCGGGGTGCGACACTGCACCCGGCAGGTATGTGATGGGTAACACTTGACTTGAATCATATACGATGTCCAAAATCGTGACAAGGGTCGGTCGCATTTGTTTTTGCACCCTAAAGCGTGCACCGGCAGGGCAGGGGGTACCGCCCCCATGCCCAGCAAGAGATGACCGGATTTTTCCCACCGGACCGCATGTTTTCTGGTTAGATGAGAGAAATCTGGTCACCGTGGTACAACCTGGTCACCGTGGTACAACCTGGTCACCGTGGTGAGATGGGCTTTCCTTAGATGCCTCGCCCCGGGGTCAGAATACCCGCCGGGTCTAGGGCTGCTTTGATAGCGCGTCCGGCGGCAAGGGTTGCCGGGGTTAGTTGCTCTTCCAGGGCGTGTAGTTTTGCCGAACCTATGCCGTGCTCACCAGTCACCGTGCCACCCAGTTCCAGGGCTACAGCAGAAATCTGTGCCAGAACCGCCTCGGCGGACTCGGTCTCCTCACCCTGGGCGCCCGCGTAGACACTGGGGTGTAGATTACCATCCCCGGCGTGGGCGGTAATGAGCACGGGTCTGCTGGTAGCTTCGGAAATCTCCTGAATGCGGCGTATGAAGTGCGGTAGTTGAGGCACCGGGACGCCAGCGTCCCCCAATACCGTGAAACCTTCGGGGTAGATGGAGCTAAAGACCAGCCTGCGGGCTTCCATGAGGGAGAGACCTTCTGCTGTCTCGGTGGAACTAGCTCCCTGTTCGGCGCATATGCTTGCTGCCTGTGCGGCGTCTGTCTGAGCACTGGTTCCGGTGCAGAGACCCATCAACAGTCCGGCACCCGGTGCGGTGAGCCCCGCCCCGTGGTGCTTATTAATGAGTTGCACGATGGTGTGGTCGATCAACTCCAGGCTCTCTAAATTCAGCCCACTCTTGGTGAGAGCCAGCACCGCTGCGCCGGCGTCCTCTAGGGAGTCGTAGGAGGCGGCAAAGGTGTAGGGGGTGCCCTCTGGGAGGGGTTTGAGGCGCACGGTTGCGCGGGTGATGACGCCCAGAGTGCCCTCAGACCCCACAAAAAGTGGGGTCAGGTTGAGCCCGGCAACGTTCTTGATGGTCCGCGCACCTGTCTGAATGACCTCCCCGCTGGCTAGTACCACCTCAAGGGCTGCTACCGAATCCGCGGTCACCCCGTGCGCCAGGCAGCGCAGCCCACCGGCGTTGGTGGCGATGTTGCCGCCCACGGTTGAGGTGGTGGCGCTGGCGGGGTCCGGGGCAAAGAAGAGCCCTTGTGCCTGGGCGGCGGCATCTAGGGTGGCGGTCAGGACGCCAGGCTGGACGTCGGCAAGCCGCCCGGCGGCGTCGATGCTCAGCTCGGTCATGGCTTCGGTGCTGATGACCAGCCCACCATCGTAGGCTGCTGCCCCGCCCGCTAGACCGGTGCCTGCCCCTCGCACCGAAACTGGTAGCTGGTGGGCGCTTGCAAGGTGCAGGATCGCAGATGTATCGGCGGTGGTGCGAGGGAGAAAAACCGCCAGCGGGCGCCCGGACGCCGCCTGGGAGGCGTCTGTCAGATAGGGGGCTATATCATCATCGCTGGTCAGTGCTGGGCACCTAAGGTGTTTGATGAGGGTGGTGATATCACTGGTCATGGGTGCCTTCTCAAGATTTTTCCGTGCGCTCTATTGCTGTGATGTGAGTTACTTTGCTAGTGTAAGAAAATGATATACGATTTGGAATCAGATTCAAGAGCTTAATGAGGAGCCTTCATGACTGAAGCACCCAAGGCAACCGGCAAAGACGCCGCTGTCGTCCCGGTTACCCCCGGCAAAATCATTGCGGTTCACGTTGCCTACGAATCACGTGCAGCCCAGCGCGGGCGCCGCCCCTCCCAACCTTCCTATTTCCTGAAGCCCACCAGCTCCCTGGCGGGTTCCGGTGCCACTGTTGAACGCCCGGCAGGCACCGAACTGCTGGCCTTCGAAGGTGAAATCGCCCTGGTTATTGGCAAGCCCGCCCGCCGCGTCAGCGCAGAAACAGCCTGGGATCACGTCGCCGCCGTCACCGCCTCCAACGACCTGGGTATCTATGACTACCGCCCGGCAGATAAAGGCTCCAACGTACGCTCCAAGGGGCGCGACGGCTACACCCCCCTGGGCCCCGGCCTCATCGACGCCCGCACCATCACCGAAGACCAGCTACGCGTACGCACCTGGGTCAACGGGCAACTAGTGCAAGAAGACGTCACCGAACCGGCGAACATGATTTTCCCCCTCTCCCAGTTCGTCGCTGACCTCTCCCAGCACATGACCCTGGAAACCGGCGACGTCATCCTCACTGGAACCCCGGCAGGCTCCTCCGTCATCGCCCCCGGTGACACCGTAGAAGTTGAAGTGGACGCCCCCGTAGCACCGGGTGCACCCACCTCCGGCCGCCTGATGACCCACGTCATCGAAGGCCCCGGCGACTTCGACCCCGCCCTGGGCACCCTGCCCGCTACCGACGAAAAGCAGACCGAAGAAGCTTGGGGATCCCGCGAAGCTGCTGGCCTGCCCCCGGTCGCAGAAGAAGAACCCGTGCTCACCGACCGCCTGCGCCGCCTGCTCACCGCAGTGCCCACCGCAGGGCTCTCAGCTCAGCTACGCGCTCGCGGTCTGAATAACGTGGTCATTGAGGGCGTCTACCCTCAGACCCCCGGCACTATTATGGTCGGCACCGCCAAAACCCTACGCTTCGTGCCCAACCGTGAAGACCTCTTCACACACCACGGCGGCGGCTACAACGCCCAGAAGCGCTGCTTTGACGCAGTGGGCGAAGGCGAAGTGATTGTGATTGAAGCCCGCGGTGAAAGCGGCTCGGGCACCCTGGGTGACATCCTTGCCCTACGCGCCAAGGGCCGCGGCGCTGCCGGCGTGGTGACTGACGGCGGTGTACGCGACTACGCGGCGGTCAAGGAAATCGGCCTACCCGTCTTCACGCAGGGTGCCCACCCCGCCGTCCTGGGCCGCAAGCACGTGCCCTGGGAATATGATGTGGCAGTCGCCTGCGGTAACGCCACTGTGCTCCCCGGTGACATCATTGTGGGCGACGATGATGGCGTTATCGTGATCCCCCCGCACCTGGCGCTTGAAGTTGCCGAGGCCGCCTACGCCAAGGAACACGAGGACGCCTGGGTCGCCGAGCGTGTGGCAGAAGGCAACCCTGTGGACGGGCTCTTCCCACCCACCGGCATCTGGAAGGAAAAATTCACTACCTGGCTGGCTGACAACCCACCCGCTGACCTCTAACCCACCCCACCCTTACCCTCCTCAACCACAAGGAAGCTCATGAGCACCGCAGTAGCCTCACCCTCCGCCCCCGGCGGAGAGAGTTTGTCTAAAGCCCAAATCGCCTACACCTGGGTGCGCGAACGCATCGTCTCAGGGGATTATGCCCCCGGCCACCGTCTAGTGCTCTCAACCCTGGCAGCAGAACTGGACATGTCGGTGGTGCCCGTGCGTGAGGCCATCCGGCAGCTAGAAGCTGAGGGGCTTGCCAATTTTGAACGCAACGTGGGCGCACGCGTCGCCATGATTGACGAGGCCCGCTACGTGGAGAGCATGGAGGCGCTCGGCATCCTAGAAGGTGCTGCTACCGCCATGGCGCTGAGCAGTATCAGCGAGGAAGACCTAGCCCAGGCGCAGGATCTCAATGATCAGCTGCGCGTTACCCTAGAGGACTTTGACCCCAAAACCTTCACCGAACTCAACCACCGCTTTCACAACGTGCTGACCTGCCGCTGCCCCAACGAGCGCCTGATTGAACTGGTCAACGCAGAATGGGAAAAGCTGGGGCACCTGCGAGAATCAACCTTCTCTTTTGTGCCCGGCAGAGCGGCGGAATCGGTAGCCGAACACCAGCGCATCCTGGATCTCATCGAGAACCGAGCAACCTCAGCCCAGGTGGAAGCCGCAGTGCGAGAACACCGTGCCGCCACCCTCGCTAGCTATCTTGCAGCACACCCCAACCACCCCTAAACCCCACAACTTACCCCCAGCCCACTTGAACAAAGGAGTTACCCGTGAGCGACTACACCAATAAAACCGGCCAGCCAACAGGTCTGCCTGAGAAAATTCAGCACTACATCAACGGTACGTTCGTTGACTCCATCGACGGCGATACCTTTGAGGTGCTCAACCCCGTCACCAACCAGCCCTACATCACCGCAGCAAGCGGCAAGAAGGAAGACATCGAAGCAGCCGTTGCAGCAGCTAACGACGCCTTCAAGAACGGCCCCTGGCCCGGCATGCTACCGCGCGAACGTGCGCGCGTCCTGACCACGATCGCAGACATTGTAAAATCCCGCGAGCAGCAGCTAGCAGAAATGGAATCCTACGACTCCGGCCTGCCCATCACCCAGGCAAAGGGCCAGGCACGCCGCGCCGCAGAGAACTTCCGCTTCTTCGCAGATCTGATCGTCGCCCAGTCTGACGACACCTTCAAGGTGCCCGGCCGCCAGGTCAACTACGTCAATCGCAAGCCCATCGGTGTAGCCGGTCTGATTACCCCCTGGAATACCCCCTTCATGCTGGAATCCTGGAAGCTGGCACCCGCCCTGGCCACCGGCAACACCGTGGTGCTCAAGCCCGCAGAATTTACCCCCCTCTCAGCCTCCCTGTGGGCAGGAATCTTTGAAGAAGCAGGTCTGCCCGCAGGTGTCTTCAACCTGGTTAACGGCTTTGGCGAAACCGCAGGTGACGCCCTGGTCAAGCACCCCGACGTCCCCCTGATCTCCTTCACCGGTGAATCCAAAACCGGTCAGATCATCTTCGCTAACTCCGCCCCCTTCCTGAAGGGCCTTTCCATGGAACTGGGTGGCAAATCACCCGCCGTTGTCTTTGAGGACGCAGATCTAGAGACCGCCATCAACGCCACCATCTTCGGTGTCTTCTCCCTCAACGGTGAACGTTGCACCGCAGGCTCCCGCATCCTGGTTCAGCGCAGCATCTATGACGAGTTTGTGGAGCGCTACGCAGCCCAGGCCAAGCGCGTCAAGGTTGGCCTTCCCTCAGACCCCGCCACCGAAGTCGGCGCCCTGGTTCACCCCGAACACTTCGAAAAGGTCATGTCCTACGTCGAAATCGGCAAGACCGAAGGCCGCCTGGTCGCCGGCGGCGGCCGCCCCGAAGGCTTTGAAGAAGGCAACTTTGTGCAGCCCACCGTCTTTGCCGACGTCGCCCCCGACGCCCGCATCTTCCAGGAAGAAATCTTCGGCCCCGTCGTCGCCATCACCCCCTTCGACACCGATGAAGAAGCTCTGGAACTTGCCAATAACACCAAGTACGGCCTGGCCGCCTACATCTGGACCTCCAACCTGCAGCGCGCCCACAACTTCTCACACGCAGTCGAAGCGGGCATGGTCTGGCTCAACTCCAACAATGTGCGCGACCTACGCACCCCCTTCGGCGGTGTCAAGGCATCCGGTCTGGGCCACGAAGGCGGCTACCGCTCCATCGACTTCTACACCGACCAGCAGGCAGTGCACATCAACCTGGGCGAAGTACACAACCCTGTCTTCGGCAAAGCCGACTAACACACACCCCCCCCCCGCCCGGTTCGCCGCAACGTAGCGCCGCACCGGGCACCCACAGAAAGCGAAACCACATGTCACCCACCTTTGTTGACTACCCCGTCATCGAACCCGACGCCGACGCCCCGGACGTGCTGCGCTGCGCCTCCATGGAACTCGTGGTCACCGACCTCGAACGCTCCCGCAACTTCTACGTTGATGTGCTCGGTCTGGTCGTCACCGAAGAAGACGAGAACACCATCTACCTGCGCTCCATCGAAGAGTTCATCCACCACAACCTGATTCTGCGCAATGGCGAGACTGCCGCCGTCGCAGCCTTCTCCTATCGCGTGCGCACCCCCGAAGACCTGGACAAGGCAGAGAAGTTCTACTCCGCCCGTGGCTGCCAGGTACGCCGCAACAAGGACGGCTTCGTCAAGGGCCTGGGCGACTCCGTACGCGTCCAAGACCCCCTCGGCTTCCCCTACGAATTCTTCTACGACGTCGAACACGTAGAACGCCTAGCCTGGCGCTACGACCTGCACACCCCCGGCGCCCTCGTTCGCCTGGACCACTTCAACCAGGTCACCCCCGACGTCCCCACCGCCGTCAAATACATGGAAGACCTCGGCTTCCGCGTCACCGAAGACATCCAAGACGAAGCTGGCACCGCCTACGCCGCCTGGATGCGCCGCAAGCCTACCGTCCACGACACCGCCATGACCGGCGGCGACGGCCCCCGCATGCACCACGTTGCCTTCGCAACCCACGAAAAGCACAACATCCTCGCCATCTGCGACAAGCTCGGTGCCCTGCGCATGTCCGACGCCATCGAACGCGGCCCCGGCCGCCACGGCGTCTCCAACGCCTTCTACCTCTACCTACGCGACCCCGACGGCCACCGCGTCGAAATCTACACCCAGGACTACTACACCGGCGACCCCGATAACCCCCGCGTCACCTGGGACGTCCACGACAACCAGCGCCGCGACTGGTGGGGCACCCCCGTCGTACCCTCCTGGTACACCGACGCCTCCCGCGTGCTGGACCTCGACGGCAACCTGGTACCCCTGGTAGAACGCACCGATGACTCCGAAATGGCACAGACCATCGGCGCTGACGGCTTCTCCTACACCCGCGCCGAAGACGGCGACGAGTCCATGCCCGACTGGAAGAAGGGCGAATTCAAGCTGGGCAACCAGCTCTAACCTCGTCTCACCAGGGACATAGAGGCGGAACGCGGGGATATGCTTTTGCCGGCTGACCCTCTCACGGGTTCGCTAGCGCTCACGCGTGATTCACGCCAGCCCCGAGCCAGCCGGCTGCAAGCATATCCCCGCATCCCTCCCGCTGGTTGCCGGACCTGTAGGTGAATGGGCGCGCTGTACGTCAGCTGGCTGGGTCTGGCATGAATCACGGCGAGCCCCCCAGGGCGAGACGTGAGAGGGTCAGCTGACGGAAGCGCGTCCATTCACCGTTCAAGAACTGTGTACCCTCGCCCACCCGCCGTTCTAACAGAAGGAAACCTCATGCTTACGCAAGAACAACTGACCAAAATCGCTGATAACCTGGCGGCGGCTGAGGCCAACCGCACCATGATTCCGCGGCTGACCGCCACCTACCCTGAGATGACCGTGGAGGACTCTTACGCGGTGCAAAACACCTGGCGTGCCCGCGGTGAAGCTGCGGGGCGCCGGTTGGCGGGGCGCAAGATTGGTCTGACCTCCAAGGTGATGCAGGAGGCTACCGGTATCACTGAGCCTGACTACGGTGCAATTTTTGCTGACCAGATATACGAGAACGGGTCGGTCATTGAGCACAGCCAGTATTCCAATGTTCGTATTGAGGTGGAACTGGCCTTCGTTCTCAAAGAGGACTTAGTAGGCCCCAACGTCACCATTTTTGATGTGCTGCGAGCAACCGAATATGTGGTCCCGGCACTTGAAATTCTCTCCTCACGGATTGAGATGCAGGGGCGTACCATCGTGGATACCATCAGCGACAACGCTGCTCTGGGTGCCATGGTGGTGGGCGGTAACCCGGTTGACCCGGCATCCGTCGACCTGCGCTGGGTTTCTGCCCTGCTCTACCGCAACGAGACCATCGAGGACACCGGTGTGGCAGCTGCCGTGCTCAACCATCCCGCTAACGGCGTGGTCTGGTTGGTGAATAAGCTGGCGGCGCACGGTGACAGTCTAAAGGCTGGCGAGATTATTCTGGCGGGCTCCTTCACCAAGCCCATGTGGGTTCACCCCGGCGATACCGTGCACGCAGATTACGGTGATTTGGGGGCCATCACGTGTCGCTTCGTCTAAACCCGCCCTTCGCCCACACCCTCGATACGCTAGGACGCCCGGCGGTGGGCATGTGGGTCTGTTCAGGTTCGCATGTGGCGGCTGAGATTTGTGCCGGTTCTGGCTTTGACTGGTTGCTGATTGATGGTGAGCACGGGGTGCTTAGCCTGGAAACCACCCAGCAGCTTCTGCAGGTCACGGCGGCCTACCCGGTGCACACCATGGTGCGCCTGCCCCAGCTCGATACTGCCACCATCAAGCAGTTTTTGGATGCTGGTGCCCAGAACATTTTGATTCCTATGGTGGATGATGCCCGGATGGCGCAGGACGCCGTTGCGGCCACCCGCTACCCTCCTGCAGGGGTGCGCGGGGTGGGCTCTGCCCTCTCCCGCTCTGCCCGCTGGGGTGGCGTCGCCGGTTATCTGACCGATGCTGAGCAGTACATTTCGCTCTTTGTGCAGATTGAATCTGCCGCGGCAGTGGCCAATGCCCGCGAGATTTGTGCCGTCAAAGGGCTGGCGGGCGTCTTTGTGGGGCCTTCAGATTTGGCGGCGTCCATGGGACTGCTGGGCCAGCAGAACCACCCGGACGTAGTGGCGGCGGTTAAGAGCGTCATCACGGTGGCGCACGAAGCTGGTATCAAGGTGGGTCTCAACGCCTTTGACCCGGCGCAGGCAGAAGACTACCTGGCTGCCGGTGCTGATTTTATTCTGGTGGCCGCTGACGTGCAGCTGTTGGCTCTGGAGTCTAAGAAGCTGGCAGCCCAGTTCATTGATTCAGCCGCAGGTGGCTCGGCGGACGTGGGCTACTAGGTCCCGGAGCGTAAAGGAAGAACCCGGGAAGAAAGTAATTTTCTTCCCGGGTTCGTTTTTCGCCTATTCCTATTCTGAGTCGCGTCGCTTTAACTTGACCTCTACCTTGGGAATCTTGCGGGCAACGTTTTTTATTCCATCCATCGTTTCTGTGGCTTTAGCACCTGCGGCGACTTTCCAACCAAAAACTTCTGACTCGCTCCATAAGTTTTCCTGTAGCTCTAAGGCCTGGGCAAAAGTGTCTAAGTTTTTGTCTACGGCACCGATCCCTGCAAAGATTTTCTTCACAGCGATAGGATTTCTGAATTGCATCTCTTGTGCAGTTTCCCACGCTGGGCCAAGTTGGCTGCCAAGCTCCAGAAGCGTTGACTCAATTTCCGCGATACGGTGGTTACGAGCGAGCTTCAACCCCTCCCGATGCTGTTCTAGGGCTTCCGGGGACTCTTCAAGCACTCGGTCAAGTTCGATAACTGCAAGCTGGTCCTGGATCATTACTGCATTCCCTAAAGCCATGAGCCAGCCGGCAATTTCACCGCTAAGTGCATCTGTCGAGGTTCTGAGATCTGCGGCAGTTTTGGCTATCTGAATTTTTTGAGCAAGGCCCTGAATCTTTTGTAGGGCGTATTTCTGCACTTTAGTAGCGGCTGCCCCACATGACGCTACCTTGGACCATGTTGTAGAAGATACAAAGCCTGTCTCCTTACGGATAATGTATGCTTCTTCAACAGCATGTCTAAGTGAGAAAAGTTCGGAAATTACATTATCTTTTTGATCTTGAATTAGGTCATCGATTTTGGCATCAATAACCTCTAGGTATTCTGAAATTTCAGATATTGACTGTTCGAGGGCTTTCTGTGCGAGAATACTGCCGAGCACAGCTACGCCAGCAGGAGTGAATAGCCCACCAATTTGGGCAAACTTCAGATGCTTGATGATTTGTCCGTTACTAGCACGTGCGACTCCGCTTGTAGCGTTGGTAGCCTTAGCTAGTGCAGCCGATTCTTTAGTGAGCTTCACCCATCTACCGGATTGCTCCACCAAGTTCATTGCCTCAGTTGTAGTAACCCCAGCTGAGTGTATTGCCTTATTAAAAGCAGAACCAATTGGCTGTGATGCAATACCATTAGCGCTTAGCCAAGCTTCAACCGCTTGAGGGTCTCCGAAAAGAGCGAGACCCTTTTCCTCTTCAATTACTGTAATTTCTCCGTCAGCAGGAGAGAAGGAATCTTTATCACTCATAACCTCATCATAAAACTTTGTAGGTAGAAGTTTGTACAAAGACTTATTTGTATAGACGTTTTGTGAACTTATACTTGCTGTAATCTCTTGCCCGACCGGTCAGTATCCACGAAGCGATTTATTGCAGATGGTGAGCTGATATGTGGACTACAGACCCCGGCTCTGCCGACGTGGGCTACTAGCGGCGGCCCCGAGTTCTTGCTCTTTGGTGAAAGCAAGAAAAAACTAGATGCCCCTAAAGACCGGCTTGCGCTTCTCCGTGAAGGCTGCGAAACCTTCGGCGTAGTCCGCTGAGTTGCAGAGGTCGCCTTGGGCGCGGTTCTCTGCCTCAACGGACTCCCAGAGCCCCACGCGCTGATCACGCACCTGCGCCACCAGCTGCTTGGACGCCAGGAAGGCACCGGTTGCGCCGGCAGCCACGCGGGCTACCTTCTCGCGGGTAAAGTCCAACAGTTCAGTGGCAGGCACCGCCCGGCTAAAGAGCCCCGCGGCAACAGCTTCAGCACCAGAGATTAGGTCGGCGGTATAAATCAGGTCTAGGGCACGGTGGGCACCCAGACGCTCCACAAAGAGGGCATGCCCGCCAGAGTCCAGGGTTGCCCCCAGGTTGGCAAAGGGTGAGCCAATCTTGGCGTTTTCAGCCACGTAGACTACGTCCGTGGCAATCGCCAGACCCAGCCCCACACCCAGGCAAGCACCCTGCACCGCGGCAAAGGTGGGGGCAGGGAAGGCACTTATCTTCTGCAGTAGGGGAGTCACCTTATGAGAGAGGTAACCGTAGGCGTCGTCTTCAGCAGGCACCAGCCCGGCGATGTCACGCCCGGCGCAGAAACCCCTGCCTTCACCGCGCAAGAGCAGAGCGCGGGCGCCTGCCTCAGCTGCCTCGTCATAGGCAGCTGAAAGGTCAGCGAGGGCAGTCTCATTGAGAGAGTTCATTTTTTCGGGGCCGTTCAGCACCACCTCGGCAACGTTGTCGGTGATAGTCAGTTCAATCATGCTCATGGCTGTTCCTAGGCGTCGAAGTCTACGGTGACCTTGTCGGTGCAGGGGCGAGCCTGGCAGGTCAGAACGTAACCGGCATCCACCTCGTCCTTTTCAAGGGCGTAGTTCTCTGCCATCTCAACCTCACCATCAATCACCTTGGCGCGGCAGGTGCCACACACACCGCCGGCGCAGGCGAAAGGTACGTCGGCACGGACGCGCAGGGCAGCGTTCAAGATGGTTTCGTTCGCTGAGACGGGGGATTCCACAGAACCGCTGGTACCGTCCAAGGTGAAGGCGATGGAGTAGTTATTGCCGCCGGGGTCAACCTCAACAGCCTTGCCGTGCTGACCGGCAGGAGCCTCGGGGCGGCCGGTCGTGAAGAGCTCAAAACGTACGTTTTCCTCGGGGACGCCGCGCTCAGCCAGGGTGTCGCGGCAGAGCTGAACTAGCTCGAAGGGGCCGCAGAGGAACCACTCGTCAGCCTTATCCACCTGAATCACGTAATCGAGAATAGTGTTGAGTTTTTCGTCGTCAATACGGCCGCTCATCAGTGGGTTGACGCGCTGTTCGCGGGAAAGCATGTGGTGCACAGCAAAGCGGGTGGGGTATTTGTCCTTGAGGTCGCCCACCTCTTCAGCGAACATCACATCCAGGGCTGACTTATTGGCGTAGACCAGGTCAAAGGTGCTGTTTTCGCTGGCTTTCAGCACGGTGCGGGCAATGGCTATGATGGGGGTGATACCTGAGCCTGCTGCGAAAGCAACCATGTGCTCCCCGCCTACCGCCTTGGCGTCCTCAGCGATTTTCTGGGGTTCATTCAAGCTGGTGATGTTGCCCTTGGAGACGAAAGCACCCTGAGGGTTCATAACATCGATCTGATAGCCGGCGGCTAAGGTGTCGTTGGCCCAGTTAGAGAAAAGGCCGCCCAAGTCGCGCTTAATAGCCACTCGGATTTCACCGGGGACAGGCTCAGCACAGATGGAGTAGGAGCGGCGCACCTCTTGGCCGTCAATGGTGGCACGCAGGGCGACGTACTGGCCGGGAGCGTAGTTGTAATCCTCGATCAGGTGTTCGGGCACCTCGAAGGTTACCTCTACCGAATCCTTGGTCAGGGGGCGTACCTGGCTGACGGTCAGAGTGTTGAAGGACGCCCGGCGGCGCGCTGTCTCAGTCATGGCTTTTCTCTTATCTGTACGTTCTGTGAAGAGGTTCAGCTAGTGAACCTTGAAGTAGTCAAAGGGTTCCTGGCAGTCGCGGCAGCGGTAGAGCGCCTTGCAGGAGGTGGACCCGAAACGGGTGAGTTCTTCGGTGGCCAGGGAGTGGCAGCGGGGGCACTTGACGGCCATGCCCAGGTGGACGCGGCCTGCTGCAGCTTTGCCGGTGGGAGGGGCAATACCGTAGGCCTCAAGCCGTGCCCTACCTGCTTCACTCATCCAGTCGGTGCTCCACGCCGGTGAGAGAACCAGTTGCACTGCGGGTTCTGGTATCTGGTGCTGGGCAAAGACTCTGCGAATGTTGCTGGTGATCGCGTCCATGGCGGGGCAACCGGAGTAGGTGGGGGTAATGACCACCTGCGGCACCCCGTCCTCGCTGTAGTAGGCGGCCCGAAGAATCCCAAGGTCAGCAATTGAAAGCACAGGAATTTCGGGGTCTGCCACGTGCGCCGCAGTTTCCCAGAGGGCGGCGTCTGAGCCAACAGGTGCGGGGACGCTGCTCTCGGTTTCTAGGGACGGCGCGCGGTAGCCAGAATCAGTATCAAAACCAAAACTGAAATCAACACCGGCGCTTGCCTCTTCGCTGCTGCGCACGCGGGTCACCTCCTTGTGACGGGACGGGGTGGGGCGGGTTTACCAGGTGGCGCCGGGGTGGGCGCGTGCTAGAACCTGCAGTTCGGTCAGAATGTGACCGCGGTGTTCACTCATGGCACCGGAGCGATCGCCGCCGCGTGCCTGGGGCACGTCGGGCACCTGCAACTGGGCTTCTGCGATGGTGGCGTGCAGACGCTCCTCAAAGCGTGCGCGCAGGGTGGAGGGAACCACGGCAACACCGGGCAGTTCTGCTACGGGTTCAAAGTTGTAAAAGAGCTCATCGATGTAGGGCCACATGTAGTAAAGGCCCTCCTGCAGACGGCGGTTGGCTTCCTCGGTACCGATGCCCAGGCGCAGTGCCCAGGCGGTGGCATGATCCTGGTGGTACTCCACCTCTTTGAGGGCCTTGGCTGCGATGGCTGCCAGGGTGGGGTCCTCAGACTTCATCAGCTCGGTGTAAAGCTCGTACTGGTAGTAGCTGAAGATGAGCTGGCGGGCGATAGTCTGCCCGAAATCACCGTTCTCCTGCTCCGCCAGACGAACCGAGCGGAATTCTTCTTCGTCGCGGAAGTAGGCTAAGTCGTCCTCGGTCTTACCCCAGGCGGTGCCTGCGTAGGTGAGAAAGAAGCGGGCGTGGCCAATCAGGTCCAGGGCAATGTTGCCTAGAGCGATGTCTTCCTCCAGCTCGGGTGCGCGCGAAATCCAGTGAGCTAGTCGCTGGCCCAGCATCAGGGCGTCATCACCCAGTGCTAGGGCGTATCGGGCTACTGCTTCACTCGCCTGCACACCTGAGGTCGCGATGTCTTCAGCGATGATGGATTCGCCCTCGCTGTGGCGGGTCGCTGATTCGAAGGAAGCGTAGCTCACAGGTGCTTCACCCCTTCGCTCTTGGTGTAGTAGGTGGCGTGGCGGTAGCTCTTGCCCTGAGCTGACTCAAAGAAGCCACCCTTGGAGTCGGGGTCCGATGCCAGGATCGCTTCTGCCGGGACAACCCAGACGCTGGTGCCCTCATTACGGCGGGTGTAGAGGTCGCGGGCGTTACGCAGTGCCATGGTGGCATCGGGTGCGTGCAGTGAACCTGCGTGCACGTGAGACAGGCCGCGGGATGACCGTACGAAGACCTCCCAGAGGGGCCACTCGTTGGATTCGGGCAGGTGTGTGATGTTCTCTGACATGGTTATGCTCCCATGAGTTCTGCGTGCTGTTCTGCGTTTTTGCGGGCGTATTCGGCGGCTGCTTCGCGCACCCAGGCGCCTTCGTCGTGAGCTGCACGGCGGCGCTGCATGCGCTGAACGTTGCAGGGGCCTTTGCCCTGGATGACGGAGTGGAATTCGTCCCAGTCCAGCGGCCCGTAGTCGTAGTGGCCGCGTTCTTCGTTCCACTTGATGTCCGGGTCAGGCAGGGTCAACCCGAGAGCTTCAGCCTGGGGGACCATCATGTCCACGAAACGCTGGCGCAGCTCGTCGTTAGAGAAGCGCTTGATGTTCCAGTTCATGGACTGCTGGGAGTTAGGGGAGTCGGCATCTGGGGGGCCGAACATCTGCAGGGCGGGGCCGTAGAAGCGGTTGACGGCGTCCTGGGCCATCTTCTTCTGCGCCTCGGTGCCGTGGGAGAGCTCGTAGAGGATCTCCCAGCCCTGACGCTGGTGGAAGGACTCTTCCTTACAGATACGAACCATGGCGCGGCCGTAAGGGCCGTAGGACGCACGGCAGAGGGGCACCTGGTTGCAGATAGCGGCGCCGTCCACCAGCCAGCCGATAGCACCCATGTCTGCCCAGGTGCGGGCGGGGTAGTTGAAGATGGATGAGTACTTGGCGCGACCCTCTAGCAGCTGCTCGTTGAGGACGTGGCGGGGGGTGCCCAGGGTCTCTGCGGCGGAGTAGAGGTAAAGACCGTGACCTGCCTCGTCCTGCACCTTGGCCATGAGGATAGTCTTGCGCTTGAGCGAGGGAGCGCGAGTAATCCAGTTGGCTTCGGGCTGCATTCCGATGATTTCGGAGTGGGCGTGCTGGGAGACCTGACGGGTGAGGGTCTTGCGGTATTTCTCGGGCATCCAGTCCCGGGGTTCTACGCGAGAATCCTCAGTGATGAGAGCGTCGAAGTAGGCCTGCTCAGCTTCATGAGAGGCGCCGGCGGCAGGTGCGTCTGCGACCGGTGAAAGGGTGGGAGTCTTCTCTGTTGAAGTCATGAAAGTTCCTTGTGTGATGAGAAGGGGAAACCCCTGCACCAATAATTACTGACCGTTCGTTCAGAATATATATTTATGTAACTGGCGTCAAGTAAAGACCTAGAGACTGCATGACTTATTTCTACCTACCTCTACCGTCCGCCGGGTGCCTTGGGTAGCCTGGGGTTCATGCCCAATGTGAGTTGGTGCACATCTAGAGAAGAGGAGGCTTCGATGACGAAGCAGCTAACCCACTACGTCGGCGGCGCCCACCGTGAAGGTGCCTCCGGCCGTTACGCCGATGTTTACAACCCCAGTACCGGGCAGGTACAAGCTCAGGTGCCTCTAGCCAGTGCCGATGAAGTGCGCGAGGTTATTACCAATGCTGCTAAAGCGCAAACTGGCTGGGCAGAAACTAACCCGCAGAAGCGTGCCCGCGTCCTGCACCGTTTTGTTGACCTGGTCAATGAGAATGCCGATGAGCTGGCTGAACTGCTCTCACTAGAGCACGGCAAGACGATTGCTGACGCTCACGGTGACATCCAGCGTGGCTTGGATGTTGTCGAGTTCGCTACTGCTGCACCCCATCTGCTTAAGGGCGAGTACTCGGATGCGGTAGGCACCGGCATCGATGTTTACTCCATGCGCCAGCCTCTAGGTGTGGTTGCTGGCATTACCCCCTTTAACTTTCCCGCCATGATTCCCCTGTGGAAGTGCGGCCCCGCCATTGCCGCAGGTAACGCCTTCGTGCTCAAGCCTTCAGAGCGTGACCCCTCAGTACCTTTGCGCCTGGCAGAACTGTGGACCGAGGCTGGTCTGCCGGATGGCATCTTCAACGTGGTCAACGGCGATAAAGAAGCAGTAGACACCCTGCTGGACGACCCCCGCATCAAGGCAGTCGGTTTCGTAGGCTCTACCCCCATTGCCCAGAGCATCTACGAGCACGCTGCCCGCACCGGTAAGCGCGCCCAGTGCTTTGGTGGCGCAAAGAACCACCTGATTATCATGCCGGACGCTGACCTGGACCAGGCAGCGGACGCCCTGCTGGGTGCTGCCTTTGGTTCTGCCGGTGAGCGCTGCATGGCGATTTCTGTGGCGGTGCCGGTGGGCCAGCAGACCGCGGACACCCTGGTGTCAAAATTGCAGGAGCGCATCGGTGGCCTGAAGGTAGGTCACAGCCTGGATCCCCAGGCTGATTTTGGGCCTGTAGTAGCTAAGTCGGCCTTGGAGCGCATCGAAGGCTACATTGCCGCCGGTGAGAAGGAGGGTGCCTCCCTGCTGGTAGACGGGCGCGGCGTTAAGGTGGAGGGCTATGAGGGCGGATACTTCGTAGGCGCCACTCTCTTTGACCATGTCACCCCCGAGATGTCTATCTACCGAGAGGAAATCTTTGGCCCCGTGCTGACCGTGGTGCGCGCTGAAACCTTTGAAGAGGCCCTGGCTCTGCCCAGCAACCACGAGTTCGGTAACGGTGTCGCTATTTACACCCGCGACGGTGATACCGCCCGCGAGTTTGCCCGCCGCGTTGAGGTGGGCATGGTGGGCGTCAATGTGCCCATTCCGGTGCCCATCGCCTACTACACTTTCGGTGGCTGGAAGGCGTCTGGCTTTGGTGATCTAAACCAGCACGGCCCCGACGCTTTCCGCTTCTACACCAAGACCAAGACGGTGACCTCCCGCTGGCCTTCCGGCATCAAGGAGGGCGCCAGCTTCGTGATGCCGACCGGCAACTAGCCCCGATTCACGTGGAACAAGAAGGGGCCCCACCTTCAGGTGAGGGCCACTTTCTATATTTATAGACAGCAGTTTTCAGTACCGGCTAGAGCCTTCTAATCTCTTGATCTGGGTTCGGCTCTGCCCCTGGCTGTCCTAATCAGTAATCTCTATCCAGCATCGTCAGCGTTGTGTCACACATCTGCTTAATACCAGGAATCAAACGCTGTGCCAATTCACTCTTACCTAGAGCGGCTTGTTCCTCAAGGCATACTTTTTCTAAAGTTTGAGGAAGGTGGACGCACATATATTCAACAGTCTCGCGTAGTCGTTCTTCATTAACTCCAGTAGCCTGCGCGAACTTGTTCCAGTGTTTTCTCGTTATTTTTCCAAAACGGCGTTCCCCGCCAATCGCCATCGCAGCTTTCTCAAGACCATCATTCTTACCTGGAATGCCGTTACTCGAAAGGTGCTCATAGGGTATACCTGAAGCCACATCGTAAAAAGGTGCTAAACGGGTTACACCATCTGGCAGGTGTAGCAGTGAATAATTCTTTGCATGCGCGTCAGGAGCTCCTAGGAGATAGTTAGCGATGAGTCCTTGGATAAACGTTTCAGTATCTTCTTGAGGGCAAACTTGCTGCAATAGCCGAATGATTTGCACTGCCGAGGGTCCACCCGAAGATTCATATTTTTTCTCTGGTAAGGCAGAGAGCGCCTGGCATATATCTTCCTGATGTAGGCGGACGACAAATCCATTAGGGAGGCGTAGACGATCATATCTCTTAATAACGATGGCAGCTTGTTGACCAAACTCTTGGTAGCTGCTTTGAGCTACTGGGAGCCCGAGTTCTCCCAGCGCTCTAAGGCAGAGGTGTTCATTAAGTGCCTGATCTTTGAGGTCGTAAATTCCGGGTTTAAAAATGTGGGTAGTTGGCTGGGCGCCAGTAGCCTCATACCACTGTCCTTGATTGAAGTGGAGAGCAAACTTACTTTGAGCCCCCGCTAGTGACCAGCGTTCGCGGTCTGTCTGCCATGACTTTCCAGGTGTCGTGTTAAGGCGTTGGAGACGATTTTCTATGTCCTGACGTGATACGGGGATAAGCTCTCCCTGTAGATTAGGGTAATGTTCCATATCTTCAGGGGTAATGAACTGTACAGCTCCGGCGCACTCTAGCCCTATCTTTTCCAAGATGCCAAAGGGGTTTTTCCAGGAGGATAGATTGTATTCGCGAGCTAAGGATTGCCGGACTGATTCGCCTTCTGGGATGAGACCTTCGATGAAGGGCATGGTTTGCTTTTTGGGGTATGGGCTTTTTCTGTAGGGCAGGGCGACTGAGAGCTCCGCCGTTGGTTTTGCCTCTGTGGTGTAGACCAGCTTTTTGGTGCCCGAGGCATCTTGTTGGAGTTCTGCAACAATCTGCCCATAGAGTGCGACATAAAGTTTTTTCATGGGAATCTTTACTCTGAAGAGTTGCCTGTTTTATTTTTCTGATTTTGCCGGTTGAGCGCTTGCGTAATCCCTGACGCTTGGCCAAAGTTCGGAACGCTGTTCTTGAGCATGTTGGTGATGTCATCGGATGGAGCCAGGGTTGCCACAGGGTTTTGTGAGGCATTGGGCTCTGGTGCTAAGGTCTGTTTTGCTGGTTGTCGCTCAAGTACCAGGTTGATATTCAAGGCCTCAAGAACATTTAATATTTTGTCGAACTCAGCCCGTTGCCGTTTTCCTTGCTCAACGCCGATGAGCCAGCTGCGGGATACTCCTGCTAGCGTGGCAAGAGATTCCTGAGTGAGGTTACGTTCTATCCGGGCGTCATGAATGAAAGCGCCGAGGGCGCGGGGGGACGAGATGATGCTTTTATCGCGTGCCATAGTGATGTTCCCCTAAATACTTTTCTTTAAAATGTACACGTTTGTAGACATTTAAAAAAGTCTACGAACATAAACATTTGAGATTTAGATTCCTAAGCCTCACTCACGATGAGGCTCTGACAGCACGCCAAGGAATCAGCGGGATACACAGCAGCCTGCAAGCACCAATGATGCCGATAGCTGTGCGTGTGCCCAGCCATTCCACGAGTAAAGCCCCACTCAGCAGAAACACTGGCTGGACGAGTGCGGCAGATATTGGTCAGGCTGAACCCACCCTTGCCAATAGTGACCGGTCTACAATCTGCATCCTGTAGGTGACGAGGACCGGGTTAAAGAGACCAGCTGCGAACATTAGACCGCATTCACAGATAAGAATAAATATTAAACCTGGGGCTCCGCCGGGGCTGAAAGCTAAAAGGGGTACCCAGAGAGACCGTGCGGCACATGCCCACAGGAGGAGGTTGCGCCAGCCTGTCAGTACCTCACTTATTTTTTCTTTTCCGCTGGCACCGCTACTTGGTGCAGGGGGAGGTTCTTGTTGCGGAATGCGTCTTATAAGAACCCCTGAACATACATAGGCAGCACCGTTGATGGCCAGGACGGTACCTGGGTTTGTAGCAACAATTACTACGCCTCCGAGAGGGGTAGCCAGGGCTGACATTATCCATACAAGTGATTCGATTTTCCCGTTAGCCTGCGGCCAATCTTCTTGCCTGACGAGATCACGTAGGTGGACGCCATTGGCCGCTCCGGAAACGATTCCTGAAAGGGATATAAGAACTAGGCAAAGAGTAAGGAGCGGGAAGGTAAGAATTTCTGCCCATGCCAGTGTAGCTATAAGTATGAGTAGCGTTCCCCTGAAAAAGGAGGCACCAATCAATATTGGCCTCTTCTTTCTGGTCTCCACCACGGGCTAGTAGGAACCGCCGCTAGGGCAGCGGCGATACTGGCCCGACCCCCGGAAAGTAGACACGGGGGATGTGATCAGGAAGCAGATCTCAGCGTAACAGGACATTGCTCCTCAAACACTGCTGGAGCGAGATACCCGCACCAGGAATGCCGACGCGTGGTGTTGTAGCGATCGAGACGCTTGACTGGGCGACTGCGCAACTCTTCTTGATCCCGACGACCGAACTGGACAGGCGACGACAGGCGATTCGCAATCAGCTTGGCGACGATGCGCGCGTTCAGCGCCAACTCGCCTACCTCCATGAGTCACTTAGCATCCGGCTGCGCGATGCCTACGTTCGCCGCCTCGGCATAGACCCCGCCGACACATCTGACTTGCGTCCACAGATTCTCGTGGGGCTTTACCTCTCTCTCGCTACTGAGGTGTCGGGCCGGTCACAATCACCGGAAGAGACGCGCCAGCGGTGGCTTGCGTCGCTTCGCAGTCTGCTTTGAGAGGTCGGCACTGCTATCGACATTTACATGCTTGGTTGCGGAGGTGGGGATTGAGCGTTGCCGACCTTATGGGGTACACTGGAAGTATGCATTTGTATTTCCTGTGACGGTTGAGTAGGCCTACCGCGCTCGTTGAGCAACTCCGAGCTAGCGACGGCCGCTCGTTCTGACCCTGGAAGGGTCCCCGTCATTTGCGTGCCCGCTGGCTGTTTGGCTCGTCGTGGTGCGCCTTGCTGAAGGATTTGAATGCTTACCCCTACTAACCGTCATCCGGCGCGCCATCGCGCGCAACTCACCGCTTCCGACGTCTCCGTAATGCGAGGCGTAACCCCGGTGCTCAACCATGTCGATCTCGTCGTCACTCCCGCGTCCCGTGTGGCGATCGTCGGAGAGAACGGGCGCGGAAAGACCACACTTCTGCACGCGCTCGCGGGCACGCTGGTACCTGATAGTGGAACGATCCAGCGCATCGGCACGCTCGGGCTCGCTGAACAAGAGATGGACTCCACCGACAACCGAACCGTTGGGCAGGCCGTCGCGGAGGCCATCGCCGAACCGCTCGCAGCGCTGGCCACACTCGACGACGCCGCTGCCGCTCTCGCGGAAGGGAGTAGCGAGGCCGCAGAGCAGTACGCTGCGGCCTTGGAAGATGCGGAAGCGCTCGACGCTTGGGATGCCGAGCGCCGGGTACAAATCGCGCTCGAAGCACTCGACGCCGAAACCGACATGACGCGGTTGCTCGCTGATCTGTCTGTGGGGCAGCGATATCGAGTGCGGTTGGCCTGCCTGTTGGGGGCTGAAGATGATTTCTTACTGCTGGACGAGCCCACCAATCACCTCGACCGCAGCGGACTTGATTTCTTGACCATGCAACTCCGCACGCGCAACGGTGGTGTCGTCATCGTCAGCCACGATCGCGCGCTGCTCTCTGACATTGCGGAGACGGTGGTCGACCTCGATCCGACACCTGATGATCGCCCCCGCATCTACGGCAACGGGTACGCGGGATACCGAGAAGGGCGCGTGGCCGAGCGGGAACGCTGGGAGCAGGAGTACGACCGCCAGCAGCAGGAACAAGCCCGGCTGCAGGACAGTCTCAGCGCTGCACAGAACCGACTCGTATCGGGTTGGCGACCGGAGAAGGGGTCACAGAAGCACGGCCGCGCGACGCGCGCGGGCGGGCTGGTGCAGAGCGTGCACCGACGCCAGGAAGCACTCGAAGCACACGCGGTGACGGTACCTGAACCACCGCAGCTATTCCAGTTCCCCGACCTGCCCACACGAAAAGGGGCGGTGCTACTAAACGTCGACAACGTGAGCCTTGCCGGGCGGTTAGCGCAGCCAGTGTCGTTCGAACTCTCGCACCGCGGCAGGCTCGTGGTCACCGGCTCGAACGGGGCCGGAAAGTCGACGCTCCTGAGTATCGCGGCGGGCGAACTACTGCCAGATACGGGAACAGTGCGGACATCCCGTGGCACGCGTTTGGGTTTTCTTCGTCAGGAGACGATGCTGCCGCCTGATCGCCGGGCGAACGAGGTATACGCCCGACACCTCGACGAACTCGTCGGTCAAGGAACGCTTCAATCATCTGAGGCGGTCGGTCTCGGTCAACTTGGACTGCTGCGATCGCGCGAGGCAGGCAAACGAGTGGGTGAACTGTCGATGGGTCAACAACGACGCCTCGATCTGGCGCTCGTACTCGCGGCACGCCCGCACGTGCTACTACTAGACGAGCCCACCAACCACCTCTCCATCGCGCTCGTTGACGAACTCACCGAGGCACTCGGGGCTACCCAAGCGGCCGTCGTACTGTCGACCCACGATCGGCAACTCCTGCGCGATGTCGCCCAATGGCCTCATGTACATCTGATGGCGATGGCTGAAGGCGAGGCACTGGTATGAGCAACACCATCAAGCTACGCGCACTCCACCCATTGGCATCACGTGATTACCGTCTCCTGTTTGCCGCCGTCGGCATCGAGGTATTCGGGACCGGTATGTGGACGATCGTCATGGTCTTCCAAGTACTCGCACTCGATGACAGCCCACTTGCCTTGTCGGCGGTTGCAACCGGAATGAGTCTTGGCCTGTTTGCGTTCTCCGTTCTCGGTGGGGTTGTCGCAGACCGGTTCTCCAAACGGCGGATTCTCATTACAGTGCAGGGCTCAACGGCCGCGATCATGACCGCCGTGGCGGTCCTGTCGCTCACCGGGAATATCGAACTTTGGCACGTCGCCGCAGCCTCGTTCGCGATGGGTGCCGGGAGCGCCTTTTTCTACCCTGCGTACAGCGCTTACCTACCTGTGGTCCTTCCGCCGGAGCAACTCCTGGCCGCGAATGGGCTCGAAGGGGCGCTCCGTCCATCGATGGGGCAAGGGCTGGGCCCGGCCCTCGGTGGAGTCATCGTCGGTATGTTCTTCCCCGCTATCGGAGCGGTCATCGTCGCGGCTTCGTACGCGATTGCTTTCGTCATCACGTTGTTTCTTAGCCGTCGTGACGAACACACTGAGCCCACTCCTCCCGAGGATCGCCCGACCGTCTGGGGTGACCTTCGTGCGGGGGTTGCCTACGTGGCTCGTACACGCTGGTTGCTTTGGACGCTGATCTTCGGGTCTTCGCTTGCGCTCATTGTCCAAGGCCCGATCGAAGTTCTCCTCCCGTTCCTCACCCGCGACCGATTCGAGGATGCTGAAGCTACTTTCGGGTTCCTTCTGGCCGCCTATGGGATAGGTGGGGCTGTCGGTTCGCTGATCGTGTCGTCGTTGAAGCTTCCTCGTCGGTACTTGACGTTTATGATCCTGTGCTGGGGTGGAGGAACACTACCTCTTGTGGTCATTGGCGTTGCCGACAATTTGATCCTCATGCTCTCCGCGCTCTTTGTCGTCGGTGCACTCACCGGGGCTGGCGTTGTCGTGTGGGGAACATTGCTGCAACGGTTGGTGCCGCTCGACATGATCGGCCGAGTCGCCAGCCTCGACTTCTTCGTTTCGATCGCGTTCATGCCGGTCTCAATCGCCATCGCAGGGCCGCTCTCACTGTTGGTTCCCATCCCCATCATCTTTGTGATTGCGGGAGTCATTCCGCCAGCTCTCGCGTTGATCGCATTGCTGGCCGGGCGCATGCGCCAGACCGAGGACAGTCAACCACTAGACGCAGACTGACCTCGATGGCTCTGGGAATATCCCGGACGTTCGGCTTCGAGCCTTTAATGGCTCGAAGCCGAACTTTTCGTACCGCTGGCCCGATCTCCGCAGAAGACTGCGCGAGGCTGATCTTCGTGCGTGCCGGATCGGTTCTGTTGCACAACGAGCTGGGTGTGCAACAGGCGAACGTTGGAGACGTCATCACATTGGGGTCAAATGCCATGTTCGGCTATGAACCGGAAGGCTTCGTGACCGTGACAACGATCTGCCTTAATCTCGACTACGTTATCGACCAAGTGTTCTGGCAACATGCCGCCAAGTTCACCGACCGGCTGGAGGGGGCCCGACCCCCGGAAAGTAGACACGGGGGATGTGATCAGGAAGCAGATCTCAGCGTAACAGGACATTGCTCCTCAAACACTGCTGGAGCGAGATACCCGCACCAGGAATGCCGACGCGTGGTGTTGTAGCGGGTACACCAGCGGAAAACAACTCGCCGGCACTGCAACTGATTGGCAAACGTCTTTGCGTCCTGGAGGACCTCACGCTTCAACGCGGCGTTGAAGGACTCCGCCAGGGCGTTATCAGCGCTGCTGCCGATCGCGCCCATCGACTGCCGGATCCCCAGCTGCGTACACGTGTCCTGGAACGCATGGGAAGTGTAGACACTGCCATGGTCCGAGTGAAAAATTGCGTCGTCGAGACTTCCGCGCTGGCCCTTGGCCATCACCAGGGCGTCCTGGAACAGGGAAGAACGCATGTGATCGGCAATCGCGAAGCCGACCAGCCGGCGGGAGAAACAGTCGATGACCGTGGCCAGGTACATATTCGACCCGTCCGCGATCGGCAGGTACGTGATATCGCCGACGTAGACCTGGTTCGGTGCCGGGGCGGTGAACCTCCGGCCGACGAGATCCGGAAACACCGGCTTCCTCCCATCCGAGACAGTCGTGGTGACCTTGCGTTTCTTGGAGTAGCCAACCAGTTGCAACGAGCGCATGATCCGGGCGACTTTCTTGTGATTGACCGGACTGCCGGGCGAGTCGTCGTTGAGTTGCGCCGTGATGCGTTTGGAGCCGTAGCAGCCGCGTTCTGCGGCGAACACGGCCTTGACCCGTGCGCCGAGGATCGCGTCGCTGAGCAGGCGTTGTGTCCTGGCGGAGGAGGTGTTTCTCCATTTGTAATACGAGGACCGGTTGAGTTTCAGAACCTCACATAACCGCTTGACCGAATGGCTGTTCTTGGCGTCGTCAACGAACTGGAAGCGGATCACCAGGTCGTCTCTTCCGCAAAATATTTCGCGGCCTTGCGCAGGATGTCGCGCTCTTCCTTCAGTCGGGCGTTTTCCCGTTCCAGCTGGCGGATACGTTCGGCATCGGTCACCGATGTCGGGGTCTGCGAGGCGGCCTCGGTGCTGGTGGTGGTGCGGGCGCCGGTGCCGTATTTGCGGACCCAGATCTGGAGGGTGTTGCGGTTGACGCCGAGTTCGGTGGCGAGGGCGTTGATCGATACGCCGGGGGAATTCTCGTAGAGGGCGACCGCGTCGTGGCGGAATTCCTCGGTGTAGGTCTTGCTGGGCATGGTGGCAGGTTACCTTTCTTCCCCGGCAGAAAGCCGGGTTGTCGGGTGTCTACCAAACAGGGGTCAGGTCCCCTTGAAAAACCCAGCATGAAGGGCACAAAGGAGTCTGGGACTTTAGTTCTTGAATTGCCAGCACTGAGATAGCGCCGGCGCTGAAAGCAACACCAAAAGTATTGAGAAAGGTGCCCCACCAAAGAAGCTTAAAACTAATGCTGTTGAGACTAACCCCGGGAGGTTCAGGATTCATAAGATGTTGTCTCCGGGGCCTAGTAATAGTGCAGATGGGTAACGGTCAATATGTAAAGCTATTGTGGCATTCTTTGGCACGGTAATTTCCACCGACAAAACGCTCAATGCAGAGGACGCCGGGGCGCTGGCACAGCTGGTATTACCAGTAGTGCCCGCCCCAGCGTCCTGCCGTGTTTAGCCGCTAGCCCTTGAGGTCGGGGAAGTCGGTGTCAGAGAACTCGTGGCCGTAGCCCTCGGTGGTGGTGCGAGCTGCTAGTGCCTGGGTCTTCAGCTCGCCGTGCTCACCGTGGAACTCCTTCTCACGGGCACGCAGCTGCACGCGGCGAATCTTGCCCGAAATCGTCTTGGGCAGGTCAAAGAATTCCAGACGGCGAATACGTTTATAGGCCGCCAGGTTATCCCGGGAATACTTAAGAATTTCTTGGGCGGTCTCAGCGGTGGGCTCATAGCCCCCAGCTAGCACAACGTATGCCTTGGGGACCGCGTAACGGATTTCGTCCGGGGAGGGGACCACTGCCGCCTCAGCAACCGCCGGGTGCTCAATAATGACTGACTCCAGTTCGAAGGGGGAGAGCTTGTAGTCGGACGCCTTAAAGACATCATCGGCGCGGCCCACATAAGTGAAGACCCCGTTTTCATCCCGCTCGGCAATATCGCCGGTGTGGTACCAGCCGCCATCGAATGCTTCTTCGGTTTTCTCGGGGTCACCCTTGTACTGGATCATCAGACCCACCGGGCGGGGGCTCAGGCGCACACAAATCTCACCCTCTGCGGCGGGCTTGCTGAGGGGGTCCAGTAGAGCAATCTCGTAGCCGGGAAGGGGGCGCCCCATGGCACCCACCTTAAGCTCCTGACCAGGGGTGTTAGCAATCATGACGGTGCTTTCGGTCTGCCCAAAGCCGTCGCGAATGTCAACACCCCACGCGGAACGAACCTTCGAGATAACCTCGGGGTTCAATGGCTCGCCGGCAGCAACTACCTTGGTGGGTGGGGTCTTGAGCTGGCTCAAATCAGCCTGGATGAGCATACGCCATACGGTGGGTGGGGCGCAGAAACTGGTCACGCCGTGCTTCTGCATATTCTGCATGAGAGCTGCAGCATCGAAGCGAGAATAGTTGTAAATGAAGACCGTCGCCTCAGCGATCCAGGGGGTAAAGACATTCGACCAGGCGTGCTTAGCCCAGCCAGGAGAGGCGACATTCAGGTGTACATCGCCCGGTTCCAGGCCAATCCAGTACATGGTGGATAAGTGGCCCACGGGGTAGGAGGTGTGGGTGTGCTCCACCATCTTGGGGCGGGAGGTGGTGCCAGAGGTGAAGTACCACAGCAGCGGGTCGGACGCCGGGGTGGGCCCATCAGGTGTAAATTCCTCGGGTGCGCCGTCGGCATCTAGGTAGCTAACGTGCGGGTGGTTTGTGACAGCACCCTCGGTGAAGTCGCCGGTCTCAATGACAGTAAAATCGCCGGTTACGGTCTCGTATTTAGCTACGTTAGCGGAGTTGGTGATGACCCATCGGGCCTCGCCGCGTTCAATGCGGTCATCCAAATCTGCCTGTTCCAGCATCTCGGTGGAGGGCATGAGCACGGCACCCAGCTTGATGCCTGCCAGCATGGTCTCCCACAGCTCCACCTGGTTGCCCAGCATAAGAATAATGCGGTCACCGCGCTCTACCCCCAGGGAGCGCAACCAGGTGGCAACTTGAGAGGAACGACGCGACAGCTCACCGAAGGTGCGGGTGATATGGCTGCCGTCCTGTTCAGCAATTACGAGCGCCAGGGTATCCTTGCGTTCCTCACTGGCGGCCACCTGGTCAAACCAATCGAGGGCAAAGTTGAAGTGCTCGAACTGGGGCCAGTTGAACTCTTCTCTAGCTACTTTGTACTCCTCACGCAGAGCAACTAGCTGGTCTCGGGCGGTGCGGAACTGTTCGGTAATGCTCATGCTTCTCCTTTTGGCCAGGGGGTAGCTCTGGGGCGTCAAAATAAAGGTGTTCTGAGTCACTGTAGGATTGTTTTTTGGGGGCTGTCAAGGAATTTTCGTACTGGCACCCTCAGTGGCGTCATGTGGTGACTATCTGCCTTAATCTGTCCGGAAAGGGTTTACATATTCTTGACAGAGGGGGTAACTTGGTCTTAATTTATGTCTCACATCACAGTGCTGTGGTGAGAGTGGTGATCCCACCGGCCCCTGCACAGATACCAGCCAGGAGAAAACTCGATGACCACCCACATCCGAGGTATGGTTCAAAATCCACCCGCTAAACCCCTGCCCTTCCCCGATATTGACCCCTTTGGGGTGCTCAACCTGCTCCCCGAGGATGAAAAAGAGTGGTTCCTGCGGATCCGAAAATATCTACAAGAAGAAGTACGCCCCCAGGTCACCGATTACTGGAACCGCGAAGAGTTCCCCTTCCACCTCCTAGAAGGTATGGCAGAAGTGGGCCTGGCGCGGCTAGAAACAAGTGGCACCTCCTGGCTCTTTCGTGGCTTGGTCTACGCTGAGGTAACCCGCGTGGACGTCTCCCTCTCGGCCCTGGTGGGCATCCACAATGAGCTGGTGCTGGGCATGGTCAACGCTCTAGGTTCTGAAGAGCAGAAAAAAGACATGCTGCGCAAGCTAGAGAACTTCGAACTGACCGGCGCCTTTGCGCTGACCGAACCCGCCCACGGCTCTGACATCGCAGGTGGTCTGGAAACCAGTGCCACCTTTGATGGTAAGAACTGGATTATTAAGGGTGAAAAGCGCTGGATTGGTATGGGTACCATCGCAGACTTCGCCCTGGTCTGGGCAAGGGACACCGCTGACCAGCAAATTAAGGCATTCATCGTGCCCACCGACACCCCCGGTTATTCAGCTGAAAAGATTAGCAACAAAATTGGCCTGCGCATCATGCAGAACGCTCACATCACCCTCGATAATGTGAGCGTGCCGGCTAGTGCCCACCTGCCTGGTGCCGTTAACTTTGATGCCGCCAACGAGATGCTGCGCAACTCCCGCGCCTGGGTCGGCTGGCAGGGCTACGGCATCCAGATCGGCATCTTTGATATCGCCCGCGAGTACGCCACTACCCGCGAGCAGTTCGGTAAACCGCTGGCTAAGTTCCAGCTGGTGCAAAAAGGCATTTCAGAAATCATGAGTAATGCTCAGGCAGCACTAGGGCTCATGATGAACTGCGCCCGTATGCAGAAGAACGGCACTTTGGATATGGTGCATGCCGCCATGGCTAAGGCAACAGCCACCCGCTTTGCCCGTCAGAGCGCTGCACTCGGGCGTGAGGTACTGGGTGGTAACGGCATCACCACAGATTATGAGATGGCTAAATTCTTTGGGGACGCCGAGATTCTCTACACCTACGAAGGCACCTACGAAATTAACTCTCTGATTGTGGGCAGAGCTCTCACCGGCTACTCGGCCTTCGTATAAACCGCTAGAAAGGACGCTCTGTGCAACTTCATGACACCCTTGCCCTGGTCACCGGGGCGGCTTCTGGAATCGGCAATGCTACCGCCAGGGCGCTCCTTGCCCAGGGTGCCCAGGTCTGCGGTTTAGATTTGCAACCCAGCATTGACCGTGCCCAACCCCTGGAAGGACTAACCCTATTGGCGGCTGATGTTACCGACTACGCCGCCGTTGAAGCCGCCCTGGCACAGGTTCACGAGGTGGGCCAGCCCCTGCGTACCGTGGTCAACTGCGCTGGCATTGCCCCCGGTGCCCGCGTCCTTTCTAAAAAGGCCAAGCATGACCCGGCCCTTTTTGCCAAAACCGTGAGCATCAATCTGGTGGGCACCTTCAATGTGCTTACCAACGCTGCAGCTGTCATGGCAGAACAGGATCCCGCTACCGAGGACGGTTGCCGCGGGGCCGTTATTAATACTGCCTCTATCGCCGCTTTTGAAGGGCAAATCGGGCAAATCGCCTACGCCGCCTCCAAAGGCGGAGTGGCTGCCATGACCCTGCCCGCTGCCCGCGACCTAGCTAGCAGTGGCATTCGCGTGAACACTATAGCTCCTGGCATCGTTGACACCCCGCTCATGGCAGGTATCACTGAAGAATTTAGGGAGGCACTGGCCGCCGGCGTCCCCTTTCCCCAACGCTTGGCAACCCCTGCGGAATTCGCAGACCTGGCGGTCTTCATCGCCCAACACGACTACATCAACGGCGAAACCATCAGAATGGACGGCGCCCTGCGCATGGGCCCGCGCTAAAACCCACTCTAGGAGGACATCATGACCACCCAACCCATCATCGCTTTCATCGGACTGGGGCACATGGGCGGCTACATGGCCGCCAACCTGGTAGCAGCCGGTTACACCGTGCACGGCTTTGACCTGATGCCCGCAGCTCTAGATACCGCTGCCAGCAAGGGCATCACCATTGCCGAGAGCGGTGAGGCGGCCGCAGCCCAGGCCGATATTGTGCTGACTATGCTACCCGCCGGCGTCCATGTGCTCTCTGCCTACCCAGCGCTCCTAGCCGCCGCTAAACCCGGCACCCTTTTTCTCGACTGTTCCACCATTGAAGTAGACCACGCTCTGCAGGCAGCAGAAATGGCACAAAAGGCAGGCTTTGAGGCAGTAGACGCCCCCGTCTCAGGTGGCATGGTGGGTGCAGAAGCCGGCACACTCACCTTCATGGTTGGCGGCTCAGAAGCAGGCCTAGAACGCGTGCGCCCCCTGCTGGAGGTCATGGGTAAAAAGGTTGTTCACTGCGGCGCCAACAGCACCGGCCAGGCTGCCAAAATCTGCAACAACATGCTACTGGGCATCGCCATGGTCGGAGCTTCAGAAGCCTTCGCGCTGGGTCAGAAGCTGGGGCTAGAGAATCAGGTGCTCTACGACGTCATCTCCACCTCCTCGGGCTACTGCTGGGCCGTTAACGTCAACTGCCCCGTGCCCGGCCCCGTCCCCACCTCACCCGCCAACAAGGACTACGAACCGGGCTTCGCCACCGCCCTCATGGCTAAAGACATGGGACTGGCGCTCGCCGCCTTAGAAACTACGGGAGTTAACGGTGAGCTGGGGGCGCGAACTGCCGCTATCTATGCTGAACTGGTAGAAGAAGGACGCGGCGGCAAGGACTTCTCAGATGTCTACAACCGCATCGCGGGCACCATTTCAACAAAGGAGACGACATGAGCAGCTACGAGAATATCCTGACAGAAACCCGCGGCAGGGTTGGGGTTATTACCCTCAACCGCCCCAAGGCGCTTAACGCCCTCAACGACGCTACTATGCGCGAGGTTGTTGCCGCCGCCACCGCTTTTGATGCGGACGCCGGGGTGGGGGCGATCGTCCTGACCGGTAGTGAAAAAGCGTTTGCTGCCGGTGCCGATATCAAGGAAATGTCGAGCCAGACCTACGACAGCATGTATGCCGCCGACTGGTTTGCCCACTGGGATAACCTCACCCGCCTGCGCACCCCAATCGTCGCTGCGGTCAACGGCTATGCCCTAGGCGGCGGCTGCGAGCTTGCCATGATGTGCGACATGCTGATTGCCGGGCCCTCCACCAAGTTTGGCCAGCCCGAAATCAACCTGGGCGTCATCCCAGGCATGGGTGGTTCCCAGCGTCTAACCCGCGCCGTAGGTAAAGCAAAGGCAATGGATCTCTGCTTGACCGGGCGTTTTATGGGAGCAGAAGAAGCAGAACGCTCCGGATTGGTATCGCGCCTAGTAGAGGCGGATGAGGACGTTCTACCCACCGCTCTAGAAATGGCAGAGACTATTGCGTCTAAGTCCAAGTTCGTGGCGCAGGTGGCGAAAGAGGCAGTGAATGTTGCCTTTGAAACCACTCTGGCTCAGGGCATCCAGTTTGAACGTCGCACCTTCCACGCGCTCTTCTCTACCCACGATCAGAAGGAAGGCATGGCAGCCTTCGTGGAGAAGCGTGAGGCTAAGTTCGAGCACCGTTAAAAAAACTCTTTGAGAGAGATGCAAGGTGGCCACGGTGCAAAGCGCTGTGGCCACCCCCTATCTTTGTCTGCTGGGCCACCGTCATGGTGTTGCGCATCTCATTGAAGTGTGACAAGGTTAGATTCAATCGCAATAACTGACCAATCGGTCACTAATGATTTGTGGAGGCAAAGTGGCCAAACCGCACCCCATGCTTGAGCGTGACTACGCCACAGAGTGGATGGACCTTAATGTTCTAGAGGTCTGCCAGGGCTATGCCCTGGCAGAAATGACGATCACCCGCGATATGCTCAACGGCTTCGGCATCGTCCACGGGGGCATGACCTTTGCCTTTGCCGACACCGTTTTTGCCCTCACCGTTAACTCTTTGAACCCCGAAGAATTCAGTAAGAAAATCACTGTGTCATCCGGGGCAGACATCAACTACGTAGCCTCAGCACGCGAGGGTCAAACCCTGCGCGCTGAAGGTAAGCTCGCAGCATCCTACGGGCGCAACAGCCTGGTTGATGTCACCGTGACCTGCGAAGGCCAACTCATTGCCGAGTTCCGCGGCCGCGGGCGCACCATCACACCCCCGACAGCCTCGGAAGGACAGTAAATATTGAGCACCTACAAAGCACCCCCCTGCAGTGTGGAGAACCCCTACACCCCACCGGCTAAGCCTGCTGACCCCGGTAGCCCCGACGCTGAGGAGCTGATGAGCCGGGACCAGATTGAGTCCCTTCAGTTTGAGCGCCTGCGCTGGAGCCTGCACTATGCCTACGAAAATGTGGCAGCTTACAAGGAGCTCTACGACGAACACGACGTGCACCCCGGTGACTTTAAAGAGCTAGATGACCTCAAGCTCTTCCCCTACACCGACAAAGAATTTCTGCGTAAGGCCTACCCCTTTAAGGCTTTCGCTGTGCCCATGAGCGACCTGCGCCGCATCCATGCGTCCTCGGGTACCACCGGCCAGCCCACCGTGGTGGGTTACACCGAAAATGACTTGACGACCTGGGCATCCCTGGTGGCTCGTTGCTTCCGCTTCTCCGGTATCAAGCCCGGCCAGAAGGTGCACAACGCCTACGGCTATGGTCTCTTTACCGGTGGTCTGGGTGCGCACGCAGGTGCAGAACGCTTAGGCACCGCCGTCATCCCCATGTCTGGCGGCCAGACCGAGAAGCAGATCCAGCTCATTCGCGACTTTGAACCGGATGCGATTCTCTCCACCCCCACCTACCTGCTCACCATTGCAGACGGTTTCCGCAAGCTGGGTATCGACCCCAAGGAAACCAGTCTCAAGACCGCGGTGCTGGGTGCTGAGCCCTGGACCGAGGAGATGCGCCACGAGATTGAAAAAACCTTCGGCACCCTCAAAGCCTGCGATATTTACGGTCTGTCTGAGGTCATGGGCCCCGGTGTTGCTGGTGAATCTGGCGAAACACAGGACGGCTCCCACCTTTGGGAGGACCATTTCCGCCCCGAAATCATTGACCCCTTTGACGACACTGTGCTTGATGTGGGACGCCCCGGCGAGCTGGTCTTTACCTCCCTCACCAAGGAGGCGTTGCCCATCATCCGCTACCGCACCCACGACCTCACCCGCCTGCTGCCCGGCACCCAGCGTCCCGGCCACCGCCGCCTGGGTCGCATCACCGGCCGCAGCGATGACATGATCATCCTGCGCGGCGTCAACCTCTTCCCCTCCCAGGTAGAAGAGCTGGCCCTGCAGCAACCTGAACTCTCACCCCACTTCGCCCTGGAGCTCACCCGCCCAGGCCGCATGGACGAGATGACCGTGCGTATTGAGCGCCGTGAGGACGCCACTATGCAGCAGGCAGAGGACGCCGGCAAGCGTCTGCTGCACGACATCAAAACCAAGATCGGTTCAAGTTGCCGCATTGAGGTGCTGGACCCGGACATCCTGCCCCGCTCGGTGGGCAAGATTCGCCGTATCTACGATTACCGCAACAAGCCCAAGGGCACCGGCGAGTAAACGTCAGTTGAGCTAGTAGAAAGTGGGATCTGGCTACTACCATTGGGGGTGTCACCTGTCTGCAGGTGGCACCCCCACTGTGATGAAAGGAAACAGGTGAGCAAGACATCTGTGAAGCGCGGCCGCCCCGGCTATGAGCGGGCTGAGGTCTTACGTCTGTGCGTGGCTGAGTTCAATGAGCGAGGCTACGAGGCGACCAGCATGGACATGCTGGCTAAGAAACTGGGGCTCACCAAAAGCGCGATTTACCATCACGTGGCGTCTAAAGAAGAGATCCTTGAGATTGCCCTCAAGCAGGCACTCAATGCCCTGGATGAGGTTTTTGAAGCGGGCGAAGTGCTCGAGGCGGATGCTCTGGAGCGCCTTGAGTTTGTGGTGCGTCAGACCGTCTTTGTGCTGACCGACCATCTGCCTGAGGTGACCCTGTTGTTGCGCTTGCGCGGCAACACCCCGGTGGAGGACGCAGCTCTGGGTAAGCGCCGTGAGCTGACGGTGCGCCTCTCCAACCTGGTGGGGGCAGCGCAAGAAGCCGGTTTCGTGCGTCAGGACGCTGACCCTGCCACCCTGGCTCGTCTGATTTTCGGCATGATTAACTCCTTATCGGGTTGGTATGACCCCACCCGCGGCAGCGACGTGGACGCCTTGGCAGACACGGTCGTGGAGATGGCCTTCCACGGTATTGGTAGGCATACGTTATGATGCGAATTCGGATGAAAAAATTCTTGGCGTAGACCAAAATCCCATGATGTGAAAATTTCAACTATATCGATAATAAGATTCTGTCAAACTACGGGTGACCTGTCCAACAACCTGTCTATTGAAAAATTAATTATTTCCCCTTGACAGACCATGGTTCAGGTAAGAATATTTTAATCAGATAGTAATTTAATAAATTTGATTATTGAAAAATAACTAATATCTGATTTATTGAATGCCTTTATTTATTTGGGCAATTAATGTAAAGGATATTTGCCATGCGTAAATTTCTTACTTCAACATTGTTAGTTGTCGCTACTCTATGAATATTTCCTGCTGCACATGCCGTAAATAATGCACAGGGAAATGCGACTATTGAAACTCTCCAAGTTCCTCTTACTCCTGGTGCCGGAGATGTAAATATTCAGTGGTCAGACACGGGTCTTGGTCGCTATGCAAGCTATGTGACGCCTCAAGATGCCTGGGGCTCAAGTTATGCAATAAGCAGAGAGCTAGCTTGGGTGCGCTATGTGGGGACGGCTAGGGCTGCAGGTAACATTTATGGGGGCCAGCGAATTACGGGTGTATGTATTTGGTATACGCGTAATGGTGCCATGAAAAGTTATAAAGGATGCTCTTATGTCAGCAGCAATGGGCGTAGCTGGGCTGCTGGTCCAGTAACAATCGTAGAAACATGGGACACGATAGATCCTAATGCTCCTAAGACAATTTTTAATATTCAAACTACTAGAATCAATCCTAATATTTTTTAAGGAGAGCCTGCTGTGGTTAAGAAGATGGTCAGGGGTGCGGTGGTTACCACCTTCTTGCTCTCTGCCCTGACCATCTTCTCAGCCCTGAGTAGTCTCGCTGCCTACTTAGGCGGTGGGGCTCATCCCCTCCTAGGGTACGGCGGTGCTCTTAGTACCGTTACTATCGGTGAAGTTGGTGACTCTAACTCTCCTAGCCCTGAAGCCTCTGATTCTTCTGTCCCGCAAGAGACACATCAGGGGTTCACGCAGAACATTAACCGGTTCAGCCAGGGGCACCGAGTCTCCATTCTCTATGTTCCGGCCAGTCAACTTGATACAGCAACTGTCCTCGATGAAGCCCATAACTTTACTCTAGGGGAGGGACAAAGCTACCAGGCTCTAGAAGAGCCAGCCAGCCAAACCGCACTAGTGCTTGGACAGGTTCCCTCGGCTAGTTACGAGGTGCTATTACCTCATTCGTCGGTTGATATCTCGGCACTAAATGAGCCCTACCGTATCGACCAAGAGCCGGGTATCACCGCATTGGCGACTCCCGCTGTCCAACCTTTTGGCACTGGCACCTACTACCTCACCACCGATAATCACATCGCCATAGCCGTGCTAGAAGAGCTTGCCCAGAATGAGGGTTACACCTTTTCCCTAGTTGATACACGTAGCCAACCGACACTAGCCCACTATGTATCCTCCCCCTATGGGCTAGTTAACCTACTGCCCGTCCTTACCCTAGCTCTCTGTGCAACGGCGCTTATTCTTATCTACCTGCTAGGCCGCACCTCCTCAATGGCAACAGCTCTCTCCCTGGGCGCTAGCCGCTACCAGGCTCAGCAGGTCGAGTTGCGCCGTTTGATACCGGGGCTGGTCTCAGCTAGCTTACTAGGTGCCTGCCTTGCCCTGGTCTACTCCTTCCTGGCCCCCCAATATTCTTCGCTCTTCATCCCGGTGCTTACCGTTGTTCTAAATATTCTCTGGTGGGTAGCTCTTATTTGGCTACTTCTTCACCGTGCAGGCAGGAGGCTCAAACGTGAAATCCCATGCTAAAAGAACTTTGCTGGACATCTCAAAGTTCCTACCGCGCCTGCTCCCCATTAGCCTGCTGATCTTTTTGGCTTCGTGTATCGGTGTTTATTCCCTTGCTTTCTTTCTCAATGACGGCGCCGCTAACAATCCAGGGCGCCAGAGCTCCGACGGTCAGGTTGCCTTTCTTAGTCAAGTAGATGCCCATAAACAGCGCACCATTACCACCCCGCAACAGGCAAGCCCCACCCTTCTAGCTGGGCTTGCCCGAGAGCTGGAAAACTGCACCGGCTGCCAGCTAAGCATCGAGGTTCAAGGAATGCTGAACCGGGCACATTTTTCGTTGGTAGATGATGATGCAGATGCCCTGGTACTTGTCAGCAACCAAGTTGCTGAGCAGACGAATATTTCTACAGCTGAGATGGGTAGCGAGAACTATGGGCGCACAGTGCTTTCCCTACCTCCTGACCAGCTGACCAGCCTTCCCTTTTTACCGCTGGCAGACACAGTTTCCCTGCCCCAGAATATTTCCTGCTCCTGTTCAGCAGAGGAACTTGCTGTGTTGGCCGGAAACATAAATGAGGCCTATAAGGATGAGGGGCTTACCAGCCGCTTCTACGCTTACAGAGACGCTCCTCGGACCTATACACTGACACAGTGGGCGGTAACGCTCAACCAAAACCTGCCCTTCTTCCTGCCTTTACTGGTATTGCTTGTGCTGGCGGTTGCCGCTAACGCAGCCCTTTGGAAACTACTGCGTCCCAGCTACCGGCTTCAGTCCTTCTATGGCGCCCACTGGGTGGTGTTACTTCTTCGCTACCTCTTTTTTGTGGGTCTTGCTTTTACCCTGCCCCTTTATTTGGGATTTGACCTGGTAGACCGGCTGTTGCGTTCTAACGGGGGTTACTCCGCACCGCCCTGGCCCGCAGGCGGAGGTGCCCTCATGCCTCTGGCGCTATTGAGTTTCCTGCTGCTGGTTGCTGCCCCAGGCATCCTCTCTATCTATCGGCTTTCTCGAAAGGAGCGAATCGGTGACTAACCTACTGCTTGAGGCCTACGGGGTAGATAAGACCGTGCCAGACGGGACTGCTCGGCGCCAGGTTCTCAAAGACTGCAATCTAACCCTAGCTGCTGGGGAAATTGTAGGGATTATGGGTCCATCTGGCTGCGGTAAAACCACCCTGCTCGATATCGTAGCTGGCCTGCAGGTACCTGACAGAGGGCAGGTCTACCTGCGCGGCACTCCACTGGACTATACAAAACCTGCCAGCCTGCCGCCCATACGCCGGGAGCACATAGGTTTCTTATCTCAGGGCTATGGGTTACTACCTGACGAAAGCGCTTACGAGAACTTGGTGCTGCCCCTGCGTTTTCAAAAGCCCACTCCGCCCCGAAAAGAATGGCGGGCTCTAGCGGAGGAAAAGCTGGAGCAGGTAGGGCTAGATGTCGCCTTGGAGAAGAAAATTAACCGCTTATCGGGTGGTGAAAAACAGCGACTGGCATTAGCCCGCGCCCTTATGCGCAACCCTCAAATCTTAATTGCGGACGAGCCCTCGTCTGCCCTGGACTGGGGGCGTACCCAGCACCTCATTGAGCTTTTTGCCCAGCTTGCAGGGCAGGGAACTGGAGTTCTGCTAGCCACCCACGACCCTTTACTGGCTGCCGCCTGCCACCGGGTGCAGAATCTAGAAACTCTCTAGGTTGGGTATGTCTACATAACTCTTGCTCTATAACGTTTTGCGTTATAGGTCGTGGCTATACCTCATACCACTGGCGGAAAGCCTGAAGGGGCTGAAATTGTTGACTACCACTAGCCTCGCCCCGGTTCACCCCGGCGAGATTTTACTCGAAGACTTTCTAGAGCCTCTGGGGCTGAGCCAGAATCAAGCTGCACGTGCCATGATGGTGCCGCCCCGCAGAATCAACGAAATTGTGCACGGCAAGCGGGGAATCACGGCAGACACCGCAGCCCGCCTTTCCCGCTATTTTGGCACCAGCGCTGAATTTTGGCTTAACCTCCAGGCGCGCTACGAGCTAGACCAGCTTGAAGAGACCCAGGCTGAGAGCTTAGCGGCCATAGTTCCGCTAGCATCTGCCGCCTCATCAACAATAAGGACGCCGCTCCCTTCTCCCAGAAGAAAGGGTGCGGCGTCCTTATTGTTGGCTGTTCCGGCGGTTGAGACTAGTTAGCCTCGTCCACCTCGGGCATAGGCCAGGTCTTAGCGACCAGGGTTAGCACGTCGTAGGTGGCGACGATTTCGTCATTCTGATTATGTAGCACGGCGTCCCAGGCGACCTCGCCGTACTCGTCGGTAACACGCGGGGTGATTTTCTTAGCGGTCAGGGTTACTCTGATCGCGTCGTCATAGGTCACCGGGGTGATGAAGCGCAGGTTTTCCAGGCCGTAATTAGCCAGGACGGGGCCCGGTGCGGGGTCCACGAAGAGACCGGCGGCCCAGGAGACCAGCAGGTAGCCGTGGGCTACGCGGCGGGGGAAGAAGGGGTTAGCGGTCGCTGCCTCTTCATCGGTGTGGGCGTAAAACATATCTCCGGTTTCATGCGCGAAAGCGGTGATGTCCCCCAGGGTCACGGTGCGCAGGTCAGAAGCGAACTGGTCGCCAATTTCCAACTCAGCTAGGGACTTGCGGAAGGGGTGTACGCCCTCGCCCGCATCAACCTGGGCGCGGGTTACGGTTTTGGCATCCGCCCCGCTGTGCCACACCCCGGTCAGGGCGGTTAGCTTATTGGGTGAGCCCTGAATTGCGGTGCGCTGCATGTAATGTTTGACGGCGCGTACACCGCCTAGCTCCTCTCCGCCACCTGCCCGGCCGGGGCCGCCGTGGACCAGGTGGGGCACGGGGGAGCCATGACCGGTCGAGGTCTTGGCGTCCTCGCGGTCCAGCACCAGGACGCGGCCGTGGTGGGCTGCAATGCCCAGGGTGAGCTGGGCGGCAGTTGCGTCATCGTGGGTGCAGACGCTGGCGACCAGGGAGCCGCCACCCATGGCAGCAAGCTCGACTGCTTCATTGAGACTCTTGTATTCCAGTACTGAGGTGACGGGGCCGAAGGCCTCCACGCTGTGCACCTCGGGCGTGCGGGCGTCCGCGAACTTCAGCACGGTAACAGGGAAGAAGCTGGTGCCCTCGGGGGCCTCACCCTGGAAAGCAATCTCGCCGCCGGCAGCTACCAGGCGGTCAACAGCCTTGGCAACTTCTGCTTTCTGCTCGGGGGAGGCCAGTGAGCCCATGGTGACGCCCTCTTCGCGGGGGTCACCTACCCTAATGCGTTCGCTCACCTTAGCTGCCAGTGCATCAATCACTTCCTGGCTGCGTCCGGTAGGCACAATGACGCGGCGCACGGCGGTGCACTTCTGACCAGCCTTGGCGGTAATTTCGACCATGACCGACTTGATAAAGGCATCGAATTCGGGAGTGCTGGCCAGGGCGTCTGGGCCCAAAATAGCGGCGTTAAGAGAGTCAGTTTCGGCGGTGAAGCGCACTCCCTTGGTCTGCACATGGGGGTGGTTGCGCAACACCTGGGCGGTAGCAGCGGAGCCGGTAAAGGCGATGTGGTCGCGGTAATCCAGGTAGTCCAGCAGGTCACGAGCTGAACCGGAAATCAGCTGCAGAGAACCTTCGGGCAGTAGGCCGCTGTCCAGCATGAGGCGCACGGTTGCCTCGGTGACGTAGCCGGTGGGGGTCGCAGGTTTGACGATGGTGGGCATACCCGCGATAAAGGCGGGTGCAAACTTCTCCAGCATGCCCCAGATGGGGAAGTTGAAGGCATTGATTTCAACGGCTACACCGGGCAAGGTGGTGTAGATATGCTCACCGATGAAGGAGCCGTCGCGGGAGAGGACCTCGATGTTGCCGTCGATGATGACCTTGGAGTTAGGGAGTTCGCGGCGCCCCTTGGACGAGAAGGTAAAGAGGGTGCCGATGCCACCGTCCACGTCAATGTAGTGGTCGCGCTGGGTGGCGCCGGTTGAGAAGGAGATGTCGTAGAGACTCTGCTTGTGCTCGGTCAGGTACTGGGCGATGTGCTTGATTCTCAGGGCGCGCTCGTGGATGGTCAGCTTTTGCAGGTTCTGCTGGCCTACGGTGCGGGCGTAGTCGATGGCACCTGCGGTATCTAGCCCCTCGGTGCTGACCTGGTAGATGACTTCGCCGGTGGCGGCGTCCACAACGTCAGTGGTTTTACCGGGGTTTTCGGGGGCCCACCAGGTACCTTTGATGAAGCTGGGAACCAGGGTTGGGGTGCTCGTCATTGAGATGTCCTTCGCTGTTGCAGTACGACCCGGTAATAAGTGACCGAGCGTTCAGTTATTGATATAAACTATAGTTCACATCACAAGTGAGTGAAAGTTATCGGGCGAGGGTTACGCCCGGAAAGGACGCTGGTGGGCAAGATGGCAGACCAAGAACAGTGTGAGCTGTGGAAGATTACGCTCGGTGAGCTAGATGAAAAGATGGGCGTGAAGGTGCTGGAAGAGTCGGCCCAGCGCGTGGTCGCCACCATGCCGGTGGAGGGCAACCGCCAGTCCCTTGGGCTACTGCACGGCGGTGCCATGCTGGCAATCGGAGAAGCGGTCGGTTCCTGGGCCGCGGTGATTCACGCGTCCTCTATGGGCAAGGTGGCAGTGGGAGTGGACGTGAATGCTACCCACCATAAATCTTCACGCGAAGGAATGGTGCGCGCTACGGCCTCCGCCATTCACCTGGGTAGGTCGCTGACCACCCACGAGGTTATCATTACTCATGAAGAGACCGGTGACCGCCTCTGCACCCTGCGGATCACCAACTTTATTAAGGGGTAGGCCAGAGACCAAATCAGCGAATGTGCAGGAAATGTTCGAGCGTGCGCCTGAGAGACGCACGCCCGAACTTATAAGCTCACGCTCCTGGTGACAGCCTAGCTGTAGTCATAGAAGCCCTTGCCGCTCTTGCGACCCAGCTCGCCACGAGCCACCATATCTCGCATGAGCTGCGGGGGAGCGAAGCGCTCACCCAGCTGGGACTCCAAGTACTCAGCAATGCCCAGGCGGACATCCAACCCCACCACATCGGTCAGAGCCAGCGGCCCCATGGGGAACTTGTAGCCCAGCACCATGGCGTTATCAATGTCATCAGGGGAAGCGACGCCCTCCTCCACCATGCGGATAGCCTCCAGCGCGATTGCCACCCCCAAGCGGGAGGATGCAAAACCGGGAGCATCATTGACAACCACCGGGGTCTTGCCCAGACCATCTACCCAGGTGCGAGCCGCTGTCTTAAGCTCCTCAGAGGAATACTTAGACTGCACCACCTCAACCAGCTTGGATGCCGGTACCGGGTTAAAGAAGTGCAGGCCGATGAACTGACTGGGCCGTTCTAAAGCCTCAGCCAGCCCATCAATAGACAGGGACGAGGTGTTGGATGCCAGGTAGGCACTCTCGCTGAGCTGCGCTTCAACGTCGCTCAGGGCAGAGACCTTCAAATCCCAATTCTCGGGAACAGCCTCAACTACCAGGTCGCGGTCAGCGAAAGCCGCGTAGTCAACCGATACATCAAAACGTTCGGTCAGTTCACCCAGGTTGCCGTCAAAAACACCGCGCTCAATGGACTGAGCCAGTCCGCGCACCACGCGCTCGCGTGCAGCCTCAGCACTGGGGGCATCGCGCTCAACCACAACTACCTGGGCGCCGGCCAGGACGAAAGCGTGGGCGATACCCGCGCCCATGCGTCCGCCGCCCAGCACGCCCACGCGGGCGGGAACTTTAAGGTCATGAATTTCGGCCACGGTTTACCTACTTCTTTTTGCGCTCTAGGAAAGCTTGCATACGGTCGAACTTGGCATCAGACTCAAAGAGAATTGCCTGCGCTAGCTCGTCAATGTGGGGGTGGGCATCGCGCGGGGCAGCAAAGACTCGTTTGGTAATGCGCACCGCCAGGGGGTCCTGGGCGCCGATGCGGTCAGCCAGGGCACGGGCGGCGTCCAGAAGCTCGGACGGCTCGTGCAGCTCAGTCACCAGGTGCAGATCCAGTGCTTCCTGGGCATTGAGGATGCGCCCGGCCATAAGAATCTCAAGCGCCACCGGCTCACCCACCAGCTCCTTGAGACGCCAGAGTGCACCGGCGGCAGCGATGATACCCAGGTTGGTTTCGGGCTGCCCCATCTTGAGGTGGGGGGTGCCGATGCGGAAGTCTGCGGCGTAAGCCAGCTCTGCGCCACCGCCCAGGGCGTAGCCGTCAAGAGCGGCGATGACCGGCATGGGCAGGTGGTGGATACGATCAAAGATCTGCGAGTTAATCCCGCGCAGGGCGTCCTCTCGGCGGCGCTCGCGCAACTGGGCAATATCAGCGCCAGAAGCAAAAATGCCGCGGCCGTTGACCTCACACCCGGTCAGAATCAGAATCTTGGGGGTGGTTTCCAGGTAGGCGCAGAGCTCGTGCAGTTCAGCCACCATGGTAGCGTCAATGGCGTTGCGCACCTCGGGGCGGTTCATGCGGGCGACTAGGTGCCCCTCGCCGTCCTCGATGGTCAGTGCGGTGAAGTGCTCAAACATTAAACCTTCTCCACCAAAACAGCTGCACCCTGGCCCACACCGATACACATGGTGGCAAGGCCGCGTTCGGCGTCCTCGCGTTCCATCCGGCCCAGCAGGGTGATGATAAGACGGGAACCGGAGGAACCGAGCGGGTGCCCCAAGGAGATAGCGCCGCCGTCACGGTTGACGATGTCCTCGCTTAAACCCAGGCGGCGCATGGATCCCAGGGACTGGCTGGCAAAGGCTTCGTTGAGTTCAACAGCGCCCAGATCTTCGACGCTCCAGCCTGCGCGTGCGAGCACCTTCTCGGTGGCGGGGACCGGGCCGAGACCCATGATTTCCGGGGCAAGACCTGCGGCGGCGCCGGTCACAAACCGCGCGCGCGGTGTCAGCCCGTACTTCTCGATAGCTGCTTCTGAGGCAACAATAATGGCAGAGGCGCCGTCATTGAGCGTTGATGAGTTACCTGCGGTGACTACTTCGCCACCGGCCACGACGGGGCGCAACTTGGCAAGCACCTCGGTGGTGGTGCCGGGGCGGGGGCCCTCGTCAGTGTCGACCAGGGTAACGTTGCCCTTACGGTCACGTACGGGAACGGGCACGATCTCGTCCTTGAAATGGCCGGCCTCAATGGCGGCAATAGCCCGCTCGTGGGAGCGTACAGCAAAGGCGTCACAGTCTTCGCGGCTGATGCCATCGACTCGGGCAACTTCCTCAGCGGTTTCAGGCATAGAATAGGTGAATTTGTCACGCTTGGCGAACTCAGGGTTAACGAAGCGCCAGCCAATAGAGGTGTCAAAGGTTGCGCCGGGCTTGGCGAAGCCGGTGGTGGGCTTTTCCATGACCCAGGGGGCGCGGCTCATAGACTCAACGCCGCCCGCGATCACGACGTCAGCATCGCCGGCACGAATCATTTGAGCCGCCATGGTCACGGCACTCATGCCAGAGGCGCACAGGCGGTTGACGGTGATGCCAGGGACGGTATCTGGGTAGTCGTTGAGCAGCCAAGCCATGCGGGCTACGTTGCGATTCTCTTCGCCGGCGCCGTTGGCGTTGCCCAAGATGACCTCATCGACAACGGCAGGGTCAATCCCTGCCTTCTCTACGGCATCCTTCAGCACCAGAGCGGCGAGGTCATCGGGGCGGACGCTGGATAGTGCCCCGCCATACCTGCCGACGGGGGTGCGGGAACCGCCGACCAAATAAACCTGGGGTGCGGAAGACATTCAAACTCCTTTGTGAGAACGCGCGGGGCGCAGACGTCAATAACTGACCAATCGTTCACTAAATCTTTTCACTTTAAGTGACCTGGGTCAAGTGAACCAGCCGCCCCCGAGGGAGCGGCTGGCGTGAGGGGTGAGGCAAGGCTCTCGCTATAAGAGTGCGGGTTCTTTAGTTTCCTCGGGGTGTAGGTCAATTTCCTGGTTGCTCTTGGGTACCATGCTGACTGCGACAAGAGAAATTACTGACAGGACCGCGATATACAAACCAATCATCCACGATTGACCGGTCTCACGCAGAATCATTTCAGCAATCATGGGAGCAAAGGCGCCACCGAGAATTGCACCAATGGCGTAGCCGATGGAGATGCCGGAGAAGCGGACCGCTGCCGGGAACATTTCGGCGTACATAGCCGACTGGGGGCCGTAGGAAGGGCCCAGGCCGATGGTGAGGATGAAGATGGCCAGGGTGAAGAGCACGATGTTGCCACTGTCGATGAGGAACCACATGGGAATGGCCCAGAGGATAATGAAGCCGTAGCCGAGTTGGAAGGTGCGCACGCGCCCAATCTTGTCGGACATCCAGCCGCCCAGCATGGTGAAGATGAGCCAGCCAAAACCGCCTATGATAGCCGCGGTCATGGCTTCGCCGCGGCTCATGCCCAGTGCTTTCACGCTGTATGAGATAAAGAAGGCGATGACGAGGTAGCCAGCTGCGTTGTTGGCAATGAAGATGAGCGCTGCAAGGATGACCTGGCGGGTGTTGGTCTTGAAGAGCTGCTTGAGGGGCGCAGATTCACGCTTCTTGAGGTTCTGCATCTCCTTGAAGACAGGGGATTCCTCAACGGAGTGGCGGATGTAGAAGCCCACCAGAATCAACACGATGGAGGACCAGAAGGGGATGCGCCAACCGAAGGAGAGGAACTGCTCTTCGGTGAGGATGGAGTTGAGGAAGAGGTTGATGAGGGTTGCCAGAATCATGCCCAGGGGGACGCCGATCTGGGGGAAAGCGCCGAAGAAGCCACGCTTGTGGCGGGGGGCGTGTTCCACGGACATGAGGGCTGCGCCGCCCCATTCGCCGCCTGCACTGAAGCCCTGTAAGATGCGCAAGAAAACGATGATGATAGGAGCTGCGATGCCAATTGAGGCGTAGGTAGGCACGAAGCCGATGCCGACGGTGGCGATGCCCATCATGATAAGGGTGAGCACAAGGGTGATGCGGCGGCCGAAACGGTCACCGATGTGGCCAGCAACGATAGCACCCAGGGGGCGGAAGACGAAGCTGATACCCAGGGAGGCCCAGGCGACAATCTGTGCGATGGTGTTATCTTCACCTTCGGGGGTGAAGTATTGTGTTGCCAGAATGAGGCCGGCGGCCTGGGCGTAAATGAAGAAGTCGTACCACTCGATGGTGGTGCCGATGAGAGTTCCGGCGAGAACTTTTCGCTCTTCCCGGCTGACTTTGTGCGGTGCTACCGCTGCGTGTGAAGACATTGATGTACCTCTGCTGGTGGAGGGGCGCGTGTGCGCTTGATGCCCTGTGCAACCTCCTCTCATCTATGAGGCGGGGGTCACATCTTGGTGGTTAGTTATGAATCATATACGACTTTTAATCCCCGTGCGATAGTTTCCTAAAATTTTTTACCGTTCGGTCAGTAAATAACGACTGAAGCTCAAGGACGCCGGCACTTAGCCTGTGCGGACAAGCTAAATACCGGCGTCCTGCCTGAGGGGAACACAGACTGTGGAACGCCTAGCCCACGAGAGTTTCGACTACCTTTTCTGCAATCATGATGGTGGGAGCATTGGTGTTGCCTGTGGGTATCACTGGCATGACTGAGGCATCAATGACGTGCAGGTTCTCAACTCCGTGCACTGCCAAATTGTTGGAATCAACAACAGACTCAGGACCCTTGCCCATGGCACAGGTGCCTACCTGGTGGTGATAGGTCACCACAGCATCTCGCGCGTAGGCCTTTAGCTCCTCATCACTGTGCACCGATGTCCCTGGCCAAATTTCTTGGGCGCCCCACTCGCCAGCCAGCGCCTGCTGATTGCTAATCTCCCGGCACTGTTTGATGGAAGCAACCAGAGCATCGATATCTTCATCTTCGCTGAGTGCTGCAAGGTCGACGGTGACTGAATCAGCCAGGGATGCCCCGGTGAGTTTGAGTTCACCGCGAGATACAGGGCGAACAATGCCCGCCATCAGGGTAAATGCTTCGGCGGGCCCCTCCATCTGCCCCTGCCCGTAGTCTTGCGAATACATAGGTACCGAGAAGAAAATGGGCTGGGTATCCGGAACAGCGTGAGCGGGGGAAGACTTCGCGAATAGGTGAACCTCGGCGGGTGCATCTTCTAGGGCTGGGATTGGTCTATCAGTAGTAAAAATGACCGGCGCCAAGAGGTGATCGTGCAGGTTCTTGCCCACGCCGAGAATATCTGCCACTACCTCGATACCCAGCTGTTCTAGCTCGGCACGCGGCCCCACGCCCGAACGCAAAAGAATTTCGGGGCTACCCAGTGCACCGGCTGAAAGAATGACGGTATCTGCCAGTAATTCTTGGGGCTCCCCCTCCTGATGCAATAGGACGCCTTTTGCACGGTTACCATCGAATAGCACCTTCTCAACCCGAGCGTCCGTTATCAGTGTTAGGTTCTTATGGTCAGCAACTGGGCGTAGATAAGCATGCCAGACATTGAAACGTTCGCCATCGCGCAGGTTGAGCTGCATGCGGGAGATACCCTCAACATCACCCGAATTATAATCAGGGTTCAGGGTGTGGCCTGCTTGCTGGGCCGCTTCGACCATAGACTCCTGCAAGGGGTTGCGCCTAAAATTTTCACGCACGTCTAAGAGACCATCCCCGCCACGGGTGGCTGAAGCGCCGCCGTCAAAATTCTCAATTTTCTTAAAGAAGGGCAGCACATCAGACCAACCCCAACTGGAGTTGCCCATCTCTTCCCAGGCATCGTAATCAGCGGAGTCACCGCGTACCCAGATGCAGGCGTTGAGCGCGTGGGAACCGCCCAAAACCTTGCCGCGGGGCAGGTGGAGGCGGCGGCCATGAGCGCCTTTTTGAGGCACGGTGTAATAATCCCAATCCTGCTCACTGTGCCAGAGCTTACCCAGGTTATAGAGGTGATCAATATCGGGGTTGGGGTCACGCAAGCCTGCCTCTACCAGGGTCACTGTTTTGCCGGCATCCAAGAGCCTACGGGTGAGGACAATGCCGGCAGAGCCTCCGCCAACCACTAGAAAATCTGACATGATGTCTCCTTTGACTGTAGATATAAAAGCACCCCGATTCTCTGATAATTTTCAAGAAAACCGGGGTGGTGGGGTGAAATCTATTCGCAAATTACGTGAGGCACACCCATATGCTTGAGCCCTTCAACACCGAACTCCAGGCCGTAGCCGGACTGCTTGATGCCGCCGAAAGGGATGCGGGGATCAATGGCACCGTGCTTATTGATCCAGACGGTGCCAGCCTGCATCTGCGCAGCAACCTCGCGGGCGCGCTCAAGGTTGGGGGACCAGACCGAGGCGCCCAGGCCAACATCCAGACGGTTAGCTTCTTCTAATGCTTCTTCCAGGCTGGAGTAGCGAATAATCGGCAGGGCAGGGCCAAACTGCTCCTCAACCACCAGCGGGTTATCCTTATCAAGGTCGGCAATCAGGGTGGTGGGGTAGAAGAAGCCGGGGGCAGTTTCGTCCGGGGTGCCACCCAGTAGCACGCGACCACCGCCGTCCTTGGCCTTCTGCACCAGGTCCGCCACAATGTCGTACTGCGCCTTGTTCTGCAACGGGCCCAGGACGTTTTGCTCCTCAACACCCACGCCCATGGGCATGTTCTGAGCAACCGCGGTCAGCTCCTCACAGACCGCATCGTAGAGAGAATCGGGTACGTAGAGACGCTTGAGGGCGGCACAGGTCTGACCGGTATTGATGAAGGCGCCCCAGAAGAGGCCCTCAGCAATCGACTTGGGGTCTGCGTCATCCAGTACGATGCCAGCGTCGTTGCCGCCCAGTTCAAGGGTGAGGCGCTTGAGAGAATCAGCAGCTGATGCCGCGATCTTTTTGCCGGTGGCAGTGGAGCCGGTGAAGGTCAGCTTATCGAAGCCGGGATGAACCGACATCTTGGGCCCCAGGGCGCGGTCGGCACTATCTGCCACCACATTTAATACGCCCTCAGGCAACGCGGTGTTCATGACCTCAACCAGCGCCAGCACGCTCAGGGTGGTGTACTCAGAAGGCTTGACCACAATGGTGTTACCCATGCGCAGAGCGGGGGCAATCTGCCAAATCGCAATCATCATGGGCCAGTTCCAGGGGCCAATGCCACCCACTACGCCGATGGGGCGGTAATTGAGCACCGCGCGGGTTTCGCCGTCGTCCACCAGGGTTTCTTCTTCTAGTCCAAAGGACGCGGTGGCGCGGGTCCACGCCACAGCACCGCCCACCTCAAAGCGGGCGTTAGGGCCGTTCAGCGGCTTGCCCTGCTCGCGTGAGAGTAGCTCTGCCAGGGGTTCAGCGGTTGCCTCGATGGCATCGGCTGCCTTCATGAGGTAGTCGCTGCGTTCGGCGTGAGAGAGTTTTGCCCAGGCAACCTGGGCTTCACGGGCAGCTTGTACCTTGCGATCCAGGTCTGCTTCAGTTGCGGTGGGGGCAAGACCGATGAGCTCTTCGGTAGCAGGATCAAAAATTTCGCGGCTACCGCCTTCGGTCACGCGGCTGAGCAGTTCTTGGTAGGTGGTGGGTAGTGACTGCACTGTCATCTCCTTAGCATCAAAGATAGTTACCCCTATGCTCTCCAGCAGTGAACGATGAGCGTTAGGTGCAGCGTGCACACCCTTTGGCTTTTTGTGCCCCCGGTCACTTATCCTGTAGATTTCAAATAGTAGTCCACAACGGGAGAGAGGGAGGAGATGGGTCAGAGCACCCCCAAAACTGCCCGCGGCCTCGTGCTGCACGGCGAAATGAACATGACCCAGTGGCGTCTGGGTGCCACCGAAAGTTTCGGCGACCTCGCCATCACCTGCCCCAACCCCGCCTCCTTCCGCGCTAGCGTCCGGACCGCGTCACTGGGGAAGGTTGAACTCTTTGACATGCGCACCCCGGCGCACACCGTCAGCCGTGACCCCAACCGCCACGACCTAGAACATGACGGCTATTGCAAGCTCAGCCTGCAGTTAGAAGGAGAATCTGTGCTCACCCAGGACGGGCGTAGTTGCACCCTAACCCCTGGTAGCCTGGCACTCTACGTCACCAAACGCCCCTACACCCTGGAATACACCGGCGATCAACGCAGCCTCATCGTGCTCTTCCCCCAAAATTTCGTGCAAATGAGCTCCGACTATATGGGCCTAATTACCGCCACCTCACTCTCAGATAGACAGGGCCTTGGTAAGGTAGCCGTCACCCTCTTTGAGCAGCTTGCCGCCAACCTTGAGGAGTTGCAGGGGGCGCACGCGCTCGCCCTCGTGCGCTCTGCCCTGGAAATGCTGATCACGGTCATGGCGGCGGAGTCCAGCAGCGCCGGGCGGGAACCCTCCAACCTGCTTTTTCACCAGGCGGTAGCCTACATTGAGGATCACCTGGGCGACCCGGAACTTAGCCCGGGGCGGGTAGCTGACGCCCTCTATATTTCCCTGCGGCAACTACACGGCAGATTCGCTACCAACGGGCTGACGGTAGCTACTTTTATCAGGACGCGCAGGCTAGAACGTATTCGGGACGACCTGGCCAACCCACTGCTACGCTCCGACTCGGTGCAGACTATTAGCTCCCGCTACGCCCTCTTTGACCCCTCCCATGTCAGCAAAACCTTTAAGGCCGAATACGGGGAAAGCCCCTCTGCCTATAGGGCGAGGATGCTGACTATCTAAAGCGCAACAGCCGCGTTGAATTCAGTACCACAAAGACCGAGCTGAAGGCCATAGCTGCAGCGGCAATCATGGGGTTGAGTAGGCCCGCTGCTGCCACCGGAATCGCCACCGTGTTGTAGGCGAAAGCCCAGAAAAGGTTGGACTTAATCAGGTTCAGAGTCGCCCGGCTTAGCCTGATTGCAGTAGGTAAGGATGCCAGGTCGCTGCGCATGATTGTCATATCGGCTGCTTCCATGGCAACGTCGGTGCCCGAACCCATCGCCACTCCCAGGTCGGCCTTCGCGAGGGCGGCGGCGTCATTCACTCCATCACCTACCATGGCAACGCCATGGCCACCAGCCTGCAGCTGCGTCACCTTATCCAGCTTGTCTGCTGGGCTAACCCCGGCAAAAACGTGCTCCGGATCAATGCCCACACGGGCGGCAACAGCGCGGGCCACCGGCGCGGCGTCCCCTGTCAAAAGAACCGGGGTGAGGCCCAACTTTTTGAGCTCGGCAAGGGCGGGCACGGCGTCGTCCTTCGGTGAATCCTGTAAGCAGAGTAGACCGGCAAGGTGGCCCTCCACTGCCAGAAGCACGGTGGTTAGCCCCTCTTCTTGTAGGCTATGCACTTGCTGACTAATAGCGTCAGAAACTTCAACGCCCTCGTTCACCAGGTGGGAGACCTGCCCCACGACGGTGCGCACCGGCTGCCCGTGATAGGTAACGGTGGCACGCACGCCACCGCCTGCTACAGACTCAAAATCATCGACAGAGGCCAGCGAACCGTGTGCCCGGGCAGCCCCGGTAATTGCCCGCGCTAGAGGGTGCTCGGAGGGCGCCTCGGCAGCTCCTGCTAGTTGTAGCACCTGGTATTCTGCCCAGTCACCCAGAGGTAACACACGGTCAAGGGTAAGCTCGCCGGTGGTCACGGTGCCGGTCTTATCGAGTACCACAGTGTCTACCGTCTGGGTGCTTTCTAGCACCTGCGCTGACCGAATCAAAATACCCAGTTGTGAGCCCCGCGAGGTACCCGCCAGCAGAGCGGTGGGGGTAGCAAGACCCAGGGCACAGGGGCAGGCAATCACCAGCACCGAAACCGCTGCGGTAAAAGCGGCGTTGACATCGCCGGTGATCAGCAACCAGCCCGCCAAAACCACCAGAGAAATACCCATTACGATGGGCACAAAAACCGCCGAAATGCGGTCAGCTAGGCGGGCGATGGGCGCTTTAGTGGCCTGTGCTTCGGACACTGCCCGCCCCATTTGCGCCAGCACAGTATCGGCACCCACCCGGGTTGCCTGCACCGTCAGCGCACCGGAGGTGTTCACGGTCGCGCCCACCACCGCGTCCCCGGGGCCAACCTCAACGGGCACTGATTCGCCGGTCAGCAGAGAGGTATCCAGGGCTGAACGGCCAGAAATTACCTGCCCGTCCACCGCAACTTTCTCACCGGGCCGCACCAGGAATTCATCACCCGGTAGCAAATCTTTGACGGGAATTTGTACTGCCTGCCCCTGCCGCAACACGGTGGCACTTTTAGCGCCCAAATCCAGGAGGTTACGCAGGGCCCGGGAAGACCTGCGCTGAGTGGAATGCTCAATCTGTCTGCCCACCAGCAGGAAGATGGTAATCATGGTGGCAGCATCGAAGTAGAGCTGATGGTCCATGCCGTGCCCGCCATGGGACACGCCCGCATGAGCCGTCATGGAAGGGTCAACAAGAAGCTGCCAGAGCGAAAAGACGAAACTGGCGATGACACCCAGGGAAATAAGGGTGTCCATGGTGAAGGAGCCATGCTTGAGATTGGTCCAGGCGGGGCGGTGGAAGGGTAACGCCGCCCACGTGGCAACCGGCAAGGTCAGGGCGGCAACTACCCACCCCCAGTGCGGGAACTGGAAGCTAGAAAACATGGATATAAAGAAAACCGGCACCGCAAAAATCAGTGCCACCACAATACGGAGCGTCAGCGAGGTGCCCGCCTCCTGCTCATTTATCGGGGCATCTATCTCTTTGAGGCGTGCACTATAGCCAGCCTTTTCCACGGTTTCAATCAGCTGCTCATCGCTGATGTTCGCCGGGGCAATCACTCGGGCGGTTTCCAGAGGCAGGTTGACGGAGGGGTCCACCCCCAGCTTTTTCAGCTTGCGTTCTACCCGTCCCACGCAGGACGCGCAGGTCATACCCCCCACGTCCAGGGTGACGATGCGGGTTGGCTGGCTCAGGGTGTTAGAGACCTCCGGAGCGGAGGCCGAGGTGTCGGGTGTAGAGGTCATGGTGTGGTTTCCTCCATCGGAGGCATGGGTAAAGCGTCATGAGCAGGGGGTAATCCCTCTGCTGGTGATAGGTTGCCCATGCAGGTTGCGCTTACTTAACCAGGGTGAAGCCGGCTTCGGTAATAGCGGCTTCAATGCTGTCGTTGGTGAGGTTGCCGTCGTGGGTGATGGTGACGGTCGATTCTCCGTCCTTGACGACAGCGACCTCAACGTTAGTCACGTTCTCGATTTCTTCGAGCTCTTCGGTAACGCTCATCGCGCAGTGGTTGCAGGTCAGACCGGTTGCTTTGACGGTGGTTGCTGACATGGGTTTCCTCCTTGAGGTGGGTTAGCTTTTGACCAGTCGGCTAATGGCGGTCATAGCTTCGGATAATTTGGCGTCCAAGAGTTCTGGGTTGCCGCTTGTCTGCGCTTCGGTGGCTGCGCCGACCACACAGTGCCGCACATGGTCTTCTACCAGTTGTAGTGAGACGCTGTGCAGTGCCTTGTTGATGGCGGCTACCTGGGTGAGAACGTCGATGCAGTAGGTATCCTGCTCGACCATGCGGGCGACCCCGCGCACCTGCCCTTCAATGCGGCGTAGGCGCTTGAGGTAGGCGTCCTTCTCAGGGGTGTAACCGTGAGGTGCAGTAGGGCTTGAATCTTCTTCGCACATACCTTTAATGTATACCCTATAGGGGTATATTTCAAGTGTCTTACCTCCGGCAGTTTTAAATCATCTCCGCAGTCTTAGTAAGCCCCCTGTTAGACTGGGTGGCATGGCTTCATTCATCGAGGATTATGCTCTACTTTCAGATATGAACACCGGTGCTCTGGTCTCACGGGCTGGTTCTATCGACTGGTTCTGCGCTCCGCGCTTTGACTCCCGCGCGGTCTTTGCAGCTCTGCTGGGCGAGCGTGAGCACGGGCGCTGGCTCCTGGCTCCCCTCGAATCGGTGAACCCAGCTCCGGTAGAAGAGGTGCGTACTGAGCGCTCCTACCGCGAAAACACTTTCATTCTGCAGACCGTCTGGTTTGTGGGGGACGCCAGTGTGCGCGTCACCGAGTTTATGCCTCTTTCTGGCGGTACCACCATCGTCCGTAATGTTGAGGGCCTCACCGGTGAGGTCACCATATACCACGAGCTAGCCATGCGCTTTGACTACGGCAAGACCGTGCCCTGGGTGACCCGCTATGAAGGCACCAGCTCAGATGGTTCACCAGATCCGGATGCAGCCATGCTGGTGGGTATGGCTGGCCCCCACGCGTTGGTTTTCCGCGGTGATAGTGTGCCTGAGGGTGACCCTGAATCCAAGGCGGAAACCTTCACCGTTTCAGCAGGTCAGAGCTATACTTTTGCGCTGTCTTACTTTGCCTCTAACCACAATCCGCCGGCACCGGTCGATTACGCCACGGCACTGACCTACACCCAGGATCAGTGGAGTGAGTGGTCTGATCTTTATACCGCTCCAGAAGAAGAAACTGAGCCTCAGGCCACTGGTGCTGATACGGCGGGCGCTGATATGACCGGTGCTGATATGACCGGCGCTGATACAGCCAACCCAGAAGAAATATCTGCGGTGCGTTCGGTGCCCGAGTTTCAAGAGGATGCTACCGAGAGCCTCAAAACCTCCTCTATTCTGCTTGAAAGCGGGTCCAACACCAGTTCGCTAGAGGTCGACGAAGAAACCTACCGAGAACTAGCGCAGACCGCTGCCACGCCACTTGCCGTGCCTACAGAAGAGTCCCACCGCGAAGAGGCAGACGCCCGCTACCGCGAAGCTCGTCTACGCTCACTGCTGGTGTTGCGTGCTCTGATTTCACGGGAGACCGGTGCGCTGGTTGCCTCAGCGACCACCTCTCTGCCTGAGGTCATCGGCGGTAAACGTAATCACGACTTCCGCTTCACCTGGCTACGCGACGTCGCCATGGCTATGGACGTCACCCTAACCCACGGGCACGAACGTGAAACCGCGCAGCTGCGCAACTGGATTCTGCGCGCCCTTGCCAATAACCCGCGTCAGATTCACGCGGTCTACGGGCTGGCGGGCGAGAAGGACGATATGGAACGCCGCCTGGCGCTCCCCGGCTATGAGGGCTCACAGCCGGTTCGTTCGGGTAACGGTTCTGGTGACCAGTTCCAAGGGGATGCCCTGGGGCAGGTGCTGGTGACCTTTGCGAACCTGCGTGAGCAGGGTGTGGCTGAAGATCACCTGTCCTGGCCCATCCAGAAGGCATTGCTGAACGCGGCCACTGAGCGTATCGGTGAAACTGACCGGTCGATGTGGGAAATCTACGGTGAACCTTCCACCTATACCCACTCTCAGGCGATGCTTTGGGCTGCCTTTGATGCTGGTGTGTCAGCGGTCCGTGATTACGGCATGGACGGCGATGCCGCCACCTGGGAAGCCTGCCGTGACACCGTAGCTGAGGACATTCTGACCCGCGGTTACAACGAAGCTTTGGGTTGCTTTGTCTCAACCTACGGTGGTTCTAGCGTGGACGCTTCCCTGCTGCAGCTACCCCAAATTGGGCTGGTTGCTTGGGATGACGCGCGGATGCTGGCGACCGTCAAGCGTATCGAGGAAACCATCCAACATGTTTCGGGCATGATTTACCGCTATGACAACTCCGATTCGCACGACGGCTTTGAGGGGCAGGATAACCCCCACTTCATCTCCACCCTGTGGCTGGCTGAGCAGTACATTCGTTCAGGACGTGAGGCAGACGGCCGCGCCCTGCTGAACCTGGTGCTGGACTGCGCCAATGACCTGGGCTTGATGAGTTCGGAGTACGACTTTGCCCATGAGCGTCTGACCGGTAACTTCCCGCAGGCTCTTGCTCATATTTCTTTGATTCGTGTGGTTGAGGCGCTGGGTCTTTAGAGACTAAGGGCAGCTTCCCAGAGGATAGTTACACCAAAAATCACCAGCACGGTGCCTGCCACTCCGTCAATTACTAGGGTGGCGCGTGGGTGCAAGAGCCACTTCATAGACAGGGACGCCAGGGCGACGATGACCGCGAACCAGGCGACGTTGATACCACCGTGGATGAGCGCCAGGTAGGTGCCCATCAGCAGTGGGGGCACGGTAGCAACCATAAAAGGTGGCACCGTGGCAATGTAGAAAACCGCGATTTTTGGGTTGAGAATGTTGGCTATAAAGCCCGCTAAAAAGTCTCGGTAGACCCCTGCGTTAGGGTTGCTTGCTGAATCAAATTTTCCCCCGGGAGTCTCGGGGGTTGGCAAAATGGCTAGGGCGGCGTCCTGCGTTTTGAGAGCGGTCACTGATCCCCAGTGGCGCAGATTGAGCAGAAAACGTACGCCCAGATAGATGAGGTAGGCACCGCCTGCCAGGGTGATGGCATCAAAGACGCCCGGGGCCGTTGCCATGAGCACCGCCAGGCCGGTGGCTGCCGCTATGCCCCAAATGAGCAGGCCAGCGGTGATACCTAGAATGCAGGCAAAGGCAGCGGTTCTGCCCCGGGCTACGAGGGAGCGCAGCACCAGGGCGGTATCAGTGGCGGGAATAATGGTGATCAGAAAAGCGATACCCGCAAAACCAATCAGCGCCTGGCTAAGAGTCATGGGCACACGCTACCAAGGCAGTTTTACTACGTGCAAGAAAGTTTTGGGATGTAGGACGGGGGTGTTCTAGGTGTGCCGATAGTAGCCGGCTTGAGCTCTGACCGGCCTGGGGTCTAGGGTGCTTGACGTGCCCACTTGGCGGCGCGGGCGGCACAAATCATCAGCTGTACCTGGTGGAAAACCATCAGCGGTAAAATAATGGCGCCAACTGCGCCACCACCGAAGATGACCGCTGCCATGGGGACCCCGGTTGCCAGTGATTTTTTGGAACCACAGAACTGAACTGCCACCCGATCACCGTAGCTAAAGCCCAGCTTATTAGATACAAAGCCGCTGAACCAAAGCATGAACTCCACAATGAGCAGGGACAGAATCACCAGGACAACCAACTGCCAGATGCCGATGCGGGACCACACGCCGTCCACAATGCCCGCTGAAAAAGCGGAATAGACCACCATGCCAATAGAGAGTCGGTCAACGTTTTTGGTGAGTTTGTTTTTAGCAATCCCACCCACCCAACGGCGCAGTAGCTGGCCGATGAGGAAGGGCAGGAGAAGCTGAATAGAAATATCCAGGAAGGCGCTACCAGAAATGACTAGGTCACCATTACGCATCAGCAACATCACCAGCAGGGGGGTGAGCAGAATACCGGCGATATTAGAGGCACTGGCGCTGACGATAGCCCCGGCGACGTTACCGCGTGCAAGCGAGGTGAAAGCCACCGATGACTGCACGGTGGAAGGCACCAGGCACATGAAAAGTAGACCCAGGTAGAGCTCCTGGCCCAACACATAGGTCAGAGGGTAGAGCGCTAAACCCAAGAGGGGGAAGACCAGGTACGTGAAGCCCAGAATAGTGCTGTGCAACTTCCAGTGTTTGAGGCCCTGCAACGCTTCGGTGGGCGAAAGGCGGGCACCGTAGAGGAAGAAGAGCAGGGCAATAGCTATTTTTGTGGCCAGACTGAAGCCCTCGGCAAAGTCGCCGCGGGCTGGTAGAAGGATCGCCAGGATAACCGCCACAATAATCAGCATAATCAGCGGATCCGGGCGGCGGGCCAGCAAGTTTTTCAGGGTCATTCTAGGTTTCACGAGCCCCGGTTTAAGCGGGGTTCTGAGGGCCAGTTGTGCCCTCTGAGTTGCCGGGTTCGTCCGGGGTTTCTGGGGCAGGACGCTGGGGTGCGTCCGAGCTGGAAGCTTCAGGGTCTGCCTGCGATTCAGTGCCGGCTGGTGTTGCAGCCCCGCGCACCGGGTCACCCAAGCTGCCGGGCATATCGCCGCGGAATTGCGGGGGCACCCAACCGGCGTAGAGCATGTCGCCCACGGCGCGGTCGCGGTACTGGGCAGGCTCGCGGTAGACGGTCTGTACTGAACCCCAGTGCTGGTTGTCTTCGCGCTCGGGGTAGGTGAGCATAAAGTCGCTGGCCTGCAACGGATCTGGCCAGACGGCTGCCGGTTCGGCGGCGGGCACGGCAGAGAGGGGGTAAACCGGGTTGTTCTTGGGACGCCAGACCAGGCGGCCGGGCTTGGTACGGTCGCGCAGGGCGTGGGCACGCCAGGTAACCGGCGGGTGGGTGGTATTGAGGTTAGCCAGCCAGGTGAAGAAGCCCCTCTCGTAGACGGCGCGGTTGGCGAGCTCATGAAAGTTCACGTCGTTCATCAGGTACTTACCGGCGGCAAGCACGGAGGTGGTGGTTTCGGCGCCTTCGGGGCAGAAACGGTAGCCAAAGTTATCGGCGGTGTATTCCTGGGTGCGGGAAAGCAGTGTGCCTAGGAAGGGAATCTGTGTAAAGAAGGAAGTGAAAATCAGGCGGAAATAGCTGACGTGGCCAGCGGCGATATGGCCCACTTCGTGCCCAATGATGAAGCGTAGAGCCTCGGGGTTGCGTGCCTCCCCACCGATTTCAAAGAGGTCTGAGTAGATAACGATGAAGCGGCGGTGCCCGTGCCCGGAGGCAAAAGCGTTGATGACGCCGTTACCTGCCACCACGTAGGCGTCCGGCACACGGCGCAGACCAGCGGCGTGGGCGGCTTCGACCACCATTTGGTAGCCCTCGGGGAACTGGGTGGGCGACATACGCACACCCTGGATGCGCATCTGCGCGTAGTTCATGGCGCGCACAAAGAAGACGATGATGGGCAGGTAGAGGGCAATCACGATGAGCTGTAGTACCAGGTTGCTGGGGGTCCAGAAGAAGTCTGGTTCCAGAATGAAGCGCATGAACTGCACAGTTAAAAAGATGGCGCCGCCGATGTAGACCATGAAGGTCAGGGCATAGGCCATAGCCACTAGCGGCACTTCAGCGGGGTGACGGATGGCGTTGAGGAATCTGAAGGGCAGCAGGGATTGGAAGCCAAAGAGCTTGGGCTCCGGCAGCGGTGAGATGGGACGCTGGCGGGTATCTTCTGGTAGCCAACCGCGCGAGAGGTCATGAGGCAGCGGGGTGCCGGGGTGCTGAGCCGTCTGCTGCTGGGGCGGTTCGATGCCGTAGGGTGTTTCGCTCATGTGTCTCTCGCTGGTTAGACCTGTAGTTCCTGTATAACACTAGCAAGAAAGCGGGGAGGGGGCGCGAGTTAGGTGGCGGGCAGAACAAGAAAGGACGGCGGGGCGCTCACAACTACTGTGCTGGGTTACTTGCGCTTAAAGCGGGAAGAAAAGAGTAAGAAGAGTAGGACGATGCAGACGGCAAGAACCAGGAGTTCTAGGGGGCTGATCTGAAACATGGGTGCTCCTAAGCAGTAATATCGAGGGAGTCGGTGATGCTTTTCTGCTGATGCTGGCGACTGGAGATCGCCGTAGTAGCAACGAGGAGAACCATTGTGAACCCAAGCAAAGTAGTACCGAGAGAGCTACCAAATTCTTCCGGGTGAAAGAAAGACCAGAGGCTACTGATGACGGTTGCTAGCCCCATTACTATGGTTGCAGTAGCCAGCATTTTCAGTTTCATGGCGTCACCTTTCCTGCCAGGTTTTTGGTGCCTTGACCAGCGTCTTTGCTGGCAGCACCTATAAACGAAGAGGTAGTTTGACTCTACCCCTCCCGCCTAGCCACTACAAGAGGTTTAGTACCATGCTTGCCCACCCTTCAAAGTAGTCTGCCCGCGTCCCTACAGAAAGGGACGCGGGCAGACGGGCTAGTGGCAGAAGACTACTTGGTCAGCGCCTCGGTTGCCTCAGCGATAGCCTTTTCCTCGTTGGTGGGAACAACCAGAACGGGGATAGCGGAATCCTTGGTGGAGATAACGCGGGGCTCGTCGCCGCGCACCAGGTTGGCCTCAGCATCCAGCTTGATGCCCAGGGCTCCCAGGCGGGAGATCGCCAGCTCGCGGAACTGTGAGGAATTTTCACCGATACCTGCGGTGAATACCAGCGCCTGCATACCGCCAACAGCTACATGGTAGCCACCGATGTACTTAGCCAGCCGGTAGGAGGTCATGTCCAATGCCAGCTTGGCGCGCTCGTCGCCGCCCTCCATCGCCTCAACAACTTCGCGCATGTCGTTGTTACCGGCGATAGCCAGTAGACCGGACTGCTTGTTAAGGATGGTGTCCATCTTCTCAGCGGTGATTTCGGGGTTCTGAATCATCACAGAGGTCAGTGCTGAGGGGTCAATGTCACCGGAGCGGGTGCCCATAATCAGACCAGCCAGGGGGGTGTAGCCCATGGAGGTGTCGATGCAGGCGCCCTTTTCGATAGCTGTGATTGAAGCACCGTTACCCAGGTGAGCAATGACGCCGTTGAACTCGCTGCGCTCTACGCCCAGGAAGTCAGCGGCAATGCCGGTCACGTAGTCGTGGCTGGTGCCGTGGAAACCGTAGCGGCGAACACCGTACTGCTCGTAGAAATCCTCGGGAACAGCGTAGCGGTAAGCATGTGCGGGCATGGTGCCGTGGAAAGCGGTGTCAAAGACAGCGACCATGGGAACACCGGGGTAGGTTTCCTGCGCTGCACGGATACCCAGCACGTGGGCGGGGTTGTGCAGGGGAGCCAGCGGTGAGAGCTCATCAATCTTGGTGATGACGTCCTCGGTAATGATCACGGGCTCAGAGAAAATCTCGCCGCCGTGCACCACGCGGTGGCCGATAGCGTCGATGGTCTTGCCGTGCAGGGGCTCAACCAGTGCCTCAGCCATAATGTGCAGAGCTTCGGTGTGAGTGGGAATCTCAGCCCCACCGATGTTTTCGATCAGGCCCTTAGCAATGACCTGGGCATCTTCGCCGGTAGCTGCGGTGTCGCGCACCTGGTATTTGACTGAGGATGAACCGCAGTTGATAACGAGAACGAGCATGAAGTGTTTTCCTTCTAATAGTTGAAAAGTCTTTATGGGGGGCAGCCGACCGGGCGTACTTTTGCTAGGTGGCAGGTATGCACGCGCCTGGAGCCAGATGGCTCGGGGCTGGCGTGAATCACGCGTGAGCGCTAGCGAACCCGTGAGAGGGTCAGCTGGCGAAGGCGCGTGCATGCCGCCGTACCTGGTCAGCCAGCCCGCATCCTTGCGGAGCCTGAATTACAGGGTCTGTGCCTGGATCGCGGTGATAGCTACGGTGTTGATGATGTCATCAACGGTGCAGCCGCGGGACAGGTCGTTCACGGGCTTGCGCAGGCCCTGCAGGACGGGGCCAACTGCAACTGCGCCGGAGGTCTGCTGGACAGCCTTGTAGGTGTTGTTGCCGGTGTTGAGGTCGGGGAAGATGAAGACGGTTGCTTTACCTGCGACCTCAGAGTCGGGCAGCTTGGATGAGGCGATGGACATGTTGGATGCCGCGTCGAACTGGATGGGGCCTTCGAAGGCGAAGTCGGGGTTGGACTCGCGGAGCTTCTCGGTCGCTTCGACTACTACCTCGACGTCTGCGCCGGCGCCGGAGGTGCCGGTGGAGTAGGAGAGCATGGCGACCTTGGGGTCTACACCGAACTGGCGGGCAGTTTCAGCGGAGGCGATAGCGATGTCAGCTAGCTGCTCAGCGTTGGGGTTGGGGTTGACTGCGCAGTCACCGAAGACCAGCACGCGGTCTTCCATGAGCATGAGGAAAACGGAGGAGACGACCTTGACGCCGGGGCGGGTCTTAACGAATTCCAGGGAGGGGCGGATGGTGTTGGCGGTGGTGTTTGCTGCGCCGGAGACCATGCCGTCCACGATGCCCTTGTGAACCATCATGGTGCCGAAGTAGGAGGGATCCATCATGCGGTTGCGGGCGCCTTCAAGAGTCATTCCTTTGTGGGCGCGCAGTTCAGCGTAGGTGGCGGCAAAGTCATCGAAGTATTCGTTGTTATCGATGTCGATGATGGTGACGCCGCGCTTGTTCCCGTCCGCTACGGGCAGGTCAATGGATTCGCGCTGGCAGATTTCAGCGATTTGCTGGGGGTTACCGATGATGACGAGGTCGCAGAAGTCGCGGCGCACGATGATGGACGCGGCGCGTAGGATGCGGGGGTCGTAGCCTTCGGGCAGGACGATGGAGCGGCGGTCGCTGCGTGCCTTTTCGATGAGGTTATGCAGGAAGCGCAGGGGGGTCATGGTGGCGGGGCGTTCAAGTTCTAGACGCTCGAAGAGCTCCTTTTCGTCCACGTTGCGGAACCATTCGCCTAGGGCGGCTGCGATTTTACGGGGTTGTGCGAGGGCTAGCTGGCCGCGTACCTGGGAGACCGCGCGCCCTGCCTTGAAGGTATCCAGCTGGGTGGAGAAGACGGGGAAGGGTGCTTTTTCGACCAGCTGGCCGATGGCGGTGTTGCTGCCTAGTTCGTTGGTCAGGCCGCCGGTCAGTAGCATGCCAGACGGTGCGGGGAAGCTGGGCGCCAGGGCAGATGCCAGGGTGGCCACCATGATGTCTGAGCGGTCCCCGGGCACGATGACGAAGTCGCCGTCGGTGAACTGGGAGAGGAAGTTAGAGACGGTCATAGCCGCAATTTTGATGTCGTGGATGTCGCGGTCCAGGAAGTCAGCGCTCATACCTTCGCCGTTCAGACCAAGGTTGTGCACAACCTCTGCCACGGTGGGCAGCGCCATTTCGGGCAGTTCGGGCAGAACGTAGACGGGTCGGTTGGAGGGGCCGCGCTTGACGTTCTTTGCGATTTCATCGCGCAGCTCAGGGCGGCAACGGTTAACCATCATGGCGAGCACATCGACTTTGGCGTTGTGCAGTTCGGTGCGGGCAACGTCGATGGCGTTCACGGCATCAGACACGGATGCTTCCTGAGCGCCAACCACCGCGATAACGGGCAGGCCGAGGTCGCGGGAGAACTGGGCGTTGAGGTCAAACTCAACGGTGGCTGCGTTGTGGGAGAGCAGATCGGTGCCGTCTACGATAATCACGTCGCAGTGCGCTGCCATTTGGGAATATACCGATACGGCAATAGAAGACATTTCCTCATGGTTGCCTTCTGCCAGCAATTCGCGGCAGCGATCTAGTGAGACACCGCCGCGGGCCTGGTCCTCGGTCAGCTCGTATTTGGCGCGTAGCAGTCGGATCATAGGGTCGTGTGATTCGATTTCACCGGCGAAAACGGGGCGGAAGAAGCCCACACGGTCGGTTTCTTTGACGAGAGAATCGAAGAGGCCAAGTGCGATGAGGGACTTGCCGGAGCCCTGTGTCATCGCTGAGATGTATATGCCGTTGGTCATCAGTGTCTATATTCCTTGTGGCGGGTTGGGCCCTCGCGTCAGGCTCGGTGCGGGCGCGAAGGGGGCGCTTTGCCTTACCTTCGAGTTTATTCCTTGAGGTGAGTTTTAAGGGCTATACGCCGTGTGTTTGTGTGACATCTCATGTGTGCTCGCTGCAGTGATGCACGCTGACAGTCTGTCATCTCCCGCCCCTCCTCGGTGAGGGTAAGGTGGTGGTCAAGTGTTACTCATTTCAAGGAGCCTACCTGTGAAACTGTCCGCTTGTGCCCGTTCTCTTGCCCTGCCCGTTATCGCGCTATTAGCGCTCAACGCCTGCGGTGGAGCGGCTGACAACGCTAACTCACCAGTAACTCCTAGCGCCACCGTTTCTAGCGCCCCTGCGTCCTCGAGCAATCAGGAATTTCTGAGCGAAACCGAAACCGGCGTGCGCACTCAGGACGGCTATCACCTCAACAAAGTTACCGAAGGTGCCCCCACCGTCACTCTTTTTACTGACCTAGAGTGCCCTTACTGCGCCAAGGCCGATCCCACTTACGCGCAGGTGGCGGGGGAGCTTGAAGGCACCATGAACGTGACCGTCAAGCACTTCCCGTTGCCCATGCACGATAACGCCGTTCCCGCTGCACAAGCAGTTCAGGCAGCAGAACTACAGGGCGCCCACCAGAAAATGGCGGACCATATTTACAAGCACCAGAGTGAGTGGAAAGAACTCACCACTTCTGAGAGTCTGGTGGAGGCATTCACCGGTTACGCAGAGGAACTGGGGCTTGATCAGGAACAATTTGGTGCTGACCTGAACCGCGATGACCAGTTCGACCTGATTCAAAGTGAGTATGAAGAAGGTAAGACAGCGGGAGTGACTGGCACGCCTCAATTCGTGGTCGATGGTCAGGTAGTGGCAGGGGTGGAGTCCTCCACCTCAGTGGAGGCTATGGTGGCCGCGTTTAAGAAGGCAGCTAACCTCTAAAAACGTTTTCTGCCCCGCTGTACCAGTCATTGACCCTTTGAATACGCTTCTTTCTTGCCTAAAGTGGAACTATGAAGATTGCCCTCTGCCAGATTCAGTCCACCAAAGATATCTCCGCTAACCTGCGCTTACTCCGTGAGTACACCGAGGCTGCGGTGAGCAAAGGGGCGCGCCTGGTGGTCTTTCCCGAGGCAAGCATGGTCAGTTTTGGCGGCTCCCTGTACGATGACGCAGCCCAGCATGAGCTCAGCTTCCGCCAGACCCTGGGCAACCTGGCGAGGGAGCACTGCGTGACCGTGGTCGCCGGCGGTTTTGCCCCCGTGCAACTGTCAGATGAATGGAACCTGCGGGTGCATAACAACCTCTATGCCTTTGACCAGAATGGCGTGGAGACGGTCTACACCAAGGTGCATCTCTACGACGCTTTCGGCGTGAAAGAATCAGACGGGGTCAAAGCGGGTAAGGAGCTAAAACTTATTACCGTGGACGGCGTGAAAATTGGCCTTGCCATCTGCTATGACGTGCGTTTCCCCAAGCTTTTTGCCGACTATTCACGTGCCGGTGCGCAGGCGACCATCGTGTCAGCTTCCTGGGCTGGCGGCGAAGGCAAGGTGGAGCAGTGGCAGATTTTGACGAGCGCCCGCGCCCTGGATTCCAACATGTTTATTCTTGCTGCCGACCAAGCCTCTCCGGCGGTGAGCGACCCGCGCGTTGATATCACTCAGCCGCTGGGTGTGGGATATTCCCGGGTTGTGAGCCCCTTCGGCCGAACCCTGGTTCAAGCGGGGGAGGCGCCCGAGGTGCTAATTGCTGAGCTAGATGTGGGTGAGGTCGCCCAGGCCAAAAAGACGCTACCGGTTGTAGAGCACGCGAAGCTGGGCTACTAGGTCACGCAAGGACTTATTGAGCTAAAAGCCAAGTGCCCTAGAAAGCTCCTGCCACCCCGCGTAGCCTAGGATTAAACCCGCCACCGGGGCGGGTGAGCAAAGGAGCATCTCATGGCTAAAGTAACGATTATTGGCGGCCACGGTAAGGTCGCCCTGCTAGCAGAGCCCATGCTGGTGAGTAAGGGGCACACCGTTCAGGCGGTAATCCGTAGCGAAGACCAGTCGGCAGATATTGAGGCAACCGGGGCAACCCCCGTGGTCGCCGATATTCAGAGTCTTTCTATTGAGGAGCAGGCAGACCTCTACCGCCGACTAGGCACTGAAGTTCTGGTATGGAGCGCCGGTGCCGGCGGTGGCACCCCCGAGCGTACTTATGCCGTTGACCGCGACGCCGCGGTGCGTTCTATTGAGGCCGCCAAACAGGCAGGAATTAAGCGCTACATCATGGTCTCTTATAACGGTGCGGGCGCTGATCACGGCATTGACCCGGAACATTCCTTCTACCCCTATGCCCAGGCTAAAGCCGAGGCAGATGAGCACCTGCGTAACTCGGGGCTAGACTTCACCATTTTAGGGCCCAGTACCCTCACCCTGGATCCCGAGGGCCCCATTAGTGTAGGCGTCGCTGCCGGTGATCATCAAACCTCCCGCGCCTCTGTCGCTCGCGCTATTGCGGTCACGGTTGATGATGACAGCACCGTGGGGAAGGCAATTCCCTTCACCGATGGGGCCACTGATATTGCTGCGGCTCTGGCGTCCGCACCGCAAAGCCTGGTCTTACAGTAGAAACTTAAGTTTTCTAGTGAATCGGGGCACCTGCTTAGAGCAGGTGCCCTTTTATATATGCGGGCAAATTACTAGAGTGGGCTTATGGGTTTCTTTGATTTTCTCTCTGATAGCAGGGCACCGAAGCAAACGGTTGAACCTGCTGAAGCGCAGTTGACCGCCACCGTCCACGGTCGGGTGCAGGGCGTGGGTTTCCGCTGGTGGGTTGCCAGTAAGGCAAAGCCTCTGGGGTTGGTGGGCTACGCCAAAAACCTCGATGACGGAACTGTTGAGATCATCGCCCAGGGCCGCCGAGCGGACTGTGAGAGTCTGCTTGCAGCCCTTAAGTCGGGCGATACCGCCGGCCACGTAGAGCAAGTGCAGGCTGAGATGGGTGAGCCAGAAGTGCGCTACAAGAGCTTCGGCATCTACTAGCGGGTTGTGGGCGCCGTTCGTTCCATTTGATATCTACTATTTATCGGCAAATGGAACTAGAAGTGCCCAAAACGGTAGGGTCATTCTATGACCAAGAATATCCAGCTCTCCTTTTCGGGGCTTTCTGCTTCCGTTGCTCGCGATGGTTTCAGCAAGACGGGGTACATCCTCGAAATAGGGGGCGCTGAACAGTCCCATGTGGATCTCGCCAACCCCGACCACATTTTCTATGAGTACCTGCGCCGCATTGGCCACCTAGCTGATCTGGTAGCACCGGCAGGCCAGCCTATGACTGCAGCGCACTTGGGCGCCGGTGCCTTAACTCTGGTGCGCTATGTGCAGGCGACCCGCCCTGGGAGCCGCCAAATTGCCGTGGATATTGAACGGGAATTACCCAGCTTTGTCATTTCCCAACTGCCTCTGCCTGTAGGCACCGACTGCCAGATCCTTATCGAAGACGCGGCGGCAGCTGCGCCTTACCTCAAGGGCTACCTAAATGCCCCAGAAGGCATAGACCTGTTGGTGCTCGATATTTTCTCGGGATGGTCCGCTCCCGAGCACCTCACTACACCCGGCTTTTACACTGACCTGCGTGATGCCTTAGCTCAAGAAGGCGTGCTGGCAGTGAACGTGGGGGACGATGCCGGGCTAACCTTCTTCGCCGCCCAGGCACGCACCCTGCTAGAGATTTTTGAGCACGTGTGGTGCCTGACCGAAAGCTCCATGCTGACTGCTCACCATGCAGGCAACCTGATTCTGGTTGGTTCACAACGACCGCTGGATGCAGACACCCGCGCCCGGCTTCTGGCGGCCGGGCCGCACCCGGCGTCCGTGCTGGACACTCATGAGCTGGCGGGTTGGGTGAGCGAACTCTAACCCTTCTCGGCCCTATGTGGTTTCGAGCCCTGGGCGGTAGCGTCCTCAATCATGGGCAGGGACGCGGTCACCGGCGCTACCTCACCCAGCTGCACCTCTTTAGGGCCGGGATTTTTGCGGGCGGAAAGGGTCACGCCCACGCTGGCGGCAATGAGCAGGGCGATGGCTAGCCAGCGCACTGGCCCGGTGACCTGCCCTAGAAGTAGGAAACCGGCAATCGCGGCTACAGCTGGTTCTAGACTGAGCAAAATACTAAAGGTGTTGCGGGGCAGACGGCGCAGGGCCATGAGCTCCAGCGTGTAGGGAATGAGAGAGGCTAGCAGACCGGTGCCGATGGCGAGTAGAAGTAGATGGGGGTCAGTAACACCTTTTAGTGCCCCTGGCGCACCTAGCGGGAGCAGGAACACTGCGGCAAAAGACATGGCAACCGCCAGCCCGCCGGTACCTTCAACCGCCTGCCCCACTTTGGCGCCGGCGAGTACATAGAGCGCCCAGCCTAGCCCAGCAATCAGGGCAAAGAGCACCCCTAAGGGGTCGTAGTCGGTAGCATTGTTGATGCTCTCGTACCCCAGCACTCCCATGCCTAGGAGGGCGATGCCCAGCCAGAGAAAGTCAATACCGCGGCGGGAGAGCGCAGCGGCAAGAACCAACGGCCCCAGAAACTCGATGGTGACGGCAAGTCCGATAGGAATTCGCTCAATAGCGGCATAAAAGGTGCCATTCATCAGCGCCATAGAGCCGCCAAAGAGTGCTACAGCCTTCCACTGCTCGGCACTCCACTGGCCTACCTTGGGGCGCACCATCAGGGTGAGAACCAGCGCCGCAACGCCCAGACGCAGGGTGGTGACGCCCCAGGAACCCAGCTGCGGGAAAAGTTGGTAGGCGAAGACCGCCCCGAACTGTAGCGATAGGGCGGAGCCAATGACCAGGGCAACACCGGTGTAGGTGCTGCGGGCTCTGGGATGCTGTGTCATGGGGTCCTTCCATACGGGGGTACATGCTTTCAAGAATGCACCGAAAAAATAGGATAGTCTAGCGAATGAATTTGATGAAAACTCATCATTTTTTCTTATGAATGGTAGTGGAGTGTGCTCAACCTCAATCGTTTGCGGATGCTTAGCGAACTGTCACGGCTAGGAACCCTGGCAAAGGTCGCAGAATCCCTGGCCTATTCCCCTTCAGCTATATCTCAGCAGTTGGGGGTGCTAGAAAAAGAAACCGGCGTTCAGCTCCTAGAAACGGTAGGACGCGGGGTTAAACTGACCCCCGCCGCCCTGGTGCTAGTGGCTCACACCGACGCTGTGCTGGCACGACTTGAAGAGGCAGAATCTGAGCTGGCAACCTTCCGAGGTGGGCATACTCTACGCCTGGCAACTTTCCAATCTGCGGTGATTGGTATGGCACCCCGGGCACTGACCTTGCTTGCCGAAAACTACCCTCACATCAATGTGGAGCTCTCCCAGCGTATGGTCCATCAATCATACGAGGGGCTCTTGGCACATGAGTTTGACATCATTATTGGGGAGGAATTCCCGGGTTTACCCGCCCCTGCCTACCCCGGTACGGTACGCAATCCTTTGTTGAAAGATGCCTTGCGCCTGCTTTTACCAGTCACTGGCGCGCTGGCCGGCCTACCTACTCGACTAGCTGACCTGGCGCAGGCTCCCTGGGCTTTCGACCCGCCTCATACGGTTGCGGGGCAGTGGAGCCGCAATGTTTGCCGGGAGGCAGGCTTCGAACCCATCGTAAAGTTTGAAACCAATGATCCCCTGCTCCAGGCCAACCTGGTGCGGGAGGGTCTGGCTTTGGCACTAGTACCTTCACTGATACCGGCAGAAGCCCTGCCCGGCACCCGATCTGTGGCACTTGCGGGTAACCCGCACCGTGCCCTCTATACGGTGGTGCGGGCTGGCAATGCCGCCCACCCCGCCGTCATCGCTTGCAAGGAAGCGCTAGAGACAGCGGCTCGAGAGAACGTCATCCTTGAGTCTGACTTTGAGTTGGAGAGTTAATATGCTGTGCCCTGGGCGTACATACACCAAGTAGACTGTTCATATCGGGACCCGGGGCAGTAAGCTAGCGGTATGTTTGATATGTTCAATGCCTCCAGTGCCTTTGATGCTGATGGCAAGCCCAAGCCCGCTGTGACCAAAGCTGTTGACACCGTGCTGAAGGTGCAGCGCCCCCTCATTCTTTCCGGGCTCAAGAAGATGCGGGAGAAATACCCCCATGAGACCCCTGACCAGCTAGCTAAGCGCCTTGAAAAAGCCTACCTGCGTGATGTCACCGTTGGTGGCGGCGCGGTAGGTGCCACAGCTTTCGTGCCGGGTTTGGGAACGGCAGCCTCCGTGGGTCTGTCCGTCTTGGCTGTGGGTGGCTACCTTGAGCGAACCGCTATTTACGCTCAGTCTATGGCGGAGCTGCACGGCGTGCACGTAGAAGACCCCGATAAAGCCCGTCTCATGGTCATGGCGATCATGCTGGGTGAGGATGGTTCCGTGCTCATGAATTCCATGCTCGCGCACACCGGTAAGGCCGGTGGTGTCTCCCGTAAGTGGGGCATGATGATGGGCTCTAAGGATTCCGGAAAGATTTTCAGTGTGGAGCGCACCATCCGTAACATGTTTATCAAGCGCTTCCTTACCCGCCAGTCCGGTGCTCTGCTGGGTCGCGCTATGCCCTTTGGTATCGGTGCAGTGGTCGGCGGCGGTGCTAACCTGGCACTGGGTCGAGCTGTGGTGAAGTCAGTTGCCGAAACTTTCGGAGCCCTGCCCGCAGTTTTCCCTGCCGATCTTAATAGCAGCCGTGCACCCAAGCTGGTGGACACTGCCGCTCAAGGCGTCAAGAACCCTGAGGCTGACACCGAGGGCGGCGCCGCGATCGAAGCCTAGAGGGCTACGCTCCAGCGTCCTTTCATCTTCACCCACCCTGTCTGAGCCAGTACCTGGTCCGGGCAGGGTGGGTTTTTAGTGTCTTAGAATGAAGCCATGACTGACTCTGCTCCCGGTACGCCCCCGGCTGGCCAACAGCCTCAACCGCTGGCGGTTCGCCGCCTCAAGAAGCTACGCCTGAGGCACCCTGATGACACCCCGGAGCAACTGAAGAGCAGGGTTAGCGCCGTCTTTATCAGAGACTTTACCCTGGTGGGCGGGGTAAGTGCAGGTGCTGAGCATTTCACACCCGGTGCGGTAGGTAGGTTCACCCGCAACCCCAAGATTGCCCTGGCAACCCGTGCGGCGGCTCACCTGGGGAGTGCCGGTCAGAAAATTGCAGGTGCGGGGCAGAGCGCTCAACAAGGGGTCAATACTGCGGCTCATGTGGGCTCAGCCCAGGTTATTAAGACCTACGTGCACGCGCTGGCGCTCTTACACGGCAGGCAGGTAGCAGATGCTGAGGACGCCGCGGAGCAGCTTTTGGGCGGGGGAGTCAATGACCTCCTGGCAGCTTTGGATGCACCCCGGCAGAGCACCCCGCAGGATCAAAGTTTCAGCCTGCTAGGTGCTATCGGGGTCTTTGCAGCCCGTAACCCTCAAGCTTTCCTGCTCATCAAGGCAGGCGAGCAGTTAGCTAAGACCGGTAGCGCTGTGCTGACTAACAGCAAAGAACGCAAGCTTTTTGCTGCCAGCCTGGTGGAACAGCTGGCCGAGCAGTTGGGGGAGCCACCGGCAGACTTTCCCCAGTTTTTAAGCCGGGAGGCACTCAAGGACTCCCGAGCAAAAGCCTCCGATATCGCCGACGACGCAGATACCCTCGCTGAAGAGGGGCAGGGGCCAGGGGGCATCCTTGCAGAAGGTGCAGAACAGACGAAGGGAGCTCCACCGGTTCAAGACCCTATTGAGCTACCGGAGAATCATCCTGGAGCTATCGGCGCCCGGCTTGCCGCCCGCGCTTATATGAAGGCGCGCGGGCGGATGGGGCGCTAAACGCTAGCGGTTAGCGTGCTCCAAGAGCTGGGCTGCTAGACCGGTGTAGGTGTGAGGGGTTAGCTCGCTCAGGCGCTTTTCGGCGTCATCTGATAGACCCAGCTCTGCTACAAATTCCTTGAGACGGGTGGCGTCCACGCGCTGACCGCGGGTTAGGTCCTTGAGACGTTCGTAGGGGTTCTCCATGCCTTCAACACCGGCAATAGCTTCGGCGCGCATGACCATCTGAATGGCCTCAGCCAGAACTTCCCAGTTCTCATCCAGGTCAGCGGCAATGACGTCGGTGGCGATGTCCAGGCGTTCCAAGCCCTTGACTACGTTAGAAATCGCCAGTACCGAGTGGCCGAACGCCACACCGATGTTGCGCTGGGAGGACGAGTCGGTGAGGTCGCGCTGCCAGCGTGACTGCACCAGGGTTGAAGCCAGAGTATTCAGCAGACCGTTGGAAATCTCAAGGTTAGCTTCTGCGTTCTCAAAACGAATGGGGTTAACCTTGTGCGGCATGGTTGAGGAGCCGGTAGCACCTGCCACGGGAATTTGACGGAAGAAACCGATAGAGATATAGCTCCACACGTCGGTGCAGAGGTTATGCAGCACCTGGTTGAAGTGGGCGATGGAGGAGTAGAGCTCAGCCTGCCAGTCGTGGTTTTCGATTTGGGTGGTCAGGGGGTTCCAGTCCAGACCCAAGCCGGTGACAAAGTCTTCTGAAATCCTCTGCCAGTCAGCACCGGGTACAGCCACAGTATGGGCTGAGTAGGTGCCGGTTGCGCCGTTGATTTTGCCCAGGAACTCGGCGTTTTCAACCTGCTTAATCTGGCGGTTCAGGCGGTAGGCAAAGACAGCCAGTTCCTTGCCCAGGGTTGAGGGAGTAGCGGGCTGACCGTGGGTACGCGAAAGCATGGGCACCTCGCGGGCCTCTTCTGCCAGCTTCATAATCTGCTCTACCAGGCCGCGGGCTGCAGGCAGCCATACATTGGTGACGGCGTCCTTGATGCCCAGGGCGTAGGAGAGGTTGTTGATGTCCTCACTGGTGCACCCAAAATGAACCAGGGGGGTCAGGTGGGCAAGTCCCAGAGCATCGAGGCGGCGACCAATGAAGTACTCCACCGCCTTCACATCGTGAACGGTAACCGCTTCAATCTCAGCTAGTTCAAGGGCAGATTCTTCGGTGAATTCGGTGACGATGGCGCGCAGGCCATCGCGCTGGGCGTCCGTCAGGGGAGATAGGCCGGGCAGGACAGAGTGATCACAGAGGTAGATGAACCATTCCACCTCTACATGCACGCGGTCACGGTTGAGTGCGGCTTCTGAGAGGTAGTCAACCAGAGTTTCGGTGGCGGACTTGTATCGGCCATCTAGAGCGCCGAGGGCTAGACCGGCGCCGGTGAGTGAGTGGCGGCCGTTGGGCAGTGTGGTGCAGTTATCACGATGAGACATAGGTCTAGTTTCTCACGGGCACTAGGGGTTCTGCACCTTTGACGTCTCTCTGTATCGGCCTGTGTGCACCGGGTGGTCATATCCCGTCACAGGTTCACCACTTTTCTTCTCGCGGGTGCCCCCCTTGCCTGTTCTGGAGAGTGTGCCTTATCCACAGGGGTGCTGGCACGGTGCCAAGACGGTTTCCCTTTTTTATGCTGTGGGTCATGTGAAGCGTGAAAGGAGAAGCCAAATGGCCAGCACAGTAGACATAATGGCGGCGGTGGGCCGCGGCGGGCTGGGTTCGGACGCCGCGGCGTCCGCTAGCGCTTCAGCCAGTGGGCTAGCGGCGCGAGTGCGAGAATGGGCGCGGGCACTCGGGGCACATATTGACACCGAAGTGCAAGAGCTAGAGAGCATTGCTGCCGAAAGTAGGGCCTACTCTCTGGAGAATTGGCGCTCGCAGGCAGCGGTAGCTTTTAGGGACGCTTTGGTTCAGGAACAGGTGGCCAACGCAACTTTTCAAGGGGAGCTGGAAACAGCGGCAACGTCCACCCGACATGCCGGTGAGAGTATAGCGGCCAGTCTTGATGCCCTGGCCGCCACCCTGGGCGGGGTGGGAGCCCTCATCGATAATGCTCTGCTGGGTATGAGTCAGGTTGAAGGTGTTCTGGATGATGTAATCGCCCATGCCGACCGCTCCGGTTTGACCCTCCTGCAGAATGAGTTGCAGAGCCACTTAGCTGACCCCCTCTTGAACCAGGTGGCTGGTGCACTGTCGCAGGTGGGGAGGTAACTATGCCCATCGCGGTAACACCGGATTTCTCCCTGGTATCTGCCGGTGCCACTCAAATCATCAGCGTTAATACAGCAGAGCTAACTGCGGTCTCCCAGCAGTTATCAGCCCTGGCAGACCGGTATGAGAGCTTGGGCCGCCGGCTAGCTCCTGTTGCCCTTCAGGTCGGTGTTCTTGCTGCCCTAGATGCCAGCGGCCAGGGGGCTCTTGCCTTCACCAGTCTTACTGTCGGTGCCGCTACGTTGGTCACTCTCGCTGCTGCTGCTCAGAGGCTAGCGACTGCCGTGCGTCAGTCAGCTGCCAACTATGAGGCAGCTGAGGCTTTTGCTTCCGATGTCTTACAGGGCTATGAAGCCGCGCTTGACCAAAGCCCCGCTGCAGCTCAGTCCCTGGGCTCCGCATTCGGTTATCGAGGTGGCAGTCTACGTCTTGTGGTTCAACGCGGCACCACGGTCGTCAAGGTGATTTCAGAAAACAAAGTGCCACTAGCGCTCAAGGGCTTTGATGTCTTTCGCCAGACTGGGGTGGGGCGAGCAAGTATCTCTGTGGCCACCGACCAGCTTCACGATACCGCAAAGAGTTTCGGGCTGGTTCGCAGACTCAGGGTATTCGAAGATATTAGTCACGAGATTGACCCCTGGGTTGACCCAGAAACGGGTGAGAATCTACGCCTTGATAGGCCCCCCAAAACGGCCGCTGACCTTGTGCAGATGAATTACTTGGTGAGCGGTGCACACCAGGCAGTAGATGACCATTACGGAGGTGAACACTACGTCAACGAGTGGGACCACATCGTCCTGCAGCGGCACTACGATGAGCAAACCGGGCAGGAGCGCGTCATCATCACTCTGCCCGGAACCGATGGCGAGCTGGCTGACCTGCTGGCAAACTATGAGGGTGGTACGGCTAGCTGGACCGAAAACATTGCCAATGCTGCCCTGCTCGATGATCCGGATGTTCCACTGGCCCAGTCCTCTGCTGCCATGCAGCTGGTAGACCAAATGCTACGCGAAGAGGGTATCGACCCGGCTACCCCCATCATGCTCAATGGCTATAGCCAGGGCGGAGTGGTAGCTATGTCGCTAGCCAAGAATAAAGAGTTCAGCAGCCGCTACAACGTGCAGGTGGTAGCTACCCAGGGCTCCCCGGTCAGCGACATGGGCGCTGCACCGCCCGGGGTGGCGCACATTCGTATGGATAACAAGATGGACTATGTGCCGAAAACTCAGGGGGCCAACCCTCACTACCAGCCCACAGAGGACTACTCCCTCAACTATTGGAATGAGGGTGACCCTCATGGCAGCCCGGGCTATCTGCACAACGCCCAGAACAGCGAAAGCTTTAATCGTGAGTCAGAAGCGTTAGCTAAGTTCTTCAATGGAGACTTCCGCGCCGGTGAAACAACCGTCTATGCCGGGTCAAGTCAAGATTCAGACCTGACTGAGGTTGAGCTTAATCAGCAACGTTTACTGGGCGTAGCCCATGGGACGTCGAAACTGTCGGTGACGGTAAAAGATACTGTCGACCTGGCAGAAGACAGCATCAATACAGTCTGGAAGAAAATGGACCTGCCAGACGCAAACCGTGGTCCTTCTGGCTCCATGGATGACCTCACCCAACCGGTCAACCCCACCGAGGTCTACCAAAACCTGGACGAAGGCGTGGACTGGCTCAACGACAAGGTGATAGTTGTTGCTGATGAAAAATTGAACAGCGCTCTGCAGGACATCACAATTGGCGATATTGAACTTCATCCCCCAGACCTCACCTGGAACCCCGGTGGGAAGGAACAGCCGCCGGTGCCCACGCTAGATGACAACATCAAAACTTACTCACCTAACCCCATTGAGGTATCTCCCGCTGTTCTCCCAGATGGCAGAAACCCCGCCCTCCACGGGGTGGGAGCGGGGTCTAGCTTTTAGCTCGGGTGAACTTAGGCGGGGTAGAGAGGGTTGTGGCCGGGGGTGACGTACTCGCCCTCCCTGACCGGCCCGGGTGCGGTGGCACCGGCGTCCGTGTTGAAGGGGGAGCCGCCTAGAGCTTCACGGCCGTGGTCACTCAGCCAGTTCTCTAACTGGGGGCCAGCGGGCACAATGCCGGTGGGGTTAATATCCTCGTGCACGATGTAGTAGTGCTCTTTGATTTGCTGGAAGTCCACCGTATCTCCGAAGCCTGGTGTCTGGAAGAGGTCGCGTGCATAGCCCCAGAGGTTAGGCATGGTGGTCAGCGGCTGGCGGTTGCACTTAAAGTGACCGAAGTAGACTGGGTCAAAGCGCACCAGGGTGGTAAAGAGGCGCACGTCAGCTTCGGTGATGTGATCACCCATCAGATAGCGGCGGGTTGCCAAGCGCTCTTCCACCCAATCCAGGGCATCCCAGAGCCGCTGGTAGGCCTTATTGTAGGCCTCCTGAGAACCAGCGAAACCGCAACGGTAGACCCCGTTGTTGATCTCGGTGTAGATGCGCTTCATCACCTGGCGCATCTCGTCTTCTTGCTCAGCAGGCCAGAGGTCAGGGGCGCCTTCGCGATGGAAGGCGCCCCATTCCTTGGCGAAGTCCTCGGTGATTTGAGGGAAGTTGTTGGTGACCACCGCGCCACTTTCCACATGGACGATAGCGGGCACGGTGATACCGCGGGGGTAGTCGGGGAAGCGCTTGAAGTAGGCATCCTGAATACGTTCGATACCCAGTACCGGGTCCTTGCCACCCTCATCCAGGTCAAAGGTCCAGGAGCGGGCATCATGGGTAGGGCCGGGCAGACCCACCGAGATAGCGTCTTCAAGACCAAGTAGACGGCGCACAATCAGGGCGCGGTTTGCCCAGGGGCAAGCGCGGGCGGCGACCAGGCGGTAGGTGCCGGCTTCCGCTGCCCAGAGCTGGTGCTCGCCGTCGGTGGAGGCCGTTGGATCCGCTACGATACGATCCTCGATGTAGGTGGTATCGCGGTTGAACTCCTCACCCTCGTTCACGTAGGCGCCGCGGGTGGAGTGTTCGGTGGTGTGGTTTGTCATGAACTCATCATCTCAAATATTATTTTCATAGTAAAGTAATTACTTAAGATGAGGGATGCCCGCATCATCCTTAGAATTCCCTAAGCTGGCGGTTTCACCCCGCGAAACATGCGACCGGTGACAGCATCACCCCAGGCACCTTGGCAGTCAACAAACCGACCATCCCGAGTAAAACCCCGATGCTCATAAAACTGCACTGCCCTCTCGTTACCCTTGATATACCAGAGATAGGCAGGCTCCTCCTCATAGAGCACCGCATCAAAGAGAGCTGCCCCCAAACCGGTGCCGTGCGTGCATGCCCGCGTATAGAGGTGGGTCAGCTCCCGCGTCCCTTCGGGCACCAGGGGCAGCCCTATACGGCGTTCCCACTCCAGAGGGCCGGGCCGCGAAAGCGCGAAACCCACCGGCTGCTCCCAGTCCACAGCCCCGCCCATCGCACATGACAGGGGTGCACCCGGCTGCCATGCCGGGTTCTCATAGGCGAAGAAAGCCCGCACCTTCGGCGCAGTAATGTTCTGATCAAATTCCTTAAGCCAGCTGTCACGTTCCGCCCGCTGGCGCTCGCCAAAACCGGCGTCCACTAGCTCGTTATAGGTCTCTGCTAAGCAGTCCAGCTGCAGGTCCACGTACTTCTGCGCGTCCGCTGGCTCCACCGGTGCCAGTACGTACCTGCCCTCTACTGCAAACCCCACACCTGCCGTCCTTTCACCAAGGTCATATTGTTCTCCCTCAGTCTATGCGCCAGTGCGCACTAGACTGGGGGAGTGGCTAAACGCAGAAGAACTCCTAAGAAAAAACAGCAGGTTGAAGGTGGCCCCGTTGAGGGCGTCTACGAGATCTCAACCGGCACCGCCGAGCTCATTGAGGACGACTACACCCCCAACGGTTGGGTGTTAGAAATCAACGGCATGGAAAGCTCCCACATTGTACTGGGTGACCCCCGCGCGCTGGACTTTGAATACATGCGCTGGCTAGCTGCCGTCATTGAACCCCATGTGGATGCTCATCTGGACCCCGCTAAACTGCGCATCACCCACCTGGGCGGCGGAGCCTGCTCTATGGCACGCTACCTGGCTGACGTTTACCCCAGCTCCCGTAATACCGTGGTTGAGCTGGACGCCAAACTCGCCGATTACGTGCGTGAATGGTTCGAGCTACCCAAGGCACCCCTGGTAAAAATTAGGGTGGGGGAGGCGCGCGCTGTCACCGCGACCCTAGCGCCAGCTTCGAGGGATGTCATCATTCGTGATGTCTTCTCTGGCTATATCACCCCCGCCCCGCTAACCACTCTTGAATTCACTGAAATGGCGGCCAAAACCCTGGATGTTGGTGGGCTCTACATCATTAATTGTGGTGATAACCGCGATTTAGCTGGTGCCCGGGCTGAAGCCGCCGCGATTTCCCGGGTCTTCGAACACACCGCTGCGGTGGCCGACCCCGCCATGCTGAAGGGGCGCCGCCGCGGCAACATCATTATTGCCGGTTCTCACTCGCCGTTGCCTCTTGAAGGTGAAGCCGTGACTGCCGCGATTTCTAAGCGTCTGCTGGGCGGCGGGGTGCCGGCTCAGTACAAGGATGACGCCTGGGTGCGAGACTTTGCCCGGCCAGCGTCCCCGCGCCACGACCCCGTCTAAAAGTCTGAGCTCAAGGTACCTTCACTAGGGGGCGTTAGACCATGTCCCCATCCAGGTAGAACCAGCTACCGGTCTCTTTAACAAAGCGGGAGTTCTCTTCTTGCACTCCCTTGACTCGTGCGTCCGGAGCAGTGCCCGGAATAGAGCGGTAGTAGGCGGCAAAATGTACGGTCCCGGTGGTCTCAAAGACCGAACCGCTGGTGCCCAGAATATCTAGTCGGTACCAGCGCAGGGTCTCGTCCAGGTCTAAGGACGCCGGCCGGGTACTCGGGTGCCAGGTGGCACGCAGGTAGGGGGCCTCGGACACAGCAAAGGCAGTGAAGCGCGATCGCATCAAGGCCTCGGGTGTGGGCGCTGTTAGCTGGCCGGTGGCATCGTATTGGGCATGGTAGCGGTGGCAGCAGGCGCCGTAGGTTTCGCCGGTGCCGCAGGGGCAGCGGGTGTCAAGATCAGTCATGTTTTCTATTAAAACCTAGGCTGAGGGGCTTAGGCTTCCTTAATGCACACTAGTACAGCGCCTTCGTGCCCGGCGAGCACGACTGTGGAAACAATGAAGTCTGGCACTACCCAGCGGGGAGCCCATAGGGGAACAAGAGCTAGAACGAGCGTCATCAGCGCAACCACTGGAACGGCAATCACGGGTAGATGAAAGAAGAGGGGGTGCAGGGGGAAGCTCATCCAGGCTAAAACTATCTTTCCTGAGATGAGTGTGTAGACCCATGGGGCAGAGGCGGTAGTAAAGCGTATCTGCCGTCTAAGGGTGGAAAGCCTACCCTCTGGGAATTTTTAACCCTGCTTATAAAAGCGACCAGATTTCCCTCAGTTGACCAGCGAATATGTGGTCATGTGAGAGAAATCTGGTCGCTAGAACTAGCGAGGGGCAGGTTAGCGTATCCAGCCCTCGATGACGCCCATGCCAAAGAAGACTAAAAAGGCGGCTGAGACAACGTACATGATGGGGTGCACTTCGCGCCCGCGGCCCTGAATCATGCGGATGAAGGTGAAGGCAACGAAGCCGGCACCGATACCGTCTGCAATGGAGTAGGTGAAGGGCATCATGATGATGGTGAGGAAGGCAGGGATGCCCAGACCCCAGTCAGTCCAGTCAATGTGAATCGCCTGGCGAACCATGAGGAAGCCAACGATCACTAGGGCGGGGGCAACCGCTTCGAAGGGGACGATGGAGACCAAGGGGGAGATGAAGACCGCTAGCAGGAAGAGGGTGCCGGTGACGATGTTGGCGAAACCGGTGCGGGCACCTTCACCGATACCGGTGGCTGACTCTACGAAAATCTGGTGTGCCGAGCTAGAGGAGCCGCCACCGAGCACGGAACCGGCGGCGTCAATGATTAGCACGCGGTCGATGTTTTCGATTTTCCCGTCCTTGATGGTGCCAGCTTCGGTTGCCAGGCCTACGGAGGTTCCCATGACGTCGAAGAAGACGGCCAGAAGAATAGCGAACATCAGCATGGTGGCGCCCAGTGAACCGAGTGAGCTGCCGGCAAAGGCGCCGGTCATATCAACTGCACCAATGAGGGAAAGGTCGGGGTGACCGACCCACTGGCTCGGGATGCCGGGAACCATGAGGGACCAGCCGGTGGCTGAGTCCATGGATGAGCCTGAAGGCCAGACTGTTTCTAGAACCACTGCCAGAATGGTAGATGCGACCACGCCAATGAGGATGGCACCGCGTACGTTGCGGATAAAGAGGGCGATGGTGAGAAAGAGGCCGAAGAGGAAGACGGCGATGGGCCAACCTTGCAGATGGCCGCCGGCGCCGAAGGAGACGGGCACGGTGGTACCTGCGGCATCAGGCATACGACGCACGATGCCTGCGTTCACCAAGCCGATGAGGGAGATGAAGAGGCCGATACCCACCACAATGGCGGTTTTAAGGGATTCGGGCACGGCGTCAAAAACAGCGCGGCGGAAGCCGGTGAGCACGAGAATGCCCATGATGATACCTGCCCAAACGACCAGGCCCATGATTTGTGGCCAGGTGAGGTTGGGGTTGGTGGCGATGGTGGATGCCAAAAGTGCATTCACGCCCAGGCCTGCTGCCATGGCGAAGGGCTGCTTAGCCCAGAGGCCCATGATGATGGTGAGGATGCCGGCGATGAGCGCGGTGGCTGCGGCTACCCGTTCAACGCCGAGGGTGTTACCGGCGCCGTCTGGGCCCAGGCCCAGAATCAGGGGGTTAAGCACCACGATGTAGGCCATGGCGAAGAAGGTTGCCAGGCCGCCGCGGAATTCGGTGGCTAGGGTGGAGCCGCGTTCAGTGATTTTGAAGTAGCGGTCGAGCGCGCTTTTGGGGGCGGCGGGTGCGGTTTTGTGAGCCGCGGTGTTCTCAGAAGACATTCGTGAAAATCCGTAGATACTCGTGGGTGTGTGCCCAGAAATGATGAAGCGCCGGGCTCTTGCTTGGGGCAAGGTCGGCGCTGAAGTTACTGTCTTAGTCTACGCCAGAGGTCATTGGTGCGGCCCAGTGCTAACTGTGAGCTGAGTCTAATTTAGAGGAGGGCTGGGGTGGGGGTTTGCTGAGTGCGATTCATGGGTGAGGTTTGGTTGAGGCAATACCGACTTTTTCCACGCTTCGCGGTAGGGTGGTTAGGTAAACCTAAGTTCAGAGGAGGAACTGTGTCCGATTACCCTACCGTTGCCGAAATGAATCACACTGCCCGCTCACGGGTAGCTACAGACCGGCCCGCCCGGTATGCTAAGCAACTGGTCTCGCACATGGGCAATAAGTTGCCCGTTGAAGAGATTGAGGGCGGGCATCGTCTGACCTTCAACCGTGACGGTGTTTTTAGTGGATACGGGGACGTGCTCGTGCAGGACGGCGTGCCCCAAGTGGTTATGGTGGTGCACGCTCCGAGTGCTGAGAGCTGTACACGAGTCTCTGACGTACTGGCGCGCCATTTAGAACGCTTCGGTGAGCGCGATGAGCTGAAAGTTGAGTTCTTAGCAGCTTAGCGATGAAGGCTGTGGTTCTCTGGGCTAGCTCTCACCCTCGGTGTAGTGTTTCTGAGGTAAGTATCGGGCTAAAGAATGAGGGCTCATGGGCGAGAGAAACCCGCAAGATTTAGTGCTTGCCCGGGAATTTGTGCGACAGGTAGCGCAGCGGCTAGAGATTGACCCGCAGGTTATCCAGCAGACCCTGCCGCATCTTTTAGGGTTCACCAAGCATGTGGCGCACGGGGTAGTGCGCCCGGCTGCGCCCCTAGCCGCCTTTCTGGTGGGCCTGGCCGCAGGGCAGAACTCATCACGCGCAGGCTCTGAAGTCGACACTGAGCAGCTGGCCGCCAGTATCCTTGCCCATATTGACGCGGTTGAAAAACTAGTGAAGGAGCACGAGAATGGGCAGGCTTAACCGCTCGGTCGCTGCCACCAAGTACGTGCGTAAGCCCGATGGTAGCTTCAGCAAAGACCGCCGGGCCGATGCTATCACCGCTGAAGAGCCCCTAGAAATCAGGGTCAATGGCGCCACCGTCACCACCACCATGCGCACCCCCGGCCATGACCTAGAACTGGCGCACGGGTTTCTGCACTCTGAGGGGCAGATTCGTTCGGCCGCCGATATCAGTACCGCCCGCTACTGCGCCGGTGCCGGCCCAGATGGGCAGAACACCTACAACGTGCTTGATATCAACAGCACCTACCAGCCCCCGGCGTCCAAGGACGACGGCAGCGCGGGTTCCACACTTTTTTCCACCACGGCTTCGCCCCTTCGCCTGACTATCACCAACTCTGCCTGCGGGGTGTGTGGATCTGGTTCTATCGAGAGCATCATGGAAAAGAGCTACCGGCAGATTAAACCGATCAAGCTCACCCCTGAACTGGTACTTTCCTTACCTGAGCAGCTGCGGGAGCACCAAACTCTTTTCCGCAAGACCGGTGGCATTCACGCGGCGGCTGTTTTTGAAGAAGATGGCACCTTTTTGGTGGCCAGGGAAGACATTGGCCGCCATAACGCGGCAGATAAGGTGATTGGCCACCTTCTGCTCGAAGATAGCCTACAAAGCAATGGGCGCATCCTGGTCATGAGTTCCCGGGCCTCCTTTGAGCTGGTACAGAAGGCGATTATGGCTGGTTTCTCTGCCCTGATTACGGTCTCGGCGGCGTCCTCTCTTGCCGTAGATCTGGCTCGCGAAGCTGGGCTTACCCTCATTGCCTTTGCCCGCGAGAACCGTTTTAATCTCTATGCCGGAGAAATGGATGACAGCACCCTCCAGTCTTAGTAATCTAGACCACTGGCGATAGACTGAGGGTTATGACGACGCTACCCAAAAACGACAAAATTCCCACCGTGAGCCGTGTGAGCAAAGAAGCCACCCGCTTTGACGGCCCCCGTATTAGTAAAAGATTCAAGGCGGCTGCCGGTGTTGGCGGCGTTGTTCACGCTATGCAGCATGTCCTACCAGCTCGTGGTCTGTTACCCCTTATCACTATGAATAAGCCCGGAGGTGTTGACTGCCCCGGCTGCGCGTGGCCAGAACCTAACCAGCAAGATCTGGGCATCGTGGAGTTCTGCGAGAACGGCGCTAAGGCTATCGCAGAGGAAACCACCCCGGACCGCGCAACCCCCGAATTCTGGGCGAAGCACACCGTGACCGAGCTACGCGATAAGACCGACCACTGGTTGGGTAAGCAGGGCCGCATTACCGAGCCCCTGCTCTACGATCGTTCCAACGGGGACGACCATTACCGCCCCATCACCTGGGAACGCGCTTTCTCGCTGATTGCTGAACAGCTCAAAAGGACCGACCCCACCAAGGCGGTTTTCTACACCTCGGGCCGCGCCTCCAACGAGGCTGCTTACAGCTTCCAGCTGCTGGCACGCCGTCTAGGGTCTAACAACCTGCCCGACTGCGGCAACCTCTGCCACGAGTCCACCGCGGTCGCCCTCAAAGAAGTCGCCGGCCTGGGCAAGGCATCGGTCACCATGAAAGATATGGAAACCACCGAACTGTTCATCTCGGTGGGCCAGAACCCCGGCACCAACCACCCACGTTCGCTGACCACCCTCAAGAAGATGAAGGAAAACGGCGGCAAAATGGTGGTGCTCAACCCCATGCCCGAAACCGGTCTGATGGCCTTCAAGGAACCGCAATCGCCGGTAGGCATGTTCAAGGCCGAGCAACTGGCGGACGAGTACCTGCAGGTACGCTTGGACGGTGACCGCGCCTTCTTCCAGCAGCTCAACAAGGAGCTCATCCGCCGGGGCGCGATTGACCACGTCTTTATTGAACGCTTCACCTCTGGCTTCGATGAGGTTAAAGAGCACCTGCTCAACCTGGATGACGCTGAGCTTGAACGCGGCTCGGGTATCTCTGCCTCTCAGGTTGCGAAGGTCGCGGATATGGTAGAGACTGCCAAGACCGCCATCGTTGCCTGGACGCTGGGCGTCACCCAGCACCGCGAGTCGGTCAACACCATCCGCGAGATGATGAACTTCCTCTTCCTGACCGGCAACATCGGCAAGCCGGGTGCGGGCAGCTCGCCCTTCCGCGGTCACTCCAACGTGCAGGGCAACCGAACCGTGGGTATCTGGGAGAAGATGCCAGATCCCTACCTGCAAGCCATCGAAGATTACTTCGGTTTCCCCGTACCCCGCGAACACGGTCTTGACACGGTGGATGCCCTGCGCCAGATGCGCGATGGTGATAACCAGTTCTTCATGTCTCTTGGGGGTAACCTGGTGCGCGTTGCTTCAGATACCACCGCCTGTGAACAGGCAATGAGCCAGCAGGAAATGACGGTGCACCTCTCCACCAAGCCCAACGGATCCCACGCCTACCCCGGCGAGAAGTCCCTGATTCTACCCGTTCGCGCGCGCACCGATGTGGATGAACGAGCGTCCGGTCCGCAGAAGATTACGGTAGAGAACTCTGCCGGCGTCGTTTCAGCCTCCCAAGGCCACCGCACCGCTAACAAGGACCTAAACCTCAAGTCAGAAGTAGACATCATCTGCTCGGTGGGCCGGGAAACTTTCGGGGATGACTTCTGGCAGCGCATGATTGATGATTACGGCGTCATTCGTGATGCGATTGAGGGCACCATCCCCGGCTTTGATCGCTATAACGAGCGCATCGAAAAGCCCGGCGGTTTCTACCTGCCTAACGGCCCCCGTGAGCGTGTCTTCAATACGGCTACCGGCAAGGCCATGCTGACGGTCAATGAAACTAACGTCTTACAGGTGCCAGAAGGCCACCTGCTACTTTCGACCGTGCGTTCACACGACCAGTTCAACTCAACTATTTATGGGTTGGATGACCGCTACCGCGGTGTGCACGGTGGCCGTCGCGTGGTCTTTATGCACCGCGATGATATCGTAGCTCTGGGCCTGGTCAACGGCTCTATGGTCGATATCGTGTCGGTCTGGGAGGACGGCGAGCGCCGCGCCCCCAACTTCCGGGTGGTTGAGTATGACCACGCTCGCGGGTGCTGTGCGGTCTACCTTCCGGAGGGTAATGTGCTGGTGCCCTTGGATTCTGCTGCTAAGCGTTCTAATACCCCGGTCTTCAAGTCGGTGGTGGTGCGCTTGGAGCCGCTGGGCAGGGTTGCTGACTAACCGAGTCGCTTAAGAATTGCCCCGTACCTCTGTGAGGTACGGGGCTTTTGTCTGCTCTTTTTGCTGGGGGTGAGTCTGTGAAGACTGGTGATAGTGGCTGTCAACACTTTCCCATGTCAGGCGGCAGTTTTCGTGGTGTCCCCTAAATGGATGAGTATTTTTCTTCTTTTGTGTGCGAATGTGTGGGGTGTTTGATGGTCGTTAAGGTCAAACTGTCGCTACTTGTGCTCTGATTAGTAGATACGTTCCTAATGAGGGGTCTTTCTAGCCACGGTGCGAAGTAGTCTTGAGAATGCAGTGCAGGGATCTGCCTGTGACAAGTTCGCACTACCAGAGAGACTAGATTTTTGTCTACAGCGCTCCTTTCAGGTACCCAAAAATCAAAATATCGACATAAGAAAGCTCGCTTTCTCTACCAGTTTGTTCTCTACCTATCCCCGGTTATTCTTCTAACGTCCATCTTCCCCCTGGTGACCCCTCGTATGGCTGGCATCATGGTGGGTGGCGTGGAGCTACCTCAAATCATCCTGGCGGTTGCTATTACGGTGCCCTGGATGTCGCAGAGCGTCTGCCTGCCGGTCTACCGCGCTATGGGCGACCTCCTGGGGGAGCGCGAAATGAACGCCTGCATGCGCAGGTTCGCTGAGTATTGGATTACTACTAGCCTAGCGGTCCTTCCGGCTCTTCTGTTCTTCTCTTTGCCCTTCTTCTTTGCTTTAAACTGGAGCCTTACCACCCTGTTGGCCTTCCTGGTTCTGGGCTTTTTGAACATGCTCTTCAGCCAGTTGCTGGTGATTGCTAATCTGCCAACCGATAGCCGTAACACCTGGGCTTTTGCCTGGCTGGCTTACGCCCTGGCACTCCTTGCCTTCCCTGCCGTCTGGTTCCTGCCCCCGGTCATGGGTATCTTTGTTATGCTCTTTGTGTTGCGCGGGCACCTGCGTCACTTGGTTGCCTTCAAGCGTCTTGATTATCATGTGGTTGCCCGAGAGATGCTACGCGGTTTCCTACTGGGGTCTGTGCTCTGGGCAGATAAGTACCTCCTGTTCATCACCTTGGACGGCACCATGAACGTCATTGCGGTTTACATGGGTCTTGCCCCCGCCGTGATTGCCTACAACTACTTTTTCGCAGCCGAAGCCACCAAGGTGGATCGCGCTGTTGGTCACCTGCGCACCATCATTGAGAGCAAGGGCTACCAGCAGGTTGAGAGCTACTCGACCAAGGTTGAAAACCGCGTGGTTGATTCAACGCGCCGCACCCTGATGATTGCTGGCATTAGCTCCGTTATCGTTGCTGTACTCATGTTTCTCCTATCTCCGGAATCCTTCTCCCTGGCACTCACCGTGATTGTTTCGTCCTGGCTCTTCTTGGCGGTAACGGTCTTCTGCTACCAGATTGATTACCTGGGGTCGCACACCGCCCCCCAGCTTATTGGCTTAGCCCATCTCTTCATCTGTGGGGTTGCCTTCCAGCTATTCCCGGGCACCCACGCCTATTTCGCCATTATGGTGGGTGAACTTCTACTCGTTACGGTCAGCTATATGGCCTTCCGCCGCACCTGGAAGACTCCGGCCTATGACCTTTTCTGGCGTCACGCCGTCGCCTGGTAAATCGCTAGCACCGCTTATTTTGATTGTTGAGGGGAACAATTATGACTGAGAATATATACAAAGATTTGATCCTGCCCGAGACCGGGCCCAAGTACACCGACCTTAACTACCCCGATGTTGACGTAGCAATCGTCATGGAATCCACGTACCCCTTTTTGAAGGGCGGAGTGTCGGCTGTGGTGCACGATATCATCACCACCAACCCCGATATCACCTTTGGAATTATCCACATTTGTTGGGATAGCAACTCACCGAGTGAAGACCTCTACGGTATGCCCCAGAACGTGCTGTGGGTTAAGACCATTTACATCAGCCTTGATGAGCATCGCGACGGTTTCAGTCTGCCGGTGCGCGAGTTGAAAATGAACTCTAAGCAGCGAACCGCTGCTTGCAACGAAATTATTGACGCTCTGCTGGCGCTGTCAGAGGACGCTGATCCTAACCCCCTCTGGTCGATCTACGACCGCATGTTCTCCGAAAAGAACCGGGAATACCCCGGGTGGGCTTTACTGGGCACCAAAGAGTTCATGCAGGTCTTCTTTACCCGCATGAAGCTCCCGGGTATGAGCTTCTCGGAAGCCTTCTGGCTGGTTCGCACCTTCTTCTCGCTGGCTTACGCCCTCTTGCACGAGCGTATGCCCTACGCCCGGGTTTACCACGCCCATACCACCGGCTACGCCTCGGTGATTGGTGCGGCTGCAGCCCGCGATAACGGCACCAGCTTCTTCTTGACCGAACACAACCTTTATGTGCGTGATACCGTCAACACCCTACTGGATCGCAATATGTCCCTCCCGGTGGCTGTGGGTGATGAGGACATTTTTGACCTCACCCCTGAGCAGCGCGCCTGGGTCATTTGGTGGATTCAGATGGGCCGTTTCTGCTATCCCAGCGCTAATTTGATTACCTACCTTTACCCCAAGGCAATTGACGAGGCGAAGGGGCTGCACGGTCTAGAGGAAAAGTCGGTGATTCTCCCTAACGGTATGCTGCTCTCGGATGTGAACGAAGCGTACGCGCTACGCCGCACTGCGCGCGAAAAGATTGAACTCCAGGGCAAGAACCATCACTGGAAGTTCGTTTTTATCGCCCGTGTAGTGCCCATTAAGGGCCTCATTGACCTCATCGATACGGTGGGCATCCTCAAGAACCAGGGCTACAACCTACACATTGACTGTTTGGGCCCCACCGAGCACGTGCCCTGGTACTACGACGAGTGCCGCGAGGCAATCGCCGCCAAGGGACTAGAAGACTACATCACCTTCCACGGCACCGTGAACGTGCGCGAGAAGCTGGGTGAATTCGATGCACTGGTCATGCCCAGCTACAACGAGGGCCAGCCGATTGTGGCTTTGGAAGCCATGAGCGCGTCTATACCCGTGATTGGCTCGGACGTGGGCGGCATGTCTCAGCTGATTGATGACACCCTGGTAGCTGATAACGGCGAGATGATTGAACGCTGCGGCATTCTCACCCAGGCAGGTGACCCAGAAGGGTTTGCGCAGGCACTGCAACGCATCATGGATAACTCTGCCTTCTACGAGCAGCTCTGCATCAACGCTCGTGAACGCGTCCAGCAGTTCTTCCAGTTACACACCGTAATGGAACGCTACAACATGATTTACCGTGACCTGGGCAAGATGGAACCCAAGCCGGAGCACGCCGGTATGTCCATTGACGGGGTGCGTAGCATCCCCTCTGATGAGCGCGAACAGCAGATTTCTCTTCTGGAACGCGGGCTGGGAAGCAGTCTGCTCGCCGCTCCTTCTACCGTTAGCTAATGGCTCTGGGTAATTCAGCAAGCAGGGGCCTGTGGGTACGCTACGGAGGAGAGCCAGTGACAGAGGAGCAAATTAAATTTGCTGCTGAGCACTACTCCGTAGCTCTTCTTCAGCCGCGGCAGACCTACGCCGCAGCGCGGCTGAAGGAGCTTAACCCTGCCATAACGGTGCTCTGCTATAAGTGCCTGTCCTCTACCCGAAGCTATGAGACTGAGGGCCCTTATACCTCAGGTGTTTCCTACGCTGAGGCAGAGCAAGTGGAACAATCGGGGGAACAGTGGTTTGCCCGCCGTTCCAACGGGGAGCTCATTGAGTGGACTGGCTACCCTGGGCACTACCAGATGCAGGTGTGGTCCCCAAGCTACCGTTGGCACTGGGTGCGCAATGTGACCACCGAGCTTGCTGGCTCACCCTTTGACGGGGTTATGGCGGATAACGATATCCACGGGGACTACTACGGCCTTAACCTGCCCATCCAGGGCGCTCGCAACGTGAAAAAATTTCACCGCGGCTTAGACCGCCTAGTGAAAGATGCCGGGCGGGCACTGAATGCCGGGGGGAAAATTCTGGTACCCAACATCGCAGAATCTCGTGAGACACCGGGTAAGTGGGAGCGTCACAGCGCTTACGGTGGGGGTTTTGAAGAGGTCTTTTTGGGCTGGTCAGCTACAGACTTCCTCGACCAACCCTCTGCTCTGGCACAGATGAAGCAGATGATGGGCAACCACCACCCCGTTAGTCTCGGTCAGGTTCATGAGATGGGGGTGCATAGCCCACGGCTGACCCTGTTGCGGGCGTCCACAGACGGGCAGGATGATCACCCCAACTTTCTAGCAGCACTCGCCGCTTTCTGGGTCTTTGGCGCCGGACATTGGTCTGCTCTGAGCGCCGGGGGTCATGACGCCCACAACGGCACACCCTGGCGAGAAGAACTGGCGTGGGATTTGGGTACCCCGCACGGGGACGCTGTGATGAGCAAAGGAGCTTGGGTGCGCCGTTTCAGCCAGGGCTGGGCGGCTATCAACCTCGGTCCCAAAAAGTCCGGCACCCTCACCCTGCCTCCCGGCCTAGTTTCAGCTTCCGGCCCCGCACCGTCCAACCTGGTGCTCCCCGCCCACGGCGGGGTTATCTTCCGCTATACCTGGAACTAGCTCGGGCTAGTCGAAGATAGGGAAGTTATAGCGCCCTGCCTCCACCAGTATCTGCAGGCGGGTATTGATACCCAAGATGCTGTAAATGGAGCTGAGCTGGTTCTTCATGCTAGGGAGCGAAGAGTCAAGCTGATCCGCGATTTCTTGATCCGTTTTACCCCAGCAAACCAGCTTCACGATGGTCTGCTCATCCTCGCTGAGCTGCGCCCAGGGGTCCCCTTGGGGGTAGTCCGCCGCGTTCATGGAGGCAACCAACGAAGCAAGTGCGCGCCGGTCAATCAGGGTGCGGCCCTCAAGGGCCGCCCTGATGGCAGTATCAACCTGGCTGGGGCTTGAGTTCTTCAGCAGATAGCCGTGAACCCCAGCCTTCAGCGCCCCCGTCACGTAGTAGTGATCAACGAAGGTAGTCAGAGCAATAATGGTTAACTCTGGGTAGCTCTCTCGCAGGGCAACGGTCGCCTCAATGCCATCCAAAACGGGCATTTGCAGATCCATGAGCACCACATCTGGCTCAGTGCGAGCTACCAGTTCAAGCGCTTCAGCCCCGTTGATCGCTTCGCCCACCAGCTCAAGGCCGCTCAAGCTCTCAACATAGAGATTGAGAACCTCACGGATTTCGGGCACATCATCAACGATGGCCACCCTAATAGTCTGCACAGTTATATCCTTTACAGGGGGATGGGAAGGTGAATGGTCAGGTCCCAACGGTCAGCCACGGCGCCGTAGCTCATCGTGCCACCCAGCCGGCGGATGCGTTCTTCAATACCAACCAGCCCAAAGCCGGTTCCAGGTTCGCCCGGGTTAGCCTTTTTCTGCGGTGTACCGGTCTTCACCAGGTTACTGGTCCTAATGGTGATGCCCGTGAGATTGGGGCTGACCTGAAGGTCAATTTCTGTGCCGGGCTGAGCATACTTGCTGGCGTTAAAAGCAAGCTCTTTGATGATTTTATAGACGGTGGGGCGCAGACCTTCGGGTACATCGCTGGAACTGTATTCAATATCTGCCTTCACCATCAACCCCTTAGACCGCAGATTTTCTAGCTCGAAGTGTAGGGCATCACCCAGCGGCGGCACGTTTGCTGCCGGCAGCTGGGGAGCTCCGCTAAGGCTCTGGTCATCTCTAGCGGTCTGAATGAGAGCACGAACATCGGTCAGCGCCCGGTCTGAGCTGGTGGTGATAGCAGTCAGCGCGGCGTCCTTACCGGTCATCTCAGCCTGTTGCAGGGCGCTGTGGGCGTTGAGGTTAATGACGCTGATGTGCCGGGCAACGGTATCGTGCAGTTCCCGCGCTAGCTCCCGGTTGGCTTCGGCGACGCGCTCGCGGTAGGTAGCCAGGGCAGTTTCGGATCGTAGCCGTCCCTCCCAGTGCAGACGCACGGCCAAAGGGAGGATCAAGAAGATGCAGAACATGAGAGGAATGTAGGACAGCATATCTGGGCTGTTGAGGCGGTAGTCATCTACTGCTATCAGGGTGAGTACCAGAAGGTTGAAAATATTCTGCGCCGCTGAGGAATGGATGATGCAGATGAAGAGCGCGTAGAGGGCAAAGGGGGTCTGATGCGATGAGTCGCTGATAAACCACAGGGTAAAGCAGAGGGCGAAGAAGGGCACCGCGTAGCTTTTACCACGGTAGATGAGCACACCCCAGGTGAGGTAAAGAGCGGGGGTGAGCGCCTGAACCAACCCACCCACACTGCCGTTGATAAACCAGCTCAGGATTTCAACGACAGCGAAGAAGAGACCGATGCCCAGACTGATTCTTTTGACCAGCAGAGAGGGCGCACGAAATTTAAGGGCAAAAACTCGCTGCAGGGTTTGTCGCATCTGCTAGCGACAGATGAAGGGGAGGAACTGGCAGACTCCCTGCGGAGTGCTGTCCATGTGAGTGATGGTCTGGTAGGTACCTACACCTAGAGTGGTGCTGGCAGAGATAAGAAGAACGGCAAGGAGCTGCTTCATGGTCTGATGTCCTTTTCACGAGGAAAATCTTGTGGGCTTAGCTCAACTATAGGTGCCCTCAGTCGGTAGGCTCAAGGGGTCATGTCAGTCTCTGGTCTAGTCCAGTACCGGGAAGTTATGGTGCCCTGCCATCACCAGCAGCTGGGTGCGGCTATCCATCATAAGCTCGACTTGAATGGTGCCTCTCATGGAGTCAGCGGCAGCATCCAAGAGCTCAACCAGATCTGTCAGAATCAACTTAATATTGAAGAGCTGGGGGAGGAGTCGATGTATGTCCTTAGTCTTAGTCCTAGTGATGAAGGTATACGGCTGGAGCTGACTGTTTCTGGAAAAAATTCTGAGGTTGTGTTGTCTCAATTAGCACAATCTGTGTGAGCAAAATAAAGTCTGTAAACCACCCTTGCTGAGAATTTCTTCATGAGGAAATGAGGTTTGAGACTGACAAGCGGGCGTCTGCCCCCCTTCTGGGGTAGGCGCCCGTAGCACTGCGCTCTACTCGGTTATTACCTATATTAACTCGGTTATTAACCTATATTAACCTACATGACTGTAGAGGTAATTATCAGCCGATAAGGTAAGCCTCATCAGCGCCCGGCGGTAAAGTGGTGACCATCTGTGTACAAACGTCCTCAGCCGGTCACCACGCTTACCAGCGTCCGGCGCTGAAAGGAATCTCTCGTGTCTCAAGCACCCCGCGCCCTGCGCGTCGCCATCATCGGTGCTGGCCCTGCCGGTATCTACGCCGCCGACATCCTCACCAAAAGTGAAGAAGTCAAAAATGGTGATGTTCCCGTAGCCATCGACATCTTTGACCGCTACCCCGCACCCTTCGGCCTGATCCGCTACGGTGTAGCCCCCGACCACCCCCGTATCAAAGGCATCGTCAACGCTCTGCACCAGGTACTGGACCGCGGCGACATCCGATTCTTCGGCAACGTAGAGTACGGCACCGACATCACCCTGGCTGAGCTCAAAGAGCACTATGACGCCATCATTTTCGCCACCGGCGCCATCAAGGATGCCTCCTTGGACATTCCTGGCGTTGAACTGGATGGGTCCTACGGCGCCTCAGACTTCGTCTCCTGGTACGACGGCCACCCCGACTACCCCCGCGAATGGCCCCTGAACGCCAAGGAAATCGCCGTGCTGGGTAACGGCAACGTAGCGCTGGATGTCGCCCGCGTGCTCTCCAAGCATGCCGACGACTTGCTGGTCACCGAAATCCCTTCCAACGTCTACGAGGGTCTCAAGGCTTCACCCGTGACCGATGTTCACGTCTTTGGCCGCCGCGGCCCCGCCCAGATTAAGTTCACCCCCCTAGAACTGCGCGAACTGGCCCACTCCCGCGACGTCGATATTGTGCTCTATGACGAGGACTTCCAGTTCGATGAAGCCTCCGAAGAAACCATGACCACTAACAGCCAGGTCAAGGTCATGATGAAGACTCTTAATAAGTGGCGTGAAGAGCAGAAGGAAACCGAGCAGACCGCCTCTCGCCGTCTGCACCTGCACTTCCTGCAGTCACCCGCAGAAATCATGGGCGAAGACGGTAAGGTCACCGGCATCAAGATGGAACGCACCGCTCTCAACGGCAACGGCGGTGTAGAAGGCACTGGCGAGTTCATCGACTACCCCGTGCAGGCCGTCTACCGCGCCATCGGTTACTTCGGCACCGAGCTGCCCGAGGTTGGTTTCGACGTTGAACGCGGCGTTGTCACCAACGCTGAAGGTCGCGTCATCGATGACTCCAGTGTGCCCGTGCCCGGCCTCTACGCCACCGGCTGGATCAAGCGCGGCCCCGTTGGCCTCATCGGCTCCACCAAGTCAGACGCGCTGGAAACCATTACCCACCTGCTCGAGGATCGCCCGGATCTCTACACCGCAGCGCAGCCCGAGGTTGATTCCATCAACGCCCACATGGATGCTAAGGGTATTAAATACACGACCTGGGAAGGGTGGCAGAAGCTGGACGAGCACGAAAAGGCACTGGGTGCCCAATCCAAGGACGCCGCCGGTGAGCCCCGTGCCCGCGTGAAGGTGGTAGACCGCGAGGAAATGATTAAGGTGTCCCGCGGCTAAAGCCCTTCTTAAACTTCACAAACCTATAGCCCGCTGCTGACCCTCTCGCCTGGTTCGCTTCGCTCACAAGAGCGATTCACGCCCAGCCTCGCGAGCTCGGCTGATTCCGCACACTTTTTCTTTCCTCGCGAGCTCGGAAAAGTGTGCTTCATCCAGCCAGCAGGCGGGCTATAAGTTTGTTCCGTCTAATGCCGTGGTAAGTGCCAGTCCGTTAGCTGAGAAGTACTTTCTCAAGGTAGGGGTTAAGGAAGGTGCCTGCCGGGTCCAGCTCCTCGCGTAGGCTCGTGAAGTCCTCAAAGAGTGGGTAGAGCTCTCCCAGGGCGGCGGCGTCCTGGGTGTGGAACTGCCCCCAGTGCGGTCTGCCCCCGTGCGCCTTAAAGATATTTTCGAGTGCCGTGAAATATTCAGTGTGGGGGCGACGCCAGTACTGGCGTGCCGAAATGTAGAAGGTTTCGCGCCCGTAGGCCTGGGACAGGGGAATCTCATCAGCGGCAGCGGTGCGCACCACCAGCGGGTAGCTACTCTCACCCAGTGAACCGTTCAGGTGGGTGTAGAGATCTGCCATGACTTCATCAAACTGCTCAACATCGAAAGCGTATTCCATATTGTTTTGGGGGATGGTGCGAGCCACCGTGAAAACCCTGGCTGAGTAGTCTGCGTAACGGCGGTTGCCCTTGCCCCAATTAGAAATTTTATTGAGCGTAGGTTGAGCGGCGGGGAGTTTCTGCCCTGCGTAGCTAAGAGCCGAGAAAATACCGTTATTGAGGAAGTGATCGCCGCCGTAGCGCCGTGCCTGGCTCAGTGCCGCGCCGGCGGGCATATAGCCGTCGGTGAGTAGGGGCAGGCGAGTGAGACGGCGGGTGCGCACCTCTTGGGACCCAGGGAACCAGCTGAATTCATAGTGGTCGGCCCCTCGGGCACGCTCAATAAAGGCAGGGACGATGGTGCTATAGCGGTGCCCGCGTTCGGCGGCGTGCAGTCGGAACTGGGGCACTACTTTAAAGGTGAGGTGGGTGATGATGCCCAGAGCGCCTAGTCCGCAGAGAGCTGCCCTGAAGATTTCGGGGTTTTGGCTTTCTGAGCAGGTGAGTGCTTGGCCGGTGGCATCAACCATGCTCAGCTCTTTGACCTGGCTAGCAAAAACACCGTAGCCCAGTCCGGTGCCGTGAAAGCCGGTGGAAATCGCCCCTGCCAGGGTTTGTTCATCGAGCCTGCCCAGGTTGGTAAAAGCCAGGTTGTAGTAGCCCAGCGCCTTATTGGCATCGCGGACGGTGGTTCCTGCTAGAAAGGTAGCGGTGAGGTTCTGCGGGTCGACGTTCACCAGGCCCGTGAGGTAGTCCAGGGTTAGATGCTGGCCATTGGGTTGGGCTACAGCTGAGGCACTTCGACCTCGCCCTACTACCTTGACGCGCTGACCTGACGCCGCTGCGTCCTGTACCTGAGCTGCTAGTTCAAGGGCAGAACGCGGTGCTAGTAAGTCAGTGGGGGTGGTGCTGTGCTGGTGTGACCAGGTGCTCCATGCCTTATCAGTCATTGTGCCCTCATTTCGTGGAATTGGTCATTACTCTTATTATCTCACTGAGGGATGGGTAACCGCTGGCACATTGCCGCGCAAAAAATGAGGGGCCGCAGTTTGTTGTAGGTTCACAATATCTTGCGACTATCATGCGAAATAAGCCCCTAAACTGTGAGTGCAGGCACTAGACTTAAGATAAAGACCCCGGCGGTTGCGCCGGAGATTCGGCCACTGCATGCCACGGGGTTCTCACCTAGATAGTAAGGGGAAAACCATGACCGACCGCGAACTCCGCACCTTCGGCGAAGAAGCTGTAGCAAACCGGGGCGACCACTCGCAGCTCGCTGGCGCTCAGGGTGAAATCATCGTAGGTATTGATGGTTCAGAGCAGAGCTACGGTGCTCTGCGCTGGGCAGTACACGAGGCTGAGGTACGTAAGGTTCCTGTGCGCATGGTAACCGCTTACTCTCTCCCTGTCTTCACCGGCACAGGCTTTGACGCCGGCTACTCCATGATCGATGAGAAGGCACTCACTGACGGTGTGGCGCAGATTCTTGATGAGGCGCGCTCCCGTATCGGTGAAACCAGCGTTGAACTGCGCGCCACCGTTGAAACCGGCGATGCTACTGCGGTTCTGCTAGAACTTTCCAAGAAAGCTGAGCTGATGGTCGTCGGCTCCCGCTCACACGGCGGCTTTATTGGGCGGTTGCTGGGCACCGTATCCACCTCTCTCCCTGCGCATTCTCACTGTGCCACGGTGGCTGTGCCTCAGTCCTACGCTGAAAAGATTGAAAAAGACGCCTCCCTGCTGGGCGGCGGAAATTCAGTAGTGGTTGGTTCTGACGGTTCAGAAGAAGCCCGTATCGCTATGATGCAGGCGGCTGATGAGGCTGACCGCCGCGGCGTTAAGCTCACCCTGGTCAACGCGTTGGCCCCTTACACCGGTGCACTAAACTGGGTGCCTGCCGCAGTTGACTTTGAGGCACTCTACCGCGAGATTGCCGACCTGCAGCGCAAGGCTGCCGAGTGGATTCGCGGCTACTTCCCCAACCTAGAAATCGAGTTCAAGCTAATTGACGGTTCTCCCGTTCAGGTATTGCTTGAAGCTGGCAAGAACGCCGACATGATTGTGGTTGGTACCCGTGGACGCGGCGGAATTGCCGGCATGCTTCTAGGCTCAACCTCTCAGGGCATCCTGCACAACACCCAGGTTCCGGTCATGATTGTTCCCCAGCTTGAAGACCCACGTGTCGAAACCGCGCCCAGTGCGGAAGTCACCTGGGGCTAAGCACCTAGCCCTAAAACCTTCTTACTCTTTCTCTGGTCTCTAGACCCGGGGAAGGGTAGGCTGGTACTAAGCTGCAGACGGCAGGGCATCGCGCCGAAGCTCAAGATTCAATATGGTTTGGCTTCGACGATGATGTTCTGCCGTCTTTTTTAAAAAAATCTAGAATTTTTTTCTTGCCTAAAATCTTCCTTAAAAAAACCCCCTGACTAGTGATTTCTTTGATGATGTTGGGGTGGGTAACCCCTTTTTGGTGGTCTGGGTTACGTATTTTGGAGCAGATTTTGAGTAATTCCCGGTTTTTTGATTTGCGCGCTGTTTTGAAGTCGCGTAGTGTATTACTTGTTCGAGCGACGGGCTGAGAAGTCCGGAGTTCATGCGAACTAGCCCCTATCGTCTAGCGGCCTAGGACGCCGCCCTTTCACGGCGGTAACACGGGTTCAAATCCCGTTGGGGGTACAGTGAAATCTTCGGATTTCACGGCCAAGTTGGAAAGAAATTTCTAGCTATGGCCCCGTAGCGCAGTTGGTTAGCGCGCCGGCCTGTCACGCCGGAGGTCGCGGGTTCAAGTCCCGTCGGGGTCGCTCCGACCGCGTAAGTTCTCGTAAGAGAAGACGCGGTTGTGGCATATCTAAGGGTATGCCTGGCTCTGTAGCTCAGTTGGTAGAGCGTGCGACTGAAAATCGTAAGGTCACCGGATCGACGCCGGTCGGAGCCACGAAATCCACTCTCTAGGCTTCTACATGAGGGTGGATTTTTATTTTAAAAGTAAGCCGCCCCGCACCAGTTCTTTGGTGCGGGGCGGCTTCTTCTTTAGCTATTAAAAGATTAGGCAATCTCGATGATGACGGGGGTGTGGTCAGAGGCTCCCGCACCTTCACGTTCTTCCCGGTCAATCTGTGCAGCAACGACGCGCTGGGCCAGAGCAGGGGAGAGCAGTTGGAAGTCGATGCGCATGCCCTCATTCTTTGAAAAACGGCCCTTGGTGTAGTCCCAGTAGGTATAGGGCTCGTCGGTGAGCGGACGCACCGCGTCTACCAGGTTGAGGGGTTCTTCCAGGAAGGCGTTGAAAGCCGCGCGTTCGGGTGCGGTTACGTGGGTCATCTGGTTTTCCCTAAAGAAGTCGATATCCCACACATCCTGGTCTAGCGGGGCGATGTTCCAGTCACCCACCAGGGCAAGCTGGGCTCCTGGGTCGGCTTTAAGCCAGCCGCTGGTGTCCTTGTGGAGGGCGGAAAGCCAGTCCAACTTGTAGCTCATATGGGGGTCTTCAATGCCACGGCCGTTGGGCACATAGAGGCTCCACACACGCACTCCGTTGCACGTGGCGCCAATGGCTCGGGCCTCTTGAACGGGTTCTTCGCCGGGCTTGCCGAAGGGGGGCTGGGAAGGGAAGGTACGCTCTACGTCCTCAAGACCTACGCGGGAGGCGATGGCCACGCCGTTCCACTGGGAGATGCCAAAGTGGGCGACTTCGTAGCCGGAGTATTCAAAGATTTCGTAGGGGAAGGTTTCGTCGGTCGCCTTTGTTTCTTGGAGAGCGAGGACGTCCACCTCGGTTTTGTCGAGCCAGTCTTCAATGCGGTCGGCACGGGCGCGAATGGAGTTGACGTTCCAGGTAGCAATTTTCATGACTTTAACCCTAACAGTGCGCCCTGGCAGGCTAGTGACCCCTACCCGTAAGCGGTAGGCTGTGATGTGCATAACCTTTTGAACATATGGAGGGCAAATGACCGACGAGAAACTGGTGCTGGGTAGCAGGCAAGGAAGCCTGGGCGTCATTACGCTCAACCGCCCGCGTGCGGTAAACGCGCTGAATTTAGACATGATGCAGCTGGTAGACCAGTTGCTCACCGAGTTTGAAGCTGATGACAGTGTGACCACGGTACTGATGACCGGTGCAGGGGATCGCGGCCTTTGCGCCGGTGGAGATGTGAAGTCAATTTACTACGAACCGGAGCGCATGCCTGAGTTCATGGGTTTTGAGTACACCATGAACCTGCGCCTTTCCCGTTATCCCAAGCCACTGGTGAGCTTCATGGACGGTTTGGTGCTGGGAGGCGGCGTCGGAATTTCAGCACACGCTGCCTACCGGGTGGTTACCGAGCGCAGCCGGGTGGGGATGCCCGAAACTATCATCGGTTTCAGCCCCGATGTGGGCGCTTTGCACATCCTTTCCCGCAGCCCCCGTAAGCTAGGTTACGCTATGGCACTCACCGGCCTGCATGCCTCCGGCGCAGATGCCCTAGCGGTGGGACTTGCAGACTACTATGTCCCCTTTGAGCGTCTCAATGATCTGGCAGAGGCACTGAGCAAGGTGGATGCGGCTGAGAACGTTGAGCGCTGCATCCAGGGTTTCACTGTGGACGCCGGGCCCTCACGTCTAGAAGAAAACGCGGACTGGATTGAGAGGGCCTTCTCAGAAACTACCGTGGAGAAGATTGTGGCTGAGGTTGAACGCCAGGCAGTGGCAGGGGCGGACGAGGGCCCGCTGGTGCACGAGGTACTGGCAGCCCTGCGCCATAATAGTCCCACCGGCATGAAGGTGGCGCTAGAGGCTACCCGCCGGGCAGCGGACCAGACACTGAACCTGACGCTGAATCAGGACTACGCAGTGACCCTCAACTCGGCTGCCGGCCACGATATGCGTGAGGGCATTAGGGCGCAGGTCATTGATAAGGACAGACAGCCCGCTTGGCAGCCTGCCACCCTGGAAGAGGTGGATGAGGCCAGTGTCCTTGCCTTCTTTGAAGATCCGGAATCAGGCCCGTTGGAGCTACGTTCGATCTGAGCGATGGGGCACTGTGTGCCAGCTGCCCCTCTTGGCGCGCGGGGCGCGCGCTACTACCCGCCCGAAACAATCGCAGAAGCAGGCTGCCCCTCTTGGCGCGCGGGGCGCGCCCCAATTCACGTCACCCGGCCAGCTGGCGCACAGCCACCCCCCAGCACTCAGGTAAGTAGCTGTAGACAGGGCAGAAAAGCCCGCCCCCCGGTTTGTCACCGGGGGGCGGGCTTTCTCTTGAGAGTTTTACTGGCTGACGGGGAAGCTCTTCAGCTTGCCGCCGACCATGGTTTCCAGCACGCGGATGACCTGGCAGGAGTAGCCGAACTCGTTGTCGTACCAGACGTAGAGGATGGCGTTGGTATCACCTGAGGTGATGGTTGCTAGACCATCAACGACGCCGGCAGCACGGGAACCTACGAAGTCGGTGGAGACGACCTCATGAGAGTCGGTGTAGTCGATCTGACGGCGTAGGGATGAGTGCAGGGAGCGATCACGTAGCAGGTCGTTGAGTTCGTCCTTGGAGCCTACGGGCTTTTCGAGCTGTAGGTTGAGGATTGCCATGGAGACATCCGGGGTGGGGACGCGGATAGCGTTGCCGGTTAGCTTGCCTTCTAACTGGGGCAGAGCCTTAGAGACAGCTTTGGCAGCGCCGGTCTCGGTGATGACCATGTTGAGGGCTGCGGAGCGGCCGCGGCGGTCGCCCTTGTGGAAGTTGTCAATGAGGTTCTGGTCGTTGGTGAAGGAGTGAACGGTTTCAACATGGCCGCGGATCACGCCGAAGACCTCGTCCATCACAGCCAGAACGGGGGTAATGGCGTTGGTGGTGCAGCTGGCAGCTGAGAGCACGGTGTCGTGCTCGTCGATGAGCTGGTCGTTGACACCGCAGACGATGTTCTTGACGCCCTTACCCGGTGCGGTCAGCAGAACACGAGCTGCGCCGGTTGCCTTCAGGTGCTGTGAGAGAGCATCCTTATCGCGCCAGCGCCCCGTGTTATCGACGATGATGGCGTTATCGATGCCGTAGGCGGTGTAGTCGATATCGCTGGGGTCTGAGGCGTAGATGAAGCGGATGGGGGTGCCGTTAGCGATGATGGTGCTGTTCTCTTCGTCCACGCGGATGGTGCCTTTGAAAGCGCCGTGTACGGAGTCGCGGCGTAATAGGGAGGCGCGCTTGTAGAGGTCCTTATCGGAGTTCTTGCGCACGACGACGGCGCGTAGTTTGGGGCCGGCACCGGCTGAGCGTTCGAGCAGGATGCGGGCCAGTAGGCGGCCGATACGGCCGAAGCCGTAGAGCACGACGTCGTGGGAAGTGCCCTTGATGTCGCCCTTTTGGTCGATGACGGGAGCTAACTCGCCGCGCAGCCAGGCTTCAAGGTCACTGTCACCGGATTTCTCAAACTTGCGCCAGAGAGCTGCAAGATCGAGTGAGCAAGCGCCCAGGTTAAAGCCCTGAACAATCTGCAGAACTGACAGGGAATCAGCAGGATCAAGCTCAACATCGTCAATCTGACGGGCAAAACGGTGAGCCTTCAGAATCTGAATGACAGACTTGTTAATCAGTGTATGCCCGTGAATGGAAACCACCACGTTGTTCTCGCGGTTGAGTTTGCCGATCATCGGAATCATGGTCTCAGCTTCAGCTTCAGAAGCGAGCCACTGATCGTGAGCGTTGTCTGCAGAAATAGTCATGGTGTGACCTCTCTCGATAAGCATCGTCGTTGAGCTTATCGGTTATGCGCTACAGTGCGCTGACTGGGGTGCTTGAACTCTTAGCGGTAGCTCGACCCCTTTGCAGGAGGAGGGCGCCAAGAGCACTACAAAGACAGTGTATAGTTTCTACGCCACCGTGTGCAGTTTGTGACGTGAACGTTATACGCGAGCGCGATCACACGGTAAAATTGTGCTCATGCTTACTGTCATTGGCGAAGCCCTCGTAGATGTTGTCCAGCGCCCCGGTGCCGAAACTGCCGCGCACCCCGGCGGATCCCCCATGAATGTAGCCGTGGGCTTAGCCCGCCTCGGCCACGATGCGCAGTTTATTGGCCGCTACGGCAAGGACGATCACGGCACGCTCATTGACGAGCATCTGCGTGCTTCGGGCGTGCACCTGCCGGTGGGTGCGGACGAGAAGAAGACCTCGGTCGCCCAGGCCACTATCGGTGCGGACGGCGCAGCTGACTACAAGTTCGACATCGACTGGTCACTGGACGGTGCCGCCGAGAAACTGGCGGACGTCGCCGCGGGAGCTACCGCAGTGCACGTTGGGTCTATCGGCGCCATGCTAGAACCCGGTGCCAGCGCTGTATTGGAAACCGTGCGCAAAGCATCTGCCAACGCACTCATTTCTTATGACCCCAACTGCCGACCCACCATCGTCCCTGACGCCTCGGTAGCGCGCACGTGGGCCGAAAGCATCGTGCGCTACTCGGACGTTGTCAAGGCATCAGATGAGGACCTACTCTGGCTCTACCCCCAGCGCTCTCTCGAAGAGTCAGCCAAGGCATGGCTGGAATTGGGTGCCTCCTTGGTGGTAGTTACTCGCGGTGAACTGGGCCCCTGGGCGATTACCCAAAAAACTAGCCCCGCTGGTGTAGCCATGCCTGCCTACCGGGTTGAGGTCGCTGATACCGTGGGTGCCGGCGACTCCCTCATGGCAGCCCTGCTAGCAGCTCTACTGGATCGCGGCATCGAAGGTAGGGGCGCTCGCGCTACTTTGCAGTTGATGAGCAAGGATGAACTCAAAGAGATTCTCACCTTCGCTGCTACCGCAGCTGGTATCACCGTTTCACGCCCCGGCGCTAACCCACCCACCCGCGAAGAGCTCGAAGCGACTCTCGCGCGCTCATAATCCCACAAGACGAGGAGGCTTCAATGTTGAACCGTGAACCCTACGCCGACCTGCCCGATCTACCCACCTTTACCCTTACGTCCACTGACATTCAGGAGGGGGCACCGCTACCCAAGGCCCAGGTCTCAGGGATTATGGGTTGCGGGGGTGAGGACGTCTCGCCGCAGCTTTCTTGGGAGGGCTTCCCCGAGGGCACTAAGTCTTTTGTGGTTACCTGTTTTGACCCCGATGCTCCCACCCCCAGTGGTTTCTGGCACTGGGCTGTCTCTAATCTGCCTGCTGATGTTACAGAGCTAGCTACCGGTGCTGCAGAGAACCTGCCGGCAGGGGCTCTCGGGCACCTGAATGATGGTGGCACCCGCGGCTTTGTGGGCGCAGCCCCGCCCGCCGGTCACGGCCCTCACCGCTACATCTTCTGCGTCACCGCTGTGGATGTTGAGAAGTTGGACATCGACGAGAACGCCACCCCCGCCGTGGTGAACTTTAACCTCTTCTTCCACGGGATTGCCCGTGCCTTCCTCACCGCAACCCACGAAGAAAACTAGTTTCACCACCGTGATAAAACTGATTGCCAGTGACCTGGACGGCACCCTTATTGGGCATGACTTTCACTTTCGCAAGCGAACTCTTGAGGCCCTGAGCGCCGCCCGGGACGCCGGCGTGCAACTGGTGGTTGTCACCGGTCGCCCTTTTCGCTGGTTAGACGGGGTACTGGGCCAGCTGCCAGGCTATGACTCCTACGCTATTTGCTCTAATGGGGCGGTGACTTACCATGTGGGCAAAGGCAGAGTGGTAGCAACCCGTACCCTTGCAATGCACACGGTTTTAGAGGCACACCAGATTTTAGAACGTGAGTTCCCCACCGCTACTTTTACCGCTGAAACGGTCGATACTGTCTTTTTGCAGGGTGATGTGAAGGTTGAAGAGGGCGGCCCGCTTGAAAATAGTGAGCTGGTCTGGGGCAACCTGGCAGAAATTTTGAGCCCAGATGCGCAAGTGGTGAAATACCTGGTACGAGTTGAGGGGTATGATCCTGAGGACTTGCTCCCGCGTGTGGCGAAACTGGTGGGGGAACGAGTGTCAGTCACGCACGCGGTGCCCGGTGACCCCCTCATTGAAATGGCAGCACCCGGTTTGAATAAAGGGGCGGTGCTGGCTGATTTTGCCGCTGAGCGCGGTATCGAAGCGCACGAGGTTGCAGCTTTTGGTGATATGCCCAATGACTTGGAGATGTTGCAGTGGGCGGGTCATGGCTACGCGCTGGAATCCGGTTCACCCTCTCTGCGCCAGGCCGTAGCGCGCACCTGCCCCGCATTTGACCAGGACGGCGTGGCTCAAATAATAGAGAAACTGCTAACCAGAACGTCCTAAACGTAGCTCTCTTGAAATGAGTGCCCCTAAGTTACTAGCGGGTAGTACTCTTATAAGAATGTCTACTAGGTCAGCAGCGCGCCGCTCTTCTCTCAACCAGCCCCTTGAGACCTTCGAAATTTTTGCCCACCGGGGCCTAGCCAAGGGTTGCACCGAGAATACTCTAGAAGCCTTTGCACAGGCAGTAAACGCCGGCGCCCACTGGCTCGAAACCGACGCCCATACCACTGCAGACGGGGTAGTAGTAGCTTTCCACGATCACACCCTCAATCGGCTCTTTGGCACCTCCGGCACGATTCACGATACTACCTGGGAAGAACTTAAAGACCGCGAGCTCGTCAAGGGCGGTAAGCTAGCCACCTTTGAACAGGTACTTCGCACCTTCCCCAGCATGCCGGTCAACGTCGATATCAAGGACGCCGCGACCGCAGAACGCATCGCCAAAATTACCGTGCAGGAAAGGGCTCAAGACCGTGTGCGTTTTGCGTCCTTCAAGGAAGAGCGTAAACGGCGTGCTGTTCAGTGTGCAGCCCAGCTGGGTGCGCATATTCCATCGAGTGGCAGTGAGCTCGCTACCGCCCTCTTTTATCTGTGCAGCCGGGTGAGCTGGCGTCTGTGGCCTCTGGTACGCGCCGTGACCGCTCCCTGGATTAGCCCTTTCCAGTCCCTCCAGGTGCCCGTCACTCAAACGTACGCCGGTCTCACCTTTAGGGTCGCAGACCGTACCACCGTTGCTATGGCGCACCGCTTTGGCATTAAGGTGCACGTCTGGACGATTGATGATGAAGCGGAGATGCGCCGCTTGCTCGACCTAGGGGTAGACGGTATTGTCACTAACCGCACCGACCTGCTAGCAAAAATTCTGGCGGGGCGGGCAGCGTCCTAAGGCAGATTAAGCGTGAAAAGGCGGGGCTAATTCAGTGTGAATTAGCCCCGCCTTGTGTGGGTCTTAGCGGTGTGGGTCTTAGTGGGCGTCGCCCTTAGCTTCGCTGGGGGTGAGCGGCTCGGGGTGGGAGCCGGTAGCGCGCGCAATGGCTGCCATGAGGTGGTAGACCACCAGGGTTGCGGCGGTGCCCAAGGCGATGCCTGCGAACTGGAGATCTCCGATATCCCAGGTGTAGTCGGCAATACCCACGATCAGGGCCACGGACGCCGCGGTGAGGTTGACCTGGTTGGAGAAGTCCACGCGGTTCTCTACCCAGATGCGCACGCCCAGCATACCGATCATGCCGTAGAGGACGGTGGCGGCGCCACCCAGCACGCCTGCGGGGACGGAGGCAACGGCTGCACCGAAGACCGGGAAGACCGAGAGTAGCACTGCCACGATGGCGGCGACCCAGTAGGCTGCGGTGGAGTAGACCTTGGTAGCTGCCATAACGCCGATGTTCTCGGCGTAGGTGGTGGTACCGGAGCCGCCGCCAGCGCCTGCCAGGGTGGTTGCCAGGCCGTCAGCCATAAGGGCACGGCCGGAGTAATTGTCTAGGTTCTCACCGGTCATCAGCGCCACCGATTTCACGTGTCCAATGTTCTCAGCTACCAGCACCAGGATGACGGGGATGAAAAGACCGGCAAGGTTCCAGTGAAATTCGGGGGCCTGAAAGTGGGGCAGACCGATGAGACCTTCGGTGTCCCATGCCTGCTGGATTTTACTGAAGTCAACTTCACCGCGAACAACTGCGGTGATGTAGCCGATGATGACACCCAGCAGAATGGCCAGGCGGCCGATCATACCCTTGAAAATCACCGAGATCAGGATGATGGAGACCAGGGTCGCTAGTGCAGTGACGGGGGCTTCCATAAAGTTATTCTTGGCGCTGGGTGCCAGGTTAAAGCCGATCAGTGCCACGATAGCGCCGGTGACGACCGGCGGCATAAGCCTGGTGAGCCAGCCGGTGCCGGCGAACTGCACAATGGCGCCTACCAGGAAGAGGCAGACACCTGCCATGACGATACCGCCCAGTGCGCCGCCGGGGCCGTACTGGTTAGTTGCCGCTGCCAGTGGGGCAATAAAGGCGAAGGACGAGCCCAGGTAGGAGGGCACGCGTCCTGCGGTAATCAGCAGGAAAAGGATGGTGCCGATACCTGAGAAGAAGAGGGTGGTGGAAGGCGGGAAGCCGGTCAGCAGGGGCACCAGGAAGGTCGCGCCGAACATGGCAACCACGTGCTGGGCACCAATGCCGATAGTGCGGCCCCAGCTGAGGCGTTCGTGGGGGCGGACGACGCCGCCGGGGGTGATATTTTTACCGTCGCCGTGCAGCGTCCAGGCGAAAGGGGAGCGAGAGGTCACAGGGGTGTCCCAACCGTAGTGTAATGAGTGTAAATCGTCATCATTTTACTCTGCCGCCGGAGCTTAGGGGTGCAAGGGAGAAAGTGATGCTGAGTGGGCCATAGAAAAGATTTGTTGAAGTTTCTACCTGACCTTCAAAAAATAACTACCGTTTAAGTAACCCCTGACAGATATGTAGCAAGTATTGCACCGTGCAGGAATTGCTGTTTATTTGACAAATGTGAATTTTTGAGATTTTCATCATCGACAGAGGCACTAAGCCCACGTATTCTTTTAACAGAATGCCCCTGTGACCCAAGGCCTGATACGTGACCATAGTTCTTGCCCTCTTCCTCCTCCTATCAATCATTGCGCCCTGGGTGGCACGCCGCATAGGGGCCAGCGTATTTTACCTGCTGGCCGCACTACCAGCACTCGTGCTGGCTTTTGTGCTCACCAAAACCCAGAGCATCCTGGGTGGTACGCCCTGGTCCGAAAGCTACCGGTGGGTCCCCGAGCTCAACCTCGAACTCACCTTCCGCATGGACACCCTCTCCTGGGTGATGAGCCTGCTCGTGCTCGGAATTGGCTCTCTAGTGCTCTTCTACTGCGCAAGCTATTTCAAGCACAGCAGCGGTGACATCGGTCAGTTCGCCGCCTACCTCTTCGGCTTCGCCGGCGCCATGTTCGGTCTGATTACCGCAGATAACTTCATCATCATGTTCATCTTCTGGGAAATCACGACCATCCTCTCTTACCTGCTCATTGGCTACTCCCGCCACCGCCTCTCGGCCCGCAGCTCGGCGTTGCAGGCCCTGACGGTCACCACTGCTGGTGGTCTTGCCATGCTGGTAGGCATCATCATGCTGGGACACTCCCTGGGGACCTACAGCCTGGCTGAACTGGTTGAACGGGGCCCCGCCCTGGTGGCCGCTGCGCAGGCAGGCGACAATAACACCATGAGCTTAGGGCTGCTCTCCGCCGCGCTAGTGCTCATTCTTTGCGGCGCGCTCAGCAAGTCCGCCATCTTCCCTGTGCATTTCTGGTTGCCCGGTGCAATGGCTGCACCCACCCCCGTCAGTGCTTACCTGCACGCAGCTGCCATGGTCAAGGCAGGCATCTACATTCTGTTGCGCCTGGCTCCAGGTTATGGCGAGGTAGCTATCTGGCAGAACATACTGGTCATCTTTGGTGCCTTCACCATGATCTTTGGTGGCTGGGCGGCTCTCAAACAGACCGACCTTAAACTGATTCTTGCGTACGGAACTGTGAGCCAGTTGGGTTTCCTCACCCTGATCATCTCGGGTGGCACGCCCAACGCTATATATGCCGCTATGGCTATGATGCTGGCGCACAGCCTCTTTAAAGCAACGCTCTTCCTAGCAGTTGGCATCATCGACCACCAGTCAGGTACCCGTGATATTCGCCGTCTCTCCGGCATCTACCGCCGTGCCCCTAAACTCTTCTGGGTCTCACTGATTTCGGCGGCGTCCATGGCCGGTGTACCTCCGCTGGCCGGTTTCGTCGCTAAAGAAGCAGTGCTAAAAACCTACGTGGGGCATACCACCGGCTGGCAGAGCGCCGTCACCTTGGCCGCTATCGTGCTGGGCTCCGTGCTTACCTTTGCCTACAGCGCCCGCTTTGTCTGGGGTGCTTTTGCGGCTAAGCCCTACAACTACATTAACCACGAGCACGTCAAGTACTGTCAGGAAAGCGCGGACGGCGGCCGCCCGGCTGCCCTGCGCAGCAAGAGCGGTAAAAAGCTGAGCCCCGACACCGCCTTCCACCAGGTCAGCTACAGCTTCGTCGCCGCCCCCGCGGTGCTGACACTGCTCACCGTGTTCTTTGGTTTCTACCCGGAGCCCGCCCACCTCTTCATCAAGCCCTTCCTTGACGCTTTCCCGGCGTCCGCACCAGAACTTGAACTGCACCTGGCTCTCTGGCACGGTTTCACTCCCGCGCTCTTCACTTCACTGGCCATTGTACTGGTGGGTCTCATCCTCTTTGTCTTCAAGCGACAGATTGAAGAAATGCAGCGAGCCCTGCCACATACCCCCAGCGCGTCAGTGGTCTACCGTAATCTGATTGACCTGCTGGACCGATTCGCCGTATGGGTCACCGGTATGACTCAGCGAGGCTCCCTTGCCTACTACTTGGCCGTCATCCTGATGACCGCCGTGGTGGTCCCCACCGCAGCGCTCTTCATCAACGAAACCCCGCCGTTAGGTAACATTCGCATTAGCGAATCCCCAGCACAGTGGTCAATCGTTCTGGTCATGATTGTGGCCGCCCTGGTAGTGGTCTTCGTGCGCCGCCGCTTCCTGGCGATCCTCATGGTGTCAGTGACCGGCTACGGCATGGCAATTCTCTTTGCCATCCGCAGCGCCCCCGACCTTGCCACCACCCAGCTCCTGGTTGAAACCATCGTGCTGGTCGCCTTCGTGCTGGCGATGCGTGTGCTACCCCGTGACATCCCTCGCGTGAAAGCCAAGGACGGTAAGGACGGCGCCCGCAAAACCCTGCGCGTCATTATCGCCGTGGGCTTCGCAACCCTGATGATGGCACTTGCCATGTTCACCTTCTCATCTCGTTCCCTGCCGGCTATTTCTCTGGACATGCCGCGCCTGGCCTACGAAATCGGCTACGGCTACAACGTGGTCAACGTAATCCTGGTAGACCTGCGTGTCTGGGATACCTTCGGTGAAATTTCAGTGCTGGCACTGGCTGCCACCGGCGTGGCCTCCTTGCTCTTCATTGGAGGGCGCGCGGATGACCGCAACCAGCGTTTGGACACCACCACCATGAAGAAGATTGAGAAATCTTTCACTCAGCGCCGCCACATTAGTGTGCAGCAGCGGGTTGCTGGTCAGTTCTCATCGGTGGAACGGGATCCCTTCATCGTGGCGGGCCGCACCCTGCCCCCGGAGTCCCGTTCCATTCTGCTGGAAGTGGTCACCCGTCTCATTTTCCACACCCTGATCATGGTTTCCGTCTACATGCTGGTAGCCGGTCACAACCTGCCAGGCGGCGGCTTCGCCGGCGGTCTGCTGGCAGGTCTGGCCTTCGCTGTACGCTACCTGGCCGGCGGCGGCGCGGAGTTACGCGCCGCGTCACCGCTTTCAGCGGGAGCCTTCCTAGGTGCCGGTTTGGGTCTCTCCACGCTCTACGCGATTGCACCAGCCTTCTGGGGCGATCCCATCTTCTCCAGCTACGTCTTTGACTTCTGGGTACCTGTCTTCGGTGACGTTCACTTTGTCACCGCGGTAATTTTCGATCTCGGTGTCTACCTTCTAGTCATCGGCCTGGTTCTTGATATCCTGCGCAGCTTGGGTGAACGAGTAGACGAGAAGCTCATCAAGGAACGCAAGAACAAAAATCGTAGAAAGGCACAATCATGATTATTGATCTCAGCCTCATCCTGGTCATGGGTGTGCTCTACGCCGCGGGCGTCTACCTTATCCTGGATCGCTCCATGACCCGCGTGGTGCTCGGCCTTATGCTGATTACCAATGCCACCAACATCCTCATTCTGCATGCCGGCGGCCCTGCCGGGTTCGCTCCCTTCTACGCAACAGATATTGCTGCAGAAGACTACTCTGACCCGCTACCGCAGGCCCTGGTGCTCACCGCAATCGTGATTTCCTGCGCGGTGACCGCCCTGATCCTGGGCATCATCTACCGCAGCTGGCTGCTCTCACGCGCCGATGAAATTCAGGACGATGATGAAGATATCCGCGTGGCAGAGCAGAGCTCCTTTGACATGGAAGCCGACGCCGATGTCGAAGCGGAAACCTCAGAATTTGATGCGGACGAAGAAACCCGTGAACGCCAAGCTAACAAAGAGAGAAGGAAGACCCATTCGATCCCTGTTCAGTCAGCGACCGGTAGCGACAGCACAGAAGGATTGGGGGCTTAACCTGTGGAACTAGCTCAGCTCGCCCCCCTCAGTGTCATCGTGCTGTTCATGGCAGCAGCCCTGACCTTCATCTCTAAAAAAGATAAAACACAGCGTCTCATCGCCTTCTTTGCCGTGGCAGGGGTGCTCATTTTTGAGATTCTCATGCTTTTCTCGGTATGGAACCTAGAGCCTCAGATTGTTTTCATTGCCGGTTGGGAGGCTCCCTTCGGTATCACTCTGGTGGTCGATCAGCTCTCGGCTCTTATGCTGGTGGTTTCCTCCACTATCTCTCTTGCCGTGCTGGTTTTCGCCACCGGCCAGAACCTGGCGGATGGCGATGACGAGGTGCCCATCTCGGTCTTCTACCCCACCTACCTCATGCTGCTGGCAGGCGTCTCTAACGCCTTCTTAGCAGGGGACCTCTTCAACCTCTACGTGGGCTTTGAAATCCTGCTCATGGCGTCCTACGTGCTGATCACCATGAACGCCAACACCCCGCGTATTCGTGCGGGCGTGACCTACGTGGTGGTCTCCGTGGTCTCATCTCTGCTCTTCTTGACCGCTATCGGCTTTATCTACGCTTCAGTGGGCACCATTAATATGGCCGACCTTTCGCTGAAGCTGGGGACCCTCCCTGAAGGCACCCAGATGCAGCTACACCTCATGCTACTCATCGCTTTCGGCATCAAGGCAGCGGTCTTCCCGCTCTCCCTCTGGCTGCCCGACTCCTACCCCACGGCACCAGCACCGGTGACCGCCGTCTTCGCGGGTCTGCTCACCAAGGTGGGCGTTTACGCTATCATCCGCACCGAAACCCTGCTCTTCCCTGGCGGGCAGCTCTCCACCCTGCTGGGCGTCGTCGCTGGCTTGACCCTGCTGGTAGGTATCCTCGGTGCCCTGGCACAGGGTGACATCAAGCGTCTGCTCTCCTTCATCTTGATCAGCCACATCGGTTACATGATTTGGGGTATCTCGCTCAACAACGAACTGGGCCTGACCACCGTGGTCTTCTACATCGCCCACCACATCGTGATTCAGACCGGCCTCTTCATGGTGGTAGGTCTGATTGAACGCCGTGCCGGCTCAACCAATCTGCGCCGCCTGGGTGGGCTCATCAAAATTTCACCCTTCCTGGCTCTGCTCTACTTTGTGCACGCCATCAACCTGGGCGGCATCCCGCCCTTCTCCAGCTTTATCGGCAAGGCCGGCTTTATCGAAGCGTCCGTGCAAAACGGTGGTGCCCTGGCCTACATCAACGCAGGCATCGGCGTCCTCGTTTCGCTGCTGACCCTGCTGGCTTTGGCTCGCGTCTGGAACAAGGCTTTCTGGCGCCCCGCCAAGGACGCAGAACAGCCCACCCCCGCTCTGGTCCGAGCCGAGCATACCGGCGAGCAACCCGATGAAACCGACAGTAAGAATATCCCCGCCTCCATGATGGTCTCTACCGTCAGCCTGGTATCAGTAGGCGTGCTCATCACTGTATTCGCGGGCCCACTCTACAACCTCTCAGACCGAGCATCAGATAACTTGGTCAACCCCGACCGCTACATCTCAGCGGTTCTCGGTGAGGACGCTCCCACCCGCGAACAGTTCATCAACGAACAGGTCAACCTCAACGGCTCCCAGGAGGTCAACCAGTGAAAGCCCTAAAAACCTCCAGCTCCGACCTGCTGCACTCCATTCCGCCTACCCTCTGGTTGGTTTTCGTGTGGTGTGCCCTCTGGCAGAACTTTTCCCTGCCCTTCCTAGCCTTCGGGCTGGTGCTTGCGGTGGGAATCGTCTGGATTTTCCGTTTGCCCACCCTCTACCTCTCTAACCGCTTCAATCCCTGGTATGCCATCAAGTTTTTGGCGCTCTTCATTTGGAATATCGCGGTAGCCAGTGTGCACGTCATGTGGCTGGCCTTCACCTTCACTCCGCCGCTGCGTAACTCTGTGGTGGCAGTTCAGCTGCGCACCCACTCTGACCTGCTCCTCACCGCGGTATCACACACCATGTCCCTGATTCCCGGCTCGGTCGTCGTTGAAGTAGACCGCTCCCTTTCGGTGCTCTACTTCCACGTGCTCGATAGCTCCACTGAAGAAGAAATCCAAGACTTCATCCGCACCGTGGGCGACTTCGAATCTCTCATCATCAAGGCCGTAGGCAGCAAAGAAGAACACGAAGCGCTACTTGCAGATGAGAAACTCGATAAGGAGGCCGCAGCATGAACCTCACAACCGTAGCCTGGATTGCAGGCGTTATTCTCACCATCTCAACGTGGGGCACCGTCTACCGCATCTGGAAGGGCCCCTCCCTGCTGGATCGTGTGCTCGCTAGCGATGTTTTACTCTCCATCATCACCTCGGCGCTTTGCATCATCATGATCGTCACCGATACCCAGTACTCAATCATTCTTCTGGTCGCCATTGCCCTCATCGGCTTCGTCGGCTCTGTCACCGTGGCACGCTTCGCGGACAACTCTAAAGCAGATGAAGCTACCCCCATCACCACTGTTGAACGGCACCGCCGCCGTAAGAACCGCGGCAACCGCTCAACCGGTCGCGATCACCGTGATTACCATGCAGAGGATACCGACAAAGTGCACCACAGCGAGTCGCATCCGTCCCGTGCATCAATGGATCAGGGAGAATAAACCGTGAATACCGATCTCATCCTCGATATTATTACTGCCATCTGCCTGATAGTTGGCTCCCTCATGTCGCTAGCAGCGGTGGTGGGCCTGGTACGCTTCCCGGATCTGCTGACCCGTCTACACGCTGGTACTAAGCCCCAAATCTTCGGTCTTATGTTGTTGCTCCTGGCGGTAGGGCTCCACAAGAGAAGCTGGGAGGACGTCCCCGTGCTGATTCTCATTATGGTGCTTCAGATGATCACCATCCCCATCTCGGGTCATATGATGGCGCGCTCTGGCTACCGTAACAAGCACTTCCGTAAAACTGACCTCCGCCACGATGACCTGCGTCGCCTGGTCGATGAGGTAGAGGGTAGGTAAGACCCCTCTCATGTAAAGACCCGCTTTCTGTACAGCCCATATGGTGTCACAGAAAGCGGGTCTTTTAGTGCCCGACTACTTGAGTAACTTCTGTGCCAGCGTGTCCAGGGCAATGCCCAGAACACCAATGACCAGGATAACCACCAGCATCTCGTCGTAGGCTAGCCGGTCACGGGCATTCAAAATCTCGTAGCCCAGCCCCGAAGAAACCCCTAACATCTCGGCTGGCACAATAATGACCCAGCCAATACCCAGTGCCAGGCGGATCCCCGAGAGTACAAAGGGACGGATAGAGGGCAACACTACTGAGCGCAGCTGCTCCGGGCCGCTAGCACCCAGCGTCCTAGCTACCTGAAGGTATGCCGGGTTGAGTGCCCGCACCCCCGAAACCGTGCCCAGAGTAATGGGCCAAATAGCGGCGATAGCCACCAGGAAAATGACTGGCAGGCTACCCACCCCAAAAAGAGCCACCGCAATGGGCGCCCAAGAGAGTGGGGAGACCATACGCAAGAACTGCACCAGCGGGGCACTGGTCTGCTCAACCAGTCGGGAGAACCCGATGACCAGCCCGAGAGGGACGCCCAAGACAGTGGCAAGGCCCAGCCCACTCAACAACCTCAACAGGCTGATACCGACATCAGAGAGCAGCACCCCGCGGCCCAGTAGGCTCTTCAGGGCGTCGGGGACGTTCGCGGGGGCGAAGGCTGCCAGCATCAGGTTGCCGGTAGCTGCTCGGGTGAAAATCCACCAGAGAAAAACAGCGAAGACAATGCCTGCAGCGCCCAGCGCCCAGCTCTTAGTCAGTGACTGATTCTGCTTCTTGAGGGTACTCATGCTGAAATCTCCTCGGTGCGCTCTAGGCTCTTGAGACCGAACGTGCCCAGACCACCCGCTGCTTGCATAGCCTGGGTGACCAACTCCGCATTAACTAACTCTCCGTGCACCGCCGAAGCGTCCAGGTCTTCCAGAAAATCGGTTGGGGCGTCCATGAGGGTGTTGCGCATTTGCTGGACCAGTTCTTGGGTGTAACTCGCATAGGGATAGGGCTGAAACTGCAGTAACTCCCCGCCCCAGCTGGGGTGTTTAATAATTTCCTTATGCTCCTCAAAATGGTCGGTCATGGCCCGCAAAATGGCAGCGGGCTTCTGTGGGAGGTACTTCTTTTCAGAGAGCAGGGCAGCTGCCTCCACACGGTTCTCGCGGGCATAAACCTGCGCCTTGACCAGGGCATCTACGAACTTCTGGGCGGCCCCGCCCTCCCGCTCAATCAGCGAGGAACGCATCATAGTGACGCAGCAGGCATGATCGCGCCAGACATCGCCCATAAAGCGCTGAATAGTGCCCGTTCCGCTGGTGTGGGCGGCAGCATTAAAGGGGTCAGCCACCGTAAAACCCGCTATAGTGCCGTTGGCCAGTGCCGGAATCATATCCGCCGGTGCCATAACAATGAGAGCTACCTCGTTCTGAGTTTTGTCTGCAGTTTTACGAATCACCGGCGTCAGTCCAGCCTCCTTCAAAATCTTCTGCACCAGAATGTTGTGAAGAGAAAACCAGGCTGGAATCGCCACCGTCTGCCCCGCCAGCTCAGACAGATTGCTGATGGACGGTGAGAGAGTCAGCGCCGAGCCGTTCACGTGATTCCACGCCACCACTTGAGCGTCAGCGCCCAGATCGTACTTGAGGTATACCGGCATAGGCATGAGCAGGTGAATCACATCAACGCTGCCCGAAATAAAGGCTTCGGTGAGTGAGGCCCAAGAGCGGAAGAGCACCGGCTGTTCTACCTGCACTCCGGCGTCCTCGTACAGGCCCCTGGCGTGCGCCAGGAGCAGAGGAGAAGCGTCAGTGATAGGGAGATAACCGATTCTGATAGCGTCATCGGTGCTCTGCGCCCTGCCGGCAGCTTCAGCACCGGACGCCGCCCCAAGAGTGTGGGCGCCCCAAGTAGCGCCGGCTGCCGCCAGGGTAAGGCCGCCTGCCCCCAGCACTTTTCGACGGTTGAGTTTAGATGACATAGGAACTCTGCTCCCGGTAGTAGCCCAGGATTTCGTCCTTGGACACCTGCTCATCACGAGGCCTCCAGAAGCGGGTGAAACCCTTGCCCGCCTCAAAGAATCCAATGCGGTCACCCACCACCGTGGCCTCAGCGATATCGTGGGAGACCATCAAAACGGTCAGTCCCAGATCTTCAATCAGGCTACGCAACCACCCCTGTAATTCTTCGCGAGTGGCTGGGTCAAGGGCCGAGAAGGGCTCATCGAGGAGCAAGAGAGAAGGCTGAATGGCCAGGGCTCGGCCAATGGAAACTCGTTGGGCCTGGCCGCCAGAAATCTCACTGACTTTACGGTTTTCAAGTCCGTTCAGACCTAACCGAGAGATTAGTGCATTGACTCCATCAGCGGTCACTCTGCCGCTGTTGCGTTTGTAGCGGGAACCTAGCTCGATATTCTGCCGAACCGTCAGCCAGGGGAAGAGCGAAGCTTCCTGAAAGACCACGGCTAGCCGGCCCCGGTCAGCCACCTGTATGGAGCCAGAATCTAGTTCTTCAAGCTGCGCCACCGCACGTAAGAGGGTCGATTTACGGAGCCGGTAGCTCCCAAAACCACAAAGGCTTCACCCCGAGGCAGAGCGAGATCGATATTTTTGAAGATAGGTTGGGGTGCCCCGGGATAGGTTTTGGTGGCACCTGTAACGGTGAGAGCGTCCATGGTTGTCTTAGTCAATCTGAGAGAGTTCATAGCGCAGATGGCCCTCGGTGGGGGATTGGACGGGCAAGAACGTTGCCTCGCGGTAGCGACGGGCGGTGGCACTGGTGGTCTTGTAGCCGCGTCCGCCAATCACTGCCATTTCCAGGTGGGTGGCGCTGATCGCCAGGTGAGAGACGTCCAGGCGCAACTGGAGCAGACGGCGGCGGCTGGTAGCGGCAGGCTCTTGAGCAAGGTCGGTAAGTTCGGTGCGCAGACGCTGGTATTCAGCCTTAAATTGATCAAATTCCTGGGTGAAGATACCCCGGGAGACACTGGTGTGGGGAGCCGTTGCCGCAAGGGCTGCCGCTGCCAGGCCCAGGCAGAAAGAGGACTGAATCAACAGAAAAGGTGCAGTGATGGTCGCGAGGAAACCTGGGACGTCGCGGCTGAGAATATCCGACTCGGGGACAAATACCTCGGTTAGACGGATGAACCCGGATTCTGTTGCATCCAGCGCCAGGAGACCTTTTTGGTACTTCACATCTAGCCCCTCAACGCCCACACGCAGGGTGACGATGTAGCTAACCGGCTCACCGGGTGCAGCATCCTCCACTGCCACGGGAAGAATCATGACGCCTCCCGGGTAGAGGTTGGATGCCCAGCTGATGCTTCCATTGAGCAGTAACCCGCCGTCGGTGTGCTTTGCCTGAACCCCCAGTTCCCCTACTCCCGAGGCGTGCTTGAAGGCGGCAGCCATGGCGGTTGACCCGGTAGTTTCACCGGTTTCCATACCTTCGGGGAGCTGACGTCCCACGGCGTCAAAGAAGGCGATAGTAGCCCGGTGAGCCCAGAGTGAGAAGGCGGTTGCGGTATCTTCGGTCGCCAGGTCAAAGGCCACGGCCGCCTGGGGTAGCACTGACCCGGTGCGCCCCAGCGTCAGCAGACCCTCCTGCCCCAGCTCACGCAGGGTCTCGAAAGGGGAGCGTTCCCCCGCGTCCACTGCGGCAGCGTGTTCTCGGGCTAGCGCCAGCAGGTTGTCCCGTTGGGAGTAGGGGTAGAGAGGTTCAAGGGTAAAAGTGCTTGTCATGGCTGTTTTCTAACTGCTCTAGAAGTGGGGTGCTGGGGTTTTAGAGTGTAAAAAAACCGCCGCCTGGTGGTGGGCGGCGGTCTCTGCTGTGTCTAGACGTTGAGCTTGAAGAGGCGGTCAATGGGAGTTGATACCGCTTCGCGTGCTCGTACGACCGCTGCCTCATCAGGGGCATCGTAGAAACAGAGGCACTTGGCGGTATCTTCTCGCACGTAGGTGCGCAGGAAGGAAACCTCGGGCACCTGCGCGTACTTAGGAGAATTAGCCTTCTTGCGAGTGAGGTACTGATCCATGGTGATTTCTGCGGGGATATCCCATTCAACCAGGTACTCTGCGCTGGACTTGAGCTTCTTGATGTCCTCGAGTTCAGCACCCACCAGACGCACCTCATCGGGGCCTTCCAGCCCAGCGCGGGCACTGAAGGCGTCCTTGACCGCGGGAGCGAAGACGCCGGGGTTAGCTGCCTCGATGATGGCGAAGACCAGCTTGTAGTCACCGGTGACCTGGGTTTCAATCAGCTCAGCGCCGTCCACGCCGTCCAGTACCTGAGCGATGTCAGCAACCAGTGCTTTCACTTCGTCCTGCGAAGTATCGTGAGGGGTGAATTCTACGAGGTAGAGTGACATGTTCTCTCCGTTTCATGCGGCGTCCTTCTGTCTAAAAAGATGCTTGCTGCTAACGCACGCCGGCCATCTTCTTAACGATCCACTTATTCATGGCCCAGAGGACGGCACCGATAATGATGGTGACGACACCCAGGGTGGTGAAGTAAGCGACTTCGGTTTCCATGGTGTAGAAACGGCCCAACCAACCTGCCAGAACGGTGCCCAGCGAGACAGAGGTGAAGTAGAGCGCAACCATAGCCACGCGGTGCTTCTCGGGCGCCAGTTTGGTGGCCAAAGAGGTACCCACGGGTGAAATTGCCAGCTCGCCCATGGTGCAAATAAAGAGAATCAGCACAATCCACAGGAAGTTCACGTTGGTGTTCCCTGCCTGGGTTAGGAAGATCAGGAAGGCTAGACCAATCAAAATCAGGGCAAGCGAGAACTTGACCGGGGTGGTGGGCTGACGGTCACCCAACTTGGTCCACATGGCAGTAAAGACAGCGCCGAAGATCATGATGAAAACCGGGTTAATGGAGTTCATAAATTCGGGGGTGAACTGCAGACCCATGATGTTCCAGTTGATACGGGATTCTGAGTAGATTGCTAGCACAGTGAACTGCTGCTGGAAGAGCGCCCAGAACGCTACGTTACCGATGAACATGGGAATGAAGGAGACCACCCGGGAATGCTCGTCCACTGTGGTGTGCTTTGAGGTCAGCAGGGTGTAGAAGAGCACCGCGGCGCTGATTGCAACAATGGTCATGACCCAGGTTGCCAGGTTGGCGGGGTTGATGAGACCGGTCATCACCAGGACGAGCACTGCTGCAACGATGACTACAGCAAGACTGCCGTAGATCTTCTTCTCGCTGGCGTTCATGGGCTCAGAGAGCTGGTGGACGCTGGCGGGTAGGTTCTTGCGGGTCAGTGAGTACTGGATTAGGCCGATTGCCATACCTGCAGCCGCTAGGCCGAAGGCGATGTGGAAGCCGTAGGATTCCCGCAGAATACCGGTGAGCATGGGGCCAAAGAAGGCACCGATGTTTACACCGATATAGAAGATAGTGAAGCCACCGTCACGGCGGGGGTCGGTGCGGTCGTAGAGAGACCCTACCAGCACTGATGCGTTGGTTTTAAGACCACCGGAGCCGATAGCAACAAGCACCAGACCGGCAATGACGCCAGCTGCGCCGGGTAGCACGGCGAGTGCCAGGTGACCTGCCATAATGGTGAAGGCTGAGTAGAAGAGGGTGCGCTCGGGCCCGAAGACACGGTCGCCTAAGAAGCCACCTACGACTGCCATGAGGTAGACCATGCCACCGTAAGCGCCCATGACGCTGGATGCTGATGCCTCGCTGAGAAGTCCAAGACCGCCACGGTCAGCTTCCCAGTAGAGGTAGTAGAGCATGATGACCTGCATGCCGTAGAAGGAGAAACGCTCCCAGAGTTCTACGGAGAAGAGGCTGGCCAGCATGCGGGGGTGGCCGAAGAAGGTTTTGCCGCTGGGGTTATGGGCGTCCTCCGGAGTAGGCCGCAGTGCGGGGGTTGTCATAGTAATACCTTGTGTCTCGGTGTATTTGCGGGAAGACCGTGTATATAAATGCGGTCGGTAGCATACCTTACTCTCTTGGATTGGCTATTTGCACTTCTGAAGGAGTAGGGATGATGCTCGCGGGCGCTTTTTGGTGTGCTGGCGCGCATGAAAAAGGGGCTGCCCGGCAGATCGCTGTGATAAATACAATCTTTCGAACAGTCCCTTCTCAGCGGAACGCTAGACGCTAGGCGATGACGCCGTCCACCAGCGCCTTAGCTTCCTTCTGAACCTGAGCCAGGTGCTCAGGGCCCTTAAAGGATTCGGCGTAGATCTTGTAGACATCTTCGGTACCTGAGGGGCGGGCCGCGAACCAGGCGCTCTCGGTGGTCACCTTCAAACCGCCAATGGAAGCACCGTTGCCGGGTGCCTCGGTCAGCTTGGCGGTGATAGCCTCGCCTGCTAGCTCTGAGGCGGTGACGTCCGCCGGTGAGAGCTTGCCCAGCTTGGCTTTCTGCTCGCGGGACGCCGCGGCGTCCACCCGGGCGTAGGCAGGCTCACCGAAGGACGCGGTCAGCTCAGCGTAACGCTGGGAGGGGGTCTTGCCGGTTACTGCGGTCATCTCGGAGGCCAGCAGGGCCAGGATGATGCCGTCCTTATCGGTGGTCCACACCTTGCCGTCGCGCATGAGGAAGGAGGCACCTGCGGATTCTTCGCCGCCAAAACCGATGGTGCCGGTGCTCAGGCCGTCTACAAAGTATTTGAAGCCCACGGGAACCTCAATGAGCTTGCGGCCCAAAGCATCAGCCACGCGGTCGATAATTGAGGAGGACACCAGGGTCTTGCCGATGCCAGCATCTGCTGCCCAACCGGTGCGGTTGCGGTAGAGGTAGTCAATGGCGGTTGCCAGGTAATGATTGGGGTTCATCAGCCCGTGATCGGGGGTAACGATTCCGTGGCGATCCGAGTCGGCGTCGTTGCCGGTGGCGATGTCGTACTTATCGCGGTTGGCAATCAGGGAGGCCATGGCATTGGGGGAGGAGCAATCCATGCGGATTTTCTCGTCCCAGTCCAGGGTCATGAAGGCCCACTGGGGATCAACGGCGGGGTTTACGACATCCATGTTGAGCTTGTACTGCTCAGCAATGCGCTGCCAGTAGGCAACGGAGGCGCTGCCCATGGGGTCCGCGCCAATCTTCAGACCGGAGGTTGCGATAGCCTCCATATCGATGACATCACCCAGCTCGTCCACATAGGTGCCCAGGTAGTCGTAGGTGCCTGTGGTTTCTGCTGCCGCGGCCTTCTCAAGGGGTAGACGAGCTACATCCTTATTTCCGCCTTCAAGCAGCTCGTTGGCACGATCGGCAATCCAGCCGGTTGCATCAGAATCAGCGGGACCACCGTGGGGAGGGTTGTACTTGAAACCGCCGTCGGCAGGGGGATTGTGGCTGGGGGTAATCACAATGCCATCAGCCTGCGCGGTGTTGGCGGGGTTAGCGTTGTGAACGATGATAGCGCGTGAGAGCGCGGGGGTGGGCACAAAACCTTCGTTGGCGTCCAAAAGAACGGTGACACCGTTAGCCGCCAGAACCTCCAGCGCGGTATCCTGCGCCGGGTCTGAGAGCGCGTGGGTGTCCTTACCCATAAACAGCGGGCCGGTGATGCCCTGACCCTTGCGGTACTCCGCAATTGCCTGAGAAATAGCAGCAATGTGAGCGTCGTTAAAGGAACTCTTAAGGGAGCTGCCACGGTGCCCGGATGTACCAAAAGCCACGCGCTGTGCGGGATCGGTCATCTCGGGGGTGAGGTCATAGTAAGCGCTGATCAGCGCATCGATATCAACAAGGTCTTGAAGGGTGGCAACTGTGCCTGCGCGGTTTGACATGTACTAAGCCTAGCCCCGTGGTGTGCATGAACCGCGTAGAACCGCCCGTGTGTAATCTTCATTGTGGACGTTGATGAGGCGACGAGCGTTAGAGGGCCTCTTGCTGCGCCTCGGTTTAAAACGTGTGACCCGGCTAGAACAATAGCCGGGTCACATAAAACCGCGAAAGAGCGGCGCGAAGAGTTCTAGCTGAGCTTAGTAGCGCGAATCAGCTTCTCGTTGGTGAACTCAAGCAGACCCCACTGGGTGAGTTCACGGCCGTAACCTGACTTATTGATACCACCGAAGGGTAAATCTGCCTGGGTAACAACGTGCTCGTTGACCAATACCATACCGGCTTCGATCTGATCAGCAACTTCAAGCCCGTGGTCCATGTCAGCGGTCCACACAGATGCCTGCAGACCGTACTCGCTGGCGTTGGCGAACTCAATTGCCGCTGCCTCGTCCTTGACCTTGTAGACCACAAGAGCCGGGCCAAAGAGTTCATTGCAGGAGAGGTCATCATCGAAATCAACGTCGGTGAGCAGGGCGGGGCTCATGAACCAGCCGGGGCGGTCTAGCTTCTTGCCGCCCGCATGCAGGGTCGCGCCGTCCTTGACTGCCTGCTCGATGCGCTCGACGGCGTCATCGCGTGCTGACTCTGAGGACAGCGGGCCCATCTGGGTCTCGGGATCATCGGCGTCGCCCACCACGAAGTTCTCAACGGCGGTTTTTGCTGCTTCAACGAACTCGTCATAAATGTCTTCAACCACGATGATGCGCTTGGGTGAAGTGCATACCTGACCAGCGTTGGAAAAGCGCAGACCAGCAAGGGTTTCTGCCACCTTGCCCACGTTCTCAACGTCGGCCAGGACAATGGCGGGGTCATTGCCACCCAGTTCCATGACAGACTTTTTAAGGTTTTGCGCCGCCAGCTCAGCAACCGCAGCGCCGGCCCGTTCAGAGCCAGTGACCGATACGCCCTTCACGCGGAAATCCTTGAGGATGTGCGCGACGTCTTCGGTGTCGAGGTAGAGGTTCTGGTAGGCACCCTTGGGTAGGTTTGCTTCTAGCAATACTTCCTCAAAAGCAGCTGATGAAACGGGGCAGATAGACGCCTGCTTCATCAGGACCGTGTTACCCACCAGCAAGTTGGGGGCGGTGAAGCGTGCTAGCTGGTAGTAGGGGAAGTTCCAGGGCATGACACCCAAAAGGACACCCAGCGGGTCGTGACGCACGAAGTTTACGGGTGCACCCTTGGCATACAGCGGTGAATCTTCAAGATGTGCAGGGCCTTCTGTGGCGTACCAGTTGAAGATGTCCACTACAAGCTGGATTTCAGCCAGAGCATCGGCATGGGGCTTACCCATTTCACGTCCGATGATTTCAGCGAGTTCATCTTTGCGAGCATCAAAGCCCTGGGCGGCCGCCGCGAGCACAGTGGCGCGCTCCGCTACGGAGTTATTTTTCCAGGAAAGGTAGGCTTCGTGGGCAGTGTCGATGAGCCCGGGGATCTCGCTGGATGCGAGGGTATCAAAAGTTTTTTCAACCTTACCGGTGTTGGCGTTGGTGAGTGCGTAGGTGCTCATAGCAATCTCCTTTGAGTAAGCGCACGGTATTTGTAAGCGTGCTTTCTTTTAACTCTAACTGTGTAGTGTGACTTGTCAAAGGGGGTGGGGAGGAAAGCTATGCGCTCACAGCGTAGAAGTGCGGTTCGGAGACGATGATTTCGGTACTGGCTGAACCACTTGTGAGCAGCACCCTGCCCCGCCTATCCTGAAGCTAAGAAACATCTCAAGTAAAGGACTCCACTATGAACGAAGACATCCCCCAGGTCACCGTCGACCAGATTCCCGAAGGCGCCAAAATTCTGGACGTCCGCGAGGACTACGAGTGGCAAGAAGGTCACATCGCCGGCGCCCAGCATATTCCCCTGGGCGAAGTTCCCGAGCGGTATGGTGATGTGCCAGCAGACGAAGATGTGTACGTCATTTGCCGTGCCGGTGGCCGCTCACTGCGGGCTGCCGCCTACCTCAACCAGTACGGCTTTGACGCTATCAACGTCATTGGCGGTATGGGTGCCTGGCAGGACGCCGAGATGCCCATGGTCTCCGAGAACGGGGAAACCCCGCAGGTACGCTAAGCTCCTCTGCTACTACGGCCGCCCCGGTATCACCGGGGCGGCTTTTTGGTGCAGTGGGAGGGCAGCTCTCTTCGCTATACCTTGCCTCCAGATCTTGCCCGATATACTAAACCGGTGACTTCCCTGACCTGCCTGCCCCTGCCTTTCCCGGTGGAACCCAAAGACGCCTTCCCACTGGTGGCAGGCACCAACCCTTACGCTTTTTGGCTGGACTCAGCCCGCGATGAATCGCCTATGTCCCGCTACTCCTACCTGGGTGCCCCTCACGATGGGGGAGCGCTACGCTATGAGTCTGCCGGGCTGACCCAGCCGCAGGTCAGCGTCCTCGATGGTAAAGGGGCTATGAGGCGCACCCTACCCGGCACTATCTGGCAGGTTCTGCCTCGGATGCTGGCAGATGCCCCCGCTATTACCGGCGCAGAGAACCTCCCGCTGGATGCTCTGCCTGGCGGTTACGTAGGTTTTATGGGCTATGAGGCACACGCCGATTTTGAACTGACTAACTTTCACCACCAGCACCCCTACCGGCAAGCGTCCACCCCCGATGCGCTCTGGATGCCTGCTACCCACTACCTGGCCTATGAGCACGCTAGTGGGAAGGCTTGGTTGATAGGCCCGGATGCCTGGGTTCAGCAGACAGCACGCCAGCTGGCAGAGTTGGGTGAAAACACTGGTGCTCACACTATGCAAGCTAGAGCATATGCGCCTGCCATACCGGATTTTCCCCTACCCGACCGCGATGATTACCTCGCTAAAGTACAGGAATCTCAGCGGGAAATCTTCGAGGGCAACAGCTATGAAGTCTGCTTAACCGCTGAAACATCTACCCGGGTTCAGCCTGCTCTTGATGAAGCTGATCTTCTGGCTCTTTATCTAGCCCAGCGTGAGAAAAATTCTGCCCCCTACGCCAGCTTTTTGCGTTGCGATGACTTTACGGTGCTCAGTTCATCGCCCGAAAAGTTCCTGAGCGTGACCGCCGGTGGTCAAGCCGAGAGCAAGCCCATTAAGGGCACCGTGCCCCGCGGTGCTACCTCCGAAGAGGACGCCGCGGCGTCCGCCTGGCTGGCGGCGGACCCCAAAACCCGGGCGGAAAACCTTATGATTGTTGATCTGCTCCGCAACGACCTTTCGTTGGTGTCCTACCCCGAGTCGGTACGCGTGCCGGTGCTCATGGGCGTTGAAAGTTACTCGACCGTTCATCAGCTGGTCTCCACCATTACCGCCCAGTTGCGCCCCGGCGTCACTGCGGTAGATGCAACTGCCGCCTGCTTCCCAGGCGGCTCTATGACCGGGGCGCCCAAAGCGTCCACCATGGCAATTATCGACCGGCTTGAGGGGCGCGCTCGTGGGGTCTACTCCGGCGCTCTGGGCTACTTCGGGGCAGACGGATCTGCTGCTCTGTCCATTGTGATTAGGACGCTGGTCGCTTACAGGGATGGCACTCTCACCCTGGCTGCCGGGGGAGCGATTGTGGCTGATTCAGACCCCGTCGCTGAATATGACGAGATGGTTACCAAGTTACGCGCGGCCGTGCCCCGCCACGCAGATGGAGTGGCGGGGGCCTAACGGAATCTCAGCAACTCCCCGGAGCTACTTCTTAGCTACGTAAAGAGCTGCGGCAATCATAGGAATCTGCATGGGGAGGCGGCGCAGGCGTTTGGCGTCGGTATCAAATACCCCTGGGATATCAATGCCCTGAGTGTACTGGTAAACATTGGCGGGGAAAACCGCCGCAAAAAGGGCTGCAGAACCTAGACTGGATACACGTCGTGCGCCGGGTGCGGTCAGCAGGGTGAGGCCCAGGGTCAGTTCAGCAACACCGGATGCATACACCGCACCCTCGGGGCTGCCCGGTACCCACGGCGGGACGATAGATGCGAACGAATGCGCCGCATCCTTCTTAAAATGCAGAGCGCCCATGAAAGTGAGGCCAGCACCCAGACCCAAGCGGGTGAGTTTCTGCCCGGTAGTTTCGGTGGTGTCTTTCCTAAAAAGGTTCATGCGTACCATGCTACGCCCGCTGGTCTAGCGGTCTGCCCTCACCCGGTGTTCTAAGTAGTATTCTCTCCACTCAAACCTGACCCAGAATTAGAGCCTCGGAGCTACAGATGGCATGGGCGCACCCATTAGACTAGGGAACATGACTAACCTCTCTGACACCCCCACCATCGAAGAAGCCCGCGAGCGTCTGCGCCAGCTCATCTCTGAACTTGCTGTTGTGCGCGGCAAGGTGACCCTGGCGTCCGGCAAAGAAGCTGACTACTACGTTGACCTGCGCCGCATCACCCTACACCACGAGGCGTCCCGCCTGGTCGGTCAAGTCATGCTTGACCTCATTGACTCAGCCGGCATCGAGTTTGATGCCGCTGGCGGTCTGACCATGGGCGCTGACCCCGTCGGGCACGCCATCATGCGCACCGCAGGTGACAATGACCGCGCCATCGACACCTTCGTAGTGCGTAAGGCTCAGAAGTCCTACGGCATGGGCCGTCAGGTTGAAGGCCCCAGCGTGGTTGGACGCCGCGTCGTTGCTGTTGAGGACACCTCCACCACCGGTGGCTCCGCCCTGACCGCTGTTGAAGCCCTGCGTAACGCAGGTGCCGAGGTCGTGGCTGTTGCCGTCATCGTTGACCGAGCAACCGGCGCCAAGGAGCACATCGAAGAGATCGCGGGCGTTCCCTGCCTCTATGCCTACTCCAAGAGCGACCTGGGCCTCGACTAACCACTGTTTTTGGTGCAGAAGACCCCTCAGCGCAGGGGTCTTTTGCCGTGTGAGAGAGAGTTTTATTTCATGAGTGATGACCAGAAAAGCGAACTGTTTGACCCAGTTGCACCCGAACAGCCCGCGGCCCCTGCTCCTGAGGATGCCCGTGTGGTCGGCGTCGGCCCCTGGGAAGGCGAGTGGCCCGAGGGTGAGCACTGGGACGAGGAACTGTTGCGCGAGGGCGACCGCCGCAACGTCTTAGACCACTACCGCTACTGGACCATGGACGCCATCATCGCTGACCTGGACACCCGACGCCACACCTTCCACGTGGCAATCGAGAACTGGCAGCACGATTTGAACATTGGCACCGTGGTGCGCACCGCCAACGCTTTTTTGGCGAAAGAGGTGCACATTATTGGTAAGAAGCGCTGGAACCGTCGCGGCGCCATGGTCACCGACCGCTACCAGCACGTGCGCCACCACCCCACGGTCGAAGACTTCGTCGAGTGGGCACGAGCCGAGGGGCTAGCAATTATCGGTATCGATATCTTCCCAGATTCCAAGCAGTTAGAAACCTATGACCTTCCTAAGGACTGTGTGCTGGTCTTTGGCCAGGAAGGCCCGGGCCTGTCAGAGGGAATTCACGCTGCTGCAGAGGCGACTTTGTCCATCGAGCAGTACGGCTCTACCCGCTCCATGAACGCGGCAACTGCCGCCGGTATCGCTATGCACGCCTGGATCCGCCGCCACGAGTTCGGTCAGAAGGTCAACTAGATTTTCGTGCAGAGTGGCGCTTCTTGCCGGTGAATGACAGATAAATGCCGCTGACCGGCAGGAAATGTCATTTTAACCGCAGCGGCTTCTAGCAATCAGTTCAGCCCTCTGAGCGGGTGTACCCTTGGCAAATAGAGACTTGCACCTGTGCACGAAAGGACGCCTGCAATGAGCCAACCCGGCACCCCACCCTCCCCTACTAACGGTAGCGGGGGGTCTGCGTCCTTACCGGCTCACACCAGCCCCAAGAAACTGCTGACTGCCCTGCTCGTGCCTCTCTTCATGGCGCTCATGGCGGTGTCCGTGGTCAACGTGGCGCTCACGCCCATCGGCTCATCACTGGGGGCAAGCTCCAGCCAAACCCAGTGGGTCGTCTCAGGTTATGCCCTTTCTTTCGCGGTGCCACTGGTTGCCGCCGGACGTCTGGGCGATGCCACCGGCCGCCGCCGTATGTTCATGCTCGGGCTCATTCTCTTTACCCTGGGCTCCCTGCTCAGCGGTGTGGCCCCCTCCATCGAGTTTCTGATTGTTGCCCGCGTTCTGCAGGGCCTCGGCTCTGGCTTCATTAACCCGCAAACCACTGGCATCATCCAACAAAACTTCACCGGCCAAGCCCGCGCTCGCGCCTACGGTATGTTCGGTTCGGTGGTGGCGCTTGCAGTGATTGTGGGCCCGGTGCTGGGTGGCTTCCTGATTCAAATCTTTGGTGAGTCACTGGGCTGGCGCATGATGTTCCTCATTAACGTGCCTATCGGCCTGCTGGGTTTGGTGCTGGGCCTGCGGTGGATTCCGCGAGACCGCATTGCGCCCTCCTCCGGCGCCAAGCGCATGGACCTAGATCCCGTGGGTATGGTTACTCTGGCCCTGGCCGTTTTCACTCTTCTTCTGCCCTTTGTGCAACGTAGCGAGAACCCGGCTTTCTGGGTCTTCCTGCCGCTAGGTTTGGCTCTGCTCGTTTTCTTCGTGATCTGGGAAGGGCGCTATAAGAAGGCTGGGCACCCGCCCATGCTGGACATGGACCTCATCAGGCAACCTGCCTTCCGCAACGGCATCATGATTGTCTCCCTCTATTTCTTGGGGAACACCAGTGTTTGGCTGATCATACCTATTTACGTGCAGGGGCATCTAAACCAGAGCGCCCTCATGGCTGCCATGATTGGGGTGCCCTCAGCGCTGGTGTCAGCCTTTGTCGCTCCCTGGGCAGGACGCCGTGTGCTGACTGCCGGCCGCCGTATGGTGATGGTGGGGTTCTGCTTCTCTCTACTGGCGATTTCTGGCACGATACTTCTCATCACCCCGGTTGAAAACGGCACTTTGCCCGTCTGGGCGCTAGCGGTACCCCTGATTCTTCTGGGTATCGGTGGCGGCTTGACAATCTCACCTAATCAGACTCTGACCCTCAAGTCGGTTCCGCCGCAGGTCAGCGGTGTCGCCGGTGGTGTGCTTTCACTGGGGCAACGGATGGGAACCGCTGTGGGTACTGCCCTGATCCCTTCCATTCTTTATGCGCTGACCGAGGCCGGCTTCCACTGGAACCTGGGTATTATTGCAGCCTTCTCGGCTATTATTCTCACTCTCAGCAGCGGGCTTGCCTTCACTATCGCTGACCGCCGGCTCGAAGTGCGCGAGACTGCCTCCTCTTAGACCTGGGCATCCTAGACCTGGGCATCTTAGACCTGGGCAGGCTTAGCCCGGCGCTCTGCTTACCATCGCATCTGCAGGAATAACGCCTCACGAGCAGGGGGATTGCCCCCATGGTGGTGAGGCGTTACCTATACTGCTACCCCCACCAGCGTCACACACATGTGAAGTACACTTCACCAAAGGCCTTGTCTAGTAGAGTGAAACGAACCCCCGCATGAGTGCGGGCCAGGAGTTACACACACAAAGAAGTGAGGTCTACATGTCAAAACCCCACGTCACGGGCGACCACCTGCAGAAGTACAGTGCGGCGCCCACTCAGGCGATTTCTCAGATTCACCACTCCCGCGGCTCTCAAGCCCCAGAGGTTGAACAGGGCGAACGCAAAAAGCGCTTCATTGGTTTCATCGGTGGTCTAGCTGCCGCACTTTTGGTCTACTTCATCATGCCCGGCGAGGTGCCGGACGCCGCCCGCCTCACTGCGGCAACTGCTGTGCTCATGGGCGGTTGGTGGATGACCGAAGCGATCCCCATCCCTGCCACCGCCCTCCTGCCGCTGGTGATTTTCCCGGTGTTTAATAGCGAAGTTAAAATCAACGATATCGGCGCCAGCTACGGCAACAGCATCATTTTCCTCTTTATGGGCGGATTCCTGCTGGCACTTGCTATGCAGCGCTGGAACCTGCACCGCCGCATCGCCCTGCTGACCCTCAAAGTCATGGGCACCAACCCCTCCATGATGGTTGCGGGTTTCATGGTGGCCACGGGCTTTCTCTCGATGTGGGTATCGAACACCGCCACCGCGGTCATGATGATCCCTATCGGTGTCTCCGTGCTCATGCTGATTGCCCAGGCAACCGGCGGTAAGAACATTCAGATTGAGGACGGCGCCGCCCCTGACAGCGATGAGGTCAAGAGCGCTGTCATTGAGTCCAACTTTGGCACTGCGCTCATGCTGGGTATTGCCTACGCGGCGTCCATCGGTTCGCTGGGCACCCTGATTGGCACCCCTCCCAACACCCTGCTGGCAGGCTACATGGCCGACACGCACGGTGTGCAAATTGGCTTTGGTCAGTGGATGATTGTGGGCATGCCCATCGCCATTGTGGTTCTTTTCTTCTGCTGGTTCCTGCTGACTAAGGTACTGTTCAAGCCCGAAATTGATGAGATTCCCGGCGGTAAAAAGCTGATTGCTACCGAGTACCAGAAGCTAGGTAACATGGGCTCGGGCGAAGGGCAGGTGCTGGGGATCTTCATTCTGGCGGCTCTCGCTTGGATTTTTGTGCCCATCATCTGGTCTGATGCGCCCCCCATCACGGACGCCGGCATCGCGGTGGCCGTGGGTCTACTGCTCTTTGCGCTGCCTGCCGGTGGCAGCGCTAATAAGGGTGTTCGCCTGATTGACTGGGAAACTGCCACCAAGCTTCCTTGGGGCGTCCTGCTCCTCTTCGGCGGCGGTCTGGCTCTTTCAGGTCAGTTCACTAGCTCCGGGCTGACCGAATGGATTGGTAGCACGGTTGCCGGTCTGGGCGCTCTGCCCATTCTGCTGATTGTGGCTCTGGTAGCTACCGGCGTGCTCTTCCTCACCGAGCTGACCTCTAACACGGCTACCGCGGCGACCTTCCTACCCGTGGCTGGCGGCATCGCCATGGGCATGGGCTACGATCCCATGCTGTTGGCAATCCCCGTGGCACTGGCTGCAACCTGCGCCTTCATGCTGCCGGTAGCAACCCCGCCCAACGCTATTGCTTACGGCTCGGGGTACGTCACCATCGGTCAGATGATCAAGGGCGGTCTGTGGCTGAATATCTTCTGTATCTTCGCCATTACCGCAACCACCATGAGCCTGGCTGTCTGGGTCTTCGGTCTTTAGCCTTTTAGGTTCCGGTGAGGACGCCGCAGGTGCACCTTCCAGCAACGAGCAGGGAAGGTGCACCGGCGGCGTCCTTGTGTATCAATAGGGGGCGAGTTGAGGGTAAGAGGCGTCCACGTAAACCCATAAAAACCAACATGTAAGCCTTCTCGACCGAGAAAAATTAGGCTTGAGGTGCATTAGACTCTATGATCTTCATGGTTTTAAGTGGGTTTATGACCGAAATTTGTGTGGGAAACCTACCTTAAGCGCGTTCACCCTTGGTAAACTGAGAAGTAGGCAAGTGCCCCTGACCGGTCAGCCCGGCAGCGCTGGTACTAACTCGATCAACAGGCAGCCAACCGGGCCGCCCAACCGACAACCAAGGAGTCAGCATGCCTATTGCAACCCCGGAAGTCTATGCAGAAATGCTTGAAAACGCGAAGACCAAGGGTTTCGCGTACCCAGCAATCAACGTCACCTCATCACAGACCCTCAACGCAGCCATTGCAGGTTTCGCTGAGGCAGGTTCAGACGGCATCATCCAGGCATCAACCGGTGGCGCAGCATACTGGTCAGGCTCAACCAAGAAGAACATGGTTGTTGGCTCACTGGCTTTCGCTGCCTACGCTCGCGAGGTCGCTAAGCAGTACGACGTCAACATTGCTCTGCACACCGACCACTGCCCCCAGGACAAGCTAGACGGCTTCGTTCTGCCCCTGCTCGAAGAGTCAGAGAAGGCTGTAGCCCGCGGCGAAGACCCCATCTTCAACTCACACATGTGGGACGGCTCAGCTATCTCCCTCGAAGAGAACCTTGAAATCGCTCAGCAGCTGATCGCTCGCACCGCTAAGAACCACCAGGTTCTTGAGGTCGAGATCGGTGCTGTTGGTGGCGAAGAAGACGGCGTTGAGGGCGCTATCGATGACTCTCTCTACACCACTGTTGAGGACGCCATCAAGACCGTTGAGGCTATCGGCCTGGGCGAGAAGGGCACCTACATGGCTGCTCTAACCTTCGGTAACGTTCACGGTGTGTACAAGCCCGGTAACGTGCACCTGCGCCCCGAGCTGCTCAAGGAAATCCAGACTGAGGTCGGCGCTAAGTACGGTAAGGACAAGCCTTTCTACCTGGTCTTCCACGGTGGTTCAGGCTCAACCGAGCAGGAAATCGCGGATGCCGTTTCATACGGTGTTATCAAGATGAACATCGACACTGACACCCAGTACGCCTACACCCGCCCCGTTGCTGGCCACATGTTCAGCAACTACGACGGTGTGCTGAAAGTTGACGGCGAAGTTGGCAACAAGAAGCTCTACGATCCCCGCGTATGGGGTGCTGCAGCTGAAGCTGGTATGACCGCTCGCGTGGTGGAAGCAGCTCAGCAGCTAGGCTCAGCAGGTACTTCAGTGAAGTAGTCCCTAGCTGGCTAGCTTTACAGGCGCGGTGCGTCCTTCTTTTGGGGAGGGCGCGCCGCGCTTTTGTGTGCGTGGGCTGTGCACCGCAGAACGGGGCTGCGGCTTAACCCTAAAAATGGGCTTTTTAGGTTTAAGGGTGCGTCCGAGCCGTCCCTTAAACGTAAAAAGGGGTGTTTTTACGTTTAAGGAATGGATAGGATGGGGTCTAAATACTAAAAACGGGTGTTTTTACGAGATAGGCAGGGCTGTTATGCAGAAATACAGGTTGCTCAAGAGCGTCTTTCATCAGTACGACCATGATACTGCTGCCTCTGAGGCTCAGCGCAGGCGGTCTAACGGTTTTGAAACGCGCTTTACTGTGGGTGCGGAGACTCTCTTCTATACGGCTACGCCCCAGTTGCTCCAGTTGCAAGAGAAGATTTTGCGCAATGAGCGCTCCATCAAAGACCTGGCACAAAATATCCCTGTAGCGGCACGGAAAAGCTACCTATATAACCTCATCATTAGGGAAATTGCAGCGACTAATGAAATTGAGGGTGTGCGTTCTACGCGGCAAGAAATTATGGACGCTCTTGAAGCAGCGCCAAACGAGCATAAGAAGTTCCGTGAGATTGCGACGCTGTACTTGGAGCTTTCCCAGGGCAAGGTTGAGCCGCCTGTTACCTTAGAGGGCATCCGGGCTACCTATGACAGCCTCTTTGGCTCTGAAATTGAAGAGGATGATCGCCTTGATGGCGATCTATTTAGGGCTGGTCCGGTATACGTGCGCGACGGTGCTAACGAGGTTGTCCATGCCGGAGCCAAAGATAAGGGGGAAATATCTGAGCAACTCAAAGCAATGTTGGAACACCTGGAAGACGACAGCGCCTCCTTCCTTCTTTCCAGGGTGGTTTCCCACTTTATGTTTGAGGCAGTCCACCCTTTCTATGATGGCAATGGGCGTTTCGGCAGGTTTTTACTGAGTGCTCAGCTTCTACATATTTTTTCTGCTTTTACCGTGCTGACTTTGGCTTCTCAAATTAATGGGCAGAGACCTAAGTACTATAGGGCGTTCACAGATGTTGAAGAGCCACTGAACTTTGCTGATGCTACCCCCTTTGTTCATACAATGTTGGAGTTAATCCAAGATGCACAGGTAGCTTTGATGGATGATTTCGAGCTGAAACAGAAGCAGATGTCTGCTCTGGAGTCCCGCCTTGATGTATTGGTGGCTGATGATGAGGAGCTCACCGAGGGTCTATCCGGAACCCTCTACGTTCTTGCCCAGGAACGTCTTTTTGGTAATGGATTGGGAGTTACTTGGGATACGCTAACCGAGGTGTCGGGTAGGTCAAGAAGTACGACTCGTAAGTACATCGAGGGGCTTGAAACTAAGGGGCTGGCAGAACGTATCTCATCCCGTCCTTTGTGCATCCGGTTGAGTCAAGCCGGTCGCAGCAGGCTCTTTGAAGATTAGCTGGGGTGGCGTGCCTGGCTAGCGCGTAGACTTTGGTGTAACCGTAAGAACTGTTAAGGAGACCCCCATGTCACTTGCTGGTAAGAACCTGTTGGACGGCCCTGCCCCCACCTACCTGCCCGAAGAAACCGAGCTACTGGCACGCGTCCAGGCCGGCGATATTGGTGAAGATTTGGCTAAGGCCTTCCCCAAGTCCCCACTGGCTTGGGCAACCTTAGCTGAAGAAACCTGGGCAGATTGCCGCGTGCTTGAGGCTTACGCTTATGCGCGCGTGGGCTACCACCGCGGTTTGGACGCACTGCGCGGCAACGGTTGGAAGGGGCACGGGCCAATCCCCGTAAGCCATGAACCTAATCGCGGCTTCCTGAAGGCTCTGCTGTTGCTGGGCCAGGCTGCTGCTGCGATTGGCGAGGCTGACGAGGCGGAGCGCATCGAAAAATTCCTGAACGATTCAGACCCTTCGGCGAAGTCTGAACTGAGCTAGTTACACAGATTTTGTTGCCCGGGCTCTTCGCTCCTCTAGGTGGGGGAGCCCGGGTGCTTGCGTGTAATATGGATTACACCCCTGTTTTTGATGGCGAATTAAAGGAAGTAACCATGCGCATTGGCGTACCCCGCGAAATCAAACCCCAAGAACAGCGAGTAGGGCTGACCCCCGATGGCGTCTACGCACTTACCCAGGCTGGCCACCAGGTTTTTATCGAGAAGGACGCCGGCGTTGGCGCTGGCTTCACTAATGAAGAATATGAGGGTGCCGGTGCGCAGCTGGTGCGCCAGAGTGAGACCTGGGAGCAAGCAGAACTGCTGGTGAAGGTCAAAGAACCCATTGAATCTGAGTATGAGTACCTGCGCGAAGATCTTACCCTTTTCACCTACCTGCACCTGGCCGCAGACAAGCCCCTGACGGAGGCTCTTTTGGCGGCTAAGACTCGCGGTATTGCTTATGAAACCGTGCGTACCGGCCGGGCGCTGCCTCTACTATTGCCCATGAGCGAGGTTGCGGGGCGCCTTGCAGCCCAGGTTGGTGCTCAGTACCTGCTCTCAACAGAAGGTGGCAGCGGCACTCTGCTGGGCGGTGTGCCCGGTGTTGCGCCTGCCCGCGCCGTGGTGTTGGGCGGTGGCAATGTGGGTACTCAGGCGGCAAAACTGCTGGTGGGTCTAGGCGCCGAGGTCACTATTCTTGAGGGTTACGGGCCGCGGGTGCGCGAACTGGCTGATTTATTTGGCGCATCAGCGCGTATTCTGACCTCAACCCCAGCCAATATTGAGCGTGAAATTGTAGCAGCGGACGTGGTAGTCGGCTCCATTCTGGTGCCCGGCGCTAAGGCACCGAAGGTGGTGCGTCGTGAGCACCTGAAGCAGATGAAACCCGGTGCACTCCTGATTGATGTGGCGATTGACCAGGGCGGATGCTTTGAAACCTCCAAACCCACTACCTATGCTGACCCCATTTTTGAGGTAGACGGCATCAGGCACTACTGCGTAGCCAACATGCCCGGAGCTGTACCGCGCACCTCAACCTTGGCGCTGACAGACGCTACCCTGCCCTATGTACTCAAGCTGGCAGATGGAGTGGATGCCGCCCTAGCAGCTAACCCTGACCTAGCGCTAGGGCTCAATACGGATGCAGGCAAAATCGTCTTTGACGGTGTGGCAGAAGCCTTCCCTGACCTAGCGAGCTAGGTACTACGCGGCGTCCCTGCCGTGTTGCTGTTTATCCCCGTCTGCGCACTAACCGTGCTGCAGGCGGGGATCATTCTGTGGGGGAGAGGTAAAGAGCACTTGCCGTGACCGCCTGCTGGGTGAGGTTCTGCCTAGAAGCAGGAGGGTAGCTGCCAGAGAATAAATCAGGCTTCGGCCGGTGGTAGTCATCCGGGCTGAGCATGAGCCTGGAGCCAGCGGACTGTGTTTGTGGGTCTGCTGCGTGGATCAGGACCTCATCTCTTGGTGTTTTGCGTTACCGCAAGTTTGGCAGAGGGGGATAGCACGCATACAAAGAGCCAGTTATAGAACAGGGAGCTGGCTTGATGAGTTTGGTGGACACAATACGCCAAGTAAGAAATTTTCTACTTTTCGGGCTGCCGTCACCGTTTTAAACCACACCTGTTTTAAGCTGCTGGAATGACCTCTCAGCATTATCGTCCAGATCTCGTATACCCACAGCTCGCTGTTCCCCGTGAACTCGAACAACATAATATTTGGTTAGTCAGATCACTTGACGACGAGGTGAACCGTAGGGCTAAATCTGGTCTTGTCTATGACGACGATATCGATTCGCACTACTCATATAGCGACAAAGTACCCAACTGTAAGCAGGTTGCACCTGGTGATTGGCTACTGGTGAGGGATGAGCAGATGTTGTTGGGCGCTGCTGTCATTGAGTCAATTTCTATGGTGTCCGCGCCTGTGGAACGGTTGCGGTGCCCACGGTGTAATAGCACCAGGCTGTACTGGCGCACGACGTCCGAGGACTACCGTTGCGATGGCGTATGTGCTGGTCAGCTTACCGCTGACCAGCGTAGCACCAGAGTACCTGTGGTTTCGGTAGAAAACGGGATCTCCTATAGGGCTGAATTTGGGGATACCTGGTCTGACCTTGCTGGTTCTATGCTTGCTAATGAGTTCCCCCAGCTATCTGATCACTGGAATAGGCAGAACAGCATCGTTAAGCTCAACCCTGCTAAGGTGTTGCGCTTCTTTGATCAGCTGAATTTCAGCACCCGACGCCAGGTGGAGGTGGGCTTGAACGATTCGGAGGTCGCTCTGCCGGGTGGGTTTGCCGAAAGAACAGTGCGGACGCGCCGTGGGCAGGCGCAATTCCGTGCCCACCTCATTAGAAAATTTGGTGCTCAGTGTGCTTTTACAGGCCCCTGCTATATCGCTGCGCTGGACGCCGCACACCTCTATTCTTACGCAAGTACGGGTGAGCATGTTGCGGACGGCGGTTTGTTGCTTCGGAGGGATGTGCACAGGCTTTTCGATATGGGGCTGATGGGCGTTGACAATACTCAGCGGATTTCTTTGCACCGCGATTTGGTGACAACCCAGTACAGTCTCTTGCACGGGAGTCCTCTTCAGGCTGAAATTGGTGAGAAGGAGAAAGCCCTGCTGTCTAGGCATTTTGAGGAATACGCGCGAGACCTGGTGCCTGTATAAGCCTTCATGTTAGCTGTAGAAAACTTGAGCGGGGCAGACTTATTGTCTGCCCCGCCCCGCTTATCTTTACTTCAGTATCGGCAGTCTATTAGCTCAGACCAAAGTGACGTTTGTTGATAACTTTGCCCAGAGCGTTGGGTATACCTACAACCAGAGCATTACCCATGCAGAAAGCACGGTGTCCATCGGTAAGACCTGTGTCTGTCCAGCCACGTGGAAAACCTTGAATCTGGTCAAGTTCATCAGGGACAAGGCGGCGTAGTCTCCCTGACTCAGTTTCCACAACGTGTTTAAACCTGGAGGCACCTGCTCCGCCTTCGCCCGTTAAGATGGTGCGGGCAGGCCTATCTAGTGGGTCGGGAAAAGACATACTACCTTCAGAGTAAGTGTATTTGAAGCCGCTAGCTTTATTGATACGTTCTTCTCGCTTACCGCCCTTGAGATATTTCCACGATTCGATTTTGCTGGAATCGATAAAGAATTGCTCAGGAATCTGGTTCTCATCCAAAATGATATCGCCGAGAACCTTAAAAGGACCGCTATAAGATGCCCGCGGTTTTGCGGTATAAACCTTGCCGTCTTGCATCACACCAGCGTCCTGGAATCGCGAAGTTTTAGCACCTAGCCCAAAGTCCTGGGTGACTTCATAGGGATCAATTCCAATGGTGAAGTTATCTTCTCGTTCTAGTTCCTGTGTGATGGGGAAAGCTTCAGCAAAGACTCCATCGGTACGTAGGGTCTGCTCAAGTTCCCATGCTGTGTCAGTAAGTTCTGCGTATATATAAACTCGCTTGCGTTTCTGGGGATGACCGTAGTCCGCAGCGTTAATTACGCGCCATTCTGCAGAATAGCCGAGTGCATAAAAGCAGGAAAGAATAATTGCAAAGTCACGTCCACGTTGTTTTGATGGTGATTTGAGCAGCCGGTCTACATTCTCCAGAACAACATAGCGAGGCTTTTTCATTTCGAGAGCGCGATAGATATCCCACCAGAGAACACCTTTTCTGCCCTCTATGCCGTGAGACTGGGAGAGAGGTTTAGACACAGAGTAGTCCTGGCAAGGGAAGCCACCAACAAGCATGTCGGCGTCGGGGATGGTGAGTTCGCCGTTTTCTGCCATGGTTAGCGCTTTATTGATGTCCTCGTTGAGGAAATTCTCCTCACCAAAACGGGCAATGTAGCAGCGAGCAGCGAATTGCTTAGTGGGTGTTCCTGGGGGCTCCCACTGGTTGGCCCAGACTGTCTCGAAACTACCTGCTGCGGGCAGGGTAAAGCCGTCTTTGTCGTAGCCCTCAAAGCCCAAGCGGAAACCGCCTACGCCAGCGAAGAGTTCAATGATGCGAATTGGCTTGTCAGACATGCCTAACCCCCTGCTGGTAAATGATACTTATAAGAGTATAGATCAGAACTGATGTTCTGATCAAGTAATAGCGTTTGAGATGTTGCGCACCAAAGCGAATCGTTTGAATGACACCAGGTCAGAGCATGTTCATGTCTACTGATTATGCGAAAATCCAACACATATTAGGTTAACAGGGGAAAGTTAGCCCTTCCCTGTCTGGAACCCACGTATCAAAAAGGGAAATCTGAGCGCCCAATCAATGTGCCCATCTCTGATAAATGAAGTGATTTCATATTTGATTGATTGTGCGACGATTAGTATCGCCCCTGCATCAAAATATGCGTCACGGTAGGTTGAGCTTGATTTCCTGCGCAATCAGTTGAGTGTTGAGCCAAAATGCCTGTTTGGTCATCCACTGCCCATCTGGCAGCTGATTTGCGTCTTTCTTGACATTGCCTATCTCAGGTCTGCCATCGGTGAAACGGTATGCTCGGGCATCCGCTCCCGGGCGTATGTGGCAGACAGGGTTATCAGCTACTCCTAGAAAGTTATTGGTTATCGTATTTCCCTTTTGTTTTAGGATGATTCCTTCCTTAAGTTTGTTCTTGGTATCTAGCCAGTATTCGTAGGCTGTGCCCGTGTTGTTTTCAAATTCTTCGCCCCCAATGAGGTGTGTAGGGACTGCCCAGAAGAATGCACCGCGTAGATAGTAGCCTCTTTCATCCTCTTGATAAACCACGAATAGATAACGTTTGTCGCTGAGCAGGGAGTACCACTCAGATTCCTCCCACTTGGTTTCGGAGTGAAGATCAAGGAATTTGAAGTTTTTCAGTTTCAGCTTTTCCTTGATTTCCCCATTCTTTTGTACCCGGACTGCTTTGACAGAGATATTTGCTTTATCAAATTCTTCAATCCGTTTTTTCTTAGAACCTAATAATCGCCACGTCAGAGCATTGTGAAAATTTTTGGCGTTGGGGTTTAGGTCAGGAGCCATCTCAGCTCCGAGGTCGGTCGAGTAGCGCTTTTCGAAAGGAGCGAGTAGATGTAGGACTACGTCGTCGAAAGAATTTTCTTTGAGCTCCCGAAGATTATTAACCAGTTGGTCAGCTTCTTTTTGTTCCTTCTCAAACCGCTGGACTAGCGAAGTCATGAAAGACTGTTTGAGTGAAAAGGCGCGACTTTTCGCAGGTATGTACTCTAGTGATCCATCCCCATTAACCATGGGGTAGAACTGGGTTCGTAGGCTCTTTTCTGCGGTTGCGCCTTTGGTACAGGCCCCCAGGTAGTTAGTCATTCCTTCGCTGAGTTCATGGGCACGCCCTGCTTGAACTAACTTGGTGATTTTTTCGTAGTCAGCCTTGATAATCTCTAGGTCTTCTCCAGAAATTTGATACCGGTTGACGAACTTAATCATCTGTTCAGTATTTTTTAATGAACGGTCACGCAAATAGTTGATGAGAAGAATGTCCGAAGTTTTTTTCTCGAGAGATGACCCTTCGTACTCAACTGGAATCTCACAGTTGTTGGGAATCATCGTGAGAACCAGCCGTTCACCGGCCTTAATAACCCACTCTTTCTTGCGATTATTGCCATATTCAACCGGTGTAACTTTGAGCTCCATGCCAGCATTGGGGAAGTCGGGCTGTGAGTCAGAGTTGATGGTATAACCGAAATAATGTTCTTCAAGAAGGTTCCCCAACGCCCCCTTGCGGCTACTGTCTGTGAGAGATGCTTTTGGTAGAACCTCAGATAGCTGTAGTGCGAGGACATCTTCAAAAGTTAGATTTCGTAACTCTTCTGCATATCCGAGAATTGCTTCGGCTTCGCTAAAGTTATCTGCTTTTAAATCTTGAAGTTTGTTTACTATACGGTGGCGCTTTGTCTCATCTGTAGCCATGGGGGTCCTCTCTAGGGGAGCATCTACTATTCAATTAAAACTCAGTTCTCATTTGCCGGCTAGGAATCTTTGAAAAGTACAACTGTATGCCTGTGTCTGAGCAGAATTCGAGATATCTTCACCACCCGTGCCGTAACCTAACGCCTCATGCACTCACCCTGGTGTTCTGAGTGGAAAGCCTAATAAACACCCTTGTCATGTCACATTTCCAGTGGTAGCTATTGCTAACACAAGTAGAAATGAACAAGGGAGAAACCATGTCAGCCCCGGAAATCGCACCCGTGCGTAAACGTATCTCGCGGCGCGATACCCACCACCCCCAAGACCCACACCCGCGCCCCGACGCGGGTCTGGCACACGCCTGGGGTAATCTCTTCACCTACCTCACAACCTTCCGCGGCAGAGCATCACGCAGCGAAGCCTGGGGAGTAGGTGCCCTGGTGCTGCTCTGTCTGCCAGTCCTTCTGGTGCTTCAATTCTTCCTTGACCGTCTTACCGCCAGCTACCGCTACGACGGTCAAACCTTCAGCCTCATTGGCCTAGGCCTTATTCTGATGTACTGTGGCGTTCAAATTCTGGTGCACGTACTTTTACCCGCGCTCCTCGCTTCACTGGCTGCCCGGCGCCTGCGCGACGTCGGGTTCAGCCCCCAGCTGGCATGGCTACTCCTGGCTGCGCCCCTGGGGCTACTGTTGCAGTGGCTGGGTTTCTGGACCACCGGCACGCTCCTCCCCGTTATACCTATCCTTGCATTGATGGGTCTTACGCTCCTCCCGTCAGCGCCGGTTACCACCGACATGACACCGGGTGGATCTTTCACCGCAAACCCTCACCAGCTCGCCGCAGACCACCCGGTCAACGGTTCACACACGGTGCCGACGCTTGTCTCCCAGCACCCCACTGATGGTCTGCCCCGCCCTCGGGTTGGTTGTGGCATCGCCCTGAGCAACTTCTTTTCATACATGACTCTCTACAAGGGCAGAGCCTCGCGCAGCGAATACTGGTGGGTCTTTGCCTTCTGGGCCGCTATCACCGCCTTGGTGTGCGCTGCCATCTTCCTCTTCATGCTGTGGATAGCTCCAGAGACAGGGCAACCCGGTGACAAAATGCACGGCTTTGGGGAAGTTATGATGGGCCTGGCGGGCATTATCTTAGCGTGGGTGGCATTCATGCTGAGCTACATCATTGGGATCAGCCTGAGCCTCGGGCTTCAACTGCGACGCCTGCGCGATGCCGGTTTCTCCCCCTGGTGGGCGCTCTGCTTCGTGGGGATTCTGCTGGATGTCCTCATGCTCCCTGTCACCGGCATGATGGGGATTGGTCCTATCGTGGGATTCTGGTGGCTGGGCTTCATACCGCTGCTGCTTTGCCTCACACCTTCACGTGACCGGTCAGGCCACCCCTCCCAGCCATCACCCTTGCCAGCGCAGCCTGCCGCGGACTACTACCAGCAGACCCAGAACACTTATCAACGATAAAATTTTTGGGGCATCGTGCCGCCGTTTCTCTCACCTGCCGGACGCTGCCCCGCACCCCCTAGGTTAGGGCCAAGGGGCGCACTAGACTGGTTAACCATGCGTTACACCTACCTAGGCCCCAGCGGCACCTTCACCGAAGCAGCCCTGCTGACCGTACCCGGCGCCCTGGATGCTGCCCGTGTGCCCGCTACGAGCGTCCCTGATGCTTTGGAGCGACTACGCAACGGGGAGGCAGATGCCGCCATGGTGCCCATCGAGAACTCGGTGGAAGGTGGGGTGACTGCAACCCTGGATGCTATCGCTGCAGGCGGTGCTGATCTACGGATTATCCGCGAAGTTTTGGTGCCCATCACCTTCGTGTTGGTAGCCCGCCCCGGTGTGAGCCTTGAAGATATTAGAACCGTTTCAACCCACACTCACGCCTGGGCGCAGGTGCGTGCCTGGGCGGCAGCTAACCTGCGGGGTGTGGACTACGTGCCGGGATCGTCCACCGCCGCTGCAGCACTGGGGTTGCTCCATGAAAACCCCGGCTACCAGGCAGCTGTCTGCTCGCCCACGGTAGCTCAGCAACACCCCGACCTTGAGGTGCTAGCGCACAACATCGGTGATAACAAGAACGCGGTGACTCGCTTTGTGCTAGTTGCCCGCAATAAACCTGCGCCTGCTCCCACCGGAGCTGACAAAACCACCCTGGTGATTCCGCTGCCGCAAGATCGCCCTGGCGCGCTGCTTGACCTGCTCGAACAGTTCTCTACTCGCGGGATCAACCTCTCCCGCATTGAATCGCGCCCCACCGGCGAGTTCTTGGGCTCCTACTTTTTCTCCATCGATATTGATGGGCACCTGCATGATGCTCGTGTGCGGGACGCCCTGCGCGGCATCCACCGGGTCTCACCGGGGGTGCAGTATTTGGGCTCTTACCCCCGCGCTGACCAGCGCGTCACCGCTGTAGACACCCTCCACAGCGAGGATGCCTTTGACGCCGCCCGCGATTGGGTTGAGGCCCTCTTTGTCGGTGGCCGCCCTGAGGGTCTCAAACACAACATCTAAGGTCCGATGGGTGCCGTTAGAGCCGCAGTAGCCTCTGCCACCAGCGCACCTGCTGTTCAACCAGGTCTTCACGCGCTTCGACCAGGTCAGAGAAGGTGCGGATCTCAAGCTCTTCAGGGTAGACGTTAACGTTCACAGCGCCGGGCACCACTGTGGCTGTCATCGAGTCAACCTCGCCCAACACATCTCCATCCACCTCAACGGGCAGGGGCTGGCGGGGGAAGTCCACCGTTACGCTAGTGCCCACAAAGTACTCTACGACGGGGAAGCGGGTGTCGGGACGGCGTGTCATGTACTGCCCAGCCAGGCGTAGCCAGCTGACCACGTTGCGCGGGGTCAGAACAATCACCTCAAGACGCCCGTCTGAAGCTTCAGCAACTGACGCCAGATTAAGCCCGCCTTGAATCTTGCCGCAGTTGGCAATCAGAACGGTGCGGATTTTTCGGGCAAAGGGGGTGCCGCCATCCACAGAAATCTGTGCGGGACGCCGGCGGGTAAAGACGTGTTTGAAGCTGGCACCCACGTAGGCCAACCAACCAATTTTCGCCTTCAAATCCTCGCGGGTGTCGTTCATAATTTGGGCATCAAACCCGGCCCCGCCCATGACCAGGTAGTCAATGGGGTCAAGCTCCTTGCCGTGACCGGTCAGCTCAAGATGAATCATGTCAATGGCCTGGCTGGTGCCGTGCAGGGCCACGTTAATACAGCCGTTGAGGTCAGAAATATCAAGTTCAAGGTTGCGCGCTAGCAAATTACCGGTGCCCAGGGGTACCACACCCAACCGGGCGTCCGTACCAGCTAGCCCGTTGGCCACGGCGCGTACGGTGCCGTCACCGCCCACAGCAATCACGATATCGGCGCCGTCTTTGACCGCCTGCTGAGCAAGACCGGTGCCGGGATCCTCAAGAGTGCTCTCGTAGAAAAAAGCACGCGGCCAATTAGCGAAACCCAGCTGGGCAGTAATCATGCGTACCGCTGCCTCCGCCCGGGTTTTAGTCGGGTTATAAATCACCGCTACCTGCCGCGGTTCACCCGGTTCAATCATGCGGTGCAGGGGGCGGTAAACCGGGAAGAGATCCGGGCGGGCGAGTCTTGCCCGACGCATCAAGAGAGCGGACGCCGCGGCGGCCACTCCAGCGCCAGTTACAGAAGCCACAAGAATTGATGAACGAGAAACCATATGTTCAGCATACTGAAAAGATGCCACTTGTGGTGTGTAGTACGCTACAGGCGTCTCCTTGACAGTGCTCGCACCGTTTAAAACTAGAACCTCTCTAAAACTGCGGTAAATTTAAGGGCATGATCGACATTAACCTCCTCCGCGAAACCCCCGACGCTTTCCGCGCCTCCCAGCGTGCCCGTGGCGCCGACGAAACCCTCATCGACCAGATTCTGGAAGCTGACACTACCCGCCGCCAGAAAATCTCTGAATTTGAGGCCCTGCGTGCAGAGCAGAACGTCTTCTCAAAGAAGATTGGCAAGGCTGCTAAGGAAGAAAAGCAGGCGCTACTGGCTGAGGTAAAGGAGCTTTCGCAGAAGGTTTCAGAAGCTAAGGCAGCTAGCGAGGAAGCTCAGAAGAACCAGGAACAACTGGTCAGCTCGGTGGCCAACCTGATCATTGATGGCATCCCCGCCGGCGGCGAAGACGACTACACCGTTGTCAAGACCGTAGGTGAACCCCGCAATTTTGAGGCCGAAGGCTTTGAGCCCCGCGACCACCTAGAAATCGGTGAATTGGTGGACGGTATTGATATGGCGCGCGGTGCTAAGGTATCTGGCTCCCGCTTCTACTTCCTCAAGGGCCATGTAGCCCGCCTGGAGCAGGCTCTGATGTGGATGGCCCTCGATCAGGCAACCGCCAACGGTTTCACCATGATGACCACCCCCACCCTGGTGCGCCCAGAAACCATGAACGGCACCGGCTTCAACGTGGAGCACGACGATGAGATTTACCGCCTAGAGCGCGATGACCTCTACCTGGTGGGCACCTCCGAGGTGGCGCTCGCCGGTTACCACGCCGATGAAATCATTGACTTCGAAAAGGGCCCGAAGAAGTACCTGGGCTGGTCCTCCTGCTACCGCCGCGAAGCTGGCTCTGCCGGTAAGGATACCCGCGGCATCATCCGCGTGCACCAGTTCAACAAAGCAGAAATGTTTGTCTACTGCCCCGTTGAAGAGGCAGAAGAGATGCACACCAAGATGCTGGCCTGGGAAGAGGAAATGCTGGCTAAGTGCGAGCTGTCCTACCGCGTCATCGACACCGCGGCGGGCGACCTAGGTTCATCCGCTGCCCGTAAGTTTGACTGCGAAGCGTGGGTTCCTACCCAGGGCGCTTTCCGCGAGCTGACCTCGACCTCCAACTGCACCACCTATCAGGCACGCCGTCTGAATATACGTGAGCGCCAGGCTGACACCGTAACTGCTGAGGGTAAGACCAAGAAGGGTGGCACCCGCTCGGTGGCCACCCTCAACGGCACCCTGGCAACCACTCGCTGGATTGTTGCACTGCTGGAAACCCACCAGCAGGCAGACGGCTCAGTGCGCATCCCCGAGGCGCTTCGCCCCTACATGGGTTGGCTAGAGATCATCCCGGTAGCATCCTAAAGGGTAGCTGAACAGTAGTAGCGCGACGTCCTTTCATCACCGTATGAAGGGGCGCCGCGCTATTTTCTACCCCAAAATTTGAAAGTTCGTTGAGGCGAACTTATGATGGAGGCACACAGGCCAGAATACTTCAACGGTTGCAAGGACGCACCCCGCAAGGCTCTGCCTAACCCCGAAGGGACAAAATGCCCATGACGCCTTGGTGGTCAACGCTCATTTCAGTGCGTACTTTTCTCATAACCTGCCTGGTTGCGATTACCGGGCTAGTGACTGCCTGCTCCGCCCCTGAACCTGCCGATAGTGGCAAGCCCACCGTGTTAGCTACCTTCACCGTTCTGGCCGATCTTGCCCAAAACGTGGCAGGCGAGCACCTAGAGGTGCAGTCTTTAACCAAGCCAGGGGTTGAAATTCACGACTATGACCCGGTGCCATCTGACGTGAGAAAGGCAGCAGATGCTGACCTCATTCTCGTCAATGGCTTGCACCTGGAAGGCTGGTTAGAGCAGTTCTTGCAGGACGCCGATGCGGAAAGCGTGACGGTTTCTGAAGGTGTTCAGACTATCGGTATCGCGGAAGGCGACTCAGCTGATAAGCCCAACCCCCATGCCTGGATGAGCCCGCTAACTGCCCAAATGTATGTGGACAATATTGCTGCTGCTTTGGCCGATCTTGACCCCCAACACGCTGCTGACTTCGCAGCGAATGCTAGCGCCTACAAGCAGGAGCTACAGGCTGTACATGACCGGCTAATCACTGACCTGGGTGACCTGCCACAGCATCAACGCGCCTTAGTGACCTGCGAAGGCGCCTTCTCCTACCTGGCAGCGGATGCGGGGCTCACCGAGAAGTATCTCTGGGCAGTGAACAGTGATGGTAATCCCTCAGCCGCCCGAGTGGCCGAGGTGGCAACCTTTGTAAAGGAGCAACAGGTGCCTGCTGTCTTTTGCGAGACCACCGTGCCCGCAGATACCATGCGGCAGGTTGCCGCTGAATCTGGTGCTACCTACGCCGGTGAGCTCTATGTTGATTCCCTATCGCAGGAGGGCGGGGATGTGCCTACCTACTTGGATTTGATACGCCATGATGCGGAGGTGATTGCTCGTGCGCTCGGCCAGTAAGTTTCCTGTGACCAAGAGCAACGACCAGCCCGCTGAGCTCTTGTTGGACGCTCAGAAGTTGACCGTGAACTACGGCGAGGTGCAGGCCCTCAAGGGTGCCTCACTGAGCGTCCAGTCCGGTGAAATCTGTGGGCTGGTGGGCATGAACGGGTCCGGTAAATCCACTCTCTTTAAAGCGATTATGGGAGTCACCCCGGCTGAGGGGCAGGTGCTCATTGACGGTCAAACACCTACGCAGGCTCGCAAACTGGGCCTGGTGAGTTATGTGCCGCAGAGTGAGGACATCGACTTCACCTTCCCGGTGTCAGTGCGGGATGTGGTTTCGATGGGGCGATACGGGCGCTTGGGCCCCACACGACGCTTAAAGGCAGCAGACCGGGCGGCGGTTGATGAAGCACTTGAACGTGTTGATCTTCTTGATCTTGCCCACCGGCAAATCGGCAACCTGTCTGGTGGCCAGCGGAAACGTGCTTTTGTAGCCCGCGGTTTGGCACAGGGTGCTCGCCTGCTTCTGTTGGATGAACCCTTTGCCGGAGTCGATAAACGTAGTGAGACCATGCTGGTGAGCTTGCTACGCCAACTTCGGGACGCTGGGGCGGGCGTCCTGATTTCTACCCATGACCTAGCCAATTTAGCCGAATTAGCTGATACCGCCGTGCTGTTGCGGAATGAGGTGCTGCTCAGCGGGGAGCCGGGTGCCGTGCTGGCTCCCGAGAACCTAGTGCGCGCTTTTGGTATGAACCCACTAGGAGGCAGCGGTGTATGAGCTTCTGATAGACCCTCTGACCTACGGTTTTATGCAGCGCGGTTTTCTCGTCACGGTACTAGCGGCCCTAGTTTGCGCCCTCCTCTCTTGCTGGTTGGTGCTCATGGGTTGGTCCCTGATGGGTGACGCTATCTCCCACGCAGTGCTTCCAGGAGTGGTACTCGCTTACATGACCGGGGTGCCCTTCGCCGTGGGTGCAGTCGTCGCTGGGCTGGTAGCGGTGGGGCTGATAGGGGCGGTGCGCTCTAAAGGGCGCATCCGTGAGGACGCCGCTATCGGCATTGTTTTTACCGTCATGTTCGCGCTGGGACTGGTGCTCATCTCGGTGACTCCCTCCCAAACTGACCTGCATAGCATCCTCTTCGGTAATGTGCTGGGGGTTGCCTGGGCTGATGTGCTCCAGCTTGCTACCCTGGGTGTTCTGGTGACGGCCGCCCTACTCTTTAAGCAACGCGACTTAACCCTCTACGCCTTTGACCCCGGCTATGCCCACGCTATTGGTCTACGCCCCCGTTTTTTGGCTGGTCTGTTGCTGGTCTGTCTGGCGTTGACCTCGGTGCTGGCCCTGCAAATCGTGGGAGTGGTGCTAGTGGTCGCACTGTTGGTTATTCCTGGGTCGACTGCCCGCCTGCTGACTGACCGTTTCGCACCCATGTTAGCCATCTCTGCCTGTGTTTCGGTGCTGGGTTCTCTGGTAGGGCTCTACGCCAGCTTCCACCTCGATGTTTCAGCCGGTGGTGCCGTGGTACTGGCGCTGGGTGCTATTTTCATCTGCGCCTATCTCTTTGCCCCGCAACACGGCCTGCTGCGCCCGCGCAGAAAAGTTAGGAAGTAGCCGTTGTCACAAAGACAGCAGCAGCGCCCTGAGGGGAGAGCGCAAAGGTGGCTTCGCCCCTAGCAGACAAAGTGAGGTGACCCGCTGCGTCCCGGGAGAGCACGGTCAATTTCGCCTCGGGGCCGACCCCCTGTTGAGCGAGAAAACGTAGCAGGGCGGGGTCAGCGTCCGAAATGCGTTCAACTACCAGCTGCTGGCCCTCGCAAGCCTGCTCTAGAGTGAGGCCAGCCAGTTTATCTACCTCGCCCGAGACCGAAGGAATAGGGTCGCCATGGGGGTCACGAGTGGGGTGCCCCAGCACCGCATCGATACGTTCAACCATCAGATCAGAGACAGCATGTTCTAGCACCTCAGCTTCATCATGCACCTGATCCCAGGTGTAGCCCAGGGTTTTCACCAGAAAGGTTTCAATGAGGCGGTGGCGACGAATCACCTGCAGGGCCGCTGCCTGGCCTTCTTGAGTTAGCTCAATCGCTCCGTAGGGCTGGTGCTCCACCAACCCGGCAGCTACCAGCCGCTTCACGGCATCCGATACGGACGATAGCCGCAACCCGGCACGCGCGGCAATCACCGAGGTGGTGGCGGGGGCGTCAGCATGCTCGGTGATGCTCCAGATAATTTTGAGGTAATTTTGGGTGCTATCAGAAAGATGGTCAAGAGGCATAGGTAACAGTCTAGAGCAGGCCGACTCACCCCTGCCCGTCCCACAGTTTTCACCCCCTGTTCGCCTGGGAGCAAGGTGTAGGCTAGAGCCAGTTGCAAGACTGAAAGGCGTGATTGCTGCAATGAAAGATCTAGAAGTAAACCCGCCCCGACGCTCTAACTGGCAGAAGGAAGACGGGGTCAAGTACCTGGTGGCCCTCGATATCGACGGCACCTTGGTTAACCACGACGGCGTTATGAGCGAGGCCGTCAAAGAAGCTGCCCAGGCTGTAGTGGCTGCTGGTCACCACGTGGTCATTTCTACCGGACGTTCCATGGGTGCCACCCTGCCCATCGTGAACATGGTGGGCATGACCAGAGGGTACGCGGTGAGCTCCAATGGCGGAGTAACCCTTGAAATTGACCCCGCGGTCCAGGACGGCTACCGCATCCTGGACAGGGTCTGCTTTGACCCCTCCCACGCCATCACCATGATCAAAAAACGTTTGCCCGATGCCTCTCTGGCTCTTGAAGCCCCCGATGGCACCGTCTACGCCACCGAAAACTTTGAAGACTGGTCCTTTGGCGCTAACACCGTGAAAAGAACCCGCACCGAGATGGCTGCTATGGAGTCTGCGGTTCGTGTGGTGGTCTCATCCTCAACCCAAACCCCCGATGACTTCAAGCGTGCTATCTACGATGTGGGTCTGCACGGCGTTAACTACGCGGTGGGCTGGAGCGCCTGGCTTGATATCGCCGCTCACGGTGTTTCAAAGGCATCAGCCCTCGAACAGATTCGCCGCCGCTTGAGCGTTGATCCCCGCCACACCGTTGCGGTGGGCGATGGCTACAACGACAAAGAAATGATTCACTGGGCTGCCCGTGGCGTAGCTATGGGCCAAGCGCCAGCTGAAATTGCTGCACTTGCCACCGACGTCACCGGCAGCGTCTATGAAGACGGCCTCGTGCCGATTCTGCGCGAACTGCTCTAGGCATATGGAATCAGCAGCGCTCTTCTACGACCCGGATTGCGGGATGTGCCAGCGTGCGGCCAACCTACTGGCACACGCCGGGCTCACCGCGCGCGTCGTTCCCGGCGAAGCAGAAACCCTGCTGGACGCCGGGGTACAACTAGAGCGCTTCATACGGCAGATACCCTTCCGCACCGAACAGGGGCAGGTAGCCTACGGTGCGCTCGCTATTGGCCTAGCCCTGCGCACCAGCCGCTATGTTCCCGTGCGGGCTGCCGGCGTCCTGCTCACCCAGCCCCTCATCCGCCCCGTCGCTGAACGGGCCTACCGTCTGGTGGCAGATAACCGCTCCACCACCTGCACCCTCAAAACCTAAGAGCCAGAGCCGTCATAAAGGGTCACTCTTACACCTGGCTACCGCTCACCTTGCTAGCCTAGAGAGGCAGAGCAAGGAGGGCGCCGCGTGGTTGGAGTTTTAGAGGGTTTCACGATTATTGCCGTGGTAGTCGGGGTTGGCTACCTGGTCGCCCGCCTGGATATCCTTCCCCCCAACTCGGGCCTAGCACTCAATAAGTTTGCTTTCTTTGTTGCCCTGCCGCCGCTCATGTTCGTCACCATGGCGCACGCTGATCTGCGCGTTATTTTCTCTGCTCGGCTACCCATTGCTGTGCTCAGCTTCAGCGTCGTTGCCCTACTCTACGCACTGATTGCGCGGTTTTTGCTGAAGAAAAGTGCCGGGAGGGTTACTGTGGGCGCTGCCTCCTCGGGTTACATTAATGCTAACAATATGGGTCTGCCGGTAGCTACTTATATCGTGGGGGACGCCGCGCAAGTTGCACCCATCTTGCTCTTTCAGCTTCTGATTGCCGCGCCAATCGTGTTGACGATTCTCGATACGGTTTCAACCGGTCGCCGCCCCTCGCTCACCACGGTGATGAGTCAGCCGGTCAAGAATCCGCTGATTATTGGGTCAGCGCTCGGCCTGCTGGTCAATGTCGCTGGGTTTACCCCACCGGATATCGTGCTTGAACCCCTGCGAATTCTGGGTGGTGCCGGCGTACCCCTTATTCTTGCCGCTTTTGGTATGTCCTTGCGCGGTTCGCGTCTGCTCGATACCCCCGGGCAAAAGCTTGAAACTGTTCTGGCCGCCAGCTTCAAGAACGTACTGATGCCCCTGCTCGCCTACCTCTTGGCTCAGTTTGTTTTCGGGCTTGATGCGCAGGAGGTCTTTGCAACCACCGTGTTAGCGGCGCTACCTAGCGCACAGAACATGTATAACTTCGCGGTGCGCTATAACGTGGCGGTTGGTCTTTCCCGTGACATCGTGCTGCTGTCCACCATCGGGGCGGTGCCCGTCATCCTGGTGGTTTCGTTACTGCTTGCCTAGCGGTAGCAGCTTCTGCAGGCAGGTTGGTTAGGCGGCGTTCAACTGCTCCATGAGATGTTCCAGCAGGGGGCGGGTGGCTAGTTCTTCGTGCCAGAGGGAGCGCACCAGCGTCTTACTGACCGCCTGCGAGGTAATACCCAGAGCCTGTGCCACCGCTTTTTGCTGGCCGCGCACCCCCGGGATGAGCAGATCAAGGACGCGCCACTCGGCCTCGGTGCGGGCGGCAGTCACTCGGTAGAGCAGGCGAAGCAGCCCGGTGACTTGCTCAGCCTTCTCGCGATCCCGGGTGTTCAGGCAGATACCGCGTGGAGGTGCACCGGTCTGCGCCAGCTCTACTGCGGCGCGTGAAGCGTTGAGGGCAGCACCTTCGCAGTCGGTGGTTGCTACGACTCCCAGAGCGGTAGCAAAACGGGGTAGGGTGAGGGAGCCAACGCCGATACCCACCCAAAATTCGCCATGACGAGCACCCAGAAGGGCGGCCGCCAGAGCGTCCTGGGCAGTGTCGAAAGCGCCCTGTAGTTCATCATGGTAGGTCTGTGCAAAACCTACGGTGGGCTCTAGCTGCTCCAAGCGCTGAGCGAGCGCGGACATATCGGAGCTAGCTAATCGGGCGATAAAGGTTAGAACAAACACGGTTTCCAGTATGCCCTACTCACCCGGTCTGTGTGGGGGTAGCTACCCCTCGTCCCAGAAAAGGGTCTCAGTATCAACGCCCATCAGGAAGAGCTCTTCTTCCAGGGGTTGGCGGCATTCAAGAGGCAGAGCGATGCTGCTGCAGGACAGATCGTAGCCCAGGTAGACACTTATCTGGTCAAAACCGGTGCGTAGTTTGGCGAGGGAACGGCAGAGGTCCGCTACACCTGCCAAATCAACATCTGACCCAAAGACCCAGAAGGAGTCAGGGCTGGTCAGCTGAAAGAGCCCTACCGGCTGACCGCCGCCCTCCCGCCCGCGCACCCGCACCCAGCCGGCTGCATCGATAGCGCCTTCCGAAGGAGCAATCGGGTCAAAGACCCAGGCGCGGGCTTTTTCTAACCAGCTGGGGAGCTGCGGCATGTAGAGCGTTTCTTCGCCCTTTGACCAGGGGGTGGACGCGAAGCTGCGGGCGTACATGGCAGACCAGAATTCTTCTTGAGAACAGCTCACCCCCACGCTGTTGAGCAGGGCAGGGTCACTGGGGGCACCGAACTGTTCTAACCCGGGGCTAAAATTTTCGGGGTTCTGCATCGACAGGTCGGCTAGGTAGGCCTGGTCCCAGAAAGTGGGCCGGGTGGTGTAGCTCTGTTCGGTGAGCCGGTCGTTGATACGCTGCAAAAAGTCAGGCTCACCAAGAGCCACGGTCTGCCCATCAAAATGAAAAATGTAGGGTGATCGTGATCGATGGGTGGGGGTTAGTGCCATGCTCTCTCCTTGTAACGTACCGGTCTAATTATGCTCTCTTGCAGGGCGCTTGGGTAGCGCCGCACAGCTCGGTAGGGGCAGCGCCGAACGGGTGAGTTTGATGAAGCCGCCCAGAAGCGCCAGCGCCTCCGGTGAGACGGGCAGAAAGTGGGTGAAACTAGCTGACTTAATGACGACCGCCGCCCACATGCCGCGCGAAAGGGCAACATTCAGGCGGTTGGACGACAGTAGGAAGTCAGTGCCACGCGGGGAGTCCCCGGCGCTGGATGCCGCCATAGAAACTAACACCACCGGCGCCTCCTGGCCCTGGAACTTATCGACCGTGCCCACCCGCACCCCGCCGTCTTCATCAGCTAGGCCAGCCTCTAAGAGGGCTTCGCGAATAGTCTCAACCTGGGCATTGTAGGCTGCCACCACAATGATGTCCTCAGGCTCCAAGGGTCTGGTGCTCTCGGGCTCCTGGAGGGAGGGCGTCCACTGATGCCCCAAGAAACTGCGGGCCAGGCGTACCACCTCGGCTGCTTCCTCGGCGGAGAAGGTGCCGTTGCCGCTGTGCTCCACCTCGCTCACATAAACCCCCGGTTGCCAGGTCTCTAGAAGACGCTCAGCCCCGGCCGGCGCCGAGCTGAGCTTGCCCTCGTAGGACAGCGCGGAGACCGGGGCGCAGAGCGCCGGGTGCATGCGCCAGCTAACATCCAAAAAGTAGCCAAACGTCTCGGGGAGCACCGTACGCCCGTCAGAGAGCCAGCCCAATGCTGACTCGTCTACCGGGTAGGGGTGGGTACCTTGGGTGACCTGGGGTAGCTGGGCAGGGTCACCCAAGAGCAAGAGGTTCTTAGTTGACCGCGCTACCGCAAGCGTGTTGGCCAGGGAATACTGGCCGGCCTCATCAATCACCAGTAAATCTAGCGACTCTGCACGGAACTTGCGGTCGGACGCGAAATCCCAGGCAGTGCCCCCAAAAATTCGCCCGCCCGCGCCGTCCATGAAGCGTTGAACTTCAGGGTTGCGCACCTCCTGCCAGGGGAAGTCCGGGGTCTGGCTCTTCCCCAGACCCTTAGCTACCTGTTCGGGCTCAACCCCGCCATTCTTAATGCAACCTAACAGCATGTTCTCCACCACCGCGTGGCTCTGGGCAACAATGCCCACCTTCCAGCCCTCAGCTACTAGCCGTCCAATCACGTGGGAGCCTACAAAGGTCTTGCCAGAACCAGGAGGGCCCTGAACCGCTACAAAAGAACGGTCAAGCTCAGCCACCGCCGAGTAAATCGCCTGAACCGTTGCCATACTGCCGTGAGTCTGTGCGAAATCAGCCGGACGCGGCAGCTGACCCCCGGTTTTCAGCCGCGGGGACGCCCGCAGAAGCAGGTCGGTTCCGGCGGTTTGCGGCAAGTGAGGTAGGGATTGCGCGGTGGCGCTCGCCAACTCTAAGAGAGAATCTTCCTGGGCTTTTGTGGGGATAGGGGTGGAGGGGGTCACGGCCAGGGGCAGTGCCCGGTAAAGTTCAGGCTGCCCCTCCCCAAAGCCTTTGAGACTCTCGCGCACTCTAATCCGTACTAGGGCGTCCTCACCTTCGACCTCTTCTAAATCGAGTATCTCGCTGTTGAAGGCACCTGCCCGCTCAAGCGGTGCTGGCAGGACGCCCTCGTGCAGCGCCGCGTATTCCAGTGCCTGCTGGTGGGTTTGTTGCTGCAAAAACTCGGGCAGGGGGCGGGCGTACATAGCAAAAAGGTTCTTATCGCCCACCTTGAGCGAAGATCCCGGCGCCAGGCGCGCAGTGCCGGCTAGAATCCGCGAGAGACTGCGGGCACCGGCAGGCTTGTGCCAGTCCTCCTGCACACCCACTCGCTCAAAAATGAGGACGTCCCGGGTCTCTTCCCAGTCATCTACCGGAGCGGTTAAACGGTCAAAATGGTCCCACCAAAACTGGCGGCGCTCCCGGCGATGGTAGCCGGTAGCAGAAGCAACCATAGCCACCGCTTCCTTCTGTCGAGTAAGGGCATCAGCCATATCAACGCCCGCCACGAAGCGCTGCAGGGTGCGCTCCACCTGAGTTTCCTGCTCGTCTTTACCGGACTGCACTAGAAGCTCGCTGACATCAACTAGGGGAGTGGGCTCCCTGGTCTCGGCCCGGGCGTCACGCCCTGCTAACTCCAAAAGCCAGTTGCGCAAGCCCAGCAGAGAAACTCCGTCAAACTGCACATCGGTCTCCACAGCAGAGGTAATAGCCGCAACTCGCTGGCTATCATCGGAGGCACGGGCAGTACCCAAATCTGCGTAGGCTCCCTCCGGAATCTCAAAAGCTCGGCTCTGCCCCTGCATGTATAGGGGTTCTATACCCGCCAGAGAAGCCGTGCCCGCAGAGACCCTTAAGGACCGACGCAACACTTCTGACAGATCTACCAGAATGTTATGCCGCAGTAGCTCTGCGATATAGTCCTCGCCCAGGCTGTGCTGGGCCGCTAGCTGACGTAGCGCGTTCTTGGTCTGTGCACCGAAGTGATAGATGTGCAGGCCGGGGTAGTCTGTACGCCTCTGATGCACGGCATTGAGGAAGGAGAGAAGAAGCTGTTTTTCCTCTGACCGGCTGTGGGCCCAGACCGGGGTGAAGCTGGGCACTTGGCCCGGCTCCGAATAGGAGGTTAGGCCCAGCAGGTAGCTCAGCCCCCAGGAGTGCTGCCCATTGGGCCGGCTCTCATCGCGCCAGAGACCATCACCCCTCAGGCTGAGAAAAATATCTTCAGAATTAGCCCGCGGCAGCTGCCCCAATGAATGCTTGGGGAGCAGCTTATAGCTCACGCTCTGCTGCTGGCCTCCGCTCTCAAAGGCGACCGAAGCATCCGGTTGCGCGAGCCCCGTTTGCAAAGCCGCCTGCTCAGCAAATTTACGAGTGGCACCGCTCAAACCAGGCTGACCTGCCAACTGTGCCAGTTCCTCTATACGGTGCACCCCGTGCCGCTCTATCAAGAGATTGCGGGAGCGCGCCGTCATGCCCTGGGTGAGCATAATATCTCTATGCTCCTGCACCTGAAGCAGGCACTCATCACAGACGCCGCAGCGGCTGATTCTGCCGTAGTCAGGGTCTGAATGCCACTGCACCGGCTCGCGCCCACGCTGGCAGTGGAGGCTCAGCAACACCCTCAAACGCTCCCGCTTCTCTTCAAAAACGGGGGTAATGGTATCTAGATTGTGAAGGGATTCAACTCCATTGCCCAGAATGAGCGAAGCATGACGGTCTACCTCAATACCCGCCTGGGATAGTTGATCAGCGTAGGCAGCCAGCTGTAAAAGGGCAGTGACCCGGGCGGTACGTGCCAGTTTGGAATCAACTACCCGGTAGGTACCATTTGCTTGCTTGACCAGAAAGTCTGCGCGACCGTGAAACTCACCGTCAAAAAAGGAAGCTTGAAAGACTACATCCGCGCCGGCTCTGAGAGCTCTAAGAGATTCTTCGTGTTTCTCTTTGAGAGCCTCAGGGGTATAGGTAGCTGCCGGCTCCACCTCGTAGACACCCCGCTCGCCGTCCCACATGCCATAGGTAGAGACTAAATCGGCAAGAACCCTGGCTTCGTGAGCTTCACCCAGAGTAGCTGCGCGAGCCCTGCTGTCGTTGACCACCTGTTCGTCACGGGGCACCCGCCCCAGCTTTTGGTCGGCGGTGTGCAAAACAGAGAACTCACACTGAGCAGACTTCACCAGATCAGAGGCAGAAAAAACCGGACGCAGGGGTGCATCACCAGCGGTGTCTGAAGGTTCTGATGCGGTAAAGAACATGGGTGCTCCTTAATATGTTTCTCTAAGGCTAGCAAGAGGGACTGACACTTTAGGGTCGCCCGTAGAGGCGTAGGTTGGTCGGTAAAAAGATCCGGGGAGCCATTGTTCGGTCAGTATATAAAGACATCAAGGGTCGGTTATGAGCTGTCTTACACGGTATATTCTTATTAGAAAATAATACGAAAGTATGTTCGATTACTTTCTATTCTTAATAGAAGGTTAACGAATTTCTGCTATCGTTTTGCCGATTCCTTGTCGAATTTTTCATGACAGGTTCTATGTTTTAACCTCGCCACGCCGGTGAACAAGAGAAATTTGATACCACCTCCGGTGATGCCGGTCCCAAATTAAAGCAAGCCGTATATTAGGTATCCATTGATGACCGCTGCGCTTTGTGATGTATAAATTTGCCCTCAAAAATATAATTTTTGCGATAAATGTGTAACGAAATAATAAAAATTAGGTCACGATTCTATAAAGTTATCTTCAGCTATTTCACATTGCACACACACCACATCGCATCCTTAGGGTGCAACGAATCGGAGTCATCGTGAACAATCTTCTTGAAGCTGCGCGGCCTACTCGACGTCAGGTCGCTGCACTTACCCTTTCTGGCCTAGCAGTAGCTGGCACCGCTACCGCCGCTATCGCAGCATCCTCTGATCTGCGCAGTGTTTCAGCTACTCAGCGTGCAACGGACCAGCAGAGGCTACTTGACCTCATCAACGTTTTTAGGGCGCAGAACGGTCTCAGGGCAGTGCGTCACTCCGCCACTGTAGCTACCGTGATGCAGGCAGAGGCTGAACGTCAGGTGCGAGCCGGTTACTTCTCCCACGGAACCGAATTTATTTATAACCCCTCGGTTCAGGGGTACAGCTTCGTGCGCGAAGTCATCGCTCTCTCTTATAACGATGACCTGAATGTGCTGATTAACTTCTGGAAGGGCTCACCCGCCCACCGCGCCGCCGTGCTGGCGCCCCAGGCAAACGTTATGGGCATTGGTCTTGCCTACGGTCACGGCACTTCTTTGCCCTGGCGCGTACTGGGCAACGTTGGTATTTACGAGTACCAGGCTGGACGCGGCCCCAACGATTACGTTTCGAACATCACCGCTGATCTAGGCACCCAGTCTGATGATTCTAAAGAAATACCTGCTTTCGCCCTGACCGGTGCAATTAGCAACCACTACTATGCTCGTGGCGGCGCTAACTTCTTCGGGCAGCCCACAGGTAACGAATTTGGTTCTATCAATGGCGGCGCTATCCAGAACTTCTCCAATAGTCGTACAATCTACTGGACTCCTCAGCAAGGAGCCCATACTATCTACTGGTCAGGTACTATTGGTCGTCGTTTTGCCGGCGCTGGCTTTGAGCACGGTTGGGGCTACCCCATGAACTCTGAATATAGTTTCTGGGGCAGCGTGCGCCAGGATTTTGTGAAAGGTGGACGCATCAACTCCGTCTACTGGACCCCTTCAACCGGTGCCCGCGTTATCAATGAAAGCGGCGCTATTTCTGCCCGCTGGTATTCTCTGGGTGGCCCTCCTGCCCTGGGTTTCCCCACCACGGACGAAACTATGGGGAGCGACGGGGTAATCCGCGTTAGCTTCTCTAGGGGCGTCACTATTAACTGGAGCGCCGATCGCGGTGTATGGGTGAACTAACAGCCTCTACTGCAAGGCCCCGCCCCTCATTGGTCGACAGATGAGGTGGGGGGCTTTTGTTGTTCTAGCGGTCGGTGAGGGTTGCTGAAAAGCGGTCGATGACATTTTTGGCGGCTTCGGCGTCCTCTAAGTCATTCATGATGACCGAGAAGGCGAGCACTCGCCCGCCGTCAGTGACGGTGTAGCCGGTCAGTGATAGCACGCTGTTGAGGGTGCCGGTTTTAGCGCGTACCAGACCACGAGCTTCTACTTCTTCTGGGCTGTTAAACCGTGTGGGCAACCCGAGGGTGCCGCTGTAGCCAGCCACCGGTAGGCCAGCTAGGGCCAGTCGTTCTGAGTCCGTGCCGGTGACGGCTCGTTGTGTCATATCGGTAAGCAGCTCGTTGCTGACCTTATTGTTGAGAGACAGTCCGCTGATATCGGTCTGCTGATAGTCAGTGGGCAGACCCCGATCGCCCAGGACGGCGCGGATTTGGGCAAGAGCATCACTCTGGGAACCATCCCCACCCCGCGCAACCGATAGGTTACGCCCCAGCACCTCTGCCAAGGAATTATCGGACTGCTGCATCATCAGCGCGCTCTGCTGGGCGGCCGTGGCAGATTCCACGGCAGCCAGCTCGGTGGCATCTTCACCGCTGGGGCTCTGGGCGCCTGTGATGAAGCTGAGACCGGCGTCTTTACCTACCCGGTTAAGAGTGCTCACCAGCTGCTGGTGAACCTGCCCCGGAGCATCCTGGGGGCGGCTGGTGCTAGCCTCACTTCCGCTGCCATCAGGGGAGTAGTGGGAGAAGAAAGCTAAGGGGGTTACCTCTGTCATGAAGCCCGAGTCGATATCCTCCTGCGCCCAGTCTGAGTTGAGCGCAGGCCCGGCGAAGATAGAGGTATCCAGATTGACGACTAATTCGCCGGTGATGCCCTGGCTCTTGAGGGCATCCACGGTTTTCTGCGCCAGGGTGGTGATACCGGCATGTCCCATCACCGCATCGGGGTCAGATTCGCCGGGCACCAGTAGAGTATCTCCGCCTGCTACCAAAGTGAGGGTTTGGGGGTCAGCCAGCTCTACGGAGGTTTTAAAACGAGCCTGTGGTGCGGTGGCCAGCAGGGCGTAGTCCACCAGCATTTTCATGTTGGACGCCGGCACGCGGCCGGTACTGGCGTCGCGGCTGTAGAGCACCTGCCCGGTCGCTGCGTCCACTACTTGAGTGGAAGCTGTGCCCTGACCCAGCGAGTCAAGCACAGCGTTGGCGTCTGCGGTGAGTGTAGCGGCATCCACCGGGGTGCCTTCGCTTGCACTCTCTACCTGCTGAACCTGTGCTGAGGACGCTGGCGCAATGGCTGTTGCTTGAAGGCGCTGGGTTTCAGACCAGGTAGGTACAGCCCAAGTGCCCGCACCAATGCAACCTGAGGCTAACAGGGCGGTGGCAGCCCACCAGCCCGCAGCTTTTTTGCGGGTAGTAACAGACTCAGACACGCCAACCTCCAAAAACGACTACCACCACAATAACCCGCCTGAGCGGCATAGCCTTGCCTTGTCCGCTAGACTAGACCCGATACACTCGTGCACTCGCGCACATACTTCAACCTAGGAGGTTCCTCTTGGAGCTCGACGTCACCATCGAAATCAACCGCGGCTCACGCGTCAAGTACGAAATCGACCACGAAACCGGCCGTCTGCGCCTGGACCGTGTTCTCTTCACCTCCATGCAGTACCCCACCGCCTACGGCTACTTTGAGGACACCCTGGGCGAAGACGGTGACCCCCTGGATGCCATGGTTATCCTCGACGTTGACGTAGTTCCCGGTGTGCTCGTAGAGTCACGCCCCGTTGGCGTCTTCCGTATGACCGATGAAGCCGGCGGCGACGACAAGGTTCTCTGCGTTCCCACCGACAAGCGTTATGACCACATCCAGACCATTGACGATGTGTTCGAGCAGCTCAAGAACGAAATCAAGCACTTCTTTGAGCGTTACAAGGACCTGGAGCCCGGCAAGTGGGTCAAGGGCGAAGGCTGGGAAGATCGCGAATTCGCGGAGAAGCTGGTTGAAGAAGCTAAGGTTCGCTTCGCCGAATCCCACTACGACTCAGCTGCTGAAGCAGAAGCTGACGAGAACTAAGCTTTAGCTTTTCTAAGCTAGTTTTAATAAAGGGCGCCGCCCCGCATCTTCCTCACTCTGTGTGAGGAACCTGCTGGGCGGCGTCCCTTGCTTTTATAACGCTAGGGGAGGGATGAGCACAGTTTTGTATTCCTACCTTAAGATGAGAGTAGTTGGTTCGGTTCCGTGCGCCAAGGAGGTATTAGTGGATAGCAGCTCTGGTAGGTACTTGTTGTCTTTCAGTGCAGGGGCTCTGATGCTCAATGAATCATTGGCGGTGGCCCGTGTCTATAGCGACTTATTAGATTGGGATGCCACTCGGTCCTTTGTACTTCACAATAACTCGATTCAGGCTACTGCTGAGTCGAGCCTGAAGAGGTACACAGCTGAGGTCATTGGAAGACTTAAGGTGCTTAATGCAGAGCAGCTCAAGTTTTTACTAGATGCCTCAGCCACAGATCAGAAACTAGCTGTTTGGACAGCAATCTGCCGTCGCTATGCCTTTATTGGTGATTTTGCTGAGGAAGTGCTTCATCAGAAGTTCCTTGGGCAGGATTATTCACTTTCTTTCGATGACTACGATGTTTTTGTGGCTCAGAAGGTCTTCTGGCACGAAGAGCTGGAAGAGGTTACTGAGCTAACCCAGAAGAAGTTGCGGTCTGTTGTCTTTAGGATGCTCGAGGGGGCGGGTCTAATCAATGAGTTCGGCATGATTTCTATGGCTTTCCCGTCTGACGAATTCATTCAGATGTTTGATGGCGATGTGCCTGGTTCTACAGTTCGTTTTTTGCCAGCATATGAAAGTGGGGGTCACGGTGGCTACTGATCAGCAACTTGTTGCGCTACTGGGTAGCGATAATTTTTTACAGATGCGGGGGTTGAACAATGAGGTTCCTTTCTTTATCTATCCCTTTAACCCTAAAGAGGCTTTATCTGCTGAAAAATCTTTGAAGGTGGTGAGTAGCCAGCTGAAACAGCAAGGCGTCAACCTCATCACTATTGATTTATTTAGACTCTGTGTTCAAATTTTGGAAGAAAAGCATCTGCTGCAACCTGTGCTTAATGCTGAGCCCGCGCAGAAGCCTAAGTCTCGGTTCCGCGTTGGTCTCCAGAGCATGCTTGATGTTGAAACCGTGATTGCACCGAGGATTGCAACTGAGTCTAAGGGCCAGGAACTGGTCATTGTTCATGGTATTGGTGCGGTTTTCCCCTTCCTCCGTACTCATGCCTTGTTAGAGGCCCTGCAGATTCATATGCCACCTGTACCCCTGGTTTTGTGGTTCCCGGGAGAGTACACGACGAATGCTGCGAGGGGTTTTGAACTGAAGGTTTTGGATATCTCGGTGAGTGATAGCTACTACCGGGCTAAGAATATTGAGGAAATGGTGAGGGGCGGTCTGTAATGCAGATTAATGATCTTTTTGCAAAGGACATCCAGCGCTCGATTGAAGGTGTCATCAAAGCCGATGACACCAAGCAGCTGGGTATTGAAGTTGACGAGTATGTGCTAACTGCTGAGGCAGCCCGTGCTGTCGATCAGCTGTTAGATAGATACAACAATAATGACGGTAGTAACGGCGTATGGATCTCGGGCTTTTTCGGGTCAGGTAAATCGCATTTGCTGAAGATGCTGGCACATCTGTTGGGGACTGTTCCTCAACATGATTTTGATCGTGCTGTTGCTGTAGAAGCGTTTTGCCAGAAAGCTCGTGAAGCAGATGAACTGATGCTTGAGGGCGCAATTAGCAGGTCGTCCCAGATTCCGGCGATGAGCATTTTGTTCAATATTGACCAGAAGGCCAGCGCTGCAACGGTTAAGAATGATGACTCATTGTTGGCTGTATTCGTGAGGGTTTTTGATGAGGCTTGTGGTTATTTTGGGCGGATGCCACACGTTGCTCAGTTTGAACGTGATTTGGATTCCCGTGGTGAGCTAGAAAAGTTCAAAGCTATCTATGCTGATGTTGCTGGTTTGCCCTGGGAAGAAGGGCGCGGTTTGAGCTTTTTGGAGGAGCATAATGCTGCTGTGGCCTATGCGCGTCTGAAAGGTACTTCTGAGTCTAATCCTGTACAAATCCTGAGCCAGTACAACGATAGTTATAGCGTTACTGCTGAGGATTTCGCGCAGAATGTCAAGCAGTGGATTGACCGGCAAGATGACCCACAGTATCGAATAAATTTTTTTGCTGATGAAGTTGGGCAGTTCATTGCAAACAATGTAAAGCTGATGCTGAAACTTCAGACTGTCGCCGAAACCTTGATGACGGTTTGTGGCGGCAGGTCTTGGGTCTTTGTGACCTCTCAGGAAAGTATGGATTCTGTTCTGGGGGATCAGACCAAGCAGCAGGCTAACGACTTTTCTAAGATTCAAGCTAGGTTCAAGGCTCGTTTGAAGCTTTCTAGCCAGGACGTTGAGGAAGTCATTAGTAAGCGCCTTCTGCGTAAGAATGAAGAGGGTGCCGCTGAGGTAAGTGCTTTGTATTCCGAGCAGCAGCAGAACCTGAAGACGCTCTTTGATTTCCACGATGGTTCACGTTCTTATGGCAACTACAAGGACCAAAACCATTTTGTGGCGATTTACCCGTTTGTGGGTTATCAGTTCCGCCTGTTCCAGAATGCGATTGAAGGCCTTTCACAACAGAATGCTTTTGAGGGGCGTTACTCATCTGTGGGTGAGCGTTCTATGTTGGGAGTGGTACAGGATGTCGCTAAGCAGATTGCTGGGGAATCAACTGGCGCTACGGTGAGTTTTGACCGGATGTTTGAAGGCATTATGAATGCTCTTCAATCTTCCATCGTCCGTCAGATTGGTGCGGCAGAGCAGGAGTTAGATGCCTTTGCTGCTCAGGTGCTCAAAGTACTGTTTTTAGTTAAGTATGTTGATGAGTTTAAGGCTTCAGAGCACAATATTGTGGTGCTTATGTATTCTGGCTTTGGCGCTGATATTTCTGCCCTACGCTCTAAAGTTAAGCATGCTCTGAGGGAGTTAGAGCAGCGCAGCTTCATCCAGCGTACTGGTGACCTATTTGAGTATCTGACCGATGCAGAAAAAGATATCGAACAGAAAATAAAGAACGTTGATATCGAGCCTGCCGATGAACGCGCAGTCTACAAAGAGCACATCGCATCTATCCTATCTAGTGCAAAAATCCGCGATATAGCCACAAATAGGGATTTCCAGTACGCGCTAAAAGTGGACGATACTTTTGCAGGCCGTGGGCATGACTTGAGTATCAACTTCTTGACTCCGCTCTACGATTTTTATGATCAGATTGATGTTGTGCGGAGCCACAGCGTGGGAATTAATGAGCTGCGTGTAGTTCTTAAACCTGATGAGCGGTTAGCGAGCGATATCCGGCTCTACGTTAAAACTAAAACGTACGTAAAGCGTACGCAGGGTGCCGCTGCTTCTGAAGATTCAACCCGTGCCTTGAACATGAAGGTGCAGGTTAATCAGGTTCGTGAGCGCCAGTTTAGGAACAGAATTGAACGAGCTATTCTTGACGCTGTCCTGATCGACAATGGCTCTGAACTTGAAGGCATCTCTGCTACATCTGCTAAGTCTCGGGTTGAGTTAGCCTTCTCTAAACTGACTGGCCGGGTTTACTCTGAACTGGGCCAGCTGGGCGATTCCAGGATTAACGAAGCAACGATTCGATCGATTTTGAGTTCAGATGAGACTCTAGATGGTGCTGACACTGAGCGTTCAATGGCTGTTGCTGCTCAGACGATGCTGGGGGAGGTCACCCGGCGCCATAATTTGGGTGAGCCCCTTAACGTGGCACGGTTGATTAGTCACTTTGAAAAGACGCCCTATGGTTGGGACAGCCTTTCTTCGCGTGCTGCTTTGGCTGTTTTGGTGATAGGCGCTAAGGTTACCATCAGTAAAGACAGCAGAATTCTGAAACGAACTCAGATTTCTGAGGCACTGACTCGGGGTACCGGGTTTGATCAGCTATGGCTGGGCGTTCCTCGTAATATTTCAGAACAAAAAGTGCGTTTTTTGCGGGACTTCTTGAACGACCTGGAACCGCTTCAATCTCTGCCTACCTATGAAGGCGGGGAAAATCTCGCTGAATATGCTGTAGAAAGAATCAAAGCTGTCTTGGCAGAGGTAGAAGACCTCTCTACTTCCTCATACCCTTTCGTTCCTTTGCTGGCACCTCTCAAGGGAAAACTCAGAATATTAGGACAGTATTCTTCAGCTCCTGCCGGTCTTTATGAGCAAGAAGCAGCTTTAGACGAAGTTTTGGACGCAGTTGAGGCGGTACTTGCCCCTATTCGTGGTTTCATGAAGGGGCAGCAGTGTTCACACTATGATCAAGCTAGCCAGTTCCTTAACACCGAGAGCGTTAATCTTGAAGCTCTGCCAGGGGAACTTGTGATGCGCCTTCGTGATGCGCTGAATATTGAGCGGTGCTTTGACACTCAAAATATTCAGAAAATTCGGCAGCTGCAGGTAGAAATCAGCGAGCAAATCATCCAGGCTAAGCATGATGCCTGCAGCGAAGCTTTTGAAGTTTTGGAACAGGGCAAACAGCATCTGGAAGGTCTGCCTGAATGGCATCGGGTCGCTGCGCAGATCCGTGAAGAGATCGAGAACGAATTCCAGAAAGCCCGTGAGAAAGTGAACGGGCAGCAATTCATTCCCAGCATTATGCCGGTTGCTTATCGCTTTAGACAGAACCAGGTTCCCCGGCTGGTACAGAAGTTGATGCTGGCGGCTCAACCGCAACAGGTTGCTAAACCTGAACCTGTAACCGATGATGCTGCTGCAACAGTGATTAGTTCCCCAGAAACCGTGAGCCTTCAACCGCAGCAGCCCGTAGCTCAGCCTATTCAGATCGATAAACTAATGCGCCCTAGCGACTCTCTGCCTGTGTTGAGAGGGGCTGCTGATGTCGACCAATATCTTGAGCTGTTGAGACGGGATCTACTGCAGGCATTAGACGATGATCAGTACATTATGCTGTTCTAGCTCCGGGCACTGGTACTCAAGGTAGAACAGATTTAGAGGCAGAATGGTCTAGCAGCTTGGGCCTTGCCACAACAACTTACTTTAAATATGAAGTTATTTTACTTCAAAGACAAGGGTGATTTTATTGGATACTTCAGCGTTGAAGGAATTTGCGGCAGAAACCCGCAGAGAATTAACTCAGGGTGTATCTGCCCGCCTAGATACGGTGCTTCTGCCGGGTTCTGCAGCCCGCCTGGATTTTCCTGTTCTAGTGGGAAAGCTAGAACGGGCTATCGAGGAGACCTCCCGTGAAGCTGTGGTGGACAGGGTAACTTACCTCTGGTTTAACCGATTTGTGGCTTTGCGTTTTATGGATGCCTGTGGGTATACCCCTGTTGGGGTTGTTTCACCAGCAGAAGGTGTAGACCCTATGCAGGCTCCGCCCCAGATTGTTTCTGATGCTTTCGCTGGAGTTATTGATACGGATATCGTAGGTGCCAAGGTTGCTCAGCAAGTCAACGATGTGGTGAGCGGTGTTAGGCGATCTCAAGATCAGTATTCTGAGGTTTTTGCGCTCTTGCTTGATGCGTATGCCCAGCATTTTAAGTCTTGGGTGCCTGCCATGTTCCCGGATGCTGACGATATCAGCAATCTTCTTTTGCCAGCTAATCTGTTGTCTGTAGATTCTGTGGTGCGTAAGGTGGCGCAGAGCATGACGCCTGAGATGTGTCAGGACGTGGAAGTTATTGGCTGGCTCTACCAGTTCTATATTGCTGAACGTAAAGATGAAGTATTCGAGGGTTTCAAGAAGGGCGTGAAGGCGGGTGCAGAGCAGATTCCTGCGGCAACCCAGCTCTTTACCCCTGATTGGATTGTCCGTTACCTGGTGCAGAATACGGTGGGTCGCACCTGGCTGTTGAACCGTCCGGGCTCTGCTTTGCGGCAGCAGATGGAGTATTTTGTGGAGCCGGTAGGCGGCTTGGAATCGGTAGAGGATTTTGTGCGAATCACTTCGCCGGAGGAACTGACAGTCCTTGACCCGGCGGTCGGCTCTGGTCATATGCTGACCTACGCCTTTGATTTGCTCTATGAAATGTACCTGGAAGACGGCTATGCAGAGGCGGATATCCCTGGGCTAATTCTGGGAAAGAACCTGGTGGGGTTGGAGCTGGACGAACGAGCTGGTGCCCTGGCAGCTTTTGCTCTGACCATGAAGGCACGCGGCAGGTACCGCAGGTTCTTCCGCCGGGCTGTTCAGCCTTCTATCTGTGTGCTGAAGCCTGTGACTTTCTCGGGTGAAGAGCTACGTGAACTTGCGAGGGGCTTTGACTTTACTCGTGATTATGCTGGAGACGGCTCTGCCCAGCCCGTAGTGATTGATGAAGCACGCTTTGGCCAGTTCTGGAACACCTTTGAACATGCCGATGTGTTCGGTTCCTTGATCCGCCCGGACGCAGAGGTACTGGAGCTGATGGAGGATCACTGGAGTCAGCATGTATTAGCCCGGGAGTTGCCAGAGGGCGCCCTGGACGTTCAGGTTGACCAGTCCCTGAAATCGAGGACGGAGACTGCGCTGCGCCAAGCACGTTTGCTGAGCCAAAAGTACACGACGGTGGTGGCGAACCCGCCCTACATGGGGAAAAAGAACATGGGAGAACAGCTTAAAAGCTTCATAGTGGATAATTTTCCGGGTGGGAAGGATGATCTGTTCTCAGCATTTATCTATAGAAATCTCGCATTTTCGATTTCTAAAGCCGCATGCGGATTCATGACACCCTTCGTATGGATGTTTATCTCATCTTATGAAAGAGTGCGTAGGGAAATTTTGAAATCCAATAATATTCTTTCCTTGGTTCAGCTTGAGTACTCGGGTTTTGCTGAGGCAACTGTCCCAATCTGCACCTTTGTTTTACAGAAAGACCTATCTGGGTACGAAGGTGTCTATATAAATCTGAAAAAATATGTTGGTCCTAAGAATCAACCAGTGCATACTCGGAGAATAATTTCTGATATCAGAGAAAATGGAGTGAGCAACACAGCTGACTCATTTTCAAAAATTCCAGAATCCTTCAAAGAGGTGCCAGGTAGTCCTATAATTTTCGAGTTGACTGATGAAATGCTGAAAGCCTTCACTCGTGGAGAGAAGCTTAAAAATCTTGCCGAACCGCGTGTGGGGTTGCAGACCGGAAATAATTCAGACTTTGTGCGTTTATGGTATGAGGTAAGCGCTGATAATTTTGGTGCGGGATACGCCTCGCGGGATGACGCTCAGAACTCCGGCCTTAAGTGGTTCCCCTATAACAAGGGTGGGAAGTTCCGCAAGTGGTATGGCAACCAGGACCAGGTGGTGAACTGGGAGAACGATGGGGCAGAAATACGAATATTTGGAGCAAATGATGGGAAAAAGACTCGTTCGCGCGTCCAAAATTCTAACTACTATTTTCAGCCTTCCATTTCCTGGTCAAAAGTGGGTAGCGGCGAATCTTCCTTCCGTTACTTCCCAGCAGGTTTCCTCTTTGACGTAGCCGGTACCTCTATATTTATCGACTCTTCAAAAGAAAAGGCTCTGCTGTCAGTTCTTAACTCCTCAACCATAAGGCACCTGCTTTCCTCTATTTCCCCCACCATGAACCTTGAGGTGGGAACCCTCGCGCAGACTCCCTTCGTGAATTCAGTAGAAACTCAAGAAATAACTGAGGAGCTCACCGAAATTCATAAGGCTGACTGGGACTCCTCCGAGAATTCTTGGGACTTCACCCATAACGCTATCTGCCAGTTAGCTGCTAGCTCAGGCAACGGCGTCCTTGCAGAACTGGTAGAAGCTAACTTTGCTGAGTCCCTGATTACCGTTGAAACGGTGCAGGAGCTGGAGAAAGAAAACAACTTCAAGGTGGCAAACGCATACGGTATTACCCACGGTATCGAACACGATGTTCCCGCTGACCGCGTTACTCTGCTCAAAAACCCCTACGCCCGTTACGGCACCAACCTCAGCGTCGATGAGCTCCGCAACAAGTACGACCACGACACCATCAAAGACCTAATCTCCTACTTCGTCGGCGTCCTCTTTGGGCGTTACTCCCTCGATGCCCCTGGGCTGATTCTCGCCAACCAGGGCGAAACTCTCGCCGACTATTTGACAAAGATTGGCACAGACGCACCCACCTTCATCCCCGATGAAGATAACGTAATCCCCGTACTAGCAGATGATCGCTTTGAAGACGACATTGTTGCCAAGTTCAAAGCCTTCCTGAAAAAAGCCTTCGGTGAAGAAAACCTTGAAGCTAACCTGGCTTTCGTAGAGAGCGCCCTGGGCAAAAACATCCGCAAATACTTCACCGATGAATTCTTCAAAGACCATCTCAAACGGTACTCCAAGCGCCCCATCTACTGGATGTTCTCGTCCACTGGCAACGGAAAAGGTAGCTTCAAAGCCCTGGTCTACATGCACCGCTACACCCCCGCGACTGTGAGCACCGTCCTCAACGACTACCTCCGCCCCTACATGGACAAACTCACCGCTAACCGAGAACACCTACAGTACACCATTACCCACGGTGAAGGCGCAGAAGTCACCAAGGCACAGAAGGAAGATGACAAATTAGGCAGGGTCCTCAAAGAGCTCACGGACTACCAAGATAACGTGCTCTACCCCCTTGCCCTGCAAAACAAGCACATCGACCTTGATGATGGTGTAGCCCATAACTACCCGCTCTTAGGAAAAGCACTTATCTCTTTCAAGTAGATAAGTAACCCCATGGAGAATTAACAACTATGTATTATGCGCTGACCACCGACAGTTCCGGCAAACTTACGAACCATGAAAGCAAAACCCTGGAATACAAGCGGGATCTCTCGCACCCCCAGGGGCCCTTGCCCACACTTGTAGCCTTTGCTAACGCTGCCGGTGGTCAGCTGGTTGTAGGCGTAAACCATGATCTCAGCATCTGTGATGTTAAAGATCCGTTGAGGCAAGAAGAATGCCTAGAACTGAGTTTCCTTCTGAAATGAAAAGCCCCAGAGCAAGAATCAGCAGTATAGGCTCACTCATACAGGCAGACAACTACTCACAGCAGGAAACTAGAAATGTCAGACATCGCCCAGGCTATCAATCGTAAATTCGAAGAGCAGAAAATTATCATTTGGCATGACTCTGCCCAAGAGTTTATGGAGGATTTTGAGACCCTTGAACTGCCAGGAAACATTCAAAAGCTCCGAGTAGATAATAATGAGTTCGGTGTTAAGCACACGGTATTTACCGCCTCAGACGAGCAGAAATTCCTCATCTACAGAGGTGGCTTACTGCCGCATGAAACCGAAAACTGGCTGCTTGATCTTGAACTCGCCTATGGCATCTTCACGGCAGATAAGATTTCTCTTACTCTGAATTCGCTCGGTATCAGCTCGCCTATTGCTATCAACTTGGCAGCACAGCACCCTGCCTTCTTTGGGAAGAATACCCTGCTGCAGCAACTTAAGCTGCGTCTTACCGGTCAAGAAGATGAAGCTACCTTTAAGGCGAAGATGGTGGCATGCATCCTTGGGCTTCCCGAAGATCAACACTCAATGCAGGTAATTTTGTCTCATCTAATGACAAAATATGCGCAGGGAGACAGCTCCCCTCAGGCTGCTTTAGCAGAGTACGGGCTTGAAGAATTCTTCTGGAAAGGTACCCGCAATATTTACCGCTATCCAGAAGACAGCCCAGAAAACTTTGGTGCCTTACTCATCTGGGCTTACCGGGATGAAGTTCTTGATAGTACTACCCCCGAGTACCGTAATATTCGTACGGACTACAAAGCTTTCCGGGATAATTACAGCACCCGGGACTACGCTCTAAAAATTGCGCAGAACATTGCAGAAAACAAGAATTACTATCACACCCACAAAGACGATGCGCTGGGAGAGCTGTTGCCCAGTGCCCTTTTTGAGGAGACAGAACAACTCATCCTGCTCAAGCTTACTCAGGGGCTCCTATCAGCCCTGTATTCTGCGCAAGAAATTAGCGAATCTATAGCTCAACGTTCCCAAAATTCGGTGCTCTGGTACCAAAAGTACAGAGAGGCCTATGAAGCACTGATCACTGGTGCTCAGTTGCTTGAACGTATTCGTACTCTAGAGCTTGGGGCCGGAAACCTCGTTGAGACATTCAAAAACTATATCTACCGCTGGTCTATTATCGATCGGCTCTACCGCAAGTATCACCTGGCTCAAAAACGAAGCAGCCAGGTTCATGGAAACACACTCTTCAATGAACTTACACAGCAGGTCAACAATGCTTACACCAGCAATTACCTGATTCCGCTGGGAGATCACTGGTCTAATCTAGTGGACAAGACCCCCAACTGGCGTGAAAGCTTCCCTGACAGTAACCGTCAAGAAGCCTTCTACACTGAGCATGTGAAGCGACACCTTGAAAAAGCGCGTACCTTCGTTATCATTTCAGATGGCATGCGCTACGAAGTAGCTTATGAGCTAGAACAAAAGCTTGCGCAAAACGATAAGTATAAAACCAGCATTAGCGGCATGCTTGGAGTCCTTCCTAGCTACACTCAGCTGGGCATGGCTTCTCTCTTGCCTCATACCAAGCTAACCATCACACCAACACCTAACTCTGCTTCGGTATTAGCTGATGGGATTTCGACTCAGGGCACTGCAAACCGCGATAAAATTCTTACCTCTTTTGGCGGCCGAGCATTTCAGTATAAAGACGTGATCAGTCTCAGTCGAGCTGACATGAAAAAGCTCTTCAAAGACCTTGATTGCATTTACATCTACCACAACACCATTGATAGTACCGGCGATAAGCGTGCAACCGAGGACGGAACCTTTACCGCAACCGAAATCGCCTTTCAAGAGATTGAAGCACTCGTCAAGAAGCTGCACACATCAGCTACCCGCATACTTATAACTGCTGATCACGGCTTTATTTACCAAGATGAAAATGACAACCAGATCAGTTATCTCAGCGAAAAGGCACACGGCGATACACTCATCTTCGAAGACAGGCGGTTTGTTTTTGGAGAGGGCCTGCACAAGAGCGAAGCATTCCATCACTTTACCTCTCAAGAGTTAGGCGTAGAGCCTGGTGTCGAAGTGCTTATTCCCCGTTCAATCCAACGCCTGAAAAGGCAAGGTTCTGGGTTTAGGTATGTGCATGGTGGTGCATCCCTCCAAGAGATGACAGTGCCGGTGATTAACGTGCATATCACTAAAAATAAGAGCATTTCCAAAACGGTGAAAGTGGACTTTGTTGAAGTGCCCAGCAAGTTAACCTCAAACTTGCTGGTCATTAAACTCGTTCAGCAGCACCCCCTTGGCAATCTACAGCCACTTAGGGTGCGCGCAGGTATTTACCATAATGACAATCTCATCTCAGATCAGCCGGAAGCTACCTTTAACTTTGCATACGAGGCAGCGAGCGAACGCCAATTGAGCCTCACCCTTGAACTGACCAGGGCTGCAGATAGCCTTACCGAAGGTAATGCAGAAATTAGGCTTGAGAGCTATAACTCTGGTACCGAAACCTGGCATCACTACGAGAAAACAAATATTGAGATTAAACGCGGGAACACTGCGATTGATGACTTCTTCAACTAACCCCTAAGGAACATATCTCATGGCATATACACCGCTTGACGAAAAAATCGTTTCAGAGTTTCCTGGTAACGTCGTTCGTAAAGACCTCTCGGCCCAGCTCAAAAGCAACGCCCCAGTTCCTACCTACGTATTGGAATATCTGCTCGGGCAGTATGCGACATCAAATGATGAAACCCAAATTGCCGAGGGTATTGAACGGGTTAAAGCCATTCTTGAGAATAACTTTGTTCATAGAAACCAGGCCGAACTCATCAAGTCAACTATCCGTGAAAAAGGCTCAAAACTGCTGATTGACCGAATTCACGTGATCTTCAATGACAAAGATGACCGTTATGAGGCAAGTTTTAATAACCTCGGCATCTCAGAAGTTGTGATTGACTCAGCAACGGTACGAGCAAACCCCAAACTGCTGACAACTGGAGTTTGGTGTCTACCTCGTGTGAGTTACCACGGCACCCCCGAGCCAGGTACCAGCCCCTGGCAACTCGAAAGTCTCAAGCCCGTCCAGCACTCAGGGTTTGACTTCGACCAGTATAAAAAACATCGCGAGGCCTTCAGCTCCGAAGAGTGGATCGATGTACTGATGCAATCCATCGGCCTCAATCCTGAGTTCTTCGGCCATCGCCAGAAACTCTTTCAGCTAACTCGCCTGATTCCATTCGTTGAAAGAAACTATAACCTCATTGAACTTGGGCCAAAAGGTACAGGTAAAACCCACGTCTACTCGGAATTCTCACCCCACGGCATTGTCATTTCTGGTGGTGATGTCACGGTGCCCAAACTTTTCATCAACAATACAACCGGCAGAATAGGGCTAGTAGGCTACTGGGACGTTGTGGCTTTTGATGAGTTTGCCGGCCGAACTAAACGCCCTCAACGTGAACTTGTAGACATCATGAAGAACTACATGGCAAATAAGAGTTTCTCAAGGGGGAACGATGTGCAAAGTGCTGAGGCGTCTTTTGCTTTCGTTGGGAACACCGCTCATAACGTACCCCACATGCTGAAACATTCAGATCTCTTCTCAGAGCTTCCTGCTAACTACCACGACTCAGCATTTATCGACCGTTTCCACACTTATATTCCTGGTTGGGAAGTTGAAACGGTGCGCAACGAAATGTTCACCCAGGGTTTTGGCTTTGTTGTGGATTACCTGGCAGAAGGTCTGCGGCACATGCGCAACCTCGACTACTCTCTTCATACCGCTCATTTATTTGACCTTGATAAGAGCCTCTCTAAACGAGACCGGGACGGTATCAATAAGACTTTCTCGGGCTTGCTCAAGCTAATTTACCCTCACGAACAGTTCACCCCGGAACAAGCAGAAGAGCTTTTTATCTTTGCTATCGAGGGCAGAAAACGAGTCAAAGACCAGCTCTGCCGTATCGACTCCACGATGGTTCAACCCCGTTTTTTGTACCTGAACAAGACAAGTAACCAGGAACGCGGGGTACAGACTCTTGAGGAAGCTGAGTACCCAACTCTCTACTGGCGAGATAACGCGCTTCAACAAGAAAACCTTGAAGAAACACCCGTTACGCAGGGTACCGTCGGGGTTGCGCAGACGGCCCTCACACCGGTAGATACGCCCCCCCTAGAAGGAAGGGTTGAAATAAGGGAAAACCAAACAGGCGTCACTTATCAGGGGCTATTTGCTGACTATCTCCGAGGGGCCACCATGATTCAGCTTGAGGACGCCTACATTCGCCGAGCACACCAGGGGCGAAACCTGCTTGATCTTCTGGTCGTTGTTCATTCGGTTAAAGATCCTGCCGAAGAAGTTGTTTTTGCCTTGCGCTCAGGTTCAGACGAATCCGGTGGGTTTACTCAGGAACAAGAGGAGATGTTTGAAGAAATTAAAAACCAAGTTGAGCCACTTGGAATTAAGTTCATCTATACGTATGACTCCGGCACTCATGATAGGTCTATTAAATGTAACAACGGTTGGATTATCGACCTTGGTATTGGGCTAGACATGTTCCAGAGACCTGCTTGGAGCCAGTATTCACTAGAGTTCAGCCATCAAAAGTTCCGTAAGAGCAGAAGAGTAGTGCTGAATTACACCTTTGATGCGAATGCTAACGTCAATGCCTAAAGCAACAGCAATTTTTATCTGTGATGTCCGAGTACGTCCAGAAAAAATACATAAAAGTAGTGCCTGGTCTCAAGGAACCTGGGCGGTTCCCAGCGGTACCCGCCGGGATGGAAGTCAGCTTTACTCCGACGGGGGATGGAGAGCTCAATACTTTCCTTCCACAATGTCACCTTTTTTGTACGGGGACATGGGCGGTTCCAAGAGCCTTACTATGATTCCTGTGCGCTATCACCACGAGTGCGATATTAATGTTATGCCCTATATAAAAGGTAAGGAACGACGTACATCCGATGGCAGTAATATGCTGAGGTTTCCTGAGGTAACACATTTCACCATCAGACGCTTAGAACTATTAATTGCTGATCGGGTTATAGACGGTGTGGCACTTGCTCAGCTAGCCATCGTAAGCGAAGTTGAGGCAAACACCGAGGAACAGGTCAAAAACGTAATCCGCAGTTTTGCCTCGGCATTTGGCGGAGGTGACTACCGAGGCGTCCGCGGGCGTGATTTACACGAAGTAGTTGAGAAAGAATGTGTAAATTCACACATTGATTTTCCAACAGCCAAGAGCCTCAAATACGATACCGAGGCAAATACCTATACCGCTATTTTTCTTCAAAAGAGCCCACAGGAAGTAGAAGAAATAAAGAACGGTCTCCCTGCCGGTTTTGAAGACTATGAGCCGTTTCTGCCACTGTTGGTCGAATATACTACCAACCTCACTCCCCAAAGAGCCGTGGAAGATAAAGAGCGATTTGATCAGGAGCAGGAGACCCGTTTCCTCACCTTTAACCGGGTAGGGTATGGGTACTTTGCCCGTTATTATGCTGCCTTTATAGCTGTAGAAGACAATGGTGGCTGGCGTTCCCAAAAATTTGCGGCGAGCTTTGAAGCAGAATATCTGGATGCTTTACTTTTGGGCAGGTTGCAGGACCAGATGCTCCGCCAGTCCGAACTCAGACTAGTGCAAGCTATGGCTGGTGCCGCCCACTCTAACAACTTGGGGAAAACCTCAGATCAGGTGATGGCGCTTTACCGTGAAATTGAAGTGGACTCCGTGCGCTATTGGATGGATGATGCTTCTGCTAATACCGGTAAGACTATGGAGGTTTTGAGAGAATTCAAAAAGGCCATTGAATTTTATAAACGGTACGGCGCAATGAAGCAGCACGCTGAGACGATTATGAATATCGCAACCCGAGACCAGCAAGAAGCTGCGCTGGAGAGCCAAGACCGTATTGCACTGGTACTCGCCATTGTTGGTGCCTTAGTTATTCCGTTGCCGCTCTTGAACGATAGCTTCGATTTTATGGATAGGGTTGCTCAGCAGGAAATCTTTGTTTCTTGGCAATCCTTTGTGTTCTGGTTCTTGCTGTCAGGTCTGACTCTGGGGCTAATAGTGGGTCTGGTTAACTGGCTACTATCTTTGCGCAGAGGCAGGCTCCGCGGAGTATTTTCTGTGTTGAGACCAAGAAATAAACATCGGTAGCTATAGGTTGTTTTCCTTACCCAGTTATTCGTTTAGGCGGTGTATATGTGCAGGTTCTACTTACCGGGACTACAGATGATAGTGGGCAGCTCAGCAGGTAGAGAGAAGGAAACAGAGAACACCAGGGTGTCTTGTGCACTCCGGTAAAGTGAGGGTCTATGAATGCCTCACCCGCTCCCCAGCGTCCTGACAGTGCCCGCTCCGTACCCCTGAATTTTGGGTTGGCCCACAAGGTTGCCAGCTTCATCACCCCCGGCGGGCCTCGGCTAGAAGACCAGCGCAAGCGTAGCGCCGTGGAGGATATGCGCTACGCCGCTACCGCCGCCGTGGATCATGTCTATAACATCACCGGTTTGGACGCCGCCCACAACCTGCACGACTCTGAGCTTCTCATTGTTGACCGCGCCACCTGGGTGCAAGCCAACGCCCAGTCCTTTGACGTCATGCTGGGGCCTGTGGCCGAAGAGGTGCTGGGTAGCAAGCTAGAGCACCTTACTGACACCCAGTACGCCATCACCGAGGTGGGCGGTGCCACCGAACTGGGCGCGGTGCTGGGCTTCCTCTCCACCCGCGTGCTGGGGCAGTACGACCCCTACGCCGCGCTCGCCGGTCACGGAGCGTCCGGCGGCAGGCTCATGATCGTGGCACCTAACCTGGTTCAGCTCGAAAAAGAGCTCAATCTTGACCCCGCAGATTTCCGCCTCTGGGTGGCGTTGCACGAGCAGACCCACCGGGTGCAGTTCGCCGCTGCCCCCTGGCTGCGGGATTACATGCTGGCCACGATGCACGATTTAGCCAGGGAACTAGGGCAGGTCACTGAGAACCTGCCCGAACGTCTTGCTTCTGCTGCCACCGGCGCGGTGCGCGGTATGAAGAACCGCGAAGCGCTGGGTGAAGGAACCCCCGCCCCCGGCGTCACCGCCCTGCTCAGCCCTGAGGGCAAGGAGCTTATGGACCGGGTCACCGCCATCATGAGCCTGCTCGAAGGTCATGCCAACGTGGTCATGGACGCCGTGGACGGCTCCATCGTGCCCAGCGTCAAAACTATCCGCCGCCGCTTTGAGCGTCGCGGCAAAAACCAGGGCTTCTTCCCCCGCTTCATGGGCAAACTCTTGGGGATGGATGCCAAAATGTTGCAGTACAAAAACGGGCAAAAGTTCGTTCAATACATTGTGGATCAGGTGGGCATGGGCGACTTTAACCGCATCTGGGAATCCCCCGAGAACCTGCCAGCCGCCACAGAAATCACCCGCCCTCAAGCGTGGATTGACCGTGTACTCGGTGCAGCCCCGGCAAAAACTATCTCAGCACAAACCATCCCGGAGAACTAATGCAAGAGGCACGCAAAGGCAGGCTTAACCCCACCGTAGGTGCAGCGCGCGGGGCATTGGCCTCCGCCCTTAATGACGCCCTGGGGCCGGGTACCGTGGCCCCCGCAGGCCGGGCTACCCGAAACCGGCAGGACGTGAGCGAGCAGGGTGCCGGCATCCAGCACGAAAACTCGGCCGTGCCCCTGGTGCTGGTGGCGGTCAGTGGCGGCCCTGATTCTCTGGCGCTCGCCTCGCTCACTGCCCACTTTGCCCGCCGCGGTGATCTTCGTGCCGGTGCCATCGTGGTGGACCATCAGCTGCAAGAAGGATCGGGAGAAGTTGCCGAGAGCACCGCCCACGTTCTGCGGCAGATGGGGCTATCGCCGGTTTTAGTAGAGAAAGTCACGGTTAATTCCAGTAGTGAGGGCCCAGAAATGGCGGCACGCCTTGCCCGCTACGGGGCTTTTGAAAAGGCAGTCCGCGAAACCGGTGCCGCCGCCGTCCTTTTGGGGCACACCCTAGATGATCAGGCAGAAACCGTTCTGCTGGGGCTGGCACGGGGTTCAGGCACCCGGTCGCTGGCTGGCATGCCCGCCCTCAAAGAAGAAAATGGTGTCACCTACTTGCGCCCACTCTTGAGCGTACGCCGCAGTGAGATTGAAGAAATCTGCGCCGCCGAGAACCTGAACCCCTGGTACGACCCCACCAATACCGACCAGTCCCTCATGCGCGCCAAAGTGCGCCACAGCATCCTGCCCTATCTTGAGGAGCACCTGGGAGGGGACGTAGCCCTCTCGCTGGCACGCACCGCTGCCATCACCGGGCCGGACGCTCTCTACATGCACCAGCAGGCAGAAGCAACCCTTACCCGGGTAGAAACTAGCCTTACTGAAGTGGGTGGCCTGGAAAAACTAAATCTACCCCCGGCAGCAGAAACAGCTGACCTGGTACTGCTGGACCGCGCCAGCCTGCTGAACCTTCACCCAGCTCTGCGGGGCCGGGTGCTGGCGCTCGCCGTCAAAAAAGCCGGTGGTTTTAACCCCGGGTTCGAGCGTTTAGGGGCTCTGAATGAGTTTGTGAAAGAACACTCCATTGCAGGACCAGTTCAATTACCGGGCCATGTCAGCGCCTACCGCCGCCGCCCCTCGGCCGCCCTTTTACGCCAGGAAAAACAGATAAACCTCAAAAAAACCGGGCTTATCGTTTTACTCAGCACCTCAAAGTAACCATACTTAAAGGTAGGACGCGCCGCCACCCGGTAACGGCGGCGGTGCCAGCAGCTTAAAACAACCAGAAAGCAACAGACGTGGACGCTAACGACGTACAGAACGACATCAAGCACGTTCTCTTCAGCAAAGAAGAGATTGACGCCAAAATTAAGGAGCTTGCCGCTCAGATCGATAAGGATTACAAGGGCAAGGACGTGCTTCTGGTGGGCGTACTCAAGGGCGCGATCATGGTGGTAGCCGACCTTTCCCGTGCGCTTAAGGCCCACTACACCATGGACTGGATGGCTGTTTCCTCTTACGGCTCGGGCACCAAGTCCTCCGGCGTAGTTCGTATCTTGAAGGACCTCGACACCGATTTGACCGGCCGCGATGTACTCATTGTTGAGGACATCATTGATTCAGGCCTGACCCTCAAGTGGTTGCAGCAGAACCTGGTGTCCCGCGGCGCGGCGTCCGTGGAAATCTGCACTCTGCTGCGCAAGCCGAAGAGCGTGAAGACCGATGTTGACGTCAAGTATGTCGGTTGGGATATCGAGCCCGAGTTCGTCGTCGGCTACGGTCTTGACTTCGCGGAGCGCTACCGCAACCTGGACTGCATCGTCACCCTGGCTCCGCACGTTTACTCCTAAACTGCCTTTAGTATTGAGCGCGCAGGTAGCCCCCGGGCACCTGCGCGCTGCTGTATCTAAGCCAGATTAGGGCGGGTAAGGGGAGAGGCAGCCCCGGCTTGTCCTTTAGCCCAGAGGCGAAACAAACCAGCATCACGGTTAGAATTCAGGAAACTTAGGTACATTAGATAGGTCTTTAAGTTCTTAGGCCCCGTTCGCGGCGGCAATAGAAAATGTAAGTGGTTGGGCTCGCCTAGCCCCGTCAGATGTGGAAGGCACGGCATTGACGCAAAAAACGGATAACACCCCTGATGGCAAGAAGAAGGGGTTCTTTGGCAAGCTGATTTCAGGGCCCTGGTTCTGGGTTCTTCTTGCCGTGCTCATTGCGGTCCCCATGCTGTTTGCTAACAGCTTCTCATCAGCACGCCAGGTTGATACCAACGTGGGCCTGGGGCTGCTGAACGACGATAAGGCGATCAGCGCCAAGATTTACGATGGCGATCAGCGCGTGGATCTTGAGCTCAAAGATGACTACGTGAATGGTTCTGGTGAAAACCAGGGCAAGTCCGTTTCTTTCTACTATGTTGAGCCCCGCGCTGATGATGTGGTGGCGGCTATGGACGATGCCGGCTTGGAATCCTTCACGGATCAGCCGGTGCAGACCAACTGGTTTACCTCCATGCTGTCCTTTATGCTGCCCTTCCTCATTCTGGTAGCTCTCTTCTGGTTCTTAATGTCTCGCATGGGCGGTGGCAGCTCCCAGATCATGAACTTCTCTAAGTCAAAGGCTAAGAAGTTCAACAAGGACAACCCCACCGTGCGTTTCGCCGATGTTGCCGGTGTGGATGAGGCTCTGGCTGAGCTTGAAGAGGTGCGCGAATTTTTGGCTGAGCCTGAGAAGTTCACCCGTCTGGGCGCGAAGATTCCCAAGGGCGTTCTGCTGTACGGTCCTCCCGGTACCGGTAAAACCCTGCTGGCTAAGGCCGTTGCTGGTGAAGCCGGCGTGCCCTTCTTCTCCATTTCAGGTTCTGACTTCGTTGAAATGTTCGTAGGTGTGGGCGCCTCCCGCGTACGCGACCTTTTCAAGGAAGCCAAGCAGAACCCCGCTGCCATTATTTTCGTTGATGAAATCGATGCTGTGGGCCGCCAGCGCGGCGTCGGCATGGGCGGCGGTAATGACGAACGCGAGCAGACCCTTAACCAGCTGCTGGTTGAGATGGATGGCTTCGACGGCACCTCTAACATCATCGTTATTGCGGCGACCAACCGCCCCGATGTGCTCGACCCCGCGTTGCTGCGCCCCGGCCGTTTTGACCGCCAGGTGGGCGTGGACGCCCCCGATATGGCAGGACGCCAGCGCATCCTTGAGGTGCACGCCGCAGGTAAGCCCATCGATCGCCGTGTTGACCTGGGAACAGTAGCTAAGCGTACTCCCGGTTTTACCGGTGCTGACCTGGCTAACGTCATGAATGAAGCGGCCCTGCTGACGGCCCGCGATGGCGGTAATGTCATTGATGAGCGTGCCATTGACGAGGCGATTGACCGCGTCATGGCCGGCCCCCAGCGTTCTTCCCGCATCATGAATGAGCACGATCGTAAGGTGACCGCCTACCACGAGGGCGGCCACGCCCTGGTTGCTGCTGCCCTGCGTAACTCGGCACCGGTCACTAAGATTACGATTCTGCCCCGTGGCCGCGCCCTGGGTTACACCATGGTTATGCCGCAGGATGATAAGTACTCCACCACCCGTCACGAACTGCTGGATCAGATGGCCTACGCCATGGGTGGCCGCGCGGCTGAAGAGGTCGTCTTCCACGACCCCTCTACCGGTGCGTCCAACGATATTCAGAAGGCAACCGACACTGCGCGCAAGATGGTGACCGAATACGGCATGAGCGCCAAGGTAGGTTCGGTTCGCCTGGTCGCTAAAGAATCTGATCCCTTCCTGGGCGGTGGCGGTGGCGGTGGCAACCAGCATTCCGACGCTCTGGCTGCCACTGTGGACGCCGAGGTGCAGGCTCTGCTGGAGGGTGCCCACGACGAGGCTTTCCAGATTCTGGTTGAGAACCGTGACGTGCTGGATACTCTTGCTATGACTCTGCTGGAGAAGGAAACCCTGCTAGAAAAGGATCTGGCAGAAATCTTTGCTAACGTACGCAAGCGCCCTGAGCGTGAGCACTGGTACTCCAAGGACACCCGCGAGAAGACCAACATCCCCCCTGTACTAGCCCCCAGCGAACGTGCTGAGGCAAATCAGGGTGAGAATGAAGAGTCTGAGGGTGCTCCCGTTGAGGGTATTGTGCAGCAGCCGGTGGTTGATCCCATGGACCATGGCACACCCCACCCCGGCGCGGCTGGTCCTGATGGCACCCCCGATGTGGACCCGCTCGGAGGGCAGCGCTAATGGCGGTGGATCAGCCTCGTATCGAGGCCGCAGTACGCGAGATTTTGCTGGCAATTGGGGAAGACCCCGAGCGGGATGGTCTCCTAGATACCCCCGCCCGCGTGGCACGTGCCTATGACGAGATGTTTGCCGGTCTGCATATGGATGCCGGCGATATTCTGGGAACAACTTTCGATATTGACCATTCCGAGATGGTGCTGGTCAAGGACATCCCCTTCTTCTCTACCTGCGAGCATCACCTGGTGCCCTTCTACGGAACAGCGCACATTGGTTACATTCCCGGTGGTGACGGAAAAGTAACCGGCCTGTCTAAGCTGGCACGTCTGGTGGATCTTTACGCTAAGCGCCCTCAGGTTCAGGAGCGTCTGACTACCCAGGTGGTTGAGGCTCTTGAAGAGCATCTGGCTCCTTTGGGCGCCATTGTGGTCATGCAGGCTGAGCATATGTGCATGTCGATGCGCGGCGTGCGTAAGCCCGGCACCAAGACCGTGACTTCGGCAGTACGCGGTGCCCTGCGTGACCCGGCGACCCGGGCTGAGGCAATGAGCCTTATTAATGCTTCTTAGCCTTGAATATTGGAAAGGGGCCGGTTTGTAGCAACAAACCGGCCCTATTCGTTGTGCCTTAGCCCCAAGAGCACCTGTTAGATGGTGGCGTCTGTATCCTCTTGAAGGGTCAGCCCCCGGCGTAGTGCTCCTTCGATGAAGAAGAGGGCTGCGATAAAGAGGAGAGTCACCATTCCCTGGTCTGAGAAGAAGGTCGCCTCTTTTTCGAGGGAGTCCAGAGCGTAGGCCCTGCTGACACCAAAGGCCACCACCTCAGTGAAAATGGAGTAGCCAATCATGCCGATCAGCAGGACGATGGGCACGGCTCGCAGGGTTGCCAGGGCTGTAACGGTGAAGTCAGCCTTCCGGTAGAAGGCTTTAGCCACCCGGTGCAGCAGCACCGCGGTAGCTAGATAGACCATGAACTTCCAGACGAAGCCTGCCCAGGCAGCTACTACGGTGAGCTGGCTGAGGTTTTCTGCGCTGACCCAGTGAGTCCCGCCGGTGAGCTCGGGGTTGAAACGGTGCAGGGGAGAGGGGATGCCCTGCTCAGGCCACTGTATAACGGCAAGCCCAAGGATCATGAAGATAGCGAAACCGGTGTAGATGTAGGCGACGCTGAAGTTATGCTCTTCTGGCTGGTTCTTATTGCCGGCGTCCAGCCCCAGGTAATTTTTGAGTTTTCCCATCAGGAGGCTCCTTGGTCGTTATAGGTGAAGAGGTCGCCCGGGCTGCAGGCTAAGACGTGGCAGAGAGCGGTGAGGGTGGAAAAGCGGATGGCGCGAGCCCGGTTATTTTTGAGCACCGACAGGTTGGCAACCGATACACCCACCTGCTGGGAGAGCTCAACCAGGCTCAGGTTTCGCTCTTCTAGAAGCCGGTCAAGGTTGCACTTAATCTGGTGTTCTTGGTCTGGTGGCATACATCCCTCTCTGAATCAAAAAGCCTATCGTTTATCGATATGCTCTAGTGTGGCATATCGATAAACGATAGGCAAGAGTTCAGGCGGAAGGGTTAGCCGATGGAAGCTCCGGCCCGCTTTTCACGCTGGTAGAGTGCGGCGTCCAAACCCAGCATGAGCAGCAAGGAAACACCAAGGACCGGCCACGCCAGACCCAACAGCACGGGAACACTGATGCGTGATAAGGAGGGGGCGCGGGCTGGACAGCGCTGCGCAGAGGGGAATAGCCAGTGCCCAGGTCGGCATCAAGACGAGCGGGTGGGTGTGAAGGTTGCCTCCTGCAAGCAAGTGCATGCAGAGGGATGAGAACAGCACAAAAGAGGCACTCAAAAGGTCTTTGAGTGCCCTGTGCTGTCACATTGATAAAGGCATAAACATCATTGTAAGCCCAGGTAGATTCTCACCAGGTACCTTCGACCCCTAGACTGGAGACATGAATTTACCGCACGCTCACGGCACTTTTGAGGCTCTGCCTGCCGACCGAACTCTGGTGATGGGCATTCTCAATGTCACCCCTGATTCTTTCTCTGACGGTGGCCTGCACGCCACGACCGAGACAGCTGTAGCTCACGCTTTGCGTCTAATAGAGCAGGGGGCTGACATCATCGATGTAGGCGGCGAGTCTACGCGCCCCGGTGCGGTGCGCGTCCCGCTGGCTGAAGAACAGCGCAGGGTGCTACCCGTGATTGAAGCGCTGGCAGCGCAGGGTGTTGTGATGAGTGTTGATACTCTCAACCCAGAAACTGCTCGGGCAGCTGTGGCCGCCGGTGCCAACATCATCAACGATGTGGCTGGTATGAGCTTGCGTGATGATATGACCGAAGTGGTAGCGGAGTTGAACGTTCCCTACATCCTCATGCACGCCCGGGGCACCTCCCAGACCATGGATTCTCAGGCGACGTACGGCCGGGTTGCTGATGAGGTGACCGCTGAACTGCTGGGCTTGCGGCAGCGCCTCCTGGCCGGGGGAGTGGAACCCCAAAAAATCATCCTTGACCCGGGCCCCGGTTTCGCAAAACGCGGGGACCAGAACTGGCAAATTTTGGCGAGTATTGAGGGCCTGGTTGCTCGGGGGCATAAGGTTCTGGTGGCTGGCTCCCGCAAGCGTTTTATCGCCGCTGCCTTGCAGGCCAGCGACGCGGCGTCCGCGGGGCAACCCGTGGATCAGGTGGCTGAGCGTGCGCCCGCTGACCGCGACGTCGCCAGCGCCGCCCTCAGCCTGATGGCGGCGGAAGCCGGGGCGTGGGCAGTGCGGGTGCATAACGTGCGTGCCACCGTGGACGCTCTAGCGGTGAGGTCTGCCTGGCAACAGGGCGCCGAATAGGTTAAAGAAATATACTTCTCACCGCTGAAATAAACGCTTCACAAAAGAAAAAGTGTTTGTGACCTTAACCTCCTTCTTGGGTGATGTGAAACTCAGTAAGCTGGGAGTTTCCGCAGAAAATCGGCAGAGTTTGAATACATCATGTTTAAAAGCACGAATTACTAGTAGCTCAAGTAGCCTAAGCACCGTGGATAATTGTTAGACAAGACACCAACGATGGTGCTCACTGACCCCGGTGAAAGGTGGCCATGCACGTTCACGAATCATCTAGCGATTTCACGCGCAGGGACTACTCGCGCGCTGACCGTATCACGCTGACCGGCGTGGGTAGCGTCGGCTATCACGGTGTGCTTAATACCGAAAAACAAACAGGGCAGCCCTTCTTCGTCGATATCACCATGTTCACCGATTTCGCCCAAGCTGCGTCTACCGACGATGTCGCTCATACCGTCAACTATGCTGAGGTCGCTGAAGTGATCCGCGAAATCGTCACCGGTGATTCCTTAGATTTGATTGAAACCCTGGCAGAGAACATCGCGCAGACGGTGCTGGAGCGTTTTCCGCTGGATGCTGTGGAACTAACGGTGCATAAGCCTAATGCTCCTATCGAAGTCACCTTCGCAGATGTTGCGGTCACAATTTTTAGGGAGAATCATGCCCGTTAAAGCTGTTCTTGCGCTGGGGTCAAACCTGGGTGCTAGTGAAGATACTCTGGCTCAGGCTGTTGCTGATCTTGCTGCTCACGAGAAGATTGAAATCACCCGAGTCTCACCGGTTGCAATTACTGCACCCGTGGGAGGCCCCGCCGGTCAACCGGATTACACCAATATGGTCATTGAGATAGCGGTAGCTATGCGGCCCTTCATGCTCCTGGAGTATTGCCAGAGCATCGAAGAGAAGCACCACCGCACCAGAGAAGTGCGCTGGGGCCCTCGCACTTTGGACATCGACATCATCGATATCGCCTCCCTCGAGATGGACGATCCCGACCTCACCCTGCCCCACCCCCGCGCCGCCGAGCGCGCTTTCGTGCTTGAACCCTGGGCTCGTATGGACCCAGCCGCCGAGCTCATGGGGTCCTCTGTACGTGAACTAGCGGATGTAGCCCCTGACGCGGAAGGTATTAGGGAGTTCCGCCCAGCCCCAGTGGTGTGCGCGTGAACCTGAAGCCCCGCGCGCTGGCGCTCACCCTTGCCGGTGGAGCCGCCACCGGCGCCATCGTTAATTCGCTGAGCGTGCGTAATGGGGGGCCGGAGCTTTCTCTGCCCGCCCTCATCTGGGTGGCAGCTCTCCTGATTGGCGGCGCAGTTCTTTATCTGGCTAGCCAGGTCAGTAAGTTCAGCAAACGTGAAACCCGCAGCCAGGCGGGCAACATGAACCCCCTGCTAGCCGCCCGCATCGTGGTTTTTGCGCAGGCACTGGCTTTGACCGGCGCACTGGTTATGGGCTGGCAGCTGGCTATCCTGGTCTTCCAACTTGGCCTCATGAGCAGCCGCGCTTCTACCTGGCCGCTCGCAGAATCAGCTATCTCCATGGTGGCAGGGCTCTTTATGATGGTTTCCGGCGTCATCGCAGTAAACATGTGCAGGATCCCTCCCGGTGATGATGAAGACGGCGGCGGCACGGGTCTGGGTGAGGGCCTGCCGCAGACCGGGCCCCTAGCGAACCGCGAAAGTAAGTAGTAGCCTTCTTCGACAGATTATTTTCTTCGCCAGATTACATGCCTATGGAACAATGAACACTGAGGTTGATGAGTTACTAGGCAGAGAGCGTTTCCATGACTGAGAACAGGCTGATCGAAGATAATGACCAGGGGCAGGCTGTACGTCCTCCCGCTGTAGCAACACCTTGGCAGCAAGCCCAGGCGACTGAGACTTTTAGCTCCCCAGCTTTTACCCCCACTCTGCCTCCGCTTGACCTAGACGGTCTGGGCAAGGATTTCATCGACCCCGCCGACATTGAATGGAATCGGGTGTCCCCTAAGTACCTCAAGGTGCGTATGATTTCGCGGGCTATCTGGTCGCTGATCATGATTGCTTTAGCTTGCCTTCCCCTGCTATTTACTGAGGTTCTGGGCTGGTGGAATATGCCCCTGTGGCTATCGGTATCTTTGGCCGCGGTAATGGTGGTGTGGCAAATCTGGCTGACCATTATTGTCAGACGCCAGGTGCGCGCCTTGGGCTACAGCGAACGCGCTGAGCACTTGTTGACCCGCAAGGGCATCATGTTCCGTAAAGTGCGCGCGGTACCCTATGGCCGTATCCAGTTCATTGACGTGAGCTCCGGGCCTGTTGAGAACATGGTGGGTCTTAGCCATCTCGACATCAAAACGGCCGGCGGAGCCAGCACGGTCCTTCCCGGGCTTGATAGGGCAGAGGCTCAGCGGCTGCGTGAAATTTTGACCGACCTATCTGATACCAAGATGGTGGGCCTGTAGGTGAGCGCTACAAAACCTGAAAACACGGCGCACTCAGATGAACCTTCCGATTGGAAGCAGGAACAGACCCTGACCTGGCGCCGGGCGCACCCGCTCTCACCTCTGGTCCGGTCCTGGCTGATTATCGTTGCCTTCCTTTTTGGGATTGTGCGCCCCGCCGTTGAAGACTTCTTTAGGGGCGATGATCCCCTGACCTTCCAGGATTTGGCGACAGCGCAACCGCCTGAGTCCGGAATCCTGGCATGGTTGCACATCTTCGGCAGTTTCTGGCTTCCGGTAGCGGCGGTGCTGGTTTTTCTGCTGCTGCTGGTTCCCTTTTTTCTGACCTGGTTTTTTTACCGGTTTGCGGTGGATACCTCCAACGTTTACATCAAGAGCGGCATGCTCTTCAAAACTGAGCGCAAGGCACGCCTTGACCGGGTGCAGTCTATCGACGTCAACCGGCCCCTGGTCGCCCGCATACTGGGGCTTGCTGAACTTAAGTTCGATGTGGCGGACGGCGCGGGGTCAGCCTTGCAGGTGCAGTATCTTAGCTACCGAGAGGCACGCAGGCTACGCGATGAACTGCTGGTCCAAGTGCGGGACTTGAAATCAGGCTCGAAGCCTAGCGCGGCTGGTAGCCAGCTAGAACCTGGGCACCCTGACTCTGCACCTGGTGTGCAGGCCGGGGAACACCATCTGCGTCAGCGCCTGGCCCAGCACGTCACCGAGAACTTCCTGGGGGCACGCGGTAAGGGCGAGCAGCAGATTGTGCATGTGCCGGTGGCCAGGTTGCTGGGGTCTATGTTCCTTTCGCTGGGAGTAGTTTCCGGTGTGCTGTTTGTTGGTGCTCTGATGGGTGTCATGCTCTGGTCAGACATCTCCTTCGGCGCTGTTTTTGCTTCTAACCTGGCTTTGATTGCGGGCCTGGCATCTGCTCTCTGGAAGCGTCTGAACACCGGGTGGAACTTTAGACTGGTGACCAGCCCTGATGGTCTGAAGACCCGTTTTGGCCTCACCGATACCGTCACAAGAACCGTGCCTGAGGGGCGCATCCAGTCGGTGATTGTCACCCAGCCCCTGCTCTGGCGCCTGACCGGCTGGTACAAGGTATCTGTTGCCCTGGCCGGGCAGGGTGAAGGCGAAAATGCCGCTTTTGCCGGTGAGTTGCTGCCGGTGGGCACTCGCGCTGACCTGCTGCGCATCCTACCCCTGGTCGTTGTCGATGAGGCGCACGGCGGGGCTACCGCTGAGCAGCTGCATGCAGGTCTGGACGCTAAGGGCAGCGGTCACGGCTTTACCGCTAGTCAACTTACTGCCCGCTTCCGCGTTGACTGGTTTGCAATCAGTCGCAATGCCTTTTCGCAGACTCCCGCACTATTGCTGGTGCGCGGTGGCATGATGACCAAAAAACTAAGCATTACCCCGCACGCGAAAATTCAGCAGCTTGAACTGAAGCAGGGGCCTCTGGGTAAGCGCTACGATTATGCGGAGGTATCGGTGACCGCCGCCGGTGCCCTGGTGAGTGGTAGCGAGATAGACCTCGTGGACACCGCAACGGCCCGCGCCTTGTTGGTCCGCCAGGCCCAGCTGGGCGTCCACGCCAACCAGGTATTAGCTGCCCCGGGTGTTTACTCACAGACAGAACAGAGGACAGCCCTTGATTGAGTTACTTGCTGCCAAGAAAGCTTTTAAAGAAAACCTGGTTTTTGAGGACGCCTCGGTGCAGCTGCACCGAGGCACCTATTACACACTGACCGGCCCCAATGGCTCGGGCAAATCGACCCTCATGAAGTGTCTGCTGCAGCAAGAAGAGCTGACCGAGGGGCAGATGCTTCTGAACGGTGCGCCGGTTAAGTCCTCGTCCCGCCCCTTCCGTACCCAGGTCTTCGGCATCAATGACGCCATCGGCTGGTTACCCGGGGTGACTGTGGGCCAGCACCTTGAAATGATGGCGCGGGCTGCCACAGAAATTAACGAGGCACTGGGCACTGACCCCGAGAATCTCTACAGCCCGCGCGAAGCCCTAGAAGAGCTGGGCGTGCCCCAGGCCTACGACCGGCAACCCTACACCCTAAGCTCTGGGCAGGAGCAGCGCTCGCGCCTAGCATCCCTGCTGGTACGCCCGGCCCGCTACTATTTTCTGGACGAACCCGAAAAACGGTTGGATTCAGCCGGGGTGCAGTGGATCACCGAGTGGGTTGACTGGCGGGTTACGGACTTAGGCGATATGGTCTGCATTGCTACGCATGACCCGCTGCTCAATGAAATAGCGGGTACCGTCAATCTGCGTTTCCCCCTGAACCAAGAAGAGAGCCGGGCGTGAGTGCCCTACCGGTCGCCCGCAGCCGCGGGGACCGTTTCGTAGAGGTCTACAATTCTTTCTTTTACGTGGTGGTATTTTTCGCTATTGCAGCCACTATGGCCTACGGGCTCCGCAATGTTCGCGGTACTTACCTTTACTTCACCCTCACCAATCAGCAGGCCCTCCCCTTCTTTGCCGGTGCCCTACTGATTTCCAGTGCTGCCTTTGCCTGCATCCTCTACCTTCTGGGGCCGGTTGCTTATTCGTCCTCTGACCTTTTTTGGCGTTTCACCGGCCGCCTGCCATTATGCAATCTTTGGCGACGCACCGAGAGTTGGGCGGTGCTGGCGTCCTGGGGGCTGGTCTCCACTTTGCTCGCCACGATCTTTGCTCCTTTTTCAGCTGCCTGGCTGGTGGGAACAGCCTTTGCAACTCTGCTCTTCGGGGCGGTTCTCATGCAGGGAGCACTGGGTTGCCAACTGCTGGATAGAAAGCTGCCCCTCCTGCTGTGGGCGGCAGGTGCTTTTACCCTTGGGGTGGTTGTGGTGTTGCTGACCACCACTAGTTTAGGGGCTGGCATAAGGCTAAACCTCGTGCCTTTCCTTACCGGCGGCTGGGTTTTGGCGGCGATCGTGGGTTCTTTAGCTCTAGCCCTCCGAACGGCGCGCACCCCGCTGGAATGGCGCGTAGCAACGGCGGCTTACGGCCGAAGTTCAATGCTGCTCTATGCTTTGCACAATGTTGGCGGGCCTGATGGTTACCGCTACTATGGCTCGGAAGGTTCCCGTACCCGGCGCCGGTTGAGCTCAGCCTCGGCGGCGCAGCTTTCGCTAGCGGCCTTGGCGGACAGCCTCTTACCGTTGATACTCACTGCCCTGGTCAGCTTACCTTTTGCTATCTTCCTGGGAGTGGGGTTCGGTGCCCTCGGAGCGGGGGCTGCTATCGCACTGGGCACGTGGGTTGTGGCCTCTTTCTACCGCTGGCTGACCCGTGAGTGGGCCTCTCACCAGGCTCTGCGCCAGTGGCTGGGGGCTCCCTACTTTCGCACCCTGCTGGGGTTCGCGTCAGGATCAGGGGTTGCTACAGCTGTCTATGTGCTGACCATGGCACTGGTTTTTCAACTACCTCTGCAGCTGGCTTTGGGCGGACTGCTCTTTGGGCTTGCGATAGCACTGGGCGAGGTAAACCCGCCCACCCAGTTCAACTACGACCTCACCTTCACCACCATTGAGGGGCTGACCGTGCCCCTTGAACCCATAATCGCTGCCGTAAAAACCGTGGGGCTTTTGGTGGGTATAACGGGTTCCTTCATGCTGGGTGGTGCTACTCCGCTACTGGTACCCGCAGCGTTGCTGGTAGCGCGAACCGTGCAGCACCTGCGCTCTGCCCGCTAGCCTGCTGCCTGCGCGTAGAATGGTGGGGCATCTGCACCTGCCACCGAAAGGCCCCGCCCGTGAATCCCCTAAAACCTGCCCGCCTGGGTATAGGCATTATTAGCGCCGGGAAAGTGGGAGCGGTTTTAGGTGCCGCACTGCGTGCGGCCGGTCACGCTATCGTGGGGGTGCACGCTGTTTCTGAGGCCTCCCAAACCCGCGCTGAGGCGCTACTGCCCGGCGTCCCGGTGCTGGCTATCCCCGAGATTGTTGAACGCAGTGAAGTGGTTCTTTTGGCAGTGCCCGATGACGCCCTGTCCTCCCTGGTCAAAGGCTTGGCAGAAACTAAAGCCTGGCAGCAGGGGCAGATTGTTCTTCATACCAGCGGACGTCACGGTACCGATGTGCTGGCCCCCGCCAAAGAGTGCGGTGCTATCGGTCTGGCTATCCACCCGGCCATGACCTTCACCGGACTGTCCCTTGACCTCACCCGCCTCAAAACCACCAGTTTTGGTGTCACCGGCCCTGCTCCCTTCCTGCCCATTGCCCAGGCGCTGGCTGTAGAGATGGGTGGTGAGCCGGTCCAGATTGCTGAGGGAGACCGGGTGCTCTACCATGCTGCCCTCGCTCACGTTTCTAATCACCTGGTCACTATCACCGGTCAATCCCTGCAGATTCTTCGGTCTATCGGGGTAGAAGATCCCGCTCGTTACCTTGAACCTCTGCTGCGAGCGTCCTTAGATAACGCCTTATCAGCGGGAGAAAATGCGCTCACTGGCCCCGTGGCTCGCGGGGACGCGCACACGGTGGCTGCACACGCCCAAACCCTGGCAGGCTTTGCGGTAGAAGAAGAAGCGGGCGACATCAGTTCTGCTTATCTGGCCCTGGCACGCGCCACCGCCGAACGTGCCCACCGCCGCGGGGCGCTCACCGGTGAGCAGTACAATAGTGTGCTTGCAGCTTTGACGGTAAACTAGAGCCTGTCGTCCAGTGAAAGGACCTCTCACAGTCGTGATGAGCCAACCCGCTATTACACACACCATCGCTGATCTTGGTAACGAGATGCTCCTAGCGCGCACCAGTGCAGCCAGCCAGCTAAACGCCCAGATGGGCTCAAAAAAGCAGTTAACCGTGGGCTACGTCGCCACCATGGGCGCTCTGCATGAGGGGCATGCCACCCTGATTCGCCGCGCCCGCGAGCAGAATGACGTGGTGGTGCTGTCCATCTTTGTGAACCCCCTGCAATTCGGGCCCAATGAAGACTTCGACCTCTACCCCCGCACCCTTGAGGCGGACGCCGCGCTGGCAGCAGAAGCCGGAGTGGATGTTATCTTTGCCCCTACGGTTGAAGAAATGTACCCCGGTGGCCAGCCCCGTATTACGGTGTCCTCCGGCGAGCTGGGTCACCTCTTTGAGGGGAAAACCCGCCCCGGGCACTTTGACGGTGCGCTGACGGTGATTAACAAGTTCTTCAACATTCTGAAGCCGCTGACCGAGGGCGCTACGCTGAATGCCTACTTTGGGCAGAAGGACGCCCAGCAGCTGGCCCTGATGCAGCGCATGGTCACCGATTTCAACCACGATGTGGTCATCAAACCTGTACCCATCGTGCGTGCGGATGACGGGCTAGCGCTATCTTCTCGCAACCAGTACCTCACCCCTGAGGACCGCGAAGCTGCCCTGGTGCTCTCCCGCACCCTGGCGCACCTGCGCGAAAAGTACATCACCGGCGTCCTTACCGATACCGCCGTGGACGAAGCGCGTGAGGCCATCAACAGCACCCCCGGCGTGCGTCTTGATTACCTTGAAGTGATTGACCCTGCCACCTTCCAAGCTCCCGTTGACGACCAGGGGCGTGTCCTGGCACTCGTAGCAGCCTACGTGGGTAACACCCGCCTCATCGATAACATGGACATTAACTAGACCACCTTTGCACCAACCTCAGAACGGGTAAACCATTGACTGAACAGGGCACTACTGTGCACGAAAAGAACGATGTCTCAGAGCAGATGCAGATTCGCCTGGACAAGCGCGCCAAACTGCTTGAATCTGGCCGTGAGGCCTACCCGGTGGGTGTGCCGGTAACGCACACTATCACCGAGATTCGCGAGAAGTATGATGGCAAGCTGGAGGCAGACCAGACGACCGGTGAGCTGGTGGGTGTCGCCGGCCGTGTGGTCTTTGTGCGCAATACCGGCAAGCTCTGCTTTGCCTCTCTGCAGCAGGGTAATGGAACCCGTATTCAAGCCATGATTTCTCTGGCCGGTGTGGGCGAAGAGGCGCTGGCTGACTGGAAGGCCCTGGTTGACTTGGGTGACCACGTCTTTGTTCACGGTGAGGTGATTTCTTCTCGCCGCGGTGAGCTCTCCATCATGGCGGACTCCTGGCAGATGGCTTCCAAGGCACTGCGCCCCATGCCTAACCTTCACTCTGAGTTGAACGATGAAACCCGCGTGCGTCAGCGCTACCTCGATTTGATGGTGCGCGATGAGGCTCGTCAGATTGTGCTCAAGCGCGCCAAGATTACCCAGACCGTGCGCGATGTGCTGAATAAGCGCGGCTACACTGAGCTGGAAACCCCTATCCTTCAGCTGATTCACGGTGGCGCTTCTGCCCGCCCTTTCACCACCCACCTCAATGCCTTTGATCAGCCCATGACGCTGCGTATCGCCACCGAGCTTTTCCTTAAGAGTGCAGCGGTGGGTGGCCTGGAACGCGTCTACGAGATTGGCCGTGTCTTCCGTAACGAGGGTGTGGACTCAACCCACAGCCCTGAGTTCACCACCCTGGAGTGCTACGAAGCCTATGCTGACCAGTTCGTGATGGCTGAGCGCATGAAGGAAATCATCATGTCCTGCGCTGATGCCGTGGGTGTGCACCAGATTGAAACCGAGGCGGGCACCATTGACCTGACCGGTGAGTGGAAGTGGCTGGGTGTTTACCCCGGTCTGTCAGAGGTAGTGGGTCAGGAAATCACCCCCGAGACCACGGTCGATCAACTGCGCGCAATTGCTGCACAGCACGAGGTTGCCGTTGATCCCAAGTGGGACGCTGAGAAACTGGTCGTCGAGCTCTTTGGTGAGATTGTAGAACCTACTCTCATTAACCCCACCTTCGTCTATGACTACCCGCCCTCCGCGCAGCCCTTGGCACGCCAGCACCGCAGTGAAGCTGGTTTGATTGAAGCCTGGGACCTCATCATCGGTGGCATGGAACGCGGCACCGCTTTCTCTGAGCTGATTGACCCCGTGATTCAGCGTGAACGCCTCACTGAGCAGTCCAAGCTGGCAGCCGGCGGCGATGACGAAGCTATGCAGCTGGACGAAGGCTTCCTACGCGCTCTGGAACACGGAGCACCCCCCATGGGCGGCCTGGGGCTGGGCATTGACCGTCTCGTAATGCTCTTCACCGGTGTGGGTATCCGTGAAACCATTCTCTTCCCACTGATGAAGCCTGAAGCCGAGTAAGTCAGGCTGAGAAGCACCTATAAATATCGCCCATTGGCTCTAACCGATGGGCGATATTTTTGTGTTCACGGTAGATTGGTAGGAGCGAAACACTAAGGAAAAGAGTCACCATGGAATTCTTTATCGGGCTTCTTCCCTCTATTGGGGCGGGCTTGGGCCTCTACTTCATCTTGCGGTGGATTAGCCGAGCTGACCGCACAGAACGTGCGGCTAAAAGCGATATTCAAAAGGACGCTGAGGCATGGTATGAAGCGGTCAAGAAAGATAAAGGCACTAAAGACCCTTTTGGTGCCGGCAAAGAAAGTAAATAATTTACCGGTAAAATTTTCCCTCATTTCCCATTTTTATTCTCTCGGTGTATATTAATGAATGATATAGGTTCTCCTGTTAACTTGTTTCTAAACTTTTACCGAATCATCCCGTTTTCGGTTCTTGTGCGTTCATAAGGGTTCCTTGCCTTAATCACTGGATTATTTATATGAGGAGATAGTAGTGGCTCAGAAAGTAAAGATTATTCTTGAAGATGATCTTGATGGCGGCCCCGCAGACGAAACCGTTCGCTTTGGACTAGATGGTGGATCATTTGAAATTGATCTGTCCAGCGCTAATGCGGCTCGTCTTCGCGACGCAATCCGCCCCTTCGCTGCCAAGGCTCGCCGTGTACAGGGCAATCGAGCGCCCGGCCGTCCCGCCGGTTCACGTACCACCGTAGGTACTACTAAGCGCAACCCTGAAATCGCTGAAATTCGTCAGTGGGCACAGGAGAACGGTTACAAGGTATCAAGCCGTGGCCGTATTCACCAGGAAATTCAGGACGCTTACTACGCTGCTAAAAAAGATAAGTAGGGTTTAGAGTCTCACACTAAAGGTGGGTATCCCCTGATAAGGGGGTGCCCACCTTTATATATGTCAGCAAGGGATTAGCTTTCTCATTATAGTGGGGGCTTTAATGAGTGTATCCCCTGGGAATTAGAGGCGATAGGTAAATAGTGGAAGCAGGGGGTTACTCAGAGATTCGCCAGGCTTTGGTTTTAAATATGCGATTGAAATAAATCTGCTGCCACCATTGGGTGTTCACCGGCATTCGACCAATATAATCTTCCCTCTCTAACGTCCGGTGCGTGAAACCTACTTTTTTCCCTCAAAGTCGGCTCATTTTACTTTGTTGGCGAACGCAGTTCATTCCCTGGCGAACAGCCCCCCGCGCCCTTACAAAGACGCGTAATCTTTGGGGTAATAATACGTTTCCAAGGAGTGTTCAATGTTTGAACGGTTTACTGACCGCGCTCGCCGAGTAATCGTGCTTGCTCAAGAAGAAGCACGCATGCTCAACCACAATTACATCGGTACTGAGCACATTCTGCTCGGTCTAATTCATGAGGGTGAAGGCATTGCTGCCCGCGCACTGGAATCACTGGGAGTGAATCTGACGGCTGTCCGGGAGCAGGTGCAGGAAATCATCGGTTCTGGCCCCCAGGCATCCAGCGGGCACATTCCTTTCACTCCGCGCGCCAAGAAGATTCTCGAGCTCTCCATGCGTGAGGCTATTCAGCTCAACCACGGCTACATTGGCACCGAGCACATTCTGCTGGGCATGGTGCGTGCCAATGAAGGCGTCGCCAACCAGATTCTGTCGAAGCTGGGTGCTGAGCCTGCTAAGGTGCGCCAGACCGTTATGGATCTCATCTCGGGATACCCTGGCAACAGCTCTGAAGGCAACAAGGAAGCTGCCGGTGTTGGGGCGGGTAACTCACGCGAAGGCACTCCCGCCGGTTCAGCCATCCTGGACCAGTTCGGCCGTAACCTGACCGCTGCTGCACGCGAAGGTAAGCTTGATCCCGTTATTGGGCGCTTCAAGGAGATGGAGCGCGTCATGCAGGTGCTCTCCCGCCGTACCAAGAACAACCCCGTGCTGATTGGCGAGCCCGGCGTGGGTAAGACCGCTGTCGCTGAGGGCCTGGCTCAAGCTATTGTTGCTGGGGACGTCCCCGAAACCCTCAAAGACAAGCACCTCTATACCCTGGATTTGGGTTCTATGGTGGCAGGTTCACGCTACCGTGGTGACTTTGAAGAGCGCATGAAGAAGGTACTCAAGGAGATCCGCAACCGCGGTGACATCATCCTCTTCATCGACGAGATTCACACCCTGGTGGGTGCTGGTGCCGCCGAGGGCGCTATCGACGCTGCTTCTATTCTTAAGCCTATGCTGGCTCGCGGTGAACTGCAGACCATCGGTGCAACCACCCTCGATGAATACCGCAAGCACATTGAGAAAGACCCGGCTCTTGAGCGCCGTTTCCAGCCTATCCAGGTGGACGAACCGGCTCCAGAAATGGCTATTGAAATTCTCAAGGGCCTGCGCGATAAGTACGAGGCGCACCACCGCGTCACTATCTCCGATGAGGCCATTGAGACCGCCGTTAACCTGGCTCACCGCTACATCTCAGACCGCTTCTTGCCCGATAAGGCAGTTGACCTGATTGATGAGGCCGGTGCTCGCCTGCGTATCAAGCGCATGACCACTCCGCCTGAGATTAAGGTGCTTGAAGAGCGTATCGCAAAGATCAAGGGCGAAAAAGAAGAGGCTATCGCCGCTAACGAGTTTGAGAAGGCAGCAGACCTGCGCGATAAAGAGCAGAAGCTGATTGCTGAGAAGGACGAAGCCGAGAAGACCTGGCGCAATGCCGGCGACGCCTTCGGTGAGGTTACCCCCGAAGTTATCGCCGATGTCCTGGCTGCCTCTACCGGTGTGCCCGTCTACAAGATTACCGAGGAAGAGACCAGTCGCCTGCTCAAGATGGAAGACGAGCTACACAAGCGCGTCATCGGTCAGGAGAACGCTATTAAGGCGCTCTCTCGCTCCATCCGCCGCACCCGCGCTGGTCTGAAAGACCCCAAGCGTCCCGGTGGTTCCTTCATCTTCGCCGGCCCCACCGGTGTCGGTAAGACCGAGCTGGCTAAGGCCCTGGCAGAGTTCCTCTTCGGCGATGAAGATGCCCTCATCACCTTGGACATGTCTGAATACCAGGAGAAGCACACCGTTTCTCGTCTCTTCGGTGCCCCTCCCGGGTACGTGGGCTACGAAGAGGGCGGCCAGCTGACCGAAAAGGTGCGCCGCAAGCCCTTCTCCGTGGTGCTCTTCGATGAGGTTGAAAAGGCTCACGCTGACCTCTTCAACTCACTGCTACAGATTCTTGAGGACGGTCGTCTGACCGACTCTCAGGGTCGCGTGGTGGACTTCAAGAACACCGTTATCATCATGACCACCAACTTGGGTTCACGTGAGATGGCGCGCCGTGTGCCTGTCGGCTTCCAGCAGGTGGGCGATGACGCCGGCTCCTACGAGCGCATGCAGGGCCGGGTGATGGAGTCGCTCAAGGAGCACTTCCGCCCCGAGTTCCTCAACCGTGTGGATGATATCATCGTCTTCCCACAGCTCTCAGAAACCGAAATTCTGCAGATCGTTGACCTCTTTGTTGCCCGCCTGGCTGAGCGTCTGCGTGAGCAGGACATGTCCATTGAGCTGACCGATAAGGCCAAGGTTCTTATGGCAACCAAGGGCTATGACCCCTCGATGGGTGCCCGCCCGCTGCGCCGTGAGATGCAGCGCAACCTCGAAGATCCCCTGTCAGAGAAGATTCTCTTCGGCGAGATCAAGCACGGTGAGAAGATTACCGTGGACGTTGAGGGGGAGGGCGAGTTGCAGAAGTTTGTCTTTTCTTCAGCGCCCCTGGGTGAGTTGGACAGCGCCAGCTTTGAGAAGGCTTTCAAGCAGAACGAGGCTGAGGAAGTTCCCGCAGTTCCCGAAGCTGAAATCGCCAACAAGGTTGCCGAGCAGCAGGTTGAGGCTGAGGACGCCCGCGAAGCTGACTCGGAGTAGTCCTGATACATAAAACAGTAGGGCCTTCAAACGCTTGCTCGTTTGAGGGCCCTACTTTTATTAATTTCATTTGTCAAAAATATTCAGCTGAGTAACTATCTTCAGTTATTATGAACTCATGGTCCGAGTGAAGAAAATTGCTAATATCAGTGCTTTCGTAGTATATTTGCGCAGCTTAAATATAGGGTATGTTTCCGTACGGAATTCTCGTGGCGGAGGCGGGGAAATCTTAACCCTCTTACTGGATGGGGCTACAGAGACTGTGATGGTGCCTTTTTCTGGTCTTTCGTATGAAGATGCCCTTGAAGTAAAGAAGCAAAACCCCTATACACTATTCATTATCAACAGGATACTTTCTGACCTGGAGCATGCTCGCTGGGCTTCGTCAGGCCTGAATTTTATTGATATGGCAGGGAATCTATTTATTAGGGCGAAGGGGATTTACCTACGTATTGAAGGTAAACAACAGGTTCTTAAGGCTTTAAAGAGTGGTGGTGAGACCACGCCAGCGCACAATAAATTAGCCGAAATTGGGAGGGCCTTCTCAATTAGCGGCCTAAAGGTCTTGTTTGTGCTTTTGGTAGAGCCGGATTCTCTTAACTGGACGGTTGCGAAAATTGCGACCACAGCGCATACCTCAACTGGAACTGTCTCAACTGTCTTTAAAGCCCTGGAATCTGAAGGATATTTAGCGATTGATGGGCGCTATCGAAAAATGAGGCACCAGCGCGATCTGCAACGGCGGTGGATTGAGCACTATATATCAACCCTCAAACCGTCTCTGAAATCACGTTGGGTGCAGGGGCTTAACCCCCAAGAATGGCGTATCGAGGTGAGCGAAGGCAGGGTTCCCGGTGCAATTATGGGAGGTGAAAACGCTCTTGCTCTGAAGACCGGAATGATTGCACCAATGACTACCCTGTTTTACGGTCAACCGCCGTGGAAAGAAATTACTACCGCCTACCGGTTGAAGACGGCGGAAGAAGGAAATACCGAGTTAAGTGAGATTTTCTGGGAGCCTCATGTTTTGACCCCCGATGGTGTAGTACCCGACCTCCTTATTTACGCTGATTCGTTAGCGACTGGAGATTCCAGGCAAATAGAAATTGCGCAGAATTGGATGGGCGCGTATGGCTAATCAATTTAAGAACTTTAAGGAGCACCCTCCTGCGGAGGTCTTCGCGTACCTTGCTCCGCGTGTTAAGAAATTAGATGAGGTATTAGGGCAGGGTAGTTACATGCTTATTGGGGCTTATGTGCGTGACTACTACCTTCTGAAAGCTAAGCTAGGTGCTTATCGTAGCACTCAGGATATCGACTTCAGTGTTGCGGCTGCTGCGCGAGGAGACTTCCTTCAGCGGCTTGAGCGCATTGGTAAGCAGAGTGGTGTAGGCCCTGGTCAAAGCTCCTCACAGGATAAGTCAGTACTGTGCAGAGTTATGGAGGGAGGTATTGACGTCGATATTCTTCCCTTCGGTGAGCTTGCTCCAAACGGGATTTTTGAGGTTGGTGAAAGGAGCTGGGACGTTACCGGGCACTTAGAGTCTTTTCGGGTAGCTGAGCTATGGGAGCTAGACTCAGATGCTGTCGTTAAAATTCCACCTCTCCACTGCATGCTTGGGTTAAAAATCATTGCATAAGACACTCGGCACGAGATGTATTTCGATAAAGATGCTGAAGATTTCCATAAACTGCTAGAAGCCGGTGTGAGGATAGTGAGGGAAATAATTTTTGATTCAGAGGAAGGCCAATACTGCCTTGAAAAGTGGGACTACGATGACCAAAAAGCTTCAGTAGGTCTTCTTGCTGGTCAGTTAAAAGAAGATTTTAAAGGGGCCTCTCTAGGTCGTTGCCTGGACGTGCTAAACGACAAAGGTAAAGCATCAGAATTTCTCAGGGCCGCAGAAAATAGGGGGCTTTTAAGTGGTAAGGTCTCTGAGACCGAGTATAGGGAGCGTTTTGAGTGCTTTCGGGAAGCTTTCTTGGCTGATTAGTGACTCTGAGAAGAGTCTATTCAGGGCTTCATCTCCAAGAAAGATATCAAACCTTAACCAACCTCTCAGGTAGTGCCCAGCTTCTTTAAACGACAGCCCAAGGGTAGTGCGCCATACTTAAGTCATACGGTTCGAGAGAGCCCCTGGAGAGTTTTAGTGTGTATGGCTCAAAGGGACAAGAAGATTCTTGTGTGTATGTGTGTGTAATGATGTAAATCAGCCCCGCGGCTAAGGCCGCGGGGCTGATTTATTATCTCTGCTCTAGACTGTGATTATGACCCAACTGCTTGTTCGTGCCGCAACCGTAAAGGACGTCCCCGCTATTCAAGAGTTAGTGCGGCCCCTTGCGCTCGATGGGATCCTGCTGGACAAGGAAGCGGTGACCTACTTTGAAGCCATCCAGGAGTTCTTAGTGGCAGAAGTAGACCGCGGCACCGGGCCGGAATTGGTGGGTTGCGGGGCGTTGCACGTGATGTGGGAGAACATCGCAGAGATTAGAACTTTGGCTGCAGCACCGGATGCCCGCGGGCTAGGAGTGGGCCACCAGTTAGTGGCCGCCCTCTTGGATCGGGCGCGTAGGCTCATGGTGAGCAGCGTCTTCTGCTTGACCTTTGAGGTGGACTTCTTCAGGCGCCAGGGTTTTAGAACTATGGAAAATCAGGAGCAGCTAGACCCTGAAACCTATATGGAGCTCCTTCGCTCCCGAGACGAGGGTGTCGCCGAGTTCCTAGATCTTGCGCGGGTTAAGCCCAATACCTTGGGTAATACCCGCATGATTATTGATCTCTAAACACGGCAGTTCTCACTCTGACCTGGGCCACATAAGTCTAGATGCCATCCACAGTACCGCTAGGAGTATAGTTCACAGGACGTGCAGGGGTAGGTTAGAGGGATACCAGCCCGGCTTTTTCTTGTGCCAGTCCGTCCGCCAGAAGCCCGGCGTAACAGCGGTCAATTTGTTCTGAGGGAGAGTTGAGCGCTGCGAGAGCACGGATGGCGGGGGCTAGCTCTGCGGGGTAGGCGACATCAGGTTTGCCACCGGTGGTGAGTAGCGTGCGGTCAACGCCTCCGCTAGCTGCACGGAGCACCGACAACATAGCACCGCGCAATTGGCGGTCAGTGCCAGCCCATGCCTGACCTTTGGGTTGGTAGTCAGCTTCTGGTTTACCTGCGGCCACCCAGGCACAGCGGTCAAACACCGGGCACTGCTCACACGAGGGAGACTTGGCGGTGCAGATGAGGGCGCCCAGCTCCATAACCGAGACGTTCCACAGGTTTGATTCTGCAAGATCTTCTGGCATCAGTGCTTCAGCCAGCCGGGTTTCAGCGGCGGTGAGAGCCTTGGACGGCAGTGCCTTGCCTGAGATAAGCCGGGCGTGCACCCGCCGAATATTGGTATCAATCACCGTGGCCCGGCGTCCAAAAGCAAAAACTGAGATAGCGGCGGCGGTGTAGCTGCCTACCCCGGGCAGAGCCAGTAACTCTTCGTAGCTGGCGGGTACCTTGCCGCCGTGACGCTCCAGGACGGCAACCGCAGCAGCATGCAGACGCTGAGCGCGGCGGGGGTAACCTAGCCTGCCCCAGGCGCGCACTGCTTCACCCGGCTCCTCAGCCGCTAGATCAGCGGGCGTAGGCCAGCGCTCCAGCCAGGTTTCCCAGACCGGCAGCACCCGCTTGACGGGGGTTTGCTGCAGCATAAATTCGCTCACCATCACCTCCCAGGGGGTGTTAGCTCCGGTGCGCCAGGGCAGGTCACGGGCATGCTGCAGGTACCACTGGTTAATACGGTCGTGCAGCAAATCTATATCGCGGGCTGAGGGGAGGGCAGAAATCTGAGAGGAAGGCACCTCAACACTCTAAAACACCTGCTCATAAACCCGCTAATACGGTATATAAATTTTTCTGACCCGTACTAAACCCGGTACTCTAGTCTTATGTCAGAAAACGTTGATTCACATGGGGGCGTAGCTTCGCCCGAGGTTTACCGTCGCCGCCGCATCATTGCGCTTCTTGTCCTAGTCTTGGTGCTTCTGCTGGGCATTAGCCTGGTGAGTTGGCTCGTAGGTCGAGGCGGAGACTCTGAGCCCACGGCCGCTACCTCGTCAACCTCAGCTAGTGCCGAGGCTTTTAGCGATTTCAGCCAGCGCGCTACCGAATCAGCAACTGCCAGCCCCTCAGACAGCGAGAGCGCTGACCCCTCTGCTAGCTCTGATGGATCCGAGAGTGCAGAGCCTACTGAGTCTGCCTCCCAGGAGCCTAGTGAGTCGGCAGAACCCACTGAATCAGCGGAGCCTACTGAAGAGGCTACCCCTGAGCCCACTGAAACTCCCGCCGTAGTTGCTGCCTGCACCCCGGCTGACCTGCAGGTAAGCCTTACCGCTGACCGTACCAGCTATGCTGCCGGCCAGAACCCTGCCCTTGCGGTGGTCTACACCAACGCTTCGGATAACCCCTGCCTGGTCACCGGCGGCGTTGCTAACGTGGATATTAACATTACCTCTGGCCCCGCACAGGTCTTCAACTACGCCCAGTGCCATGCTGCACCCGCAGAGGACGCTCAGGTTGAAGCCGGCGCCACCAACACTACCTCGCTGAGCTGGGATCGTTCACTCAATGTATTGGGTTGCGGCACCAGCGCTAAAATTCAGCCCGGGCATTACTGGGCCACTGCCAGCGTTAACGGTGTGAACTCACAGCCGGTGCGTATCGTCGTTACTGGCTAAGGCGACGCAGTCTTTAGATGGGGAGTGCCCTCTTGTAGGGCGCTCCCTTTTTATATGCGCTGCTGGCCATCGCAGGCTGGGAGGAGTTGCCGGGTAGACTACCATTGAACATGTGCTGACAGCTTATAGTGACTCCCTACTAAAAACCCTTGCCCAAATTGCTCCCGGGACGGAGCTGCGCGAGGGGCTAGAGCGCATCCTGCGTGGCCGCACCGGCGCCCTGATTGTGCTGGGCACTGACAAGACGGTTGCCGCGATGTCCTCCGGTGGCTTCGCTATTAACACCGCTTTTTCAGCCACACGCGTGCGGGAGCTCGCCAAGATGGATGGCGCTATCGTCTGCGATAAGGACGCCTCCACCCTGTTGGCGGCTGGCGTTCAGCTTCTACCTGACCCCAGTATTGAGACCAACGAATCTGGCACCCGCCACCGCACCGCTGAACGCGTAGCCAAGCAGACTGGCTTCCCGGTCATTGCGGTCAGCGCCTCAATGTCCCTCATCTCTGTCTATGCCGAGGGCATCCGCTACACAGTAGAAGACACACAGTCACTGATGAGCCGGGCCAACCAGGCGATTCGTACCCTGGATAGCTACACCGAACGTCTGGAGCAGGTGCTTCAATCCCTCTCGTCCCTAGAGATAGAGGCTAGCGTGACTATGCGCGATGTAGTCAGCACCCTCCAGCGCATGGAAATGGTGCGACGCATCTCCGTCGAGGCCGGGCACTACGTGGTGGAACTGGGCACTGTGGGCCGCCTAGTAGCCCTACAGCTTGAAGAACTCATCGCCAACGACCTTCCCGCCTCCTGGGTGGTCTTGCGCGACTACCTGCCAGCAGAAACCCCCGCTGAGACCCTGCACGGTGCCATAGCAGATCTTGAAGCCTTGGACGACAAAGAAATCGTAGACCTGCACGCCATCGCACAGGCCGTGGGTTTCAAAGATCACTTAGAAGCCCCCATGCACCCCCACGGGCACCGCCTACTGGCCGGAATCCACTCCATGCCCGGTACCGTTGCCGACCGCCTGGTCTACCACTTCGACGGCTTGCAAGCACTGATGGCAGCCAGCCTGGATGACCTCCGTGCGGTTGAGGGCATCGGCGAACAGCGCGCCCGCGTGATCCGCGAATCCCTTTCCCGCATGGCAGAAAGCTCCTTGCTAGAACGCTTCATGTAAAGCCGTGTTCCCTACGTAGGTCTCTGCCGTGTGCCTCGCTGTGAGCTGACGCCGCTAAAAATGTCAGCCCGCGGCTCTATGCTGGTTTTATGGCTACTCGTAAGACTTCTCGCTCCCGCTCCGCTAACGCTTTTCGCTGTACTGAGTGCGGGTGGACGACCGCTAAGTGGGTGGGGCGCTGCGGTGAGTGTCAGCAGTGGGGCACCGTTGAAGAAGTTGGGGGAGCCGTTACCGCTAAAACCACGGTAGCTTCCAGCGTGCAGAACCCGGCTCGGCCGATTGCTGAGGTGGACTCGCGGGTGGCGCAATATATGAGTACCTGCAACCCGGAGTTTGACCGTGTGCTGGGCGGTGGCCTGGTGCCCGGTGCGGTGATTTTGATGGCGGGGGAGCCCGGCGTCGGTAAGTCCACCCTGCTGCTTGATGTGGCGGCTACTTTTGCCCGTGGGCAAGGGGCTACCGGGGGAGCAGCGGCTAAACCCCACAATGTGCTGTACGTGACCGGTGAAGAGTCAGCTGCGCAGGTGAAGTTGCGGGCTGACCGTATCAATGCTGTTGCTGACACCCTTTATTTGACCAGTGAAACTGATTTGGGCACAGCTCTAGCGCATATTGAGCAGGTGAACCCATCCTTACTGGTGGTGGACTCCGTGCAGACTCTGGCTTCTAGCGAGGTGGAGGGCAGCGCCGGTGGTGTCACCCAGGTGCGCGAGGTCGCGGCGTCCATTATTGCAGCAGCCAAGAGCCGCAATATGTGCACCCTATTGGTGGGTCACGTGACCAAAGAGGGCACTATCGCCGGCCCACGCCTCTTGGAACACCTGGTCGATGTGGTCTGCCAGTTTGAGGGTGATAAGCACTCACAGATTCGCATGCTGCGCGCCATTAAGAACCGCTTTGGCCCCACTGATGAGGTGGGCTGCTTTGATATGCATGAGGACGGCATCGCCCCGGTGACTGACCCGTCTGGGCTTTTTGTGTCGCGTACCCCGCACCCGGTGGCAGGCACGTGTGTCACCGTGACCATGGAGGGCCGCCGCCCCCTGCTAGCTGAGGTGCAGGCGCTGCTGGATCAGAGCGCTACTCCGCAGCCGCGCCGTGCCACCAGTGGGTTGGACGGCGCGCGAATTTCTATGTTGCTGGCAGTGTTGCAGAAGCGAGCCGGCTTCAACGTGGGCAAACTGGACTGCTATATCTCAACGGTGGGCGGCGCTAAAATTTCTGAGCCTTCCGCCGATCTTGCCTGCGTGATCGCACTCGCTTCAGCAGCTCAAGATAAACCTCTGCCCCGTAAGCTAGCCGTCTTTGGCGAGGTGGGTCTAGCCGGTGAGGTGCGGGCGGTGCCCGGCATTCGCCAGCGCATTGCCGAGGTAGGCAGGTTAGGCTTCACCCACGTGATCGTGCCAGCCTCGCCTGCCGGGGTGGGTGAGGTACCTGCTGGTGTCTCAGTACGTGAGGTCGCTTCGCTAGCTGATGCTCTTGCCCTGCTGTTCCCCGGAGCAGGCAGCTAAAGACCTACTACCTTTTTTTGGAGCTGAACTCCTCTTCGATGATGGTCAGCTGGGCGGTGTTGAGCTGTCGCTGTTTCTCTACCCGCTCGGCATAAGCAGCCCTACTGGTAGCTGTGGGAGCTTCGCTCATCTGTTGTTGGGGCAGTTTTGAGGTTGCTGTGCTTTTATCTTTAGCGCGCAAAACGGCAGTCAGTTGACGGGTATCAGCCCGGTGCTTATCTGACTGATCAGGCTGCTGGGTGGGGATAGCGCTAGTCTTGGGGGCATGCTCGGTAATGGAGTCGTCCAGCGGCACCAGCATAGAGGCCGCCTCGTCGTGGGTCAGCCCCGAAGCTTCAAGTAAGTCAACCACCAGGGGGCGGAGCATCAGCACCAGCGCCTCAGCTTCAAGGGAGCGAACCCCCATGATGTGGGGCTCCAGGCGGCTTGCGAGCAGGGACAGCTCGCGGCGTGCTTCTGCGCGGCTGGCTCGGCGCACATCGGCTTCGGGCTGAGACATTCCCCGCCCCAGAGCGTCAATAGCGGTGCTCACGGTACGCAGGGCATCGGCCAAGGACTGGGCAGCTTCAGAGGAGATGTGTACGTTGTTGATGGTGGACGCCATGCGCCGGTTGAGCACGCGGGTATTGCGGATCGCGTAGTCAATCTTGGTGAGGGTCTGCTGGTAGCGGTCAAGCTCCTGCATGTGGTTACGCCCCGTCCACGCAAGTTTTGCCATACCCTTTGAGGTGATGATGTCCCGCTCGCAGACGTTGTAGAGGGGTTGTAAGCGGCGGGCGCTAGAGAGCGCGTGCCAGGCTTCCGTGCCGTCATAATGTTCCATGGCAAGGGCGGCATCGCTAAAGACCTTAGCGAAAGATTCCATGAGGGTGCTGGCGTTCTCTCGCGGTGTGCGTCGGGGGTCCTTGGGGAAGAGGAACATGAGCAAGAAAGCAAAGAGGCCGCCGATGATACCGTCCAGACTGCGTGAGAAGACACCATCTGTATTGGGTGGTAGTAGAACCACCAGAGCCGATTGCAGGCCCATTTGGATGGTGAAAAGAATGCCGTTATCGAGGAAGCGTGCCAGCATGATGGAGAGGAACATCACCACTCCGGCTTGCCAAATACCGCGTCCCAGAGCCAGCATCATGAGGTCGCCCATGAGGATGCCCAGGGTCACGCCTAGAGAAACTTCGAGGATGCGGCGGGCATGGGTTGCGCCGGTGATGTAGCCCAGGGAGACGATAGCTGCGGTGGCAGCGAAGATGGGTTCTGTGTGCCCCAGTACCTTCTCGGCAAAGAGGTAGGCGCCGATGCCAGAGACGACGATTTGCAAGGACTGGAAGAAACCGTCCTGCATACGCCTGACACCTTCGTGTACGCGTGTGCGTGCACCGGTTTGTATTTTCTTCACGTTCTGCCCATAACCCATATCTACCAGTTTAGCCGGGTTAGGTAAGTGAGGCCGGCCGGGAGGGGCAGCTTCCTTATGATTGGGCTGCTGGTGGATTTCTCTTATCAATAAGCCGTCAAGTGTTCACCGCTCGTTCACTTGTTTCTAGCCCTTTTAATACCTAGGTTCTCTAGAGTCAGATGCGTTAGACCACGGTTTCCTGCACCGTCCACCACCTCTCCGGTGGGCATACAGGACCTATGAAAAGGACATACATTTGAAGGCTAAGTCATTTACCCGTTTGGGTGCTCTCACATTTGTTGGCGCACTGGCGCTGACTGCTTGCGGTTCAGATAACGCAACCGGCACCGCAGATGGTGGCTCCAACAGTGGTTCTGGCGACTCATCCTTGCCCTCCACCCCGCTGACCGGCGTTGGCGCCTCCTCGCAGCAGGCAGCGATCACCGCTTGGGAATCAGGGTTCTCAGATCTCGGTGGCCAGGTTCAGTACTCACCCGATGGCTCCGGCGCTGGCCGTGAAGCTTTGCTGGCTGGTGGCGCTCAGTTCGCTGGTTCAGACCGTGCGCTTAAGACTGAAGAGTGGGAGCAGTCCAAGGAGGTCTGTGGCCCCGAAGGCGCAATCAACATCCCCGTTTACATTTCCCCGGTAGCCGTTGCCTTCAACCTGCCCGGCATTGATTCACTCAACCTGGATGCTGAGACCATCGCCAAGATTTTCAAGGGTGACATCACCACCTGGAACGATGAAGCTATTGCCTCTCAGAACGATGGCGTGGACCTGCCTGACACCAAGATCACCGTGGTTCACCGTTCAGATGACTCGGGTACTACCGAGAACTTCACCGAATACCTCGAGGCTGCCTCCAACGGCGCTTGGGATGTCGAAGCAGATGGAAACTGGCCTTCACAGTACGCCGGTGAATCCAACAAGGGCACCAGCGGCGTTGTCTCCACCACCTCATCCACCGAGGGCGCTATCACTTATGCAGACGCCTCAGCTATCGGCGACCTGGGCAAGGTCAGCGTCAAGGTAGGCGATGACTACGTTGAGCTTTCAGCAGATGCAGCAGCTAAGGCCGTTGAGCTTTCAGAGCGCACCGGTGGTATGAACGAGAACGACATGGCGATCACGGTCAACCGCACCCCCGAGGACTCCAGCGCCTACCCCGTTGTTCTGGTTTCCTACCACATCGTGTGCTCCGGCTACTCAAGCCAGGACAACGTTGATTTGGTGAAGGCCTACGAAAGCTACGTCGTCAGCAGCGAAGGTCAGCAGGCAGCCGCAGACGCTGCCGGTTCAGCTCCCCTGACCGATACCTTGAGCTCAGATGCCAAGACCGCTATCGACGCCATTGAAGTAACCCAGTAAGAGATCCTGACGCAAGGAAGCGGTGCGGCCGGCACATTGGGCCGGTCGCACCTTCTCTTGCCTAACGTTCAAAGGCAGAAATACTCACCATGTCAATCTCAGCAGACGCGCTTAAGCCTTCCGGCAATAAGCGCACTCAGACAAAAGACCTACCGGATGTTGGTAATCCGGCAGCCGACAAAATTTTTTCCGGCATCTCCCTGGCCGCGGGCATCCTTATCCTGGTGGTGCTCGCTGCCGTAGCTATCTTCCTGGTAGCTCAGGCCCTACCGGTTTTCACAGCAGATTCAGAAGACCTGACCTCCGGTAGCTTTTTCAAATACATCCTGCCGCTAACTATCGGCACCCTGATTGCCTCAACGATAGCCCTTCTCCTGGCAACCCCCATCGGCATTGGTGTGGCACTTTTTATCTCTCACTATGCCCCTGCCCGGCTCTCCAAAGGTATCGGTTACGTCATTGACCTGCTGGCAGCCATCCCCTCCGTCATCTTTGGTGCCTGGGGTGCCTCCGTCCTGGCCCCTAAAATTGTGCCCTTCTATGACTGGCTTGCCACCTACCTAGGCTTCCTGCCCATCTTTGAAGGCCCCGCCTCACAGACCGGCAAGACCATTCTCACCGCCGGCATTGTTCTCGGCATTATGATCCTGCCCATCATCACCTCCATGTGCCGCGAAATTTTCATTCAGACTCCTAAGCTGCAAGAAGAAGCAGCTCTAGGTTTGGGTGCCACCCGTTGGGAAATGATCCGTATGACGGTCTTCCCCTTCGCCCGCGGCGGCATTATCTCAGCCGTGATGCTGGCTCTGGGCCGTGCGCTAGGCGAGACCATGGCGGTGACTCTGGTGCTGGCATCAGGCCCTCTGACCGCTTCACTGATTACTAGCGGTAACCAAACCTTTGCTTCTGAAATTGCTCTCAACTTCCCCGAAGCTTACGGTCTGCGTATGAGCGAGCTTATCGCCGCTGGCCTGGTTCTCTTCGTGATTACCCTCATCGTCAACGTGATAGCCCGCCTTATCGTGTCTCGTTACAAAGAATTCTCAGGAGCCAACTAATGACCGCTACTCCTGCTCACACTTCACGCCTGACCAGCGGGCAAGCACCTAAGTGGCTTCCCCTGGCGATTCTCGCGGTATCACTGATACTGGGAGCGGCTGCCTCCGCTCTTATAGGGTTCTCGATTGCCACCTTCGCCCTCTTCTCCGGCCTCATCTTCATTGTTGCCGGCCCCCTGATTGTTGGTGCTATTGAGGGCCGACGCAAGGGTGCGGATGCCCTAGCCCGTTACATGGTGTACGGAACTTTCCTGATCGCCCTTATCCCCCTGGTATCGGTGCTTTACACAGTGCTAGCTCGCGGTGTGCCCGGTCTTTCGGGTGACTTCCTGATGAACAGCATGAAGGGCGTCACCGGCGTCCACGATAATGCCGCAGCCAGCGGCGAAGGCAACGTGCTCGGCGGTATCTATCACGCAATCATCGGCACCCTGGAAATCACCCTGCTGGCAACCCTTATCTCGGTGCCCATTGGCCTGCTGACCGCCATCTACTTAGTGGAATATGGCGAGGGCAAATGGCTAGCGAAAGCGATTACCTTCTTTGTGGACGTCATGACCGGTATTCCCTCCATCGTGGCGGGTCTATTCGCAGCCTCCTTCTTCGCCCTAGTCACGGGTAACCCCATGAACCGTATGGGCCTAGTCGCCGCAGTGGCTCTGTCTGTGCTCATGATTCCCACTGTGGTCCGTAACGCAGAAGAAATGCTGCGCATCGTACCCAACGAGCTTCGCGAAGCGTCCTACGCCCTGGGCGTGCGCAAGTGGCGCACCATCACCAAGGTCGTTATCCCCACCGCCATCTCGGGTATCGCATCAGGTGTCACCCTAGCCATCGCACGCGTCATCGGTGAAACTGCCCCCATTCTGGTGACTGCAGGCTTCGTTACCTCCATCAACTGGAACGCGTTTAGCGGCTGGATGGCAACCCTGCCCACCTACATCTACTACCAGATTATGACGCCCACCAGCCCCACCGCTGCCGCCGTCTCTGAGACCCGCGCCTGGGCTGCCGCTCTTATCCTGATTCTGATCGTGATGGTGCTCAACCTCATTGCCCGCGCTATCGCCAAGATCTTCGCCCCAAAAACCGGCCGCTAACAGCGCCGCCCACAGACTTTTTAGACAAGGAAACCAACAGTGTCAAAGCGTATCGACGTCGAAAACCTCAACGTATACTACGGCGACTTCCTGGCCGTGGAAGATGTAAACATGGCTATTGAGCCCCGCTCGGTCACCGCCTTCATCGGCCCCTCCGGTTGCGGCAAATCTACCTTCCTGCGCACCCTTAACCGCATGCACGAGGTTATCTCTGGTGCCCGCGTAGAAGGCAAGGTGCTGCTGGACGGCGACGACCTCTACGGCAAGGGCGTAGACCCGGTAGTGGTGCGCTCGCAGATCGGTATGGTCTTCCAGCGTCCCAATCCCTTCCCCACCATGTCCATCCGTGAAAACGTACTGGCGGGCGTGAAGCTGAACAACCGCAAAATCTCAAAGACTGATGCTGACGAACTGGTGGAAAACTCCCTGCGTGGGGCTAATCTCTGGAACGAAGTTAAGGACCGCCTGGATAAGCCAGGCTCAGGTCTTTCCGGTGGTCAGCAGCAGCGCCTGTGCATCGCCCGTTCCATTGCGGTGAAGCCCGACGTGATTCTTATGGACGAGCCCTGCTCGGCTCTTGACCCCATCTCAACCCTGGCGGTCGAAGATCTCATCAATGAGCTCAAAGAGGAATACACTGTGGTGATCGTGACCCACAATATGCAGCAGGCTGCTCGCGTCTCTGACAAGACCGCCTTCTTCAACATTGCTGGTACCGGTAAGCCCGGCAAGCTTATTGAATATGCTCCCACCCAGGAGATTTTTAATAACCCCAGTGAGAAGTCCACCGAGGACTACGTCTCAGGCCGCTTCGGCTAAGAGTCAGCTCACCCCCCATAGTTTCCCCACCCTGAAAAGTACAGGCGTAGGGGCAGCAGGCACGCCGCTCGCTACCTTGCTTTCTCAAGCTGAGATGAGAAAAGTACGGTAAGCGGGCGGTGCCTTTTGTGTGAGCGGGCACTCTCTTAAACCCTGCCGTGGCAAATTCCCTTGGCTGGCGCAGAGCGTCCAGCCAAGGAGTCAGTGGGCTAGGCAGAGAGCAGGGGCGAGAACGCCAAAAAGAGGATGGCTGAGATAGCAAAACTCGCCGGTATGGTGATGACCCAAGTGAGGATAATGCGTAGCACGATTTTGTGCCGCACCGAGGCAAAGCGCTGGTTGACGCCAGAACCTAGAGCCGCTGAAGCGGTGAGGTGAGAGGACGAAACGGGAGTGCCTAAGAGGAACTGCAGGAGCACCAAGGCTAGGGCTGCGGAGCTTTGTGCAACCGCTCCGCGAAAGGGATCTATGCGCACCATTTGGTGGGCGAAGGTGTAGCCGATGCGGGAGCTGCCACATGCCGTGCCTAGTCCTAAAATCAGTGCGAGAAAGATAGTTGCAATTATCTGCGTTGATCCCTGCATGCTGTACTCGGCACTTAGCAACATAACAGCAAAAATGATGACTGCACGCTGACCTGTCTGGATGCCGTGCACCAGGGAAATCAGGGAGTTGGACAGCGAGAGAACGTTGCGGGATGCCTGGTTGACTGTGGAGGGGTAAACGCGGTGTATCAAGCCGAAGAAGGGGAAGACGGCCGCCCAGGAAAACACAAAAAGAAGGAGGGGCGCGATCACCAGGGGGATGACCGCAAAAAGGACAAGTGGTTCGTTGAAGGGGTTGAACTTGCCCAGCCCTACTGCCTGCGCGGCCCAGGCCCCTCCAGCTAGACCGCCGAGCAGGGCATGGGTTGAGGAAGAAGGCATACGATACCACCAGGTCAGCATGCCCCAGATACAGACGGTCAGCAGGCTGACGAGCGCCATACTGAGACCGATATTGTTATGGGGCACGGTGAGCCAACGAGTAGTCACCGGCATCAAAAGGGTGCCTGCAATGAGGAAACCCATAAAATTGAAAAAGGCGCTAGAGCGCAGAGCGATGCGGGGGGTGAGGGCTCTGGTTTTAACCGGGATAGCCGTCCCGTTCGGTGCGTCATGAAACCCGGTGATAAAGGTGAAACCTACGAGGGCAAGGCAGCAAAGGGCAAAGAGGGTTGCGGTCACGCTAGAATTCCTGCACGATGATACGCCCAATTTCTGTGGCAACGGATTTCATTGCCTCGGAGGCTTCAACCAGTTTATGAATAAAGACGGTGGTCTGTAAGTAGCGGGTGTGCTTATAGCGCCCCAGGGCGTCGGCGTCGTACTCCTCTGCGATGCGCACCGCCTGCTTGTTGAGCCGCAGTAGGTTAATCCAATAGTCATCGAAACTCTGTAGCTCGCTTAGACGCGGGATGATGGCGCTGGTGAGTATCGCCTGACGCTGAATAAGGTCAAGTAAGGTGGCGGCCTTGGGCGAGAAACGGACGATGGTGTAAAGGTGCATGATGTTAGCTGCCGAGGCTAACTTCTCAACGGCGGTGTTCAGCTCAACAGCGAGGGTATAGATATCTTCGCGGGGAATGGGGGTAGAGAAGGAGCTGCGCACTGCGGTCATGGTGGTGAAGAGTGTGTCTACGGTTGTTGACTCATGATTGAGCATGCGTTCTAGGAGCTCTGGGTAACGTTCCTCTGGGGAACCAACCATTTCAGAGAGAATAGCTGCTGATTCTGCCACCTGATCTGCTAGACCTGCAAGCGCTTTAAGAGAGCTGTTTTCTTGGGGAAACATGCGCTGAAGCATGGGCTGCCAGTCTCCTGTGTGTTAACGATGGTTGGTGAATTCTCTAACATGGTACAGCCGCAAAGTTAACGAATGGTTCGGTGGGTGCCCTGGCACTTCAGGGTACAAAAAACCGGGCTCCCACTCAGTGCTGATATTTGAGCTGGAAACCCGGATATTTGATGAAGTTTAGCGATGCCAGGCTGGGAGCGCCTCTCGGCGACAGGCCGCTCGAAGCGGCTAAATATTTGGAGCCCGGGGCTACCTATTATCAGCCTGGCATCTGTTACTAATCTTTCTCTTCTTCGTCTGGTCTGTCAACTTTTAGTGAAAAGTTTTTCTCGGTCTCTAGTCAAGGGTACTGGCTCGCCACTTAGCGGCAGAAGTTTCTAGCTCTATGGCTGTATTCAACAGTTTCTTCGCTCCTGCTCTTAGCCGGGTGGCACGAGTGGCAGCCTCAGAGCGAACCTCTTCGGAGGGATTGAACCGGTGGAGGGTTTCGTCTCGGGCATCCGCCTGCATCTTAAGCTGTCCGTGGCGTAGACCCAGTGCAACATCGTCCTGTCCCAGGGAGAGTACTCGGCAGAAGGCCGCGAACCGTTCGAGCGCTATATCGAACTCGCCGGTGAAGGCCCCGGCGAGAATAGTATCCACGGTGGTGCAGATTTCTTCTGCGTTAGGTGGTGAGGGGACGCCGGCGAGCACGTAGGCTGCGTAGTTGGAGTGCATACCCCGCTGGTAGTAGTGGCTGATGAGTGCGGGGTTCTTTCTGATGACGCCGCGCAGCGCGTAAATACGCCAGAGGGAGCCAGGCAGGGTGATAGGTGCTGCTTGTGCCCAAAGCTGCGCAACCGCTTCGAGGCCGAACTCGTCAGTGAAGCGCACCAGGCGTTTAGTGACAGAAGGGTCTGTGCTGGCGCGTCCGCGGTCAAGAATGAGCCGCGCAGAGGTGTGCGCGGCGCGCGTTGTTTCCTCGGGGCTGGTGCCACCGGGGTAATAGTCGAATTGGTCGGGGGAGAACTTCACCGGCCGGTGATACCTTGCCTGAGATGCCATAGCGTTTAGTTTAGCTTGACTGCGATATCGGCGCGGAGGGAGAGGGGGTAGCCTTTTTTGTGCCCAGCAGGGGTTGGGTGTATAGTGGTTTCTGCTGAGTTTTGCTCAGTGGATGCGCCTTTAGCTCAGTTGGTAGAGCATCGGACTTTTAATCCGTGGGTCGTGGGTTCGAGCCCCACAGGGCGCACAGTAAAAGCTCCTCACTTGGTAAAACAGGTGAGGGGCTTTTTTGGTGGGAAAATCTCTACGTGAGAAGTTGCATGGGGTCCGTGCCTTAAATAGTTCTTTACATGCGTTCAATAAAGCTAATGATGAGAAATGAGATCAGGATACGTGTGATAGCGAGGAGGAAAACTGCGCTACTGGTCTGTTACCTCCCGGGGTAGATGTAGTAGAATTTGATTCTAAAAAGATAGTCATATCGATCATTCACTCACTCGCAGAGGATATTATGTCGCAACAATCCCGCCGTAGCATCGTTAAAGGGGCGGCTTGGGCCGCTCCCGCCGTCCTAGCAACAGCCACTATACCCGCCTACGCCGCCTCCATGCCCGCCCTGGATGGTTGGGTGCTAAATACAACTAATTGCTCTCGGTATGGTGGAATGACCTACACCATCAATGGTCAGGGTGCTTACCCCCAACGCGGGCTATGGGTTTCAAACGCCCCAGCTTCAGCACAAATCGGCGCAACCAAAGTAACCCAGTATATTTCCAACGCCGCTGGCCAACCCCAGTTTCAAAAAGGCGGGACCGCGAATGAATGGTCAAACCTCGTCTATGACCCCGCTGCCCCCGCCAAAACCGGCTACCGTGCCTACACCACTACGTTTAATGGAACGTGGAAATACAACGCCACCAATAAGCTGTGGTTCCCCAGCACCCTGCCTTACTTCACAACAACTGTGGGCAAATGTATCACGGCCCTGCAGGTCATTACAGCGCGTTCTGTCACCGTTAACGGCACGGTCTATTCCTTTGAACGTGCGGGTACTCTACAGCCAGCATAACTGTGTCTATCTAGCGCTTTTGCTCGACCGGGCGGACGCCTGCCGGGTCAGTTGCGCCCCACTCCGCCCAGGAGCCGTCATAAACAGCGATTTCAGTGTAACCAGAGACATAGGCCGCAAGTGCCCCAATGCAGGCAGTAACACCTGAACCGCAGCTAAAGACCAGGGTCTGTCTGCCTCCGGCAGCGGCGTCCACTGCCTGACGCAGCTGCTCTGGGGCAACAAATGCACCCTGATCATCCAGTAGAGATGTGAAAGGCAGATTAACCGAACCGGGGATGTGCCCTGCCCGCAAACCCTCCCTGGGTTCGGGCTCAACCCCTGCAAAGCGGCCAGTGCTGCGCACATCAATCACCTGCGCGCTCTCGTGCTGGGCGAGGGCTTTGGTGGTCAGGGCGTCCACAAACAGTTCCCGATCCTCAGCCACAAAAGAGCCGGTGGTAAAAGGCCCACGGTTAAGCGGGAGCTCGTTGAAGCCAGCTTCGAGCCAAGCCGGTAGCCCGCCGTCCAGAATTGCCACATTATCGTGGCCCATCGCCACGAACATGAACCAGCCGCGTGCCGCAGAAAAGAGCCCCTGCCGGTCGTAAATTACGATGGCTGAGTCTCGATTCACTCCCAGTGCACGTACCCGCTGTTCAAAGACGTCCGCCGATAGCATGGTGTGCACCCCTTCATCTGCGCTCAGAGGCCCGTCAATATCAAAGCGGCGAGCGCCGGGAACACCCGTGGTAGCGCCAGAGAACTCGCCCACAGAAGCGTCCAAAATAATCAGGTTGGGCGCCGCAAGGTGAGCGGCTAGCCACTGTGCCCCCACGATGGGGAAGCGAAGGGTAAGTGCTTCTAGCGAGGTGGTCATCATGCTACTTTCTCTCGGGTACGTGCCTCCATGCTACCTCCCTGACCGCGAGCCTCGCAGTTCACCTGTGAGGCTACGCTTTGCCAGGTGAAAAAGTTTGAGCTGGTTGAAGTGGATGTTGCTGACCCGAGACTGATGACTCCCACGCAAAAGCTCAAGCGGGCACTCTTTGCACAGCGATGGTCTAGCGCGGTTGAGCGCATGTACCGCTAGAGCCGCATAATAGAACCATGACAACTCTTAACATTGTGGTGGTAACAGCCGGGGCGGCACGACACTCCGCCTCGGCATTACTCGCTGAGAAGCTACAGCAGAGCGTGAAGGATGCGCTACCGGCGGGAACCTCCATCAAATACTCCACCCATCACCTGGGGCAGTACACCCATGACATCGCTGACTACCTGGAAGGGGACGCCCCCGGCACCCTGGTAGCCCTCTTTGAGCAGTTGCGCGCAGCTGACGCGATTATCACCGTAACCCCCATTTTTAAAGCGAGCTATTCCGGGCTCTTCAAGCTCTTCTGGGATCTAGTGGAACCAGATGACATCAGGGGAAAACCCCTGCTCATGGCTGCTACGGGTGGCAGCCACCGCCACATGCTCGCCTTGGACTACGCCCTGCGTCCGCTCTTCAGCTACCTGGGCGCAGATACCTGTGCTACCGGGGTCTACACCACCCCCGGCACCTTGGATGAGGCGCGAACGCTAGACCGCATCCGCCGGGCAGCCGGTGAGCTAGCCCAAAAATCAGCTAGAGCCCTACCTCACTCCTAACGCCCTAGAATAAAATCCCAGCGCTAAAAAATCTGAGAACAAAAGAGGATTATTATGACCATCAACAATGCCTCCACCGTTACCTTGTTGACCACCGGGGGAACCTTCGACAAGGTCTACTCCGTTGCCGGCGAGCTAGAAATTGGTGAGCCTGCCGCCCCGGAGTTGCTCAGCTTTGTGCGTACCGATACCACATTTGAAATCCAGAGCGTCCTGAAACTCGATAGCCTAGATATGACCGATGCTGACCGGGCAGAACTGGTCAAGGCACTGGACGCCGTGCACAACGACCGTATTATCATTACCCACGGCACCGACACCATGCCTGAAACAGCACGTTACCTTCAAGCCCACGCAGCGCTGGGGCAAAAGGTCGTGGTGCTCACCGGCGCCATGCAGCCTGCCGCGATGCGCGCCTCGGATGCGTCCTTCAACCTGGGGGCGGCGGTGACTGCCCTCAACCTTCTAGAACCAGGCGTGTATATCTCTATGAGCGGGCGAATCTTCCCTGCCTCAGACGTTAAAAAAGATCGCTCTCGCGGCATTTTTGAAGCGAACTAAGGTAAGAGGCAAGGTGCAAATATCTTCTCTCCTGCTAGATTAAAAGGAACATGTCCCACTCCACCAGCTGATCGAGGAAGCAAAGATATGAGCGAGAACAATTACGGCACCTACCCCAACCAGCAGCAACCGCCCAGCTACTCGTCCACTCACAGCGGGGGTGTCTACGAGAACTACGCACAGGTCTATGGCCAGGGGCTCCCTCAGCACATGGAAAAGCCGGCTGTCCCCGGCACCATTAAAATGGCAGCGAACAGCATTTACGCCATTGTGCTGCTCAATATTGTGAGCACCGTGCTGGGCCTTGTGTATTGGAAAGAGCTTCTGCAGTCCTCGATGGACGGCGTGATGGGCATGTTCGGCAGTGTTATCCCTGAAGAAGATAGAGCCACCTTGGAAGCGGAACTGGCTAACGCACCGACGGAGCTCAGCACCTTTGAACTGGTCACCTCCCTCGGTAGCACCGTACTGTTCTCCGCTGCTCTGATCATCCTGGCAATCTTCCTGGTGAAGGGCCATAACTGGGCACGTATCGTTCTGACCGTTTACGCGGCTTTCAAGGTACTGGGTCTGCTCGGCATCTTCTCCTTCTTCCTCTTCTTCCACTGGACCATGCTGGTGGGCCTACTCGCATCAGTCGTCGCGATTGCTCCTCTCGTGTTGATGTGGCTACGTCCCAGTAATGCCTACATTCGTCAGATGCAGGTCTACGGTCAGTGGCTTAAGCAACGCGCTTACATGGGCTCCTAGCTGGTCTATTTTTAGAAGATACCCCCTGGGTCCACCGGCTGTTATTCAAGCCTCTAGGTGACCCGGGGGTATTTGCGTTAAAAGGTGAGAGTCGCAATGTTAGGTGACAAGGGGGTGGGCTAGTAGGCTTAAGCAGGGGCGACTAAGCAAAACAGCCCACACCTCAGCACACTGCACCATGAAAATACTCCTTCTTACACACTATTATGAACCCGAAATAGGGGCACCTCAGCGCCGCTGGTCCGCTTTTATAGAGCATTGGACATCCGCCGGCCATGAGGTGCGCGTGGTGTGCCCTCCTCCGCATTACCCAGACAGGCAAGCTGCCGCCCAGTGGCGCGGCCAGTACAGTTTTTTCAAACCCGCCCCCGGCGCTCTAGGAGAGACCGTGGTGCGCACCCCCTACCTGGTACATGGTTTTTCGGGGACTGTGCGGTTACTTGATCAGCTAGTAGTTGCTACCTGTTCCTTGGTGTGGACGCTGTCAGCCGCAGCTGGCGGGTGGCGCCCGGACGTCATTGTGGCAACAGTGCCGGGTTTGCCGTCCTTACTGGCTGGCAGCGCTGCTAGCAGGGTTATCGACCGCCCATTAATAGCGGAGTTTAGAGATGCCTGGCCCGATGTAGTGACCGGTGACATGAGCACCCAGGTAGCGCGCCAGTCTTTGCCCCGGCACCTGCTAAAAGCCGCAGTTTTTAGAAGCGTCACCGCACTGCAGAAACAGGCTGCTACCTGCATTACTACCACCGAAGGCTTTGCCACCACCTTGAGAGAGCGGGGCATCAAGCACGTTGAAGTGATCTCTAACGGCGCTGAAACAGCGAGCTTTATGGAGCTTGAGCACACTGACCGCGGCGATGGCATCTTGCGGGTTCAGTACCTGGGCACCGTGGGGCGCAGCCAGGGTCTGAGCGTACTGCTTGACGCTCTTGAGGTGCTGTACCAGCGTGGATATAGAGAACAGGTGAAGCTTCGCATAGTAGGCAGCGGAGCAGACCTGCCGGTACTTCAAGCGGAGGCTGCCCGCCGCTCACTGGACGTTGATTTTCAGCCCCCGGTATCTCGTGCTGACTTACAGAAAACCTATCAGTGGGCCGATGTCGAAATTGTCTCGCTAAAAGACACTAAACCTTTTCGGCACACCGTACCCTCCAAAATCTTTGAGTTGCTTTCTACCCAACGCAGAATCATCGGTCTAGTGGCCGGTGAAGCAGCCGACATCTTGAATGACTCGGGGGTTAGCACTTTGGTGCCCCCAGAAGATTGGGGTGCATTGGCTGATACTTTAGAAAATCTGATTCACAATAGGGACGAGTTAGTTGTGGATACGACAGGTCGTTCCTTACTCCATGAAAAATACAATTACACTGCACTTTCACGCCGCTACCTTGCCAAGCTGGAGCGCGCAGTAGACCGTTGGCGGCAGGGGAGGGGCAAGTATGGCTGAGATACAGAAAAAAGTGGGGCGGGCAGCAGGTCTTGCTCGTAACCTTGTGTTGGTAGCCCAGGTTGCGGCTCGTCACACTATTGATGACCCTGCCCTTCTTGCTCTACAGGTCACCCGTAAACTACCGCACCGGGCAGGCATAATGGCTGGCCGGGTGCTCAGCCGGCTACCCGGCGCCGGAACCAGGGCGCTTGGGCAACAGATTATGGGCGCGGCGCAACTACCAGAAACTGCCGTGCGCCTGCTGGCAGAACCGGACCAGAATTTTCTTGGCTCCCTCCAACGTCGTATAGCCGCTGAGGTGGCAGTGGGCTACGGCCTCATTGATCACCAGGATGTATCTCTACCCGCCACCGTGCGTGCACGCGCCGCCTGGGATGCCGGGGCAGTCAGCCAGGCGATAGCCACCGCGCAACAGAGCCCCGGCGCTAGGGCCTACGCTCGTCGTTTATGCGGTGAAGCCACTGCCCTTAACCGCACCTTCTCTCTCACTTCACCAGCACCGAAAGTGCCCTCACCGGCGTCCAACACAGGCGAGTTAGCGGTATTGCATTTGCTGACTAACTCACTGCCCGCCACCCAGTCAGGGTACACACTGCGCTCGCACCGATTACTGGATGCGCTGGTAGATGCCGGGGTGAAGATTACTGCGGTCACCAGGTTGGGGTACCCGGTGATGGTGGGTGGTCTGCTGGCAGAGGGAGCAACCCAGGTAGATAAGATTATCTACCGCCGCCTTTTGCCCTGGCGCTTGGGAGCCACTTTGCCCCAGCGCTTGCAGCAGAGCGTTGCCGCAATTCTTAGAGAGGTTGAGGGGCAGCAGATTGACCTGGTGCACACCACCACTAACTACCAGAACGCCCTAGTGGCGCAGGCAGTGGCACGTAGCCTAGGGGTGCCCTGGGTGTACGAGGTGCGCGGGGTAATGGAAGAAACCTGGGTTTCGGGCAAGAAAACTGAAGCCGCCCGCCAGCAGGCAGAAGCCAGTGAGCGCTTCTCGCTCCTGAGGGCCAGAGAAACACAGTTTTGCATGGAAGCCGATGCCGTGGTGACCCTGTCTCAGACCATGAAAGATCTTTTGGTTGAACGCGGTGTGCCGGCAGAAAAGATTGCGCTGGCTCCTAATGCGGTATCTGAACAGCTCTTTGAGCAGAACCTCACTTCGCAGCAGGCACGTCAGCAGCTGGGGCTGGACGCCAAAGGGCAGTGGGTAGGTAGCGTCACGTCTGTGGTGCCCTATGAGGGGCTTGATACCCTGCTGCGTGCTGTTGCTCTGTTGCGGGCAGCCGGGGCGGACGTCCGAGTGCTCATCGCGGGGGATGGCACGGCTAGAGCCTCCCTAGAGCATCTGGCTGCGGAGCTCAACCTGGGTAAAGCAGCGGTCTTTACCGGTAAGTTGGCACCGGATGATGCCCTCCTTGCCCATCAGAGCTTGGATGTTTTTGCTGTTCCGCGCACGAATGACCGGGTGTGCCGTTCGGTCACCCCTCTTAAACCTATCGAAGCGATGGCGGTGGGGCGCCCTGTGGTGATGAGCGATATCCCACCCCTAGCTGAGTTAGTCCATAACGCTGTGGCACCGGGGGCAGGTAAACTATTTGAAACTGGAAACCCCGAAGATATGGCGCGGGCTCTCACTGAATTTCTGACTGATCCAGAGGCTTGTGCTGAGACGGTGGAACGGGGCCGCCGTTTTGCCCGCACCCGCCTGTGGTCACACAACGCCGAAACTCTCTTAGCCCTGTACCGAAAGACCCTGAGCAACTATGGCTGAAAAAATTTATTATGCCCGTGAAGGGGTCAGCGGCGAGCTCACTGACGTGGTGCCCCACGTGCATTCGGGGCGCCTTGCACCGGTGGGGGTGCGCGTGGGTGCGTGGCGTTACCTCAAAAACGTGTGGGACCGCCGCCAGTACATCTGGTTTGATTCACATACCAAAGTACGCACCCAGAACAGCAACCACCGACTAGGATCTCTCTGGCTCTTGGCTAAGCCGGTTCTTGATATTGCTTTCTACGGCGTTTTGTTTGGGCTGGTGCTGCAAGTATCTCGGGGCATGGATAACTTTCTTGCCTATCTGATCATCGGTATTTTGATGTTCCAGTATATGTCTGGGGTTCTCAACGGCGCGGCTTCGGTCATGATCCAGGGTAAGCCTATGATGCGAGCCTTCTCTTTCCCGCGCATGGCGCTGCCGATTTCGATGATGGTGCGGCAAACTATGCAGATGGGCGCTATTGTGGCCGTCATGCTAGTAGGTATAGCTGTATTACCGCCGCACGTGCTCCCCACCGTCTCCTGGCTGGCTTTTGTGCCAGTTTTCGCTTTGAATGCCCTGTTCTTAACGGGCTTGGCGCTGGTGATTGCTCGGTATGCGTACGTAGTGCCTGATATTCAGCAGCTCTTGAGCTTTGTGACCCGTGTTCTGCTCTATGCTTCTGGGGTTATCTTTCCTATTGAGCGTTTTGTTGAGCATCCGCTGGTCACCCAGATTATTCAGGCTAACCCTTTCTACATTTTTATTGACCTCTACCGTGAGGTGCTCATGAGGGGCAGTTTTGGCAACCTTGAAACTTGGCTAACTGCTGCCGCTTGGGCTGTGGGAGCGGCTGTAGTGGGTTTCTTCATTTTCTGGCGTGCTGAGGAGGTCTTTGGCCGTGAGCTCAACTAAGCGAACGATTATTCCGCGGGTGGCACCAGGTAACCCCCGTATTGACTCGCTCAGCCAGCAACCTAACATTTTGGTTAACCAGGTGTCGGTGGACTACCCCGTTTACACTCAGCGTGGTGTGAGGGGGCGACGCGTGCGCAAGATAGTTCATGCGGTTCAGCCCCTTTCTTTCACTGCCCATGAGGGCGAATTCATTGGTCTAGTGGGGCGCAACGGTTCGGGGAAGAGCTCCCTGTTGCGCGTGATTGCCGGCCTGGAATCGTCCACTACCGGTACGGTCTACGCGTCTGCGCGGCCTTCGCTGGTGGGTGTGGGCGCAGCTCTTAACCAGGAGCTGACTGGCCGCCAGAATATTGCTCTGGGTTGCCTGGCTATGGGGCTGAAAAAGCACCAGTTAGCTGAGGCTGAACATAAGGTCATTGAACTTGCGGGTATCGGTGAGGCGATTGACCGCCCCATGCGTACCTACTCCTCTGGTATGGGAGCCCGCCTGCGGTTTGCTATCTCGCTGGCCGCTAAGCCCCGCATCATGCTGATTGATGAGGCGCTTTCAACCGGCGATGCTGCCTATGCTGAGCGTTCTGCCCAGGCGATGCAGGAGGTGCTGGATGATGCTGGCACGGTGTTCCTGGTAAGCCACGCTGCGCAGACCATTGAGGATCTCTGCAACCGAGCTATCTGGCTGGACTTTGGTGAGTTTGTCATGGATGGGGACGCCCGCGAAGTAGCCCGCAAATACCGCTGGTTTGCCCACAACCTAGCCCAGGGCGATGAGGCTAAAGCTGCCCAGCTACTGGCTGACGCGAAAGCGTTGGGAGCGCAGGGCTACGTACAGGACAGTGGGGCGTGAAATCTGAGACCCAGCAGAAAAGTTCCTCTAGGCTACTGCTTGGTGCGGAACTTATCTTTACACTTCATTACAGGTCAGCAATCTATAAAAAGTATAAAGAGGTAAATTTATAACTGCCCCTCCGTTGCCCCTGTTTAAACTCCCTATATCCCCCTAACAGATGTAAACAAATCAACAGACTTGGGTCATTAAAATGTGCTACGGGTATCTCTGCCAGATGCAACAGCTTCTTGCCGAATACCTGCCCTTATTTGAGACGCTCGTTTGGCCGCATCAGCACACCTAGAAAGAAATATCGCAAGACATGCTAAAAATTATGACTGTCTATGGCACACGTCCGGAAGCTATCAAGGTAGCTCCGATTATTAAGGCTCTAGAAGAGTCAGATAATTTTGAGTCTATCCCTGTTGTAACTGGTCAGCATCGCGAGATGCTTGATTCTGTGAATAGACTCTTCAGTATCGAGCCTGTGCGCGATCTGAATATCATGAGCGCAAAGCAGGGGCTGAATGGAATCGTTGCCAAGGTTATTAATGGTCTTGACGAGATCTACGCTGAACTTGAACCAGATGCTGTCATTGTTCAGGGCGATACTTCAACGGTTATGGGTGCTGCTATTGCTGCTTTTAACCGTCAAATTCCTGTCGTGCATGTCGAAGCCGGGTTGCGGTCGGGTGATATTAATTCGCCCTTTCCTGAAGAAGCTAATCGCAAGCTGACCTCGCAAATTTCTAAGCTTCATTTGGCTCCGACCTCAACCTCTAAAGCAAATCTCTTGCGCGAGGCTCTACCCGAAAAAGAGATTGTAGTCACCGGCAACACAGTGATTGATGCCTTACTTGAGGTGGTTGAGAAGCCTGTAGAGTTCACCGACCAGACTGTAGCTGAGCTCGTTGCCCAGAAAGACGATGCCCCGATTGTTTTGGTGACTACGCATAGGCGTGAAAACCTGGGGGAGTCAATGCAGAATATTGGCCGTGCTGTAGCGACTTTGGCAGGTAAGTACCCCGGTTACCGTTTCTTGCTCCCTGCTCATAGGAACCCGTTGGTGCGTGAGAATGTTCTCCCTCATCTTGAGGGATTGCAGAATGTTTTCGTTACTGAGCCCCTTGCTTATGCGGAGTTCGCGCATATCATTGCAGCGTCTCGTATTGTGCTCACTGACTCAGGCGGGGTACAAGAAGAGGCTCCAAGCCTGGGTAAGCCGGTGCTTGTGATGCGTGAGAATACTGAACGCCCCGAAGCTGTGGATGCAGGTACTGTCCGACTTGTAGGCACTGACTATGATCGCATTGTTGAGGAAGTATCTGCCCTGATTGATGACGAGAAGCACTTTGCCTCAATGGCGAACGCTGTGAATCCTTACGGTGATGGTCGTGCAACAGAACGAACCCTGGCAGCCCTTGAAAAGATGTTTGGGCTGGGGGAGCGTTTGGCTGATTTTTAATATGGTTAATTGCGGTTTGATTGGTTTGATTAGAAATGAATATAGCGATAAATGAGTATACGTAGAGGCTGATTAATGATTTAAGAAAATTATGAATGAATGGCGCAACCACCACAACCTGGCCGTTTCGCCTGGTCCGCTTCACTCATAAGTTGATTCAGGCCAATCCCCAAGCTGTCTTAGCCATATTATGCGCTCCTCTTCACCCTATTGATTAGTCATCCTAGTGGAACTTTTGAATAAAATTCCAAGTATTTAGGCAAAGGATTTCAGACTTATTTTGATGTGTAAATTTTCTTTAAAATCTGATCTCATGAGTGCCTAAGGTTTTTACATCTCTAGTTTTATCTGGTTAGAAATCCAATGGTAGAAAGGATCTGCGTAATGAAATCCAGCGACTCCCCAAAGATGATTTTTATCGCTTAATGTAACTTCAGCAGGTGGATTTAGAGTACGTAGTTTATTATCCTCAATAAAATCGTAGTAGGGAGCGAACTGCTGGTTCCTTTTAGACGGAGAAGGGAGACCCACCGGCTGTATAATTTCATCGCCTTGAATAGTCTTCGTTGCAAATTTGTTTATGATGAAAAATGTATTCTCGAGTAAATCTAGTTCTTCGAGTAGATTGATAAAAAGGAGAAATGAATTTTTCCAATGGAGGAGATGATCTGCGGTGGAAAATTTCAAAATATTTATGTTTGGTATATAGTCAGACCAGCCAGATTTTTTGAATTCATCCGATACGGTGTACCACCCAGCTCCAGAATGTTTAACATCAAACCTTTCATCCATGATATCCACAAGCAAGACTTTGATATTTTTATGGTTGTTTATTAATATGTTTGGCAAATTTGACTGTATGTCAGTGTCTATCATACGTTGCTGAAATTTTGATTCAAGTTTTGAAGGAAACTCAGGTAAAGAAGTAGGAGGGGAGAAGGAGGAGATTAGGGATTGCCGTGCAACATAATTTCCTATAGAAATTGATTCTTTTAAATCAGTTATTCGACCAACATCTCGAGAAACACAAGACCCTATGAACATCATTGTAGAGTCAAGCTTAGGTGTAAGCGACATTATTACCTAGTTTTGCCAAAAAGGACTAGCAATTCGTTGGCTAGCGAGAGAATATAGTTTTTTAAATTTTCGTGATTCAAAAGGCTGACTCAACATTGCATTGAGGAATTTCCTTGAGTTCATAGGTATCGCCGGCATTGTAGTGAGATCAAGTTCTGAGTACCACAAGCTGGCCCACTTTCCTAATCTATGTTCCCAATAAAAAAGATCATACAAATCATAACCTTTACCTTCTGCTTTATCAAATTCAACATAATCGATATATGCAGCAAAATTTTCAAGCAGTTCGGGATTATCCTGAAATTTAGAATGGGTGTACTTTTTAGATAGAGAAATTGGCGAAAGTGGGTTACCGCTTCTGTCTTGGTAAAAGGCATTACCGATTTCACCACCAACTGAAAGAAAAAATTGTGAGTTAAAAGGTAGGGACTCGTAAAAGGACATCGCCTGTGATGGGAAGCGTGCAAAATTCCTAAATGTTTTGTTATATAACTTAGCTGCCTCGCTGTTACCGTCATCTAGTTGATTAATATCTAATATTGCATGCGGCAAACGCGCTAAAAGAGCCCTTTTGTTTGCTTTTTTAAGATCTAGCAGGGTGGATGGAGTGTTTTTATCAAAAAAATGGTAGGTAAGAGCCGTTGTATTTTCTTCTTGAAATCTTTTTAAGCCTGCAGCGAGCACTAGCCCAGAATCTTGCCCAGCAGTCAATCCTAAAATAGGTAACTTTGGAAGGGAGAGCCAGAGGTTGATTTGCCTTGTAAGCTCAGTGACCATCAGTTCGTATGCATCATCAAGAGACAATGAAGGGCAGTCGTTGCGCGGAAAAATCCGAGAATGTTCAACAACGCCCTCTTTAACGGTTAGCATGCAGTTAGGGAATAGCTGCTGAACATTATCATGAGGGGTAAGAATTCCTGGGACAGCTCTACCCTGAGGGCTAATGTAGTCTGGATGTCCTAATACTTTTCTAATTGCATTAGATGATAGACCTCCAACAGTATCACTTATTAGTGCATCATGAGAACTAATTACAATCTGGTTTGAGGAAGTTTTATACCAGAATACACTTATCGTTCCCATAGGATCGCCGATAATATTCAAGGTCTGTTCTTTATATATTAGAGCGACGAACCTTCCCGAAACATTTTCTAGATAATCTAATGATGCTTCAAGACCTCGGTCGCGATAAGTAGTAGCAATTCTGTTCGCGGTTGCAAAAGAGTCTTCACTCTTTGAGGAAATCCCAAAAGCAATGCCCAGAACAACGACCTCTTCGCCAGACTCGGTAAATGACTTTCTAGCTGGTAAATCTGGGGAGAAGTATATTATCCTATCTCCTAGAGTCATTGTATTCCAAGAGGAAACCTCCACAGGTGGTGTAGACAATGAATCTAAAATTAGAAATCCACGGGAGAAAAAATTTAAATACTTTTCAGTTTCCGAAGCTGGTTGCAGAATTTGATTTAATTTATGGGGGTTATCATTAGGTATTTTCATGAAAATCTATAAATTCTTTCGGTTTAAATTAAAATTTGAGTAGGGTCTGAGCCGACAAACTTCATTTGACCCGTTGCAAAAAGTTTCGCATCATCGACCGTCCAAGTATGGGTTGTCTTATCGGACCTGCGCATTACCATTAAGTTGAAACGGTCAGCCGAATAGATCTTTTCCCCAGAACGTTTTACCTGCTCCAAGAACGAGGAATCTTCTGAGCGTTCCAGCTCAGGGAACCGGAAGCGTTTAAAAGTATTTTTCCAGCCGCAGAAGGTAGCTCCACGTACAAAGTCTGTATACCGGTTCTCGTGGCCAGAGTATGTCAGGATAGTGCTGTTCATTTCTTCAAAATAGATATACGAAGCTGCTTTACCCGCTAAGGCGGCACCGCTGAATTTTAGTGCGTTCTCAAGGTCAAGGGCGTAATTTGCACCGTAAAAATCATCATCATCCATACGAAATAAAACATCGCCATTGCATGCATCAGTTAATTGATTAAGGTTTGCTCCTAGAGTTTGAGAAGCTGGAGCAGATAGCAACGTCAGGTTTGAAATTTTATATTTTTTTGAAAGTGATTCAATCTGTAGGTCTGTGGGTTCAAAACCGTGCGTCAAAATAACCAATTCTTTATTTTCGACTACCTGACGCTCAAAATTCTGGAAGATAACTTCCAGGTTCGAAGGACGATTGGTTGTAATAAAGAAGCTTCGCTTCATTTGAGGAACATTCACGTTTATGCCTAATTGTTGCATAACCTGAACTGCTCTTTGGGTGTAGGTGTGGTGTTGAAAAACATGTCGCTGTGCTACATGCACACGGCGTTCACGATATTCGTCTGACCTTAGAAGAGCACGAATTTTATGGTAGGCATCGTCCTCCCCCGAGACCTCCGTTAGCATCTGATCGGGGAAAAAGTTCCTAATAGCGCTGGTGCTTCCAGTCACGACAGCTGCACCACAGGCAGTTGCTTCAAAAATTCTGCGTGCACACATCGTGTTTGAATCCACAACAGAATTTACATTAATGACAGCTTTGTAGGCATGGTAGGCCGTTAGCATTTGAGGGTAAGGGAGGGTTCCTCTTACCTTTTTAATATATTCATCGGGGAATCGATATTTTGAATCTTCCCCTGAGTTGCGAGAGTAAATATCAAGATCAAACTTCACTGCGGCAGGAAGGATCATATCAAGTTGATCACGCCGTTCTGGGTACTTGTCTCGAAAATACATACCCCCAAAAACAATATCGCGGTCTCGGTTAACCATCCCGATACGGGCTGGATTATGAATCTTAGGTTGAGCAGCAAATGGTAGGACATCTATATTGTTATGCCCCAACCGTTTCTTGTACTCATGCACCAGATTTCCATCGGTAGTGAATACATAGTCAAATAGTCGCGCAGTAGGAAGAAATTCCTCAAAATGCGGGGGATCTTCTTTATTCCAGAAGACCGTTGGAATACCCTTAGTTTTGCAATACTCCACCATTTCAACGACTGCAGGGCGTGGAGCTGTCTGCCCTACCAGATGGTACCGCCACGCCCCTGCATTCGCTTCCCACGCGCTCTCTACAAAAAGGAAGTCAGGTTGGAATTCATCAGTAATTGATTTCCAGTTGTCAGGTGTAGGTTCAACCGTTGTCCATTCGTAAGCAAACGCGCGGGCTGTGAACTCATCTGCTACAACCATTACTTTTACGTCACTGAATACAGGCTCTGCCGAGGTAGGTTCAACACCTGGAAAGGAAAATTGTATTTGCGGTCGCTGCTTTCCAGCACTTTGAGAGACTGCTGTTGTAATTGCATGAGATGAAGCTGTTGTCGTTGCATGAGATGAAGGGGAAGAAGTAGCCCTAGCCAGATTATTAACAGTTGATTGAATATCTCTGATAATGGGAGCTGAACGTCCTGTTGAACCAGCTACGTTACCAACAACGATACCGTTCTTTAAGATTCGACGGTCAATTCTTTGTGACAGGGATAAGTTTTTTTCTAATACAGATTCAATACTTTTGATTGAATTGACCGTTGCAGAGGTATTACGTTGTACGGTAGCTGTATCATTCTTAATTTCTTTTATTTTTTTCAGAGATTCATTAGTGCTCGTCTGACCAGCTCGCGCAGCAGTACTAGCAGCGTAAAGTATCTGTCGGTCTACTATACGGTATATTGTAAGCGTAACCCAGGCAAAACCTATGAGAACAGAGAGAAGTGCTATTGGGAGATTATCTAATATTAAACAAATAACAAAAATTACTGATGTAACTGTAATAGGAATTGTTATATGTTTAATAAAATTCTTTGTAGAAGCCGAGCGCATGTTAACCCCAAATCCCCTTAGTATCTACAACCTGTTTTCCCGCTAGCGCTGTAGCGGGCACCGCTTTGAAATCTTCGTGATCCACCAATAGGACCACTACATCTGCGCGCTCAATAGCGCTTTCATAAGTGTCAAACTCAAGATTTCCGATACCCTCAAGTTTTGCCGGTAACGCAGAAACATTAGGTTCAACCGCAAGTACAGTCGCCCCAGGGAGCTCCTGGGCGAGACGTTGCGTGATATCCATAGCAGGTGACTCTCTAAGGTCATCAATATTAGGCTTGAAAGCCAAACCAAGAGCTGCTACTACAGGCTGAGGGGCCGAACCTGCAGCGTCACGCACCTTATTAATTACCCATTCAGGCTTACCATCGTTGACCTCCCGTGCGGTACGAATCAAATTTGAGTTCTCACGGTCAGCCGACACAATAAACCAAGGGTCTACTGCGATGCAGTGCCCACCCACACCAGGACCAGGCTGCAAAATATTCACGCGCGGATGATGATTAGCTAGGCGGATAAGCTCCCAAACATCAATGCCGAGCCTATCGGCAATCAGAGATAGCTCATTAGCGAAGGCAATGTTCACATCGCGGAAGGAGTTCTCGGTCAGCTTCGCCATCTCAGCTGTGACATCATCAGTGGGCAACAGCTCTCCGGTGCAGAAGCTACTATAAACCTCGGTCGCGATTTCGGTGGCCCGAGGAGTCTGGCCGCCAATAATGCGGTCGTTAGTAATTAGCTCCTCCATTGCATAGCCCGGCAAGATGCGCTCGGGGCAGTGCGCGAAGTATAGAACCGGCTTGTTCTCGGGGTTCTCAGCGCCATCAGCAACAAGGTCAGGGCGCAAAGTCAGGATGTGCTGCGCCATCTTCTCCGTGGTCTTTGGGGGAGAAGTGGATTCAAGAATAACAAGTTCGCCGCCCACCAGCTGGGGTGCAATGGTCTCGGCAGCTGCCATGATGTAGGACAGGTCGCCCTCGTAGTCATCTTTGAAGGGCGTGGGCACGGCAAGAATATATACGTCAGCATGTACCATCTCGGTGGTTGCCTTTAAGTTACCCGAATTAATGGCCTTTTGAAGTTGCTCTTCGAGCCCGGGCTCAACGATAGTGACCTCGCCGCGATTGATGCGCTCAACGTTGGCTGCGTTAATGTCGACGCCAGTAACTTGGAGGCCGTGATTAGCCATAACAACAGCAGTGGGTAGACCGATATAACCGAGGCCTATGAAGGCAATAGTGGGGGAGGGCATGCGTTTCCTTAGCTTCTGTGTGTAGCAGTGCGGGGTTCTCTAGTTCACGATAATTCTATATGACGTAAATGAAGATAGAGACTATAGATGGCCTAACTCTCATCATAAAAAGTGTGAGGTTGAGCTGGTTATAAATACACAAAGATGCTTATCTGGCAAATATGTAGAAGTTGATATCTGACCATTCGCTACCCTCAAATTTAGAGTGAATCCCCTTGCTAGATGACGATTTATGGTTAAAGGTAGCGAAGAGGAGCGTTGTTTCATATAGTTGCGCTATAGGGCTCTTTATGGATTTCTTACCTATTTCTCATCATTAAACTGTAGGTTTATCTAATACAGAAGAAGTCATGTCCAGAAAATGGACTCTACAAACCCTCTGAATGTTTATAATCCCCTAAAAGAAAATGTGCTCTTGGCTCAAACCAAAGTGATGTACCTGAGCGTTGGCAAGAATCTCCGCATCACTTACCCGCCAAGTGTGCTCACTGCCCTCTCCTGGTGCACGGCGAACCTGCACAAAATTGAAACGGTCAGCAGCGTAGAGTCGGCCTCCAGTTGCAACCACGTTTTTCAAAAAAGCGGTGTCTTCGCCCGTATTGACCGCCTCAAAAGGGTGCGCTTCAAAGACTTCGCGGCGCGCAGTCAGAGTGGGTCCAGCCAGAAAGTCCGTAAACCGGTGTTCCCTCTCGCCAGCACGCAAGACCGTGGCTTTGCTACCAGCCAAGTGCATGTAGTAGGCCTGTTTGCCCACCACATCAGCGCGGGAAAAATCTAGTGCATGCAACTGATCCTCCAGATAGTGTTGACCATACAAATCATCGTCATCCATCTTCGCAAGAATCTGACCATCAGCCGCAGCCACCAGAAGGTTAAGGCACTCACCCAGAGAGGTTTCTGCGCTGGCACTGAGCTTGCGCGCGTCTACCAGCCCGGCGTCTTCGGTCAGCTTGGCAAAGGCAGTGTCGGTCAGCTCAAAACCGTGGGTCAGCACTACCAGCTGGGCGCGGACAGTCTGTTGAGCCACCTGGCGCATCAGGTGGGGCAACTGCTCTGGGCGGTTAGTGGGAGCCAGGACGCTCACCGTTGGTTGCTGACGCTCACCCACCAGCTGCCTGCCGGTCAGCTGAGCTACTGCGTCCAGTAGCTGCTGCGCCCTGTGGGTATAGGTGTGCTTTCTCCAAATCTCCCGCTGCGCTAGATGTACGCTGCGATCGCGCAATTCACCGCTGCGTAATAATGAGCGCACAGCAATTTCGGCTTCTGCCTTGTTCGCGACAACAGAAATCATACCGGGCGAAAAATAGTTGCCAATCGCTGCTGAAGCGCTGGTCACCACGGGTGTACCACTAGCCAAAATCTCAAAGATGCGGCGGGCACACATGCTGGGGGAATCAACCACTGAGTTCACGTTCAAGAACACCTTATAAGCCTTATAAGCCACCAGCATCTGCTCATAGTTCTGGCTACCCACCACGTGTTCGGCTAACGGTGCGGGGAACTGGTAACGCTCATCCTGCCCCAAAAACCGCGAGAAAATCTCGAAGGGCTCCTTGGTTTTAGCTGCTGCTGAGCGGGCAGCACCCAGAAGAAAGTCCATCTGCTCCCGGCGCTCCGGGTACTTATGAGCAAAGTAGCTACCGGCGAAAGCCACCCCTCGCTCGGCAACCCCGTGGTGAGGGCGCACCGGGTTGTGTACTGCGCTCTGAGCTGCAAAGGCTAGAGGGTAGATACGGTCATGCCCCAGGCGCTGGCGGTAATCAGCAATCTTGTTGGAGTCCGAGGTGAAAACGATGTCGAAGAGGGCAGCTGTATCGATGAAGTCCTCAAAATGCGGGGGGTCCTCCTTATTCCAAAAAACAGAAGGGATGTTCTTTTTTCGGGCGTAATGTAGCATCTCCACTAGCGCTGGGCGTGGGGCGCTCTCGCCCGTTAAGTGGTACTGCCAGGCGCCATCATTACCCGCCCATGCTGATTCAACCAGCAGAAAATCCGGGTGCTCAGCTTCAAGCACCTCCTGCCAGTTTTGCGGAGTCACCGGTAGGCAATTAAACTCATAACCCCAAGCCACCGCAGAAAAATCATCAAGAACGGTAGCTACCTTCAAACCTTCAAACACCGGTGCGTAGTGAGGGTACTCCAGGGGCAGAAAATCTAGCGAATACCCCGCCGGGCTCTTCTTACTTTTAGCCACAGCCGGCACCGCCCCCACTGCCTCCTCGCTGGCTAAACCCACGCCCCGGCGTCCTGCTGTGCCACGCGATGCAAAAGCAGCCCCGCCAAAATGTGAGGACATCAGCTGGCGCCGGCGAAATTTTTTCAACTGTTTAACGCCGCCGTGACGCAGGTGCCAGAATGCTCTGCGTACGTCTGAAGCAGAAAACTGGGGAGGCAAAGGGACTCCTTCGCTAAAATGGAAAAGGGTATACCTAAAGTTACCCCACACCAGCCCACAGGGAAGAGTAACCCATGACCACAGAAACAGAAGTGCACCCAGTCTTTGTGTACGGCTCCTGCGTGGGACGGGACAGCTTCGAGTACTTCCCCAACAGTTACCGCGTCTCCCAGTATGTTGCCCGGCACTCCCTATTAGCTGATGACACCGACGCTAGCTACAAGCTCCCGGCTGACCTCAAACTCGCTAATGCCTTTCAAACCCGCATGCTCCGCGCTGACTGGGGAGCGGGGGCGCTGAATCTCCTGCGCAGCCATGCCAGCCACTTCCACCTCATTCTTTGGGACATCTTCGACGAACGCCACGGAGTGCACTGGTTCAGTAGCGGTGAGGTAGTGACCCGGTCTATTGACCTCGTCAGCTCAGAAACTGCCTTGAGCTTGATTGAACCAGGCACTCACGTACCCTTCGGCGCAGACGAGCACTTTGAGGAATGGGCAGAAAAAGCCATCGACCTGGTGCAAAGTTTCGAGGAGCAGGGTGCCTTGGAACGGGTTCGTCTTCTCAATGTGCCCTGGGCAGAGGTCAATACTGAGGGTCACCCTACCCCTGTGAGCATGGGCGTTACTGCAGCCGAAGCCAACCAGAAAAGCCAGCGCTACTACGCACATCTAGCCGAGCTGGGCGTCCCCACCCTTGCAGTACCCGCAGAACTAGCCGTTGCAGACCCCAACCATCAGTGGGGTGAGGCTCCCTTTCACTACGTGCCAGCTGTCTACGAGTACGTACGCGACGCCCTCACTGACTAGAACTCCCTGATACGGGCACCGTAAGTTCCATGCGTCAATCACTAATACACACCCCATGGAACTCAGACCGCCTAAACTCACCTATGGGAGACTGGAAGCATGACCTCACCCCTGCACCGCGAAGCCCTGGAGCTTCTGCACAAGCTCACAGCTAACCCTGCGGCCCACTTCCATCCCGGTCAGTTTGAATCTATCGAAGCGCTGGTGGAGCACCGCCGCCGCGCTCTCGTTATTCAGCGGACGGGCTGGGGTAAGTCTGCTGTTTACTTTCTCTCCGCCCTTCTGCTGCGACGGCGCGGGGCTGGGCCGGCGCTGATCGTTTCACCCCTACTTGCTCTCATGCGGGATCAGGTAGAAGCTGCCTCCCGTGCAGGTGTGCGGGCGGCGATGGTCAATTCCTCCAACGTGACCGAGTGGGACGAAGTGCGCGAGCGCTTGGCTGCGGGTGAGATTGATGTGCTCCTGGTAGGGCCAGAACGCCTCAACAACCCTGCCTTCCGCGAGGAGTGGCTGCCCACGCTCTTGCGCACCATCGGTCTATTGGTGATTGATGAGGCACACTGCATCTCTGACTGGGGCCACGACTTCCGCCCCGACTACCGCCGTATCCGCGACCTCATCACCCACCTGCCCACCGGTGTGCCGGTTCTGGCTACTACGGCCACAGCTAATGAGCGGGTCGTGCAGGACATCGCCGAACAGCTGGGTGCGAGGTCCCGCGATACCGGCAGTGCTGCTTCTGCCTGGGGAGAGGGAGAGGGCCTTATCCAGAGTGCTGCGTTAGATGATGTCTTTATTCTGCGGGGTCCGCTCTCTCGTGCGTCCTTGCGCTTGGGAGTTTTGAAATTACACGATTCAGAAGCCAGGCTGGCCTGGTTACTGACTCATCTGGGGCAGTTACCGGGTTCGGGCATTATTTATACCCTTACCGTTTCTGCAGCTGAAGATACCGCTGCTGCTCTGCGCTCTGCCGGCTATGATGTGCTACCTTATACGGGCAAAACCGATGCGGACGAACGCCAGGAGGCAGAGGCCGCGTTGAAGGGTAACCGCGTCAAAGCTCTGGTGGCTACCAGCGCCCTGGGCATGGGATTCGATAAACCCGATTTAGGTTTCGTGGTGCACCTGGGTGCCCCCTCCAGCGCTGTTGCCTACTACCAGCAGGTGGGCCGAGCTGGTCGCGGTGCCATTAAGGCTGATGTGCTCCTCCTACCCGGTGCTGAAGACCGGGAAATTTGGCACTATTTCGCCACCGTCTCTATGCCCACCGCAGAGAACACCTCAGCAGTTCTTGCTGCCCTGGCTGAGTCAACAGCGGCAGGCCAGGAGCTATCGGTGCCGGCTCTTGAAACCCGGGTGGACGTGCGGCGCTCTAGCCTGGAGCTATTGCTCAAAGTGCTAGCGGTTGAGGGCGCTACAGAGCGCCGCAGCAAGGGTTGGGTGGCGACCGGCGCCCCCTGGCAGTATGACGCCCCGCGCTACCAGCGGGTGCAACAGGCCAGAGTGCGAGAGCAGGACGCCATGCTGGCCTACCAGAGCACTCAGCAGTGCCGCATGCAGTTTCTGGCCTTTGAACTCGATGACCGTACCGCTGAACCCTGTGGGATGTGCGATGTCTGCGCTGGGCCCTGGTATTCAGCAGATATAGACCCCAAGCTGGTAGAGGGCGCTCGCGGTGCCCTAAGTGGCACCGGGGTGCCCATTGAGCCGCGCGGCATGTGGCCTACCGGCCTTGAACGGGTAGCACCTGGCGCTGTTCACGAGGTAACGGGCAAGCCCCTGCGCGGGCGAATCGCCCCCGAAGAGCGCGCTGAGACTGGCAGGGCACTGGCCCGCCTTACGGACTTAGGCTGGGGCAACCGTCTGCGTGAAATCTTTACCCTGGACGCTAACGGCCAGCCCCAGGATGGACCAGTGCCCGCTGATCTGGGGAGAGCCTGCCTCAAAACTCTTGCTGAGTGGGGGTGGGAGCAGCGGCCGGTGGCACTGATTGCGTTGCCTTCACCGGTACACCCTGTGTTGACTGATTCGCTGGCGCGGGGCCTTGCCCAGGCAGGTAAACTCGCCGATTTAGGGACCTTTGAACTGGTAAAAGAACCAGCACATTTTGGCGGCAACAGTGTTTTCCGGTGCGGTGGTGTGTTGGGTGCCTATCACCTGCCTCAGGCTGCCGCTGACTACCTCGCTACCGATCCCGGCCCGGTTCTACTGGTCGCTGACCGTGTTGACTCCCGCTGGTCCTTTGCCATCGCCGCCCGAACCCTGCGCGCCGCCGGTGCCACCGCCGTCCTGCCCTTTGCCCTGGCAGCTACGCACTAGAAGAAAGGCTCATATGAAGAACTCCCCCTTAGAGCTCGCAAGACGCCAGCCTTTCTCTGACCGGCCCCGCAATCTGTGCCATGAAGAACTCATGCGTCTGGCATTAGAGCAGGCACGTTTAGCCTTGAAGGAGGGGGACGTTCCCATCGGGGCGATTGTAGTGGATGCCCAGGGGCAGGTGATTGGCCGGGGCTACAATCGGCGTGAGGCAGACCATGACCCCACGGCCCACGCCGAAGTGCTGGCGCTGAGGGAGGCAGCCTCCCACCTGGGTAGCTGGCGCCTTGACGGGTGCACCTTGGTGGTTACCCTTGAGCCCTGCCTCATGTGTGCTGGCGCTATGCTTCTGGCACGCTTGCCCTACCTGATAATGGGCGCGTGGGAGGAGAAAACCGGGGCTGCCGGTAGTGTCTACGATGTTTTACGCGACCGCAAACTCAACCACTGGGTAGAAGTGCATGCGGGGGTTTTGGCAGACGAATGTGCCAGCCTTCTCAAGGATTTCTTTCACTCTCACCGACCGTGATAATAGATCCCTCCCAGGACCCGTAGGGTGCACAGACGCGCCCACTTTTGCTGTATCTTTGAAAAAGTAAACAATTTTCTTCAAATAAGAATGGAGTGGGTGTGGTCGGCGAAACTCACAGTTCAGTGATATATGCGCACCAAGTGCCCGTGGTTGAGGCATCAACCAGGCGCCCAGGCCGGACCAACAGAACCCAGCTCAAGTTATTTGAAGCTGCCATGGACATCATGAGCAAGGACGGCCCCACCGCTACCACGGTAGAGGAAATCGCTGAAAAGGCAGGGGTTTCTAAGGGCACCGTCTACTACAATTTCGGGTCGAAGAAGACCATGATTGACCAGCTACTGCAGTACGGTGCCAAGCTTCTTCTAGCTGAAATGTCGGCAGCAGGCGACCACGAAGACCCCAGGGAGGCCCTGAGTAATTCCCTGCACGCCGCGGTGCTCTATCTTGAAGAGCACCCCGGCTTTGCGCGCCTGTGGGTCTCTGAGCTGTGGCGCAGTGATGAGAACTGGTCGAAGACCACCGATGAAATCCGCTCGGATATCATGCGGTTTGTCTGCTCTAAGGTCTCAGCTCTTTCTACCCGCTACGATGTGCGCAAAGAACAAACCATCGAAGGCCTGGCCCTGGTCATTTTTGGGGCCGTCTTCATGCTAGCGATGGACCACACCAGGCACGGTGTTCGCCGCCCCGCCAGCGTCGCTACAGCCACCGCCATGCTAGCTGTTGACGGCTATATTCTCTAGCTTTCCAAGTTGAGATGAACCGCCCCCTAGGGTAGTATTTCGTGAGATGGTGACGTGTCCGAGCGGCCGAAGGTGCAACACTCGAAATGTTGTGTACGGTAACCCCGTACCGAGGGTTCAAATCCCTCCGTCACCGCCAGTTAACCCTGTTTGTCCTAGTGAATCTAGGGTGAGCGGGGTTTTCTTTTTAGATGCGTCTCTTACAGCGGGGCGCAAGGACGACGGAAGGCGCTTTCTCCATGCGTATTAAAGTTCTCAACCACCCCCTGGTGGACCACAAGATCACCGTTCTGCGGGATAAGAGCACCCCCTCACCGATTTTCCGTCAGCTAGTGGATGAGCTAGTTACGCTACTTGCCTACGAAGCGACCCGCGATATTCGTGTGGAATCCCGGGAGGTAGAAACTCCGGTTGCTAAAACTGTAGGATCACATATCGCTAGCCCCCGCCCCCTCATCGTTCCCATTCTGCGCGCCGGTCTGGGCATGCTCGAAGGCATGACCCGTTTGATTCCCACCGCCGAGGTGGGCTTCTTGGGCATGGCGCGTAATGAAGAAACCCTGGATATTGTTACCTACGCCGAGCGTCTGCCAGAAGATCTCACCGGCCGTCAGGTCTACGTACTTGACCCGATGCTCGCCACCGGTGGAACCCTCATTGAGGCTATTAAGTTCCTGCGCGCTCGCGGTGCTGAACACATCACCTGCGTTTGTGTGCTGGGTGCTCCTGAAGGTATTGAAGCCCTTGAAAAGGGCATCGATGGGCTTGAGAACGTTGATCTCTTCTTGGCGGCACAGGATGAGCGCTTGAACGAGAAGTCTTACATCGTGCCCGGTCTGGGCGACGCTGGTGATCGCCTCTACGGAGTAGCCCACTAGTTCTTGATGATGGGCTCCTTCTGGGGTGTAGCTGCTGAGAGCAGTTGCACCCCATTTTGATGCCAGGTAATCTCGCTCCGCGATCCTCTAAAAAAGAATTATTGACTTTTTGCGATGCCTTGTTCTAGTCAGGTTGACCCTGACCGGTAGTAAAAATATTCAGGTTTTTTCACATCACTTATTCTTACTCAAGGTATTAATTGGAAGAATATTCAGAACATAGATATTTTTTGCATAATGAATTCTCCTTGCCGGTGCTATAGTTTAAGAAGAGCCGCATAGATGTCTTAAATGTTACTTGCTTTATCCGCCATATCAGACAAGGATTAAAGGAAAGACGGGCAGCTCACGTTTCACACACATGAACTCGTGCGTCTCTAGAGGTCACACACTCGATGCCCATCGAATAGGGGAGAAAAAATGTCAGGTGCACCGGGATATGTTCACATATCACAGCGAAGCCGCTCCACCGCCCAGCGCCCTCATGTAGCTGGTGTGCAGAATGGCGGTCCGAATAAGCCTCATCCCACTAACCTGCGCCCCATGACTTTCAAACCCGAGCCCCAGCGCACCGTCGCGCAGGAAAACGAAGCTCGCGGCTTCGTGGTCTACGTAGGTTTGAGTGAAGAGGCTGCAGCCTCAAACGGCACCTCCCTGGTGCGCATTGTGCAGGACCTACGAGCTTACGCCCATAACCTGGCACCCGAAGCTGAATCTTACGCCGCCGTTGCCCTGGCTCCTGCCGGCGCAGAAGGTAGCGACCTTGAGGTGGTGCGTAACGCCCTGGGTGATCCCACCGCCGTGCACTACCAGCCTGAGGCACTGCCTACCGCACTGCATCAAGGCTCGGAGGATGTGAAGCCCACCCACTCAGTCGGTGTGCTGATTGATCTTTCCCGCCGCGAGGTCTTTCTGGACGGCGAAATATTGAACCTGACCTACAAAGAATTTGAGCTGCTCAACTACCTGGTAGAAAACGCAGTGCGTACCGTAGCCCGTGAGGAGCTGCTGGTGAGCCTGTGGCGAGATGCTGAAGAAGTGCCTAACGAACGCACCATCGACGTCCATATCCGCCGCTTGCGCTCTAAGCTGGGCCGTCTTTCCAACACCGTGCGCACCGTGCGCGGTCAGGGCTACCGCTTCTACGAGCACCCCGAGGTTGTTGTCTGGGCAGCACCCGAATACTCTATCTAATCCGCTGACGCAAACGATGCGCCACCGTCTGGCTGATGCCCGGCGGTGGCTTTTTCTTGCCCCTGCCTAGGATGTTTTTGGGGTGCTTACCGACGCTTCACACCCTGCCGGTAGAGTAAGGGATATGACTGTTTCACCTCTCTTTACCTCCCTGGTCGGTTCGGGCCCCATCAAAGCGGTGTTTCTGCATGGGTTGCTGGGCCGCGGCAAAAACTTCACCCGTATTGCCAAGGGCCTCGGTGACCAGGCTCAGACCCTGCTCATTGACCTCCCTAATCACGGTGCTTCACCCTGGACGGAGGACTTTGATTACGTGCAGATGGCTGATATCGCTGCGGTGACGGTGGAAGAGTTTGCTGACGGTGAGAAAGTGGTGCTTATGGGTCATTCCATGGGCGGCAAGATTGCTATGCTGCTTGCACTGCGCCACCCCCATTTGGTGGAAAAACTGGTGGTGGTTGATATTGCGCCCGGGGAGTCAAAGGGTAACTTTGAAGTGCTCATGGACGGCATGCTGGCGCTTCCCATTGATACTTACACCACTCGTTCCCAAGCCGGAGCTGACCTTGCCACTAGTGTACCTTCTGAGAGTACCCGCGCTTTCCTGCTACAGAACCTCATCATGGGCAAGGAAGGTAACCGGTGGGAACCTAACCTGGTAATGCTGCGTGAGAATCTGCCCCGCATCATGGCATGGCCGGGAGCTACGGGCACCTTTGATGGCCCGGTGCTCTGGATAGCGGGCGGTGATTCGCCCTATATCACCGATGCTGATACCGCCCCTATGCGTGCGCTTTTCCCCCGCGTCCGCAAAATTTCAATTAAGGGAGCCGGTCACTGGGTGCATGCCCAAAAACCGGAAGAAACGGTTTACTTTCTGCGTCAATTCATAACGGCCTAGGCGCCGCTTACCGCGCTTGCCAGCAGAGTTTGCTAGCCCGTGAACGAGCCAACTGAGCCTCCACATATCGATTCTTGGCCCAAAGAGTAGTACAGTCGATAAGTCAGCAAACTTATAATTAACGGAGCACGTGTATGGACGCCCAGCACCCCAAACCCGCGCATAAAGATCTCACGGTAGAGCCCATTATCTCACCTACCTCAGATAAGGGCCCCACCTTCTCTTACAACAATCCCGCCACGGGAAAGCTACGGCAGGTTGCCCCCGCAGGTTCGCAGAAGGCAAAGGAAACCGCCAAAAAACGCACCACCCCACAGATTTTTCGCGACGTTATTTACCCGCATAACATTCACCCCGCCCTGGTGCCCGGTATTTCTGTTGAAGAGCAGAAAATCAAGTACGGGGTTGATAAGCCCATTCTGGCAACGGTGGGTGCCCTGATCATCGGGTTTGTTATTTGGGGTGTTCTGGCACCTGCTCAGGTGCTGGAAACATCAACCACAGCACTCACCTGGGTCATGAGCAACCTGGGCTGGATTTTTACCTCCCTGGCCGCCGGTCTCATGGTGCTGCTACTTCTCATCGCTTTTTCTCGCTACGGCAAAATACCGTTGGGCGTGGACGGTGAGAAAGCTGAGTTCTCAACAGCGTCCTGGGCCTCTATGCTCTTCGGTGCTGGGATCGGTATCGGCATTATTTTCTTCGGCCCCTATGAGCCCCTGACCTACTACCTCTCACCGCGGCCCGGTGCCTATGATCCCGCTACTGCTGAAGCGATTACCGGTGCCATGGCCCAGGCCGCCCTGCACTGGGGTGTTAATGCTTGGGCCATCTACGCCATCGTAGGTCTAGCAGTCGCCTATGCCTCCTACCGCCGAGGGCGTGTGCCGCTCATGAGTGCCATCCTTGAACCGCTGTTCGGCAATAAGAGCGGATCCTTTGGTTCACGCCTCATTGATGGCATGGCTATTATCGCCACCCTCTTTGGCACCGCCGCCTCCCTGGGTATCGGTGCGCTGCAGATCGCCCACGGTACCAAGCTGGTCACTGGCTGGAGCGCCACCACCAATAACGTTGCCCTCATCATTATCGTGGTGCTGACCTTGGGTACCATCCTTTCTGCGGTATCCGGTGTCTCCAAGGGCATACGCTGGCTCTCCAATATCAACATGGGCCTTGCCGTGCTTCTCGCGGTTTTCGTGTTTATTGCCGGCCCCACCGCCTTTTTGATGAACATCATTCCCGCCACCATTATCGAATACGTTGGCACCATGCCTGACGCACTTTCTGCCAACATGGCAGAGAGCGAAGAAATGCAAGCTTTCCTCTCATCGTGGACCACCTTTTACTGGGCTTGGTGGGTCAGCTGGGCGCCCTTCGTCGGCGTGTTCGTTGCCAAGATTTCGCGCGGACGCACCATCCGCCAGTTCATCTTGGGCGTGCTCTTCATCCCCTCCACCATCATCGTGCTTGCCTTCACCATTATGGGCGGCACCGCCATCTGGATGCAGCGAGAAAGTAACGCGATTGCCCCCGATGGCACTGCGGCAACTATCCCACCGGCCCAAGAAATCTTCTTCGTGGTGCTGGATCAATTGCCCGGTGCGTCCATCATTGCTCCCGTGGTCATTGTGATGCTGGCAATCTTCTTCATCACTACCGCTGACTCTGCTTCGCTCGTGAACTCTCAGCTCTCCCAGCGCGGCAACCCCTCACCGAAACGCCGTATCACCACCTTCTGGGCCCTCTGTATGGCGGGTATCGCCGTGGTTATTCTGATGACCGGCAGCGAAAACGCTCTGCAGGGCCTGCAGAACCTAATCACGGTTACAGCTCTGCCTTTCTCGATTATTCTCATCCTGATCTGCATCGCCTTCCTCAAAGAGCTACGCACCGACCCCATGGCTATCCGCCAGAAGTTCGCCGCAGTCGCTGTTGAAAACGCAGTGCACCAGGGAGTGAGCGAGCATGGGGATAACTTCGCGCTCAAGGTTGAGAAAACTCAGCCCACCAGTGACTACGCCACCGGTGCTGATTTTGATTCAACTGCTAGTGAAGTAACTGACTGGTATGTACGCCGCGATGAAGAGGGCAACGAGGTGGACTACGACTACAAGACGGGTGAATACACCGGGGAAATCCCCATTGTTGAAGCCCCCAATAGCCCCAAGAATAGCTAGGTGCTCTCGCGCCGCCTGCCCTGCCGGCGCGTTACACTGGGGGTTATGAGCGAGTTTTCCCTACCGCGTCACGACGCTAAAACACTGATCATTATGCGCCACGCTGAGGCTGACTGGGGGTTGGACGATTTCAACCGACCCCTGACACGGCGTGGACATGCGCAAGCTTCGAGCGCGGGGCGGTGGCTGGTGCAGCAGGGCTTCGTGCCCGAGATGTTAGTGAGCTCAGCGGCTTTGCGCACCCGCCAGACCACCACCTGGGTTTCTGAAGCGCTGGGGGAGAAAGCCCCCACCGCTAGCTTGGATGAGCGGCTCTATAACGCCCCGTCATCTGCTCTGCTCTCAACCGTTCATCGAGCGCCGCAGGGGGTTCAGGCGCTCATGCTGGTGGCACACTTACCCGGTGTGCAGGACGCTGCCTTGGAACTTGCGCGCCCCGATTCTGACTATGAGGCCCTTATGGATGCCTCCCACGGTTTTTCTCCATCATCGGTAGCTGTTTTTGATGTTTTTGGCGACTGGTCAGAACTCACAACCGCTACCGCCTTCCTCAAAGCCTTCAAAGCCTTCTAATCGGTTGCTCAGTCCCTCACTAAATACCGCGGGGAAAAAAGACCTTGCCCCGGTACAGAAAAACCCCGTCTAACCTAGATTTCACTAGGTCAGACGGGGTTTTTCTGATTGGCGGAGACGGGGGGATTTGAACCCCCGGTCGAGTTTAATCCCGACCCTTCATTAGCAGTGAAGTCCATTCGGCCGCTCTGGCACGTCTCCATGTAGCGTGCGCATCCAGCTCGTCAACGTTGCTTTCAGCATCACAGCTCCCCCAATACTAGCCGCAAAAGGAGCAAGGGTCAAAACGCTGCGTGGTATGTGGTGTCTTCGCCTGGGCTATAGGGCTGAGTATGTTTGCACAGAAATCAGCAGTCACCCGGTTGCTAGTAGCGGGGCAAGGTGTGAACATTTTTTCTGAACATTACTTCGTGATCTGCCGGCCCTGTGTGATCCAGGGGGGGCATACAAAAAGCCCCGCTTCTTTCGAAGCGGGGCTTTAGTTTGCGGATGGTGTGGGATTTGAACCCACGAGACGGGGTTGCCGCCTACTGGTTTTCAAGACCAGCTCCTTCGGCCGCTCGGACAACCATCCAGCGTGCTGAGCACTCAAACAATACTACACACCCAGCATAACTTTGCAAAACATAACCGGTGTGTGCTCACTCTCGTTAGAGTGGGGGTAAGAGAAAACTAAGGAGCAAATATGCGTGCAATACGGGAAATAGACCACGGTGGACCAGAGGTTCTGGTAGTGGGTGACGCACCCCAGCCCGCTGCTGGGCAGGGGCAGGTGGTGCTCAAGGTTGCTGCTAGCGGCATTAACCGGGCGGACGTCATGCAGCGCCGAGGGTTTTATCCACCCCCACCGGGTGAAAGCGATATCTACGGGCTAGAGGTGTCAGGCACCGTGGTTGAAGTGGGTCACGGGGTTCCGGAAGAACTGCTGGGCCAAGAGCGAGTAGCACTGCTGGCTTCCGGAGGCTATGCCGAATATGTTGCCGTGCGCTACGACCATACCCTGCCGGTGCCCAAGGGTGTCAGCCTGGTAGAAGCCGCTGGCTTGCCGGAGGTTGCATCCACCGTCTACTCCAACCTGGTGACAGTCTGCGGTGTGAGCGAGAGCGCTGATGATAACGCCGGGTGCACCCTGTTGATTCACGGCGGGACCGGGGGGATTGGCTCCCACGCTATCCAACTGGCGCAAGCTCTAGGGTTGCGGGTTCTAGCAACTGCTGGCAGCGACAAAAAGTGCGATCGCATTAAGCAGCTAGGTGCTGAGCCCATCAACTACCGCACCCAAAACTTCCGCGAAGCGGCACTAGAGCTTACTGAGGGTAGGGGAGTGCATGTCATCTTGGACGTGGTGGGCGGCTCTTACCTGGATGATAACCTCAAGACCCTGGCTGTAGACGGTTCGCTGGTGATTATTGGCCTGCAAGGTGGGAATAAAGGGAATGTTAATCTGGGCTACATGCTCTCCCGGCGACTCAGCGTCCATGCCACCTCTCTGCGTACGCGTAGCTCGGCGGATAAGGCCGCTATCGTTGCTGGTGTAGGTCGAGTCACCTGGCCCCTGCTGGAAAGCGGGGTCATTTCACCCCACCTGGACCGTACCTTTTCCCTTGATGACGCGGCAGCTGCCCACACCTACTTTGACTCTGGGGAGCATGCCGGCAAAATCCTGCTGGTGCCCTAAAGGTCAGAGCCGAGGAAACTCTTTGTCATACACGGCTTAAATATGGAGAAAAATGTGAGACAGGTCTAATGTGTGAGTACGCACATCATTCTCGGTCACACACCGGGCACACAGTATGGAGATTCTTGTGGAAGTCCACTCCCCATCGACTATTGATAACGAGCGGCCGGCGGCCTACGTCGATCCCGAAAAACTAGAAACAGATCATGTTACGTGGACGCCCAAGAAAATAGCCATTTGGTCAGTTATCGCTATTATTGGTGCGGTCAGCTGGTCCATGATCGCTATCTTCCGCGGCGAAACTGTGAACGCCATTTGGTTTGTTTTCGCAGCGGTCTGTAGCTACCTGATAGGTTACCGTTTTTACGCCCGCTTCATTGAAGCCAAACTGACTCAGCCCGACGACCGCCGCGCAACCCCAGCGGAATACGACGCGGACGGTAAGGACTACGCGGCCACTGACCGCCGGGTGCTCTACGGCCACCACTTCGCAGCTATCGCGGGCGCTGGCCCCCTGGTTGGCCCCGTGCTGGCAGCGCAGATGGGCTTCTTGCCGGGCACTATCTGGATTATTGTGGGCGTTATTTTCGCCGGTGCTGTTCAGGACTACCTGGTTCTCTTCTTCTCCATGCGCCGCGGCGGACGTTCCCTGGGTCAGATGGCTAAGGAAGAACTAGGAACCGTTGGTGGTTACGCCGCTATTCTGGCAACCCTCGCCATCATGATCATCATTACCGCCATCCTGGCCCTGGTCGTGGTGAACGCACTGGGCGAATCGCCCTGGGGTGTTTTCTCCGTGGGTATGACCATCCCCATCGCGCTTTTCATGGGTGTTTACCTGCGCTACATCCGCCCCGGTAAAGTCGGCGAAATCTCTATCCTTGGCTTTATTTTGCTCATGGCAGCCATCATCGGTGGTGGTATGGTGAGCAACACCGAATGGGGCGTGCAGTATCTCACGCTGGACCGCGTCACCCTGGCCTGGGCGGTCATCATCTACGGCTTTATTGCCGCCGTTCTGCCGGTCTGGTTGCTGCTAGCACCCCGTGACTACCTTTCCACCTTCATGAAGGTGGGCACCATCATCCTGTTAGCAGTCGGCATCATCGTGGTCCGCCCCGAAATCACCGTTCCCGCGGTCAGCGAATTCGCCTCCCGCGCTGACGGCCCGGTGTGGTCAGGCTCCCTCTTCCCCTTCCTCTTCGTCACTATCGCCTGTGGCGCCCTGTCAGGCTTCCACGCTCTCATCGCATCGGGCACTACCCCCAAGATGGTTGAAAAAGAACGCCAGACCCGTTTCATCGGTTACGGTGGCATGCTTATGGAGTCCTTCGTGGCCATCATGGCGCTGGTTGCAGCCGTTACCATCGACCGCGGTATCTACTTCGCCATGAACTCGGCAGCCGGCGTTACCGGCGGTACCGTTGAATCGGCTGCGCTCTTCGTCAACTCACTGGGGCTGACCGGGGTGAACGTCACCCCCGAAATCCTGCAGTCCACTGCAGACGCCGTGGGTGAGCAGTCCATTGTTTCGCGTACCGGTGGTGCCCCCACCCTGGCGGTGGGCATGGCGCTAATCCTGAACAAGATGATTCCCTGGTTCGAACTCACCAGCTTCTGGTATCACTTCGCGATTATGTTTGAAGCTCTCTTCATCCTGACCGCTGTGGACGCCGGCACCCGCGTGGCTCGCTTCATGCTCTCAGATACCCTGGGCAACTTCTTCCCTAAGTTCAAGGATCACAACTGGCGTGCCGGTGCCTGGATTACCACCGCCGTGATGGTCGCTGGCTGGGGTAGCATCCTGATTCTTGGTGTTACCGACCCTCTAGGTGGTATCAACACCTTCTACCCGCTCTTCGGTATCGCTAACCAGCTACTAGCTGCGGTCGCTCTGGCGGTCTGCCTGGCTATCGCCGCTAACAAGGGCAAGTTCAAGTACCTCTGGATTATCGCCGTGCCGCTGGTCTTTGACCTGGTCGTCACCGTGGTTGGCTCCTACCAGAAGATCTTCTCATCTAACCCAGCCGTGGGCTACTGGGCTAACCACTTCCGCTACAAGGACGCGATTGCCGCTGGTGAGACCTCACTGGGTGCCGCTGCAACCCCCGAAGCTATGGACGCGGTTGTTCGCAACACCTTCGTGCAGGGCTCCCTCTCCATCCTCTTCGTCGTGCTGACCCTGACCGTGGTGACTACCGCTCTGATTGAGGTATTCAAGGCGAAGAATGGGCATGCCAAGGAGAGCAAGGAGAACCCCTATATCGAATCCAAGATCTACGCACCGGCCGGCATGCTGGCTACAGCTCCCGAGAAGGAACTTGAGCAGGAATGGAAGAGATTCTACGCCAAGTACCCCGATCAAATCTCGGGCTCAACCGGGCACAGTGGGCACTAGCGAAACAGGTGAATATGTCACTGCGTGATTTCTTCTCCCGAGCGCGCTGGCTGGCTAACGGTGTGCTGGGTGCTGACAAGTACCAAAAGTATCTGGCTCACCACCGTGCCACCGGCTGTGAGCACCCGCCTATGACCGAACGCGAGTTCTGGCGTGATCACACCGACCGCATGGAAAAGAACCCGGGTACCCGCTGCTGCTAAGGTGCACAAAGAAAACTGCCGGAGTTGCCTAAAGGGCAGCTCCGGCAGTTTTCTTAGGGTAACCTAAGAAGACACCTGTGAAGACACCTGTTGAGGGACAACGAGAGGAGCTGTGCCTTGGGGATTAAAGATTTTCTGCAGTCACGCCGCGATGACGCCGAGCTCGGCACCGGCCTCTGGCGCAGAGCCCATGACCGCTTTGTGCGCGGGCTAGACCGTTTTCACCAAATCCTTGAGCGCATGCCCGCTACCGATACCCTCGAACACCTCATCCCGGTTGCTAACGACCTGGCAGACCTATTGCCCCGGGTGCGATCTGTTGCGGCACAAGCTCAGAACATCGCACCCAGTAACGGTACCGATGTACCGGCGTCCCCTACCGGGGTTTATTCAGACCTGCACCGCTCTCTTTCTAAGGCGGGTAACTCCCTGGCGCTCTGCGCTGAAGCTCTAGCCATGACACGGTGCGCGGGCACCTGCGAGCAAAGCTGTGACCGTGAAACCGTGGTCTCCCGCAGGGTGCAGACCGTAGTTCAGCATATTGAAACAGCAGAAGAATTACTGGGCCGGGCACTAGCTGAAAAGGCAGAGCTGGCCTCTGCCTAACCCAATTACTGCTGGAGCTCCGGGAAAGGGGCCCGGCCTAGAGCAGGTTCTCAGCGCGGGCAGTAGCCACAGCGGCCGTGCGGTTATCGACGCCCAGCTTGGAGTAAATATGCACCAGGTGGGTTTTAACCGTTGATTCAGAGATAAAAAGCCGTTGCGCCATCTCACGATTGGTTGCCCCCGTTGCCAGCAGCGTAAGAATCTCGGTTTCCCTCTGGGAAAGGGTAATCACCGGCCGGTGCATACGGTCCATGAGAGTAGCTGCGATATCGGGGGAGAGGGTGCGACGGCCTTCTGCTGTTGCCACTACTGCAGCCTGCACTTGCTCGGGCGGGGCGTCCTTCAGCAGGTAGCCCAGCGCCCCAGCCTCAACAGCTGCCACAATATTGGTCTGGGTATCAAAGGTGGTGAGAACCAGCACCGGGGTGCGGAACTGCTCGGTGATAGAACGGGTAGCGATGATGCCGTCCACCGGCTTCATCTGTAGGTCCATGACTACGGCATCCAACGGGTGCCCCTGCTCTGCAAAACGGGCTACTTCAGCCAGCGCTGCACCGCCGTCTGCTGCCTCAGCGACCACCGTGATGTTCTCAAATTCCTCAAACATGGCTCGCAGTCCAGCCCGTACTACGGGATGGTCATCAACCAATAAAACACGTATGGTCATGCTTTCTCCTGAAGGTGTAAAGGAAAGGAGACGGTTAGTGCAGTGCCTCCGGTGCCGCTTTCGAGTTCAAGGGAGCCACCTAGTGCCTGCACCCGGTTGTGCATGGCGGTTAAGCCGAAGCCGGTATGGCCTTCTGTTGATGGGGTGCGGCTCTCAGCAGCTCCGGGGTCAAAGCCCCGCCCATTATCCAGTACATCTAGAATAACTTTCTCAGGCCACAGCGTCAGCGTCAGCGCGCTTCGGGTGGCCTGCGAATGCGCGACCACGTTAGCCAAAGCACCCTGAGCACACCGCATCACCGCAGCCGCCACCTGCGAAGGGAGCTGCCGGGCGGCGTCCTCGTTACCCTCAAAGGTGAAGGTGCAGACAAAGTGCTCAGCGCCCGGCTGGCTCTTGCCCAGCGCTCGCCGAGACTCGGCTGTGGTGGTAGCTAGCCGTTGCAGAGCAGAGACGAGGGAATCGTCCAGGGCGGGGGAAGACAAATCTTTGATGAAACGGCGTGCCTCCGCTAGGTTCTCTGACGCGCTGGCGCTAATGATGCTCAGCTGCTCGGACGCCCGCGCCCGGTCTCCCTCCTGCAGGGAGCGCTCTGCCGCCCGTGATACCAGCACGATGGAAGACAGCCCCTGGGCTAGGGTGTCATGAATTTCTCGTGCCAGACGCTCACGCTCTTCTACCTTGCCAGCACTGTACTGTTGCTGCACCAGCTGCGCCTGAACCGCCCGTAGCCGCTCTGCTAGTCGGTACTGGTGGGCGGCGTCCTCCCGCAGAGCGCGGTAGGTAAAAGAAATGACGATAGCAAGCAGAGCGCCCAAGGTGGGTCCGATTAGGTAGCCCGGGGCAACACCATCATGAAGCACCGCGCTCAGCCCAAAACCGGCAGGGCCCACCAAAGGCAGAGCCACCGCTAGGCAACAGAGCAGAAGCGTGGCCAATACACTTCTGACCGGGCGCAAGAGGTGCAAATAAAGAAACATGATGGGGAAAACAACCCAGGTGAAAGAACTGCTCAGCAGCATTAATACCAGCCAAAGCAGGGTGATGCAGCCCAACCAGAGAGCCACCGGCAGGGGCGTACCGGTCTGTTCAGGCCGGTAGGGGGCGGACGCCTTGGCGCGGCTAAAGACCTGATGCAGGTTAGAGGGCAGACCCAGGCGATTCTCAAAGACGGTGCCCCACAGGTAGATCCCGCCCAGAGCTAGGGAAAGCACCGCTACCGCGGTGTGCTTGGCCGCTGGGGCTTCAGATAAAAGGGTAGCTACTGTGCCAAAAAGTACCAGGAAGGCAAACATGACGTGCAGGCTGATACGCAGCACCATCAGCACCGTCACCGTCTGCACACTCTGGCCGGTGGGCAGAGTCTTAGGCTCCCGCTTACTGCGCATTTATCTCCCCAAGGTAATAGTCAGCACCAGTCTACTCAGGGGGGCAAGCTACTTCCCGGCCGCGCACATCGTCCAAACGGTTGATAAAAAGCTCAACCCTTACCCCGATGTGCAACCTACCCCCTGCCCGGTTGAATGGTAATAGATTAGAAAACCGTGACGCGAAAGGCGGAACAATGTTCGTAGGCTGGCGAGACATCCTCTTTGCTAAAGGCAGGTTCACCCTCATCGGGGCTACCGTAGCCCTCATAACCCTGCTGCTGGTCATGCTGACCGGGCTGACCGGCGGGCTAGGTAACCAGAACACCGACGCTCTTGAAAAACTCCCTGCTGACACCCTGGTTTTTGCGCCCTCCAACGAGGGTGGCGACGCGTCCTTCACCGACTCACAAATCACCGCCGGGTTGCTGAACCAGTGGCAGAGTGCAGAGGGCATGACCTCTGCTGAGCCCTTGGGCGTGAGCACCGGCAGGCTTGAAGCCGGTTCAGCGGTGTCCATGACCCTTTTCTCGCTACCAGAAGGTTCACCAACCGTGGGCGAGGTTTCGCCCCTGCGCGAAGGCTCCCTGCCTGCTGACGGCGAAATCTTGCTCTCCGCCACCACCGCCCAGGACGCCGGGGCACAGGTGGGCGATACTGTCACTTTCAGCGGCACCGACCTGGTGGTCTCCGGTATCGCTGAAGACACCTTCTACTCCCACACCCTGACCGGCTGGGCAACCACCGCCACCTGGCAGAATCTCACCCACCAGCGCACCCTAGAGGGCGATGAAGCAGTTGTGGGCACCGTGATGCTGGCAGAAGGCAACGCCGACGTTGAAGCACTTGCCTCAGAAACCGGTACTCAGGCGATCACACCCCGCGAATCCTTTAACGCTCTGCCCGCTTACACCTCAGAACGAGGCTCTCTGGTCACCATGCAGGGCTTCCTCTATGGCATCTCAGCTCTGGTGATTATCTCCTTCCTGACCGTCTGGACGATCCAGCGCACCCGTGACATCGCCGTTATGCGCGCCCTCGGCGCTTCTCAAGGCTTCCTCACCAAAGACGCTTTGGCACAGACCGCCGTCATCCTAGCAGTGGGTGTGGCTTTCGGCGCTCTCACCGGCTTCGGGCTAGGTGCCTTGGCAGCGAACGCCGTGCCCTTCCAGCTCACCGCCCTAACTGTCCTGGCACCCGCAGCAGGTATCTGGGCACTAGGCATGGCAGGCTCCCTCATCGCCCTGCGAAAGGTAGCCAAGGTAGACCCCATGATCGCCCTGGGCGGTAACTAACCCCGCGCTCTGACCCGATGACCCGATGACCCGATGACCCCGCTTCACGAAAGACCAACCACCATGACTGCGACCCTTATCGCTCCCACCCAGACTGTTACTCCCACCGACAGCGTGCTAGAACTGCGCGACATCGTCCTGGAATACCCAGACGGAGTGGACGCTGACGGCAACCCCACCGTCATGCGTGCTCTAGACAGAGTAAGCCTGACCGCCCACCGCGGCACGCTGACTGCCGTGACCGGAGCCTCCGGCTCCGGTAAATCCTCCCTGCTCTCGGTAGCAGCCGGGCTGATTACCCCCACCAGCGGCGCTCGCATTATTCAGGGCAACCGCACCGAAAATTACAGTGACCGCCAACTTGCCGAGCTTCGCCGCACCACCGTCGGCTTCATCTTCCAGCAACCCAATCTACTGGCCTCCCTCACCGCCGCTGAACAGCTCGAGCTGGTGGCGCGCATTAGCGGCGCTCGCGGTGCTGACCTCAAAGTAGCCCGCCAGCGAGCAACCGAGCTTCTTGACCTGGTGGGGCTCGGTGCTGAGAAGGGCCGTAAGATGCATCAGCTCTCAGGCGGTCAGCGTCAGCGCGTCAATATTGCCCGCGCCCTCATGAATACCCCCGCCCTGCTCCTTGCCGATGAACCCACCAGCGCCCTGGACGCCGAGCGCTCCGCCTCTATCGTGGAACTGCTGGCACAGATCACCCGCGAATTCAACACCGCCACCCTGCTTATTACCCACGACGGGGACCAGTTGGCTCACGCTGACCGAACGGTACACATGACCGATGGGTGCCTTACAGACGCCTAGAGATAGCTCACGTGTCAGCCTCCCGATAGGGTGAGCAAGGTAGGATGAGTTGCAGTCAAAGAAACCATAACAAGGACTTTTTTGTGATTAACTTTCACCGCAACGAACGTGCCGCCTCCCTGCCCGCCCGCCTCTCTCGCTCTTGGCTTTTGGTCAGCGCAGCAGCAACCGAAGAGGTGATTGCTCAAGCCCTTGAATCTGAGGCTGACTCAGTGCTTATCGACCTCGAAGATGGCTGCCCTGAAGATCAAAAGGATGCGGCTCGCGAGCGCGTAGTCGCCGTGCTCAATGGGGGAGCTGCTAGCGCTTGGGTTCGTATTAACGGTATTGAGAGTGATCACTGGGCTAAGGACCTTGAAGCCTTGAACAATGCCGCCGGCCTCAAAGGTGTCATGCTGGCTATGACAGAGCACCCCGACCACGTGACACGCACTGCCATGATGCTACCTGCCGGTACCCCCGTTATTGCTCTCATTGAAACCGCCCTGGGTATGGTGAACGTCGTGCGCATCGCCAAGGCACCGGGCACCTTCCGCCTGGCTTTCGGTCAGGGTGACTACCGCCGTGATACCGGTGTTTCAGATGACCCCATCGCTCTGGCTTTTGCCCGCTCCCAGATGGTACTGGCATCCCGCGTGGGTGGCCTCGCTGGCCCCATTGATGGCCCTTCGGTCGGTAAGTACGGGTCAGACCTCATCAAGGATTGTGCGGTAACCACCAGCCACGGCATGACCGGTAAGCTGACCCTTGACCCGGCCCAGACCGAAACCATCAACCTGGGCCTAGCACCCAGCGCCGATGAAATCGCTTGGGCACGGGAACTGCTGCAAAAGAGCGAGGGGGACTCCGTGCCTAAGGACGGCTCCTACCTGCCCCGCCTGGCACGTGCCCGCAAGGTATCCTCCCTGGCCAAGACCTACGGCCTGTGGCGTAGCTAAATTGTTGGTTAGACACTGAAAGGGGCATGGGTGAAAGATTATTTTCGATTCGAGAGCAGGAGGACACCTTCGGGTGGCTTTTCCCGCGGTTTTATAGCCCTCTTTGCTTTCCTGCTGATTCCCTCACTGGCCCTGTGGTTCTTCTACCGCTGGCTCTTTGCCTCAGACACTATGTTCCTGGTGCCCATTTTTCTAGCGGTGATGACCGCCTGGATCTGGGCCTACCTCATTGGCTACGGCTCCGAGGTTCACCTAGACGAGGACTAAGTGGGTTAAACATAAGACCCGTTCCGCAGTAGCGGAACGGGTCTTATGTTCTGGAGCCCCCAGTCGGATTTGAACCGACGACCTTTTCTTTACGAGGGAAATGCTCTACCCCTGAGCTATGGAGGCCTGTTGGTGCTGAACGTCAGCGCGAACGAAAGAAAACTTTACCAGAGCCCACGCGGGTTCACCACCTGCTGACCCTGCACTGGTTACCAAGCTAACGGCGTCCACCACCTAGAGGGAAAAGTGAGGGGCACTACAATGGTGGGTATGACTACTTCACAGCGTTCCGGGCTTAACCCTCGCCCGGTCTTCTCTCAACTTCCCCAGTACGCAGCGGGTAAACCCCCGGTACCGGTGGAAGGGCTAACCCAGTTTAAGCTTTCGTCTAACGAGAACCCTTTTGGGCCGGTGGAGCCGGTGGCCCGGGTGCTCGCTGAATTTAACACCGTGCACCGCTACCCCGACCCGCTCTCTACTGCCCTGCGCACCCGCTTGGGCGAGCACCTGGGGGTGAACGCTGATGACATCGTAACCGGTGCCGGCAGCCTGGGTGCCCTGAACCAGATCCTGGCAACATTCGCCGGGAGCCACGAGGACGGCGTTCAGGACGAGGTCATTTACGCCTGGCGTTCCTTTGAGGCATACCCCATCTGTGTGGGTTTAGCAGGTGCCAAGAGCGTGCAGGTGCCTAATCTGCCCAACGGTGCCCACGACCTGGACGACATGGCGGCGGCGGTTACCCATCAGACCCGCGTCATCCTGGTCTGCACCCCCAACAACCCTACGGGCCCGGCAGTGACTGAGAATCAAGTCCGGGATTTCCTGGCCAAAGTGCCCAGCGACGTGTTGGTCGTTATTGATGAGGCCTACTTTGAGTTCTGCGCAGCCAGCGAAATTCCCGAGGGGCAGGAGCCCCCGGTCAATGGCCTGGACGTTCTCCCTGACTATGAAAACGTCATTATTTTGCGCACCTTCTCTAAGGCGCAGGGACTTGCAGGGCTGCGGGTTGGCTACTCCATCTCTCACCCCGCTATCACCCAGTACCTGCGTGTGGGTGCCACTCCTTTTGCGGTGACCTCTATTGCTGAGCAGGCTGCCGTTGCTTCCATTAATCACAACGACGCCGTCATGCAGCGGGTAGCCCACCTGGTGGAGCAACGCGAAAAGGTGGTTACCCAGCTAACTAACCTGGGCTACTGGGTGCCCGAGACCCGCGCTAACTTCGTCTGGTTGCCTCTGGGTGAACACTCGGCTGCCTTTGCTGAGCTGGCTGAACGCAACGCCCTGTCGGTCCGCGCGTTTGCCGGTGAGGGTGTGCGTGTCTCTATTGGCGAAGATGAGGCCAATGACCGTTTTCTAGCGCTCGCGGAGCAGTTCGAACACCGCACCAGCGCACCCTAACCCCCTTTACTTCGGGCCCGCGCCAGCTGAGACTTTGCCCATTATTTGCATATTTTCACTAAAAATTGCAAAAACTGGGCAGAATGACGGTGGCGCGGGCGTAGTCTTAATAGATACACCACCCCGGTTATCACGCGGAGATTCCATGCCACAAGCAAACACCCCTGCCACCCCCTGGGGTACACCTGACCTCGTACAACTCATGGATGAGACCGGCACCGTCAGAACCCACCCCACGTTCAGCCCCTATGCTGATGAACTGACTAACACCGACCTCAAAGAGATGTACCGGACCATGGCGCTCACCCGCCGGTTCGACGACGACATGACGGCCTTACAGCGCCAAGGTCAGCTGGCGCTCTGGGTGCCTTCCCGTGGGCAGGAAGCCGCTCAGGTGGCGTCCGCCCGGGCTTTAGCACCTAACGACCACATCTTCCCCTCCTACCGCGATCATGGCGCTCTGCTGGAACGCGGCATCGAACCCTCCGAAATTACTCCGCTCTTCCGCGGGAGCGCAACGCTGGGCTGGGACCCAAAAAAGCACAACGTGCACCCCTACACTCTGGTGCTGGCAGCTCAGGTGCTGCACGCGACCGGTTACGCCATGGGTCTGAACATGGACGCTCAGATTGAGGCGGAGACAGGCGAAAAGCAGACCGGTCAGGGCCAGGCGACAGACCCCAACCAGGACGCCGTGAAGCCGGCCGTGGCGGTCTACTTCGGTGACGGTTCATCCACCGAGGGCGATGTGCATGAGGCTATGGTCTTTGCCGCCAGCTATAACGCCCCGGTTCTATTCTTTGTGCAAAACAATGGCTGGGCTATCTCGGTTCCCTTTGAAACCCAGTCCCGAGTGCCTCTGGCTACCCGTGCAGCTGGCTACGGTTTTGAAGGTCTGCGCGTGGACGGCAACGACGTCCTCTCGGTCTACGCTGCTACTCGTTACGCCATGGATAAGCTACGTGCGGGGGAGGGCCCAGTTATGATCGAGGCTCAAACCTATCGCTTGGGTCCCCACACTACCGCCGATGACCCCACCAAGTACCGCCCGCAAGACCATGAGGCGACCTACACCCCCCTTGACCCTCTTCCCAGGTTAGAAGCCTACCTGCGGTCACGCGGGGTCGAAGAGAGCTTCTTTGAAGAGATCGAAGCAGAGGCCAAACAGGGTGGGCAAACTGTGCGCGACTACGTGCTGAACAGCAAACCCGAAGACTTTGAGACCTACCTTGACCGGGTTTACGCTGAACCCCACCAGCAAGTAGAGGACGACCGCGCCTTCTACCGTGCCTACACTGCAGGCTTTGAAGAGGAATAAGACCGTGACTGAACAGACTCAAGAAACCCTTACCCTCGCCAAGTCCATTACCCGTGCTATGCACGATGAAATGACCACCAACCGCAAGGTGCTCATCCTGGGTGAAGACATCGGCAAGTTGGGCGGGGTCTACCGCGTCACCGAGGGGCTCCAGGCAACCTTTGGCGAGAACCGTGTGCTGGATACCCCCCTGGGCGAAGCAGGCATCATCGGTACCTCTATCGGTATGGCCCTGCGCGGCTACCGACCGGTGGCAGAAATCCAGTTTGACGGCTTTGTCTTTCCCGGCTTCAACCAGATCACCAGTCAGCTGGCCAAAATGCACGGTCGCACCCTGGGTCATTACACCGTCCCTGTCACCGTGCGCATTCCCTATGGGGGCATGATTGGCTCTATCGAGCACCACTCCGAGTCACCCGAAGCCCTCTTCACCCACACCCCGGGCCTACGCGTGGTGACCCCCTCTAACCCGCACGATGCTTATTGGATGCTACGCAAGTCCATTGCCCACCCAGACCCGGTAATCTACTTCGAACCTAAGCGCCGCTACTGGTCCAAGGGAGAAGTAGACTTCACCGACACCGGCTTTGACCCTTTCAAAGCCCAGGTGGTGCGCGAAGGCACTGACCTCACCCTGGTTGCCTATGGGCCCCTAGTTCCGGTTGCGCTAGCCGCAGCTAAGGCAGCAGAAGAGGACGGCCGCAGCATCGAGGTCATTGACCTGCGCTCCCTATCACCCCTGGACTTCCCCACCATCATTGCCTCGGTAGAGAAAACCGGGCGCCTGGTGGTAACCCACGAAGCTCCGGTCTTTGGTGGCATCGGCTCCGATATCGCATCGACCATTTCAGAGCGTTGCTTCTTCCACCTGGAAGCACCCGTGCTACGAGTGGGTGGTTTCCACATGCCCTACCCGGTCTCCCGAGTCGAAGAAGAATACGTGCCCGGCATTGACCGTATGCTCGATGCCGTTGACCGCTCCTTTGCCTACTAGAAACGAAAGGTTAAACCGTGTCCCAGATTTTTAACCTCCCCGATGTAGGCGAAGGCCTCACGGAAGCAGAAATCCTCAGCTGGAAGGTCGCAGTCGGCGATACAGTGGCGGTCAATGATGTCCTCGTTGAGATTGAGACCGCCAAATCAGTGGTTGAGCTGCCCTCACCCTATGCCGGTAGGGTAGAGAAACTCATGGCAGAAGAAGGGCAGACCGTAGAGGTAGAGAGACCCATTATCGCTATCTCGGCGGGGGGCGCAGCCCCTGAGCAGAACGCTAGCCCGGCTACCACTGAACCTGCTTCTCGCGACGCTAAGGACGCTGGCGCACAGCAGGCGGCACTGGTGGGCTCTGGCCCCAAGGCTGACTCGGTTAAGCGCCGTGCTCGCAAGCGCCCTGAGCCCGTCTCTGCTGAGCCCGCGGCGTCCTTCCCGCTACCGTCTAAACATGTTGCTTCCCATGCCCTGGCTAAACCGCCGGTTCGTAAGGCGGCCCAAGACATGGGCATCAATTTGCACGATGTTCCACCCACCGGTGCGCAAGGACAGGTCACCAAGAAAGACCTTCTCAACTACGCCGCACATATGGCTCTGCCGCAGGCCACTCAGCCCGGGGAAAGCCCCAGCAGTTTCTGGCAGGCAACAGAGATCAGCGATGATCGAATTGAGCGTATCCCCGTCAAGGGTGTGCGTAAGGCGACCGCTGCTGCCATGGTGAAGTCTTCCTTCAGTGCACCGCACGTTTCTATTTTCGTAGATGTGGACGCTTCACGCACCATGGAGTTCGTCAAGAGACTCAAGAAGTCACCCCAGTTTGAAGGCATCAGGGTAACTCCGCTGCTCATCTTGGCCAAAGCCGTCATCTGGGCTGCTGCCCGCAACCCCCAGGTCAACGCGACCTGGACGGACAGCGAAATTCAGATCAAGCACTTCATGAACCTGGGCATCGCTGCAGCTACCCCTCGCGGTCTGATGGTGCCCAACATCAAAAATGCCCACGAACTTAACCTGCGGGAGTTGGCTATAGCACTCAACGATCTCACCGCACGCGCCCGCGAGGGCAAAACTCAGCCGGCAGAGATGTCTAACGGCACCATGACCATCACCAATATTGGTTCCCTGGGCATTGATACCGGAACACCGATTATTAACCCGGGTGAAGCTGCCATTATTGCCTTCGGCACCATTAAAGAGAAGCCCTGGGTAGTGAGCGGAGAGGTCATCCCGCGTTGGGTTACCACTCTGGGGGGGTCCTTCGACCACCGTATTCTGGACGGAGATCTCTCTGCCCGGTTCCTGGCCGATGTTGCTTCTATTCTGGAAGAACCGGCTCTCCTCCTAGACATGTAGGGAATGAAGCCTGAGGTTCGGGGCAAATCGGCCCAAAAAAGACCCAGTTTGCGTAAAGCAGACTGGGTCTTTCGGTGCCACCTATGAGCTCAAGTAAGGCGTTACAGGAACAAGCCTGTAAAGCCTTGCTCAAGGGCAAGAGGCGGTACCATGCCAAGGTGTGAAGAGTGTTAAGAATCCCGCATCATCTCCCTAGAAATGCGGGACGTAGGATCAAACCTACCAGCAATCTTCACAAGATACCTGGTTGGGTTATCGGGTGGATAACGCTCCGGGTCAGTCCCCCAACGTCGCCGGTGCTTTGAGTCCCCCGACTCAAGACCACCCATAAACCAATTTCATCATATCCCACTTATTGAATCTCTATTTGTCATCATTTGTGATGACAACAGTTTCTTTTACAAGTTTAGACGCCCGGAAAACCCGCGGAAAATCAAGGTTATAGAAAAGCAGGGGTATTGCTTATAAGAGTTTTCTGAGGGGTAAAGTGATGAAATTTTATTTATGCGGAAACTAAAAAGGCGTGTCTAGAAACGTTCGATGTCACCTGTTTGGGAGATCTCGATGGCGCTTGGTTCATCGTCCTCAGAGTTACCATCGTGCACTAGCATGACGGCACACGGGTCATCACTGGGGAAGGCCCGGATGGTGATGGTTCCACTTGAAGCATTCTCAAACAGGTCCACGGCGCAGTGGGTGAGTGCAGAGGCCACTCTGCCAGGAAGGCTGGAGCCTCGTTCGTCCAAGATATCGACTTTGACTCCGCGCTGGCGTGCAAGCCACGCTGTATCCAGAATCTGTCGATTAACGATATATCGCCCGCGAATCGTATCGCGCAGCTGAGCTTCAGCGAACCTAAAACTGTCCATCTCGTCCTGTGTTACCGGGCTTTGGTTATAGGCGATGCGGTAGAGCATGTCTTCGGTGAGTGCTCGAACTTCTTGAACGCGCTGGGACGACACCACTCCTATGCCGGTCTTTTCAGCACGGTCAGCATCAGCGATAATTCGCATACCGCGTGCCTGCTGGGTCTTAGAATTTGCCTGCTCAATTTGCCGAGGGACGATCATGGCGATGAGCATCAGCAAGACGGGAATAATAAACTCGGTAGCCAGCATGAGCCGGGAATCGAAGCCGCGGGTATGCTTGCTCAGAACCAGGATGCTGAAACCTATGAAGAAAAGCCACCCATAGAAACTGCGGCGCCGTAAAATGAGCCCCAAAGCTAGTGCCGTGTAGGCCATCAGCGGCCAAGAAAGATGCAAGAACGTCAGGCAGTGACTGATAGCGGTCAGGGTCATCTCCACACTGGAAAGCCCCAGGACCACGATGAGTGGGGGGAGATACTCAGGAAGCTCTAATCGGTGGGTGGGAAGAAAAATAGGGCAGATCGCCAGGATGTAGACCCCTAGGACAGCCCCCCAGTGCGGGGCTGTAATGACTGTGTAAAAGTTATACCAGATAGCGAAGGCAGTGAGTATGAGTAAGCTACCCGCAGCAAAGACCTTCAACAGCACGCTGGATTGGTAATACTTAGCCAGCATTGGATTCCTCATTGGGCCACTGCACCACAACCGTGGTTCCCTTATTTGGCGCTGAATTGATAGTGACCTTACCGCCGGCTTCTTCCACGCTGCGTAGCATTGATACCCTCACACCCAAACGGTGAAAATCTAGGTCACTCATCGAAAAACCTTGACCCTTATCTGCGATGGTGCAGAGAATATAGGGGCGCACTTCATCGGATCGGGTGGACTTATAAGGGCGCCTCGTCTCGGTTCGAATACTGATAATGGTGGTGCGAGTCCCTGAATGGCGGGCTGAATTAGACACTGCCTCGGTCACTGCATAGGTGAAGGATCTGGCGGTAGCGTAGGGCATTGTTGAGTCAGAGGACGCTCGGGGGTGCTTCCCAAGGACATCCGGCACGAATCTTAAGCGCTGGTTCCACGGTTCCACTCCTTCCGCTATTTGCTCGGTGAGTTGCTGGAAGGTGATGGGCTGCTGAGGTGGGAGCTTAAGAGTTTCTTCTTCAAGCACAGCGATTGCGCGGCGGGCTAAAAGGCGGGTGCGTTGAGGTAGTTCACCTAAGTTCCGGCTGGCATCGAGCAGAGCGGCCATGACGTTATCGTGAACCAGTTTGTCAAAATCCTGTAGGGCCTTGGCGTAATCCTTCGACCGATTGAGCAGAAGCTGGGCTGAGAGAGTTTCGTAGTAGGTTTTGTCTGATTCCCTCACAGCGTTGAGAGCAAAGCGAGCAAACCCGGCGAGCAGGGCACAAAAGAACCCTAGAAAGGCCACGCGGCTGGCGAGACCTGCGTAATCTAGGGGAGCGCCGGTGAGCCAGTGGGCGGCGAAGGAACTGGCAATGAGGGACGAGGGAATGGCGAAGTTGTGAAGATAACTGCCTCGAGAGGTCTCTTCAAAGGCAGGAACAAGCATGGCGTAGGTCCCGAAAAGCCAGGACCAGGGGATAGCCGATAGTTGGGCTCCTTCGCTAAAGGGCCAGGTTATATAGGCGCTGTAGGCAATAATCAGCATAAAACTCACCGCTTTAGCGCTAATTTCTTTGCGCACTCCTTTGAAAATCAGGAGGGCACCATGAGCTAGGGTGACAGGGATGAGGAAGAGATACCAATGAGAGTCTCGCCCGTACGCCCCTGAGATATTCGCTAAGGATTGGAAGACAAGGGCGGTAGCAATCAGAGCATAGATGATTTCCAGGGAGCAGTAGAGCCCGAAAGAACTAGGCCCCATGAGACTTTGCTGGTCAGAGATTAGTGACAGGGGCTTGAGAAAGAAGGAACGTATGCGCTCGACTCGGGATGGCTGAAGAGCACGGGTTAAATCCCGAGAAGCACCACCGGTAGAGGTAGACAGGGCGTTTCCTTGCTGTAGGGAGGGCGGAAGTGGGTGGTGCCTTAAAGGTACCGCTGGGCGCTCTGAGTATCTTCCATAGAATCAACCAAACCATCTTCGATAGCACGGATGCGCAAATCAATCTTGGTGGGGGCGGGCCGGCCCACACGGGCGTACTTTTCGCGGATACGGTCAATGTTGGTTTTCACAGCAGACTGCTTAATGCCCATGCGGCGGGCTACCTGAACCTGGGCAAAACCGGAAGCGTAGAGACGCAAGGTTTCCTGCTCGCGGGGGGAGAGGCTGGCCCGGGAGAACTCTGGATCACCATCGATAGCTGCTGCTAGTTCTTTGGTCACCACGGCTTTACCGTCGGCAATATTTTTTGCTTCAGCCAGAGCATGCTCCAACGGCTCGGACTTTCGAACCAGTCCTAAAGCACCTGCTTTCAACGCTTCACGAATCAAGCAGGGGTTCTCACCAATGCTAAAGATAAGAACTTTGATGCCAGCGCGCTGAAGGATGTCTACGTTCTCGCTGGGACGTGAACGATCTTGTAGAGAAAGGTCAAGAAGCACGACATCGCAGTCCCTTTTGAGTTTACCCAAATCAGCCGACGACGGGTCATGAAGGTTCCTGCCCAGAGCTACCAGAAGGTCAGAGGCGGTGGGAGCTGCAGCCACTAGTTCAATTTCGCTGGCTCCGGATGCGACCGCTCGCATGCCCTCACGGACAACCTCGTGATCATCTACAATTCCTACCCGTACTACGCTCATACTTACCTACTTCGTTTGTGGCGTGCCTCTGACAGCCTCACCCCTAGCCTCGCCGTGTATTGGTGTCACTAGGGCCATCTTCTATTCTTTACTCTTGAAATACTTTACAGGCAAAAAACAGCGGCGACCCGTTTGGGAACTATAGTGTGAAGGGTCGGTGTCCCCTAGGGCACCATTTATGACTTATTCGCTCCAACTATTCTCTAATTTGCGGTGGTAGGACGTGCCCATAAAGGCCCCTAGCAAGGCTGCAAAGAAAGCGATGGCCAGCACACTGAGTAGGGTGAGTAGCTCAGGTGCAAAGTCTTGCTCCATAAAAAGATGGCCGGCGAAAGACGGCTGCACATCTACGTTTGCTAGGGATGCTAGCCAAGCGATGGCTGAGCCCAGCAGCATGCCCAGCAAGGTCATCATCAGTACTCCTAGAGCTTGTTTCGCCGGAGCTACCACGCTCATACGTGCAGCTGCATAGCCTGCTGCAAGGAAAGCAAATATGTAGCAGATCCCAAGGAAGATGGCCCAGGGAAGGGCTGTCGATCTAGCATCGGCGTTGAAAAGGTCGAGAGCTACAAGGGTTGGGGTGTCATAGCTTTTCAGCCCAGCTGCCACTAAAAGAGGGGCTGCCAACTGAAAGAGCAGGGTGAGCATGCCGTGCGCAATGAGAGCACCCAGGAAAGCGGGGATGAACTGAACTCTTCGGTAGGGGGTCAGCTTGCCTTTGCGACGGGCTGGCGCCTCGACCGTGCTGTAGGCTGCCCTCTGAGCTGGGCCCGAACTCCGCACCTCGGTAGGGGCAGCAGGTGCAGAGTACTCCGCAGCAGAAGGGGCAAGTTCGGGTTGATAACGCACCGCTGAGACCGATGAATCGGCAGTCTGCGGGCTACTTGCGTTAGCACCGTGCTCTGATGAGTAGGGTGGGAGCACTCGGGTGGGATCAGCGTCGTTGAATACTGCCTCCCAGTCGCTGGAACTGTTAGGAGAGGGACGGTTAGAATCTTGGGACATCCTCGAGACTCTTTCTGCTAGATAGGTTGAGGATACAGGAAGGACTAAGCGAGGCGCAGAGCCTGCGGGCTATATTGATGGTTGGGGTCGGTAGGGCGCTCATCCTCAGCCACATACCGCACCACCTTGGCGGGGTTGCCCACCGCTACGGCGTTGGCTGGAATATCTTTAGACACCACGGCTCCAGCGCCAATCACAGCGTTCTCACCGATGGTGACTCCCGGGAGGATAATCGCGCCTCCACTGATCCAGACGTTGCGGCCTACAGTGATGGGTAAACCACCCTCCCACAGTGCCTCACGATCTACCGGGTTAAGAGGGTGGGTGGGTGTCAGAAATTGAACATTAGGCCCAACGAGCACACCATCATTAAAAGTAATGGGGGCTACGTCCAAAAAGATACAACCAAAATTGAAGAAGCAACCAGCTCCAATGTGGGTATTGACGCCGTAATCGAAAGAGACAGCGGGGCGGATCATTGATCCCTCGCCCAGGGACCCCACCATCTCATTGAGTGTTTCAGTCATCATGGGATCTGAGGCGTAGTATTGCTGAGCGTAGACCTGAGTTAGCTGAGTTACTCTCCTGTGAAGGTCAATGCACTCATCATCGGGCCGGTAGGCATAACCTGCCGTCATCTGTTGAAAGACGCTTTTGCCTTCTCGTTTTTGTTGCCAATTAACCATTGGGACCTCCCCAGAGAGCAAGAGCGCCGATGATAAGTAGACCAGCCGTAATCACAATGAGGCCGGCAATAATCATGCGCTTGTTAATTTCACGCATCAGCTCCCTAAACTCCTCGGGGCTGATGTCTTCTTTTCGTCTACGAGCCATACCCCCCAGTATGTCAGTAATAAAGGTGCTGTGGCACAATCGTGTGTATGCAAACAGTCGAAAATTCATACCAGAGCAACGATTTTCCGCTCGCCCACCGTCCCTGGCAAAAGAACTACAGCCCCGGCACCCCCGGCAATGTAGAACTACCAGAGACATCCCTCAGCCACCTGATGGCAGATGCAGTGCGTGAGCACCCCCAGAAGATTGCCCTAGAATTTTTCGGCGCCACCACCACCTACGGTGAACTGGGAGAGAAGGTTTTGCGGGTAGCTGAGGGCCTACGCAAAGCCGGTATCCAACACGGCGACCGGGTGGCCGTCGTCCTCCCTAACTGTCCGCAACATATGGTCGCTTTTTACGCCATCATGCGTCTGGGCGCTGTGGTGGTCGAGCATAATCCTCTCTACACAGCTGCTGAGCTGCGCCACATGTTCGAAGACCACGGCGCTAAGGCAGCTATTGTCTGGGACAAAATCGCAGATAACGTCACCTCTCTGCCCAGCGATATTCGGCCCAAACACATCTTCGCGGTCAACATGATTGAAGAGATGCCTCGTCTGATGCGTACCGCCCTGAAATTGCCGGTAGGTAAGCTCAAAGCCTCCCGCGAGAAGCTGGAGGGCGTAGCTAAGGGTACAACTTCCTGGCGTCAGTTGCTCAAAAACGAGCCTATTGCCGCTGACCATCACCGCCCCACCGCCCACGACTTGGCCCTGCTGCAATACACCTCAGGTACCACGGGCTTGCCCAAGGGGGTTATGCTCACCCACCGCAATCTGGAATCCAACGGACGCATGGGCGAAGCCTACATTCAGCCCCAAGGCGGCGACGTTATCTATGCGGTACTCCCGCTCTTCCACGCCTACGGTATGACTTTGGGTCAGACGGTAGCCGCTGTCTGCCACGCCCGTGTGGTGCTCTTTCCCACCGTCGACATGGATCTCATTTTCAGGGCAATGAAGAAGACCCCGCCCACCGTCCTGCCCGCGGTGCCGCCGGTCTACCGCCGTATTCTAGATGAAGCCAAGAAACGCGGCGTCTCTGTGCGCGGCATCCGCACGTCGGTTTCAGGGGCCATGCACCTGCCCACCGATTTGGTTGCTGAATGGGAAGAAGCTACCGGCGGCATGCTGGTGGAAGGCTACGGTCTGACTGAATGCGCCCCCTTAGTTTCCTGCAATCCGCTCAACGACAGCCGCCGTGCCGGTTCCATCGGCATACCCTTCCCTTCCACTGACATCCGGGTGGTAGACCCCGACACCCTTGAGGACGTCCCCCACGGAGAGGAAGGCGAACTTTGGGTGCGCGGTCCGCAGGTCTTCAAGGGCTACTGGAAGCGCGCCGAAGATACTAGTAACACCCTGGTTGAAGGTGGCTGGCTTCGCACCGGGGATATCGTGAAACTCGATGAGGATTACTTCATCCAAATCGTTGACCGTATCAAAGAAGTCATTATTACTGGCGGCTTCAATGTTTCACCGACCGAGGTTGAAAATGTACTCAAACAGCATGACTCGGTGGCTGACTGCGCTGTGGTGGGCCTGCCCGATGCCTCTGGCGGAGAAACCGTAACCGCGGTCATTATTCCTGCTGAGGGCTACGCTATTGAACCCGAAGAACTCAAAGAGCACTGCCGTGCCCGCCTCACCCGTTACAAAGTGCCCCGTAATTACTACGAGGTCGAGGATCTACCTCGCTCTATGCTGGGGAAAACCCTGCGCCGCAAGGTGCGCGAAAACATCGAAGCAAGACTGGATGGAAAACACTAGATATGACTTCAGGGCTACCGCGGCCGCCCATCGTGCAAAACCACTAAATGTTACCTCGTGTTACTAGGTAACTTTATGTTGCGCACTAAGGCGTGAAATAGACCGCAAAAGTAGGTCAGATAGGGGTGCGGTAGCTCTCTAATGGTCTAATGGAAAAGACGCCGCAGCAGCGGCGGACATTAGGGACCACCTCCGCACCTTAAAGACATTAGACGCTGAGCGTGGCCGCACCTCATATACTTCCCAGCAGAAAGATTCATAGCCGTGAAGAAATTTGTTGCCTCTTTGGCTCTCGTACCCCTAGCATTCGGTCTTGCAGCCTGCGGCTCATCTGACTCAGCATCATCTAGCGACGAAACGGTTCGCATCGGTGTAGTCGGTTCCAGTGATTCCAACAAGAAACTAGTCGAAGTTGCTGCTGAAGAAGGCATTAATGTAGAACTTGTTGAGTTCAGTGACTACAGCCAGCCCAACCCTGCCCTCAATGCCGGGGATATCGACATGAACTGGTTCCAGCACATTGCTTACCTCTCTGACTACAACGTCAAGAACGATGACAACCTGCAAATTGTTGGCCCCACCGTCATCTACCCCATGGCCATGTTCTCCACCACTCACAGCTCAATTAGCGATTTGCCTGACGGCGCCGAAGTTGCAATCCCCAATGACACTGTCAATGAGGCCCGCGCACTGAAACTGCTGGAAGCTAACGGCCTGGTTAGCTTCACCAGCGAAGTTGATACCCCCACCATTGACGATGTAGATTCAGCTGCGTCCAAGGTCAAGGTCACCCCGGTTGACGCTACTCAGACCGTGATTTCAATGGAATCGGTCGATGCTTCAGTTATCAATAACGACTTCCTCATGGACGCGGGTCTTGACCCCAAGAACGCGCTGGCTCAGGATGACCCCGCCAACGAAAGCGCCCGCCCCTACGTCAACCTCTTCGTAGCTCAGGCTGATGACGCTGATAATGAGACCTACAAGAAGATTGTTGAAATCTTCCACACCGATGCTGTGCTGCAGGCTGTGCAAGAAGAAACTCAGGGTACCGCCGTTGAGGTAGATATCGACCTCGAAGAGCTGCGCTCAACTCTGGCAACTCTGGAAGACAAGCTGCGCGGCTAAAACGCCTCGAGACTGTCGCTTTGAGTTAGCTCGCCACGCAGCCGCAGCGGTAGCCCAACTAGGCTACCGCTGCGTTTGCCTGACCGGCATCCAGGGCTTTAGTACCAAGATGCTCCTACCTACTGAAGAGAAACCATGACCGAAGACCACATTGTATCGTCACGTTCGGCAGCTGAACCCATGGTCGTCCTGTCGAACGTCACCAAAGAATTCCGCGTAGGCAAGAAAACTGTTACCGCTGTTGATCACGTCGATTTGACCATCAACCGCGGCGAAATCTTTGCCATCATCGGCTATTCCGGTGCCGGTAAATCCACGCTGGTGCGGCTCATCAATGGGCTTGAATCCATTACGGGTGGCTCCCTGACCGTCAACGGGTTTGAAGTTGCCGGTAAACGTGAGTCCCAGCTGCGTGAAGCCCGTACCAACATTGGCATGATTTTTCAGCAGTTCAACCTGATGAACTCACGCACTGTAGCCGGTAACGTTGAGTTCCCGCTCAAGGTAGCTGGCTGGGATAAGAACAAACGCGCTGCGCGCGTAACCGAGCTACTGGAGTTCGTCGGTCTTGCTGATAAGGCAAAGAACTACCCCGATCAGTTATCAGGCGGTCAGAAACAGCGCGTGGGGATTGCCCGTGCCTTGGCCACCTCACCTTCCCTGCTCCTAGCAGACGAATCCACCAGCGCCCTCGACCCAGAAACCACCGCTGAGGTGCTGGATTTACTCAAAAAAGTCAATCACGAGCTGGGTATCACCGTCATCGTGATTACCCACGAAATGGACGTCGTCTCAAACATTGCAGACCGCGTGGCAGTTATGGAGCTGGGCAAGGTCGTAGAGAGCGGCAACGTTTACGATGTTTTCTCTAACCCCCAGACCGCCACTGCTAAGCGCTTTGTGGGCACGGCCGTCAAAACTACTCCCGTTGGTGGCGAAGCTGCTGAACTCAAAGAACGCCACCGCGGCTATCTGGTCAACATCGAGATCACCGAGGGGAACACCAGCATCGGCAAAGTGCTCTCTTACCTGGGATCCCGCAATGTTTCCTTCAACATTGTGCAAGGTGGTCTAGAAACCCTACAGGGTAAGAGCTACGGTAATCTCACCCTGGAACTAATCGGCGATGTCATCAGCATTGATGCCGCGGTTGCTGAACTCAAAACCGTAACCCGCGTGCAGGAGGTACGCTAATGTACACGAGCGAAGGTAAACTGCTGGCGGCTAATTCGGTCGACTGGGCCTCTTTTATGCCCGATAAGCTGGTCCCCGCCCTGGGTGAAACCCTCTACATGGTCTCCTTCACCATGCTCATTGCCGGTTTCCTGGGCCTGGTGGTGGGGCTTTTGCTCTACACCACACGCCAGGGCAACATCCTGGCCAATCGCTTCGTTAACATCGTGCTTAATGTCGTGGTGAACATCGTTCGACCCATCCCCTTTATCATTTTGTTAGCTGCTCTGGGCCCGCTGACCTCCTTGGTCGTTGGCACCAGGTTGGGTGCTAATGCGGCTATCTTTGCCATGGTTTTCGGTGCGACCTTTGCTATTGCCCGCATTGTTGAGCAGAACATGGTCTCTATTGACCCCGGCGTGATTGAAGCAGCCCGCGCTATGGGTGCCTCAAAGATGCGCATCCTCTTCACCGTTATGATCCCCGAGGCACTCGGCCCGCTGATTCTGGGCTACACTTTCTTGGTGATTGGCGTGGTCGATATGTCTGCTATGGCAGGCTACATCGGCGGCGGTGGCCTGGGTAAGGTGGCTCTGGTGGATGGCTACCAGCGCTTCAACGAGGTCATCACCTGGAGCGTCGTTGCCGTCATTATCATTCTGGTGCAGCTCATCCAGCTGGTGGGCAACGTGTTGGCTCGCAAGGTCATGCGCCGCTAGTCAGGGCTGGTGGGCTTGCCCCGCACGTCTAAGGCCGGTCTCTCTTCTGAGGAGACCGGCCTTTTGTTGGTGGTTAGTCTTTCTTACCGCTGACCCAGGATGAGTCGTAGAAACCGGAATCAGGCAGGTTCCTCTGCGCCCGGGCTATGTCTTTTTCGTAGAGACGCTCGGCATAGTCGGTGGGGCGTACCAGCCGGTCGTCGTCCTCATCATCGTGGTCGGTGAAGCGGGCCAGGGTGAAGATACCGTAGAGCAGAGCTGCGAAGAGTAGGAAGAAGAAGGCAAGCTCAGCCCACATAATTACATAGTTGCGGCGAAGCTCCGGCGACACGTCAGAGTAAACAGCGGGCACCACCGTAAAACTGGCTAGAGCCGTGATAAGGGCAAGCCCGGTCAGAGTATGCGGAAACCAGAACCAGCGGCTCAGCGGCTTCCTAGGTTTCCGAGCAGAGCGCTGCCCGGCCGGATCATCAGCAGTAGGGGTGATGGGAGTAGGAGAGGGCGGCAGGAAGTCCCTGTAATAGGCGCGCTCGTCCTCACTGAGATCCTCAAGGCGCTTACCAAAACGCGATTGATCGCGCTCAGATTCTTCAGGCATCTTTGCCCTCCCTGTCTTTGGCTAGTCTATATAACCTGCTAGCTATGCTTTGCTGGCGAGCCAGCGGTCTACCTGGGCGAGAAGTTCTGCGTCCTCGAAAGAGTCAAAGCGCCCGATTCCCGCCGCTAGAAGTTCTTTTTGTTCCGGTGTTTCGGGAGTAAAAATCAGACAGCGAGTGCCTGCGCCGGTTGCTGCCATCATGCCCGTGACGGAATCTTCCACCGTCAAAGCTTGTTCGGGGCTAAATCCTAAACGGCGTACTGCTTCAAGGTAGATATCGGGTGATGGTTTGGGTGAGGGCACATCGCTGGAAGATACCCAGGTGGTTACGATATCTGCATAGCCAAACTTCTGCATTTTCACGGCCAGTAATTCCCCAGAAGAATTAGAAGCAACCGCTACGGGAATATGAGCCGCTAGTTTCTTGATGAAGTCAAGAGCGCCCGGGATGGGTACAACCCCGCGGTCCAGAATCTCTAGCTCAGTGGATTTCACATGGGCGAGCACCTGATCATAGAAGTTTTCTTTACCTTGTGCCTGGGGTGAAAGGTGGGTAATGACCTTAGCCAAATCTTCTGCCGCCGAACCGATCAGTGATGTTTCGAGCTCTTTGGTCACAGTCACGTCGTAATGGTCAAAGAGCTCAATTTGGACGTCGTTCCAAAGAGTTTCTGAGTCAAGCAGCACGCCATCGCAGTCAAAGACAGCGCAGTGGGGCGCCCAGGTATCAGTGGTATCAAGAGAAAACATATCTTAATGCTCTCATAAGAGCGCTTACCCCGGGCACGATATTACGCAGCAGGCATAGATTGCCTAGAGTAAGCTAACAGTGGCTCTACTCAGCAGGGTAGAGAGAGCGCTGGAATAATGGAGCCTATGCCTATCGTACTTATCAGACACGGCCAGACTGACTGGAACATCGACCGCCGCCTGCAGGGTGCCACCGATATCCCGCTCAACGACACTGGGCGGGGCCAGGCTCTGGAAGCAGCTCATAACCTGCGCACCTTTGCTGAGGACCGCGGTGAGAGCTTCACCTGGGACGCGGTGGTCACCTCCCCGCTGAGCCGAGCGGTAGAAACCGGGCAGATTATTGCCAATGCTCTGAGCCTAGAGATCGGTGGAGTCTATGCCGGACTGGCTGAGAGGTCCTTCAGAAGCCTCGAGGGCACCAAATCTAACCCTGCGATTTGGGCGGCCGTAGTGGCGGAAACCCTGGATATAGAACCCATGGGAGACTTTCTGGCACGCACCGATGACGCCCTAAGGCAGGTCGAAGCTGACTACCCGCAACAGAACATCATTGTGGTTGCTCACGGCATGCTGATTGGCGCCACCTTGCAGGCCCGCACTGGCGGTGAACTGCTCATTCCGGTGAATGGTGCAGTCATTGAATTGCCTGTACACCTCTCTGCCTAAACTGCTTTGTCGCTGATCAACCGCCCAGAAAGAACTCTATGACTACGCATAACACCGGCTCCCTTACCCTTATCCGTCACGGCCAGACTGACTGGAACAAGCAGTGTCTGATGCAGGGCTCCTCCGATATCCCCCTCAATGATGTGGGGCGTCAGCAGGCGCACGATACCGCCGCTGCCCTCAAAGCGCGTGGCCTCAGCTATGACGTGGTCGTTGCCTCCCCGCTAAGCCGGGCTTTAGAGACAGCTCAGATTATTGCCGCAGATTTCGGTCTCACGGTCAGCGCTACCTACGATGGGTTGGTAGAGCGCAGCTATGGTGAAGCGGAAGGGCTAGATATCTCAGAAGAAGCCCGCCGCACCCCCGATGCCTTTTATGCGGGAGTCGAATCGGAGCGATCTGTCTACCTGCGCGGCATTGAGACTCTGCGCAAAATTGTTAGTGATTACCCGAATCAACGGGTCATCGCTGTTTCTCACGGTTCCCTCATTCGGCGGGCTCTTTCAGCTACGCAGGGTGAGGAATTTGGCACGGTCGCCAACGCAGAACCTTTCCAGGTACATCTGCCGGGGCTGGCGTCCTGGTCAGTTGATCATGAACCACTGTTGAGGGGCAAACCCTAGGTGCGATCACCTTTCACACTGCTGGGGTGGGCGGCTCTAGCCTGCTACCTGCTCACCATTGCTGTGATTGTATTCTGGCCAGTGCACGTTGACGCGGGGGAGCCCAGCCGCGTTCTGCAAGAACTTCTACATACCGGTTACGGTTCAGGGCTCTTACCCCGCTGGTTCGGCTACGCCCAGGTGGAATGGCTCTCCAACGTGCTGATATTTGTGCCCGGCGGCTTGCTCTTTACCTTACTTCTGCGCCCTACTCGCTCCTGGTTGGTGCCTCTGGGCGGTCTGGGCGCTACCCTTTTCATTGAAACTACCCAGCACTTTATGCCCGGGCGAACCAGTTCACTGCTGGACGTGCTAGCTAACTCCCTGGGTTGTGCTATCGGTTGGGTTGTGGGTTTAGTGGTTTTACATGTTGTCTTGAAACCCACGCAAACCCTCAAGGAATGCGTGTAATACAACGCTTCCAGGTCTTTGAACATTGACGTACCCAACCAAACCCACATAAAATCAACTGTGTATAGGGTTTACCCCCAAACCAAATTTTTTAAGGTGATGAACACATGTTCGCTGAAGAACGACGTGCCGAGATTGCGAAGCTCGTAGCCTCTGCCCGCCGTGTCAATGGCGCTGACCTGGCTCGCCGCTACGAAGTCACGATGGAAACCGTCCGTCGTGACCTAGCAGCACTTGAAGCCGACGGTAAGTTGCGCCGAGTACACGGCGGCGCGGTGACGGTTGAGCAGTCGACCTCGGTAGAATCCTCCATCGCCCTGCGCCAAAATATGAATACCCCCGAAAAGCAAAAAATCGCTATGCGAGCCTACGAGCTCTTGCGCGATTCGGATGCCGGGGCGGTGGTGCTGGACGCAGGTACGACCATCGAAATCTTGGCAGACCGTATTGCTGCTAGCGACTTCTCCCTCAAATCTGGTGCTGACCGTCTGATTATCACTCACGCCCTTCACATCGCGGTGAAGCTGGCTGAAGCTGATGGTATCGTGCTCGATATGGTGGGTGGGCAGTTGCGCAAGATGACCTGGGCCGCTGTAGGCACTCGGGCCGCTGACCACTTTGCGACCATCCGCCCCGATATCGCTTTCATTGGTGTCAATGGCCTAGACCCGGAGTTCGGCCTCAGCACCCCAGGCCTTAACGAGGCAATCGTTAAAACTGCCATCGTTAAGTCTGTCCGCCGTGTAGTGCTTCTCTGCGACTCAGCCAAGTTTGGCCAGGAATCCCTAGTGCGCTTCGCCGGGCTTGAAGATGTAGACACACTTATTACCGACAGCGCGCCCGAGGGCAAGCTTGCTGAGGCGCTTGAAGAATCTAACGTAGAGGTACTGATCGCATGATCGTCACACTAACCGCTAACCCCAGTATGGACCGCACCGTTGAACTTGAACACGAGATCAAGCGCGGTGCCGTGCAGCGCGCCGTGGCCGCGGCGTCCGATCCCGGCGGCAAAGGCGTCAACATCGCTCGTGCGCTCACTATCTCTGGCTTTGAGACTATAGCTGTGTTGCCCGGAGATAACGAAGACCCCGTGCTGGCCAGCCTCAAAGAGGCCGAGGTTCCCTTCGTAAACATGCCCATCGGCAGCCCTATCCGTTCAAACATCACCGTGGTTGAGCCTGATGGCACCACCACCAAGATCAACGCTCCGGGTGAACCTCTGAACGATGTTGCCCAGCAGCAGCTGACCCGTCTGATGATTAAAGAAACCATTGATGCCAGCTGGCTGGTGCTGGCAGGCTCCCTGCCCGCTGGCGTCCCCGGTGACTACTACGCCGTGGTGGGGCGCTCCATCCGTGAATCCCTGGGTGAAAAAGCTCCCCGTATCGCTGTGGACACCTCAGGTGTAGCCCTGCGCGATGCGCTGGTTGGCCTAGACGGCATGCCTAATCTCATCAAGCCCAACTCAGAAGAACTGGCTGAACTGGTAGGCAAACTTGAGATGGCAGATGAGCTAGAAGATAGCCCCGAACTGACCGCCCGCACCGCCAAGGAACTGGTAGACCGCGGTGTCGAGATGGTGCTGGCAACCCTGGGTGGTAACGGCGCGGTTCTAGTGACCAAGGACGGTGCATGGCACGCAGTGCACGCCCCAGTGAAGGTTCGTTCAACCGTAGGTGCGGGCGACTGCTCTCTGGCCGGCTTCCTGATTGCCCACGAGCAGGGCAAGACCCTGCCCGACTGCCTGGTGCAAGCGGTTGCACATGGTTCCGCCGCGGCGTCCCTGCCGGGAACCCAGGTGCCCACTCTAGAATCCACCACTCCCGACGCGGTTACCCTGCGTCAGTTGGATTTCTAAACTATAAGCTTTAACCTATCAACCACACACCTGCCCTCAACCCGTGATAGGTGCCCGCATAGGTGGGAAACGGGCGGTTGGCGCTTTGAGTATCTTTAGACTCCCAAGGAGGAGCACATGTCTGCTCTTATCACCGCGAATCTCATCACCCTGGATGAGAACCTAGGCGATTCCCGCTTTGATGTTATTAAGCATCTGACGCAGGCGGTTGTCAACGCTGGTCGGGCCACCGACTTTGAAACCCTCTACGCCGCGGCCCGTGCGCGCGAAGAAAAGACCGACACCGGTATTCCCGGAGGCATTGCGATTCCGCACTGCCGCAGCGAGGTCGTTACCGAACCGACCCTGGCGATGGCTCGCCCTGCACCCGGTGTTGACTTCGGTGCTAAGGACGGCGCGGCCGACCTGATTTTCTTCATTGCAGCTCCCGCTGATGGTGATGAGGCGCATCTGAAGATTCTTTCAAAGATGGCTCGCTCTCTCATGAAGAAGAGCTTTACTACCGCTTTGCGCGAAGCTAAGACTCGCGATGAGGTAGTTGTGTTGGTTGAAGAAGCACTGGGTTTGCGCGAGAAGGCTGAGCCTGCTGCTGCAGCTCCTGCCGCCTCAGTGGCAGCTCCTGCTGCCGGAGAGCCCGCCCGCAAGAAGATTGTGGCTGTGACCAACTGCCCCACCGGTATCGCTCACACTTACATGGCAGCTGACGGCCTTAAGTACGCCGCTGAAGAAATGGGCTACGACTTCAAGGTTGAGCCCCAGGGCTCATCCGGTGGAGAGAAGCTCACTCAGGCTGAAATTGATGAAGCCGATGCTGTGGTCTTCGCCGTTGCCCTGCCCGTGCGTGGACGCGAGCGTTTTGCCGGCAAGCCTTACATCGAGTCGTCCGTGAAACGCGGTATTGATGAGCCCAAGGTCATGATTGAAGAAGCCCTGCGCGAGGCCGATAACCCCTCAGGTAAGCGAGTGGTTGCCGGTGCTACCGATTCAGAGGAGACCGCTTCAACGGACGGTTCTTGGGGTTCACGCATCTACAAGGCACTGATGACCGGTGTCTCTTACATGATTCCCTTCGTGGCAGCTGGCGGTATTATTCTTGCCATTGGCTTCATGCTTGAAGCAATCACTATGCCTAACCTGGGTGACGTCAATCCCGCCGCCATCCTTGAAGGTGCCTCACTGACCAACCTGGACGATACCCCGCTCAGCCTCTACCTGGGTGCGGCCCTGCACACCATCGGTGGTTTTGGTCTGGGTGCTATGGTTCCCATCCTTGCTGCCTTCATCGCTTACGGTCTGGCGTCCCGCCCCGGTATTGCTCCCGGCTTTATCGCCGGTTCAGTCGCTGTTCTGGTGGGTGGGGGCTTCTTAGGCGGTATCGTTGCCGGTCTGCTCGCCGGTCTGTGTGCCTACTGGCTCTCACTGCTGAAGCTGCCCCGCTGGTTGGCATCCATGATGCCTGTGGTGGTTACTCCTTTGGTGGCTACCCTCTTTGCCGGTGGCCTCATGTTCTTCCTGCTCGGCGGCCCCCTGGCCTGGGTTACCTCCTCACTGGAGAACTGGCTCAACGGCATGACCGGCACCTCAGCTATCGTTTTGGGCCTCATTCTAGGTGCCATGATGGGCTTTGACCTTGGCGGCCCCGTCAATAAGGCAGCCTACCTCTTTGCGACTGCAGGCCTTGCATCCGGTACTCAGGCAAGCCAGGAAGTCATGGCAACAGTCATCATCTCAGGTATGGTACCCCCGCTCGCTATGGCGCTGGCAACCGCCCTGCGCCCCAAGCTCTTCACCGCCCCCGAACGCGAAAACGGTAAGGCAGCCTGGCTGCTGGGTGCATCCTTCATCTCAGAAGGCGCTATCCCCTTTGCTACAGCTGACCCGCTGCGTGTAATCCCCTCTTCTATGGTGGGTGCCGCGGTTGCCGGTGCTATCGCTATGGGCAGTGGCGTGGCTTCGCCAGCGCCGCACGGTGGCGTCTGGATTATTGCCCTGGTTGACAACCCCGTAATGTTCCTTGTGGCAGCGCTTGCAGGTACGGTAGTGTCAGCTTTCATATACATCATTCTGAAGTCTCTTTCATCAAAGAAGACCGAAGAACCCGTCGCCGCATAAACACATAATCACTCTCTTTTGAGGTCTAACAAAGGAAATCGTATGACCACCTATAACGGTGTTGGCGTCTACGCTGGACGCGTCATCGGCAAAGTACTCCAGATGCCTGATCCCATCAAGGCGCCTTCAACCTCTTTGAAGCTCTCAGCCGATGAGACACCTGAGGCAGCTGCTGAACGTATCAAGGCAGCAGCAGAAGCCGTTAAGAACGGTCTGCTGGAGCGTGCTGAGCATGCTGGCCGCGACGGCAAGGCAGTGCTCAAGTCAACCTCTCAGATGGCAACCGACCGCGCCCTGCTCAAGAGTGCTATCAAGCTCGTTGAGACTCAGGACAAGGCACCTGAGCTGGCCGTGTGGGAAGCTGCCTCCTCATTTGCAGATCAGATGGCAGCCCTGGGTGGCTACATGGCAGAGCGCGTCACCGATATTCACGACGTCCGCGCCCGCATCGTTGCTGAGCTGACCGGCCAGCAGGCACCCGGCATTCCGGTTTCTGCTGAGCCCTTCATCCTGGCAGCTATTGACCTGGCACCGGCCGATACCGCTACCCTGGACCCCAAGCAGGTTATCGCTCTGATTACCTCCGACGGCGGCCCCCAGGCACACACCGCTATTCTGGCGCGCGGTCTTGGTCTGCCCGCTATCGTTGCGGCTAAGGGTGTAACCGAGATTCCAGTGGGTACCGAGGTCTACGTTGACTCCAACGCGGGTCTTGTTGAAACCGAGGTCACCGAAGCTCACCGCGAGTTGGCAGAGAAGTATGCCAATCGTAAAGAACTGCCCGACTTCGACGGTCACGGTGTGATGGCTGACGGCAGCGCCGTTCCCCTCTACGCTAACGTCGGCGACGGCAAGAGCGCTGAGAAGGCAGCCGGCCTTAAGGCAGAAGGCGTTGGCCTGCTACGCACCGAGTTCGGCTTCCTGGGTCACGACAGAGAACCTTCCGTCGAAACTCAGACCGCCAGCTACAAGGCAGTCTTTGACGCTTTCCCCGGCCAGCACATCGTAGTCCGCACCCTGGACGCCGGCGCAGATAAGCCCCTGCCCTTCCTCAACACCAAAGAAGAAGAGAACCCCGCTCTGGGTGTACGCGGTTTCCGCACCGACTGGACCGTTCCCGGCGTCCTCACCCGCCAGCTTGAAGCCATTAAGGCAGCATCTGACGATTCAGACGCTGACATCTGGGTCATGGCACCCATGATCTCAACCACCAGTGAAGCGCGTAACTTCAAGAACATGCTGGATGAGGTAGGTCTGAAGCCCCGCGGCGTCATGGTTGAGACCCCCGCAGCAGCCGTTAACGCTGAAGCGATTCTGGGCGAAGTTGATTTCGTGTCCATCGGTACCAACGACCTGACCCAGTACACCATGGCAGCAGACCGCCTCCTGGGCGATCTGGCGCACCTCAACAACCCCTGGCAGCCCGCCGTCCTCAAGATGATCAAGCTGACCGTTGAAGGCGCCCAGCGCGCATCAACCACCGCTGGCACCAAGAAGTACGTCTCGGTCTGTGGCGAAGCTGCAGCTGATCCTGCCCTGGCGGTTGTTCTGGTCGGTCTGGGTGTTGACACCCTTTCCATGAATGCTGGCGCGATGGCTGCTGTATCAGCAGTTCTCAAGTCAGTAACACGCGAGAAGGCCCAGCAGATTGCTGTCAAGGCACTGTCAGAGATTTCCTCTGCAGAAGCTAAGGCCGCAGCCCGCTCCGAACTGCCCATCCTTGATGAGCTAGGTCTCTAAGAGCTACCGTTTGCTCTGCGATAAATCACGCTGAAACAAGCGGTAAACACGCGAAAACGTGTTTACCCTGTTTTAGACTCAATAGTGGAGAACAATCCACCTTCTTTCCCGTCTAAGGAGAACACCATGGCAGAACGTATTGCCACCATTGCAAGCCGCGTAGGCTTGCACGCACGTCCCGCAGCGATCTTCGCTGAAGCAGCAGGCGACCTCCCCGTTGAGGTCACCATCGCAGCTGAGGGTGAACCCGCAGACGAGGCAATGGACGCAGCGTCAATCCTCTCACTGATGTCACTGGGCGCCAAGCATGGCGACAAGGTTGTTCTGCGTGCAGAGGGCGAAGGCGCTGATGAAGCACTCGAAACCCTGGTCAAGATTCTTGAGACTGACCACGACGCCGAATAAGTAGAGATTTAGCCGTGCGTTGTGGTGGTCGGTAGTGGCAGTTCGCTCCGCTCACCTCACCACATTCGTCAGCTCTTAGGTCACCGCGCGGTGACTCTCTGACTCATCACGACGCCGATTAATCGACGCCAGGTAGATAAGACTTGGGAGTCTTACATGGCTCTCACCGTCTAGTGCGGTGGGAGCCATTTTTATGCCCTTTATGGTCAGGCAGAGCACTGGACTACCCCAGGACGCCGGGTGTGCCGGCGTATCTCACGTAGAGATAGGGTGCATAGGTGGGGGCTAAGTCGATAGACTGTAAAGCTGAAACCCAATTCATGCGCCACCGCGCACCACAGAAAATGAGGGACCTTGCGAGAATTCACAGCACGCTTCGCCACCGAAGCAGAAATCGCAGCCTGGGACGAGCACGTTACCGCTAGCCCCGGTGGCGGTAACCTGTTGCAGTCTGCCTCCTTTGCCTCCGTCAAAGCCAAGCACGGCTGGAAGCCGCTCTACCTCGTCCACGAAGGCACCACCATCATCAACGGTGAGCCTGCCCCCTTCGCCAGCTACAACCTGGTCCTGGAGAAAGCCGTGCCCGCCCTGGGCAAGATCTGGTACATGATCAAGGGCCCCGGTGTGAACAGTGTTGAAGAAATCCCCGCAATCCTTGAAGCTAACGAGGAATTCATCCAGCGCGGAAAGCTAGGCGTTTTTGCCGTCAAAATCGAGCCAGACATCATCGCTAACGATGAAATCAACGCCTACATGGCAAAGAGCGGCCTGGTGAAGTCTTGGAACATTCAGCCCAACGATTCGACCGCCATCCTCGCCACCGACAAGAGCGAAGAAGACGTTCTGAAATCTCTCTCATCCCGCGGCCGTAACGCGGTGCGCCGTTCCCTGCGCGAAGGCTGCAAAGTCGAGCGAGTAGAGCTGACCGATGAGAACATGAAGAAGATGTACGCTCTCATGGACACCGTGGGGCAGGGTAACGCCAAGGTCCACCTGCGTTCCTACGACTACTACCGTGACTTCTGGACCAGCTTCGCCAACGTCGGCCAGGGCCGCCTCTACTTCACCTATGAGGACGGCGAACCCTCCGTGGGCGCATACGTCATTAACTACGGCGATAAGGGCACCTACAAGGACGGCGGCTCCAAACCCCGCCGCAAGCAGTACGGCGACTCCCACCAGGTACAGTGGACCGCTCTGACCGACCTCATGAAGGAACACGGCATCGTCAGCTACGACTTCTGTGGCACCCCGCCCAAGGATCAGCTGAAGAACAAGGACCATCACCACTACGGTCTGGGCCTCTTCAAGACCTCCTTCACCAAGGACGTCATCGACTATGTGGGTGTCTGGGACCAGGTGATCTCACCGGTCAAGTACAAAGCCTGGAACACCTCGGTTGAGAAGGTCATGCGTCAGCTCTGGGTACGCAAGACCGGCCAGCCCTTCTACTAAAGAGAGGTTTAGTAGGGTTTGGGCTGAGACAAGCTCGTAGCTCGCCTGCTGGCTCGTAGCTGGCGTGAATTGCCGGTGCGAGCTCGCGAGCCTGAGCAAGAAGGTCAGCAGCGAGTGCGAGCGTGGCCTCAGCCCACTGGGACCCTCTACGCGCCTCTTTACCCCCCTGCCACTGCGGCGAATCTGTAATCAGCGAATCAGCGAATCAGCGAATCAGCGCAGAGAAGGAAGGAGTAACCTCACGGTGAACCCCACTAACACTGTTTTGCAGCAAAAGGCCTACCCTTCTACCTCTGCCTTTGATGTTAAAGCTGAGCCGGCTGCTCCCGAGGAGAGTGCTTTTGGTGCTACCGGGCTGCTGCCTCGCGTCCCGCAGCAAGAGAAGCCCGCTGATACTAGCCCCCAGGTCGCAGGCGTTGGCAACTGGGGCGAGGGAATCCCCGTAGTTTCCCTTTCTCAGGTGCGTGATCCTAAACTGCGCGATGCCCTCACCCTCCTGGTTCCACCGACCACTGAGGCAACGAATCCTAGCGGGAGCCCTTTTTCCCCGTCCCAGGCAGTAGCCCAGCAGTCAGAAGCACCTGCCGCTGAGGTGGTGAAGAAGGCCCCCTCAGCTTTCGAAGTAGCCACTCCAGCCGAGCACCAGACCCATGATTCGGCCTTTGGCCCGGCTACGACGCTAATCCCCGCGCAAAAACCGGCTGCTCAACCTAATTCTTCTGAGACAGAAGCACGGGCTTTTACCACCGGTTTACAGCAGGCGAGTTACCCATCAGTTGCGGGCACCGGTCAGCTTCCCCTTACTAGCACCACGCCTAAGCGTCCTAGCCGGATGCGTTCTACGCTGCGATCTTTTGTCAGCACCGACCAGTCGCTCACTAAGCCTATGCGTGGGGTGGCGCGTCTTGCACAGCGTCCCTTCGCTCTGGCGACCGCTGCTTCTCGTCGGGCTGAGTTTGTCCGCGAAAAAGAAGAAGCCCGTGAGGTACTGAACTTTTCGCTACGCCTGGCGGAAACCATGTTCCACTACGGCGCTGACACCATAGACGTTGATTCGGCCATTGTTGCTGTCTGTGCCGCCTATGGGCTAGATGATGTTGAAATCGATATCACCAACCAGTCGGTCATCATCAATTACGTCTCTGACATTGATGAAATCGATGATCAGACGCGGGCTCTGAACCTGAATGATCTTGCCAAAGAGCGCTCTGCTCCAAGCAAGGAGCGCTTCAGCCACACCGTGATGCGCGTGGTTCGCTCCTGGTCAGAGAACTACGCCTCCCTTGACGATATTTACAAGCTGATTCACGATATTACTGCTGGCGGTCTGCCCCGTCACAAGGCTGAACGCCGCCTGCACTCGATCAATACAGCCAAAAAACCCTATTCGCCACTGGTTATTATGCTGGCAAATATGGCGGCAGCTTTCAGCCTCGTCCTCGCTCTAGGTGGTTCCTGGGAGGCTGGGGCTGTAGGGGGGCTGGTCTTTTTGGTGATTCACCTGGTGAGCCGCCTCATCTCTAAGCTAAAGATGCCCAGCTTCTTCAACATGGCGGTGGGCGCTGGTACGGTGACTTTTGCGTCCATCTATATTTCTGATGACGCTTCGGTTTTCTCTCATCTGGGTTTTCACCTTAATGCCCCTCACATTGTGGCGGCAGGGCTCATCATGCTGCTGCCCACGGCGCGTTTGGTCTCTACGGTGCAGGACGCACTGAACGGCTTCCCTCTCACGGCTGCCGGCAAATTCGTGTCTACCGGTATGAGTTTTCTGGGTATTGTGGTGGGGCTTGCTTCGGCGGTGGCGGTGCTCTCTGCTTTAGGTGTTGAGGAGCTGGATATTTCCCAAACCCGGTTTGAACCGGCGCCGGTCGTGATTAGTTATGCCTTCTTTATGGTAGCTTCCCTGGCTTTTGCCGTGACCACTCATGCTCGGTGGGATAACCTGTTGTGGGTTTTGGCTATAGCTACTGCCGGGTTCTGGGTCTATCAGGGCTATAGTTATACTTTTGGTGCCGGAACAGGGCGGGCTAATACCGCTATTGCCGCCTTGGTGATTGGTTTGCTGAGCACCTATCTAGCCTACCGCTTACATGCCCCGGCAGCTATATTCTATGTACCTGCTCTTACCTTCCTTTTGCCGGGTCTTTCGGTCTTCCGCGGGCTCTATCTCTTCACCGTTGAGGCTAACTCCGACACCGGGTTGCCTGGCATGGTGGCAGCTATCGCAATCATCTTGTCCATGGCATCGGGCGTTGTTTTGGGTAGCTACCTGATGCAATACTTCATTCAGCAGCGTCTTTCTGACGCCGCCCTTGACGCCAACGAGACACGTGATCGCTAGTTGGTCTGCGAGAGGGTACGCTACAGGCCGTGACTGAGAATTCCCAGGCTCCGCGCTCCGAGCTGCCACAGGCGTCCTACCCTTCCACCTCCGCGCCGAGCGGTCCGGTACTCCCAACACGCTCCACTCCCGCCAGCAAGGCACGCGCTGGCCTCAAAATCCTGGTGAGCTCCCAGCAGGCTATGACCGTGCCTATGCGCGGCGTTGCGCGCGTTGCGCAGCGGCAGTTCGCTCAAGCCGCCTTCAACCGTCAGCGGCAACGAGTGCAGCTTCAAGAAGAAACCCGCAGTGTGCTCAACTTTTCCCTGCGTCTGGCAGAAACCATGTTCCGTTTCGGAGCAGATTCAGCCGATGTGGACGCCGCGGTGGTAGCGGTCTGCGGCACCTACGGCATCCACGATGTAGAAGTTGATATCTCCTATCAGTCCATCAGAATCAACTATGTTTCTGAGTTTGATGAGGCTGCTAGCCGCGGCGACTACTTGGCTCCCGCCGGGTCGGGTGCCGAGAAGTTCAGCCATAACCTAGTGCGCGTCATTCGTTCTAGCGCCGAAAACTATGCTGCCCTGGAAGCCACCTATCGGCTGATTCACCGTATCACTGATGCTCAAATAACCCGCACCCGCGCTGAACGCCAGCTCGCTGAGATTAGCACGGTAAAAAAACCTTATTCGCCCGCTGTGCTACTGGTGTGGAACCTCCTGATGGCCGTTGCATTCACCCTGGGTGTGGGTGGCTCATGGCGGGCTGCTCTTGTCTCTTTTTTCGTTTTTATTGCGGTAAATTTCTCTATGGTCTGGGCGGGAAAGTTTGGTCTACCCAGCTTTTTCACCATGGCCCTGGGATCAGGGGTGGTGACCTTTTTTGCTCTGTGGGTGGGCAGCACGGATTCCTGGTTCTTCCAGCAGGGGTTTGTTGTGTCACCGCCCCACATTGTGGCTGCCGGGCTCATGATGCTGTTGCCCACCTTCCGCCTGGTATCGGCCATGCAGGACGCCCTGCACGGCTTTCCTTTGACGGCTGCCGGTAAGTTCGTGGTCACGGGTGCTAACTTCACCGGGATTATTGCTGGCATTAGTACTGCACTGACCCTGATTAATCTGTTTGACTATGCTTCCCTTGATGTTGACCGAACGGTCTTCAACCCGCCGCCGCTCTGGCTGAATGTGGTTGGCATGGTGGTCGGTTCGGTGATGGTAGCAGCTGCTTGGCAGGGCAGGGGCGCCAACCTAATGCTGAGCGCTCTGGTCTCGTTGGCGGGGCAGGGCGCCTACTATGGCCTGGTTTTTACTACCGGTGCGGAGGCAGGGCGCGTTAGTGTACTGTTAGGAGCTCTTACGGTGGGTGCTGCAGGCGCTTTTCTAGGGCACCGGTTACATACCCCAGCGGCTATATACTATATTCCCGGCATGATGTTCATGTTGCCAGGCCTTACCATTTTCCGTTCCGCATACGCGCTCCTGGAGGGTGAAGACATCACCGCTGGCCTTCACGGTCTAGCTAACGCCAGCACCACGGTGCTGATGCTGGCCACAGGAATTGTGTTCGGCACCTATCTGGTGGACTATCTCGTCAGCCGTTTCGGGGGCTCTGCATCGAAGGAGAGTCCTGAGCAGGCACGTCAGGCAGAGCCCAGTCCACAGGTGCAGCGCCCTGGGCAATGAGAAGATTGTTGACCTTGCTAAAAGGCTTGGAGCCAAAGAACCCTCTGGATGCGGATAGAGGGGATGGGTGCGGGGACTCAACGCAGGGGTAGCCGCCCAATAGGGGGGCGCACCGGCGGGCGTCAGCGCCCCAGAGTAAACCAACCAGGGGAGTGCCCCGCTGGGCAAGCACTTCAATGGCGCGTGTGGTGATGGTTTCCCACCCCAGATTGCGATGGGAGCCAGCATTTCCCGCTCCCACAGAGAGCACTCGGTTGAGTAACATGACTCCCTGGGCGCTCCAGGCTGAAAGGTCCCCATGCGCAGGCGGCGTTACGCCTAGGTCGCTGCTTAGCTCCTTGTAAATGTTCTGCAGGGAACGGGGGATGGGGCGCACATCTGGGTGTACCGAAAAGCTCAGGCCCATAGCGTGACCGGGGGTGGGGTAGGGGTCCTGCCCAATGATAAGGACCTTTACGTCAGCTAGGGGGTAGGTAAAAGCCCTAAAAATATCGTCACCGGCTGGCAGGGTCTTTCTGCCCGCTGCGTGCTCTTCGCGCAGAAAGTTACCCATAGCCCTGACGTTGCTCTCCACCGGGGCTAGCGCCTCGGCCCAATCAGCGGCCATGATTTCTGTCAGTGGTTTGGCAGGCATAGAAGTCCCCTTAGTCCAGTGGCGCAGGTTTACGTGCCTTAAGATTAGTACAGTTACCTATCAGTCCCGAGAGAAGGACGCCGCTTGGCTGCTGCACAGAATACCTCCGCCGGTCACGATGAACCCCTTGAAGAGTCTGCTGCCCGCCAGAAAGTAGCCGCTGACTCGCTCACACCGCTAGAACGAGCTGTGATAGAGCTGGAGAAACGGCGTTTCCGTTACCAGGGCAGCAAGGAACAGGCCATCGAAAAACAGCTGGGCCTTAGTCCTGTGGCCTACTACCAGCAACTCAACTCCATGCTTGATAACCCCAGAGTGGTGGCTGCAGAACCCCTGTTAATGAACCGTCTGCGCCGCCACCGAGATGCCCTGAGCTGACCTGCTGTACCCTAGAAATATCAGGCCTAACCGCTGCTGCCCCGAAAGAGATGCCGTGTCCCCCTACCCTCGCGATGAATTCGATGACATTGATGAAGCAACAGCACGCCGAGGTGCCTACCGGGCGCGTCCCAAAGCCAACACCACCTCAGCTCGAGGGCTAGTGCTTATGGTACTCAGCGGTGTTTTGGCACTCCTCGTAGGTGGGTTCATGTACGTCATCTCTCCCCGCACCGATTCCCCGGAGGCTGCAGTGGAAGCCAGCGCCTCTTCCAGTGCCTCACCCAGCGAAGAGGCGCCGGCTGCTCTTAACATCGAGGGCACCACCGTTGAAATCTATAATTCAAGTGCCCCCGCCGGGTCCGCTGCCGTAGCTGCACGTCTCATCGAGAGCAAGGGATATACCGTGCGTACCACCGGCAACTGGGCTGGCACCTACACCACCGAGTCGACGGTCAATTTTGCTACGGGCACGTCCAGTGAAGCCAACGACATAGCAGACACCCTCTCACTACCTTTCATCGCGCAGGACTACGAGGCCGAGAGCGGTCTGGTCTATGTGGTGCTGGGCGCTGACTTTGACGCTGCATCTTTTGAAGATGCTGCCGAGCCCGCTGAGACTGCCGATTCCACCGAACCTGCAGAAGAGCAGGGCGGGGGTGAAGCTAGCCAAGCCCCCGAGAGCACGCCGGCTGCTTCCAGCCAGACAGGTGCGCAGGGCCTCTATGTCCTCGACCCGGCCACAGGTACTTTCGTAGAAGTAACTGAATCGACCGCTAGTGGCTTAACCCGTTACAGCTATGACCCAGCGACCGATACCTACCAGGAATACAACCCTCAGCAGGGGTATACCCCTTACAATGCACCGGTGGTCACCTACTCTTACCAGCCCGACACGGGAACCTTCGTTCTAGACCCCGCAGGAACCTACATTTTCGACGCGGCTAGCGGCACCTACGTCCTCCGCTAAAGTTTGTGCGCTGTCGGCGATTAAATAGGGGCCACTCGCAACAAGGGTTTGCACACCTTTCGCACTAGTGCCAAGATTGTATTTAGCACTCGATGGCTCTGACTGCTAAATCATGTGCTAGATCTAGATACAGTCAGCTGTTCTTCGGGTAAAACTCTGAAGCGTACCTTCGGTGAGGTGCACCGGCCGGTCCAGACCGTGCCGCACCGTCCGTCGCGGGCACCAAAGAGTACGCGCTCAAACTAATGTTCCAGGAGGAGCGAAGCTACATGGCAAAGCTGATTGCTTTTGATGAAGAAGCACGCCGCGGTCTTGAAAAGGGTCTGAACACCCTGGCAGACGCAGTGAAGGTAACTCTCGGCCCCCGCGGCCGCAATGTCGTGCTTGAAAAGGCATGGGGTGCCCCCACGATCACCAACGACGGTGTATCCATCGCCAAGGAAATCGAACTCGAGGACCCCTACGAGAAGATTGGTGCTGAGCTGGTCAAGGAGGTCGCAAAGAAGACCGACGACATCGCAGGCGATGGCACCACCACCGCAACCGTTCTGGCCCAGGCTCTCGTGCGCGAAGGTCTGCGCAACGTTGCAGCTGGCGCTGACCCCCTCTCCCTCAAACGCGGTATCGAAAAGGCTGTAGAAGCTGTTACTGCCGAGCTGCTGGAGTCAGCTAAGGAAGTTGAAACCGAAGAAGAGATCGCTGCAACTGCGTCTATCTCAGCCGGTGACCCCGAAATCGGCAAGCTCATTGCGCAGGCGATGGAGAAGGTCGGCAAGGAAGGTGTTATCACCGTTGAAGAGTCCAACACCTTTGGTCTCTCCCTCGAACTGACCGAAGGTATGCGCTTTGACAAGGGCTTCCTCTCCGGTTACTTCGTCACTGACGCTGACCGCCAGGAAGCTGTCCTAGAGGACCCTTACATCCTGATTGTCAGCTCCAAGATTTCAAACGTCAAGGACCTCGTTCCCGTTCTCGAGAAGGTCATGCAAGCTGGCAAGCCCCTGCTGATTGTTGCTGAGGACGTCGAGGGCGAAGCTCTGGCCCTGCTGGTGCTCAACAAGATGCGCGGCTCCATCAAGTCCGTTGCTGTTAAGGCACCTGGCTTCGGTGACCGCCGTAAGGCACAGCTGGCTGATATCGCTATCCTGACTGGTGGCCAGGTTATCACCGAAGAGGTCGGCCTCTCCCTGGATCAGGCAACCATCGACCTGCTGGGCACCGCCCGCAAGGTCGTTGTGACCAAGGACGAAACCACCATCATCGAGGGTGCCGGCGACGCTGAAGCCATCGAAGGCCGCGTAGCCCAGATCCGTGGCGAAATCGCTAACTCAGATTCAGACTACGACCGCGAGAAGCTACAGGAGCGCCTGGCTAAGCTGGCTGGTGGCGTTGCAGTGCTCAAGGCAGGTGCAGCAACCGAGGTTGAACTCAAGGAGCGCAAGCACCGCATTGAGGACGCTGTGCGTAACGCTAAGGCAGCAGTTGAAGAAGGCATTGTTGCCGGTGGCGGCGTTGCCCTCATCCAGGCTGGCGCCAAGGCTTTCGAGAAGCTGGAACTGACGGGTGACGAAGCAACCGGTGCAAACATCGTCCGCGTAGCTATTGACGCGCCGCTGAAGCAGATTGCTTTCAACGCTGGCATGGAGCCCGGCGTCGTTGTTGATAAGGTCCGTAACCTGCCCGCAGGTACCGGTCTGAACGCTGCAACCGGTCAGTACGAAGACCTCATGGCAGCTGGCATCAATGACCCTGTCAAGGTCACCCGGTCAGCCCTGCAGAACGCAGCGTCCATCGCTGGTCTCTTCTTGACCACCGAAGCCGTTGTTGCTGATAAGCCTGAGCCTGCTGGTGCAGCTCCCGCCCCCGACATGGGTGGCATGGGCGGCATGATGTAAGACCGGTTCACCGGTTTTTCAGCCCTAGGCTTTAACCCCGCCCCGGCGCCTTCTCGGTGCCGGGGCGGGGTTTTTGACGTATGTAGCTTGCTGGCACTACATCGCCATAAACCCTTGCACACCGAACCAGTATTTGAGTATGCTTTAAATCACTTAAAAGATTTTTTAGGTACTCAGTATCAATGGCGACAACTGAAAGCTGTGAGGCATATGTTCACTATCGTAGACCTAGTTCTGTATACCGTTATCGTTGCTATGCTGGCTATGTTGCTCGTGTGCCATGTAGCGGATGGCTGGTCAAAGCTTGAGAAGAAGAGCTCTGAGGCTCTTCAGCGAGATATCGCTTTTGGCTCGGGTAGCTAAAAACTTTTTGGCGATTATGTTTTTCTAAGGTTGGCGCCCCAAGCGTGGGGTGCCAACCTTTTTTCTACCCGTTGGTTTAGCGACAGGTAGACTGGTTGGGCTATGAATTGCGATTACTTTGACGCCGGCATCTGCCGCTCTTGCACCCTCCTTGAAACCCCTTACGCTGTGCAGCTTGCTCAGAAACAGGAAGAAGCGCGCAGTCTGCTCTCACCTTTTGGTGAAGTGCAGTGGCTCCAGCCGCTGGCTAGTAACGAAGAGAGTTTCCGCAACAAAGCAAAAATCGTGGTGGGAGGTAGCGCTGATCAGCCTACCCTAGGCATCATTGACCGGGCAGGCCGTGGCGTTGATTTGCGACGCTGTAACCTTTATGACCCTGCCATCACAGCCGCCTTACCGGTTCTGGATGAGCTCATTCGCGCGGCGTCCCTCACCCCCTACAACATACCCAAGCGCAAGGGGGAGCTCAAGAATATTTTGGTGACAGTATCAGCTAACGGTGAGCTGATGATTAGGTTTGTGTTGCGCTCTAAGAAGTTGATTGTGCCCATCCGATCACGCCTGCACTGGTTGTACGAGCGTTTACCCAACCTTGCTGTGGTAAGTGTCAACCTTCTCCGCGAGCACGTTGCTCTGGTGGAGGGCCCCGAAGAAATTATTCTCTCTGAACGTACTACCTTGCCCATGCAGGTTAATGACCTCACCTTGCACCTGCGGCCCCAAAGCTTCTTTCAAACTAACACCGAGATAGCCGCTGGGCTCTACCGGCAGGGGCAGGAATGGGTGCGCCAGGCGTCCCCGGCTAGCCTCTGGGATCTCTACTGCGGGGTGGGGGGCTTCGCCCTGCACGCAGCGCAGGTACTGCCTGCATCGTCAGAAGTTACGGGTATTGAATTGAGTAGCGAGGCGATTGAGTCTGCCCGCCGCGCCGTTGCAGAATACAGGCTGGCCAATCTAGAATTTCTTGCTGGGGACGCCACCGAGTTCGCCCTGCAGCAGGCCACTGTGCCCAAGATGGTAGTGGTTAATCCACCGCGCCGCGGCATTGGGCATGAGCTAGCTACCTGGATTGAAGAATCCGGTATTGAGACGTTTATATACTCCAGTTGTAATGCTAAATCGTTGGCCAAAGACCTGGAGTCTATGCCCTCGCTCAAGCCGGTGAAAGCGCGTCTGGTGGATATGTTCCCGCATACCACCCACTATGAGACCATCGTGTTGCTTCAGCGAAGCTAATTGGGGGATGACACTCTCTCACGGAAAATAGTAGAGAGTATTCCCGTAGGAATTTCCAGAGTGGCTAGGCTGTTTTTATTTAGTATTTTATCCCCAGTTTGCCCTGCCCCAGTTTTGGAGTACCGTAAATAGGTGTTGCTCCCGACCCTAGCGAAAGAACAGACTATGACCGCACCCGCCTTGCTCGCGCCCTTCATCCTGGCGCGCGGCCACAGTGCGCTGAGTGCCTCAGGATCAATGACCCCGGTCAGCGAAAGTTCAGCGCTAGAGACGGCAGCACAGAAGAACTCATGCGTAGTGGGCCTGATACCCTTCTCCCCAGAAGAACCCGCCTACCTCGCCGTCCCCGACTCCCTGGTGCCGACAGAAACCCCAAACCTCGCAATCCGTCAGCAGCCTGAACCGGTGCAGCTCAGCGGGCTGGATAACCCAGGCTACCGGCAAGCGGTTGCCCAGGCCGTTGAATCAATGAACCGCGGGGAGTATGACAAGGTAGTGCTGGCTCGCCTACTCACCGCTGACTACAACAACGACCTGAACCTACCTGCCTTGCTAGAAACCCTGCGCGCCCAGCAACAGCGCGCCACCGTCTTTAGCGTGAAGCTCCCCAACGGGGAATACCTGATGGGGGCTTCACCCGAGCTCGTCTTCAAATCGGGTGCAGACGGCTTCAGCACCGGCCCACTGGCCGGATCAGCCACCCGCACCGCACCTATCGGCAGTACCGAGGACGCCCAGATCGGTGAGGCTCTCCTGCGCTCCGCCAAGGATCGCGCAGAACACGCCACCGTGGTCCAAGACATCAAACAGCGCCTTTCTCCGCTGACTTTGGATATGAAAATCCCCGCCACTCCCAGCCTTAAAATGACCCCTCAGCTGTGGCACCTAGGCACCGATATCGCCGGAACTCTCAAACCCGGGCTAAGTTCGCTGGACGGCGCTCGCGCTATCCACCCCACACCGGCAATTTGCGGTACCCCCACAGAGCTAGCGCGCCGTATCATCGAAGAATTAGAACCTTTCGAACGCGGTTTCTTTGGCGGGCTAGTTGGCTACATGGATGCTGAGGGCAACGGGGAATGGCATCTGGTATTAAGGTGTGCCCGGGTGAGCGCTCGCCGCGCTACCTTATTCGCCGGCGCAGGCATCGTTAAGGACTCTGCCCCGGTGAACGAACATGCAGAAACTGCCAGCAAATTCGATACCTTTGCCCGAGCTCTGGGCTGGGACACCGCCAGCTGGGCTGAAAAAACATCCCTGCTAGCAGGGGGAGGTGCCCTCAATGACGCATGAAATAGTAGCCGCAGCCGATGGGTCAGCGCTGGGTAACCCAGGCCCAGCAGGCTGGGCTTGGTATATCGATGCTGACACGTGGGCAGCCGGCGGCTGGGAGCACGGCACCAACAATATGGGTGAGCTCAAAGCGGTGCTGGACCTCTTTGAAGCGACAGCTCATGTACCCGAGCGCCCTCTCAAAGTACTGTGCGATAGTCAGTACGTCGTCAACTCCCTGACCAAGTGGATGCCCGGTTGGAAGAAGAAGGGCTGGAAGAAGTCTGACGGTAAGCCGGTGCTTAACGTCGAGCTCATGAAAGAGCTGGACGCTGCCCTAGAAGGGCGCACGTATACCTTTGAGTGGGTCAAGGGACATTCCGGGCATCCCCTCAACGAGGCTGCCGACTCCCTGGCTAACGCAGCAGCTCAGGCTTTTTCAAAGGGGCAAGCCCCCAAGACTGGCCCTGGATTTGGCAAGACTAAGAACCTGACCGCCCCACATGCTTCTAGCGGCGAAAGCACAGCAACAGCAAAGCTAGAAAAACCTGTGACAGATGGCGTAGAGCTGGATGCCGACCTGCAACTGGCTGCGGTCCGGCAACTCGAACATCAGCTAGCATCGCCCTCAACCTACGGTTCGCGCAGTTTACTCAGCGGTTTGCTGAGTGAAGACCTTACCTGGGTGACCCCTGCCGGTCGTGTTCTAGACCGAACAACTGTCCTAGAGCACCGCGAACGTGCCTTTGCCTTGACAGGGCAGGGAACACCTGTTGAAGCTACGTTGCTGGGTGAGGGGGCGGCGCTGCTGGTCAGTCGGGTTGAAACTGCCCGGGGTGCGGTGCTGCGTTCCAGCGTCTGGCATGTGAACAAAGCTGGTCACTGGAAGTTGCGCTATCGGCAGGAAACCGCCGCCTCATCAGCTACTAGCCCACAAACATAGAGGCATTAGCCATTTCTGTTTCTGAGTAGTTAACCCCGGCGCGTGCAAGGGCTTCGTTAATTTGGGCGATAGAATCTTCTACCTGTCGCTGAGTCTGGCGCCAGGTGGTCAGCACACCCTGAAAGTTGGCGGAGGCTGAACCGGTCCAGGAGCCTTGCAAATCTTGCAAGGAGGCGGTCAGGCCGTTGACCTCAGAAATAATGGTGTCCACCTGTGCGCGCGCCTGAGCTGATTTGGTTGAGATGAGATCTGCATCGACGTTGAACTGTGCCATGGGAATCTCCCTAAGAATAGTAGTAACTCATCAGAGCTGCTTGCTCTGTGCTTCCAACCTTAGGGCGGTAGGGATCTACTGTGCGTGGCGCTGGCAGGCTGTGGATACAGCAACGCCCCCGGACTAGTGTGAATACGGGGGCGATGATAGTTTAAAGGGAATATTGGTGAACGGGTGAGCAATATGAAGATACCTCATGCCCCTATCCACAGGGCTGGTTCCCGATTAGACCGTGGGCATCCCTGCTGTTGTAGGCCTGCTCTGCCCCTGGTCTCTGTAGACGGGTAACTGAATGACGAAAGTAGCTCCGCCACCTTCGGTCTGCTGAACCTCTACCGTGCCGTCATGCTGTCCCACGATGGCAGCAACAATAGCGAGCCCCAAACCGGTGCCACCGGTCTCCCTGGTGCGGGAGGTATCGGCCCGGTAGAACCGCTCGAACACCCGCTGGGCGTCCTCACCCTTAATTCCGGGCCCGTGGTCACGCACTTCAATAATAGATAGCGGCGTCCCATCCGGAGCGGTTTCTGTACCCACAGCAAGTTCTATGGGAGTTCCCTCAGGGGTATAGCGCAGGGCATTGGTCATGAGGTTAGCCAGGACCTGGCGCAGACGTTGCTCATCGCCCCATACAGGGGCAGAAACAGCCTCAGCACCCTCAAGACCGATGACATCGATATCGCGGTCAGGTGCGGTGGCGAAGGCATCATTGGCGGCGTCCTGGGCTAGGCTCAGCAAATCAATACGAGCATTTTCACCGACCCTCCGCTCGTCCAACCGTGCCAGGGTGAGCAGATCCTCAACCAGCTGCCCCATGCGTTTGGACTCAGATTCGATACGGCTCATCGCCATACCGATAGCCTCAGCATTGGGTAAACCCCCCATGCGGTAGAGCTCTGAATAGCCGCGAATAGAGACTAGTGGGGTGCGAAGCTCATGGGAAGCATCGCCCACAAAACGTCGCATCTTGACCTCGGACCGCTTCTGCGCATCAAAGGCCTCTTCAATGTGAGAAAGCATGGTGTTTAGTGAAGTGGTGAGATGCCCCAGCTCGTTATAGGGGCTGTAGTTCTCGATACGCTGTGAGAGGTCGCCGGCGGCAATTTGAGCGGCGGTTTGTTCCACCCGGGCTAGGGGCTCAAAGGCTCGGGTAACAATCACCCAGGTAAGCGCTATGGACGCCAGCAGCAGGGCTCCACCAAAGAAAACTGTCAGTAGCCCTACAATGGCTACTGTTTCATTGATTTGGGTGAGCGGGGCAGCAATCACCAGAGTTTGGTCGGTCGCCTCTACCGGAAAGGCAATGAGACGCCATTCGCTGGGACCGTTGGACGAGCGAACCGTCATGGCGGTCTGGTTGTAGCGTTGCACAACATCTGCGGTGAGCCCTGAAATCACCGGCGAGGATGAACCGTCGGACAGCGTCGCCACCGGACGTATGATGTTACCCTGCTTATCAAGTAGGTAAGCCTCGTAGGGAATGAAAGTGCCCTGGGTGCGTGAAATCTGCTGGTCCGAGTACACGGCGGTCACTAGATAGCTGTAGCTAGCGGTAATTTCATCATCCAGTTGATCCAGCATCTGGGCACGGATGGATGAGATTGCCACCAGAGACATGACCGAAATAGCCAAAGCAATCAGCATGGATGTTAAAAGAACCAACTGGGTGCGCAAGGACAGCGAACCCAGCCGGGACAGTGAGAGACGAGACTTCAACCCGCTATCACCCTTCGTTTAGTTTTTGCTGGTGCGCAAAAGGTAGCCTACGCCGCGTTTGGTATGAATCAGCGGGGGCAGGTCATGATCGTTATCAATCTTGCGGCGCAGGTAGGAGATGTAGGACTCCACAATCGAAGCGTCACCATTGAAGTCGTATTCCCATACGTGGTCAAGAATCTGAGCTTTAGAAAGGACCCTGTTGGGGTTAAGCATCAGGTAGCGCAGCAGCTTGAACTCGGTGGGGGAGAGGTCGATCTCGCGGTCACCGCGGAAAACTTCGTGGGCATCGTCATCGAGCACCAGGTCATCCACGCGCAAACGGGAATCTTCTTCAACGTGGGGCTGCGTGCGGCGCAACACGGCGCGGATACGAGCCACCACTTCATCAAGGCTAAAGGGCTTGGTGACGTAGTCGTCACCACCTACGGTAAGACCGGTGACTTTGTCCTCGGTGTCGTCTTTAGCCGTCAGGAAAAGAACCGGGAAGAGCCGTCCTGAGCTGCGCAACTTCCGGGTGACGGTGAAGCCGTCCATATCGGGCAACATGACGTCGAGTACGGCTAGGTCGGGGGCTTCAGTCTCGGCTTTATCGAGGGCTTCGCGGCCGTTCGTTGCGGTGACAACCTCGAAGCCTGCAAAGCGCAGGGAGGTAGCGAGGAGCTCAAGGATATTGGGCTCATCGTCAACAACAAGGAGTTTAGCTTCAGGTTCTTTAGTGTTCACCCTTCCATTGTGCCCCTCTTCTCTGGGTGTTAGCTGGGCGCTATCTGGTGCATCCCTGATGTGAGCTGCGGGAGTGAGTTGAGCCCATATTTCTCATAGCTAAGAGGCCCGGCGGCGTAAAACGGCGAGGAAGAGGACCGCCACGAGGCAAATAAAAGCGGCGGGGAGTAGGAGCATGGGTAGCACACTGAGAATCTGCGGGGCGCTGTTGTGGTCCCATTTCATAAGGAGCATGGTGACACCGCTGATGGTACCTACCACGGTGAACACCCCGGCTACGATGCTCAGGGTACGAATAAGGGAGCTGTAGGGTAGCTCGGAAATTTCAGATGACATAGCTCTAAGGTATCAAAACAGGGCAAGGGCGCAGGTGTGGGAGCAAAAATCTGTGCTAGCTCTCCTGCCGGGTAGGTAATCGGCGGCCAAAGCCTGTTTAATAGGGGTATGACTGAACAGGTAAAAGAAGAACTCTCCGCCCCCGGTGCCACCGCGCCAGTGACCGAGGTTTTAGATACCACGGCACCCGCCACCTCGGTGGAGCAGCGTAGCGAGCCTCGACTCGGTGAGCGCACGCGCCGCCGTCGTACCGCCAAAGTCGATACCATCTTGGCTGAAGCCAAGGACGTGGCGCTGGCAGCTCTTGCGGATATCGCACCTGAGAGCGCAATGGGGCCGGTGCATCACGTGCGCGGGGAAGAAGAGCGCCTAACCACCCACCTGTTTGAGTGCACCCTGCCCGGTTACCGCGGCTGGTTCTGGTTTGCTACTCTCTCTCGTGCGCCCCGTTCTAAGGTGGCTACGGTATGCGAAATTGGCTTGCTACCCGGCGACGACGCTCTGCTAGCTCCTGCGTGGGTGCCCTGGGCAGATCGCGTTTTGCCTGAAGATCACAAGAGTCCTGAGGATTACGATGGTGACGGCGAGGGCGCCGATGAGTTTGAGGGTGGAGAGCATGAACAAACTCAGTGAGCTTGACGCTTAAGGCGGGGTTACCTCTGGTGCAGTACTGCACATCGTTCTAGGATGGATAGAAGATGAACTAGAGCTGAATGAGCTACGCAACCTGGAAGAGAACACGTTACGTGAGAGTAGAACGCAGCGGCCCGCGCGCCGTCACCGATAAACCCAAGACCTTTCGGTCACTGTGGATCTTAAACTATCGCATTTGGTTTATCGGTGCTCTGGTCTCAAATATTGGCACCTGGATGCAGCGCACCGCTCAGGACTGGTTGGTTTTCAACGATCTTTCTGATCACGATTCCACCCAAATGGGTATCGTCATTGCTCTGCAGTTCGCCCCGCCCCTCTTTCTTGCCCCTTACGCCGGTGTGCTGGCCGACCGAGGAGACCGGCGCAAGATTCTTCTCTGGACGCAGAGCATCATGGCCCTGCTGGCTGTGGGGCTCGGTGCCCTGGTGCTTTCTGGGTTCGTAGAAATCTGGCATGTTTACCTCTTTGCCTTGGCTCTGGGTGTGGTGGGTGCGCTTGATTCGCCGGTGCGCTCCACTTTTGTTTCTGAGCTAGTCTCTGATCGCGATTTGCCCAACGCGGTGGCGCTGAACTCTATGTCCTTTAACACCGCCCGCATGGTAGGCCCAGCAGTGGCTGGCCTACTGGTGGTTTTGGTGGGCACCGGCCCGGTCTTCCTGATCAACACTCTCACCTTTGTCGCTATGATTGCAGCTATCTGCGCTATTCGCGAGAAGGAGCTACGCCAGCTGCCCCGCTCGTCCAAAGCCAATAGCCGTATGCGTGATGGGCTGAGTTACCTCAAGCAGCGGCCAGATATCATGATCGTGATGGTCTCTGCCTTCCTCATCGGCACCTTCGGGCTGAACACCGCACTCAATATTGCTGCTATGGCCACCACCGAATTTGGGCAGGGAGCCGGGGAATTCGGCATCCTGAACTCAGTGGTCGCCATCGGCTCAGTCGCAGGCACCCTGCTGGCAGCCCGGCGGGATGTCCCGCGCATGCGCTTCATGTTCGCCTCCTGCTTCGGCTTCGGCATCACCACTGCGCTCGCCGCCCTAGCACCCAATATCTGGTTCTTTGCCCTTGCTCTGGTTCCTCTGGGGCTCATGGCGCTGACCATTATCACCTCGGCTAATGCCTATGTGCAGGTCACGACAGAGCCCGAGATGCGAGGTCGTGTTATGAGCATTTATATGGCCGTTTTCATCGGTGGTACGCCTATTGGCTCTCCTCTGGTGGGCATGGTCAACGATGTCTTCGGCGCCCGTTGGGGGTTGGGTGTGGCCTCTGCTGCAGGTTTTGCTGCCACACTGCTGGGGCTCATTTGGATTATGAAGTATAAGCACCTGCACGTTGCCTATGACCGCGATTCACGCACCAAACTGGTGCTTCGCCCTCGCCAGCCTCAGCCCGAAGAGCTAGAGGCCGTGGATGAAGCTCCGCCGGTTACCGCTGCTATCGAGATCCAGCAGCCTCGCTAGGGCCATCTCCAATCTATACACCCAAAAAGGGCGCCTTATCAAACTTTTAAGTTCGGTGAGGCGCCCTTTCTAGGTGTTGGCTATTGACCGTTACATATTTTCAACGATGTAGTCGATGCAGCCCAGCAGAGCGGTGACGTCTTCGGGGTCAATAGCGGTGAAGGTGGCAATTCGCAGCTGGTTACGGCCCAGCTTGCGGTAGGGCTCGGTGTCCACTATGCCGTTGGCACGCAGTGCCTTAGCGACAGCTGCGGCATCCACGGAGTCAGCAAAGTCGATAGTAGCAATAACATTGGAGCGCTCATCGGCGTTAGCCACAAAGGGGGTGGCGTAGTCGGAGGCCTCAGCCCAGCTGTAGATACGGCCTGCTGAGTCAGCGGTACGGGCAGCGGCAAAGTCAAGGCCGCCCTGCTCGTTCATCCACTTGATCTGCTCGTTGAGCATAATCATGGTGGCTAAAGCCGGGGTGTTGTAGGTCTGGTTGAGGCGGGAATTATCAATCGCTGTAACCAGGTTGAGGGAGTCAGGCACCCATCGGTCCGAGGCTCCGATACGCTGGGCACGTTCGATAGCGGCCGGCGACCAGAGGCCCAGCCAGAGCCCGCCATCCGAGGCAAAGTTCTTCTGCGGTGAGAAGTAGTAGACATCAGATTCGGCAACATTCACTTCCAGGCCGCCGGCGGCGCTCGTGGCGTCAATCAGCACCAGGGCTTCATCGGCAATACCAGTAGGGCGCGTAACGGGGGCAAAAACACCGGTGGAGGTTTCATTGTGAGGCCAGGCGTAGACATCTACGCCGTCCTCAGCGGACGCTACCGGGCGGGTGCCCGGTGCAGAGGAGATGACGGTCGGTATCTCAAGGAAGGGGGCCGCCTTGGTGGCTGAAGCGAACTTGGAGCCGAATTCACCGAAGGTGAGGTGCTGTGCCTTTTTCTCTACCAACCCGAAGGTAGCGGCGTCCCAGAAGGAGGTTGCTCCGCCGTTGCCGAGAATGACCTCGTAACCCTCGGGTGCGCTGTAGAACTGAGCTAGCCCCTCACGGATCTCACCCACCAAGTTCTTGACCGGCGCCTGACGGTGAGAAGTGCCCATAAGGTTGGAGGCAGCATCCATGACTGCCTGCACCTGCTGCGGGCGCACCTTGGAAGGCCCAGCACCAAACCTGCCGTCAGCGGGCAGAAGGTCGGTGGGGATGGTGAGGAAATCGGTCACAATAACTCCTAGTATCAGGCAGGCTCAGCAAGCGGCGGGCGTGAAAAGGATGAGGGAATGCCGCTAGCGCCCACAGTTTCTATTGTGGCAGGTACACCGGCTCTAGGGGCGCCACTGAGGCTCGGTTGCCGATACATGACACTAAGCAGGTTACATAGTGAGACAGCTTCGTTGGTGGCCCAAGAAGCTGACGGAAGGAAAATTTCAGCTCCTAAAGAGCTGAACGTCTTTTTAGGCGGAAAAAGAATAGAATGAGGGCAGAATTAAAGAAAGTACCTAACGGTCGTAGCTAGGCCCCCAGCAGAGAAGAGACGCGAGAAGTCAATGACAGACTTGATTGATACTACTGAAATGTACCTTCGTACCGTACTTGAGCTCGAAGAAGAGGGTATTACTCCTATGCGAGCTCGTATCGCCGAGCGTCTGGATCACTCTGGTCCCACCGTTTCGCAAACCGTGGCCCGCATGGAGCGCCACGGCTTGCTCACCGTTGAAGTAGACCGCTCCCTCCGCCTCACCGATGACGGGCGCCAGAAGGCGGTTGAGGTGATGCGCAAGCACCGCCTGGCTGAGCGCCTGCTCTCCGACATCATCGGTCTTGATCTCGAATACATCCATGAAGAAGCTTGCCGCTGGGAGCATGTGATGAGCGAGCGGGTCGAGCGCCGCTTGTTAGAACTGCTCAACAACCCCAAGTTCTCCCCGTATGGCAATGCCATTCCGGGTCTGGAGCAGTTGGGTGCTGAAAGCGACCAGAATGATGGACGCACCGTAACCATGTCCATCGCGGGCAAGGACTCTAGTGAGGACGACAGGTTCACCATCTCTCGACTGCCCGAGTTCTTGCAGACCGATATCGACCTATTGAAGATGCTGGGGGACGCTGGCATCATCTACGGGGCAACCGTGTCAATTCTGGGTAACCGTGATGGCTCGGTGGTGGTACACGCTGACGGGGAGGAACGGGCACTTACCCTCAATGCCGAGGTAGCTGAGTCGATTGTCGTGAAGCGATAACAAACTGATCACACTGCAAGGGCACCGGTCATCGCAGGTGCCCTTCTTTGTTACCTCTTCGTTATCAGTACACCTCGCGCTGTGCCGCAAAATAGTCAAGTGACAGGCTTCTCAGCACGTGCGTTAAGCTGGGTGATAGCGCGTAAGGTCAGGTAAGGTGCCCTTTTAAGTGGTGCAGCAAACCAATAAACCCTCTTGTCAGAGGCATTTTTTTAAACTCTCGCAATGTTTGCTGGGAGCCTGCTTGGCATCTCCCAAAAAATAGCCCTGCTTACTTAAAAGCCACGCCCACCCATTTTTCGTGACCAAAACGTGACAATTGGAGTTGCGGCGTGTAATGTTCTATTCCGTGCCAACTACTGGTCGTACGGCACCCATCGACGCAGCATCCGCCTAGTCCTGCCACCGCGTCGGAGGAAATGCAAATAAATCATATGGCAGGAGCGGGGGACCCACCTTACCGGGCTCACTCAAAGAGAGAGTCCTTGGGGTTAAGTCACCTATAAGAAGTGACCGAGCGACCTTCATGCTCGAACCCGACAGCTCACCTCGTGAGGCAATGGAGAAAGAACATCATGACTAAGTCAAACATCGTACGTAACGCAGGTATCGTAGCAGCCTCAGGTGCCCTTCTGGCAGCTTCCGTTGCACCTGCTAACGCTTTTGCTGCAGCTGAAGTTGTTTCAGCTCCCTCCTACTCAGCTCCTTCACTGGCTGACTACTCAGCAACCACCACCTCATGGGACTACTCAGCAACCACCTCATGGGACTACACCCAGAGCTCAACCGCTGTTGAAACCACTTCAACCGTGAACACCCAGTCAAACGACTCCGCAGAGATCCCCGCTAACCTCTCCGGCGCTCGTGCAACCGTTCTCGCAGCAGCTCAGGACGGCATCGGCGGCGCTTACGTTTGGGGCGGCAAGGGCTACAAGGCTTGGGACTGCTCAGGCTTCGTTTCCTACGTCTTCGCTCAGGCCGGTATCTCACTGACCCCCTACACCTTCACCATGGCAACCGAACTGGTCCCCACCTCAAACCCCCAGCCCGGTGACATCGTCTTCGCCAACGGTTACAACCACGTAGGCATCTACGTTGGTAACGGCCAGATGATCAGCGCGCTGAACCCCTCACAGGGCACCCAGCTGACCTCAGTCGATGGTGGCGGCATGATGCCCGTTGACGGTTACTACACCGTTGCAGGTCTCTAGACCTTACCTGTTTAGGGTTGTGCTAGCTCGCTAGTACTCCACGGGTGTTGCCTGGTCGGCTCGCAACGCTCAAGAACTAACCCGCAGACTTCCTCACCACACACAAGGTAGAGGCACCGCAAACTCTAGTTTGCAGATGCGCACCAGACGACCAGCTGGGGCGCATTTTTATACCCTCTAAGGAACCGTGGGCGGTGTTTAGCTCAGCGGTGAAGAAGTTTATGGCCCCCCGTGGACGCCGGTAGGATAGAGGGCATGGCACCACAATTTGAATCACCCACTAGCTCATCAGATCAAGAGTTCACCTACATGGCGATTGGCATGGTAGCCGGGGCGGTTCCTGGCATTATTGCCGGGCTACTGGTGGCGCTTTTTGTGGGTCACGCAGCGATGTGGGTTTCTATCACTGGCGGTATCGGCATCATTTTAGGTCTTGTCATCTCTCGGGTGCTTTACTCTCGCCGGAAAGCTCGCAAGGGCGTTCAGAGTAAGTAAGCTCTTTCAGCTCTGCCGCTATATTCTCCCGTGCTCTCGCCTCCCAGGAACTACGTCCTAGCCGGGTTGTAAAAATGCTGGGGCGTTCTAGCAGCCCTTGCAAGACCTGTGCGCGGCCCTGCCTGAAGTCATCATCACTCACGCGTGAATATTCCTGCCGCACGCCCGTAGTGTAACGCCGGTAACGAGCGGTCTTTGCTGCCAGAATCGCAAGGTCTGCATCAAAGAAAATTTGCCAGTGTTCCTGCCTGATACCTGCCCTCTGCAAGACTTCCTGAGCCTGCGGGGGCTGGTGCGCCGCAGTTGCTTCAATGAGGCAGGCTACTGCTTCTATCTCTCCTTCGCCTGCTACCTGGTGGCGGGCTAGTTGGTGGCGTGCGTAGGTCGCCGATGCCTCTTCGTCTGCCCCCGCTTTCCCTTCATAGATCACATCGTGCAGCCATATCGCCAGAAGGGCGGCGCGGGGTAGCTTATCGTTGCCTGCCAGGTAAGTTGCATGACCCAGCATTTCTAACAGGTGAGCACTGTTATGGTAGGACCGGTGGGGCTCTTGCCAACGATCTAGTATGTCTTCGCCCAGCTGTTCAGCACCCGGTGCAAGTGTTCCCCAGCGAACCAGTAGCCCCTTTCTAATTTTTTCGGGGCGTTCCTTGAGTGGCACTCTCAGGCCACTGGCGTGCAATCTACGAGTTAGTTCGCTGCCGCTGACCGGTTGCGCACCAGCGTCGATGAGTTGCGGGCAAAGGTGGGCTGGCACATCGTAGTGGTCCCGGTCGAAGGCGCGTTCGCTGATTCCCTGAGCGCGGGCAAAGGAATGGAGCTCCTGCAGACTACTATCAGAAATAAGGTGGGAGAAAACAGTGCCGTGGGCTGGCCAGCGGGCAGGGTCAATGAGAAGGGCCATGGTTTTAGTGTAAACTTGGGGAGGTTCTGGCACTAAAAGTTCTAGAGCTAACCTTCAAATACTTGCCCTCGTAGCTCAGGGGATAGAGCACCGCTCTCCTAAAGCGGGTGTCGTACGTTCGAATCGTATCGGGGGCACATAAGAGAAGGCCCGGTGGTCGCTAGCACGACTACCGGGTCTTTTTGTATTCTCCATATTCCAAGTGGACTATGGGTGGTTACTGACCGGGTAGTTCCCCGCGGGAGAAAGCGTCCACCTTGCTGCGCACCAGCCGCACCGCCATGATAGCTAGCTGGGCTAAGCAGAGAATCAATAGCACCCAGCGCGCCGCCACCAACACGGCGGCAAGCCCTGCTGTGCCGCCTAGGGGGTCAGCTAGGGCCGTGTCTATAGCGAAACCACCGGCAATGAAGACCACAGCGTAAGCCACTGGGAGGGTGAGCATGAGCCTGCCTACCAGCAGTTCAAACTGTGATGCCCGCACCATATTCCACCAGGTAAACGCAAAAATTAGAGAAAAGATGAGGCCGGTAGAACGGTGTAAAACTTGGTACTCTCGCAGGCCATCAACTCCCAGACCGGTGGCAACGCGCTGAAGGTGATCAGTGCTAAACCACGTCATGAGTTCAGGGGCGGTGGCGCCTGCCATGTTGCTCACCCCTGGCAGTAGCATCAGGTGATAGTAGAGACCAAAGAGCAGGGTAATCACAAAAGCGACCCCCAAAAAGATGTAGGAGCTACCATTCTCTGGGGTCGCAACAAGCTCACCGCGTGAATAATCGGTGATGACGCGCAGACCCGGCTGCGCCTGAGCTTCCTGTTGGGGTGCGGGGGCTACCTGCGCTGCTGCTTGCTCGCCGTAGAGGCGTTTCTTCTGACCTTTTGAGAGACCCATAGACTCCATTATGGTGCATGCAGCCCTTACCTCTCAGCAGAATGAGCTGACCTTAGAAAGTTTGTTCGCATAAAATGAGTGGTTGACGGTTTATTCGAGGAGGCACCATGTTTAACGATGATTTTATGCCCAAGCTACCTAAGAAAACAGGTTCAGGGCAGGACGCCGGGCAGCAGGAACCTCCTTTTGACCCTTTCTTTGATGACTTCCCAGACCACCTGGCTAATGAGGAACCGGCCTATGAGCCGAACCAGGAACCAGTGCCGGACGGGCAGGTGCCTGTTGACCCTGCCGAATTAGACTTTCTGCCACCCTCCTATCAGATGGGTGGCTTTATGCCTGACTATGCTCAGCCTGAACCCGATCGTACTGACCCGTCTGCCCTGGTGCAGGGGCTCAACGAGAACCAGGCAGAAGCTGTAGTGCATGCCGGGAGACCTCTGCTGATTGTTGCCGGCGCTGGCTCGGGTAAAACCCGGGTGCTCACTCACCGTATTGCCTACCTGCTCGCAACAGGCCGAGCCCTCCAGGGGCAGATCCTTGCTATCACCTTCACCAACAAGGCGGCTGCTGAGATGCGCGAACGCATCACTGCCCTGGTGGGGCCACGAGCCCAAAGCATGTGGATCTCAACCTTCCACAGTTTCTGTGTGCGCGTGCTTCGCCGCGAAGCTAAAGTGCTGGGACTTAAATCGACCTTCTCAATTTACGACTCTGCTGATTCCCAGCGTCTGCTGACCCTCATCATCAAGCAGATGAACCTTGACACCAAGAAATTCACCGCTAAGGCGGTGGGCAATCGTATCTCCAACCTCAAAAATGAACTGGTAGATGCCAAAACCTTCGCAGCGGAAACTAGTACAACCGACCCCTGGGAAGGCACTATCTCCAAGATCTACACGGCCTACACCGAGCGTCTGCGCGCAGCCAACTCCCTAGACTTCGATGATCTCATCTTTGAAACCGTCAACCTGTTGCGCCAGCACCCCCAGGTGGCTGACTACTATCGCCGCCGTTTTCGCCACATCCTGGTCGACGAATACCAGGACACCAACCACGCCCAGTACGCTCTGGTGCGTGCCCTGGTAGGTGGGGCCTCTGCCCCACAGGCAGAGCAGGGCCCCTATCCGGACGCCTACCCACCGGCTGAACTGACCGTGGTGGGCGACTCCGACCAGTCCATCTATGCTTTCCGCGGCGCTGATATTCGCAATATCACCGACTTCGAAGAGGACTACCCGGCTGCCCGCACTATCCTACTGGAGCAAAACTACCGTTCCACCCAGAACATCCTCTCAGCAGCTAATGCCGTAATTGAACGCAACAAGGGGCGCCGCCCCAAGAAGCTGTGGACAGCCAGCGGTGACGGCGCCAAAATTACCGGTTACGTGGCTGAGTCTGAACACGCCGAAGCTCGCTACATTGCTCAAGAAATTGACCGCCTGCGCGATGACCATGACATCGCGCCCGGCGACGTCGCCGTCTTCTACCGCACCAACGCCCAGTCGCGCACCCTGGAAGAAATGCTCATGCGCGTGGGCTTGCCCTACCGCGTGGTCGGCGGCACCCGCTTCTATGAACGCAAGGAAATCAAGGACGCCCTGGCTTACCTGCGTGTGCTGGTCAACCCGGATGATGACATCAACGTCCGCCGTATTCTCAACGAACCCAAGCGCGGTATTGGCGCTAAGTCTGAGAGCGTAGTCGCTGATTTTGCGCGCATTGAACGTATCTCCTTCATGGCAGCCCTGCGCCGCGCTGCCGATGCTCCTGGCTTGGGGGCCGCGGCCGTCAAAAAGATGGCAGAGTTCGCCCGTCTCATTGATGACCTCGCCCAAATTGCAGCCACCGAACCGGCAGCCACCTGCCTTGAGGCAGTCCTGGAACAGACCGGCTACCTCGCAGCCCTGCGCGAATCAAAGGACATCCAGGACGAATCGCGCGTAGAGAACCTCTCAGAGCTGGTAGATGCCGTACGTGAGTTCGAAATCGACCACCCCGGTGCCACCTTAGAAGAGTTCCTAGAACACGTTGCTCTGGTGGCTGATGCCGACCAGATCCCCAACAAGCCCAAGCACGACCAGGAGGGCGGCCCGTCCGCAGCTCAAATCGCTGCTGAAGTGGCTGAAGCGCGCTCGCAGGGAGTGGTAACCCTCATGACCCTGCACACCGCCAAGGGGCTGGAATTCCCGGTGGTTTTCTTGACCGGTATGGAACACGGCCTCTTCCCGCACCAGCGTGCTCTCACCGATGAGGGCGAGATGAGCGAGGAACGCCGCCTTGCCTACGTTGGGCTCACTCGCGCTATGGAACGGCTCTACCTGACCCGCGCCGAGAACCGCTCTATGTGGGGCAAGGGGCAGTACAACCCGCCCTCCCCTTTCTTAGAAGAAATCCCCGAAGACCTCATCGATTGGAAACGTAAGGGTAATAGCTTTGCCGGGGGGGTGGGTAGCTACGGCGGCTACGGCTCTTACGGGGGGTCTACCTACACCTCCCGCTTTGATGCACCGGGCTACCAAAGCCGTCCCGCTTCGTCCCCGTCTGTTGCTGAGATTAATGGGTCAGCTAGCTACGGCTACGCTGCGGCAACTAAAAATGTCTCCCGCGTGCAGCAGAACAAGGAAATCCCTGCCCTTTCGGTAGGAGACCGGGTTGAGCACAAAACCTTCGGTGAAGGCAGGGTTCTAGCCGTGGAAGGGGCTGGCGATAAGACGGTGGCGAAGGTGCGCTTCGCTCAGGAAGAAAAACGACTTCTCCTGCGCTATGCACCCCTGACAAAAATTTCAGACTAAGATAAAACTGTCTTGCTCACAATGAGCTCTCAGTAGTTCTTGCATCTACAAAGGAATACCGCGAATGGACCATGACAGTACAGTCCCCTCAATTGCCGAGGAATTTGTAGAAGCTATGGATGGGGTTACCGACACCCGCGTGCAGCTCCAGGAAATCTCGGATCTCTCGCTCTTCCGCATCGAAATCAGCCCTGATTCGGACGCTGCCCAGCGCATCCAAGCAGTCTTGGGGGTTAAGCTACCCCGCCAACGTGGACAGGTTACTGGTGACTCTCAGGCACTGCAACTGCTGTACGGCACCCGGCAGGTGGTCGCCTGCATGTACGTCAAAGAGGGCGTTTTCCTGGTCGTCACCCGCGTGGACCCGGTCAAACTGGGGAGGGCTCTGAATGCTGCTCTCGGCAGGGACGAGGGGCTGATCTTAGATGTTTCAGCTAACAGAACCGTCATCAACCTCAGCGGCGTCGCAGCAGCCGACGTGATTGACGAGGTAGTACACTTTGACTTCCCGCCGGACAACTTTGTTCCCGGTCGTGCTCTGAGCTGTTCAGTAGCTGAGGCCTGGGTGATGCTGTGGAGAATTGACGAGTTAGAATACCTGCTGGTGCCTCGCGTCTCTGATACTGCCCCCTTCCTTGTTACCCTCATTGACGCCTGTGAGTCGGTAAAGTAAGTCTCCTGCCTTCGTGGCGGGATGAGGCGTCATAAGTTGATATCTAGTTCGCACCGCTTTACAGGATGCGCTAAAGTGACTGTTGAGAAGCCGTAGTGTGCCCTAGCTCTCGCTCAGGCAGATGCTGTACCACTATGCTTCACACCCGTAAAAGCGGGGTAGCCCACGCGCTGCCCAGCATGACTTCGACGAAGAAGGAATACCTGTGGACCTGTTTGAATACCAGGCACGCGATCTCTTTGAGAAGCACGGCGTGCCCGTACTTCAAGGCATCGTAGCGACCACCCCCGAAGAAGCAAAAGCAGCAGCTGAAAAAATTGGCGGCGTCACCGTTGTCAAGGCCCAGGTTAAGGTGGGCGGCCGCGGTAAGGCTGGCGGCGTAAAGGTTGCCAAGACTGCCGATGAGGCGTACGAATATGCACAGCAGATTCTAGGCATGGACATCAAGGGTCACACCGTTCACCGTGTGATGATTGCCCAGGGTGCAGACATTGCCGAGGAATACTACTTCTCCCTGCTACTAGACCGCGCTAACCGTAGCTATCTTGCCATGTGCTCCGTAGAAGGCGGTATGGACATTGAAACCCTGGCTGTAGAGCGCCCCGATGCTCTGGCCAAGGTTGAGGTTAACCCCATCAACGGCATCGATGCTAAGAAGGCAGCAGAAATTGTTGAGGCAGCCGGCTTCGCTGAAGACATCCGCGAGGAAGTTGCAGCGGTTCTCATCAAGCTGGGTGAAGTCTACAAGAAGGAAGACGCAACCCTTGTTGAGGTCAACCCGCTGGTTAAGACCGGCGACGGCAAGATTCTCGCACTGGACGGCAAGGTCTCTCTGGACGACAACGCTGAGTTCCGTCACGCTGACCACGAAGCTCTAGTTGATAAGAGCGCAGAGAACCCCCTTGAAGCTAAGGCTAAAGAAAACGACCTCAACTACGTCAAGCTCGATGGCCAGGTAGGCATCATCGGTAACGGCGCTGGCCTGGTGATGTCCACCCTGGACGTCGTTGCCTACGCCGGTGAAAACCACGGCAACGTCAAGCCCGCTAACTTCCTGGATATCGGCGGCGGCGCCTCGGCTGAGGTTATGGCAGCTGGACTGGACATCATCCTCAACGATGAGCAGGTTAAGTCTGTATTCGTGAATGTCTTCGGAGGCATCACCTCCTGCGACGCTGTAGCTAACGGCATCGTCAAGGCACTAGAGATCCTGGGCGATAAGGCAACCAAGCCCCTGGTTGTACGTCTGGACGGCAACAACGTAGATGAGGGCCGCGCTATTCTGCACGAGGCTGCTCACCCGCTGGTCCACCTGGCTGAGACCATGGACTCGGGTGCTGACAAGGCCGCCGAACTCGCTAACGCTTAAATTCTCCGCTTAGATTTTTTAGAAGGTTTATAGATATGTCTATCTTTTTGAACAAGGACTCGAAGGTCATCGTTCAGGGCATCACCGGCGGCGAAGGCACCAAGCATACCGCTCGCATGCTCGCAGCTGGCACCCAGATTGTAGGCGGCGTCAACGCTCGCAAGGCCGGCACCACCGTCGCTCACAAAGATGCTAACGGGCAGGATGTTGAGCTCAACGTCTACGGCACCGTAGCTGAAGCGGTAGAGGAAACTGGCGCTGATGTCTCCATCGTCTTCGTGCCACCGGCATTCACCAAGGACGCCGTGATCGAAGCGATTGACGCTGAGGTTCCCCTAGTCGTTGTGATCACCGAGGGCATCCCCGTGGGTGACACCGCCGAGTTCTGGGCCTACGCCAAGAGCAAGGTAGATGCTGACGGTAAGCCCGTTACCCGTATCATCGGCCCCAACTGCCCCGGTATCATCACACCCGGTGAGTCACTGGTCGGTATTACACCCGCCAACATCACCGGCAAGGGCAAAATCGGCCTGGTGTCCAAGTCAGGTACCCTGACTTACCAGATGATGTTCGAACTGCGCGATATCGGCTTCACCACCGCTATCGGTATTGGTGGTGACCCCATCATCGGCACCACCCACATTGATGCTCTTGAAGCTTTCGAAGCTGACCCCGAGACCGAAGCTATCGTCATGATTGGTGAAATTGGTGGTGACGCTGAAGAGCGTGCTGCTGACTTCATTAAGGCAAACGTCACCAAGCCCGTTGTTGGCTACGTTGCTGGCTTCACCGCTCCTGAGGGCAAGACCATGGGCCACGCAGGCGCTATCGTCTCCGGCTCATCAGGTACAGCTCAGGCTAAGAAAGAAGCACTGGAAGCAGCTGGCGTGAAGGTTGGTAAGACCCCTTCAGAAGCTGCTGCTCTGATGCGCGAAATCTTCGCTAGCAAGTAAGCCCGAAATTTTTATTTGTAAGACGCCGGTGCTCACACTTTGTGTGAGCACCGGCGTCTTGCAATAACTCTGGTCTTTATATCAAGAACAAAGCGCAGGGAGCCTAGGACGTAGAACCGTAATTGTTATAGGTGGTGCCGCCAAAATATATGGGTCCGGTCGTACTGACGGTCATCTTATTATGATATTTTCATAATAACCTTGCGGTGGTGGATTGTCGGCGGTACAGTAGGGAGCAAAGGGCGGCCCAGTAGGGGGCTCCCGCCCGTCTCCCTCGTAGAAAGGTGTTGGGATGACTAAGCGCGCATCATTCACTGTTCCCGGTCTGACCGAAGAGTCTGGCCACCACGTTGCCGAGGCTTTGCAGCTTCGCCTGCATGCCCTCAATGATTTGCATTTGACCCTCAAGCACGCCCACTGGAATGTTGTGGGCCCCACCTTCATTAGTGTGCACGAAATGCTAGACCCCCAGGTTGATTTGGTGCGTGGCTTTGTCGATGAGCTTGCTGAGCGTATGGCAACCATGGGCGTCTCGCCCAATGGCCTGCCCGGAGACCTGGTAGCTAAGCGTACCTGGGAAGATTACAGCGTCGACCGCGCTGACGCCCAGGCTCACCTATCCGCCCTCGATGAAGTCTACAATGGTGTCATTGAAGACCATCGTGCAGCCATCGCTAAAGTGGGAGATGTTGACCCCATCACCGAAGACTTGCTGATTGGTCAGACCGCTGAGCTCGAAAAATTCCAGTGGTTCATCCGCTCACACCTCTATGACGGCCAGGGCAACGTGAAGTAAGTTCTTGGCTCACTACGCACGTAACATGGTAAAAAATCAGCCTCTTCCCGCGCGGGAAGAGGCTGATTTTTTATTCGGATGAGAGGTTTAGTCTTCGTCAACCAGCGCGCGAATCTTAGCCAGAGAGAGCTCCGAGTGCTCCATACGGGCGTGGCCAAGGTTCTTGGGTACAGAGAGGAGACCCGGCACCACAACTACCTTCATGCCTGCATCCACTGCACTCTGAGTCCCTGAATCTGAGTCCTCAATCGCTACGCAGTTAGCGGGGTCAACGCCCAAATTTTTGGCAGCCAGCAGGTAGGGCTCGGGGTTGGGCTTGGCCTGGGTGACGTGCTCATCGCTCACAATGGTAGAAAACAGTCCTTCAGGCCCTAAGTTTGCTGTGCGCTGGGCGACGGCGGTGGTGGCGTTGGTAACGATTCCGGCAGGTACACCAGCTGCCGCAACTTCGTCCAAGAGTTCGGGGATGCCTTCAAGCAGAGTAATGGTTGCTTCAGACAGCAAAACACCCATTTTCTCTTTAAGGCTTGCATAGAGTTCGTCTGCCGGAGCGTCAATGCCCAGGGCATGCATTCGTTCAAAAGTTACCGTGGCGGGGCGCCCCAGGCATGCCAGCGAATCTTCTTCGGTCCAGGTCTTACCGTAGTCTGCTGCAAGGGCCGCTTTGGCCTCAGCCCACAGGGGCTCGGTATCAACTAGGGTTCCGTCATGGTCAAAGAAAATCGCTTCAAGTCTGCTCATACCTTCAACCCTACCGGTCGGGGAGCGGACGCGTGCATAAAATGGGGGAGTGAGCTTACCGCAAAATTTTTCTGAAAATGACACTGTAACCCCTGGCAGCTCTACTCTACGCCGGCAAGGGTGTGCGTGGACCCGGATTAGTCTCTACCTGATGGGCCCCCTGGGGGTGCTGGCTGCTCTATGGATTACCGCAGGTAGATCACTTTTTGGTGCAGGTGGGTCTCTGGTACCAGTCTTTGCTATCAGCTTCGGCCCAGCCTTAGCTGTTCTTTATCTGCTGGCTACCTACTATGCCTGGCAGGAGGTAAAGCTGCAGCGAGCAGGGGTATCCGCAGGTCTGCCGCTGGTCACCGCCCTGGTGCAGGTAGTTGGCTGGCTACTTGCCGCTGTCTTTGGGTTACTCGTGCCTGACCGTGTCGATGGTGTGACGGTCTCAGCCGCCTCCGCTCTTTTGGGGCACGATCTCGTGGGTCTTTCAGCGGGGTTCGGTAATACCGCCGGCATCCTGACTTTTGCTTTCGCCATAGCTGTGCTGTTGCTGACCCTTGCCAGCCGGCGCAAGGCTAAAGAAGCTGCCCGCGGCATCGATGATGATGTGCGCGAGCAACTGGAGCGCCAAGAGTCGATGTACGACTTCCTGGATTAAGGGCTCAGAGGCCCACCGCGTCCAGCCAACCGTTGAGTACCTGGGTGGACGCTGCCGTCAAATCCTCTGCGTACTGGGACGCTTCGCGCCTGAAGACCGCGATATCCTGGCCCGAGTCAACGATGTCGGCGGTGTAGGCAATGAGCCACTGCTCAACCTTACGGGGGTCAACTTCTAGGTGAAACTGTAGGGCTAGGGCGAAAGGCTTCCCTGCTTCGTCTTCAAGAGTGAAAGCTTGGTTCTCAAAATCAGAGGTGGTTGCCAGTGTTTCTCTGTCGGCGGGAATGCTGAACTGATCCCCGTGCCAGTGCAGAACGGGCGTGTTGCCAAGGGGAGCTAGCACGGAGTTCTTACCAGCTTCGGTGAGTTCCACCGGGGAGTAGCCCAGTTCTAGAACGCCGGAGGCGCTGATCTCGGCGCCAGCTGCCATGGCGATTTGCTGGGCACCTAGGCAGATGCCTAAAACGGGTTTTTGCGACCCTAGACGGTTCTTGATGAGCTCAACCTCCTCAAAGAGGAAGGGGTAGCTCTGGGTGTCGTTCACGCTAATGGGGGCACCTAAAATAATTAAGAGATCGGCCTCTTGAACCTCAGGAATATTGAGAGAATCAATGCCAGCATCGCGGTATTCAACGGTGAAACCACGGTCTTCAAGGAGCTGCTCGTAAATACCGAGATCTTCGAATGCTACATGGCGGATGGCATATGCTGTGCGAGTCATGGATCCTCTTTAGGTAATGGGGTGAGTGCTGCCATGTCAGTCTACTGAGATGTGCCAGAGGTTACTAGTTGATACTCGCTGGTTGAGATGTCTCCAAAAATTACTGAACGATACTAGCGCAAATAAGTTGAGTGAGGTAGACTCAACTTATAGAAAGGATGCAGCTAGGTCGGTTCCACCGGTTGTAGCGAGCGTCCACCACCAACCTTAAATATCAACCTCCTCGTAGAAAGAAGACAACATGAACGCTCAATTCACCACCAAGAGCCAAGAAGTTCTCTCGGCAGCCAATATGAATGCTCAAACTGCGGGCAATCCTAATTTAGACACCGCTCACCTGCTGAAGGCCCTCATGGATCAGCGTGATGGTGTGGCGGTAGCTGTGCTCAAAGCTGCAGGACTGGATGTCGATGTTATCTCGGTTGCTGCCTCCACCCTCATTAAGAAACTGCCCAAGGCGGCCGGCTCATCCGTAGCCCAGGCCCAACCTTCCCGTGCCCTGCTCACTGCCCTGCAAAATGCGCAAAACAAAGCAACAGAGCTGGGTGATACCTATATTTCCACCGAAGTCTTACTGCTGGGCCTTGCCGCAGGAAACGACGACACCGCTCGCGCCCTCGAAGCAGAAGGCGCGACCGCTAATCGTCTAGAAACCACCATTAAAGAAATGAGAGGGGAGCGAACTGTGAACACTCCTGACCCCGAGGGCACCTTTGATGCCCTGACTAAGTACGGCACCGATTTGACCGCCATCGCACGCGAAGGCAAACTAGACCCGGTCATTGGTCGCGACAGCGAAATTCGCCGCGTGGTCCAGGTGCTCTCCCGCCGCACCAAGAACAACCCCGTGCTCATCGGCGAACCCGGCGTCGGTAAAACTGCCGTTGTAGAAGGGCTGGCCCAGCGCATGGTCTCCGGGGACGTACCCGAATCTCTGCGCGGCAAGACCCTCATCTCCCTAGATCTGGGAGCTATGGTGGCAGGTGCCAAGTACCGCGGTGAATTTGAAGAACGCCTCAAAGCAGTGCTTGAAGAAATCAAGGCCTCAGAAGGGCAAATCGTCACCTTCATCGACGAAATCCACACCGTAGTTGGTGCCGGTGCCACCGAAGGTTCTATGGACGCCGGTAACATGCTCAAGCCCATGCTGGCCCGCGGTGAACTGCGCCTGATTGGTGCCACCACCCTGGATGAATACCGCGAGAACATCGAAAAGGACGCTGCTCTTGAGCGTCGTTTCCAGCAGGTCTACGTAGGCGAACCCAGCGTGGAAGACACCATCGCTATTCTGCGCGGCCTCAAGGAACGCTACGAAGCGCATCACAAGGTTGCAATTGCTGACTCGGCCCTAGTTGCCGCAGCTAGCCTGTCTAACCGTTACATTCCTAGCCGCCAGCTACCCGATAAGGCCATTGACCTGATCGACGAGGCAGCTAGTCGCCTGCGCATGGAAATTGATTCGGCCCCCGAAGAAATTGACCAGCTACGCCGTGCTGTTGACCGTCTGACGATGGAAGAACTGGCGCTCGCTAACGAAACTGACCCCGCCTCCGTCGAACGCCTCGAAGCCCTGCGCGCTGACATAGCGGATAAGAAGGAAACTCTGGACGCCCTCAACGCCCGCTGGGAAGCCGAGAAGGCTGGTCTTAACCGGGTGGGTGACCTCAAAACCCAAATCGATGAGCTGCGTTCTAAAGCAGAAGTAGCCCAGCGCGAAGGTAACCTGGGGGAAGCTTCCCGTATTCTTTACGGCGAGATTCCCTCTCTGGAAGCTGAGCTGGTTGCCGCCCAGCAGGCAGAGAGTACCTCTGCTAACACTGAAGCTATGGTGTCTGAGGAAGTCACCGCTGATGACATCGCAGAAGTTATCTCAGCCTGGACCGGCATCCCCGCTGGCCGCATGCTGACCGGCGAAACCGAGAAGCTGCTCAACATGGAAGCCGAACTGGGTAAGCGTCTCATCGGTCAGTCCAAGGCTGTAACCGCTGTTGCGGACGCTGTGCGCCGTTCCCGCGCAGGTATCTCTGACCCCGACCGTCCCATTGGCTCCTTCCTCTTCCTGGGCCCCACGGGCGTCGGTAAGACTGAGCTTGCCAAGGCGCTGGCGGAGTTCCAGTTCGACGATGAACGCGCACTAGTGCGCATCGACATGAGCGAATACTCAGAGAAGCACGCTGTTTCTCGCTTGGTTGGTGCCCCTCCCGGGTACGTCGGCTACGAAGAGGGCGGCCAGCTGACCGAAGCTGTACGCCGCCGCCCCTACTCCGTCGTCCTGCTGGACGAGGTGGAAAAGGCTCACCCAGAGGTCTTCGACATTCTGCTGCAGGTGCTGGACGATGGCCGCCTCACCGACGGTCAGGGGCGTACCGTGGACTTCCGCAACGTCATCCTGATTCTGACCTCCAACCTGGGCTCCCAGTTCCTGATTGATCAGGAACTGGACGAAGATGCCCGCCGCTCTGCGGTGATGGGAGTAGTGAATGCCAGCTTCAAGCCGGAGTTCCTCAACCGCCTGGACGAGGTCATCATCTTTGATCCCCTCTCACCCGATGAGCTGAGCTCCATCGTTGGGCTGCAAATCGCAGCTCTGAGCAAGCGCCTGGAAGACCGCCGCCTGACCTTGGATGTCTCCCCGGCAGCTATTGAATGGCTGGGGCTGGCTGGTTATGACCCCGCCTACGGTGCCCGCCCGCTCCGCCGCCTGGTGCAGCGAGAAATCGGTGACCGCCTGGCTAAGGGAATCTTGGCTGGGGCTATCAAGGACGGCGACACCGTGCGGGTGGACGTTAACCCGGATGTTGCCACCGAGGGTCTAACGGTTACTGCCGCATAAACCTTAACAAAGAGGTGGGTATGTTTATAGCCAGTTGGCGAGAACATACCCACCTCTTTGCCATGCCTGAAGGTAAGCAGGATTCCACCCCTCAGTAAGATAGACCTATGGCCATTGATACCCGATTTGCAGGTGCCGCTGAGAGCATCAGCGCTCATGCCGATATTGCCGCAACCCACCGTGCCGCGCTGCGCTCCATTGAGCGAGTGGTGAGCGAAACCGCAGAGCCCACAGACCCTGCTACTGCTATGGCTGGTATCCGGGCTCTGCTAGATGCCGGCGATGTCCTGGCATTGACCGGCGCGGGTATCTCCACTGGCTCAGGCATACCGGACTACCGAGGCCCTGCGGGCTCTCTTAAAAACCATCGGCCCATGACCTATCAGGAATTCAAATACGACGAGGTTGCCCGGCAGCGCTACTGGGCACGGTCCTTTGTGGGTTGGCGACAGATGAGCCGCGCCCGCCCCAATACTGCCCACTACCTGTTGGCGGATCTTCAAGCGCAGGGGAAGCTGGCTGGCATCATTACCCAGAACGTGGACGGGCTCCACACTAGTGCGGGGGCGAAGGATGTGCTCACCCTGCACGGGGATTTATCCACCATTGAGTGCCTGGACTGTGGTGCACATGAGAGCCGTGAATCGTTGGACTCCCGTATCGACGCCGCCAACCCCGGTTACCTTACCCGCCTGACTGGCACCGACCTGCGAGTCAACCCGGACGGTGACGTTGACCTGGCTGACCGTTTCATTCGTGATTTCAGCATGGTGCACTGCCTTGCCTGCGGCTCCACCAAACTCAAACCGGCGGTAGTCTATTTTGGTGAAGCGGTGCCGGCGGCTCGAAAAGAGGCGGTAAAGCGCTTGGGTGAACAGGCGTCCTCCCTACTGGTGTTGGGTTCGTCCCTAGCCGTGATGAGCTCCTACAAAATTGCCCTCGATTTTATCCGCGCGGACAAGCCTATCGCGGTGGTTAACCAGGGCCCCGGCAGAGCAGATGCCAAGGCTAACTACCTGTGGAGAGCTGATGTGGCGGATGCTCTCTATGTTCTGACTGCTCAGTAAAACGACCGTTCTCTATACATGTGACTACATTCTTACGTCTCAACCGGCAGAGCGAGAGGAAAATGGCCGCAAAAACCTGTACCCTTATATACAGAAAAGACTGAAGGTTTTTCTGGTACCCTTGTGCGTGCATAAGCAGGTGACCAGATACGAGCGATAAAGAGGGGGTCTCGCCATGGGGCGCGGCCGTCAAAAGGCTAAAGCAACACGTCAGGCTCGGGAGATGAAGTACTTCAGCCCCGAGACAGATTACACTGCACTTGAAAAAGAACTCAGCAAAAGCACGGGTTCTAGCAACCGATCATCTGCCCACCCACGGCGCGATGATGAAGAAGACTATTCGCAGTACGCAGATAAATATTCTGACGACTACGACGGTAGATAACCCGCGCCCAGCGCGGGTTCTTCCCGTTATATTAGGCACCTGCCGCGCTGAGCGGCTAGGTGCCTTTTCTTTGACCTACCTCAAAGAAAAAGGGGCCAGATTCTTTTGAAGAGATCCCCATGCTCATGGTCTCTTCTAAAAAATCTGGCCCCTTTGCTGTGGCCTTTAGGGCTTTAGGCGTAGTTGCCCAGCAACACTGCCGCACCGCCGTCCACGCCCTTAGCCCCCTGAACGTAGTCGGCGTTGCTCTGATAGGCGCCGGTATCTGCCTCCACGGTTCCCAGAACCCAGCTAGGTAGACCGCGCTTGTTGAGACGCTCCACGGCAGCATCGGCAACGCTGGGGTCAACCACAGCGATCATGCCAACACCCAGGTTGAGGGTGCGCTCCAAGTCAGCCTGAGGCACAGAGCCCAGCTCGCCGACCAGACGAAAGATGGCGGGGATTTCCCAGCTGGAACGGTCCACTAGGCCCACGGTGCCGCGGGGCAGCACACGTGCCAGGTTAGCGGACAGACCGCCGCCGGTGACGTGAGAGAAACCGCGGATACCGCTACCGGTTTGGCCGTCTTCGCCGTTGACGGGGAAAGCCTCAATCAGATCAAGGCAATCCGCGGTGTAGATGCGGGTGGGTTCCAGCAGTTCTTCGCCCAGGGTGCGGCCCAGCTCATCCACCTGGCGTTCTAGACCCCAGCCCGCAACGTTAATAACCTTGCGCACCAGTGAGTAACCGTTGGAGTGGATGCCGGAGGAGGCCATAGCAATCAGCACATCACCCTCGCGTACCCGCTCAGGGCCCAAAAGCTCATCTGCCTCAACGATACCGGTTGCCGCACCAGCGACGTCGTACTCACCTTCAGCCAGCAGACCGGGGTGCTCAGCGGTTTCACCCCCCACCAGGGCGGTACCAGCCAGGGAGCAGCCCTCAGCGATGCCGCGCACGATATCGGCCACGCGCTCGGGTACCACCTTGCCGGTGGCGATGTAGTCGGTCATAAAGAGAGGGCGAGCACCGGTCACCACGATGTCATCAACCACCATACCCACCAGGTCATGGCCAATGGTGTGGTGAATGTCCAGAGCCTGCGCAATCGCTACCTTGGTGCCCACACCGTCGGTGGAAGTCGCCAGGTAAGGCTTACGGTAATCCTTCAGAACAGAGAGGTCAAAGAGGCCAGCAAAACCGCCGACCCCGCCCACCACACCGGCGGTGTGGGTTGCCTTGACTGCGTCCTTCATCAGCTCTACGGCGCGGTCACCTGCCTCAACGTCCACACCTGCTGAAGCGTAGGTTACTGCCTTATTTGCGGTCATTATGAGCCCTTCTGAGTGATGGGTGAAACTTTGTCTTCGGGGAGGACGAGCGCCTCAAGATCGGCGTCTGGCCCTGGTTCGCACCCGGTCTTAGTGACGGACTGCTGCCCGGGGCTCTGAGGAGCGGAGAACTTCTGCTCGAGGGTCTCGGTGCCTGGACGGGTATCAATCGAAACTGCTGTGGCATGCTCTGGCTTATGGGCAACCTCGCGCTCTACCGTTACCTCAGCAGCGGTACCGGCTAGAGGGCCACCGTTCTTTTCAGCATCGAAAATTGCTTTGCCCCGGCGCTCTTGAGCAGGAAGGGGGATGGGATAGTTGCCCGTGAAACAGGCGGTGCAAAGACGCTCGCGGGGCTGCTCGGTAGCGGCAATCATGCCCTCTTCAGAGATGTATCCCAGAGAATCTGCACCCAGTGACTTGCCGATTTCTTCAATGGTTAGACCGTTAGCCACCAGCTCAGAGCGGGAAGCAAAGTCAATACCGTAAAAGCAGGGCCATTTAACGGGTGGGGAGGAAATCCGCACGTGCACCTCTTTAGCCCCGGCCTCTCGTAGCATACGGACTAGGGCGCGCTGGGTGTTACCGCGCACGATGGAGTCATCAATGACGACTAGACGCTTACCTTCCACCACGCTGCGTAAGGGGTTGAGCTTGAGCCTAATGCCTAACTGGCGGATGGTCTGCGAGGGCTGAATAAAGGTTCTGCCCACGTAGGCATTCTTGACGAGGCCGTTGCCAAAGGGAATGCCCGACTCCTCAGCGTAGCCGATGGCCGCCGGGGTGCCGGATTCTGGGGTAGGCATCACGAGGTCTGCTTCAACCTTATGCTCGCGCGCCAGCTGACGCCCCATTTCAACTCGGGACTCGTACACGCTCCGTCCACTAATAGTGGTGTCGGGGCGGGCCAAGTAAACATACTCGAAGACACACCCTGCTGGCTTGGCCTCAGCGAAGCGCTGGGAGCGTAGGCCGTCGGCATCGATAGTGATGAATTCACCGGGTTCAACCTCGCGCACGAGAGAAGCACCAACGATATCCAGAGCAGCGGTTTCCGAGGCTATGACCCAGCCGCGATCCAGCCTGCCCAAGACGAGCGGACGCACGCCCTGGGGGTCACGCGCCGCATAGAGAGTTTCCTCATCCATGAACACCAGGCAGAAGGCACCAGAGAGCGTCGGCAACAAATCAAGAGCTGCCTCCTCGAGGCTCTCAAAATGATGGTCCTTCAACAGAGCCGTGACCAGCGCGGTGTCGGTCGTATTGCCCTGGGCTAGTTCGCCGCGTTCAGGGCGTTTGCCATCATTCTTCTGTAGCAGACGATCGTAGAGATCTGCTGAGTTGACCAGGTTGCCGTTATGCGCCAGCGCTAGGGTGCCGTGGGGAGTGTCGCCCAAGGTAGGCTGCGCGTTCTGCCATATATTGCCACCGGTGGTTGAGTAGCGGCAATGCCCGATAGCCATATGGCCCGGCAGGGAGTTCAAAGTGGTTTCGTCAAACACCTGGGAAACCAGCCCAATATCCTTATAGACGCTAAGGTGCTTGCCATCGCTGGTTGCGATACCAGCAGACTCCTGGCCGCGGTGCTGTAAGGCATAAAGACCGTAATACGTAAGTTTTGCGACGTCCTCACCGGGAGCCCACACACCAAAGACACCGCATTCGTCTTTGGGGCCGTGGTCTAGGGGATCGAGATCGTGGGTGAGTTTTCCATCGGAACGAGCCAAAGCGCGAGTTTCCATCTCTTCTCGTGTAGTGGTTAGCCTCGTCACTGCCGCGCGGGGTGGGGTGGGTGAGCGAGCGAACAAGCCTAGTTTACCTGTTGCGAAGAGCTTAAAGAAGAAAAGCCCACCAGCGGCGTGTACATTCGCGCTGATGGGCTAATCATCTAGACAACATCTGTGGTGGCGTCATAGACCTTGGGTCGCTTGGACGAGCGGCGATCCAGCAACAGCGCTAATACTATGAACAGTGCGGTGCAGGCAGTTCCAAAAATTACCGCCATAATCCCGTACACCGCACCAAAGGTGTAGTTCTCGTTTTCAGGGCCCAGAAGAGTAACTACAAACGCAACGATTAAGCCAAGAATCAGCCCTGTAATGGCAAAAGCAGGGATGGACGGCGCACGGCGCACGGTCAGTTGCGCGCGTTCTGGTGCAGTAGCAGGGTTAAAGTGCTGGCCCAGGGAATATTGGGTTTCTTCGGTCTTCTCAGAAGGGGTGCTCATGGGGCTTAACTTTACCCGGTTTAGAGCGTGTCTGGGGGAGCAGTCTATCTAGCGCTTAACTGACGCACCAGCCCCACGATGATGAGTTGGCGAGAGGGCGCCCCACCCAGCTAGTGATTAATGCGTCGAATCTTTAGAAGAGCGGCAGGTAGTCGCTTAAATCTGAGCGCAGCCCGGATGCTGAGATGAGTGCAACTTTCTCGCCCCAGGTGGCAAAGCCCAGAGCAACTTGGCACCAGGTCAGCGCGTCTGCTTCCACCACGTTGGGCGGGGTGCCGCGAGTATGTCGAGGCCCCGCCACGCACTGTGTCACACCAAAGGGCGGTACCCGTACTTCCACCGAGTTACCGGGAGCCAAGGTTGCCAGTTCCTCCAGCAGATAACGGACGCCGGTTGCCCGAACGGTGCGGGGCAGAGCAGCAAAATCTGTGGCTGGGTCAGCTGAGCCCAGGGTTTGTTTGATGGCGGCAAGAGCCGCCGCCCCGGCGTCCTCAGATACCTTACGCCGGATCGCCATTAAAGCAGCCCCTCAAAAGCTGCCCCCGGTCTGATAGCGCCCACGGGGGCGCCGCCACCGACGATGGGGAAGGTGGTAGCTGTTACCGCACGGTCAGCTACATCAGCTTCGATGAGCCCGGCCACCTGTAAAGCGCGAACTGCCACCAGAGATGCTGCCCGGTTGGAGCCGTCCAGCATTTTGACAGCTACGGCTGCCCCACCTTGCATGCCAATGGCCAGAACACCCTCGGCACCACGCTTCACCACGGCATCTAGGGTTTCAGACAGGACGGTATCGCTGGCGCCTACCCCGTGCACGTATTCTGGGTAGTCGATCATGGCGGTGGCAACGGTAGCTGCGCGGGCATCCGCCTTAATGTTGTAGGCGGCAGCGCCCAGCGTTGAATACGCGTGGGCTAAGCCGGTCAGGGATGTTGCTGCCAGGGTAGCGCCGCAGCCATCAACGGAAACATGCTGGGCAGTCTCACCGGTGTAGTCCTCAATGGTCTGTAGAACCAGCTGCTGCAAGGGGTGCTGGGGTTCAAGATAGGTGGCGGTGTCCCAGCCTGATTTCACGCAACCCCAGAGAAAAGCTGCGTGCTTACCTGAACAGTTAAAGGCTAGTTTCTGCTTGCCGTGACCTGCCTGCACGAGGGCATGATAGCTAGGCTCATCGGCGGGCCAGGCTGCCGGGCACTGCAGGTCATCAGCGGTCAAACCAGCTTCAGCAAGGACGGCCTGAGTCACCTTCATATGTTCAAAGGAGCCGGTGTGGGAGCCAGAAGCTAGAGCAATCTGCGCTCCTTGCAACTCAGCCCCCGCGTTCATCGAGGCAATGGTTTGCAGGGGCTTGAGAGCTGAGCGGGCATAAATCAACTCATCGGGTGCCCCAGCGGAGAAAGCGACCTGGCCGGCGGCGTCCAACACCACCACCGAACCTACGTGGCGGGATTCGGTAAAGCCTCCGCGGGTGACGACGGCGAGTTCGGCTGCTTGGTCAGCGGTAAAAGTCTGCATGGGCCAAGTCTACTGGGGCCGTTTATCTCTCGTATTTCTCCCGCACAAAGTTTTCGCCCGAAAGGGGTTAAAAACTGGCTGCTTTTAACTCCTTTCGGGCGAAAAGTTTTACCGGGTGCCTAGCGCGCCTTCGTCATTTTAGCTTCGAGCTTGGTGCCCTCAACATCCAGATCAGGTAGCGCCTTATCGAGCCAGCTGGGAATCCACCAGACCCGCTCACCGAGAAGATACATGAGCGCCGGAATCAGCGTCATACGAACCAGGAAGGCGTCAAAGAGGACGCCGGCGGCGAGGATGAAGCCGATAGAAGCAATCATGGGATCACCCGAGAAAACGAAGCCGATAAAGACACCGGCCATAATGAGGGCCGCTGCGGTGACCACCTTGGCCCCGTGATGGTAGCCGATAACCACAGCCTTTTGAGCTCCGCGCCCCCGACTATGGGCCTCTTTCATGCCGGATACTAGGAAGAGCTGGTAGTCCATGGCTAGACCGAAGAGGATGCCGACGGCGAGGATAGGCAAGAAGGAGAGGATGGGCCCGGGCGTAGAAACACCGAAGAGCTCACTAGCCCAGCCCCACTGGAATACCGCCACAGTGGCACCCAACGCTGCCAACAACGAGAAGAGGAAGCCAATGGTTGCGGTGACTGGCACCAGGATGGAACGGAAGACCAGAACGAGCACCAGAAGCGAAAGGCCAATGACGATCCCCACGTAGATGGGTAGCACCCGGTAAAGGTTCTCTGAGATATCGATATTCATGGCGGTTTGGCCGGTAACACCGAAGTTAACCTGCCCCCGGTCGGTATCCAGGGTCAGCGCTCGCAGCTCGTGCACCAGAGCGGTGGTTGACTCTGAGTTGGGGCCCTCGGCGGGAACAACCTGATAGAGCACAGCTGAGTGATCCTCGGCGATGAGTGCTGGAATCACGCTGACGACGTGGTCCTGTTCCAAAATGTCCTGGCCGATATCTACCTGAAGCGCTGCGGCTTCATCCTCAGTGGTGCCTTCGGGGAGGCGCGCCGCCGCGATTACGGTGCCGTTGCGGCCCTCACCGAAGGTATCAGCAATGAGGTTATAGCTAATGTTAGCTGCCGAATCAGTGGGCTGGGAGGAACCGTCGGGCAGCCCTAAACGCATATCCGCTACCGGTAGTGAGAGAGCGCCCAGAGCCAAAACTACTGCAGCGATGGTGAGCAGAGGCTTTTTGAGGACCGTCGCAATCCAGCCGGTTTTCTTCTCTTCGTGAGTTTGAGCCGCTGCGTGTGCTTCTGCACGGACGCTGGCCGCGGCCTCAGAGGGGTCTTCGGACGCGGTCTGCTCAGCGCGCTTCTGGAGGTGGGCGCGGTGCTTCTTGCTGATGAGGCGCCATCCTATCAGAGACAGCACAGCGGGGGAGAAGGTAACTGATACGGCTACCGCTATGAAAACAGCGAAGGCAGCAGCGTTACCCATGGTGGAAAGGAAGGGGATACCCACCACGTTGAGACCCAACAGGGCAATCATCACGGTGATACCGGCGAAGACCACGGCACCACCTGCGGTACCCGTTGCCAGCGCGATGGAAGGTCGAATGCCCATTCCCTGCGCTAGGTTATTGCGGTGTCGGTTGAGAATAAAGAGGGTGTAGTCGATGCCAACGGCCAGGCCCAGCATGGTACCCAGGGTGGGGGTAGTGCTGGTCATGTCGATGACGCCTGAGAGCGCTAGAGTGCCCAGAGCGGAGGCACCTACCCCGATGAGGGCCATGAGAATGGGCAGACCGGCGGCCACAAGGGTGCCCAGCATGATAAAGAGAATGATGAAAGCAATTGCCACACCAATAATCTCGGCCGTCATGTTCATGTGGGTTTCAACGCCCTGCATGGTCTGGTCGAAGGTGACTTTCAACCCGGCGTCCTCTGCGGCAGTGCTCATTTCGCTGCGGACGGTCTCCAGGTCTTCTGATGAGAGCGCTGTGAGCTCCTTGGTGAAGGTAATTCCTGCAATGGCAGTTGAGCCGTCCTCAGAGATGGAGGTCGCGTCGGAGGTCATGTCCAGCAGAGTCGCATTGCGTTCTAGTTCAGCGGTGCCGGTTTCAAGGTCCGTGCGTCCCTGATCAAGTGCAGCCTGGGCGTCATCCAGTGCCTTGATACCCGCTTCAGCTTCGGTGCGGTTGCGATCAATTTCTGCTTGAGCTTCTTCGAGGGGAGCCCGCTGCTGATCAAGTGCAGTCTGCTGGGCTTCGATCTCACCGAAAGCTTCAGCGGGAGCGTTAGACGCTTCAAGCCCGGCGCGTGCCTCATCGAGTTGTCGCTGGGCATCCTCAAGCTGAGCCTTGCCGGCATCCACGTCTGTTTGGGCTGCGTCTAGGGCAGCGATACCTTTTTCTGCTTCGGGGCGGTTGCGATCAATTTCTGCCTGCCCGCTTTCAATGTCGCGAGAACCGCTCTCAAGCTGGGCGCGGCCTTCTTCTATCTTGGCCTGCCCATCTGCGATTTGGGCTGCCGTTTCAAAGGGGTTGGTGACGCTATCAACGGTTTCAAGCTCCCCAACCCGGGTGAGTGAGCTGGCAAGGGCTGCTTTCTGTTCCTCGGTGAACTCGTTGCCGTCCTGAGTCTGAACAATCGCAGAGCCGGTAGCGGCGTTAGTGTTCATGTCGAAGGTGTCAGCCAGCTCTTCTTGAACCAGCTGCGCTTCGGTGCCGGGAATTGTGATTTCGTTGCTCATTTCGCCCTTGAAAGCGGCATAAGACCCACCGATTCCGGCAAGGATGAGGACCCAAATGCCGATAACGGCCCAGGCGCGCCGGGCAGCAAAACCGCCCAGCCTATAGAGGAGTTGAGACATGCTTATTGGTCAGCTTCCTGTGATGAAAAATTGATGTTCTTGGACGATGAATGTTTGAGGCGGTTAATAGCGCGGGGTTCCGCTAGCTACCTGATCGATATTTCGGTGGATGTAGGGCACAATGTCTGCTATTTCTAGGTCTTTGGCCTCTGCCGAAAAGCAAGCGGCGTTCTGCTCAGATTCTTGAGCGAAAGCGGCAAACCCCATGAGGACACCCATCAATAGATTGACGGTGTAGAGGGCATTGGCAAGGCTTTGCTGAACCGTGAGCTGGAGATAGGCATGGTCAATACTGCTACAGAAGCGGTCGCAGATGGTACCTAAGGTCAGCATGATTTCTTGAGTCATACCTTCGAATTCTTCATAGGACAGGGCCGCTGCCAGCACTATAAATTTCTTGAGGTGTTCTTGCACGTGGGGGCTATCCACCGCTGCGTGAAAGTGATTCGTGATAGCGACCGGCACTTGCTTAAGGGTGAGGTCATGAGGGAACGGAGGGCTGTCGATGATGGGTTCTAGGTGCTGAGCAACGCGGAAGGTCAGAGCGTTGTCGATTTTTTTGAAGTGATTGAAAATCGTGCGTTCTGAGACCTTTGCTACCTCGACGAGAGCGCTGGTTGTAAGCCCGCTGCGTCCATTGCGTAAAACCAGCTGCTCAGCTGCTTCAGCAATTTTTTGTTTGGACGCAGTGGAGCGGGCACGACGCTTATCGATAGGTGGCGCATGATGGAGCATGTTCATACAGTAACTGTAATAATGCAGTAACTGCAACAAAACGTTATGTGGGGTTGGGCATAGAGAAGAGGTGCCGCCCATGCTGAGAATCAACAGTATTTATCACGGGAAGAAGTGCTGGACCGGATCCGCACGAGGCAGTCGTGGTCAGGGAAGGGGATAGGGCTTAGGGATGTGTGATGTCGAAAACAAAATGGTGTAGATAAACAGCAGGAAATGCTGTGTTGAATAGCTAATAGAGCGCGAATATACACGTTATCTTTCGCGTCACCTCTGCTGGATAAACTGGTCAAGCTGATGCTATCGGGTAGCCTAAGGGTATGAAGGTTTTGGTACTTGGCCCCGGCGGGCGAGAACACGCAATTATCCGAGCTTTGCAGAGAGATTCATCTGTCACCGAAGTGCATTCTGCACCGGGTAATGCGGGCATAGCCGCTCATGCCCCGGTTCATGCCATTGACGCCAATAACCCCCTGGAGGCCGTCGAACTGGCCCAGGAACTTGCCGTTGATCTAGTGGTAGTTGGCCCCGAAGCCCCTCTGGTCGCCGGGGTATCCGATGCCCTGCGCGATGCTGGCTTCGCGGTCTTTGGTCCCTCCAAGCCCGCTGCCTTACTTGAAGGCTCTAAAGCTTTTGCCAAAGAGGTCATGGCTGCTGCCGGTGTCCCTACCGCTCTGGCTCGTGTGGCTGCTACCAAAGAAGAAGCTGAAAGTGCGCTTGCTGCTTTTGGTGCACCCTATGTGGTCAAAGACGACGGGCTGGCCGCTGGTAAGGGCGTAATAGTCACCGAGGACTACGACGACGCGCTAGCCCACGCCGAAACCTGTTTCGCCGCCGGCGGCACCGTGGTTATCGAGGAATATCTGGATGGCCCCGAAGTTTCCCTTTTTGTGCTTTCTGATGGCACTAACTGTGTACCGCTTTCGCCTGCTCAAGACTTCAAGCGTATTTTTGATGAGGATCGGGGCCCCAACACCGGTGGCATGGGTGCCTACACCCCCTTGCCTTGGCTACCTGAAGGCTTCGTTGAAGAAGTCATTCAGAGGGTAGCTGCCCCCACTATCGCTGAAATGAATCACCGAGGCACCCCCTTTGTCGGAGTGCTCTACTGCGGGTTAGCTGCGACCTCCCGCGGCATCCGCGTCATTGAGTTCAATGCCCGTTTTGGAGACCCTGAAACTCAGGCAGTGCTGACCCGCCTCAAAACCCCCCTGGGAAGGTTGCTCATGGCAGCAGCCAAGGGTGAGCTGCCCGCAGATATAGAACTGGACTGGGACCCCCGCACCGCAGTTGACGTCGTCATGGCAGCGGAAAACTACCCTGACACTCCCCGCAGAGGCGACGTCATCACCGGCATCGAAGCAGCTAACGCTCTTGAAGGGGTGCACGTAGACCACGCTGGTACTGTGTCTACCGACCGCGGCATCGAAACAGCCGGTGGCCGCGTGCTGGCCGTAGTAGCTCTAGGCGAAGACCTCGCAGACGCCCGCGAACGAGCCTATTCTGGTGTTGCTGCCATTAGCTGGGATGGCGCGCAGAACCGCTCAGATATTGCTCTAGCTGCCGCTGAGAACCGCATTACCATTCCTGCCCCTCTCTAACTAAATAGTTCTATGACTGCTCACCCTATGTACGGGTGGGCAGTCACTGTTTTATCATTAGCTCACACCTCACCCTGCATCACATACCAGGAGAACCACAATGACCAACACCCCGGTTGATATTCCCGGCTGGAAGCACGTTTATTCCGGTAAAGTCCGAGACCTCTACATCCCCTTAGAAGATACACAGGACGCGGTAGGGGTGAACCTCAGCGACGATGCTGAACTTCGCGCCGGTTGTGTCATGGTCGTTGCTACGGACCGTATCAGCGCCTTTGACCAAGTGCTCCCCACTGAAATCCCCGATAAAGGCAAGATCCTTACCCAGATGTCTCTCTGGTGGTTCAAGCAGCTCACCGGTGTGCCCAACCACGTGCTCTCCACCGATGTGCCTGAAGTTGTTGCTGGGCGAGCCATGATTTGCAAATCTCTGAATATGTTTCCCGTGGAATGTATCGTGCGTGGTTATCTCACCGGCTCAGGGCTTGTCTCCTACCAAAAGACGGGGATGGTCAATGAACACAAGCTACCGGCCGGTCTTGTGGATGCTTCCCGCCTTGAGAACGCGCTTTTTACCCCTACCGGTAAAGCAGAAGTGGGCGAACACGACGAGCCCATCACCATCGAGGAGCTCAACGAAGAAGTCGGCGAAGCAATCGCAGACCGCCTGGAGGAACTCACCCTCTACGTTTACCAAACCGCAGAGAAAATTGCCCGCGAACGCGGCATTATTCTCGCCGATACCAAAATTGAGTTCGGCACCGACTCTTACCGTGGTGAAATCACCCTGGGTGACGAGGTCCTCACCCCCGATTCCTCCCGATTCTGGGACGCCGAGGACTACGAGCCAGGCCGCCCCCAGTCGTCCTTCGATAAGCAGTACGTGCGCGACTGGCTCAAGAGCGCGGCTTCTGGTTGGGACGGCACCGGCCCTGTGCCGGAACTACCTACCGACGTGGTTGAGAAGACCCGGGCACGCTATGTGGAAGCCTTTGAACGCCTGACCGGGCAGACCTTTAAGGCTTAAGGGCTAAAGAGGCGGGGTGCACCAGGAATCTTCCTGGTGCACCCCGCCTCTTTGTATGCCTAGGTTAGCTGCCCTGCTCTGCGCGTACCTTCTGGTGGTACTCGTAGTGGGTGGCACCAATCTCTGAGAGAGCATAGAACCAGCGGATATGCTCGGCTACCGCTACCTGGGCGCGTTCAGGCTCACCGGTGGTCACCGCTGCGAAAATTTCCCTGTGCTGCCGCTGGAGCTCCTTTTTGGTGCTTTCCCAGTCTTCTAAATAGGGCACTGCTTCTTGTACATAACCCACCGTGGCAAGGTGCAGTGAGTCGATGACGGTTTCCATGACGATGTTGCCGCTTAGTGACGAGATTTCGTAGTGAAAGCGAGTATCGCAGAAGTGGAAACGGTCATCACAGATACCGGCGTGACTCATCTCATCGAGGTAGCTCTCTGCCCTTTGCAGAGCTTCGCTGTGTTCGGGCAGGTGCGCCACCTTAGCTGCTTGGGCGGCAGCGTTACCTTCGAGCAGGACGCGGGTGGTGACGATGTCTGCTACGGGCAGGGTGCGCGTGGCGATGTGCATGCGCAGAGCCCAACCCAGAGCATCCGAGGGCTGGGAGATGACAACAGCCCCTGATTTAGGGCCTGATCCTACGCCCGAGCGAATGAGCCCTACTGCGCTGAGGATGCGCAGAGCTTCGCGTACAGATGGGCGCGAGATGCCGTATTCTTCAGCCAGGGTCCGTTCCCCGGGCAGGCGGTCGCCCACGCGTAGTTGGCCGTGGCGCAGCCTGTATTCCACCGACTCCAGTAGAGCGGTGTAGGTGCGTTCTTTATCTTTCACGTCTTTACTTTCATGAAAGGAATGGGGGTAGCAAGACGGTGCAGCCCCAACGAAGCGAGGGCGCTGCACCGTCTCATATATCTTAGCCGTGAGGCTACAGAGTGTTACTGGTTGCTGGCGAAGTAGGGGTCAACCATGAATCCCAGAATGTTGGACTGCAAGAAGACCAGCACGCAGATAGCAAACAGGAGGATGAAGGACCAGGGCAGGACAGCCTTGAAAATCTCTGATTCCTTGCCTTCCATGTTCACCGAGGTAGCTGCGATAGCCAGGGACTGGGGTGAGATCATCTTGCCCACAACACCACCGGTGGTGTTAGCAGCCAGCATAAGTTCGGGGTGAGCGCCGGGAACACCGTTCGCCTGCAAGTTCTCAGCGGCAGTGACCTGCAGCTTGGAGAAGAGCGCGTTGGCGCTGGTGTCAGAACCGGTAACTGCGGTACCAACCCAACCCAGAACGGGTGAGAGGAAGGCATAAGCCACACCGAGGGAGGCAACGAATTCACCGATGGCAACGGTCTGACCTGAGTAGTTCATGACGAAGGCCAGGGCCAGAACCAGGGCGATGGTGACAGCGGTCCAGCGCATCTTGTAGGCGACAGCGCCGATTTCCTTGAGGACGTCCCCAAGGCCAAGCTTGTAGGCACCCTTCTCGTTGAAGATGGAGTAGATCACGGCAACAATCAGACCCGAGAAGAGCAGGTAGGTGCCGGGGTTAGCCAGCCAGGCCCAGGTGTAGGCGGAATTGACGGGATCGCCAGAAGCGGTGACCAGTCGTTCTGCCAGCAGGGGAATATCGAACTTGATGGACTGCGCTTTGAGCCAGTTAACCAGCGGGGTGTAGAGATTAGCTAGACCGAAGATGATAACAACAATGAGGTAGGGCATGAGTGCCATCCAGATGCGGCGGGCGGGCAGGTGCACTGATTCAGCTGACTCAGTGATGCCGTAGCGCTCGCGGACACCCGCAACTCCGCGAGGCTTGACGAAGCGCATAAAGACTACGGCTGCTGCAATGGAGACAATGCAGGCAATCACGTCGGTGAGCTGGTAGGCGAAGTAAGTAGCTGCCCACCACTGCGCCACTGAGAAGGCCAGACCGATAACTGCGGCGTGCATCCACGCGTCCTTGATGCCCTTTACACCATCTAGGATCCAGAGCAGGATGAAGGGGACGAAGAAGGCGATGAAGGGCGCCTGGTGACCAACAACGGCTGCCACGTTGACGGCAGCCTGGGCACCCTGTTCGTTGGCGCCGTAGGCAACTTCACCGGCGGTGGTGATGGGGATAGCAACTGCGCCGAAGGCAACGGGGGCGGTATTGGCGATAAGGACGGTGGTCGCTGCCTTGAGGGGCTTAACACCGAGTGCCAGGATCATGGTTGCTGTAATAGCAACGGGGGCGCCGAAGCCTGCAAGTGCCTCAAGTAGACCGCCGAAGCAGAAAGCGATGAGGATTGCCTGGATGCGTAGGTCGCCGCCGCCGATGAGGTCGAAGGTGCGTCGGAGGTCTTCAAAGCGGCCTGAGAGCACGGTGATCTGATAGAACCAGATCGCCATGAGGATAACCCAGACGATGGGGAAGAGACCGTAGATACCGCCGCGGAAAGCGCTCATACCGGCAAGATCGAAAGGCATGCCGAAGCCGAAGACGGCTACGAGGATAGCGACAATGAGGGAAACAAGACCCGAGACGTGTGCGCGGGCTTTAAAACCCAGCAGCATAATGAAGAACGCCAGTAGGGGCAGGGCTGAAACCAGTGCGCTGAGCGCAAGGCTGCCACCTACGGCGTCGGTTACAGCGGTAAAAGTATTCTCCACCGTAAACCTCCTTGAATGTGTGCAGAGATGATGACTCTTCTATGAGTTATCAAATATAAAAATTAAGAGACCTGATTGTGTGGTCAGACCATAGTGATGAGGTTTAGACTACATGACTTATAACACTCTGCCAAGTTGTTCAAACCACTTTTTTGGGCTTATCTGTAGGTGTTTTAGATGTTTCCGAAATGCTAGCGCAAGGGCAATGAGGGATGGCTCAACCTGTCGATGCTCCCCTGACAAGCTCAAGGAGTCGAACTGGTCTTGATGTGGTCAGACCATCAGATGATTTGAGTAAAAAAATGTGCCCTTATTAAAAAGGTAAAAGTGACCCAATATCGTGTTAAATGAAGAGTGAAGAAGAGAATCCAGACTAAGGGCCCTCTCTCGCTTCCGGCACCCGCTCAAAGACGGCGGTAGCGCTACGGATGGCGGCAGGGAGCACCGTACGGAAGATTGAGAGATAGACATGCGTGTGGCACTATTTTCAACGTGCATCGTAGACGCTATGTACCCGAAGGTAGCGGCAGCTACCGTTAGCGTCCTAGAGCGTTTGGGGCATGAAGTTGTGTTCCCTCAGGGGCAGACCTGCTGCTCCCAGATGCACGTCAATTCGGGATATTTTGACGATGCTTACCCGGTGGTTAAAACCCACGTGAAGGCCTTCAGCGAGTGGGACTTTGACGTAGCCGTAGCCCCCTCGGGCTCCTGCGTTGCTTCCTTGGGACACCAGCAGCCCATGATTGCTGAGCGAGCCGGTGACACCGCCACCGCCACCGCAGCTGCTGACCTGGCGGCCCGCACCTTTGAGCTATCCCAGTTCTTGATTGATATCTGCGGCATTACTGATGCTGCTGAACAGCTGGGCTCCTACTTCCCTGAGAAGGTTACCTTCCACGCGTCCTGCCATGGCATGCGTCTGCTACGTCTTGGCACTCGCCAGGAAGATTTGGTGCGCACCGTAGGCGGCCTGGAATACACCCAGATTGAAGACCAAGATCAGTGTTGCGGCTTTGGTGGCACCTTCTCCTTTAAGAACGCCGACACCTCAGGCGCTATGGTCGCTGATAAGGTACAGCACATTGAAGAAACCGGTGCCAGCGTGTGCACCGGCGGTGACGCCTCCTGCCTGATGAACATCGGCGGCGCCCTGTCCCGTAAGGAATCACCGGTTCAGACCGTTCACTTCGCTGAAATTCTGGCATCCACTAAAGAAAACCCGCTTAAGGTTTCCGGCCCCGTCTCTGTTACCGCAGGAGGTAAGTAAACATGACTGCAACCGCACTCGGTATGCCCCAGGTCCGCCACGGAGTGGGCAATATCTTTGAACACGAGCCTTTCCCCGAATACGCAGAACGTGAGCTCAAGAACGAGCAACTACGCGCCAACCTGGGCTTTGCGACTCATAAGATCCGTACCAAGCGTGACGCTGTTACCAGCGAACTGCCCGACTGGCAGGATCTACGCACCGCCGGTTCCATGATCAAGCAGCAGGTTATGGCTAACCTGGATACCTACCTCGAAGAATTCGAGCGTAACTTCACTGCCAAGGGCGGTCACGTGCACTGGGCACGCGACGCTCACGAGGCAAATGAGATTGCTCTTAAGCTCATCCAGGCTGAGGGTGTCACAGAGGTCAATAAGATCAAGTCCATGGCTACAGCCGAAACCGGGCTGAACGAGTACCTGGAAGAATTCGGTATTCACGCTATCGAAACTGACCTTGCAGAAGAAATTGTGCAGCTGGGCGATAACGACCGTCCCTCCCACATCCTGGTACCCGCTATCCACCGCAACCGCACCGAGATTCGCGATATCTTCCGCCGCAAGATTGAGGGCGTTAATCCCAACCTGTCGGATGATCCTGCTGAACTCGCCGAGGCATCTCGCTTCCGTCTGCGCGAGAAGTTTCTGACCAACAAGGTGGCTATCTCGGGCGTAAACTTTGGTATCGCCGATACCGGCACCATGACCATCGTTGAGTCAGAAGGCAACGGTCGCATGTGCCTGACCCTGCCCGACACCCTCATTACCTTCATGGGTATTGAGAAGCTACTGCCCACCGTACAGGACCTTGAGGTCTTCACTCAGCTGCTGCCTCGCTCGTCCACCGGTGAGCGCATGAACCCCTACACCTCCATGTGGACCGGTGTCACCCCGGGCGATGGCCCCCAGAACTTGCACGTCATCCTCATGGACAATGGTCGCACCGCTGTCCTAGCCGACCAGGTAGGCCGTCAGGCTCTAAACTGTATCCGCTGCTCCGCCTGCATGAACGTCTGCCCAGTGTACGAGCGCGCCGGTGGTCACGCCTACGGCTCAACCTACCCCGGGCCCATCGGCGCCATTCTCTCACCCCAGCTGGGCGGTATCGAGAACGAGCACAACGCCACCCTGCCCTTCGCGTCCTCCCTCTGCGGTGCTTGCTATGACGCATGCCCCGTAAAGATTAACATCCCTGACGTGCTGGTTCACCTGCGCGGTAAGGCAGTGGACGCCGAGAAGGCACAGGGCGAATTTGCCGGCGGTAAGAAGGACCCCCACTACCAGATGGACGCCATCATGTTTGGCGCTAAGAAGCTCTTTAGCTCCGGTAAGCTCATGGGCCTGGCAACCAAGGGTCTGCCTGTCTCAAAGCTGGTGACCGGTAAGAAGCACAAGATTAGCAAGCTGCCCGGTCTGGTCGGCGGATGGACTGACTACCGAGACATTCCTGAGCCCCCGTCCACCTCCTTCCGTAACCAGTGGAAGAAAGAGCGCGGTGCTGCGCCCAAGCGGGTGGGCGGCTCCCGGGTGGACATTGCTGCCCTCATGGAGGCTAACAAAACTAAGGTAGCTGAGGCTCACGCCAAAGCTGAGGCCGCTAACCCCATCACCAAGGAGGCACAGTAATGACCGATGCTAAGAGCGAGATTCTGGGCCGCATCCGTGCCTCCCTTTGGGATTCACCCCAGCCCGCTGAACCGGTGCGTACCTACCGCCGAGTCAGCGACAAGGGTCAGGAAGAAATCATTGAGATTCTGGTCGACCGTCTGATTGACTACAAGGCCAACGTTTATCATGAAACCGCTGAGACTATCGCCGGTCGCATTGATGAGCTACTGGCTAAGGCATCGCGCTACGTGGTGCCTGCTGGTCTGGATGCCGCTTGGTTGCCTGAGGACACCGCTTCACGTTCAGCGGTCACAGATTCTGGTAACGCTGATAAGCCAGGTGCGCTTTCCGTGCGCGAATTAGACGCTGTGGACGCCGTGGTGACCTCATCGACCGTGTCCTGCGCTGAAACTGGTACCATTGCGCTCAACAGCAACCCTGCTGAGGGACGCCGCGCTATCACCCTGGTCCCTGATCACCACATCTGCGTGGTGCCGGTGGAAACCATTGTGGAGCTGATTCCTGAAACTGTTGCTCGACTGGATATCGAAAAGCCCATCACGTGGATTTCTGGCCCCTCAGCCACCAGTGATATCGAGCTGATTCGTGTGGAGGGCGTGCACGGCCCCCGTACTCTGGATGTCATCATCCTCAAATAGAGCGCTGGCAAATAAAAAGATGGGGTGTGAACTGAAAGTTCACACCCCATCTTTTTATATTTGAGGAGACATCCTTGGCGCTCTAGCTGATTCCTCAGCGAGGATTATGACGGTTACCGATGATCGAGTCTTACCCGTACTGCATGCTTGAACTAAACTCGGGGAGGGTGATCTGGTGCAGGTAATTTGTCACACTCCACTCCCGGAAGGTCGTGGCATAATCGTGAACGGACGTAGAAGTGGAGATTCCATGAAGACAGCAACACCGGGCGCGGGGCGTATTATTGGCGTGGACCTTGCACGCTGCCTGGCACTCACTGCCATGTACGTAGCCCATGTTGCCCCTAGTGCGGGACCAGCTGGCATCCTAAACCTCAGTGAGTTTGTAACCGCCCCCCTCTTCGCGCTGCTGATGGGCGTATCAGCCTACCTCTCCACAGAACGCATGAGCTTCCCGGTACTCTTTGCCTCATCGGTGGTCCGCGGAATCGTGTTGATAGCTATTGGGCTATATATCAATACGTGGGACGCGCAAGTGGATATCGTCCTGCCCTACCTGGGCGTTTTGAGCGTCCTCATCGCCCCGCTGGTCTTCTTACCTGCCTGGCTGCTGGGTGTCATATCTTTACTCTCATGGTGGTTTGCCACTACCGCGCTGACCTTTTTCACACCCGCCTACAATGAGCAGGTACTTTCCGGTAGCTACCTCCAGTACGCCTACCAGTGGTTCTTCGCCGGCACCCACTATCAGGTTTTCACCCTTTTGGTCTATGCCTGTGTTGGTGGCATCCTGGCTCGTGCACTGGGGGAGTGGGGAGCAGTTGGAGATACGGTAACTGCGATAGCCGCTACCGGCGTCGCCGGCCTAATCTACTGGTATGCAACCACCGAACTCAGCGAGTTCTTGCCCTATACCGCCAGTAGGCTTGAAATCGCGTTCGCGCTCTTCTTGAGTATCGCTGTCCTAGGGTGGAGTTGCCTACTAGCACGTATCTTCGCCTCGCGTGCCCAGGTACTTGACCCATTGGTAGCTGCCGGCAGGATGACGCTCTCGCTCTACGTCTTGCAGATAGGCGTGCTGGCTCTCTATATTCGCTACGCCCCGGCCTACGGCTTGCCTTACAACGACGACTCCTGGTGGATGCTCGTGCTTCTCATTGCCCTATCGCTACTTTTTGCCTGGAGTTGGGACCGTCTGCTAGGCAGAACGATCGCTCGACGTGGCCCCCTGGAAAGTCTATTAGCGCTGGTCACCGGCAGGAGTTAATGTTTGTGGGGTTACCTACTCAACAAGGTGCTTTCGCGTTAGGTTGACCCCTCTTTCTGATAGGCTCATCTCACCCCTAGAAGAAAGCTGAGATAGCCATGCCCAAACATATGGCGCCCCCAAAAAATCGCACATGGGTACGAGCCCTGTTTCCTGCCCTTCTGGTGCTGGTCTGGGTGGCTGTTGCAGGTATTGGCGGGCCTTACTTTGGCAAAATCTCAGAAGTCTCAACCAACTCAGCAACCGACTTTCTGCCCCAAAGCGCTGAATCAACCCAGGTGACTGAGCAACAGCGGGACTTCTTCGGGTCAGATTCCATCCCGGCTATTGCTGTCTTCGCTGCCGACGGCGAACTCACCGATGAACACCGCTCCTACCTAGACGGGCTAACCCAATCCATGCGTGATGAGGGTTTTATCAGCGGCGAAACTTCCCCGGTCATCTACTCAGAAGACGGGCAAGCTGCAGAAATTATCATCCCACTAGAAGGCAACGAAGATGTGCTTGAACCGGTCGAAGCGGTACGTAGCTACATCGCTGACCCGCCGGCTGGTCTCACCGGCTACATTACCGGGCCGGCTGGTTTCACCGCTGACCTCGTCGAAGCCTTCGGCGGAATCGACGGTATCCTGCTCGCCGTGGCCCTGATTGTTGTCTTTATCATTCTGCTCATTGTCTACCGTTCACCGGTTCTTCCCATCCTGGTGCTCATCACCTCTATAGTCGCGCTCTCCGGCGCTATCTTCGTCATCTGGCACATGGCTAACATGGGCTGGGTCAAAATCAACGGGCAGGTTCAAGGCATCCTGCTCATTCTGGTGGTCGGTGCTGCCACCGACTACTCCCTGCTCTACGTTGCCCGCTACCGTGAGGCTCTCACCCAGTACGCCTCCCGATTCGACGCCACCAAAGCAGCTCTCAAGGGAAGCTTCGAGCCTATTCTGGCCTCCGGCGGCACCGTCATTGCCGGTCTGCTCTGCTTGCTCCTCTCCGAGCTATCTTCCAACAAGGCGCTGGGCCCGGTGGCTGGCACCGGCATCGTCCTTTCCATGCTGGCCGCCCTTACCTTCCTCCCCGCCACCCTCGCCCTAGCTGGCAGAGCAGCCTTCTGGCCTGCCCGCCCCAAATTACGTGAGGGAACTCAGGACGCTAGCGCGGGTCTCTGGGTCAAAATTGCAGATTTTGTTTCTGCTAAACCCCGTAAGGTCTGGCTAGCTACCGCCTTTGTGCTCGCCATCTTCGCGGCCTTCGCCACGACCTTCCAGGCCAACGGTGTGCGCCAGTCAGACCTAGTGCTCGGTGAATCCCAAGCCCGCGACGGCCAGGCGGTACTCGCCCAGCACTTCCCCGCAGGCTCCGGCTCACCAGCGTCCATCATTCTGCCCGAAAATTCCATGGACACCGCCGTTAGCGCCCTTGAAGCAACCGAGGGCGTGGACTCCCTAGCAGTACTTTCAGAGGAATCACCCTCAGGCACCATACCCCTGGGTGCAGAGGCTGCCAACCTGCCGCCTATGTTTGCCAACGCCGCACCCACCGTGGTCGATGGCAAAGTGCTGATTCAAGCAACCCTCAGCGACCCCGCAGACTCCCGCGAGGCCGAAGAAACCATCAAAACCATCCGAACCGAACTGAACGACACCGGAGCTATCGTCGGCGGTGAAAGCGCTACCAACCTGGACACTAACACCAGCGCCGTACGCGACCTCACCGTCATCATCCCCTCGGTGCTCATCGTCATCACCCTCATCCTCATGCTGCTGCTGCGCTCCATCGCCGCACCCCTGCTACTAGTTGCCGCAACAGTGCTGTCCTACCTCACCGCCATTGGCGTCTCAGCCCTGGTCTTCAACCACATCCTCGGCTTCCCTGGCGCAGACCCCACCGTACCCCTCTACGGCTTCGTCTTCCTCGTAGCCCTGGGCATCGACTACACCATCTTCCTCATGACCCGGGTCCGCGAAGAAGCCCTACAGGTTGGCACCACTCAAGGCATGCGCAAGGGGCTGGTGGTGACCGGTGGTGTCATCACCAGCGCCGGTATCGTACTAGCAGCGACCTTCGCCGCCCTTGCCGTCATCCCCCTCATGTTCCTTGTGCAGCTGGCCTTCATCGTTGCCTTCGGCGTTCTGCTGGATGCCACCGTGGTCCGCGCCCTGCTCATCCCAGCATTGGTTGAGGACATCGGCGCCAAGGTCTGGTGGCCCTCCAAACTGACCAAGAAGCCTTAGGCGTAAGGAGGTAATATAGCGCACGCGTAGACGGCCGACCCTCTTCCTCCTCGCGCGGGCGCTCGTCGGAATTCACGCCAGCCCCGAGCCAGTCGTCTACGCGTGCGCTATTACCTCCCGCTATTGATGTCTAGATACGACAAAGCCCCGGAACTCTGCTGAGTTCCGGGGCTATTTGTCGGGATGACAGGATTTGAACCTGCGACCTCGTCGTCCCGAACGACGCGCGCTACCAAGCTGCGCCACATCCCGATTGTTGCTTCAGCTTTTGAGCCTAGAGCAACTGTTCAATAATAACGCTCCGCCTGCTAGGACGCAAAACCAGGCAAGGCCGATAGCGCGCTTTCTCTGCACTGATCAGCGCGCCATCCCTTTACCGGGTTGCCCGCTCTAATAGCTGCAGGATGTTTTGGTAGCTGTGCCCGGTTGCCTCCGTCATGCCCTGCTCACAGGTGCGGTTGGTTGAGGCATAGGCAGCAAAGGTGCGCTGATTAACCTCAGCAGCCTCAGCAGCGGTAGCACTAGCCGTCAGCTCGGGGTGCAACATACCCCTGTCCCCGGCGTAACCACAGCAACCCCAGGCAGCCGGTACCACGGCATCCGGTGAGATCGCCTCAGCAATCTGCACCATACGGCTCTGCAAGCCCAGATGGGTAATGGAGCAGGTGGGGTGCAGGGCAAGAGAAGCGATGGGGGTTGTAACGGATAACTGGGGAAGTAGACGGTCGGCCGCGAATTCTACCGAGTCAATGAAGACAATACGGGAGAAATCCGGCTCACCTGCCACTCGGCTGCGCCCCTGCTGGCTCTCTACCGCGGCGGCAACTTTCTGCTGCATGGTCAGCAGCCCCTCGGTGCAGGATGAAGCATCACAGATCACCGGTAGGCGCCCGCCATCCGTGGCTTTCCAGAGTGCAGTGAGAACTTTATCGCGCATAATGGCGTATCCACCGGTGTAGCCCTTGGACTTCCAGGGAGTGCCGCAGCAGAGCTCACCGATACCCTCGGGCACCGTGTAGTGTACACCCGCGCGCTCGCAGAGGGCAGTGAAGGCAGCGGTGGCGTTGACGGTGGTGTCAGCGCCGTTCTCATCGATGCCGCCAAACATGGCATTGACGCAGGCGGGGAAGAAAACGATCTCAGCTGCCTCATCTGCATGGGGGTGGCGGCGGGCTCCACCGCCGGAGAGGTGCTTCTTATAGAGAGGCACCATATCTTCGCCCACGAGAGTGCGCGCCACCTTCGTGACGCTTTGGACCGCCGGGAAGGGGAGAGCTTTAGCCAGGTTCAGCGCTTTGCCGGCCCCTGCGTCCACTGCGCCCCAGTTTTTAGCCGCAAGTTTCCAGCCAGTAGCCGCTAGCTTATTCTGGTTTTCACTGCGGAGCCTGCGCACCAGCTCACCGGTATCAATGTTCATAGGGCAGCGGGTCAGACACATGCCGTCTACCGCGCAGGTCTGCACCCCGGCGTAGTCGTAGTCCGCACGCAGTTGCTGCGCCAACTGGCCGTTGCCTTCGGCTTCGGCTGCCTGAATTTCCCGGCGGAGGACGATCCGCTGGCGGGGTGTAAGAGTCAGGTCTTTGGAGGGGCAGACTGGTTCACAGTAGCCGCACTCCACGCAGCGGTCCACTTCTTCTTCAACCGTCTCAGCTACCTTGAGATTCTGCACGTAAGAGGTGGGGTCATCAGAGAGCAGGACGCCGGGGTTGAGCATGCCGCGCGGGTCAACCAGGGCTTTGAGTTCGCACATGATCTCGTAGAGTTCATCGCCAAACTGGCGGCGGACAAAGGGCGCCATGATGCGGCCGGTGCCGTGCTCAGCCTTTAGGGAGCCGCCAGCACCAATGATGAGATCCACCATATCCTCAGTGAAGGCTTCATAGCGTTTCAGCAGAGCAGCGTTGCGGAACTGCTCATTGAGCATGAAGTGGATGTTGCCGTCCTTGGCATGGCCGAAAATCACTGAATCCTGATAGCCATGCTGGTCAAAGAGAGCCGAGAGATCCTGGCAGGTTGAACCCAAGCGTTCGACCGGCACCACCACGTCTTCTAAAAGGGCGTTAGTGCCGCTAGGGCGGTTTCCGGCCACCGTGGTGTAGAGGCCTCGGCGGGCCGCCCAGAGCAGGTCTCGTTCGGCAGCGTCCGTGGTCATGCTGAAGGGTAGAACGGTGCCCAGTGAAGACAGCATGGGGGCAGTTGCCGCCTCCTTGTCTACCAGTTCTTCGCTACTGATGCCCTGGAATTCGACCAGCAAAGTGGCGTGGTCTTTGACGTCAATGGCGGCCAGTGAGGCCGGCACCTGGCCACTGCGCTGGGCTACGCGAATGGAGGTTGCATCAAGGAGCTCTGCCGTTGCCATGCCTGCTGCCACTAGAGCTGGAATGGTGCTGGTGGCGTCGATGAGATTATCAAAGGTCAGCAGACCGGTGGAGACCGCTGGCAGGATGGGCAGGGTGCGGTAGGTGGCTGAAGCAATGAACCCCAGGGTTCCTTCGGAGCCTACGAGCAGGTGTTCCAGAATCTTGACCGGAACCTCATAGTCCACAAAGGAATTAAGACCGTACCCCATGGTGTTCTTCATGGAGAACTGTTGCTCGATTTTCGCCACGGATGCCGGGTTATCCATGATGCGGCGGCGCAGGCGCAGTAGACCCTCATGCAGGTCTGGTTCTTTGGCTGCTAGCTGGGCGTCTGCGTCCGCATCGGCGGTGTCAATGACGGTTCCTGAGGGCAGCACGACAACCAGGGAGTCCAGGGTGTTGTAGGTGTTGAACTCGGTCCCTGAGGACATCCCCGACGAGTTATTGGCGACCACACCACCAATGGTGCAGGCGGTGATGGACGCCGGGTCTGGCCCCAACTTGCGCCCGTAGGGTGACAGGCGGGTGTTGACCGCTTGGACGGTGGCCCCGGGCTGGACGCGCACCCGCTTACCGCCATCCAGTACCTCGATTCCGCGGAAGTTTCTGCGGGTATCTATTAATAGGCCGTCGGTGCTTGCCTGGCCGGAGAGTGAAGTGCCCCCGGAGCGGAAGGTGAGGGGAACACCGTGGCGGGCTGCACCAGTAAAGATTCTGCCAATGTCAGCCGCTGACTCGGGCCGTACAACTGCGCCCGGGACCAGGAGGTAGTGGGAGGCATCATGTGCCATGGCGAGGCGGTCGGTGGTGCTGTCTGAGAAGAAATCTGTTTGCTGCTTGCCCCGCAATGTTTCCGCCAGAGCTTGTAGCTCTGGTGTGTGGGAGTGGGCTAAGGCTTCGGCTGAGGTTATAACGCTCACGGGGACTCCAAGGGCAGGGGTGAAGAGTGTGTGTGATAGCAACGCGGGGCGTAATTGACCAGCGTTGCCCACTTCCTACTGTAACTCAGCTCATAGGGTCAACCAAGGCGGCAGGTCGGTCTGTGACGCGCAGTTTTAGCCAGGGTTAGTTTCATTGGGCGATGACTCGGTGGATACCCATTGAACTACCGTTGACCAAAATCTAGCTCACAGCGTTGCTTTCCTCCCAGGCGCCCACCATGCGGGCAAAGCGTCCACCGTGTGCCACCAGGTCGCTGGGCGAGCCGTCCTCCACCACGTGCCCGGCGTCCACCACCCAGATACGGTCAGCGTTGAGCACCGTTGAAAGCCGGTGGGCAATCACTAGAGAGGTGCGCCCCGCTAGCAGGGTCTCAAGGCCCCGTTGCACCAGCTGTTCCGTTGGGATATCCAGTGATGCGGTTGCCTCGTCCAAAATGAGCACAGCAGGGTCTGCCAAGAAAGCGCGGGCAAAAGAAATCAGTTGTCGCTGACCAGCAGAGACCCTCCCACCGCGCTTGGCCAGATCGGTCGCAAAACCCTGGGGTAGAGACATAATGAAATCGTAGGCCCCCACCGTGCGGGCGGCCTCGTGCACCTGCTCATCAGTGGCGGTGGGATCACCCAAACGGATGTTGTCGGCAACGGTACCCTCAAAGAGGTAGGCCTCCTGGGTTACCATCACTACCTCCCGGCGTAGCTGCGCATCAGACAGCTGCCGCACGTCCACCCCGTCCAGGCTGATAGAACCGGTGGTTACATCGTAAAAACGGGCAACCAGCTTAGCGATAGTTGACTTACCTGCACCCGTGGCGCCCACCAGTGCCAAATGTTGACCGGCAGGCACCTGGGCACTCAGGCGGTGCAGGGCGGGTGTGCCGTCCAAGTACTCGAACTCCACCCCGTCAAAGACCAGGTCGCCCTGGGCAGGGGTGAGACGCTGCGCCGGATGTTCAGGCTCACGAACCTGGGGCTTTTCCGCCAAGAAACCGGAGACCTTCTCAAGAGCAGACACCGCCGATTGGAACATGTTATAAAACTCGGAGAGCATAAAAATCGGCTCGAAAACCCGGTTAGCATAAATAACCAGCGCCAGCAGAGTACCCACCTGCATAGAACCGCCAAGGACCGCGTAGCCACCAATCACCAGCACCGCTGCAACGAAGGTGTTTCCCAGAGCTTGAAGCGTAGGCATGTAGAGGCCGTGAACCTTCACCGATTCCATGACCCGTGCGCGGTAGTCCTCAGCGGCTGCCGCGTAGTCCCGGCGTACCTGTGGTTCAGCGCGGAAAGCCTTGACCGCCCTAATGCCCGTGAAGGTTTCAGCAAAACGGCTGATAATGCGGGCGGAGGCTACCCGCTGAGCGCGGTAGGTAAGAGAGGACGCACGGCGGAACCAGAGGGTAAGCAACCAGACCGGCACGAAAGCGATCGCCAGGGCAACCCCGGCTCGCCAGTCCATCAGGAAGAGCGCAACCACGGTGAAGATAATGCCCAGCAACGTAGATGCCAGCTCAGATAGCCCGGAATCAAGGAACTGGCGGATGGTGTCAAGATCGCTCGTCAGTCGTGAGGTGACCCGCCCGGAAGTATAGGTCTCGTGGAAACCTACGGATAGTTTCTGGGAATGGTCGAACATTCGTTGGCGCAGATCGTAGAGGGCGCTCTGAGAGATCTTGTAGGTCAGCAGAATATTGGTGTAGATGCAGATTGCAGACAGCACACCCGCACCGGCGTAAAGGAGCACCATGCGAGTGGCGGGCCCGGCGTCCCCTGCCATCAGCGGGTTAATGGTGGTGTTGAGAGCCTCAGAAATAATCCAGGGCATGGCGGTTTTGAGCACCATGGACAGAACTACCAGCACCACGGCAAACAGCAGGTGTAGGCGTACCGGCGCTAGAATATCCGCCAGAAGAGCCACCGACCGGCGGCGCACCTGTCGTGCTTCTTCTTTGCTGAGATTGACCTTGTCTTCTTGGATCTCAATGGAGGGTTTCACTGCTCTGCTCCTTGCCTGGTGGTGCTAGGTGCCATCAGATTGCGGTAATCGGCCCTGCTCAAGAGCTGGCTGTGGGTTCCCAAAGCCGCAACCTTACCTTCCTGCAATAGAACCACGCGGTCAGCTAGAGCTACAGTTGAAGGCCGGTGGGCGGTCAGCAAGACGGTGGTGCCGCCTAGCTGGTTTTTGAAGTTGGTGATAACCTGTTCCTCGGTGCTGACGTCCAGGGCAGAGAGAGGATCATCTAAGAGCAGGACGCCGGGGTCAGCTGCGATAGCGCGCGCCAGCGAAAGACGCTGGCGCTGGCCGCCCGATAGACTCATGCCCTCTTCTCCGATGACCGTTTCAACACCCTGGGGTAGCTGCGCCACGAAGTCAGCAGCAGAAATATCCAGAGCGCGTTCTAGTAGCTTATTCTGCTCATTTTCGGTGAGGTCTGAACTGGCGCCAAGGAGGACGTTCTGCCGCACGCTTGCTGAAAAGAGTACGGGCTCTTCAAAAGCGAAAGCAACTCGTGACCGTAGCTGGGGCAACGGCACCCGACGTGCGTCCAGCTCATCTATTCGCAGGGAGCCGGAGGTAGGGGCGTAAAGGCCAGCTGCCAGCTGAAGAACCGTTGACTTGCCTGAGCCAGTTGAACCGACCAAGGCAACAATCTCGCCGGGGTGTACCTTCAGGCTGAAACCTGTGAGAACGGGACGTTCTGACTCACCGTAGCTGAAGTGAACTTGATCGAACTCGATGGACGTTCCACCGAGCTGGGTAGATAGCATTTCAACCTCAGACTCATCAGCGTCAAGGGTTAGCTCCACCTGCTCACCAGCTCCACCCACCATGACCTGGCGGTGACGATCCATAGAGACTTTAGCACCCAGGTACATGGAGAGCAGCATACTGCTCCGCTCCACCTGCGCCATCAAGATAGTCGCGGTCGCAAAATAGCTGCTGAGAGCACCCACACTCATGGTCCCTTCCGCGACGAGATTGAGACCGACCAGAAGCGCAATTGCCAGCGTCAGACCGCTGATGATGCCTACCTGCATCTGCACCATGCCCATGGTGCGGCCGCGCTTGATTTCTAGGTTCTTGAGTTCGCTTGACCCCTTCTCAAACCCGGCAAGTGCGTGCTCACCCCTCCCCAGAGCTTTGAGCACCCTAATACCCTGCACCGATTGCTCTACGGTGGTAGCTAAATCGCCGGTTTTCTCTTGGGAGGCGCGGGTCAGGGTGCGAAAGGAACGCACAAAGCGCCAAATGAAGAAGACAGTGAGGGGCAGGCTCATCAGAAAAATGAGGGCCAACTGCCAGGAGCCTCGAGCCATATAAGCTGTGCCCACGGCGACCTGAACCAGGGTAGTAATCAGCTGAATCAGACCGAAGGCAGTCCACCGGCGAATGGTGCCTAAATCTGACATGGCACGAGTGAGTAGCTGACCGGAGGGCCAGCGGTCATGAAAGCTCAAGGGCGAGCGCAAGAGGCGGTCAAAGAGATCTACGCGCATGGTGTTCTCCACCGTAGACGCCGGTTCCACCACCAGCTGCCTGCGCAAGAGAATAAGACCCGCCTGTGCAAGACCTAGCGCAAATACTAGGGTGCCGCCCAGCCAGACAGATGACGCTACTGGCTGGTTGGTGAGAAGTGAGTCAATAATCCACCCTAGAACCTGGGGAATTGAAATAGCCAGAACAGCAGCTGTCAAGGCTACCAAAAGACCAGCAACCCAGCGTCCTCTCACCGGGCGCGTATAGGCCCACAGGGAGATATCGTCTTCGCTACGCTTGCCGTAGGGCACTGGAGGGGGCGTTGGTAAGGGTTTGACGCGCAGAAGACTAAAAGACATGTAATCCATGTTATATTTCTTAGCCCCTGGTCAAGGTACCGGTTCACAGCTGACGAACGGTGCCAGGTGTAGCTAGGGGCTTGCTTACGAAGCCGCCCGCTGAGAGCCAGCCAGCCTGCCCACCGCTTCAGCCCAAGCGGGGATAATGCTGTGGTTGTGCCGCGAGACCGTGTCGTTGCCGAGAACGTAGGGCTCGGTGACTCTGCCCGCAACTGCCCAGCGCGAGCTAGTCCCCACAAAACCACGTTCATCGGTGCGCAGGTAGCCCTGGGAAATATCGGCATCGGATGCCCGTGCCAGGGTCTCATTGAAGCTACCTTCTGCTAGACCCGCCGGGGATTGCACGGTATCGATGAGGTAATCCGCTTTAATATCTTGTGCGCGATCCATCATGCTGAGGTCCAAGATGCCGGCCTCCACGAGGCCTACCATGCGGTGCATTTGTGCGGCGGGTGTGCCGAAGGTGAGCGGTTTCAGGCGGCTAATGGTGTCGCGTAAGGTGCGATCCAGTGCCAGCCCGCCGAGTGAAACCCGGGTAATAATCTGGGGGTAGAGATTTTTCCAGACCATGCCAAAACTCTGTTGCGGCAGACGCTCGCTCAGCAGGCTCACCCTCATCAGCTCTTCAGTGGGCAAAGTGGATAGTGAATCTTCCCACGTCAGTGGCACACCGTGCAGGGCAGAAGCAGCCTCAATAACCAAGGCACGCAGCTCGGCGCCCGTGGTGACCTGGGCCAGGGGAGCTTTAAACTTCTCTAAGAGATCCAACTCGCTTTCGGTGGGCTGCGGGGGCTTCACCTGAATGAAGCGACCACTGCGTGAGAAGGGCATCATGGTGGCAGGTTCAAAACCGCTGGGCTCGTAGGTTGCTCCGGAGAAGTTGCCGCCCCTGCCCAGCGTCAGAGCCAGCACCGTATCAATACAAGAAAGTGCTGCCCCGCGCAGGGCCACACTGGAGCCGGCAGCTACCGCACTCAAGTCGCCGTATGATCTCAGCACCCCGTCACCGCTAGGCAGGGGGTTATGTCCGGTGACCGACAGCACCGCATCATAATCAGCCAGTTGGCTGATATCGGTAACGCGCTGTTGCACATGGCGCACGGTGAACCCGGTCGGCAGATTTGCCAGAAGATGCTGCCAGGAGAAGTGGAAAAAAAGCCCCACGGTGCGGCGCGGCGGGAAGGTGGTAAGCGGGTCTGTTTCACCCAGCACCTGACGCCGAAATTCATTCAGCAGACCCCAACCGGTAGCAACCCGGCCAGCCTCTACATTAAGCAGGTAGTAGGCGGGCTGGTCCAGGCTGTAGGCGGCGCCCCTGCCCAACTGTTGAGGGTCAAAGATCGTCACCTCACAACTGAGGTTCTGCGCACTTGCAACGCGAGCAAGCTCTTCAACTGCCCATAGACCACGCGGGCCGCCGCCCACGATTGCAACCCGCACAACCCTGCTCACTGGGTTACTGTTGAGCCGAGGTCAGAGTGACCAGCACGGCTTCAGGCGGGCAGAAGAGGCGTACCTGCGCGTACCTGCTGGTGCCCAAGCCGGCTGAAACCTGCACTGGAACACCGCCCTGTAGAGAGACGCCCTTGGCACGTTCCGGGGGCAAATCGCAGTTAGAGACCAGCGCATGCCCGCCGGGAAGGCAGACCTGACCGCCGTGAGTGTGACCCGCAAAAATTGCCTGTGCGCCATCATCCACAAAGCGCTCCAGGGTGCGCATGTAGGGAGCGTGGCAGACGCCTAGCCGGACGCTGGGGTCTTTCCCAGCCTCAAAAGCTGTGGGGGCAAAGCCAGGGTGCTGATCGTAATCCAGGTGCGGGTCATCCACACCAGAAAATTCTAGCCTCAAACCATTGATGGTCAGGGTGTCATGGCGGTTAATGAGACCTACCCAGCCTCGGGCATCGAAGGCATCGTGCATGTCTTGAGTAGGGAGTAGGTTGCGCGGTTCACTGCCAGCCTCATCCCCGGTATTCTTCTTCCAGAGATAGCGGGCGGGGTTCTTTGGGACGGGGGCAAAGTAGCAGTTAGAGCCGGGTACGTAGACACCGGGGAAGTCAAAGAGCGGGCCCAGAGCCTCTAAGAGAGCGGGAAGACCGCTCATGTGGGAGAGATTATCACCGGTATTGATCACTAAATCAGGCTGCAAATCCGCTAGGGAATGCATGAAAGCTGTCTTCTGCTTCTGCCCCGGGATCATATGCATATCTGAAATGTGCAACACCCTAAAATCGGGGCTACCAGCGGGAAGAACGGGCAGAACTTCTTGACGAACCCCAAAATTGTTGAGCTCGTAAAAACGCGCATAAGCTGCCGTAGCGGCTCCCGCAACCGCACCTGCAGCTAGAATCGCCGAAACGGTCTTAGAAGCGAAGCGGATTGAAGCTGCTACATCGAAAGAATTTAAGGAAGTCATGATGTAACCCTTACTGGCTGGTGCCGAGAACAGAACCTGAGGGATTCTCAAACCTGTCCGTATTGTAGTTTTTAGACTCAGCTTGCATGTAACGCTGCCACTGCAGACCCGCGTAGGTAGCGCCGTCCACGTAGTCCAACGACTTACCGTTGATGGAGAGGCCATTGAGTGAACGTGAACCCCAGTTCATGGAGCCTACCCAAGATGCAGTTGACAGGCCGCGGGTATAACCCACAGTCCAGGTCTGGGTGGAGTTATCGGTGGTACCGGTTTTAGCTGCTGAAGCATCGGTAAGACCAATGCCGCGCTGGTAACCGGAGCCATCAACCAGTACCTGTTTCAGCACGTAGTTAACGCCGTTAGCGACGTTCTCTTCGAGAACACGTTCACAGCTAGCCTCATAGGTTTTGATTTCCTCGCCGGTCTTACTGCTTTCCACCTTGTTCAGAGATTTGGGCTCACAGTACATACCGCCGCTTGCAAAGACAGCGTAGGCAGAAGCCATAATCAGGGGAGTGGTACCGTTACGCCAACCACCGATGTAGGCCGAGGGTTGATTGAGGCCGTAAGGCTCATCATTGCCCGCACCGTCAGTGATATGCATGGCTGAACGCAGGTCGTTGAGGGCACAGGCATCGGTCACGGACGCCATCTTCATGGTGTAGGAGTTGATGGAGTTCTTTATGCCGTAGGCTACGGTGCCCCAGGTCTGGGCTCCACCCTCAGCGTTTTGGAACTTATAGCCGTCGGTGTCAGGGGTCTGGGTGAAACCGCCTTCAACACAGGACGCAGGCCAACGGAAGGATTGAGGGTAGCTCAAAGAGGTGCCATCAATGTAGGCGTTGACACCCTTACCATCCTTAATCCACTGGGCAAGCAGAACGGGTTTGAAGGTAGAACCCGGCTGATAACCGGCTGTACCACCGTGGGAGGTGCCGGCGTTAAAGTTGTAGTAGGAGCTCTGGTTGGTCTCGTCTTGCTCACCGTACGCGGAGTTCTGGGCCATAGCCACGATGTTGCCGTTGGAAGGCTCCACCGATACCAGAGAAGAGTTGACATCATCAACGTTGTTGCTGGACGGCTGAGTCGCTTCAACCTGCTTCTTGGCCTCTGCCTGCGCGTCGGGATCAAGAGTGGTAATAATCTTGTAGCCGCCCCGGTAAAGAGAGTTGGCTCGGTCATCCTCGGTTGCACCGAAGGTTTCATCATTCAAGAAGTCAGTGACCGCGTAGTAACAGAAGTGCGCTGAATCGCCAGCAGTAGAGCATCCCATGGGGGTGTTATGAATATCCAGTTCAATGTCTTCGTTGAGAGCGCTGGAGTATTCTTCCTCAGTAATTTTGCCGTCACGAAACATGGTACCTAATACGATATCGCGTCGTTCCCTAGAAAGCTCAGGGTTTACGTCTGGGCGATAAATGTTAGGTGAAACAACCATGCCCGCCAGAATAGCTGACTGAGAAATATCAAGTTCTTTAGCAGAGATACCCCAGTAGTAGTAGGCAGCAGCCTCTACACCGTAGTTGGAGCCGCCGAGGTTGATGATGTTAAGGTAGCCCTCCAGAATGTCATCTTTGGAGAGGTTTTGCTCCATCGAGATTGCAAGTTTAATCTCTTTGATCTTGTCGAGGTAATCCTTGTTGGCACCCAAAGTATCGGCTTCTGTACCGCTCTGCTCAGCCGCGTCGATCAACAGGTTATTGACGTACTGCTGGGTGAGGGTTGAAGCGCCCTGGCGCGCACCGGGGTTAATAATGTTATTAACTACCGCGCGGGCAATACCCAAAGGGGACACCGCACCGTGCTCGTAGAACTTGCGGTCCTCAGATGAGAGAATGGCATCTTTCATGTGCTGAGACATATCATCGAGAGTAATCTCGGTGCGGTTCTGCGAGTAGTAGGAGGCGAGCTCTGTTTTACCGTCCTTGGCATAAATGACCGAAGGCTCAGATAGGGGCCCCTCGCTGAGGGTATCGGGCAAGCCCTTGAACCAGTTCAGCGATGCACTTGCGGTAGCGCTCAGGGCGGTAGTCGGAGGCACAAGAATAAGAGCCGTCACAAAGCCGGCGATGATGCTGAGTGCAATGAATTGCAGAAAATCGCCGGGTGTGCGGTGTCTCTTGCGAAGATTCTTAGATGAAGCCATTGCATCAGTTTATCGGCTGATAGGAAAAAGTACATTGGCTTGCCCCTGTTGACACCGTAGAAGTGTGCTGTCAGCCGGTTAGAAAGACCACATCGCAGAGGTTTATATACGGTGTGTGTAGCTAACCCAGACCCTTCGCCGGTGATCCTTTCACCGTTTACCCAGCTGTAGTGAGCCTTCCGGCACGTAGCTAGTTGCTCTCATCGTTCGTCTTTTAGGGCGGGGTGGTCTAGGCTAGAACTATGGAAAAATGGGAATACGCAACTGTGCCCCTGATGATTCACGCAACCAAGCAGATCCTCGATACCTGGGGTGAAGATGGTTGGGAACTTGTCACTGTACTTCCCGGCGCTGCACCTTCTGGGGCAACTCCTGCCGGTAATATGGTGGCACCGACTCAGGGTAATCCAATCGCCTACTTCAAGCGTAAGAAGTCAAACTAGCGATTCTGTTGAAAGCCGGGTTTGCGGCCTGCACTGTGCAGCGCCTGCAGGCCCGGTTTAATGCTCTATACATACGGAAGCTCGCCCAGCAACCTTTTTAGTTCTTAGGCGTTGTTGAGTGCAGGCTACCCAGTGAAAGGTGATGCGATGTCAACGGTTGAAGACCGCATTAGAGAACTCGGCTATAACCTACCCGAGCTAGCAGCTCCCGTGGCTGCCTACGTCCCCGCCGTCACCAGCGGCAACTACGTTTACACATCTGGCCAATTGCCCTTCGTTAAGGGTGAGCTACCTGCCCGTGGCAAAGTCTCTGCCAGCGGGGACGCCGCTTACGTGAGTCCCGAGAAGGCTCAGGAGCTTGCAGCTCTTAGTCTGCTTAACGCTTTGGCAGCGGTTAAATCTGTTATCGGTGATCTTGATCGGGTGACCAAGGTCGTCAAGGTCGTCGGTTTCGTTGCGTCTGAACCAAACTTCACAGCTCAGCCCGCCGTCATTAATGGTGCTTCTTTGCTGCTGGGTGAAATCTTTGCTGAAGCGGGCCAACACGCGCGCTCGGCGGTAGGGGTGCCTGTGCTTCCGCTTGACTCCCCGGTCGAAATTGAAATTATCGTTGAGTATGTCTAACCAGGGAATGTACACCGGGGCCCTCAAAACCTTGCCTCGCTCAGATGCTCCTACCCCTAGCGCCAGCGTACCTGCCGCCGCGCGCTACTTCAGGGTGCCACGCGCCCTGCAATCGGCAGCACGCTCTTTTGTAGAAAACGGCGCGGTAGCGGGGCGAAGCCTGCGGCAGGCAGCCTCAGTTGTCTTTGTGCGTGATGGCGCAAACGGGCTTGAGGTACTGCTCACTTACCGCACCGGTGCATCGCCTCTGGGCGTTGTGACTTTCCCCGGTGGTCTCATTACCCCTGCAGACGCCGAGCCGGTGCCTTGGGTTGGTCCATCACCAGCACAGTGGCAAGCCGTTCTGCAAACAGAGGACGCCGAAACCGCGCATGCTGCTGTTGCCGGGGCTATCCGTGAAGCGTTTGAGGAAACCGGAATTCTGCTGGCAGGGTCTGACTCAATGAGCGTCACCGAGCACTCTGACGGACTAGAACAGATGGACGCCCGCGAAATGATTGCTGCCGGTGATAAAACCATGGCGGAATACCTGGGCAAACGCGGCTTGAAACTTCGCACCGATCTTCTACGCCCCCTGGCACGCTGGCAGTCCCCAGATTTCAGGCACCAGAGATGCGATATCCACTACTTCGCCTGTGCGGTACCGGTGGGACAAAAGTTTTGTTTACTGGCGAGTAAAGGCTCCTGGGGTGAGTGGCTCAACGTGAGAGAGCTGCTGGCAACCTCAGGACAGACCTGGCTAGGGGACCGCATCGGGGCTGACACCACCCGTTCCCTGCCGCTGGAAGAACTCCTAACCCCTGGCGTCTTTTGCATCTTGGAGAGCCTAGCGCGCTCCTCCAACGCTGTTGCCTTCTTAGCACAGAAGCACAAGGTCGAAATAAAGAAGGCAGAGGTTGTGCAGGTCGACGGTGAATACATGCTTGCCTTTACCTCACCTACTTCACCTGGAATCTGGGAAAAATGCTCAAGCCAGCTTTACCGTTCAAATAATACTTAAAACTTAGCCACGAGTGACGTCAAAAAGGTGGGCACCCCAGTTGGGGTGCCCACCTTTTTATTGACCGATAACGGTTGAAATGTTTAGCGTGAACGCTGACGCAGACGCTGCAGGTCAAGGATGACCACTGCGCGTGCTTCGAGTCGGATCCAGCCGCGTGAAACGAACTCAGCAAGAGCCTTGTTCACGGTTTCGCGGGAAGCGCCAACCAGCTGTGCCAGTTCTTCCTGGGTGAGCTCGTGAGCAACCAGGACGCCGTCCGTAGCGGGGCGACCGAAGCGGTCAGCCAAATCAAGGAGGGCCTTAGCCACGCGACCGGGAACATCTGAGAAAACCAGGTCAGCCAGGTTCTCGTTGGTACGGCGCAGGCGGCGTGCTAGAGCCTGCAGTACCTGAGCTGAGATATTAGGTGACTTTTCCATTGCCTTGCGCAGGGACTCGTGCTTAACACCTGCCAGGCGGGTTTCAGACACAGCGGTCGCGCTGGTGGAACGGGGTGAGGGATCAAAGAGCGCCATCTCGCCGAAGATTTCACCGGGGCCCATGATGGCTACCAAGTTTTCACGGCCGTCAGATGCGGTGCGTCCCAGCTTCATCTTGCCGGAGATGACGAAGTAGAGCTGATCGCCCTGATCGCCTTCGTAAAAAAGGGTAGCGCCGCGGGACAGGTCAACTTCGGTGATGTCTTCGGTCAAAGCTGCAAAAGCCTCATCATCAAGTGATGCAAAGAGGGGGGCGCGGCGTAGTACTTCAATATCCATAGTTCAAAAACTCCTAGAACAGTTCTAAAGTGGAGAGCAAAAGTGCGAGAAGCAGCTTGTATGGTGCTACCGGGCAGAGTACTAAGCATAGTATGAGCTGTTTCAATGCGCGCCACATTTGCTTGTGACATATTTAACTACTAAAGAGACTACATGATATCGGGTGCTTTCAAAACCTTTTTTGAGGTATGCGTGGGAGTTCCCAGAGATTTTTAGGGCCCGGTCATTGGTTATTCTCCCAGGTTCAGACGGTAACCTTTATTCTTCCCACATTGGGGCATCACCCCCGCTGTTGAGCTACATGACCTATCTGAGGGATGGGTACAGAAACGGAGAAGGCCATGAGCGCTGCGACCGTCCTTGATATTGCGGTTTTGGCCGTCATTGGGCTGTATTTTCTGACAGGTCTACGTCAGGGCCTTTTCGTTGCCCTGGGCACACTGGTTGGCTTTGTGATGGGTGCTGCTGCGGCGGTCTATGCCACCCCCTGGATGATTGACCAGGTGGGATCGCAATGGAACCTGCTGGTGGCGCTGGGTACCGTGATGGCGTGCCTGATACTGGGGCAAACTATCGGGATGGCCTTGGGGCGCTCCTTGCGCCGTATCACGGATGCTACTCCTTTGCGCGGCTTAGAACGTCTGGCTGGTGGTGTGCTGAACCTGTTACTCAGCGCTTTGGTGATTGTGACCATCGTGCTTCTGGTGCGCCCGCTGGGGCTGCCAGCTGTTACTGCTGCTACCGCTGAATCTAGGGTCATTTCATGGATGATGTCGGTCACTCCGGCTACCCTGCAAGATAAAGTCACTGAAATTCGTGGGCAGGTCATTGATGCGGCAGCCCTACCTGAGATTTCCAACCTGATCTTTCCTGAGCAGGCTGCCCCCTCTGAGCCACTGTCAAACCCCGTTCTAGAGAACGCGAGCTCCTCAGTAGTGCAGGTAGTGGGAGCTGCCCAAGCTTGTAATTACACTTCGGAAGGCTCTGGCTTCGCTGTGGACGGTGGGCTGGTCGTTACAAACGCTCACGTCCTTGCCGGGGTCACTACCCCCACTCTGCTGGCGCGGGGCGGTGAGGCAGCGACCGGTGAAGTCATCTATTTTGATGAGGCTCTAGATATTGCCATCATTTCATCCCCCGATTTGGGAGTGAACCCCCTGCCTATCGATGGCACCGAAATAGCGGCTGGCACTACTGTCTCCTTTATGGGCTACCCCGGTGGGGGAGGTTTCCAGAGTAAACCTGCCACAGTGCAGGGGCTGGGCATCACGCAGACCGTTGATGCTCAGACTGGCCAGACCAACCCCTCCCGTCTGGTGTACCAGCTGGCAGCTGATGTTCAACAGGGTAACTCCGGTGGCCCTGTGCTGACGGAAGATGGCACGGTTATGGCCATGATTTTTGCTAAAGCAACCCAGGGGCAAAGCGGCTACGCTGTGCCAGCATCAAGCATTATCAACGCGCTGGGTCAGGTAGAGGTCGGGTCACAGGCGGTGGCTACCGGCGCATGTGCAGGCTAGCTCCCAACCGGCGCTAGCGGCTATCACTGGAACCTTGAGCCTGTCGCCGCGCAAAGAGCAAATAGTAGAGCAACCCGCAGGTCAGCAATACTAGCCCACCTGTAATAGACGCGAGCGGTAGCGTCCAAACCACAACGAAGCAGCCAGCTGCCCCTGCTACCTGTAACCAGCGCGGGTAGCGGCGGTGGGTCGGGCCCTGGGTCAATGCGGCGCAGTTCGCCAAGAAATAGTAGAGCAGAATACCGAAGGATGAGAAACCGATCGCCCCGCGCACGTCAAAGAGCAGAATGAGAAGGCAGACGGCTAACGCTACCGTGATTTCTAGGCGGTGAGGTACCCCAAAACGGGGGTGTAGAGGGGCAAAAACTGCTGGTAGATGCTTGCCTACAGCCATAGCGTGGCCGGTGCGTCCGATACCTGTAATGAGCGCTAACAGTGCGCCCAAGGCAGCCAGGCTAGCGGCTAGGGAGAGCACCCCACGGGCAAAAGGCCAACCGCCAACTGCATCTGCCAGAGGAGCTACACTGCCAGCTAGCTGTGCCGGGCTGAACTGTGACAGCACAACAAGGGCAACTGCCAGGTAGAGTGCGCCCACTAAGCTCAGCGCCCAGAGAATGGCCCGCGGTATGGTACGTTCTGGCTGTATAACCTCACCGCCCATGGTTGCAATGCGTGCGTACCCTGCGAAGGCAAAGAAGAGCAGACCGGCACCCTGTAGAACCCCGTAGAGACCAGCGGTTCCTGAGTCAACCGCGTGTAAGGGCGTCGGTGAAGTACCGGTTAAGACCGCAACAAAAAAGACCGCTAAACCTGCTAGCACCAGGGTGACCAAAAGCTTAGTCAGGGCAGCGGTGCGGGTGATACCCCGATAGTTGACGGCAGTGAGTGCAAGAACCGCACCTATGGCAAGAGGCTTTTGCCAGGACGGCGCGGCGTAGGCGGCAAAGGTCATAGCCATAGCCGCGCAGGAGGCTGTCTTGCCCACCACGAAGCACCAACCGGCGAGAAAGCCCCAGATGTCGCCCAGCTGTTTTTTGCCGTAGATATAGGTGCCACCAGACTGGGGGTACTGGGCGGCTAGCTGGGCACTAGAGGTGGCATTAGCAAACGCAAGAAAAGCGGCGATTGCCAGTGATACTAACAGGTAGTCACCTGCTGCGCGGGCTGCCGGGGCGAAAGCGGCGAAGAGCCCGGCGCCAATCATAGAGCCAGCCCCAATGAAGACTGCATCGGCCAAGGTTAGTTTGCGCTGTGGTGTGGTACTCATAGTCTATGACCTCGTGAAATGTAGGACGCTGGTTTGAGTTTAACCGGCAGGTTGAAGCTGGCGAGCAAGATAGGACAGCGCCAGCTCGTAGCCTTGAGCCCCAGCACCAGCAATGACGGCGCTGGCTTGCAAGGAAACGTAGGAGTGGTGGCGAAAGCTCTCGCGGCGGTGCACATTGGAGAGGTGGACTTCAACGATGGGCAGTTCGGCGGCCTCTAAGGCGTCGTGGATTGCAACCGAGGTGTGGGTGTAGGCGGCAGGGTTAATGATGATTGCTGAGCCTTCGGTGCGGGCCCGCTGGATTTCGTCAATGAGCGTACCCTCGTGGTTGGACTGCATAAACTCGATGCTCAGGCCCAGCTCGGCGGCTTGAGCGCGCAGGGTCGCCTGAATGTCTGCCAGAGTGGTGTGCCCGTAGATGTCGGGTTTGCGGATGCCCAGCAAATTAAGGTTGGGGCCGTTGAGAACAAAGATGGGTTTGGGTGCAGTCGCAGTAGTTGCCATGGCTCCTAGTTTTTCACAGTAAAGAGCCCGCCTCCAGTTTTCTGCGGAATCGTGAGAAAACTGGAGGCGGACTATGGATGGATTTACTTACTTAGCCCTTAGCTCTGCTTGAAGTTAGCCTCGATTGACTGCATGACGGTGGGGTCTGCCAGGGTGGTGGTGTCGCCGACCGGGCGGTCTTCTGCGACGTCCTTGAGGAGGCGGCGCATGATTTTGCCGGAGCGAGTCTTGGGCAGGTCGTCCACGATGAGCACGCGCTTGGGCTTAGCGATGGGTGAGATTTCCACACCGACGTGGGCGCGGATTTGCTCTGCCAGCTGGGTAGGGTCATGGTCCTCTGCTTTGGCGCTGTCGTTGAGGATGACGAAGGCCATGACTGCCTGACCGGTGGTTTCGTCAGCAGCGCCCACTACAGCAGCTTCTGCTACGGCGGGGTGCGAGACCAGGGCGGATTCGATCTCGGGGGTGGAGAGGCGGTGGCCGGAGACGTTCATGACGTCGTCCACGCGGCCCAGTACCCAGAGGTCGCCGTCGGCGTCGCGTTTGGCGCCGTCGCCTGCGAAGTACATCTTTTCGAAACGTGACCAGTAGGTGTCGATGAAGCGGTCATCGTCGCCCCAGATGGTGCGCAGCATGGAAGGCCAGGGCTCGCGGATGGTGAGAAAACCTGACTGTTCGTTGGGCAGGGAATCGCCCAGGTCATCGACCACGTCGATGGTGATGCCGGGGATGGGCTGCTGGGCGGAGCCGGGCTTGGCGTGGGTGATGCCGGGGAGCTGAGAGACCATGATGGCGCCGGTTTCGGTCTGCCACCAGGTGTCTACGATGGGGCACTTGCCGCCGCCGATGACGCGGTGGAACCAACGCCAAGCTTCGGGGTTGATGGCTTCGCCCACAGTGCCCAGTACGCGCAGGCTGGTGAGATCGAACTTTGCGGGGATGTCCTCGCCCCACTTCATCATGGTGCGGATGGCGGTGGGGGAGGTGTACATGATGGTCACCCCGTACTTTTCAACGATTTCCCAGAAACGGCCGCGGTGCGGGGCATCGGGGGTGCCTTCGTAGATAACCTGGGTGGAGCCGTTGACCAGGGGGGCGTAGGCGACGTAGGAGTGGCCGGTGACCCAGCCGACGTCGGCGGTGCACCAGTAGACATCGGTCTCGGGCTTGAGGTCAAAGATGTTCTTGTGGGTGAAGGCGCCCTGGGTGAGGTAGCCGCCGGTGGTGTGCAGGATGCCCTTGGGCTTGCCGGTAGTGCCTGAGGTGTAGAGGATGAAGAGGGGGTCTTCGGCGTTTTGTGCTGAAGGGGTGTGGTCAGTGGATTGTTCTGCGGTGAGCTCGTGCCACCAGACGTCACGGCCCTCAACCCAGTTGACGTCTTCGCCGTTGCGCTTGACGACCAGCACCTTCTCGATGGTCTCAGCACCCTTTTCTAGGGCGGTATCAACGGCGGGCTTGAGCATGGAGGGCTTGCCGCGGCGGTAGGAACCGTCAGCGGTGATGACTAGCTTGGCTTCGCCGTCCTCAATGCGGGAGCGCAGAGCGTCGGCTGAGAAGCCGCCGAAGACTACTGAGTGAACGGCGCCTACGCGGGCGCAGGCCAGCATGGCGATGACGGCTTCAGCAATCATGGGCATGTAAATGGCAACCCGGTCGCCCTTGGTGACACCCAGGGATTCGATGCCGTTGGCGACGCGGGAAACTTCGTCTTTGAGTTCGGCGTAGGTATAGGAGGCAGTGTCGCCGGGTTCTCCTTCAAAGAGAATGGCGGTGCGGTCGCCGTTGCCGGCCTCAACATGGCGGTCTACCGCGTTGTAACAAGCGTTGAGTTCGCCATCTGCGAACCACTTGGCGAAGGGAGGGTTAGACCAGTCCAGGGTTTCGGTGAAAGGCTTGGACCAGGTCAGTAGCTCACGAGCCTGCTCTGCCCAGAAATCTACCCCTTTTTCTTTAGCTTCTTCATAGATGCCGGGCTGGGCATTAGCTTGGGCTGAGAATTCTGCGCTGGGAGCAAAGATATTGGTTTCGGTCATGGGCTCTGCCTTTCCTGTGTAAAGGTTTATGGCGTGGCTCATTGATGTGAGTCACACAAATATTTATCTAACACCATAGTGCACTGTGTAGCGGCTGTCACAAAATCACTGTTCGTGTTACATGAAATGTGACGGTAGACCCGGCGTGAATATGACTGGAACTGACGGTGCGCTATGCTCTGACAACCGCTTTTGAGTAGTCTCATTCATATGGTTGAATCACCCTCATCGATAGAGCTAACCCCTGATGAACGCTCTCTGCTTGAAATCCGTACTGTGCCTGCCCCGGTGGCGGAGGCAGCAGCTCGCAAACGCTCACGCGCCGCTGCTAAAGGGGAGAGTGAAAGCCCCCTTTCCCTGGTGCGTCGAGCCCGAAAAATTAACCGAATTTTGGGGGAAACCTACCCTTACGCCGTAGCTGAACTCGATTTCGCGAACCCCTACCAGCTTTTAGTGGCAACGGTGCTCTCAGCCCAGACCACCGACGTCCGTGTCAACGCAGTTACCCCAGAGCTCTTCGCCCGCTACCCGGACGCCGCCGCCCTGGCATCTGCCCGTATTGAAGAGGTCGAAGAAATCGTGAGACCTCTGGGTTTCTACCGCTCCAAGGCAAAGGCAACGGTGGGGCTTGCCGAGCGGCTGGTCGCTGATCACGGTGGAAAAGTGCCGGAAAAATTAGAGCAACTGGTCAAGCTCCCCGGCGTGGGTCGCAAAACCGCTTTCGTGGTGCTGGGTAATGCTTTTGGGCGCCCCGGCATCACCGTGGACACCCACTTTGGGCGTCTAGCCCGCCGCTTCGGTTTTACTGACCTAGAAGACCCCGTCAAGGTGGAACACGCCGTCGCTGCTCTCTTTGAGCCCAAGGACTGGACCAACCTCTCCCACCGTCTGGTCTACCACGGCAGGCGTATCTGCCATGCCCAAAAACCCGCCTGCGGGGTTTGCCCCGTTGCTGACCTTTGCCCCGCCTATGGCGCCGGGGAAACGGAGGAAACAGCTGCTAGGGCTCTCATGAAATATGAGATGGCGCCCGGGCGCGAACGCCTGCACCTGCGTTTTCTGCAGGGTGCCACCCGCCAGGAACTCCGAGCAGAAGGGTACGGCCTCAATGCCTGAGAATATTTCCCACAGTCACCCCACACGCACCCAGCTCCTTGAACTACTGGAACGCAACCCACCGGCAATAGAGGGAGCTGATGCCTGGCGGATTGGGCGCATTGACCCTGAAAAAGCCCGCGATGCTGCCGTGCTGATCCTTTTTGGTGTGCTCGATGATAGCCCCTCAGAAAGTCACTGCGGAGCGGTGGGGGATGACCTTGACCTGCTGATTCTGGTGCGCTCCAATCGGCTGCGTCATCACGCCGGTCAGCCTGCTTTCCCCGGCGGTCGGGTAGACCCAGAAGACTACGACGAGGCAGCCCGTCTAGGTGTTCCGGTTGCCCAGGTGGCTGCTCTGCGCGAAGCTGTTGAAGAAACCGGATTGGATGCCAGTGGAGTTGAAATTCTAGGCCAGTTAGAACCCGTTGCCTTGCCGGTCAGCAATTTTATGGTCACTCCAGTAATTGCCTGGTGGACGCTGCCCACTCCCGTCGCCGCGGTGGACACTGACGAATCCACCCTGGTGGTGCGCGTGCCGGTAGCAGATCTGCTCGACCCGGAAAACCGCCACACCGCCGCCATCAACAGCGCCCATCAGGTGCACAAGTCACCTGCCTTTGATGTGCACGGTGACCACGAAACCTTCACCATCTGGGGCTTTACCGGCTTCATCCTCTCCAATATCTTCAAAGAACTCGGCTGGGAACTGCCCTGGAACCCCCAAAAGATGCGGGACATCGGTGCATAGGCCATAAGAAAAACGGGGGGCCGGCATAGGGGGGTATTCAGCCTGCTGACCCCCTCTTCTTATTTGGCCTGGGAGTAATCGTCGGTGGTTACTACGGTGACCGGGAACTCAACGTCGGTGGGCCCAAAAATTAGTTCAGCGGCTGCCTGGGCGCTTTCTCGTACAATCGTGGCGCACAGTGCCGCCTCGTTCTGCGGGCCGTAAATCATGATTTCATCGTGTAAGAAGTAGACCAGGCGGGACTGTAGACGGTGGCCGAAGCGCCGTTCGGTGCGCAGACGGCGGCGAATCTGCGCCATCCAAATCACCGCCCATTCAGCGGCGGTGCCCTGAATGACGAAGTTACGGGTGAAGCGACTGTGGGAACGGGCGGCCGTTGCAGCAGCTCGCTCTTTTTCTGCTGAGGATCGGTCGCGCTGAGCCTCAAACCAGGCGTGGGATGGGGCGGGGGACGTCCTACCTAAGAAGGTAGTGACCTGACCGCCGCGCAAGCCGATTTCTGCTGCCTTTTCAGTGAAACCGATGGCTTGGGGGAAGAGCTTTTTGAGGTGGGGCATGAGCTGCCCTCCCTCACCGGTGGTGGCACCGTACATGGCAGCTAGCAGGGCAATTTTGGCGTGGGAGCGGTCTGCCAGAGCGCTGCCGGTACGTTTGCCGATTTCTGCGATACCCAGGTAGAGGTCGGTGTCGCGGCCTGCTACAGCTAGAGCTCGGTCCCCACTCATAACCGCCAGAATACGGGGTTCGATTTGGGCGGCATCTGCCACGGTAAGCAACATACCTTCTTCGGCGTGCACGGCGGCACGAACGTCCTTAGGGATCTGCATGGCACCGCCCCCGTGGGCACCCCACCTGCCAGTAGCGGCGCTCGCCACCTCATAAGCAGGATGAAAGCGGTTGTCCGTTACCCAGGCGTCCAGCCATGCCCATCCATTAGCGGTATAGAGCCTTGCCAGGCGTTTGTACTCCAGCAGGGGGCGTACCACCTGCCAGCGGGATTCGCGCAGGTGCGGGGCGGAATTCGCCCATTCGGTGAGCTCCCACTTGCGAGTGCTGGTGACCGAGAAGCCCGCGGACTGAAGTGCTCGCAGCACCTCATGAGGGGAGTCGGGGTTGAGGTTGGGCGCCCCCAATTCTTGGCGCAGACGGGCAGCTAACTGTTCGAGCTTGTAGGGGCGCTGATAGCCTGCCGGGCGGGCACCGAGCTGGTGCTCTAAGATCTTTTCGTGGATAGCCCGGTTCCAGGGCATCCCATAGTGCTTCATTTCTGCGGCAATAATGCCGCCCTGGGATTCGGTGGCTGCCAGTAGGCCTAATCTGCCAGGGTAAGGGGCCGATTTGATGGTGGTGAGCTGGGCCTGCAATTCTTCGAGAAGCAGGGAGGCTGTGGGGGCAGGTTCCTGTTCGTCACGGCTGGCGGTTATGGGCGGGGCATCAAAGAGAGACTCTTGACCCTCAATCTGGCGGCGAGCCGGTAGGGTTCCGGCTGGCTGAGCTTCCTTGCCGAGCTCTAGTACCGGGGTGAAGCTGATACCGTTTTGGGCTCTGGATGCTGCGGTCACTAAGAGGCGCTGAACCAGGCGCAGGTCGTGGCAACTGCTGGGGCTGGCACCGGCCTGCAAAAGCATGGGCATGACCATTCGGGCATCTGCCCAGGTCCAACGGATGGTGCGGTGGGTGTTGTGCTTTTCAACCGTTTGCACAAAGTCCGCTATTTTTCCCAGAGGAAAGGTGCGGTGAGTGCCAGAGCCGGTGTCATTGAGTGTGATGGCCTCCCAGAGCGCATCAACTGCCCCACCGAGGTTCTCCCCGGTAGAGGCGTCTGCGGGCCCGAGCACAATATACATTCTTCTATTATTCCTGTTTTTCTAGCCGCAGGTGTAGACAGGTCACAACTCCTGTGGCACAAAGAGGGGCAGAAAAGGAATTCGCCCGGGACGCTTAAGGACAGTCATGCGCCATGCAAGCCAACCGCCAGCTATCGAGCAAGACGCTGAGGGTCAGCAGATGGATACAGAACAGCTACCGCAGCTCTACCAACTGGCACGGAAGGGCACCCCGAAACTGGGCAGAGCAAGGGAACCAGGTTCTTCGGGCGAAGGCCCCTCCCCTCAGAAGAGTATTGCCGAGACCTCAGTCGAAGATCGTATTGAACTATCAGTGCGTAAGGCTCGCAGCCGATTCTTTGAGTTGCCAGCCGAGGAGGTAGGTGCCAGCGATGTGCAGCTCTCTGGCACCACCACACAACCTAACGTTTCCGCGCACCCCAGTGCTCTGGAGCAACCCACTCTGCCCGCACCGGTCAGGGCCCCGCGCCCCCATACCGTGGCTGCTCTTGCCGGTACCATCACTGATTTCCGGCCCCTTAAGGTAGAGGTAAAAGGGCCTGCTGCGCCCACCTCTAACCCGGTGCACCTGGAGGTAGAGCCACAAACTCAGAAACCTATGACGTCAAAGAGCAAGCACAGCCAGGTGCCTGATGCCCGACTGCTGAACCCCGCAGACCCGGTAAATTTACGCGGCCTTTTGGACGCTATTGACGTCCCTTTGACCCCGGTAGAAGAAGACTCTGCCCAGCGCCGCCTCAGAGCAGAGCTAACCGGGCTGGGCCCCCTTGACCCTCTGCTGGATATCCCTCAACTGAGCGATATTTTTCTCAACGGAACCGAGGTTTGGTACGAGGCGGCGGGGCTATTGCAACGCTCAGATATTTCCCTTACCGATGAGGAGGAAGGTCGTGCCCTCGCTACCCGTCTGCTCAGCGCTGCCGGTGGCAGGCTGGATGACTCCCACCCCATCGCTGATGTCCAAACAGAAAATGGATTGCGCGTGCACGCTGTGCTACCACCGCTCAGCCGGGGCGGCACCCTGCTCTCTATCCGCCTGCGCGCTACCGGCACCCCTACCGTGGCTGACCTGCAAGAACGGGGTATGTTGAGTGAGGAAACTGGCCGCGTACTTGCCTACTTGGTGCGGCAGCGCGCTAACTTTCTGATCAGTGGGGGCACTGGCAGCGGCAAAACCACCCTGCTCTCTGCCCTGCTGGCAACCTGTGGTGCGGACGAGCGGCTGCTGCTAGTTGAGGATACCTCTGAACTCGCCCCAGATCACCCGCACACCGTGAGTCTGCAGGCGCGTGAGGCGAACACCGAGGGCAGGGGAGAGGTCCGTCTCTCTGAGCTCATCCAAGCGGCCTTGCGTATGCGCCCCACCCGCCTGATAGTGGGAGAGTGCCGCGGTGCCGAAATTGCAGATATGCTCTCGGCCATGAACACCGGCCACTCAGGCACTGGCGGCACCGTGCACGCTAACTCTACCGAGGCGGTACCTGCCCGTCTGTACGCTATGGGTGCACTCGCCGGTCTGAGCGAACGGGCGGTGACTTTGCAAGCCGCTACCGCCCTGGACTACATCATTCATATTGATAGGAGTAGCGGTCAGCGCCAGGTGCGGGAGATTGCCAGCCTGAGCCAGCAGTCTGGGACCTTGGTGGTCCGGCCGGTATGCCGTGTCGAGGCAGGGCGCCGGGGTCCCTCTCTTGCCTGGCTACCGGCGGGAGAACAACTGCGTCAAGCAGTCCAGGGTGCTGTGGGTGATAGCTCGTGACACACCTGCCTCCCCGCCATGCCGCCCGCCCGGGAATAGATGAACTCGAACTTTGGCCAGATCTCATGTGGCATCTAGCAGCATTGCTCAAAGCTGGGGTAAGCCCAGCCTTTGCACTGGCAAAAGCTACCGAAGAAGTAGCAGGGCGTCAGCGTCACCTTGAGCAGCAGCCTCAGGGGTTGCTGGCCCGTTGGGATAGGGAGGCGACCGGGCTTTTAGTTGCAGTCGGAGACCTGCACCATCTTCTCAGCTCCTGCCTACTTGCCGCAGAAAGAGGGGCCCCAGTATCGCAGGCCTGCTTACACAGCGTTCAGACGCTGGCTCGCCCCACCTCTCTTGAACGAGCCCTCAGCCTAGCGGCCTGCTGGCAGGTCAGCGAGCGCACCGGTGCCCCCCTTGCTGAGGTGTTGGAACGATTCGCCCGGTATTTGGAGAACGATATTGACCTCTTGCAGATGAGAGAGGCTGCCATGGGCGGACCTAAGGCAACAGGCCGCATTCTCTCCTGGCTGCCCCTGTTGGGGCTGGGCTTGGGTCTCGTCATGGGGGCAGACCCGCTCGGCGTCCTCTTCGGTTCGGTGCTGGGCGCTCTGATCTGCTGCGTTGGCCTTGCCCTTGCCCTAGTGGGTAGCCGCTGGACGGCTCGCCTCATCCTCCGCGCAGAAAAAGGGGAGCTCTAATGGAGGTGCTGGTGCTAGCGGCTAGCTCTTTTGCGCTGGTTGCATCCTTTTTGCTGTGGCTCTTGAAGCGCAGGGATGCCCGCCGAGCTCAGGCGCAAGAGCCTGTTGCCGGCGCTAACCCAGCGCCTGGTTCAGCATCTGACGCTGCCCCTGGTGCCGCTTTGGACGCAGCCCTCTACCTGGATTTAGCCGCATCTATGTTGGCTGCCGGGTTACCTGTTCGTGCCCTACTACATCACTTGGGACAGTTGGATAGCGGGCGCTACCGCTTCTTTCTGGGCGGGGTGGTGCTTAAGCTGGATGCTGGTGCCACCTGGGCCCAGGCCTGGGGCGAGACCGTGCCTAAACCTTTGACCGGTGTTCACTCAGCCCTGGGGCTGAGCCTGGAAACAGGTGCGCCCAGTGCCGATTTCCTGCGTATTCTGGCCGACCGGAAGCGTCGGCACCGTCAACGCTCCTTAGAAAAGGCGGCTGCCAGGCTGGGTGTGCAGCTGGTGGTGCCGCTGGGGCTCTGTTCCTTGCCTGCTTTTATCTGCCTGGGTGTGGTGCCTGTTCTGATCGCTATGATTCCCTCCCTGCTCTAAAAGGCGTGTACACAAACTCTAAACCCAGTAGATTTTTCGGTCACAGTCGCTTCATACTTTCACCCATTACCTGGCAGTCGCACCGGGGTGAAGGAAGTAATCTGAGTAGATTTTCCACAGCTTCCCTCATCCCTGGTCACCATCGGTGACCTGAATGACACTGGTAGTAGCCCGCTGAGGTGGTGGATTCCTTTTCCATCCTTTTCCTCTTACCCTTTCGCCCCGCAGCGGGCTAACACTCACCCTCTGACCTGAAAGGACGGCACCATGTCGTACCCTACAACCACACCCTCTCACTCACTGGTCTCTGCTGAGGACTGGGGAGAAGAAGCCCCGACCGCCCCAGCTCTTATCGGGGAGCTAGTCACCTCTTTGGATGACCCAGAAGCCGGTGCAACCACCGCTGAGTACGGCATCGTCATGCTAGCAGCAGTCGGCTTTGCCGGTCTGCTGGTAGTAATCCTGAAATCTGATGAGGTGCGTGAGCTCCTGCTAGGGATTGTGCGCAATGCGCTCTCGACTGGAGCCTAAACCTCACCCACGGCCTCTCGCCGGTGGCATCTGGCCCTGCGCTCTTCTGGGGCGGAGGGCTAGGTGCCGACAGCGCGGGTCTGTCACCGCTGAATTTGCAGTTACCCTACCCGCCGTGGTGTTCGTGCTGGGTCTGGTACTGGGTGCCGCAGCCCTGGGCATCGTGCAACTCCGCCTTGAAGAGGGCGCCCGAATAGGAGCCCGAGCCGCTGCTCGCGGTGAGGGCGCTGAAACGATCACCCGCATCGTCCAGGAAATTGAGCCTCGGGCAGCCGTATCGGTGAGTACCAGCGGAGAATTCACTCGCGTTGAAGCTAGTCGCACTGCGCCGGGGCTAATTGGTCGGCTCACCGGCTGGCAACTGGTCGCTGATGCTCAAGCGCTCACCGAAGGTGGTGGGCAGTGAGCATGCGGCAACCAAGCTTCTGTCTGCCCCGGGAGGATGCCGAGCGGGGCAGTAATACCGTGACATCTTTGGGATTGGTCTGCGTGCTATTAGTTCTGGGGCTTACCGTGGCAGGGCTGGTCGGTATCGTAAGTGCTAATCATCGGGCCGCTACCGCTGCTGACTTGGCAGCCCTCGCTGGAGCCGATGCCGCCCGAGGGTTAAGCAGTGGGCAGCCCTGCACCGTAGCGGCCGCTGTGGCGGGGCGCAATGGGGCTAGTCTGGCTGGCTGCGCTCTCCCTTCGGAGCTGAGCGGAACGGTGGATGTCCGTGTAACGATTCCTATAGAAGGGCCGTTCGCTTTCTTGGGGTCGGCTGAAGGTCTTTCACGTGCTGGGCCTCCTGCCGTGCCGGTGAACAAGGGTTCCTAGCCCACCCAAGATCACAGCAGCCTACCTTGGCTAACTCTCGCAGCTTGACCGCGAGAAAGCCGGAGGACTAGAAGGGCGCCTCGCTACTGTGCTGACCGGTCAGCGCTTCAACTGCTGAGACCACCGGCTGCGGCGCTCGCCCTGCATCGACTTCCCTTTGAGCCAGGGGCTTGAGGAGGGCTCTGTTCTCGCCCTCCGACACTGCCCCGGCATGAACCAAGAGAGCCCCCAGCAACCGGGCTGCAGCGGTCTTCTCTAGAGGCTCGTTGCGGTTGCCGCACTTGGGGCTCTGGACGCAGGAGGGGCAGCCGCGCTCGCATTCGCAGGCCAGAATGGTGTCAAGGGTAGCTCGCAGCCAGTGCTCGGCTGCCTCGAAACCGCGTTCGGCAAAACCTGCTCCACCCGGGTGACCGTCATAGACAAAGATGGTGGGCTGCTCGGTGTCAACATGCAGGGCAGTAGAAAGCCCTCCAATATCCCACCGGTCGCAGGTAGCGGTGAGGGGTAATAAACCGATGGCGGCGTGCTCGGCGGCGTGGAGGGCGCCGGGTACCTCGCGTTCGTGAATCCCAGCTGAATGCAGAACTGTGGCAGGAATGGTCCACCAAATAGCGCGGGTGTTGAGGCTCTGAGGCTCTAAATCCAGGGGCTCGTCGCCCAGCACTTGTTGGCCAATCAGCGATTTGCGCTGATAACCCACTACCTGCGAGCGCACCCGCACCGACCCAAAGTTCATAGTTACCGGCCCCTGCTCCACCGTCCGATCGGTGGCCAGTACGGTGACTTCGGTGATGTCCCGTGCTTGCGTGTAGTAGTCGGGGGTGGCTCGGCTGACAGCAATGACCCGGTTTTCTTCATCGAGGTCTTCCACCAAAAAAGTTTCACCCTGGTGAGTGTAGATAGCTCCGGGGTGTCCTTGTGCGTGAGCTGAACCGCCGTCCATCGTGCCCACCACAGCTCCGGTTTCTACCTCAATAATCTGCAGTGGTGAACTGCCGCCGCGCAACGAGACCAGGGCGGACGCTGATTCTGGGTGGGTCCAAAACCAGCCGGTGGGGCGGCGGCGCAGGTAGCCCTGTTCTACCAACTTTTCCAGAAGCCTGGGGGCGGTGGCGCCGAAAACAATTAGCTCTTCTGGACGCAGGGGCAGCTCGGCAGCAGCGGCGCAGAGGTGGGGGCTGAGAACATAGGGGTTTTCAGGGTCAAAGACTGTCTTTTCAACTCCGTTCTCAAAGATGTCAGCCGGGTGGTGCACCAGATAGGTATCCAGCGGGTCTTCGCTGGCAACCAGCACCGCGAAACTATCTTGCCCAGCGCGGCCAGCGCGTCCAATCTGTTGGAAGAAGGAGGCCCGGGTGCCTGGCCAGCCAGCCACCAGCACGGCGTCCAGCCCAGCAATATCAATCCCCAGTTCTAGAGCCGATGTTGATGCCACCCCCAGCATCTGCCCGCTGCGCAGGGTACGTTCTAGTTCTCGGCGTTCTTCGGGCAGGTAGCCTGCACGGTAGGCACGAACCCTGGATGATAGGCCGGGCTCGACTTCATCTAGGAAGCGCCCGGCGGTTTGGGCAATAGCTTCTGCCCCGCGCCTCGATTTGATGAAGGCGATGGTGCGGGTTCGGTCGATCACCAGGTCTGTCAGCATTTCGGCGGTTTGAGTGATGACAGACTTGCGCACGGGAGCCCCGTTTTCACCGCCTCCGCTTCCTCCGGGGGAGCGGCTTGTACCCCGACCTGCAGATAGCCGGTCAGTCACCTGCTGGCTCTGGTCAAACTCAGGTTCCCAGAGCACCACATGGGTAGCACCCCGCGGAGCCGTGCTCTCGGTAACGGCGGTGACTGCCTCCGGTCGAGAACCAATTAAGCGGCTGAAGGATGCGGCTGGCTCAGCACTGGTGGCAGAGGCACCAATAAAAACCGGGCTGGCACCGTAGTGCCGGCAGATTCTGCGCAGGCGCCGCAGGAGCGCCGCCACGTGGGCACCGAACACGCCGCGGTAGCTGTGTGCCTCGTCAATAATCACATAGCGTAGCTTGCGCAGAAAAACTGACCAGTGACCGTGGTTGGGCAAGATGGCGTGGTGCAGCATATCCGGGTTACAGAGCACCAGGTTGGCACGCTCACGGATAAAGCGTCGGTCAGCGGGAGGAGTGTCGCCGTCGTAGGTTTCAGGCACCACGCCGGGCAGGTTTAGAGAGCGCAGTGATGCTAGCTGGTCGGCAGCTAGAGCTTTGGTGGGGGAGAGGTAAAGAGCCGTTGCCCTGCCAGAGATAAAGCCTGCTCCGCCCTCGCCGATTTCCCCTCGGTAAATAGCATCTAGCGCCGGTAGCTGGTAGGCAAGGGATTTGCCCGAAGCCGTGCCGGTGGCAAGAATAACGTGCTGGTTGCCCGGTGAGCTGTGGGCGGCATCTGCGGCCTCAACCTGGTGTCGGTAAGGCTGGTCAACGCCCAGGAATTGGTAGGCTTCTACGACGCGGGGGTGTGCCCACTTGGGCCAGGGGGAGGTAACAGCTTCTTGGGCTGTTAAGGTCTGCACATGCGTGATTTGAGGCGGATGGCTACCGTACCCCAGTCTCTGCAGCATCTCCCGCATCGCAACCGGGGCGGCATCCACGGGGTGAGCGCTGGAGGCTGAGCTAGGGGTAACTGGCACGTCACCGGGTGCGGGAGATGGAACAGACATACCTCCCATTATCACCCCTGATCGCAGAGCGCCGTTGCTGGCAACAAACAATCATTCCCTTCACCCAGCAAACTGATGCTGAGCAATGGGCCTAGCTGCTGAAATAAAACGCTCCTTCTGTGACTTAGGCAATAAGGTACGTGATAATGGGAATATGAGTATTCCAATGAACATTCAAGACCAGAATCAGCCCGCTGAGAGGGAACCGGCGATCACCGTACTCGATGATAAGCAGGTGTGGAAGCTCATTGAGAGCACCAGGTTTGCCCGTCTGGGAACACTGGGTGAAGACGGTTTTGTGCACATCACCCCTCTTAACATCGTGACTGATGGGGAAAAGATTTATTTCCGCACAGCAGCGGGCTCAAAACTAACCCAACTGATTCTTGAAGAGAAAGTTACGGTGCAGTTCGACCGCGCTGAAGGCCATCATGCTCACTCAGTCAATGTTTTTGCTACCGCCCGCCTTCTCACAGACTCCCAAGAAATTGATGAGGTGAAGAAGCTCAACCTGGCCCCATGGCTGGATACCGAAAAGCTGGAATTCGTGGAACTAACCCCGCAGAAGGTGACCGGCCGGCGCTTCCGCCTGGGGCACTAAGCCCCTTACCGCCTGCGGCATCACATCTCACTTTAGAAGCTTGCCTGCTGTACCGGTGGGTAACTGGGCAGGGGAGTAGAATGGGGGTGTGGCTCAAGAACGAATTATTCTCTATTACTGCTTTGCACCCGTGACCGACCCCAAGGCTGTCATGCTCTGGCAGCGTGCCCTGTGTGAAAAACTAGGGCTGACCGGTCGCATCATTATCTCTAAGCACGGTATCAACGGCACCCTGGGCGGTGATATCAACGCGCTCAAACAGTATGGTAAGACCACCCGTCAGTACCCCGGTTTTGAAAAGCTAGAACTGAAATGGTCTGACGGCGGCGCTGCTGACTTCCCCCGTCTATCTGTTAAGGCTCGCGACGAAATTGTAGCTTTCGGGATCCCCGAAGAACTGGTCGTGGATGAAAACGGCGTGGTGGGCGGTGGCGTCCACCTCAAGCCCGAAGAGGTCAACCAGCTGGTCGAAGAACGCGGCGACGAAGTGGTCTTTTTTGACGGACGCAACGCTTTTGAAGCCAAGATTGGCAAGTTTAAGAACGCTATTGTTCCTGATGTTCGTACCACCCACGATTTCATCGAAGAAATCGAATCGGGAAAGTACGATGACCTCAAAGACAAGCCCGTGGTTACCTACTGCACCGGCGGTATCCGTTGCGAAATCCTCTCTGCTCTAATGAAGAACCGCGGCTTCAAAGAGATTTACCAGATGGACGGCGGTATTGTCCGTTACGGCGAAAAATTTGGGGATAAGGGTCTCTGGGAAGGCTCCATGTACATCTTCGATAAGCGCATGCACGTGGAATTCTCACCGGACACCGTCACCATCGGCCAGTGCGAGCACTGCGGTGCCCCCTCCAACAAGTTTGAAAACCTGGATGTAGACGGCAAACGCGATCTGGTGTTGCTCTGCGGCGACTGTGCCAAGAAAGCTCTAGCCGAGAGGGACGCGGTGAGCGCCTCATAACCTCAGCGGCAACTAACCGAAAGCCCACCTGTTCTCATGGCAGGTGGACTTTTCTATATTTGAAGCGGCCCTGGGCTAGAGTGGGTGTCTATGAATAGCCCTGCCTCTACCTTTGAAACAGCCCTGATTGAGTACGGAACCTTTATGGTAGCCGGTGTGACTGCACCTGCCAGCGAGCAGAGCGTCTTTAGTGATTGGTGGCAGGAGCTTTATAAAAAACTAGAGCAGGGTGAGAACGGTACTGCAAAGCTGGCTGCGGTGGAAAAATTACAGCGAGTGGGCGTTATTATGCCTGATGCTGATGATGCCGGAGCCACCTATACCGCAGGTTTTATCGTGCCCGGTGGAATTAAGGACGTCGTTGCCCTGGGACTGACCGGTGTGATGGTGCCTGCTGCTATGTACGCCACGGTTCTGGTCCAAGGAGCCGTACTAGCCGGTGAGACCCCCCACCACATCAAAGAAGGCTTCGAACACCTGCACACCGAGTTTCTGCCCTCGAAAAGGCTGGTGCCTACCGGCGTCCACCTGGAGGTGTACGGGCCCGGCGAGATGACCAGCAAGAATTACCGCATGTACCTGTGGACAGCCACTACTTCTGCGTAAATAAAGGTATGGCTCCTGCACCAGTCGGTGCAGGGGCCTTTAGAGTGGTGTGTCCCTCAGACGCTGAGGGTTACTTGGCGGGTGGTAGTTTCTCCCAGGGTTCGATGCCACCAGCAACCTCATAGAAAAGGGGGTGCAGGCGCCGTGCCGGTGAACTGGCAAAACGGTCAAGGTACCACTGGGGGTCTCTGGCCTCTACCTTTTGCTTCAAAAATTCCAGCTCATAATCAACCTGCCCCTGCGTCACAGCAATTGGGGCAACCCGTTCAGACTGTTCCGTGACAATCAGTGAGCGGTTGAAACTGTAGCCGCGCCGGTCAGCCTCATCGGCTAGACCGTGAAGGTAGGCGCAAATAGTAGCTAAAGGGTCTGGGCTTGCCTTGAAACGGTCCAACTGCGGGTGGTTTTTGTATCCCTTGGTGAGGCCCTGCAGAACTTTCTGCGCCAGCAGCGTTTCACGCCAGCAGGCGACCAAACCCTTGGCGTCCAACAGGGAGGGGTCTACTGACCAGATACGCACCTAGGAAGTCTCAACCCGGCGGGCAAGGGCTGCTTCAAGCCGCTCAACTTTTCCCGTGATCTCACCTGAATCGTGGCCGGGGCGGATATCGGCTTTGAGTACCAGTGACACACGGCTACCGTGCTTGCCCACCACTTCGGTGGCTGCCTTAATGACGGCCATGCATTCATCCCAATCACCTTCGATGGTGGTGAACATGGAATCGGTCTGGTGGGGCAGACCAGAGTTTCGGACAATTTCTACGGCTTCTGCAACGGCATCGTGCACTGAACCACTGGGGTCGCCCCCGCCAGTGGGGGCTACGGAGAAAGCAAACAACATAGGGATTAGCCTAGTGCAGTCTGCCCCAGCCGTACAGGGCCACCTGCCGCTGCTCACTTCCTGCGGTTCTGCGGGGCTGGAGGTGAGAAGATAAGCGCCTTCAGAAAAGAAACCCTCCTGATTCCTGAGATAATGGGGGCGTGACTGATTTTTCTCGTATTGATAATGCCCCTATGAGCACCGACACTGCCGCGCTCGCAACCCTCAACGCAGCTTTGAAATCGGTGAATTACACCTATGACGGTGTGCAAGAGCTGCTGGGCGACGGTCCTTTCGACGCCATGGCTCGGGACCAGGTGGTTCCCGGCGTCTACCGCATTGGACAGGTACTGGGCTGGGAGGCAACATCTGAGAGCTTCACCACGGCTGACCGCGCTCTTGCAACCGTGGTCAGCTTCTTTTTGCTGGCTCAGGAATGCGAGGTAGCTGATCTTGATGCTGCCCTCGGCGCGGGCTCTGCGCAGCTTATTTCTGAGCTGGGGTTGGCAGAAGGGACGCCGGGTGGCGTCCTTGCCACGGTGGATTTGCGGCCTCATGCGGCTGATGATGGCACCGAGATTTATGTTGCCAGCGATTTAGGTGCTCATCAGCGCGAAGGCGTGTTGCGCCGTGACCACGTGCTGGGTATCGGGCACGCCTCGCTGACCCTGGCACAGTTGATTGAGCGAATCCCGGTAGATCGTGCTCTAGATGTGGGGACTGGCTGCGGTATCCAGGTCTTTCACTTGCTCGCCCACGCCCAGCATGTGACCGCCACCGATATTTCCGAGAGGGCACTGGCATTTACCCGCTTTAATCTGTTACTCAACGCTGAAGCGCTCCAGGTTGACCCCCACAATGTGGAGGCTCGCGTGAGCCTGCGCCTGGGTTCTCTGCTGGAACCGGTGGCTGGCGAAACCTTTGACTTGGTGGTATCTAACCCTCCCTTTGTGATTACTCCCCGCCGTGAGGGAGAAGTGGCCGCTGATCAGTACACCTACCGGGATGGCGGTATGGCAGGCGACGGTATCGTTTCTACCCTGGTGGAACAGCTCCCCGGGGCGCTTACCCCCGGTGGGCGTGCCCAGATGCTGGGTAACTGGGAAATCCCTGTTGCTGCTGTCGGGCAAGAGCGTGATTGGTCAGCGCGTCCCCGTGCCTGGGTGGGGGAGCAGACCGAAGCCTGGTTTATCCAACGGGAGGTGTTAACCCCTGAACAGTATGCCGAGACCTGGTTACGTGATTCTAGCGAGAACCGTGATGCGGCTGCCTATACCGAGAGCTACACGGCTTACTTGCGAGACTTCGCGGCGCGCGGAGTGGAGTCGGTGGGCTTTGGCATGATCTGGTTGCGCAAGCCTGCTGCGGACCCCACCGGTGAGCGCCTGCATCGCTTTGAAGAAATCACCTACCCCATCCAGCAACCCATCGCCCCTTTTATCACCGAGGCAGTAGCTCACTATGACGCGGTGACGGCCATGACCGATGAGCAACTACTGGCACAGCACCTGGTGGTGGCCGGGGATGTGACTGAGGAGCGACACGCTACGCCGGGTGCAGAGCATCCTTCTGTAATTTTGCTCCGTGCCGGTGCCGGGTTGCGTCGTACGATTTTGGAGACCACGGAAACCAGTGGCTTCGTCTCAGCATGTGACGGTGATTTGTCCGCCGGACAGATTATCGGCGCACTTGAAGCGTTGCTGGCTTGGGAGGATGACCAGCCGCGCCGCGTATTAATAAGTAATATTCGGGAACTCTGTGAGAAAAGTTTCCTGCGGATTGACAGCTGAGAATTAGACTGGGGCAATGAACGAGAATCCCATTAAAACTCTGAATGAAGACCGTTGCTGGGAACTATTGAATCAGCATCAGGTGGGCAGGCTAGCTCTGGCAGCTGGTGGTGAGATTGATATCTATCCCGTGAATTTCGTGGTGCACGAACGCAAGATTTACTTCCGCACCGCGGCTGGCCAGAAACTCTCTGAAGTGGTGATTAGCCGCAAGGCAGCTTTTGAGATTGATGAGATTGTTGATGGGGTGGCACGCTCGGTCGTGGTGCGCGGAAACGCTCACTGGCTGACCAGCGAAGCCGATATGAGCGCCGTTGAATCGCTGAGGCTCAAAGCGTTCGCACCGACCTACAAAACCAACTGGGTGGAGATAGAACCCACCGGGGTTTCCGGTCGTGAGTTTGAAATTGGGGATGAGCCGGACTACGACGAGCTTATCGTTGGCTAAGGTTCCTTGCCCGACCTCGCTCGGAGAGTAACAAGCTAACCTCACACCGGGTGCTGTGTGGGCGGCGGTGGGCAAGTGGGTTATTGTTGTGGGTATACGCGCAAAAACGGCGCTAGGACTGTCTGAACACTAATCCAAGGAGCACAGTTGCCCACTAAGGCTACCTCTGAACACGGCAGGTCACTGCTGATTGTGGAATCCCCCTCGAAGGTAAAAACGATTAGCGGCTATCTTGGTGATGCCTTTATTGTTGAGTCCTCCATGGGGCACATCCGCGATCTGCCTCAGCCTTCAGAACTGCCAGATGAGCTCAAAAAGGGCCCAGTGGGTAAGTTCGCCGTCAACATTGATGAGGGTTTTACACCCTATTACGTGGTGAATTCAGACAAGAAAAAGAAGGTCACCGAGCTCAAGCGCCTGCTCAAAGAATCTGACGCTCTTTACCTAGCAACCGATGGGGACCGTGAGGGTGAAGCTATCGCCTGGCACCTTTTTGAGGTGCTTAAGCCCAAGGTCCCGGTTTACCGTCTGACCTTCCCCGAAATCACCAAAGAGGCCATTGAACGCGGTTTTGAGAACCTGCGTGAAATTGACAATGACCTGGTGGACGCTCAGGAAACCCGCCGTGTACTGGACCGTATTTACGGCTATGAGCTCTCGCCGGTGCTGTGGCGCAAGGTATCCCGCGGTCTCTCAGCGGGCCGCGTGCAGTCGGTAGCAACCCGCCTGGTGGTGGAGCGTGAGCGTGAGCGCATGGCTTTCCGTTCCGCAACCTACTGGGATCTAACCGGTACTTTTGCGACCTCAGACAATCAAGCTTTTACGGCTAAACTTTCAGCGGTTAACGGTTCTCGCGTGGCAACCGGCAAGGATTTTGCTGATAGCGGCGAATTGAAGCCGGCTTCAGCGGGCAAGGTTGCCCACCTGGATGAGGCCGCAGCCAGCTCACTGGCAACCGCCCTGGAGCAGGCAGCCTTTAGTGTCCGCTCCGTTGAAACCAAGCCCTACACCCGTCGTCCTGCCGTACCCTTTACCACCTCTACCCTGCAGCAGGAGGCAGCGCGTAAGTTGCGTTTCTCCTCCCGCTCCACCATGCAGGTGGCTCAGCGGCTCTACGAAAACGGTTACATCACCTACATGCGCACCGACTCGGTAGCCCTGTCTGACCAGGCCACCAAGGCAGCGCGTAAGCAGGCGACCGAGCTCTACGGCCCGGAATTTGTACCTGCATCCCCCCGTACCTACAACTCAAAGTCAAAGAACGCCCAAGAAGCACACGAAGCAATCCGCCCTGCAGGGGATTCCTTCCGCACTCCGGATGCCGTGAAAAATGCTCTAAGCATGGATGAGTTCCGCCTCTACGAGCTGATTTGGAAGCGCACCGTCGCCTCCCAGATGGCCGATGCTAAAGGTTCCACTGCATCCATCCGCCTGGGCGCAACCGCAGCTGATGGGCGCGATGCCGAGTTCTCCGCCTCCGGCACCGTCATCACCTTCCGCGGCTTCTTAGCTGCCTACGAAGAGGGTAAGGATCTAGCCCGCGGCGAAGAGGGAAACGCCAAGGACGGTAGAGAAGATAAACGCCTGCCCAACCTAACCGAAGGCCAGGGCCTGACCGGGAGCGACATTGCAGCCGCCAAGCACACCACTTCACCGCCCCCGCGCTACACAGAAGCCTCCCTCGTCAAGGCAATGGACGAGCTGGGTATCGGCCGCCCTTCCACTTACGCGGCAGTTATCTCAACCATCATGGACCGCGGTTACGTCAATAACCGCGGCGGCACCCTGATCCCCTCCTGGGTTGCCTTCTCAGTGGTGCGCTTGCTCGAAGAATACTTCGCTAAGTACGTAGACTATGAGTTCACCGCAGAGATGGAAGAGGACCTCGACCGCATTGCCCGCGGCGAAGAGTCCCGCACCACCTGGCTGAGTAACTTCTACTTTGGTGGCGACGCCACGCGCGGTCTCAAACCCATCGTGGATAACCTGGGCGATATTGATGCCCGCGCTATCAACTCCATCGAGGTAGCTCCCGGCGTTAATCTGCGCGTGGGTAAGTTCGGTCCCTACCTTGAAGCCGGCGGTGAAATTGATACCGAAACTGGCGAAATCAAAGACCCCGTGCGCGCTAACGTGCCTGCTGATCTTGCCCCCGATGAACTGACTGAAGAAAAAGTCGCTGAGCTTATGGAACAGGGGAAGAACGACGGTCGCGAACTGGGCACAGATCCCGAAACCGGACGCACCGTGGTAGCACGTGATGGCCGCTATGGCCCCTACGTCACTGAGGTCATCCCCGAGATGACCGAAGAGGAAATCGCTGCATGGATGGAAGCGCAGCCCACCGAGTACTACAAGAATGGCCGCGCTAAGCCCAAGAAGAAGCCCAAGGCGGAAAAGCCCCGCACCGGCTCTCTCTTCAAGTCCATGGACCTTGCCACCGTCACCCTTGAGGACGCCCTCAAGCTCATGAGCCTGCCCCGCGTGGTGGGTACTGACGCTGAAGGTGTTGAAATTACCGCGCAGAACGGGCGCTTCGGCCCCTACCTGAAGAAGGGTACTGACTCCCGCTCACTGGAGACCGAGGATCAAATCTTCAACATTACCCTGGAACAGGCGCTCGAGATTTACTCGCAGCCCAAGCAGCGCGGTCGTGGCACAGCTAAGCCGCCCCTGGCTGAGCTGGGCGTTGACCCGGTTTCTGAGAAGAAGATTGTGGTGAAGGATGGTCGCTTTGGTCCCTACATCACCGATGGCGTCACCAACATTACGGTACCCCGCAGCGAGACTATCGAGTCACTGACGCATACCCGCGCGGTTGAACTGCTAGCTGAGAAGCGTGCTAAGGGCCCGGTGAAGCGCAAGACTGCGGCTAAGAAGCCCGCTGCCAAGAAACCGGCAGTTAAGAAAGCAACCGCGAAGAAGGCTCCTGCTAAAAAACCTGCGGCCAAGAAAGCTAGTTAGCATCTTGGGGCTGAACGTGTAGCAACGTGCTACGTGATGTCACACCCGATAGATGAGCCCCCGCCCGCTGACCCTCTTACGGTCTCGTGCGGGGCGCTCGCCCGTCTATGAACGTCCATGTCTGCCTATGTGCGCCCAATCGATCACTGGACCAGTAGACTAGACCTAGCTTTTTTCACTCACCACTGGGGGTTGCCATGCGCTTGGGCGTACTAGACGTTGGATCCAATACTGTTCACCTGCTGCTATTGGACGGTAATGCGGGCATCCGACCCGAGCCCTACGCCTCCCATAAGATGGGGCTGCAACTGGTCCGCTACATCGATGCGGACGGTAATATCAGCGATGAGGGGCGCAATAAGCTCACCGAGTTTGTGGGTAGCGCCCTTGATTTCGCGATTGAGAACAACGCCGAGGATCTGCTGGCTTTTGCCACCAGTGCTATTCGTGAGTCCACTAACGGCGCGGCTGTTTTGCAGTACGTGCAGAATAAGACCGGGGTGACCCTCACCGAAATTTCCGGTGATCAGGAAGCTGCAATTACCTACCACGCTGTGCGTCACTGGCAGGGCTGGGGTGCTGGCCGCATCCTGAACTTTGATATCGGTGGTGGTTCTTTTGAGTTTTCTACCGGTGTGAATGCTTTCCCCGATGACGCTATTTCTGTGCCGCTGGGTGCCACCCGACTGACCGGTGACTGGTTCAGTGACGAAATGCCCACCCCTAAAGAAGTGAAGAAACTGCGCAAGTACACCCGCGAGGTGTTGGAACCCGTTGCGGAAGATCTGCTGGCCTACGGCCAACCCCATATGACGGTGGGAACGTCCAAGACCTTCCGCTCCCTGGCGCGTATTTGTGGTGCTGCCTCCTACTCTGCAGGCCCCCACGTCAAGCGTGAGATGCGTCTGGAAGACCTGCGCCTGTGGTCCCGGCGTATGGAGGCCATGTCACCGGCTGACAGGGTCGATTTACCGGGTGTCTCTGAAATGCGTTCACATCAGATTCTTGCCGGTGCTATCGCTGCTGAGGCCGCTATGGAGGTCTTTGATATTGAGGTGATGCGCGTGAGCCCCTGGGCACTACGTGAGGGGCTCATCCTGCGCCGCCTTAACCACTTCGCAACCCAGGGCACCGCCAATATGATTAGTCCTAAATCGATTGCTGAGGGCGCCCGCCGCTAGCCGGGAGTTCTCTCTATTCCACGACGGTTGTCCCATTCTAATAAGAGGAGGGATTGATTAGTGGCCTTGCTGCCCGTGAGAAGTTCTAGAATGGGTGTAGACACCGTCACGGGGAGGTAACCATGACCGAGCAGAACAGTGCAGATCTGCAGGCAGTTAAGCAGAGCCAAGCTAAAGAGAGCACGCCCCAACAGGTCCCAGTGGCTCTCTCTACCTCCTGCCTCTTTCCTCTGGGTGTGCCAGAGACTTTTGAAACTGCCTTAGAGCTGGGCTATGACAGCGTCGAGGTTATGATTACCCACAACGTGCTGAGCCAGGAACCTCACGACCTGCTGGATTTGATTCAGAAGTACCAGCTACCCATTTCAGCGATCCATGCCCCTACTCTTTTGCTGACCCAGCAGGTTTGGGGCAGGGCCTGGAACAAGATGCAGATGGCCGCTAAGATGACCAGGGCAGTGGGGGCTGATGTGGTGGTAGCTCACCCGCCCTTCCGCTGGCAGAAAACCTACGCTAAGAACTTTGTGGCGGGGGTTCGCGAGATTTCCCAGCTAGAGGGCGTCAAAATCGCGGTGGAGAACATGTACCCCTGGTCAGTGAAGGGTAAGGCCGTAGAGATGTACGCCCCGCACTGGGATCCCTCCAAATTTGATTATGACTGGATGACCTGGGATTTCTCGCATGCTGCTGCCGCTAATGATGACTCGCTAGAGGCCGTTCAACGCATCGGTTCCCGGCTAGGTCACGTGCACCTGACAGATGGATCCGGTGACAAGGTCATGGACGAGCATCTGGTGCCAGGTCACGGCTCGCAGCCGGTTGCTGAAACCCTGCAATTCATTGCAGCCAGTGATTTTGACGGAGTGGTATGCGCTGAAATTTCCACTCGTAAGGCTAAGGGTGCGGCTGCGCGCGATGAGATGCTGGCAGAGACACTTGCCTTTGCCCGCGAACATTTGGCACGCTAGGTTTTTTCTTCGACAGGACGCCGGGCGGCGGCTGAGAGCTGAAATTAGGCAGGGTCTCCCCGTGGCATGAAAAAATGAAACCTGACTCACACTAAGGAGATGAGATTCTAATGACCACGGTAGCTTTTATCGGTACAGGTTCTATGAACGGTGCCATTGCGACTGGCCTTCTGGCGTCCGGCTTTGACCCTGCTAAGGTGCGCGCCACGGTGGGTTCCCATGCCAGTATTGAGAAGTTGCGCGCCAGGCTGGGGGAGGGGTCGGAATCTGTCACGGTTCTGGCGAATGAAGACGATCCCACAGCAAATCTAACAGCAGCCCGCGGCGCAGATATTATTCTGCTGGGGGTTAAACCCTACGATATCTTGGAGCGCGCCCGCGAAATCGCACCGGTACTTTCGCCCAATGCGATCATTGTTTCGGTGGCAGCTGGCATAACGCTCGAAGCATTAGAAAAGGCTCTGCCTGAGGGGCAACCTGCAGTGCGCTGCATGCCCAACACGCCTTCGCAGGTAGGCCGCGGTGTTCTGGCAGTTTCGATAGGCCAGACCGTTACTGAAGAACAGCAGGAAGCTGTAAAGCAGGTGCTGGGGCCGGCCGGTAAGGTGGTTGAAGTGGCTGAACATCAGATGGGTGCTGTCACCGCGGTGTCTGGCTCAGGGCCTGCCTATGCCTTTCTACTGGCGGAGACCATGGCTGCTACCGGGGTCAAGCTAGGGCTGGATGAAAAAACCGCCACCGAGCTCGCTGCCGCAACGGTTGCCGGAGCTGGCTATCTCTTGGAAGCTGACCCCAACCCACAGAAGCTGCGCAAAGCGGTAACAAGTCCCAAGGGAACCACCGATCGGGCTATTAGCACTTTTGTAGACCGTGGAATCTTTGAGCTAACAGAATCTGCCATGCGAGCCTGTGTCCAGCGCAATGAAGAGATGACTGCGGAGTTTAGCCGGTAGCCAGAATCCCCAGGGCTGAGTAAGAGTTAGAGCAAGAAAGAGGCGTGGGAGCCTAAAAGATTAAACGATGAAGGCCAAGCCGTAGGGAATCGGCTTGGCCTTCAGTTCCTTGTTTCTGAAAGAAATCAGAAACAGAGGAGCGCTCTCTACCGGGGCCAGACGGAATTAGGGGGGAACCGTCAGTCTGCCCTGGCTTCGAGCTACTTGAACGGGTTCGCGGACCGTTCAGTAATCACTCGCACCTTTAGAGGTAGTTATAACTATATGGCATATAGGGCAAAAGCGCACACTGAGATTCAAAAAAGTGGTCAAAAACTTAACATAGATAAATATTTTAATTTTTAATGAAAGTTACCGGTTGCACAGTGAATGGTCAGTTATCATTCCGTTACTTGCTATATATAGAAGCTTATTCAAAAGTCCTCCCAGCACTATAAAACACCACCTCTTCCCCACTGAAAATACCCCCGCTGGGCTTGGTGATGATTAATGAGCCTGGTACTTTGAGATTCGCTTCCAACGATTTGGTCAGCGGAGTGCTGGTGGCCTTCCCCCTGGTTTGCTTCAGGCAGTCTGGCTTGAGGTTATTTGGTTGAAGATTTTACTCTGATTGTGCTATTGGTGGGGCCGTTGTTTTATTGGTGGGTGTGAGGCTTGTGAATAAGCCTCATAGAGCCCCACTAGGGTCTTGATGCAAAGCGCTCAATCAGATCAACCTGACCAGAAACAATCAGCAAATCCCGTGACGAGACGCGGGTTTCGGGGGTCGCGTAGGTAATTTCTTCACCGGGAGATTTGACCCCCACAATGGTCACGCCGTATTTAGAACGCACATCAGATTCTGCCAGGGTGAACCCATGAGTTTCCTTGGGTGGGTACATTTTGACGATGGCAAAATCATCATCTAGTTCGATGAAATCTAGCAGCCTTCCTGAGAGAAGGTGGGCAACACGAGCGCCAGCATCCGATTCAGGGTAGACCACCTTGTGTGCACCGATACGGGAAAGGATTTTCCCGTGAGAGGGTGTTATGGCCTTAGCCCAAATTCGTTCAATGTCTAGATCCACCAGGTTCGCGGTAATCAAAACAGAAGCTTCCACCGAGGTGCCGACACCAACTACTGCGGCGGTGAACTCGTGTGCCCCCAGCTGTCTCAGGGCATTCATGTCGGTGGCATCAGCCTCAACAATATGGGTCAGCTCCCCGGACCACTTTTGCACAAGGGCGGGGTCTTTTTCTATAGCGAGAACCTCTTGGTTCTGGCGTACAAGTTGCACTGCTGTGGCTGTACCAAAGCGGCCAAGCCCGATAACGAGCACGGGGGCGCGGTGAGAGCGCTGAGGGTCTTTTCTAGCCAATGATGGGCCTCTCTTCTGGGAACTTGTAGAGCCTGCGGCGAGAACGCATGGCAAGCCCCGTTGCAACGGTAATGGTGCCGACGCGGCCAATGAGCATGAGGACGGAGAGTAGGTACACGCCGCTGTTAGGTAACTCGGCGGAGAGTCCGGTGGACAGGCCGCAGGTTGCGTAGGCCGAAATCACCTCGAACAGAGAACGTTGAAGTGATGCTCCACTCATGAGCATAATTGCTGCTGTGCCGATGAAGACGAAGGTCGCGCTCATCATAATGACCGAAATAGCGATACGTAGAACGGTGTCCGGAATGGTTCTTCCGAAAGCAACAACAAACTGATCACCACGGGCCTCTGCCAAAATGGCGAGGAAGACCACAGTAATAGTGGTGATTTTGATGCCACCGGCAGTGGATGCTGAGCCGCCGCCAATAAACATCAGCAGGTCGGTCAGTAGCGCGGTGACCGGGGTGATATCGTTCATATCAACGAGGTTGAAGCCACCTGAGCGCGTCATGATGGAGGCAAAGGTTGCGTTCAGAACCTTGTCGGCGACGCTCAGTTCGCCAATGGTTTTGTTGTTGTTCCATTCCAATGCTCCCCAGGCGAAGGAGCCGGCCACAAAGAGTACCAGGGTGCCGATGACGGTGAGTTTGGCGTTGAGGTTCCATCGGCTAAAAACTACCAGGTTTTGTTGGAGGACCAGAATGACGGGGAAGCCCACCGAGCCGATAACGACGCCAAGAGAGATGGGTATAAGAATCCACAGGTCATGGCCGTAGGGCACAATTCCGTCTGAGTGGGGGGTGAATCCGGCGTTATTGAAGGAAGAGACGGCGTAGAAGATGCCGTGCCAAACACCTTGACCCAGCGACTCGCCCAGTAGGAGAAATCGGGGTATTAAGACCAGCGCAATGGTGCCCTCAATAACGATTGAGGTAACGGCAACAGTGCGCAGCACGGAGCCTACTTCACCCAGTCGCCCGATATTCATTGACTCCTGCGTGATGATTCTTGACCGCAACCCTAATTTTCTACCAACAGCGAGCGCCAGGATTGAGGTCAGTGTCAGGGTGCCCAGCCCGCCAATTTGGGATCCCAGCAGGATCATGAGTTGTCCGAAGAAGGTCCACTGTTCAGCGGTGGATACCGTAGTAAGGCCGGTAACGGTCACGGCGCTGGTAGCAGTGAATACGGCGTGCTGAAGCTCAACCCGGTGCCCATCCTGAGAAGCGATGGGCAAAGAGAGCATGATTGAGAAAAAAGTGATGACGAGTATGAAAGCCGTTATTGCGGTACGGGAGGACGAAGACCCCACGACCCGGTCTATCAGATCGCGTAGGCTCTCAAAACGCTGGATCAACAGCCTAATCCCGGCTGAGTACCGCGATTCCTTACCCTCTCGAACGAACTGAGGTTGCTTCTTGAGCTCTTCCTGCTGTGGTGTGGACATCTTCTTACCTCCTTCATAGCTCATCGCTTCTAAGCGTAGTCTGCGTGTCATAAAACCGTCGCATCAACGGTTACGAGTTTTATTGTGTTTAATGGTATTTGTGACCCAACTTACCTATAGGGGGTAGAGCCAATGGCGGCCATTGAACGATTGAAGCCCACTGATGTGCGCGTGCTGTGGAGCCCCGCCATGGCCAACTATTTTTTTGGGGACTACCACCCTATGCATCCCAGTAGGCTGGATGCCACTGCATCCCTCGCTAAAGATTTAGGGATTTTTGACCTGCCTCAGGTTCAACTCGAAAAGCCAGAAATCGCCAGCGTTCAACAGCTTATGCTGGCGCATGACTACCCCTACATCGACGCCGTGCAGAAGATTAGCGCTGACCCATCATTGGTCATCGCTAGTTGCGGTTTGGGCACCGAAGACACCCCCGGCTACGAGGGAGTCCACGAGGCTAGTGCTCGCTTAGCGGGCGGAACTTTTCAGGCGGCTCAAGCAATTTTGGATGGCAAGGTTAAGCACGCGGTTAATTTTGGCGGGGGTATGCACCACGCCTCCCGCGACCACGCCAGTGGCTTCTGCATCTACAACGACTGCGCAGTGGGTATTAGCCACTTGTTAGAGCAGGGTGTTTCGCGCGTGGTCTATATTGATGTGGACGCCCACCACGGCGATGGCACACAGAGCATTTTTTGGGATGACCCACGCGTCATGACCATCTCCATTCATGAAACGGGAATGTCCCTCTTCCCTGGCACAGGTTTTTCCAACGAGGTAGGTCCGGAGGGTGAAGCCGCTGGAACGGCAGTGAATATTGCCATGCCACCTACCACTACCGATTCGGGGTGGCTGCGCGCTTTTAACGCTGTGGTTCCCAGCCTTTTGCGGGAGTTCCAACCAGAAGTGATTTTGAGTCAGCACGGTTGCGATACGCATATGAATGATGAGATGTCCCACATGAGCATTAGCATCAACGCTCAGCAGGAAATTGCGGCTCAGATTTCCTTGCTGGCTGATGAACTGTGCGAGGGCCGTTGGATCGCTACTGGCGGAGGTGGTTACTCGGTATACGACGCGGTGCCTCGCTCATGGACCCACCTGATGGCGGTTGCCGCCGGGCAGCCTCTGGATGTCTATCAGCCCACCCCTGCGTCCTGGCAGAAGTACATGCTTGAAACCTACGGAACGAAAGTTCCGGCTGCTATGGGCGACCCCGTTGATTTATGGTGGCGCTCCTGGGAAATAGGCTTTGACCCGGGCGACGATACCGATCGCACCATCATGGCGACCCGCAAAGAAGTTTTTCCGCTATGGGGCCTCGATCCTTGGTATGACTAGTCAGCCTATATATAGCCCGTCGGATATTTTCCAAGAAAATTGAGTCCTGTCTGAGTATTTGGTACAAACCTGAAATATGGTAGCGACAATATGTGAGTAGGGCTATATATGTGTATATGATGATGGGCATGAAGGACGATCTTTTTGCTGTCATTGCTGACCCCACACGGCGCCATATTTTAGAGTTTTTAGCCATCGAGAGACTCTCCGTGGGTGAGTTGGTTGAGGAGTTGGGTATCAGCCAACCTACCGTATCAAAACACCTTAAAGTTCTGCGCACTGCTGGGCTGGTGGAGACCGAAGCTGTTGGGCAAAAGCGTTTTTATTCTTTGGTACCCCAGCCCCTTGAGCGGGTTACCGACTGGTTAACATCTTTGGTGCCGCCGCCATCTGCGGCACAGGACGACGTGCAACGCCCCCCGCTCCCTGCTGCCGGGGAGCAATCGGTAGAGCCAGAAGATAGTCTAAACAAGCCTGCTGAATCGGTGGAAGAGAAGGACAAACCAGAAAATTCGGTGCAACCCCAGCTTACCGAGGAGGTTGTGGAACAGACCGAAGTTAAGGAACCTGCTGAAACTGCTGAAACTGCCGAACCTGCTGAGCTGCTTGAGTCTGTAGAAGCAGATGTGCCCGAAGTAGCAGACCTCGATGCCTCGCATCCTCAGGGGTCGCAGCTTTCTTCCCCGGCGATTACCTTCACCCCCTTTACTCCTTTTACCCCCTCTGCCACCGCAGACGCTCGCCCCACCTCACCTTCAGTGGCAGAAACAGAGACTGTTTCTGCAGCTTCCGAAGACCCCCAAGAGCTTTTATCGGTAAACACCGTAGAGGTCTCAGCGCCCGCTGAGATTGAAGACCAAGAAGTAGCTCAGAGGCAAGAGCACACCCCGCCTCTCTATGCTGAGGATAAGCTAGCCGTGCCCCAAGATGACACCGATGAACGTGGGCTCTTTGCAAAACTAACGCGTCTGCGCCGCCGTTCGCGCTAAACACTTTCCCCCTCACTCACCCTCAGCAGAGAAATAACCCCGAAACATGCCTAAACATCAGAAGTTACTCGACTGGATCGAGAGCGAACTGATTTCACGTACCCTCCACCTTGGGGATCAACTCCCCGATGATAGGGAGCTAGCTCGCGTTATCGGTCTTAGCCAATATCAGATCCGTGAGAGCCTCAAGCACTGCGAAGAGATTGGTCTGCTGCGCCTTTACGTGGGTAAACGCAAAACCATTCTGAGCGAATTATTGCGCGAACCGGCAGTCTCGGCAGGGCCGGCTATCGGTCTTTCTCTAGCTAGCTCTGTTTCACCCCAGCGGGATCTCTTTCAGACCTGTCTGCTGTTGGAGTCACATGCTGTTTCAACAACTCCAGCACACCAGGCGGCCTACCCTGAGCTAGAGAGAATCCTGCAAAGGATGTCAGATCCGGCGACCAGCCTGAGCGATTTCCACGATCTTGAGGCAGATTTTCACATTCAACTCGGTCAGCTTTCTGGCAATACCCTTATCTCAGCGTTACTGGCTACGATGAGGGACTCCATGATAGAAGCGAGATTCGATCTGGTATCGCAGGTTCCGTTGTGGAGTGCCACGGCGACGCGTCTGCGCATGGAATACCGCGCAATTCTTGATGCCGTAAAATCCGAAGACCCGGCCCTGGCCCGCACCTTGCTCATCGCTAACCTCAAAGAGCGATTTGCTGAAGCCCAGGTCCCCTTAGATTTTGAAGCGCCAACCTCTGAGGGGCAGACTCTGAGCAGTAACCTGGTGCCGGTGGATATTGAAGATCAAGACTTAGTTCCTGAACAATGGGGTGGCCCCATTACCCCCGGACTCTTTGATGATTTACAGAATATTCAGCCCAGAGAAGCTGACCGCCATAAGCAACAGACCTTGCCCGAGTTCCGCGAAGAAAAGCCAGAGGGCTTCCCGGACGGTCAGGCAGCACAGGAAGCTCGTCAGGAACCTGAACCTAGAGCAGATTTCGTATCTGAGCCTCAGGCTACATCGACTAGTTCACTACCAGAAACTCTGGAGAACTCTGCCCCGCAACCACCTACCGTGCTGCGGGCTGTTCCCACGGGGAGCGCAACGCGCCGCCGCAAGGGGACAGTGAGCCCGGTAGTTCATGCAACCATCATTACACCCCCGGTCCGGCAACCTCTTGCTACCCGCGAAGAGGAAGGTCGCCAAGATGAGGGGCAGGCAGCGGCAAGCGCTCCCGCTTTTCGCGTGCTAGCTGATCAGCAAGATGAGCTGAACCGCATTGAACGTGCCCAGTCGGCGACAAAAGCCCGCCTGGCCGCTGCCGCTCAAAAACGGCAGGAAGCCCGTGAGCGCGCACAGGCTCAGGCGGCAGAAGAAAAAAGGTTGGCTGAACAGGAGGCCGAGCGTCAGACCCAACAGCGGGCTGAACTGGAGAGGGAAGCGCTGTCTCAGGAGCTTGAAGCTAAACTGCGTGCAGAAGAGCTAAGGCTGGCTGCTCTGTCTGCACAGCCTCAAGAGGCAGAGAATCAGCAGGAAGCAACCCAAGAAGAAGCGGAATCAAGCGAACACCATCAAACTCACGAATCCAAACCCAAGAATCGGCTCCACCCCGAGACTCCTACTCCAAGCAGAAAGCATTTTGCGGTCAGGGAATACTTTGGTTTTCTTTCCGCAGGACGTCGAAAACCACAGCCGGCGAAAGAGCTCCCAGCCTCCGAAGCCGGCCAGGCTGACGAGCACACCGTGCCAGAAGGGTACGAAGTTTTAGAGGAAAACCCTACTAGCTCATCCCAGCATGCGGAGGAGATGGCGTCTGCATCAGATACCGGTAGGAACACTGCTGAATTTGAACTGGCACAGACCGCAAACCCGCCCCAAGGGGGAGCAAACCGGCACCCGATGAAGAAAAAGAGGCAAAAGAGCCGTAAACGCTAGCTCTGCGCCGGCAGTGATTTTAGCCTCTCAAAACGAGAAAATGCTCTCATTCGCAGGTGAACAATGCGCGAAATGTGGGCATACCCTGTACTCTTGACTGAAGAGCGTTTTTTCACGCGCTAGGGTTATGTATGCCCAAAATAGCGTGTATTGGAGCGTTTATACCGGTATAACGCCCGGATAGCTACCGAAAGGCTTGCCGTGCGCGAGCATCGTTCGGCCGGGTATCGACCACTATTTAATAAGTGAGGTGAATCCGATGGGTTCAGTTATCAAGAAGCGCCGCAAGCGTATGTCTAAGAAGAAGCACCGTAAACTTCTTCGCAAGACTCGCCACCAGCGTCGCAACAAGAAGTAAATTCTTCACCGCGAGCCCCGCACAGTTTGTGCGGGGCTCGCGCTGTTTTAGCACCTAACGCTACAGTGGTCCTATGGCCACTCCCACGATTGAACTGTTAACCAAGCCCGGCTGCCACCTCTGCGAAGCTGCGCGGCAGACGACGGGTGAAGTTGCCGCCCGCTTCGGGCTGAGCTTTACCGAAACTAATATTGAAAATGATCCCCAGCTTTTTGAACGGCATCAGAATGAAATCCCGGTCTTGCTCATCGACGGGGAAGTCAAAGACTTTTGGCAGGTTAATGCTCGCCGCCTGACTAAGCTACTGGAAAAGAAACTGGCAGCCTGAAACCTGCTGGAGACGGGAGTAGTGATGAGGACGTCGCCGCTGGCACCGGCGCCTTATCTTTGAGACACTGGTGTGATGACTTCCTCAGAAAAAGCACCGGTTACCGTTCATCTCATGCGCCACGGTGAGGTTCACAACCCCCAGCGCATTGTCTACGGTAGGTTGCCGGGTTACCACCTGTCAGAGGCTGGGCAGAGGATGGTGCGGCTTTCAGCCGAAGAGTTTAAGCGCCGTGCTGATGCCGGTGCCAATATTGTGCATCTGGTCTGCTCTCCATTGACTCGCACTCAGGAGTCAGCTGCCCCTATTGAGGAGCTGCTGGGCTTGACCGCGGTGCACGATGAGCGTGTTATTGAGGCTGACAATTATTTTGAGGGTCTGCACGTCACCAAGGACGAACTGCTAAAGCACCCTGCCCACTGGCCGCACCTGCTCAACCCCCTGCGTCCTTCCTGGGGTGAGCCCTACCGCCAGCAAATGACCCGTATGGTCGAAGCTATTAAGGATGCCGCCCGCACCGCTTATGAGAAGGGTGGAGCCGGTGCTGAGGCGATTATTGTGTCCCACCAGCTACCTATTTGGATGGCACGTACTTCTGTTGAGGGTGGGCTGCTACCCCACGATCCCCGCAAACGCCAGACTAACCTGGCCTCTATTACTTCTTTGCACTTCGATGATATTTTCAGCCCCGGTACGCCGCGTCTGACCTACACTGAGCCTGCCGCTGAGTTGTACTCAGGTGTCATTCAGCTACCCGGGTCATAATAGAGCTTTGGCTAAATACATCGTCTAGTTTCACTGAAGAGAGCACCGCACCATGCCTTCACCGATCTCACCGCGTTTCAGCCGTAAACAGGCACTGAGCCTGGGCCTTTTGGGGGGCGCAGCTTTGCTGACCGCTTGCTCAGCTGATGAAGATTCACTGGCTGCTCAGGCTAATGCAGGAGACTCTAAAGGATATATCGCGGGCGATGGCAGCGTCACCGAATACGCTGAGGCTGAGCGCGGAGAACCGGTTGAGTTCGAAAACGAGCTCTTTGATGGCAGTACCCTGAGCGCAGCAAGCTTGCGCGGCAAGCCCGTAATGCTGAACTTCTGGTATGCAGGGTGCGCTCCTTGTCGTATTGAGGCCCCGGAGCTCAATTCTTTGCACCAAACTTTCGGCGATAAGATCACCTTCCTGGGGGCTAATGTGCGGGATGAAAAGGGTACGGCTGAAGCCTTCGAAAAGAACTTCGGAGTTGAATACCCTTCTTACCGGGACCTCAACGGCAAGGTGCTTCTGGGGTTGAGCAAGTATGTGCCGGCCCAGGCCGTACCCACCACCGTAGTTCTGGACGCTCAGGGTAGGGTTGCTGCACGCATCCTGGGGCAGATCGATCCCTCGATCTTGCGCACCATTCTTGAAGAGCAGGCGAATGCCTAACTTCGGGGACATCGTTCTAGACGGTTCGCTCTGGTTGGCGTTGCCCATTGCAGCGCTTGCCGGGCTGGTGTCTTTCGCTTCTCCCTGCGTCCTGCCTCTGGTCCCCGGGTACTTGGGGTACGTGAGTGGTCTTTCTGGCGCTGAGATGAGCCCGCGAGCCCGTACAGCCCGTACCGTAACCGGTATCGGGCTCTTCGTGTTGGGGTTCTCCTTTATTTTTGTGCTGATGTCAGTGGTATTGGCTCAGCTGGGAGCCGCTCCCTGGCTGCGAGGCCAGAGCTGGGTGAATCTGGTGCTGGGGCTATTGGTCATTCTCATGGGCCTGGTCTTTATGGGCCGCTTCAATTTCTTTCAGCGCGACCGAAAGATTGAGAAAAGACCGCCCGCCGGGCTCTGGGGAGCGCCTATCCTAGGCATCACCTTCGGGCTGGGCTGGGCACCTTGCATCGGCCCCACTTTTGCCGCTGTTCAGACACTTGTCTATACCGGTGGTTCTGATAACACCAAGGCGATTGCGCTCACCCTAGCGTATTGCTTGGGTCTTGGAGTGCCCTTCTTGTTAGTTGCCCTTGCAGTTAGTAGGGGAGTGAACACCCTGGGCTGGTTGCGCAAACATAAGCTAACCCTGCAGCGGCTAGGCGGGCTCATGCTCATCATCATCGGCGTTCTCATAGCTACCGGGGCATGGACCAGCATGATGTCCTGGTTCCAGGCCACAATGCCAGTCTATGAACTGCCCATCTAAACTTCACATTTCACTTACGCTCCAAGGAAACCATGGCTGATACTAAAGACGCTGTAGCGCTCGGGCCTCTCGAAATGCTCCGCTGGGCATGGACCCAGCTGACCAAGATGAACACCGCGCTCTTCTTGCTCTTGTTGCTCGCTATTGCAGCTGTACCCGGCTCCATCTTTCCGCAGCGCATTCAAGATCCCACCAAGGTCAACGACTACATCGAAGCGCACCCTACCTGGGGGCCGATTGCTGATTTTCTCCAGCTCTTTGATGTCTTCTCTTCCGTGTGGTTTGCCTCCATTTACCTCCTCCTTTTCATATCACTGATTGGCTGTGTGCTACCCCGAGCGGCAAAACACTACCGCTCCATGAAAACGCCTCCTGCCAGAACTCCCAAGAATTTTGGCAGACTACCCCAGCACCGAACCCTGACAATCCCAGCAGGTGCTGGAAATCTAGATGCAAAAAGGGCTATCGACGACGCTGCGGCGGTGCTCAAGAAGCGTGGCTACCGCGTAGAAACCCGTGAAGATGCTCCCGGTGTCTTGAGCGTAGGTGCTGAACGCGGTTACCTGCGGGAGTTCGGTAACATCCTCTTCCACGTAGCCATGATTGGTGTGCTGGTGGCCTTCGGCGCGGGCTCCCTCTTTGGTTACAGTGGGCAGAAAGTAGTGGTTGAAGGCGAGACCTTCGTTAACTCCCTTATTAGCTATGACTCCTTTGACCCTGGTACCAACTACAACCCTGACTGGCTCAACCCCTACTCTGCGACCCTAGATAGTTTTGAAGTTGCCTACGACCGGCAGGAGGGGTCACCCACCTACGGGGACGACATTGACTACACTGCTGAAATGACCTTGACGGACAGCAAAGGCGAAAGTAGCACTGAAACCCTGAAGGTGAATGAGCCTATCTATATTGAGGGCACCAGTATTTACCTCTTGGGCAACGGGTATGCCCCCATTGTTCGTGTAACCAATGATGATGGCAGCATCGCCTATGAGGGGCCCGTTGTGGGGTTGACCTCCGGCATGAGCTACCTTTCCTCCATCGTGCTTAAGGTGCCCGATGCTCAGCCCGGTCAACTGGGTTTTGTGGGAATGTTCCTGCCTACCGGTGAAACCGAGTACGGTGCACCCACCTCTATTGACTCAGATCTTTACAACCCCATGCTGGTGCTCCAGTCGTATACCGGCGACCTGGGGCTTGACGACGGAGTTCCACAGAATGTTTATGTGCTTGATGTTGACAGCCTAGAAGACCTCAACACCATGGCTAAGGGCAACGGTATTGTGCTCGATGGCTCTAAACCATCGGTACAACTCCCTGAAGGTCACGGCACCATTGAAATGCTGGGCGTCAAACGGTATGTGGGCCTTGAAATCCGCTCAGACCCCGGTCGCCCCATTGCGCTGGTCTCCTTTATTCTGCTCTTTATCGGTCTCATCATCTCTCTTTTCGTGGCACGACGCCGCGTCTGGGTGCGTGCCCACAGCAGTGGTGAGGGCGCAGACCGCGTGCTCACCGTCGAATATGCCCTGCTCGCCCGCGGTGAAGACCCGCGACTTGCGGACGAAGCCAACCGCTTGACTGACCTTTTTGCATCTGCATGGGGGTTAGAATTTGATGAAGCATAAACTAAACCACCCTGCTCACAGCGCACCGGCGTCCACTGCCTGCCTCCCCAACGAAATGAGTGACTATGCCTGAAATTAGCGAAAACCTTGCCCAATGGAGCGAGCTTTTCATGTACCTCGCCGCCGTTACCTACATGGTTGCATTTATCTCCTTCGCCTGGGACATCGCCTCTAACTCCCGCACCACTCTACGCCTTGAAGAGACACAGGTTAGGGAACGTGAGCTGGTGGGCGCAGGTGCGCTTTCAGGCTCTGCAAAGTCTGCTCGTATCAGCGGTATCGAGCAGGGGACCGGCGAACGAGGAATGAGCTATAAGCGCTCAGCAGCCAAGAAAATTGAGGCCCACGTAGCCGATGCAGATATGCGCTACACCGGTGCCCGCCGCCCGGCTGCCCGCGCCGCTGTGGTGATCCTGGGGTTGGGTGCTGCTATTCACTGTGCGGGTGTGCTGAGCCGTGCTCTTGCCGCTAACCGTGTGCCCTGGGGCAATATGTACGAGTTCTGCACCACCGGCGCTTTCTTGGTCGTCCTGGTCTACCTGATTGCCCTCACGTTCCGTGATTTACGCTTTGTGGGTGTGCTGGTTTCGGGTCTGGCGCTGACCATGATGACCGCAGCGACCATCGGTTTCCCAACGCCCGTGGGCCAACTCAAGCCCGCGTTGCAGTCCTACTGGCTGGTGATTCACGTGTCGATTGCGGTGCTGGCATCAGCAATCTTTACCATCACCTTTGCTATGGCAATTCTGCAGCTGGTGCAGACCTCACGCGAACGTCAGATTATTGCTGACCAGAGCACTCAGCTCACCCGACTTGGCTTTATGCGGCTGATCCCCTCTTCCACTGCCCTGGAGAATTTTGCGTTCCGCCTCAACGCTGTTGGCTTTGTGATGTGGACCTTCACCCTGGCCGCCGGTGCTATCTGGGCTGAAAAGGCTTGGGGACGCTACTGGGGTTGGGACACCAAGGAAGTATGGACCTTCATCATCTGGGTGGTCTACGCAGCCTACCTGCACGCCCGCGCCACCCGCGGTTGGTCCGGCCCTCCCTCAGCCTGGCTGTCTATCGTGGGTTATCTCTGCATTATTTTCAACTTCACGGTGGTGAACGTTTACTTCTCTGGCCTGCATTCTTACTCAGGTCTATAGGCGCTAGCGCTTACTAGAACAGTAAATACCCGCTGACCTTTGGTGAGGTCAGCGGGTATTCTTTCGGCCTGAGATCGGCTTAGGTATCTGGCGCGTTCTCGGGCCAGCCGGGCACGTCCCTTGGGCGTGATGCTGTATTCACGAGGTGCTGGGCCTCCGGTGCCTTCAATCTATTCAGCAGTGACGGCGCCAGCGTCCTCAAGCTTGGAGAGCGACGGGTAGAGTGAACCGTCTTTGAGCCTGCCAAAGCCCAGTTCTTCAAGACGGGCAGCATTTTAGGCTGCCATCGTTGCATAAGGACAGAAAAATACCCGCCTCATACAGCAGGCACCCACTATAGGGATACTTTAAAGACAGGGCGGGTGCTCTCAAACGGAGAAACTAGGGACGCTCACCGGGCTGGCTGCCACTATCTGGCTGCTCGTCGTCATCCTTATCTCGATGCTCTTCACTGTCACCGCGACCTGCTGCGCGATTCTGGCGTTCGCGGTCCTCGCGTTCACGCTTGGCGCGGGCCTCAAGAAAGCGCAGGTACTCGGGGTCATCATCCGGAGCGACCGGGGGCCTTTCAAGCGGTGCGCCAAAGGACCCGAACTTATCTTTGCGGGGCCGCCCAAGCCAGAACCAGAGCGCTGATCCCACCAGCGGGAACAAGAAAGTGATCGCTACCCAAACGCCCTTGGGCAGGGTGCGCACCTTTTGGCTCTCCGCTTGCGCAGCATCAAGAATTGCATAAATCCAGATTGCTAGTAGCAGTGCGCCACCGGTAATAATTAATATAACTCTACCCATACCTACCAGTGTGACACGAGAGCAATGTATAGGGCGGCTTTGTGCGCTCACAGCGTTGCCTGCAACACCCCGGGTGCGTCAGCTAGAATGAAACAGTGAATTTTCTGAAGTACACCATCATCCGTCTTGCCCTAGCTACTGCGGCTTTCTTTGTAGCCTATTATTTCGGTGCAGGGCTTTACCTGTCAATTCTTGGTGGCGCGATTATCGGCTTCGCCATCAGCTATTTGGCTTTCCCCAAACTCCATCTGGCAGCTGCTACCGATTTTAATGGCTGGTTCAAGCGACGCCCAGCCAAGAGCAAGGTTGAAGAAGAAAACCAGGCCTTTGAAGATGGGCTGGATGAGGAAGCCCGCAAACAAGAGGGCATAGATATCTAAGACCCGGGCATTTGTCCAAAGCGTACAGAGCTGTGCGACAACCTCAGAAAAAGGTGTACTGACAGGTGCACCTTTTCTGCTAGTGAATGAGGTTTTAGTAACCGGTGAAGACCGAAATCTGTTCGGTGAATACATCGAGCGGCGCCAGCGCCACAGCTAGGGCAGCAAGCAAGCTGTAAGCAAGCGCTACAAAGCCTGCCTGCTTCAAGATGGGGATTAGGGCAAGGCCGCGGGCACCAGATAGAACCGTTAGTGAGGAATGCAGCACCGGGCCAATCAAGATAAAGACCAGGGCGAACCAGGGGTTGTTGGGCACTAACACCACGATGAGGCCCAGCCCCAGCATCATCTCTGCCGCGTAGGTTCTGCGAGAGATAGTATCTCCCAGGCGGACGGCGAGGGTCCGTTTGCCGGCGTCGATGTCGGTGGGAATATCACGCACGTTATTAGCCATCAGCAACCCGCAAGAGAATAGGCCCATAGAAATTGCCAGCACGATAGATGTCAAGGTCAGGTGGGCTGTCTGGGTGAACATGGTGCCCAGAGTGGCGACCAAACCGAAGTAGATGAAGACAAAAACATCGCCCAGACCCATGTAGCCATAGGGGTGTTTACCTCCGGTGTAACCCCAGGCAGCCAGAACTGCTGAAGCTCCGATAGCAAGGAACCACCACTGCTGAGAAAGGTAGACCAGCCCCAGCCCCGCCAACATCGCTAGACCGAAGCAGATGAAAGCAGCCATCTTGACCGAGCGGGGGGAGGCTACGCCGCTGCCGACCAGGCGCAGAGGACCGACTCGAACCTCGTCTGTGCCCCTAATACCATCTGAGTAGTCGTTGGCGTAATTGACGCCCACCTGCAAGAAGAAGGCAACCAAGAAAGCGAGCAGGGCACGCCAGTGGTGCAGTTCGCCTACCTCGTAGGCGGCGGCTGACCCTGCGATGATGGGGGCAACGGCAAGGGGCAGGGTGCGAAGGCGTGCTCCTTGAATCCACTGTGCAACAGTTGCCACGTTATCTCGCTTCCTTTGATTACTGCCCCGGGTACCCGGGGCAGGCAAATACACACTATTGTCTCATTTTTTGCCTCTGGACGTGCACGATTGGCTGAGTAAGGCAGTTGGGGTCGCTCACTGTTGCCGGTGATACTGCTCAAGGTGGGAGGTGACGGTGGTTGGGTCTGGCTTTCCGGTGGAGAGCGTGGGGAAGTCGGTGTAGACCAGAGTGAGTTTAGGGACGGCAGCTTTGCCCAGGTGCTGGGTCACCAGATCAGAGAGCTGGGTGGCTAGCGGGCCCTGCGGGTCTAGAGGCTCTGGGTTTTCTGCCCCCGGGTGACTGTGGCGCAGGGTTAGAGCTGCTACGAGAGCCTGCCCCCAGCGGGCGTCCGGCAGACCAACAACTAGCGCCTCGCGCACAGAGGAGTGAGTTTCAAGCAGACGAGCCAGCACCCCGGCACTTATTTTAAGGCCTCCGGTGATGATGGTGTCATCAGCTCTTCCTAGCACCGTGAGTGAGCCTGTGAAGGTGCCGCGGTCATCAGTTTTGTACCAGCGGGTGCCATCGGGGCCCGTAAAGAAATGGGCAGTAGTGCGTTGCGGGTCATCGAGGTAACCGGACGCTAGGGTGGGGCCACCCAACCAGATACGGCCGCTACCAGATGCGGCGTCCTCCTCTGTTTCTGGTTCGATCTGCACCTGGACGCCGGGCAGGGGAGCTCCCGAGTAGACACAGCCCCCAGCGGTTTCAGCGCTGCCGTAGGTGGTTAGCACCGGCACTTTTAGGTGCAGCATCTGCTCAAGGAGGGCGGCGCTTGCCGGAGCACCGCCTAACAGCAACGCGTCAAAGCTACGCAGAGCATCCAAAATCTCACTGCTCATCTGGGGGTTTCTCTCCGCTGTCTCCAGTAGCTTATGCAGCTGGGTGGGCACTAGCGATGTCATTCGGTGGTGGGCGGTCAGCGCGCTGGCACTGCTCACAAAGTCTTGCGCGCTAAAAGGTCCACCGCTGCTGATGGATTTAGTAAGTACCGGGGTGGTGCCCGCTAAGGCTGACCGCGCCACAACCTGGGTGCCAGCAACGTAGTGCAATGGCAGAGCCAGGAGCCACTGAGCGTTATCGGTGCTTGTGAAGGCTTCTGTAGCTCGTGCTGAAGCGGCCAGGGCGGCAGTAGTGAGTGCGGTTCGTTTAGGGGCTCCTGTTGAACCGCTGGTGCTCACTACCAGTGCAAAATCGTCCGGCTGGCTATCGAGTTGACTGAAACTGGTGGTGAATTTTCCCAGTAGCTCGTTGGCATCCACATGACCGCTCCCACCAACCACCGCCGTCTGCTCGGTGAAGCGTGCATCAGCGGAGGACGGCGCAGCAACGGAGTTGAACTGAGAGATAAGCATAGGGTCAGTTTACGCTGGCGTCCTTTAGATGCTTGGTGGCTACAGAAATTTATTCACTCAACCAACAAGAGGGATCAACTGTATCCACGTCAGTCATCGTCACCCACGCGTCCCTAGCGGTGTGCCTCAAGTGACTGAGCGAGGTGTTTTCCTCCAAGAAACATTGAACACCATATTCTCGTGACAGAGCAGGCTTGCAAAAAATGACGCAACCTATATGCATGCTGGTGGGGGAGAAGAACTCTTCTTTAACCTTATATACCGTGAAGTTTATTTAACTGTATGGATCAGCGACTGGATTTATTGACCTTGGCTAATAAAGGTTTAAAGTAAGCCGGTCTTGCCACCCCTATCAGGGGCAGCAAGACCGGCAGGGCACCTGCGGATGTGAAGGTGGTAAACGGGTTCATCAATTCACGCAGGGCAGTGGTGGAGAGGGGTGTTTTCAGTGGTGCCAGGGCACCCTTAATGAATACCTCTCCTTCTCACAGAATTTATTTACCGAGCGGCAGGAAGACTGCCGTGGGGGTCAATAACATACTTCAATGCCGAACCCTTATCGAAATCTGCATACGCTTGAGGCGCCTCATCCAGGCTGATGACCTTGATGTTGAGCAAATCTGAAAGATAAGGCATACGATCCCACAAGATTGACATCATCAGATCGTAATTGTAATGCATAACAGGCGCCTGACCACCGGAAATACGAGGTGACTTGATCCAAGCATCGCCGAAGTTGAGGGAGTAAATACCCTCGCGCTCAGCAGGAACTGGAGACTTAGGATTAGCCCCGTAAACACCTACGATACCGGTTGCTCCACCGGGACGAGTCGCATCCAAAACCTGGTTGATAGCATAGGATGATTTGGTCTCTTCAGCCTCTTGACCCAGCCCGTGTGCCTCATTACCTACATAGTCAACTGCGCAGTCAACATAGGGAGTACCAAGGATAGCTTCAATCGCATCGTTGAGTGAGTCAACCTCAGACAAGTTAATGGTTTCACAACCATTACGGCGAACCAGTTCTAGACGATCTTCATAGTAGTCGCCCACGATGATGCAAGATGCGCCCAGCAAACGAGCAGCAGCAGCACCACAGCGACCTACTGGGCCTGCACCTGCAATATAAACAGTTGATCCAGCCTTCACACCAGCCTCCATGAGACCATGGAACGCGGTGGGCAAAATATCGGAAAGTACTGCTAGGTCAAGAATTTTCTCCATCGCCTGATCCTTGTCAGGGAAACGAAGAAGCTGGAAGTCAGCGTAAGGCACAAACATGTATTCTGCCTGACCGCCTACAAAGCCACCGAGGTTGAATCCATATGCGGCACACGAAACCTCGGGATTAGTGGTCTCACATACTTCTGTGCGTCCGTTGCGGCAGTTACGACAACGACCACACGCTACGTTGAAAGGTACAGAGACGATGTCGCCAGGCTTGAGGAACTCAACATCTGAACCGATTTCTACAACTTCACCCGTCATTTCATGACCCATCACCATACCTTCGGGTACAGGGAATGAGCCACGGTAAATATGCAAATCACTGCCACAGATATTGGTAGCAAGTAGCTTCACGATTACACCGTGGGGAGCCTTTTTGCCGTTAGGCATTTCTAGCTTAGGGAATTCAAGGGTATCCACGCGCATATCTTTTACGCCGTGGAATACTACTGCACGGTTTTTATCTGTCATGATTTTTCCTCACTGCTTTTTTCCATAAAAAAGCTCTTAGGGTAAAAGCTAAAGCGTTAGAGGACAATGATCTCTCGGCAGAGCGAGCATCTCATCGGTTCCATATTACTTTTAGCTCTTCAGTAACCTTAGCATAGTGATCCCAGACCAAAAACTTCACCCCCCCCCAGTGAAAGAGAAGAAAAAAGTCGAGGTCTACGAATCCTCTAGGGAGGCAGTAAAGTGGCAAGCGACAAGAAATCATAACGATTTTGAGGCTGCATGTGCCTCCCACAGAAGCGATTGGTCAGATTCATCTATGAGCTATTTACCCGAATCCCCCACAGATAAAGAAACTTATATCCAGCCAAATGTTCAAGTATTGGGCGCACGTCAAAATAACCTGCGTAATGTCGACCTTTCTGTGCCCCGGGACGCTCTCGTAGTCTTTACCGGTGTTTCAGGATCAGGTAAATCTTCCCTTGCCTTTGGAACCCTTTATGCAGAATCGCAACGCCGTTACCTAGAGTCAGTGGCCCCCTATGCCCGCCGTCTGATTGATCAAGCGGGAGTGCCCGACGTCGATTCCATTACAGGGATGCCCCCCGCTGTCGCTCTACAACAACAGCGAGGCGGACAAAACTCACGATCAACCGTTGGTAGCCTCACCACCATCTCAAGCCTGGTTCGTATGTTGTATTCACGCGCCGGCCACTATCCAGAACATCAGAGCATGCTCTACGCAGAAGATTTCTCTGCCAATACCCCGCAGGGTGCATGCCCTGAATGCTATGGAATTGGCAGAGTATATGAAGTGCCCGAAGACCGCATGGTTCCCGATTCCACCAAAACCATCCGCAACCGAGCCATAGATTCTTGGCCTACCGCCTGGCACGGTCATCAGCTTCGAGATGTGTTGGTGGCACTTGGATACGATGTGGATGTCCTCTGGAAAGATCTCCCCAAAAAAGATCGCGACTGGATTCTTTATACGGACGAAACGCCTCATGTGCCGGTCTACTCGCGTATGACACTTGCTGAGGCTCAAGCGGCTAAAAAAGCGCAGGTTGAACCCTCCTACAGCGGCACATATGTGGGCGCAAAACGCTATGTGCTTGACACTTTTGCCAATACTAAAAGTGCCTCCATGAAACGCAAGGTAGCGCAGTTCCTCACATCCATCCCTTGCCCCGCCTGCCACGGCAAACGCATCAAACCAGAGGCCCTCTCCGTAACCTTTGCAGGGTTAGATATTGCTGATTTTTCCCAGATCCCTCTCTATGATCTAACCAATCTTCTTGATAAAGCTGTTGAAGATGCTTCACGCAACATCTCACCGAATGCAGATGAAAAAGAAGCGATGGGGCAAGGGTTGCACCAGACAACGGAAGCAGAAGCTACAGCGTCGGTCAGTCACGCAAGTGAACCTGCTGCTGAGAAAGAACCGGAAGCTTATAAGGCTCCACCCCAGCCTGTTGAAAAACTTGCCGCTACCTCTCGGTTGGCCGCTGGCCTCATTGAGCGGATTCGCCCCATCATTGACCTCGGCTTGGGTTATCTTTCTCTCGATCGGATGACTCCCACCCTCTCCGGTGGTGAACTGCAACGTTTGCGCTTAGCCACTCAGCTGACGTCTGATCTTTTTGGTGTGGTCTACGTATTAGATGAACCTTCTGCTGGACTACATCCTCAAGATACCCGTGCGCTTCTTAGCGTTCTTGACGGACTCAAAGCACGGGGAAATAGTCTGTTTGTGGTGGAACATTCTATGGAAGTAATCCAACATGCTGACTGGATTGTAGATGTAGGACCAGGAGCTGGAGAACATGGGGGTCAAGTCCTTTACAGCGGTGAAGTTGATGGTTTAGCCCGCGTTCAGGAATCCCTTACACGTGGCTATCTCTTCGGAGGCAGTGGGCTACCACCGCATACTCCTCGGAAACCCGAGCAGTGGATAAAACTTTCTGGAGTCAGCCGAAATAATCTTCATAACGTAGATGTAGACATTCCTCTAGGTGTTCTTACAGCAGTCACAGGTGTTTCAGGTTCGGGGAAGTCTAGCTTAATCAGCCAGTGCCTACCTCAGCTGATAGCTGATCGCCTAGGTAAAACGCGCCCGGTAGATGAAACATCCGTCGAGGGAGATGAAATTTTAAGAGCCGAGCAGGCCCCTGAGACGAAGGGAGCTGTTGAAGGCGACTTAAGCGGTATACGCCGTGTGGTTGCCATCGATCAGAAACCTATCGGGCGAACCCCTCGTTCCAATATTGCAACCTATACAGGGTTCTTTGATCAGGTACGACGACGTTTTGCCGAGACTGCAGAAGCCAAACGTCGTGGATATAAACCGGGTAGATTTTCCTTCAATGTAGCTGGTGGACGCTGCCCCACCTGCGAAGGTGAGGGGTCGGTGATGATAGAGCTCCTCTTCTTGCCCTCGGTGTATACAAAGTGTCCAGACTGTCACGGCACTCGTTATCAGTCGAGCACCTTGGAAATTCTCTGGCGTGGTAAGAATGTGTCCCAAATTTTAGAAATGAACGTGGAGGAAGCTCTGGTTTTTTTCGACGGCGAAGTGGATATTAAGCGTTCATTGGCTGCGTTGAGGGATGTCGGCTTGGGGTATCTGCGTTTGGGTCAGTCTGCGACTGAGCTATCTGGTGGGGAGGCTCAGCGCGTTAAACTAGCCACTGAATTGCAGCGGGGACAACGCGGTGACACTGTGTACGTACTTGATGAACCCACTACAGGCTTACATAGTTCTGATGCTGACCGTTTGATGTCTCATCTTCAGACTTTAGTTGATTCTGGTAATACTGTCGTGATGGTCGAGCTTGATATGCGAGTTATTGTAGCTGCGGATTATGTGATTGATATGGGCCCGGGCGCAGGAGAAGAAGGCGGTCACATCGTGGCCGTTGGCACCCCAGCGGAAGTTGCGACTTCAACAGAAAGTGCTTCGGCACAGTTTTTAGCAGCGGCCTTGAAGTAAGAGTGGACTCATGGTGTAGAAAACGTATCGATAAACCTTCTAATTAATAACCCTTTTTAACATAAACCTTCTAATTAATAAACCTTCTAATTAATAAACCTTTTAAACTGAGTACCGCATCGAACGTTATTAGCTGCTTTGCTCTCCCAGATTTATCTGGGGGCCGTGAAGAGAGGTGAGTAACATCTGTTTATTATGTTAGCCAGATGCGCTAACTGCGAAAAAATCTTGTATATATCCCCCTATACGAGTAATGTTAAAAAAATAAGTTTTTAGAGTCTCACTAGATTTAAGGAGCACATCATGGTTGACCTTAGCAACAAAAAAGTACTTATTCTCGCCAGTCAGGGCGTAGAGCAGGTTGAGCTTACCTCACCTCGCGATGCACTTAAAGATGCTGGCGCGCAGGTCTCACTTGCAGCACCCGAGGGTAAAGAGTTTCAGGGCATGAACGGTGACTGGGAGAAGGCAGATACTTTCACCCCCGATCTCGCACTGGCAGACGTCAACGTTGAAGAATTCGACGCACTGGTACTCACCGGCGGCACCCTCAACGCTGATGCAATGCGCATTAACCCTGAGGCTCGCTCCATCACCGTTCAGTTCTTTGAGGCAGAGAAGCCCGTTGCGGCAATATGCCACGCACCCTGGTTGCTCATCGACTCCAACAAGGTAGAAGGCAGGAAGCTCACTTCCTACACTTCCGTCATGCTGGATCTTCAAAATGCTGGCGCCGATTGGGTAGATGAGGAAGTAGTTGTAGACGGCAACCTCATTACTAGCCGTAATCCTGGCGACCTTGAGGCGTTCAATAAAGCAATCATTGGTAAGTTGAGCTAATCCTTTTTGGTATAAGTTTTCATATTACGATACGCAGGTAGGGAAGAGCCCGGTTAGCTTTGCTGGGAGGTTCTCTACTTGCGTATTGTTATATGCTTAGTGCCCCTTACGCATGGCCAAGTCGAACTTATACAGAACCAACTTTCTGAACTGCTAATCGAGAAAATCTGCCGACAACGTCTCACTACATACCCTACGGAACGTAAGCTATCTAAAAAGTGGGCGCCAGTGCCGTTTTCTCACCTGAAAACAGTACTGACGCCCACTTGTTGTGTGAAATCCAATAATCTAGAAGTAGTAGGGGTAGCTCTCCCAGTTGGGGTCGCGCTTCTGCAAGAAAGCGTCGCGGCCCTCTACCGCTTCATCGGTCATGTAGGCCATGCGGGTTGCCTCACCAGCGAAGACCTGCTGGCCCGCTATGCCGTCGTCTGGCAAATTGAAAGCGAACTTGAGCATGCGAATTGCCTGAGGGGACTGGCGGGCAATATGCGCCGCGTACTCTAGGCCCTTGCGCTCTAGCTCCTCGTGGGGAACAACATCGTTCACAGCACCCATCTCGTACATGCGCTGAGCATCATATTCCTTAGCCAGGAAGAAAATTTCGCGGGCAAACTTCTGCCCGGTCTGACGCGCTAGGAGAGCCGAACCGTAACCCGCATCAAAAGACCCCACGGTCGCATCGGTCTGCTTAAACTTGCCGTACTCCGCTGAAGCGATAGTCAGGTCCGCTACCACGTGCAGGGAATGGCCGCCACCCGCGGCCCAGCCCGATACCAGTGCCACAACAACCTTGGGCATGGTGCGAATCAGACGCTGCACCTCAAGAATATGCAGACGACCAGCCTTGGCCGGATCAATGCTATCCGCATTCTCACCCTCGGCATAGCGGTAGCCATCACGGCCTCGAATACGCTGGTCCCCGCCGGAGCAGAACGCCCAGCCACCGTCCTTGGCGGAGGGTCCATTGCCGGTCAGCAACACGGTGCCCACGTTAGAGGTCATACGCGCATGATCCAGCACCCGGTAGAGTTCATCAACGGTGTGGGGGCGGAAGGCGTTGCGCACCTCGGGGCGGTCAAAGGCAACGCGCACGGTGGGTAGGTCGCGCACAACGGCGCCTACCTCATCACGCTCAACCTGGCGGTGGTAGGTGATATCGGTAAGGTCTTCAAAACCTTCCACCAGGCGCCACGAGTAGGGGTCAAAAATGTCAGATACTTTTTCAGGAAGAGCGTTAGTCATGCTCCCTAGTCTAGCTTTCAGAGCATACAAAAGGACGCCGGTGGGCAAGCCGTTTTATTAGCCTGCCCACCGGCGTCCTGTCGGTTTGAGCTCTCAGTCTAGCGGGTGAGTGCCACCGCGCGATCGAATTCTTCGTTGATTTCAGCAGCCTCAACAGAGTTCGCCTTGTAGGTGACCAAAGAGACCACTACAGCGACCACCAGGTTGATGATGAAGCCGGGCACAATCTCGTACATAGCCGAGTACAGTGCTTCGGTGTTGCCCCAGACGAAGACGGTCACTGACGCCGCGATGAGACCTGCGATAGCACCCCAGGCGGTGAGCTTGCGCCAGTAGAGCGAGAGTAGAACAATCGGACCAAAGGCGGCACCAAAGCCGGCCCAGGCGAAGGACACCAGTTCAAGCACCGAGGACTCGGGGTTCATGGCTAGCAACGCTGCAACCAGCGAGACAGCGAGAACGCCAGCCTGGCCCAGACGAAGGGACACTTTGCTAGAGAGAGTCCTGTGCGAAACCACCTTGTAGAGGTCCTCTGCCAGCGCTGATGAACAGACGACCAGCTGGGAGGACAGGGTGGACATAATGGCTGCAAGAACTGCGGCGAGAATAAAGCCAGCAACCAGAGGGTGTAGCAGAATCTGCGCTAGATCCAAGAACACTGATTCTGCTGAGGTGGTGTCGGTGAGGGTGGCTTCGGGGTGGCGGGTGAAGTAAGCCAGGCCGATGAGGCCCACGGACATAGCTCCAACCATGCTCAGGATCATCCAACTGATGCCGATACGGCGGGCAATGGGGGCGTCCTTGGGGGAGCGTAGTGCCATAAAGCGCACGATGACATGTGGCTGCCCAAAGTAGCCCAAGCCCCAAGATGCCGCTGAGATAATACCGAGTGCGGTGGTGCCGGCAAAGAGCGACAGTGCCTGGGGGTTCTGGGCGGTAACGGTGGTGTAGAAGTCGTCCCAGCTCCCTACATAGAAGAAGGCGATGATGGGCATGGAAATCAGTGCGGCAAAAATGAGTAGACCCTGCACGGTGTCGGTGTAGGAGGCGCCCAGGAACCCGCCGAAGAGAGTGTAGAGCACGGTGATGCCGGTGACCAGGAGCATGCCGGTGAGGTAGTCACCACCGAAGGAGGACTGGAAGAACTTGCCGCCAGCTACCATGCCGGAAGAGGCGTAGAAGGTGAAGAAAACCAGAATGATGATGGCTGCAACAATGCGTAGGATGTGGGTTTTGTCGCGTAGGCGGTTGCCGAAGAAGGCTGGGACCGTGACTGAGTTACGGGAAACCTCGGTGTAAGTGCGCAGGCGGGGGGCTACGAGCTTCCAGTTGAGCCAGGCGCCAATGGTTAGACCGATAATGATCCAGGCTTCAGAGAGGCCCACCATGTACATAATGCCCGGGATACCCATGAGTAGCCAGGCAGACATATCGGATGCGCCAGCTGAGAGCGCAGCGACGCCGGGCGTCAGCCCTCGGCCGCCGAGTACGTAGTCGTCAAGGTTGTTGTTTTTGCGGCTTGCCCAGAAGCCGATTGCGATCATGGCTGCAAAATAGATTGCGAGCGCGATGAGTTGGAAGGCTGTATCGCTCATGGGACTCCCTTGTAGACGGTGCGCAGGGTGTGCTCTCTGCTAGTGCACCGGATAAGTGTGTAGAGCTTCTAAAGTACATCATGTAGTTTTTGTAACTCTTTATGCTCTCAATTAATGATATGTGGGTCAGCTTACACGCTTAGGGTTGAGGTGACACTAATACGGTGTAAATGCACCCTTTCGAATGCCCTCCACCTATCGTTCAGCTCTGCTTACCTTTTGGTGGGGTGGACATCACCGGAAGCATTCCGGTGTGCGCTGTGAGGCGGATAGCTGAGCGGTTAGTGCTCCAGACGATGTAAGCCCCAGAGGCGGCAATAAGGGCAATGCCCGCATAAGCCCACCAGGAGAGCACTTCGCCCAGTAGTGCAGTGCCAGCAATAGCGCCAATAACAGGGTCAATGGAGAAGAGCACTCCTATTACCGCGGCGCTGGTGAGCTGACCGGCGATATTATCTGCCGAGTAGGCAAGCGCTACCCCAAAAACCGCTGTCATTGCTAGGATCAGCCAGGCTCCTGCATCCAGCCGGCTCACCGCAGGGATGGCAAGAGGAAGCTGCATCAGGGCTGATACCCCGAGTGCTAGGGTGGTGCCGCGCAACCCGGCTGTCGCTGGCGAGACCGTACCCATACGTGCTGAGTAAAGGGTGTAGCCAGCCATGGACGCTGCTGAACCAAGCGCCCAGAGAAAACCGATAGGAGCAGCGTCCCCCGCCATGGTGGGGGCAGCAATCATGATGACCCCGGCCAACGCAAAAAGGGCGAAAAGCCCGTCTCGCAGCTGACGCACTCCAAGAAGTGCCACCAGAAAAGCCCCTAAATACTCAAAGGTAACGGCCACACCTAGCGGAATGAGAGCAATAGCGTTATAAAAGCAGATGCTCATAAGGGTCAGCACCGCCCCGTAGACCACCACCTGCACCCAATCCTTGCGGCTGAGCTTCAGCGGGTTGGGGCGCACTAAGAGCAGCAGGGTAACGGCGGCCAGTAACGCTCGCAACGCGGCAACTTCGGTCGGTGTAAAGGCCCCGAAGAGGGAGGAAGCCAGGGCGGCAGTACACTGAATACCCAAGGAACCCGCCATAATTAACAACAGCGCGGCAGTGCCCCTGCGGTGCTGGGGAATGCGGTCGGTCAGGTTCACGGGGTACCCCCTTTCGGGTAAGTTAGTGGCTGGTGAGTGGGTCGGCCACAATCCAGGGCTCCTGGCGAATCAGAGCTGGTGAGAATACTTCAAGCATCTGTTCCGCTGTTTCTGGCAGATGGGTCTGACCCTTGTTATCGGTGACCGGGGGCAAGGGAAGAGAGGCTGCCATCATACGCATAATTTGGCGGGTGCTGACTCCTGCCTCCCGGAGATCTGCCAGCGTCACCGCGCCATCGCGCTTAGCAAGGCGCGCACCACTACTGTTAAGCGCCAGGGGTACGTGGGCATAGAGAGGGGCTTCTACACCCAGAAGATGAGCCAAATACGCCTGACGTGGTGCGCTGGGCAGCAGATCATCCCCGCGCACTACCTCGGTAACACCCTGGAAGGCGTCATCGATGACGCAGGTGAGATTATAGGCAAAAACCCCATCGCCCCGAACCAGCACGAAATCATCCACGGTATCGGTGTAGTGCCCGGCAAAGCGGTCGGTCACCTGCCAGGATGACGCTTCGGCTTTGAGTCGAAGTGCCGCCGGTCGCTGCGCTCGACGTGCTTCTCGCTCTGCCTCGGTGAGACTACGGCAGGTGCCGGGGTAGGCCCCCGGAGCGCCGTGCGGTGCCGTTGATGCTGCCTGAATCTCTTTACGGGTGCAGTAGCACTCATAGACCAAACCAGCTTGGTTCAGTTGTTTTACGGCGTCCTCATACGCCCCTAGGCGGCTGGATTGATACAGCACCTCGCCATCCCAGTTCACACCCAACGCGGCGAGGTCAGCCAGTTGGCGCTCGGCTGCCCCCTTTTTGACTCGGTCAAGATCATCCACGCGCATCACAAAACGCCCCTGAGCGCTACGGGCCATCAGCCAGGCCAGAAGAGCAGTGCGCAGGTTACCCAAGTGTAAGTCACCTGAAGGGGAAGGTGCATAGCGGCCGCCATAGGGGCGTGATGCGGGTACTGATAATGGAGAATCTAACACGCTTCCCAGTGTAGTGGAGGGGTGAAAACAGCTAAGCCTATAGGCCCACTTGATGCCGTCTCTAACTATCATCATCGCGTGCTTTTCCCCACCAAAACACGCTGATGAGGGAAAACTCTCCGTTTAGTGATGGTTAGCCTCAAGAAACCGATGCACACAGTGCACTTTTAAGGTAAATAGGGCGAAGATTTCCAGTAACTTTAGAAGTATGGCTAGAACTATTGAAATTGCCGACGGCATTTATCAGATTTCCACTGATAACTACCGTCTCAACTCCGGTCTGATCGTTGGTGCTGAGCGTGCCATGATTGTTGACACCGGTGCTGGCCCGCGCCAGGGTGCCGAAATTCTGCGCGCCATCAGGCGTATTACAGACCTTCCCCTGGTCGCGGTGAACACCCACGCTCATTTTGATCGCTTCATGGGCAACGCTGTTTTCAAAGCAGACGGTGTCACTGATTTTTGGTCCCACCCCCGCGCAGGCCGCGCCATCGAAAAGTACGGGGACGCCCAACGCCCCTACGTCGAGGTGCTAGAACCCGAGATGGCGCATGCTCAGGGCCCCAACACTGAGCTTGTGCCCCCCACCCGCTTCCTGCCCGGTGATGGTACCCGCCCCGCCTTTACCCGCGTCGAACTGGGTGAACGTGCTATCACCCTCATATACCTGGGGCTTGCACACACCGACAATGACATTTTGGTGGGCGTCGATGACGTTCTCTTTACCGGTGACATCGTGGAGCAGGGCTCGGACCCCGCCTTCGATGACTCCTTCCCGGAGCTCTGGGTCAAAACCCTTCAGACGCTAGTGGGGCTGGATCGCTACCGCATCTTCGTGCCCGGCCACGGCACTCCCGTGGAGCGTACCTTCATTGAGCGCATGGCAGAAACTATGCAGGACGCCATCCAGAAAATTTCTGAATCGGCACTCACCCGCGTGAAGGGGGCAACGACTGCCTCGATGTATCAGCTACCCTACTCAGGTGGCTCTACCCGCATTCTGCTTGATCGCTTGCAGAAGCTGCAGAGATTTGAAGAGCAGGGTCAGCCCCTTGCCGCCGTCAACTTTGATGCCACTGAGCCTTCAGGACTCACCGGGCCCATTACCCTGGGCAACGGCTAAAGGCTAGTACAACAATAGAGGGCGCTGGCTCTCCTTCTTGGTAGGGGAGTCAGCGCCCTCATTTTTATGAGTAGGCACAGTTTCTAGTAGACCCAAACCTTGCGGTAGGCACTGCGCTGCTTGTTCTGTGGCCGGAGCAGGGCGATGAGCATGCTGGTGGTCAGCGCCGCTACCGCTGCAATCATGCAGATTGCTGCCACGAAAGAGCTGCCCGGGATGGGGTTGAACCAAGTGACACAGTAGAGCGAGAAAGCGCAGAACCCCACAAAGAAACCCGTGATAGTGAGGAGGGGAACCAGGATAAGCCCCGAGCGCTGGGTATCACTCATGTCTAGCTCTTCAGAGCGCATAAAGCGGAGAATGATGAGCCCCAGGATGCCCCACATCCCGGTGACGAGAATAGCGGCAACGACGTCGGAGGGGCGGTGCCAGCCATTGACCACGGTGGAGTAGCCGGCAGCAACCGTGAATACCATGCTAAAAAGCGCCACCGTGGGCCGGAAACGTTTGGGTGAGGCCAGGAAAAGTGCCAATCCGGCAGCTGCGGCAAAGGTCGTGTGACCGGACGGTGCTGAGTTGATAGTTGCCTCTTGTATACCCAGGTTGGGTTTGACGATGAAATAGTTCTTGAGCAGTTGAGTGGTGATGTTAGCACCTATCGCCATACCCAGGCCCACCAAGGCAGGCACAAAGCGGTGCTTCCAAATCAGCACAAAGAGAATGCCCACGGCTGCAATAACGCCCGCTGCTGCTGGAATCATATCCAGCAGACTAGAGGTCTGCTGGGTGTAGAGCATGAACCGGTAGGAGAACTCCTGGAAGGAGGTTTCATCTAGCTGCTGGCCGGCGGGGGTAGTAATAAAGAAGACCACGGCAGCAATGAGCAGAAAGAGCATCGTGCCGGCAGCAAAGAAGTGCTGCAGTAGCGTCCAGAGGGAAGGGCGAGTCTGGCGGAGATGCGAGGGAGTCAGCATGTGCAGTCTGCCCGAGGGAGAATTCTCGGCAGAGGTAGCCGGGGCAACCTGCGAACTGTAGGAGGGAGACTGCTGGTTGCTCATTCTGCCACCAAACATGAGCTTGCCGAGGTTGTACTGAGCAGCTGGTGGGGTGAACTGCTGGGTGCCGGGCACGATGGGCGCTGAAGCTGATTTGTCACTCATCTTCTGCGCCTTTTCAGCCTTTCGGGCAGATCTTTCTTTTTTGACCCGCTCTGCGGTTCGTTTTCCCTGGGCGGCAACCGATGAGAGCAGGCGGGATCCTGCTGAGGGTGGGCGAGTCGTGGCAAGCGGCTCTGTTGCATCAGTGAGCACTTTAGTATCAGCGGTATGAGAGGTTTTGGCGCTGGCCTTATAGGACGCTTCGGGGCGGCCCTGCCCTGAAACGGGCAGCATAACAGTGGCATCGGTATTCTCAGCGCGATCATAGTGCCGTGTAGGTAGCACAACAGTGGCGTCATGGTCGGCGCCCCGTTGAGGGTATGTGCTAGGGGAAAGCACCTCTGTTGCATCTTCAGACGGAGCGGCATGAGCGCGGTCGGTGCGTTTCTCAAAATTCACAGTGAACCCCAACTACCTTTCTGAAAATGCGAGAACTTCCTTGAGCCTACCAACCGGTAGCCTCGCAAGGAAAACTGCGGGCAAAATCTTGACTGATAGCTATTGTGGCAAACCCACATGAGTCTTTCCTGGGAGCCGCCGGAGTATTTGGTGCACGGTCGCGACATGCGGCGGTCCTCTGCCTTCTCGCAGGTGCGGTAGATTTGAGGCATGCTTGACCCTTTTGACGGTTCCCTGCCGCCGCTTGAAACAGTGCTAGCTCAGACGCGTGTGGTGCACCTGCCTATGCGCGTCAAGTTCCGCGGGGTAACTCTACGCGAAACGGCTCTTATCCAAGGCCCAGCAGGCTGGGGAGAATTCGCTCCCTTTCTGGAATATGAACCCGACGAGGCCGCCGCCTGGCTCGCTTGCGCCCTCGAAGCCGCCTGGCTGGGCTACCCCGCTCCGCTGCGAGAATCAGTGCCCCTCAATGCCACCGTACCCGCTGTCCCACCGGCACAGGTCGCTGGCGTCCTGGCGAGCTACCGAGGAGAAGTCCACGAGGTCAAAGTAAAAGTAGCTGAACCTGGGCTTCCCTTTGCAGAATCGCTGGCACAGGACTGTGCTCGTCTTGCAGAAGTCCGCAAGCACCTGCCGGACGCCCGTCTCAAGATTGACGCCAACATGGGCTGGTCAGAAGACCAGGCAGGGCAGGCACTCACAGCTCTTTCTGACTATGACCTTATATATGCTGAGCAGCCCGTGGAAACGGTGGAAGGACTGGCGAAGGTACGAGAGGTGCTGCGCTCGGCGGGTAATTCCCTGCTCATCGCCGCTGATGAGTCTGTGCGCAAGGCAGAAGACCCCCTACGCGTCGCCCGACTAGGGGCAGCAGACCTGCTCATCATCAAAGCAGCACCGCTGGGTGGAGTGCGTCGAGCACTGAGCATCGTTGAAGCTGCCGGTCTGCCCGCTGTGGTCTCCTCTGCCCTGGAAAGCTCTGTAGGGATCCGCACGGGAGCCGCGCTCGCGGCTGCCCTGCCAGATTTACCCTACGGGTGCGGGCTAGGTACGGTATCTCTGATGAGTAAGGATGTCACCAGCAACCCACTGGTGGCGGTGGACGGACAGCTACCCTTGCGCGATGTGGAACCTGACCCTGCCCTGCTTCAAGAACTTGCAGCACCGGCTGACCGTGTGGCTCACTGGCATCACCGTATCAGGGACTGCTACCGCCTATTAGAGACTCAAAAGCCTTAGTGGTCGCTGGTGGGCCTTTGCTAATAGCGATTCCGTTGATAGTCATAAGCTCTATGATGTAGGTCACTTCTTGCTGTAGACTGTGATGACCGGATGCTCTAGCAAGGAGGGCTTATGACTGACCTGTTCAACCTACAACCCGCTCCTGGCGTTAGCCCCTGCGTCGCCATGAAGAACTTTTTCTCCAAGAGCTTTGAGATGAAAGGGCGCGCCTCCCGCAGTGAATACTGGTGGCCCACCCTCATCCTCACCGGCGGGCTAGCTGCCTGCGACATCGCAGCCCGTCACTACGACCGCGCAAAACACCCCGAAGCTTATGCGGCCAACCCGGGTGCACTGGAACGTCTGGTGCCCATCGTCCGCGTACCTGCCACCGGAGCAGCTGAGACGGAGGCTGAGAAAGAAGCCCGCAAGCAGCACAGTGACCGCCTGGCGGAGACCTCTTTGCTCTTTAGTCTGCCCCTGGTGGTGGCTACCGCAGCCCCTAGTTTCACGGTTAGTGTGCGCCGCTTGCACGATATCAACCTCTCAGGGCACTGGCTTTGGCTCAACGCCATCCCCGTTGCAGGAAACCTGGGTAGCCTGGTGCTCTCAGCCCTACCTGGTAAACCCGAGGGTAGGCGCTTCGATTCCTAGCCACTTAATCTGCCCCAAGCCCAGGCGGAGTAAACTGGTGAGGTGACTTCACCTAGCCCCTCCATTATGACCGCTGTGACCGTGCTCGATACCCTGGTACGCACCGGCATGCGGCACGTTCTCGTTTCGCCGGGGTCCCGTTCGGCCCCACTGACCTACGCTATCGGTGCACTGGTGGACGCCGGAGTGCTAGAAGCGCATGTTCGCATCGATGAGAGGGTAGCTGCTTTCACTGCCCTCGGGATCGCCCGTGCCAGCGGAGCCCCCGTAGGGCTAGTCACCACCAGCGGCACAGCAGTGGGAGAGTGCCTGCCTGCAGTCATGGAGGCATACCATTCAGGGGCGCCCCTGGCGGTTCTTTCGGCTGACCGGCCTGCCCACTTGCAAGGTACTGGAGCTAATCAGACGACTGACCAAAGTGCTCTGCTTGGGCACCATGTGCGTGCCTTTGCTAGCTTAGAAAACTACACAGCAGCTGATGATGACCCCCAAAACACTGCCTTCCACCGTGCCCTTGCAGCGCTCACCGGGCGAGACCCCGAGAGCTGGGGGCAGCCCTCAGACCAGGCCATAGGCCCGGTGCACCTCAATATTGCTTTCGATACTCCGCTGACACCTCATGAAGCTGATGCGCAAATTCTCCAGCGCTGGGCGCAGTCTTTGCGGGAGGGAGTGGCAACTACTGCACCGCCCCACCCCCGCCACCTTGATTTCACCGCTGAAAGCTGGCTGCGCTCCAATGACCTGCCCGCAGGCTCCCATCGCACCGTGGTTGTTGCAGGTGACGGGGCAGGTGCACTTGCTCAGCAGTTTGCCCAGAAACTGGGTCTACCCCTGCTGGCTGAACCCTCCTCGAACGCTCGTTTCTCACCGGTTGCTGTGCCAGCATACCGCCATATATTAGCCGGAGAACTGGGGCAGCAGATTGAACGCGCCGTCATTTTCGGCCACACAACTCTCAGCCGCCCGGTTGCAGCCCTGCTGGCTAATAAGGGCGTTGAACGTGCTATCTACGAGCCCAGCCCGCCCCCCTGGCATCAGCCTGGCGCGCTGGATTACCCCGTGCTAGAGAGCCTGCGCCAGCTAGCAGATTTTGCTGGTAAGGGCGGGAAGACTGACCAAGGGCAGCCCTGGTTGCACGCCTGGGTGCAGGCCGGGGCAGCGCTGCAAGAAACCCTGCGCCAGAAGGTTGCAGATTATCGTACCAACGGAACCTACGACGCCGAGGTTGACCCCCGCGTCCCGGGTTTCTCCCTGGCACTGCGCGCCTGGGAAGCCTGCCTGGAAGATGATGCGGTGCTTCTGTTGGGGTCTTCGAACCTTATCCGTGATCTTGACCTGGTGGCTCCTGCCGCTGCTCGCAGCCCCCAAGTTTTTGCTAACCGAGGCTTAGCCGGTATTGATGGCACTATTGCCACCGCTAGCGGGATTTCACTGGCGCTCAACACAAAGGTGCGAGTGCTCTGCGGAGATTTGACCTTCCTCCACGATCTTGGTGCCCTGAATATTGGTCCCCTAGAGCGCACCCCCGATGTTGAAATTCTCGTGCTGGATGACCGTGGCGGCGGCATCTTTGCCACCCTTGAACATGGTCAGTTGGGGCGCACGCAGCAGTTCGGTGCTACCGTGCAGCGCTTTTTCACCACCCCGCATAGCGCCAATCTCGAAGAGCTGGCGTCAGCCTGGGGTAAGAACGGCATCAGTCTGGAGGTTGTACACCCCTAGAGGGCGTGCACCCCGTCTAGATTGATACGGGCGGAGTCATGACGCTCGCCGGTTAGCATGGTAACCATGACTGTGGCATCCTCAGTGGCGCGTACCTCGTGCAGCAGATAAGCAGTCAAGTGGATGGGCGAGCCGGGCTGAAGCTGCAAGATCTGCCCCTTGACTTCAAAATCAACAGCTCCGGAAAGCACCTGAACTACTACAGGGTGCACCGAATGGTGTTCACGCCATATTTGCCCCTTTTTGAAGCTGAGCAAGACCAGGTTGGCGCCGTCAGCTTCCACCAGTTTTCTCGCTTGGGGCTTGGTGTCAAAAGGCTTGAGTGCCTGGGGTAGGTGGGGGAAGACAAGGGCTGTTCCTTCGTGAGTTCCGGGCATGGCGCTAACCTCTCATAAATTAAGTATCTATTACACCAATTTACCCCTCTATTCAGCAACATAAAAGTGCCCCGGCAGCTATCGCAATAACTGCCGGGGCACTTTCTATGCAGAGAGCTAGCTAGAGCTGGGTGGACGCAGATACTTCGCTGCCATCGTTTGGTTCACTGCCCGCTTCGTCGGGGTGACGGGACATGTGCACCAAAGCGGCGCCTAGCCCGCCCCAGATGAGGGCGATTGAAATAAATAGCATGATGATTGCCGGTGTGCTCATGGCTTATAGACCTTTCTGTGCGGCTGAATCAACGTGGTCGTGCTGCACTTTGCCGCCTGAAACGGGGGGAGCCGGCGGGGTTAGTGATGCGCGTGAGGTCTTAGGCCAGGGGAGCAGAGAAATAATAACCGCTGCGACCAGCAAGACGACAACCATGCCCCAACCAAAGATGTTGAGCATTTCTGCCGGGTAACCTTCGTAGGGCTCATTCATGAGGGTGATGAAGGTGTTAACCAGTGAGTAGCCCAGAATAAGCGGGGTGACGCCTGCCAGCAGGATCATCCAGAGCTTACCCATCTTCCAGGAGGAGCGAGCGTTGATGTGATCGCGCAGGGTGGGAAGGGCTCGTACCAGGTAGGCGACCACAAAGATGGAGACCAAACCTGCGGCGAGAATGCCGAACTGGTTGACGAAGTTATCGAGGATGTCCAGGACGAAGAGGCCCGAAGTGGTTGCCATCAGCAGGGTTGAGATGATGGCGATAGGCAGGACCACTAGCAGGGTTGAACGTACCCGGCCCAGGTTGAACTTGTCCTCAATACCGGCAACGATTACTTCAACAATGGAGATGATGGAGGTGAAACCGGCGAAGAGCAGGGAGCTGAAGAAGAGCACGCCGATGAGGGTGCCTCCCGGTGCCTGAGAGATGATGGTGGGGAAGGCGATGAAGGCGAGGCCGATACCTGAGGTGGCTACCTCCGAGACGCCGATGCCTGCTGCGGTTGCCATGAAGCCCAGAGCTGCGAAGACACCGATGCCTGCCAGCAACTCGAAGCCTGAGTTGGCGAAGCCAACGACAGCGCCGGTTCCGGTGAGGTCGGTTTTCTTCTTAAGGTAAGAGGCGTAGGTGATCATGATGCCAAAGCCGATGGACAGTGAGAAGAAGATCTGACCGTAAGCTGCTACCCATACTTCGGGTCGGGTCAGTGCTGACCAATCAGGGGTGAAGAGGGCGTCAAGGCCGGTCCATGCGCCGTTGAGGGTCAGTGAGTAGGCAACGAGGCCAATAAACATGACGACCAGCAGGGGGATGAAGAAGATGTTGGCAAGGCCAACGCCCTTCTGCACGCCTAGAGACATAACAACGGCCAAGAGAACCCAGATAATCATGATGGGGATCAGGATGCCGGGCACAAAGTCAAAGGTGACTCCGGCTGCGGGGTCTGAGACCTGCAGGAAGTCAGTCATCAGGAAGGTCGCTGGGTCATCGCCCCATTCGTGGGTGAAAGAGTAAATGACGTAGCGGGCGGCCCAGGCCAGGATCGCTGCATAGTAGACAGCGATGATGAAGTTGATGCCCATGTGCCACCAACCGATGAACTCGGTTTTACGGTTTAGGCGGCGGAAGGCGAGTGGGGAGGACGCCCGGGCACGGTGACCGATGACGTAGTCAAAGAAGAGGAAGGGCAGACCGGCAGTCAGCAGGGCGACCAGGTAGGGGATCATAAAGGCACCGCCGCCATTGTCATAGGCAACGTAGGGGAAACGCCAGATGTTGCCAAGACCCACGGCTGAACCGATGGCAGCAAAAATGAAGACCTTGCGGCTTGAGAAGCCTTCGCGCTTTTTGGGTGCGCTGGTTGAGGTAGAACTCATGATGGTAGTTCCTCAGTGTGTGTACATGTAGAAAGGCACCGTGGACGGCGCTTAAGGTGCTGCTGAACCTGGGCACGTAGGTGGTGCTGGTTGTTGGTGCGGGCGCCTGCGGCTGGGTGTGCTGCTGAGCCTGAAGGCCAGGTTACCGGTGGATAACCGACCTTTTGCTGTGTTGAAACATAACTCTCAACGCAGTAATGAAGCTATTCTACACATCAACTCTCATATGGTGGCCTTTGGTTTGTATTATAAACAGCAGTGCCCGCCAGCTATGAGGGCTGACGGGCACTTGAGAAGTGCTTGGTCGACTAGTTATCGCGGTGAACTACGGCGTGTGCAAATGACTTAAGCGCTTCTTTAATGACCGAGGTAGGCAGGGGCTCAATAGCTGCGATGGCATCATCAGCCCAGCGGTAGGCTACCTGCCAGGCTTCTTCGGTGACCGGGTGGGCAGACAGGGCCGCCACAGCCTCTGCGAGTGCCTCATCGCTGTTGAGATCTCCGCGGATTATCTGCTGCACATGTTGGGCTTCTAGGTCACCTGCTGCGGCTGCACGGTCTAGCAGAATGGTGGGCAGGGTCGGTACGCCTTCGCGCAGGTCGGTGCCGGGGGTTTTGCCGGACGCCACGCCAGAGCTGGTGACATCAATGACGTCATCTGCCAGCTGGAAGGCTACGCCTACGAGCTCACCGTAGCGGGCCAGCATCTGCACGGTTGCTTCCGGTGAGTCCGAGAGAATGGTTCCGTAAGATCCGGCGGCTGCAATCAGAGAGCCGGTCTTGCCCTCAATGACCTTTATGTAGTGAGCAAGCAGGTCTTCGTGCTTCTCAGGCCCGGTTGTTTCAAAGAGCTGACCCAAGACCAGTCGCTCAAAGGTCTGAGCCTGCACCGCTAGGGCGCGTCCGCCCAGCTCCGAAACAATCAGGGAAGCCCGCGAGAAGATCAGGTCACCGGTCAAAATAGCCACAGAATTACCCCAAATATTCTGAGCGGTATCCACACCCCGACGCTTGGGGGCATCGTCCATGACATCGTCGTGGTACAGCGTTGCAAGGTGGGTCAGCTCAACCACCACGGCAGCGTCAATGACGCGGTCATTGATGCCGCCACCGGCTTCAGCTGCCAGGAGGGTCAAGAGGGGGCGCACCCGTTTGCCGCCTGCGGAGAGCAGGTGGCGTGAGGCAACATCAGCGAGGTGATTGGTCTGGGCTACAGCGCGCTCCAGTCGTACCTCAACCTCAGTGAGAGCCTCCAGAATCTTGGGCCCTAACACAGGGTCCTGGGCAATGGTGGGATCAAAGCCCTTGGGCAGGTTGAAGTCAGCTTCGGGCATGAGGGCGTCTGCCGCTAGGGGTGAGCCGGTGGGTTCAGTCACGATGTCTTTCACAATCTTGGGGGTGCGCAACGTGCGCGTACAAGAGATGGCCGGTTTCTAGTCTACCGGCATCTTTCGGTTTAGTTTTTGGGTTTGAAACCGCGGTGGAGGGCCACAATACCGCCGGTAAGGTTGCGATACTGCACATCCTGCCAACCGGCCTCACGGAAGTGGCGTGCCAGTTCGTCCTGGTTGGGCCAGGCAAGAATGGATTCAGCGAGGTAGACATAGCTTTCAGGGTTGGATGAAACTGCCCGTGCCACCGGTGGAATCAGCTTCATGATGTAGTTGCGGTAGACCAGGCGGAAGGGAGTGAAGGTGGGGGTTGAGAATTCGTTAATCACGATGCGTCCGCCAGGTTTGGTCACTCGGTAGAGCTCACGAAGTGCCTGAGGGTAGTCAGCCACATTGCGTAGCCCGTAGGACATGGTGACGGCGTCGAATTCCTCGTCGGCAAAGGGTAGGTTGGTGACATCTGCCTGGACAAACTCGATATCGGGGCGGCGGCGCCGGCCCACTGCCAGCATTCCTTCTGATAGGTCAGCAGCAACAACCTTCACTCCAGCGTCGGCAAAAGGCTCGGAGGAAGTGCCGGTGCCGGCTGCGATATCCAATACCTTTTGGCCGGGACGGGCGTCCACGGCGGCGACGGTTTGTTGGCGCCAGTATAGGTGCTGACCCAGCGACATAATGCCATTCATCAGGTCATAGCGTTCAGCTACCTGGTCAAACATTGAAGAGATGTCAGTGGTCTTTTTGTTAAGGTCTGCTCGGTTCACCCTGCTATTCTTTCATGTTTGCCCCTAAAGCTCATGCTGGTTATGGCGGGGGCTTAAAGAATCTTAGGGGTGGTGGGGTGGTCTTTGGTTACTGATGGGTCACATGGTGTGAGGTAGGATACTTAAACATAGCTATGTATATTCATGCATTATCTTGAATTTTTACTCAGCTACAGGCACAATAAGACATCAGATACTGCTTTACGCCCACACTTTTTAAGGACATCCCATGAAGAAAGCACCCTTTGCCCTCGCTGCGGCAGCCCTGATGTTGACTGCTTGCGGAAGCAGTGGCGGTACCACTGAATCCGGCATCTCTCTCATTGCAGAGGGCAAGCTGACTGTCTGCACCAACCCTCCCTACGCCCCCTTCGAATACGAAGAGAACGGCAAGATTGTAGGTCTGGACGCTGACATCGCCGCGGCTATCGCTGAAGACCTCGGCGTCACTTCAGAAATGTTCAGCACCTCTTTTGAGGGTATCCAGTCGGGCGTTGCGCTGTCCTCAGGGCAGTGTGATTTAGCACTTTCAGGTATCACCATCACCGAAGAACGCAAGAGCGTTATGAACTTCACCGAGGCTTATGTCGATGACAACCTCGCTGTGCTGGTTCCGTCAGGTTCATCCATTACCGGTGCTGCTGACTTGTCAGGCGCCAAGGTTGGCGTGCAGCAGGCAACCTCCGGTGAAAAGTACGCCCAGGACGCCGGTGCTAATACCGTGCAGTACGAAGACAACGGTCTTCTGCTGCAGGCTGTGCAGACCGGCCAGGTAGACGCCGTGGTCGGTAACATCACCGTGCTCTCAGAAATGCTGACCAGCGATGAGACCCTCACTGTTGTTGAAGAGATTGAAACCGGTGAGCAGATTGCTGGTGCGGTTGCTACCGAGAATTCAGATCTTCTTGAGGCTGCCAACAAGACCTTGGCAGCTATGGAAGAAGATGGCCGTATGGCGGATCTTCGTGAGAAGTACCTGGGTATTTCTGAGTAAACTGGTTCTCATACTCTGAAGCAAGGACGCCGCAGAACGGGTTTCGCGGGAAACCCGCGCTGCGGCGTCCTGCCCTTTATCCATATTTGACCTGCCAACGAACGGAAAACTTGATCATGGCACTGTCACCCCGGCAGAAACAAAACTACTGGCGCTACTCGCAGTATGCGCTGCTGGCTCTGATTACAATCGTGCTGGTGATTGTCGCGGACTGGGGCACCCTGCGCGATAAAGTCTTCAACCCAGACATTATTGCCCACCAGTTCCCGGGCGTTATCACGGTCGCCCTCAAGAACACCCTTATCTATACCGCGCTGGGTTTCGTAGTGGGGCTCAGCCTGGGTGTGCTGCTGGCGTTGATGAAGATTTCTTCCATTGCACCATACCGCTGGATATCCACACTTTACATTGAGCTTTTCCGCGGTCTACCCGCCCTGCTAGTCTTCATTGCTTTTGGCTACGGTATTCCGTTGGCATTCGGTCTGCGTCTCAACAACTACGTCACGGTTATGCTTGCTTTAGGTATGGTCTCAGCAGCCTACATCGGTGAAGTGCTACGTGCCGGCCTTGAGGCAGTGCCCAAGGGCCAGTATGAGGCTGCCCGCTCATTGGGTATGGGGCACTCCCGCGCTATGATGACCGTTATCATCCCCCAGGCCTTCCGTATTGTTCTGCCCCCGTTGACCAACGAAATCATCCTGCTCACCAAGGATTCCTCCCTGGTCTACCTGCTGGGCATGTCTGTGGCCCAGTACGAACTCACCAAGTTTGGGCGTGAGGGCATTTCAGCTAGCGGCGCTGGTCTAACACCCCTGGTCGTAGCGGGCGCTTGCTATCTTATTATTACCGTTCCATTAGGGCTGCTTGCCCGCCACTTCGAGAAGCGTGCTGGCGCGCGTTCCCGTAAGTAAATTCGGTTCAGCTCTACGTCTAAGGACACCTCATGACATCACATTCTGCTCCCGCCTCAGTCACTATCAAGGATCTGCACAAGTCCTACGGTGAAGTTGAAGTGCTCAAAGGTATTGATATCAACGTCAGCCCCGGTGAAGTGGTCTGTCTCATTGGCCCATCTGGCTCGGGTAAATCCACCCTGCTACGCTGCGTCAATCTTCTGGAGACTCCCAACTCAGGCCTGATCGAAGTTGCGGGTCACTCGGTTACTGACCCGGACGTAAATATCGACAAGATGCGTACTAATGTGGGCATGGTCTTTCAGCAATTCAATCTTTTCTCCCACCTCACTGTGCTTGAAAACTGCACCGTTGCTCAGATCAAGGTGCTGAAACGGTCCAAGGCTGAAGCTCAGAAGATTGCCCTCGAGAACCTCGAAAAGGTGGGCCTGGCTGACAAGTCAGGCCGCCACCCCGATCAGCTCTCGGGCGGTCAGCAGCAGCGCGTGGCTATCGCCCGTGCCCTGTCCATGGACCCCCAACTCATGCTCTTTGACGAACCGACCAGCGCCCTGGACCCCGAAACCGTGGGGGATGTACTCAGCATTATGCGCCAGCTCGCCGCCGAGGGGATGACCATGATTGTGGTGACCCACGAAATGGCCTTCGCCCGCGACGTCGCTGACCGCGTGGTCTTTATGGACGGTGGTGTCGTTGTTGAAGAGGGTCCCGCCCATGAGGTCATCGGCAACCCCCAGCATCAGCGCACTCAGCTTTTCCTCTCGCGCGTACTCAACCCCACCGCCCAGTAAAAAGCGGGGCACACGCCCTGAAACCTCCCAGCGCCGGCTAGATTTTTCTCAGCCGGCGCTGTGCTTTTAGGACCTGTACCGAATCAGCGATAAAGAAGGCGGCAGCCACCCAGATCAGTATGAAGCCAGCCCAGCGGCCAGCATTGAGCGTCTCGTGAGTAACGAAAAGAGCCAGCACGAACTGCATGGTGGGGGTCAGATATTGAACCATGCCAAGCATCGAGAGTGGCACCCGGGAAGCTGCCCCGGCAAACATTAAGAGGGGGACGGCGGTGACCAAGCCTGAGGCTGCAAGAATCCAGAAGTGGGCGGTTCCCTGGGTGAAGAGAGTGAGCTGATCGGTGGCTGCGAAATGCCAGATGATAAAAATGGCAAGGGGTGAGAGCAGTAGAGTCTCAACGGTCAGTGAGACAACCGCTGGAACGTTTCCAGCCTGTTTTTTTAGCAGACCATACAGACCGAAGCTAAAAGCCAGCCCCAATCCCAGCCAGGGCACAGACCCGTAGAAGAAACACATGACGAGCACTGCTAGAGCTGCTATAGCGATACCGGCCCACTGCAACGTCCTCAGCTTTTCGCCTAGAATTACTACCCCCAGAGCTACCGAGACGATGGGGTTGATGTAGTAGCCCAAAGATGCTTCCATGACATTTCCACTGGTGGTTGCAATGATGTAGAGCAACCAGTTAGCAAAAATAAGCAGCCCCGCAATTCCCAGTAAGAGAAGGGTGCGCGGTCTGGCTAGCACCCTGCGAAGCGCTGGGTACTGGCGGGTGAGCGGCACCAAAATTGCGCAGAAAAGCAGGCTAAAGAGCACTCTCTCCGCCACGATTTCAAAGGGTGTGGCTGGGGCAGTCAGTAAGAAATAGAGTGGGAAAACACCCCAAATAAGGTAGCAAAGAAAAACATAGATTACCCCGCGGTTTGCAGGCTCTTTGCTCTCTGGGTGCGTCATGATTCCTGGTCTTTCGCGGGGCAGAGAAGGGGCGGTAACACCTGTGTAGTGCTACCGCCCCATCTGGATGGTGGTGGTTTAGAGACCGAAGAAGCGGCTGAAGAAGCCCTTCTTCTCTTCCTTAGGCTGAGGCTTAGTTGCAGCCTCAGCGCGTTCGGCTTCAAAGTCAGGTGCTGCGCCTGCCAGGCGAATGTCGCCACCTGCCTGCTCCGTAGCCTGATCCTGATTTGTTTCAAGATCGCCAGCAGCCAGCGAACCTGCGGTCTGCTCGGTCTGAACGGACTCTCCCTCGGAAGTCAGCAGCTCATTATCTTCATCTTCGGTTGCGGTGACGATGTCCTCATCAGCAATGGTGCTGGTAGTGACACGGCCGGGCTGAGCATCCTCGGTGGGCTCTTGATCAAAGGGCTGGTCAGCGTTGGGGTAGACGCGGTCGGTTGATACCGTACCCTCCACCTCTTCAGCCTTCGCCTTTTCTGCTGCACGAGCTTCAGCCTCAGCAAGTGCCTGCAGACGAGCTTCTTCAGCTGCCAGTTCCTCAGCCTCGGCTAGACGGACAGCCTCGGCACGGGCCTCGTCTTCACGGGCGGCTTCTTCAGCAGCTGCCTGAGCCTGCGCTTCGCGTGCAGCCATTTGCTCAGCTGCTTCAGCTGCAGCTAGGCGCTCAACCTCGTCACGCTCGGCGACGAGCTGTTCCCTCTGGTCCTGAGCGGCTATAGCCAAGCGAGCCAATTCATCTGCTCCAACGGTAGGCTCGGCAGCTTCAATCCCTGAGATCTTGCCTTGATCAAACCAGAGGCGCAGCGCGCCGTCGGTAGCAGTAATGACAGCAGTTGCTTCGGTGTCCCACGCAATGTGGGCACCGCGTAGCTTGGCATAGGAATCTACGGCGCGCAGGTGGTTCACAGCAGTACCAGTTTGTAGAGCCTGCGCCATGACCTGACCCATACGGTTAACGGTGGGGGCATCGAGTTCTAGCTGTGACCCCTCTAGGAGAATCCAGGCACGCACACCTGCACCGGCGGTAACCGGGTAGTGCGCGTAAGCCCCGGTCAGGGTCTTAGCTGCCAGAGTGAGCTTACGAGCCAGACCCTCGTCCAAGGGGAGCTCATCGGTGGTCAGTTCGGAAATACCGTGTTGTGCGCCGCCAGTACGAGTCTGCACTGCCGCTGAGACCACGCGCTCGGGGAAATGCCCGAGCTCCTGCCAGGACCAAATCCAGGAACCGCGGTTCTCTGACTCTGTGCCGAGCAGATAGGGGGTCAGGGTGACGGAGTCATCAGACTGGAGGGTGAATGACGGTGCAGAGAAATCCACCGTCCATTCTGCGCCTCCTGAAATTTCAGCAAGGCGGGCCTGGTATTCGGTGGAAATAAAGATTGAATCGTCAATCAGATCCTGCAGTGTTGTAGTCATAGCCTTAAGGCTAACAACTGTTGCCGGGTTGGTGCACATTTTCTGCTACAAGACGTCCACTATTTACTACTTTCTTTATCTGCTCCGCAGTGAGCTGTGAGAAGAGCCAAAGACCTGGTGCTTACTTTCTTGGTTTAATGGGAGGTAAGAAGTGAAGAGCGGGCTTCACGAGAACCCCGCAAACCAAGAAACAGGTACTGATGAGTATGTCTGAAACCCGCCCCTGCTATAGACCAGAAGATCGCCCCGCCATGATGCAGGAGGCCTTAAACGGTATTGGTAGCTGGATGCTGGGTGCGGCACGGGTGGAACCGGGCTGGGATGAGCTGACGCTAGATATAAAACCCTTATCTGACGCTATTTTTGTGAGAATCACCGAGTCGAGGGGCGGTCAAGATTACGTAGGGTCTACAGGGCCGGTGAAGCAAGACAGCCCGGTGGTCGCTGATATTGAAAAACTTCAGCATGCTGCTTTCGTTGAGGGGCAGGGCAGCTGGTTCACCGCATCGGTAGTGGTGATTGCTACCGGTTGGCCCTCGCCCCAGTACCAGATTGGGGCCTCCTATGATTACTCCCATGAACCTCAGGACTGGGGCGGTGAAGGAGGCCTGACCGGTAGGGATATTCGTTCCCACCTTAAGACCTTCCCTCGTTCCGAAGGTCAGTTGCCGCAGTGGGCAGCCACCCGTCTAGCCGGACGTCGCGGTTTGGGGATGGCTGATGCCCCCGCTGCATCCGGGGTAGACGGAGTGAACCCTTATCTCAACTCGGCCCTACAAACATTTGCTGCCCAGCGCAGCGAGGCAGCGCTCGCTAACGTGGTAAGGTCCTGCGAGGGCGGCAACGTCGTTATGGATATCTCGCAGAGCACTACGTCGGATAACGGTGCTCTCCAGGTGCGCTACCAGGTATTGAACTTAACGAACGGCTTGAAAGCTCTCACGGCCTACTCCTCACCTGAACAGGCGAAGAACGCTGCTGCAAGATTGGGTGGGAGAGACCTGCGGTTACAGGTAGAGCCTGCCATGAAAGTTTTCTTGCAGGTAGTCCATGATGAGGCCATTGATGTGCTGGTGCTTGACCCCCAAACACCGCAGGAGTGCTTTATTGAAAAAGCTCAGCTCCAGTGGGCAGTGAGCACCCCGCACAACGAGCCGGCCAAGAGGGCGCTGGTTGAAGGTGATATGCGCAGTCTGCTCACCGCTTTAGGGGCCCCTGCCTCAGTTCTTCTCATGGGAGTGCGTCGAGGTGATACCGCTGGCCGCCCCGTGGTGATGCGTAATGATGGCGCTGAAGAAGGAAAAACGGCTTTGGTCTTTACCTCAGCCACCGAAATAGCTGCCTTGGATCCCTCACTTGAAGTGCGCACCGCCCCGGCGATGGAGGTATTGAAACTGCTCGCAGCGGGTGACGCTGATCGGGTGCGCATCAACGCGCTTAACCCGCATGCAACTCTGCCTATGCAGCAGGTTCGAGAACTTATTTCAATACTAGAATCTCAGTAGTTCACGATGATTTTGGTCAGGAGTCTCTCATGACTGGTGCCCTGCGTGCCCTCGGCTTTTTTGTCGCTCGGCATGCCCGAGCGACGGTGTCAGTATGGCTGCTTCTTTTAGTGTTAGCCGGCGTTGGAGCACTGACCCTGTCCAAAGGCGCCACTGCCCAGTACACAATTCCCGGTGCAGCTTTTACAACGGTCCAAGAGGATTTACAGGCTAAGATTCCTGAAAAAGGAGTCGCTAGAGGCCAAATCATCATTGAATCGTCCACAGGCTTTTCACCGAATCAGCGCGAAGCGGTTGCAGAGGCACTTACCTCAGCCGCTGAATTGCCCGATATTGTCGGTGTGCTTGACCCTTTCGCCACTGCTGAGAAAAGGGATGACGTCGAGGAGGGCCTGGAGGTCGCCCGGCCTCAGCTTGCGGAAGCTCGGACCCAGCTAGAGCAGGGTAAGGCTGCTGCTGCCGCAGCTCGCTCAGCATTACCGGAAGGGCTGAGTGAAGAGGCTATCGCAGACATTGCCCCGGAATTGCTGGCCCAGGAAAAGGAACTTGAGCGGGCCGAAGTCAATCTCAAACGGGAAGAAGACAGCCTAGTAACGGGCGAGCGTGAGCTAGCCCTCTCCGGTGAAACAGATACCATCAGCGCTGATGGTACAGCTGCCCTCGTTACCCTCGCTTTGAGTAAGGACCCTAACTCGCTGACTCCCCAAGAGCGAGAAAATATCTTTGCGACCTTTAATGTTCTTGAAGATCAGGGGATGACGGTCAACTACAGCTATGAACTGGCTTCGGATGTTTCTGGTGTGGTTGGAGCCTCAGAAGCACTCGGCCTAACGGTCGCTTTCTTGGTTCTGCTCGTTACACTCGGAACGGTTCTAGCGGCAGGTTTGCCTCTGATTCTCGCGCTTGTAGGTGCGGGCGTGGGAGTTGGGTTCGTCTATGCCAGTACAGCTTTTGTGGGAATGACAGCGACTGACCCGGTGCTAGCTCTGATGCTAGGGCTAGGCGTAGGCATTGACTATGCCCTGCTCATCCTTTACCGCTTCCGCGAGGAACTCATATCGGGCCAGGCCATACAAGAGGCGGTTGCAGATGCCAACTCAACTGCGGGGCACTCGGTACTTTTTGCGGGTCTCACCAACATTATTGCGCTTGCGGCCCTGACCCTTACAGGCCTACCTTTTCTCTCCATCATGGGATTGGCCGGAGCCTTCGCTGTAGCCCTGGTTATTACTTCTTCTCTTACACTCGTTCCCGCTGTACTCTCGCTTCTGGGCTACCGTGTACTCACTAAAAAACAGCGGGAGACCGCGAGCTGTTCCCAACCAGCTCACAAGGACACTCAGCATCTGCCCCAAAATCGTAGGGAGGCAGTCGCCCAGCTAGAGAGTGCCCGCGGTGGCTGGGGAGGCTTCGTCACCCGCCGCCCGGTGAGCATGATTCTGCTATCACTGGCAATCTTGCTCATTGCCATTATTCCCACCGCCTCGCTCCGTTTGGGTCTGCCCGATGGCTCCTACCAAACGCCGGACTCCACTGCCTTTGCCGCCTACAATTCCATCAGCGAGCACTTTGGCGAAGGGGCTAATGGCCCTATCTACGCGAAGGTTACTCTTGCAGTACCCACTGACGAGGATCGCCTGCGGGCTGTCGCCCTTGATGTGGCTGACCGGCTCACGACTAAGGACATCGATAGCATAGCAATTGGGGCAATCAGCAAAGACCAAAGCACCGCCCTCCTAGCCTTCTTCCCGGCAGAGGGACCTAGCGCCGATAGCACTGCTGAGACCGTGCACTCCATGGTAGAGAAAATAGAAGCCACGGAGAAAGCAACTGCTACGACTGTAGGGTTAACAGGTCAAACTGTCGCTAACCTTCAAATTTCAGAGCGCATCTCCAGCTCAGTGCCACTTTACTTGGGTGTAGTTATTAGCCTCTGCCTCGTTCTTATGGCTTTTGTTTTCAGGTCCCTGCTGGTGCCGCTCATGGCAACAATCGGCTTTTTGCTTTCTACCCTGGCGTCTTTTGGCGCTGTGGTGGCTGTCTACCAATGGGGATGGCTGGGGGATTTCTTCGGGGTCACTCAACCCGGCCCCATCCTGGCCTTTCTGCCCATCTTACTGATCGGCATACTCTTCGGGCTGTCGGTGGACTATCAGATTTTTATCGTCTCAGGCATGCGAGACGCTCACAGGGCTGGACATCTTGCGCAGGACGCCGTTTTGCTGGGGTACCGTCAGGGCGGCAGAGTCGTTACCGCCTGTGGGGTGATTATGATTGCCGTATTCGCCGGCTTCATATTCTCTCATCTTACGGCGGTACGGCCCATCGGCTTCGCCCTAGCGCTTGGAGTGGCCATGGACGCATTCCTGATTCGTACCACCTTCATTCCTGCCACCATGTACCTTCTAGGGGAGAAGGCCTGGTACTGGCCTTTCGGCGCAAAAGAAGGAGGCACGCAGGAAGAAAGTCCCAAGCATGTAGCCCAATAGGTTACGGATCCACAGCCTTGAATCAAAGCTCACGGGTGATTCAAAACTGTGTTTGAAATCCGCTGACCCTTAGCGTGCTTGTTGGTCCGCTAGCTCAGCTGCTGATTTGCTCTGACAACTGGTGCAGATACCCTGATAGAGAACGTCCGCGCTCAGCAAAGTCATACCGTTGAGGCTTTGGGGGGCCAGGCAAGGCGCGCTTCCGATGGCGCAATCGACATCCTCAATCCTGCCGCATCTAATACAGACTGCGTGGTGGTGATTATCGCCGGTTCTGGTTTCGAAGAGAGCAGCAGACCCCGGGGGATCAAACTTGCGCAACATATTGATATCCGTTAAATCAGCTAGGACTACGTAGACCGACTGCACGGTGATATGAGGAAGCTCTACTCTTACCGCTTTGACTATGGTATCGGCTGTAGAATGCGGGTGCTCGTGCACCGCTGTGAGAACAGCGAGCCTTTGCTTGGTAACCCGCCTACCTTTGGACCGAAGCTGGGCTGACCATCTTTCGTGATGGGCGCTCGCTGGCGCTGGGGTGTAACCAGGAAGGTGGTGGCAACCGTCTGCTGATGAGGTGTCATTGTAAGAGGTCATCCCCCCACTTTAAGCTTGTTCTGAATATTTCACAATAAGCGGCGTATGTGGATCGAGTTTTGACTTTGGCGGTAGTTTTTCTGTGAATCCCGGCTTTCTGAAGCTATCTCCAGAGAGATTGCTGTGCGTAAGCACTCTTCGTAACATCCCCTAAGATGCTATTTTGCCTTGTCAGATGCTATAAGAAAAAACTTTACAAAAAAATTATTCTTTTTCTGAATTTTCGCGTCATGTTTTACCCTAAAACCACTCTTTATCTATGACAGTACAAAACTGTCACTGAGCAGACCGGTGCTATTACTAGTCAGATGGCCCGGAGGCTCGGTTTCTCTGTGGTCTTGGGAAATCACAGAGATAGTAATAGCGGACAACATATGTGCAAAGGTCATGGAGACCAGCGCACTTGGGGCGGAAGACCTTAGCTGTACTGGGAAGCAGTTAAGGAACGAAGCTTGGTAGCATCCCCCGATGCTACCCGGGAGGCTACCTCCGCTGAAAAGAACGGTAGCCCCCCACACCTGACAGGCATAGTAAGTGCAGGGCCGTTCGCGGGCTCTGCATCGTACATGCTCGCTACAATAGAACTAGAGAAAAAGAGAGCAACAGGTAACACGACCGTTCGCGGGTGGTGATACCAGTAAGCGCTTGTACTGCATACTGAAAAGACCTACAAAGCCTAAGAGGAAAGAGTGCTATCGCAAGCGTTCAGCCCGGAATACCGCGTGGTGTTCTGGCTCTAGGGTCGCAATAGTTTGGCTAAGGCCCGGGGCCTTAGCCAAACTACTTTTTTATCTACATCACTCTTTTGCTGTGACATTTTATTGAGTCTCATTTGTCGATAGACTGAAAGACAGCCCCTTTTTGACTAGGCGGGGCGTGTCTTTGATGGGGAGCTTTTATGCCGCAGCGTAACGCCACTACTACGGCGCATAGCGGGCCGTCTGATGAACTGTTGCTATCTGATATCCGTGAAGGGAAGCTGGATTCCTACGGTATTTTGTACGAGCGCTACGTCAGCATGGCCCGGGCCGTCGCTATCAAACATACTTCTAACCCCACTCTGTCAGAAGATATTGTTTCTGAGGCCTTTGTTCGCATACTCCAGGCGCTCAAAAATGGTAAAGGCCCCAAGACATTTATGGGCGGTTACCTAGCGACCACTATCGCCCACCTGGCAGCTGAAAACGGGCTTATTCGTCAGAAAGAAGTTCCCAGTGAGGATAACTACCTCGAGTCAGCTAGCTCCATAGATGAAACGGTGCTCCACCTGAATGACTCCGATGAGCTTATTGCCGCCTTCACATCCCTGCCCGAACGGTGGCAGACAGTTTTGTGGATGACCGAGGTTGAAGCAAAGAAGCCGCGCGAGGTCGCCATGAGCCTCAACCTTTCAGCCAATGCTGTGTCAGCTTTAGCTACCCGTGCCCGTGAGAGCCTCAGAGAAGAGTTTTTGAAGGCACACCAAAATGCTCCTAAAACCCGTGAATGTGAACAGTACAACCCGCACCTCAGCTCCATGGTTCGTGGGTCTCTCACCAGGAAGCGCACCGAGGCACTTCGGGTTCACCTGGCAGAGTGTAGCTACTGCACCTCTGAATACCTCACGCTATCCGGAATCAACAAGTCAATGCGTGTGTGGGTTTTTCCTGTTTTGGCCGGGCTACTGCCGATAGTTACCGACAGCTCACGCGTGCTAGTGCCCTTCCTTACCGGTGCTACAGCCACCGGCGTAACCGCCGGCGGCAGCGCGTCGCTAGGCGGAATGAATAAGAAGCCTATTCCACGTCACCTAACACTTGCAGGTACCGCCGCCGTTATCACCGCTGTGCTCGCTCTTGTGGGAGGCATCGTGATGGTCGGCAATTCACACGTGGATGATTCTGCCGAATCCACCACAGATTCCCAAGCAGCACAGGGCCTCTCAATACCTCAGACTGAGGAAGTATCAGACTCTGACGGTAATCAAGACAAGGGGGGAGGGGGAGCAGAAAATGACGCTGCCGGTGCCAGTGCTGCTGACAAGGTGCAGAGCCAGAATGCAAGCTCGGATAGATCTGACCGCTCTTTAGCTGATGAAGCAAGCAACCCTGAGATGGCCCCAGCTTCACAAGGACTAGATGGGGCGGTTGGGGCACAATCGCTCGAAGAAGATGTTGTTAGTGAATCCTCTGATGAATCTTCTGTTGGCAGTGCAGATGGTGCTGGGGGAAGCAACAGCACTTCCTCAGAGGAATCCTTGGAGGTTTCCGATTCGTTAGCACCCGGTCCCCAACTAGAGCAGGAATCCGCGAGAGATGGGGATGGAACTCCATCTGATGCAGGATTACCTGGCAATGTTGAGGGTAACGGGGCAGCTACTGATCCTTTATCTCCCGCGGTTTCAAATGACCCCGATAATCCTATTGATCCCACCAATCCGATTGCCCCCCTGCCGCCAGCAGAATCTGCTGAGCCTGTGGAACCGGTTGAGCCGGTTGAGCCTGTGGAACCGGTTGAGCCAGCTGAGCCAGTTGAACCAGTTGAACCAGTTGAACCAGTTGAACCTGTGGAACCAGTTGAGCCTGTGGAACCAGTTGAGCCGGTTGAGCCTGTGGAACCAGTTGAGCCGGTTGAGCCTGTGGAACCAGTTGAACCCGTGGAACCAGTTGAGCCGGTTGAGCCTGTGGAACCTGTGGAACCTGTGGAACCAGTTGAGCCTGTGGAACCAGTTGAGCCTGTGGAACCGGTTGAGCCTGTGGAACCAGTTGAGCCGGTTGAGCCTGTGGAACCAGCTACCCCGGCTGATCCTAACGATTGGGTAGGAACCCCTGAATACCAAGAATTTATGCAGAGCGTGCCCTGGGATGCCTTCGGTCAACCCATCGCCGGCAACAGTCTTTGCATCATTCGTTATTCGGTCTGGGATGAACCAGTATTCTTTATAACCTATATCCCCCAGATGGTTTTGGAGCACCCCCATGCCATCTATATTCTTAAGGAATTTCTGGGTTTACCCTCTATTGATGTGGTAGCTTGCTACCGCTAAAGGTATGGGCTGGTCGTCAGCAGCCCATGGGTTGATAGCCCTCAGCTGACAACCTCCCTCCACGGAGTGATGAGGTTTATTCTTTAATAAAGACCGGCACGCTGGCGGTCATCAACAGTAGAAAGGCTAGAAGTGCAGCACCACCACAATAACGGTCTAAAAACGGCGCTACTCCTGGGCTCCATGATTGGCTTCTTGCTCCTCATCGGCGCTGGTCTCGCGGCCTTTACCCGTAGTTCAATTTGGATTCTGCTGTTCGGTTTGCTGGGTGTGATTACCGTTGCCTACACCTACTGGAACTCCGATAAACTGGCTATTAAGTCGATGAAGGCCTACCCCGTTACCCGTGAACAGGTACCAGGTCTTTACTCCATTGTTGAGGAACTTTCAGCTAAAGCCGGCCAGCCTATGCCACGCCTCTACGTGGCCCCCACAATGACCCCTAATGCCTTCGCTACCGGCCGTAACCCGCAGAATGCTGCTGTGTGCTGCACCGAGGGCATCCTCCAGCTTTTAGATGAGCGCGAAATGCGAGGGGTGTTAGGGCATGAACTGATGCATGTTTATAACCGTGATATTTTGACCGGTTCTATCGCAGCAGCGGTTGCCTCGGTGATTGGTACGGTAGCCAATTTTGCTTCATTTGGCATGATGTTTGGTGGCGGCGGCAATAACGAAAACCGTGGTGGTGGTCTTCTCTTCTCACTGCTGATTGCCCTCTTTGCACCTCTCGCTGCTGGTATCATGCAAATGGCTATTAGCCGTACCCGTGAATATGATGCTGATGAGGACGGCGCGCAGCTGACCGGTGACCCGCTGGGGCTGGCTTCTGCTCTGCACAAACTTGAAAACGGCATTTCACGCTATCCCATGAACCCCAATAACCGGCAGGTAGCGGGAACTGCCTCCATGATGATTGCCAATCCCTTTCGTGGGGGTAGCGTGAAGAACATGATGTCCACTCACCCGCCCATGGCTGACCGCATTGCTCGCCTTGAAGCGATGGCTCGGGGGAACGGTCAGCTCTAAGCTCTCGGCACTCTACGTCTAATAAAACCAACCCCTACCGGGTAAACCCGGTAGGGGTTGTGAGGTTCTGCGAGGCTAGGCCAATTGACCTTTAGCGGTAGTTCATGAACTGAAGATCTACCTCAAGGTCAGCACCCTTTAGCAGTGCGATAACGTCCTGCAGATCGTCGCGAGATTTTGAGGTAACGCGCAACTCATCACCCTGAATGGTTGCCTTAACGCTCTTGGGGCCTTCATCTCGGATAAGTTTCGTGATTTTTTTAGCCTGGTCTTGGGCGATACCTTCTTTGATAGAAGATTCGATACGGTATTCCTTACCAGATGCGTAGGGGTCACCGGCGTCCAGAGATTTAAGCGAGATGCCACGTTTAACCAGTTTGGACTGGAAAACATCGAGCACAGCTAGAGCTCGCTCCTCTGAATTAGCCTTAATGAGAATTTTCTCGCCCGAGAAATCAATCTCAGCGCCAACGCCGCGGAAGTCGTAGCGCTGCGCTACTTCTTTTTGAGCTTGGTTGAGCGCGTTAGAAATCTCTTGTTTATCAACCTTAGAGACAACGTCGAATGATGAATCGCTAGCCATGAGCGCGCCTTCTTTCGTGGATAGATAGAGCGGTATAGGCCCCACGGGTGCGGGGTGATGTTACCTATAACGGTACCTTGTCTTAGGGTCTTCTCGCTCAGAATATAAATCGTTATGAAACTGTCACTAAATTCTCAGGAAGGATTAACCTTGATGGACGAGAATGGGGGTATGTTCGAAAACAGAAAAGAGATACGGGCACCCCACGGGGGCAATGCACTGTCATCTGACCCGCTCGCTGAAATGAAGGTGAGCGAAGAACAGGTTCAACGCGACTACAAAAACCTGATTGCTGAACTTGACCAGGAGAGTTTCTCTCAAGAGACTGAACCTCTAGATTTTGCGCCTAATCTTGGCTCAACACTCTATGTTGAAGCCCTCCGCGCACGCTTTGAGGGCGTCAAAGAAAATCTCGGTCGTGAAATTCTCAGCGGTATGTGCACCGTGGAGCAGGCTTATACCTATCTTGAAAACATGGAGATTTCGCTCTTGCTAGAGCAGGAGCTGTCCCTCACGGTTACCTCCTAAAACAGTCGCCCAAGCCTCTGGTTTCGTAGGCTTAGTCACAGATACCACCTAGAGTTTGCAAACTCTGCAAAGGCGTGTAAAGTATTCTACTGTTCGCTCAAACGAACGGTTCAAGAAATTGAACACGGCAGATTACCCGAGCGGCCAAAGGGGGCTGACTGTAAATCAGCTGGCATTGCCTACGGGGGTTCAAATCCCTCATCTGCCACAAACAATCCCGGTTCTTATGAACCGGGATTTTTTGTTTAAACTTCCCTTTACTCACCGAGTAAGGGCTACCGGTGCTACACCAGGATCTCAGACGTTTACTCAAAGTTAATTTAGACAGAACCCTCCGTAATCTTGAATGATTCCAGAAAACTGATTTAGAATGGGAGTATGGAAAGCAAGCAAATTACGGAGGCCCTCAGGGGTGCCGGCTTGCGCGTAACTGCCCCTCGCGTAACGACGATTGGCGTGGTCGCTGAGCAACCCCATCTGCAGGCTGATGCCATCGCAGCGGAGGTGCGCAAGCGGCTGGGTTCAGTCTCGACGCAGGCTATTTACGACATTCTCAACGCCCTCACAAGCGCTGGGATTCTGCGACGGGCCGCAGTGGACGGAAGGACATCGCGGTTCGAATTGGATTCAGGGGATAACCACCACCATATTGTCTGCACCGTGTGCGGGCGACTGGAGGACATTCCCTGCTTCGAGCAGGCGACACCCTGCATGCACCCGCCAAAGGGCACAGGCTTCGATATAAAAATCGCTGAAGTGCTCTTTCGGGGAGTGTGTGCCGATTGTCAAACCCCTTAACACAAGAAGGAGAACGACCTTGAAGTTCGACCCCACCATCCCCTCGACGACCGAAACCGGTGAGCGTCGTCAGTCAGATGCTCACTCACTATCTGTGGGCAATGACGGCCCCCTGCTGCTGCACGACGTAGCTCTGGTACAGAAGCTAGCACGCTTCGACCGTGAGCGTGTGCCCGAGCGCAGCCCCCACGCTAAGGGCTCCGGCGCCTTCGGTGAACTGGAAGTCACCGAAGACGTTTCCCAGTACACCAAGGCACACTTCCTGCAGCCCGGTCAGAAGACCCGCATGCTGGCACGCTTCTCCACCGTTGCAGGTGAGCTCGGCTCACCCGATACCTGGCGCGATGTGCGCGGTTTCTCGCTGAAGTTCTACACCGAAGAGGGTAACTTCGACATGGTGGGTAACAATACCCCCATCTTCTTCGTGCGTGATCCCATGAAGTTCCCCGACTTCATCCACTCCCAGAAGCGTTTGCCCGATTCAGGACTGCGCGATGGCAACATGCAGTGGGACTTTTGGACTCGTTCACCCGAGTCCGCTCACCAGGTCACCTACCTGATGGGCGACCGCGGTCTGCCTATTAGCTGGCGCCACATGAACGGTTACTCATCCCACACCTACATGTGGGTCAACGAGAGTGGCGAGAAGTTCTGGGTCAAGTACCACTTCCTTACCGACCAGGGCGTAGAGAACTTCACTAACGAAGAAGCTGAAGCGCTCGCTGGTAAAGATGCCGACTATCACCGTCGTGACCTCTTTGACTCCATCAAGAAGGGCGACTTCCCCAGCTGGACCATGTACGTTCAGATCATGCCTTACGAGGACGCCAAGAAGTACCGCTTCAATCCCTTCGACCTGACCAAGACCTGGTCAAAGAAGGACTATCCACGCATCAAGGTTGGACGTTTCACTCTGAACGAGAACCCCGTCAACCACTTTGCACAGATTGAACAGGCTGCATTCTCGCCCTCCAACACCGTTCCAGGTACCGGCATCAGCCCCGACAAGATGCTCATCGGCCGTGTTTTCTCTTACCCCGATGCTCAGCGTCACCGCATTGGCACTAACTACAACCAGCTGCCAGTGAACGCTCCCATCAACGCGGTAAACTCGTACGACAAGGAAGGCCACATGCAGTACTTCCACAGCGGCGATGCTCCCGTTTATGCACCCAATTCCTACGGCCGCGGTCATCAGAGCGATGACAACGCTGTTGTAGATAACGGCTGGGAAGCAGATGGTGCCCTGGTGCGCGCAGCTTACACCCTGCACGCTGAGGACGATGACTTCGGTCAGGCACGTACCCTGCTGCGCGAGGTTTACACCGAAGAGCAGCGCGAGCGTATGCTGGACACCCTGGCAGGTCAAGCACCTGACCTGGACGACATCGTCTACCCCCGCTTCATCCAGTACTGGAAGAACGTGGATGCTGACTTCGGCGCCAAGCTCGAAGCCCGCGGCCGCGATGGTCAGGGTGGGGATGACCCCGTTGGTGCCGGCGAAGCATAAGCTTCACCCTTGCTAGCTCAGAAGCCCACCTTCTCAGGGAGAAGGTGGGCTTCTTGCTGGTCGTTGAGAGTTCTTTCAAAGTGAAACCGCTTGGAATAACACCGCTAAACCTGTAGCGTGTTTTTCATGGCAACCATTGAAATCACGCAAGAAAACCTCACCCAGAACGTCGAATCATCAGACATTCTCTTTCTCGACTTCTGGGCCGACTGGTGCGGCCCCTGTAAGCAGTTCGCTCCTATCTACGAAGAGGCTTCGCAGAAGCACGAGAACATCACCTTCGGCAAGGTAGATACCGAGGACCAGCAGCAGCTCGCAGCCGCTGCGGGCATCACCTCTATCCCCACCATTATGGGCTTCCGTGAAGGAGTGCTCGTTTTCTCTCAGCCCGGCGCGTTGAACGCTCAGCAGTTCGATCAGGTTATCGAAGCTGTTCAGGGCCTCGATATGGCTGAAGTTCACCAGCAGGTCGCTGACGCCGAAAAGGCTCAGGAAGAAAACGCCGAATAAGCTTTCAACAAGTTTTCTGGCCGCCACCGGGTGCTACCCGGTGGCGGTTTTTCTATGGGGAAAGTTAGAAGGACCGGTGATCTTCTGGAGCTAGACGAGCCGCGCGGCGTGGCTCAGAAATGCCCGCAGCCTTAATCAGGCTAACGACCCGTTGTCGATGCCCTCGATAGGGGGCTAATAGCTCAACCATGCGCGCATCGTCCCCGCGCCTGCCGTCAAAGGCATAGGTCACATGGTGTGCCAGGTGGTAGTCACCCACCGATACCGCATCGGGGTGCCCGCAGAAACGCTGTAGAGTCTCAGAGATCGTCCATGGCCCTATACCGGGCAGGGACGCCAAGGCCCGTGCTAGGGGTGCCACATCACCTGCTGATGCCAGGCGTTCAAAAGAATCTGCGGTTCGCGCGTACTGCACAATGGCATCAGACCGGGTACGGTCGTAACCGGCCCGATGCCAGGTCCACGAGGGGATACTTATAAATACTGAGGCTTCAGGGAAGATGAGCATGCCGGCAGGCTGGTCCGGCTCACCGGTGGCAGGCGCCGGCTGACCATACTGACGCAGCAGGGCACGCATGCTGCCCATCGCCTCGATACCTGTCACCCTTTGCTCGTTAATCGCCTGAATCAGGTTCTGGCTGAGCAGACCGATAGCAGGTAACCGCAAACCCGGATTGTGCGCACGAGTAATTTGTAGGCGCTGGGGGAGGAGCTCCCAGGTATCCGACCCGTAGAAAGCAGACCAGTGGTCATCTTCACCCAGCCAGGCGGGAACCCTGCGGGCAAAAGACTCAAAATCAGCGACGGCCTGGGCGCCAGTAGCCTCAGACCAGAGGGTGACCGCCACTGGAGCTTCTAAACCTCCCCCGGCTTCCCGGCGAAAGCGAACCAGAAGACCGGTGCTGCCCTCGCGGGCTGTAGCCCAGTAAGCCTGTCCGCGAACATCCTTCACCGATCTGAAGAGCGGGTCAAAAGTGCCACGCTGCAGGGGAGCAAAGGTCTGCCCCAGGTGCAACCTGTGGCTTGGCTCAAGGGTGAAGGACGCCCGCAACATGGTCACCATTTTCTCATGACTACCAATGGATAAGTTGAAGAGAGCCTCCACTATACTGGGACGGACAGATTTTAGCCGCATCTAAGAGGCTCATGGCACCGTTAGCTTTACTCCCGGAGACACACCGCACCCGCGCGCGGGCGCTCGCTGCTGCCCTTGCGTTGGTCGTTTTTGCGCTCTATAGCCTTTACTCCTGGTTTCAATGGCGCCATTTTGTCATCCCCTCTTGGGACTTGGGAATCTTTGCTCAGCTGGCCAAGGCTTATGCCAACAGCCAAGCCCCCATCGTCCCTATTAAGGGTGAGGGCTTTAATCTGCTGGGGGACCACTTTCACCCCATCACACTTCTCCTGACGCCCTTCTACTATGTGTGGCCCAACCCAGCAACCTTGCTCTACGTGCAAAATGCTCTGATTGCGTTATCGGTCTACCTGCTGGTGCGGTTTGCTCAGCAGGTGCTACCTTCCGTCTCAGCTCTCTGCCTGGGCGCTGCGTATGCACTCAGCTTTGGGGTGCAACAGGCCGTTTCCGTGCAGTTCCACGAGGTGGCTTTTGCTTTGCCTCTGCTGGTCATGTCCCTGGGCTACCTGGTAATTTCAAGGGTGACTGATCAGCCTGCAAAAGCGCTGCGGAGGGCCGTCTACTGGGCCGCCCCGCTTGTCTTTGTCAAAGAGGATATCGGTATTACGGTCACCGCTATAGGGCTGGTCGCCCTGCTTCGTACCGGCTGGTTGAGGCAAGCTACTGACCTAGTGTTCCCCTCAGCGAGTAAAGACCCCACCACTGTGCGTCAGCGTCTGCGCACCGCTCTTTCATCCTGGGTCAGTACCCCTACTGTTGCTGAAACAAGCGTGCTGGCGCTGTGGGGCCTCACCTGGTCCCTGCTCGCTGTAGGGCTGATTCTTCCCTACTTCAACACCGGGGGAATCTTCGACTACTCCGATAAACTGGATGTGGGAGCTGCTATCGGTAACCCACTGGGTGCTCTGGCCCAGTTCTTCTACCCCTGGCAAAAATCAGCCTCCCTGGGGCTGATCATGCTGGTCGGCGTCCTCGCCTGGGTAGCTAGTCCTCTAGCCCTCATTGCCCTCCCCACCCTCCTTTGGCGTTTCCTTTCCCCACAGGAGGGCTATTGGCTTTCGACCTGGCACTACTCCCTGGTGCTCATGCCCATTGTTTTTCTAGCGCTACTGGATGTCTGTGCGCGGCCCCAGCGAACTGAAGGTGGGGGAACGGGCAGGAGCGCTCGCTTCCGGCAGTCCTACAGCCGCCTAGCACCCCAGATTCTGCCCGCGCTAGCACTAGCCGTAGCGGTGGCACTCACCCCGCAGCAGCCCCTCTGGCAACTAACAGACCCTAGTTTTGCTACCTCCCAGCTCTCAGCATCGGACGCCGCTAAATACAAGGTACTGGCCTCTATTCCGGAAGGTACCACCGTTGCTGCTGACCTCTCGGTGCTTACCTACCTGGTCGAGCCGAACACCGTCTACTGGATTGGGCACGAGGGTAAACCTGCCCCCGACTATGTGGTCATTGACAGGCTGGGAAGCGCCTGGAACGGCAAAGCTCCCACCGACATCGCCGCTTACGCCTCAGAGCGCTACCAAGCTACCTACCTGCCCCACCACAGCGTCGGTACTATCGACGTTGTGCGCAAAATCAGTGACTAGAAGAAGCAGATAAGGTGTGCTGTACCTTCCATCACCACAGCACCTTAAACAACAAAACCTCCTGTACAGTTGAGACCGTAAGTATCGGGAACCCCCGACGATTCTCTTAGCGCCCATGCCCATTTTCTGGCACAGACAGGGCTACGCGCGTTCAACTTTCACCCCATGGCACAGGTGAGACGGTTGAGCCACCGATAGAGAAACTGATAAGTATCAGCTCGCCCAAGCGCGCCTCCTTCACCTGCACACTCGTGCAGAGACACGTTAGCTCCGTTGCCACGAGATCTAACCCACCTGTCACTGGCTTCTAGAAGTTAGACCGGTTGCAGCCGTTCACACGGCTACCGAAACAGACGAAGAATAAGCGCCCACGATGAAGACCTCACCTGAGGCCCCTCGCGAGCAACCAGGGGAACAACCCGTGCAGCGCAACCAACGACAACAGCGCTGAACCCCCACTCGATGAGGAAAACATTGACTGAAAATACTGCTGTTAACGCAGAAACCGCAACCAACGACCTATTCAAAGAACCGGTTGCAGACACCACCACTCATGTTTCAGAAAACACCGAAGCACCCGCTGAAGAAGCAGGCATACGCTTCACCGACCTGGGCCTGGACGCCCGCGTCCTAGCGGCCCTTGAAAAGGTTGGCTACGAGAAGCCCTCACCCATCCAGGAACAGACCATCCCCCTGTTGCTTGACGGCCGCGACGTTGTGGGTCTGGCGCAGACCGGTACCGGTAAGACCGCTGCCTTCGCTGTACCTGCTCTCTCACGTCTGGCAGAGCTGGCCGACGTCAATGGTCACACCAAGGACACCCAGGTGCTTGTTCTTGCCCCCACCCGCGAACTCGCCCTGCAGGTAGCAGAAGCCTTTGGCTCCTACGCCACCGAAATGGACGACTTCACTGTGCTACCCGTCTACGGTGGCTCACCCTACGGCCCCCAGCTGTCCGGCCTCAAGCGCGGTGCACAGGTTGTCGTAGGTACCCCCGGCCGCGTCATTGACCACCTCAAAAAGGGTTCACTAGATCTCTCTAACCTGCAGTACCTGGTGCTCGATGAAGCCGACGAAATGCTGCGCATGGGCTTCCAGGAAGCCGTTGAAGAAATCTTCGAGCAGACCCCTGCTACCAAGCAGGTAGCCCTCTTCTCGGCGACCATGCCCAAGAGCATCCGCAAAATCGCTGAGCAGTACCTCAATGACCCCGAGGAAGTTCGCGTTAAGTCAAAGACCACCACTAGCTCCAGCATCCGTCAGCGCTACATGCAGGTCATGCACTCCCACAAGCTGGAGGCAATGACCCGCGTGCTTGAGGTTGAAGATTACGACGGCATCATCGTCTTCGTTCGCACCAAGCGCGAAACCGAAGAGCTTGCAGACAAGCTCAAAGCCCGCGGTTTCCAGGCTGCTGCCATCAACGGCGACATCCCCCAGAACCAGCGTGAGCGCACGGTTGAGTCCCTGCGCGATGGCCGCATTGACATCCTGGTAGCAACCGACGTCGCGGCCCGCGGTCTTGACGTTGAACGTATCTCCCTGGTCGTTAATTACGACATCCCTCACGACACCGAATCCTACGTGCACCGCATTGGCCGTACCGGCCGCGCAGGCCGTACCGGTGAAGCGATTCTGTTCATGACTCCCCGCGAAAAGTACATGCTGCGCCAGATCGAAAAGGCAACCCGCCAGCCGGTCGAGCAGATGCATATGCCTTCAGTAGATGATGTGAACGAAAACCGCAAGCAGAACTTTGCTCAGCAGATCACTGACACCATCGAAACCGAAGACCTCAGCTTGTTCCGTGAGCTCATTAACGCTTACGCCTTGGAACATGATGTTGAAGGTGAAGAAATCGCAGCAGCTCTGGCCTCCATCGCCCAGGAAGGCCGATCCTTCCTCATTGAGGACCTGCCCGAGCCCAAGCGCAAGAGCCGCGACCGCGACTTCGATCGTGACTCTGACCGTGACGATAAGCCCCGCGGCGGGCGTCGTGGCCAGGAAGAAGGCATGGTTGACTACAAGCTCAACGTTGGTCGCTCTTCCCGCGTAAACCCCGGCATGATCGTAGGCGCACTGACCAACGAAGGTGGCCTTAACGGCAAGCAGGTTGGTTCTATCGATATCCGTGACCACTTCTCCATTGTTGGTCTGCCTGAAGATCTACCCGGCGACTTCTTTGACCGCTTAGAAAACACCCAGATTAACGGTGAATTCATCAACATCAAGCGCGATCGCGGCCCCAAGGGTGGCGGCGGACGCGGTGGTCGCAGTTTCGGCGGCGGGCGCGGCGGCTATGGCAATCGTGATCGCGGTGGCGACCGTGGTGGTCGTGGTGGCTACGGTGACCGTGGTGGACGCGGCGGCGACGGTGGCGGCGACCGCGGTGGTCGTGGCGGTTACGGTGACCGTGGTGGACGCGGCGGCTATGGCGATCGCGACCGTGGCGGACGCGACTTCGGCGGCAGGAAATTTGGCGGCCGCAAGAGCTACTAAAGCTTAATGAGTGGGCTGCTGCCGGGGTAACCGGTGGGCAGCCCACTTCCATGGAGCAAGGCGCAGAGGTGACCGGCTTCCTGTGTTATCTCAACACAGAAAGCTGTGGGTCAGAACACCTGTAAAAGGTGCTAGCAAAATTTGCGCCTCGCGGCAGAAGTATCGTAGAGTATTATCTGTTGCCCCGATAGCTCAGTGGTAGAGCGCCATCTTGGTAAGATGGAGGTCCCGGGATCGATTCCCGGTCGGGGCTCTCGCAAGAGCTCATAAATAAATAAATATGTTCATGGCGATTGCATGGCGGTGTAGCTCAGCTGGTTAGAGCGCACGACTCATAATCGTGAGGTCGACGGATCGAGCCCGTCCACCGCTACGCCCCGATAGCTCAGTGGTAGAGCGCCATCTTGGTAAGATGGAGGTCCCGGGATCGATTCCCGGTCGGGGCTCAGCATTAAAACCCCTTCAACATTATGTTGGAGGGGTTTTCTGTATGCTTGGTCGGTCGCACATTTTGGTCAAAGGTGCCCATAATTTCAAATAAGACCTTGGCTGGCTCTAGAGTGGTGTCATGGCTATTAACCAAGACATTGTGGGGCGTATCTACCCGCCCGCTGGCACCTATACGGTAGGGCGAGAGAAAATTCGTGAATTTGCGGCAGCTGTTAAAGCTGAGTCCGCTCTGCATTTTGACGTGGAGGCAGCTCAGGCAGCGGGCTACGCTGACCTGATTGCTCCACCTACTTTCGCTATTATTCTTGCGCAGAAGGCTGATGCCGCCCTCATTCAAGACTCTGAAGCTGGCATTGACTTCTCCCGCGTGGTGCACGCTGAGCAGCGTTTTACCCACCATCGACCCATTGTGGCAGGGGATGAGCTGCTGACTGAGCTGCACGTTGACTCCGTGCGTGTCATGGGCGCCGGTGCCATGCTGACCACCCGCGAAGAAATTATGACCCTAAACGCCGAAGCGGTAGCTACCTGTATCTCGTCGCTTCTTGTACGAGCTGAGGACTAGAATGCCTACTTTTGCCGATCTTGAAAAGGGCGCCGAAATCGGGTCCCGCCAGATTCCTGTAACCCGTGCTGACCTTGTTGCCTACGCGGGCGCGTCCGGGGACTTCAACCCCATTCACTGGAACGAACGCTTTGCTACCGAGGTCGGACTGCCGGGTGTTATTGCCCACGGTATGTTCACGATGGGGGCGGCGGTGCAGCTGGTGACCGATTGGGTCGGTGACGCCGGTGCCATCGTGGACTACCAGACCCGCTTCTCCAAGCCCGTCCCTGTCCCTGACGCTCAGGACGCAGCCAGCCCGGCAACCGGGGGCAACGTCATCACGGTTGCCGGTAAGGTAGGCGCCCTGCACGAAGAAAGTCAGACCGCCCGAATTGACCTGACGGTTACCGCCCCTGACACGGACGGCAAGGATCAGAAGGTGCTGATGAAGGCACAAGCGCTGGTCAAACTCTAGAGAATATAAATACCCCGTACCGCCCCGGGTACGGGGTGTTTATTGTAAGGGGTAGAAAGTTCTTTGGTCAGAATGAAAAAATTAAACGGGTAAGCGATGAGCAGATTTTATAATCCATCACCCAACTGGCCCACCCCGCCCGCCTTGATCGCGAGAATAAGGGGGATGCCTGGGGCAAGGGGTGGCACCTGACCCCCCCACAATACTGAGTTCAGTCTCGTCTAAGCTCAACAGAAATTTATTAAGGTACCGACGGGCGGCGGTGAACCTTCCAGCTCGGGGTAACCTTTGGGCGTATGAGCAGAGACGCCTTTTCAGTATAGCGGCAGGTTCACAGGGGACTTTCCTCTTTCAGATAGTGGTGCGTCAAGAAGTAAGGTGGTCGGCGGCTATATTTGCTGACTAGAATACAGAGGGAAGCACACCGCTATCTCTCAACATTCTCTCTAAGGGGCCTCATCTTTTATGGCACAGCGCCTTCAGCTCTCTGAACGTGAAATAACTGTCTGGTATCGCGCTGTGCTGGGGCTCTTCTTCTCCAGTGGGCTCGTCATCGCAGCTCTGCTGACTCGCCTTCCGGATGTCGCGCACGGTTTGGGATTAAGCTCCGGACCCATGGGTATGTTGCTTTTGGGCATGACCTTGGGGTCCTTCACCGCCGTCAGTTTCTCGGGTGCTGCAGTGGCAAAATTTGGCTCCCGCACCTGTATCGCAGCCGCCTATGCAGTCACCATCGTAGGCATGTTGCTCATCGGTGTGGGTGTGCATCTTTCGAGCTTCCCTCTTGTCCTTGTCGGCCTGATTTTTCAGGGCCTCAGCAGTGCTATTTCTAACGTTGCCTCCAACGTCCAGGGAGTTTCCAATGAGCGTGCCCTGGGCCGCTACGTCACACCCATCATGCACGGCTTCTTTTCCATCGGTACCGTTGTGGGCGCCGCTATTGGCACCTTGGATACCGCCCTGGGTGTTCCTTTCATGGTGCACATGTTCTACTTCGCTGCTGCCGTTGCTTTTATCGTCTTCTTTTCGTTGCGGAAGTGTCACAGCGAAAGCTACGGGCAGGACGACACCAGAGCACTGGCGACCGTGGGCACCTACCGGGTGCGGGATGCCTGGCGAGATAAGCACACACTGCTGATTGGTCTCTTTGTCATGGGCATGGCACTGGCTGAAGGATCAGCCAACGACTGGGTCGCCCTGGCGCTCACTCACGACTACGGGACCAGCAGTCCAGTGGGATCCGCTGGCTACTTCACCTTTGTGGCAGCGATGATGGTGGGCCGTTTAGCCGGCACTGTCTTCCTTAACCGGTACGGCCGCGTCAGGGTACTGCGGGTAACCTGTACTCTTGCCTTAGGTGGCCTCACCCTCTTTATCTTTGCGCCCAATGTGCCCCTGGGCTTTGCTGGGCTCCTCATCTGGGGCCTAGGAGCTTCCCTAGGGTTCCCCACCGGTATGTCAGCTGCCTCCGATGACCCCCTCAAATCAGCGGTGCGGGTCTCGGTAGTCTCCACCATCGGCTATGCAGCCTTCTTGGGCGGCCCGCCTCTGCTGGGCTTGCTGGGTGAACACTTCGGCATTCGCAATGGTCTACTGGCGGTCCTCATCTTCGTTGCTGTTTCTCTCTACCTCACCCGCTACCTTGAACCCCGCAAAAAACCTGCGGTCTACACGGAGTCCTTGCCCGTCATCCGCGAGATCCGCACCCAGGACTAGCCATCCCGTCATCCGTGCTTGCGTCACCGGTAGAAGGTAGAGCTACTGCACAGTCATTAGTCAGCCTCACCCTGTAAACTTAGGGGCGTGACTGACATGCTTTTGAGTGAACTAACCACCGCCCAGATCGGTGGCCCCGCCCGCACCTACGTGAAAGCGACGAGCGAGCAAGAGATTATTGCCGCCGTGCGCGCTGCCGATGAGGCCGGTGACCGGGTGCTGATCGTTGGTGGCGGGTCAAACCTGCTGATTGCCGATGAGGGTTTTGACGGAACCGTAGTGCATGTAGCCTCTCAGGGCATCGAGGATATCGGGAACTACTCCTGCGGTGGCGCTAACCTGCGTGTGCAGGCAGGCCATAGCTGGGATGCTCTCGTTGCCTATGCGGTACAGCAGGGTTTTTCGGGCATTGAGGCACTCTCGGGCATCCCCGGCACCGTTGGCGCCACCCCGGTGCAAAACGTGGGTGCCTACGGCGCTGAAGTTGCACAAACCATCTCTTCTGTACGCACCTGGGACCGTGAAACCGGAGGCTACAAGACCTTCGCCAACGCAGACCTCCAGTTCTCCTACCGTGATTCGGTGCTTAAACAGTCCACCGTGGATGGCAGCCCCCGCTATGTGGTGCTGACCGTTGACTTCCAACTACCTCATGGCACCCTTTCAGCCCCCATTCGCTACGCTGAACTGGCACGTCAGCTGGGTGCTGAGGCCGGTAATCGTGTAGAGATGACGCTCCTTCGTGAAACCGTGCTGCGACTGCGTGCCGGTAAGGGCATGGTACTGGATGCTGCAGACCGCGACACCTACTCCACCGGCTCTTTCTTCACCAACCCTATTGTCAGCGAACAGGCTGCAGCGCAGCTACCCCAGGACGCGCCGCGCTTCACCGCTACCACCGCCACCGGCCAACCCATTGAAGGTATGGTCAAGCTGAGCGCTGCCTGGCTGATTCAGCACGCAGGTTTCGATAAGGGCTTCGGGTTAGAAGGCAAAAGCCGTAATATCGCCGGTGGACGGGCCTCCCTCTCCACCAAGCACACTCTGGCTATCACCAACCGCGGCGGAGCCTCCACCGCTGATGTCGCCGCTATCGCACGCGCTGTGCGCGCTGGAGTAGAAGAGAGCTTCGGGGTGCGCCTGGTTGCTGAGCCGGTCACCGTTGGGTTCGAACTCTAACACTGCTGGGCTGAGCTCTTGAGTCTAGATAAAGAAATCGCCTCGGGGCAGGGCGGCCCCCTGCACCGCGCTATGCAACGCTACCGGGCCTTCGTGGGCCGGCACCTCATTCTGCTGTGGGTTTACCGCACACTAGTGATTGCCCTAGGCTTTATCTGCATTGTTGCGGGGCTCGTCATGCTGGTGACACCTGGTCCTGGCTGGCTTTTCATTTTTATGGGCATGAGCCTCTGGGGCACCGAATTCCACTGGGCGCACCGCATGAACCTCTGGGCCAAGGCGAAGGTCTTAGCAGCTTGGCGTACGCTGGAGCGCCGCAGACGTCGCCGGGGCCGTGCTCGGCAAACTGCCCGTTGGGCACGCAGACCCAATAAACAGCATTACTGCCCCTCGAACTGTCACTACCAGCTATAGCCCCGCCTTAGCCTAAAAGCTAGCAGGCAGATATTATCTAGCTTGACCCCGGGTTTTGCGCTTTGTTTGACAGCTCGCGGTCTAGCCCCAACATGTGGTCCACGGTAGCGTGGATCTGCCGGTCTTCGTAGCCCAGCTTACGCATAGCTACAATGAACTTTTCGGTCAGAAGCTGTGCTTTGTGAGAGGTGGCATCGAGGGCAGTCACAAAAGAGCCGGCGCGCCCATGAGTTTCGATAGCACCAGCTGCTTCGAGCTCCTTATAGGCTTTTGCCACCGTGTTCACAGCCAGCCCGGTTTGTGTGGCCAGTGTGCGCATGGGGGGCAGACGGTCGCCGGCGGCGAGCGTCCCGTCAGAACGAGCGGCAATAATAGCGCGGCGTAGCTGTGAGTAGGGCGGGACGTCCGACTCCTTATCAACCTTGAAATTTAAAGCACAGATGCCCCCGCACAACTCCTCATGGGGACCGTGTGCTAGAGGCATCTCGTGTGAAGTCATGGCTCCAGTTTACAGAGTGCCGGTGGCAATTCTAAGCATTCTGCGCACGGGCTCTGCGGCACCCCAGAGTAGCTGGTCGCCTACAGTGAAAGCACTGATGTACTGAGGGCCCATGCTGAGCTTGCGGATGCGGCCTACGGGGATATCCAGGGTGCCGGATGCCGCCACGGGGGTGAGATCGCGCATGGTGGCTTCGCGTTCGTTGGGCACGACCTTTGACCACTCGTTGTCGTTATCAATAATTTTTTCGATTTCTTCAACGGTCAAGTCTTCGGTGAGCTTGAGGGTCAGTGCCTGGGAGTGGGAGCGCATGGTGGCAATGCGGACGCAAAGACCGTCGAGGGCTACGCGTTCGTCACCGTCAAGACCAAGAATCTTATTGCTTTCTGCCTCTGCCTTCCATTCCTCGCGGCTTTGACCATTGCCCAAATCTGAGTCAATCCAGGGAATGAGGGAGCCGGCCAGGGGCACACCAAACTGGGTGGTATCCAGATCGCCGGAGCGCTGCTTCTCAAGAATCTTACGGTCGATTTCAAGGATGGCGGATGCTGGGTCAGCCAGTTCATTCGCAACGGTGCCGTTGAGCTCGCCGAACTGGGCGAGAACTTCACGCATGTGGCGGGCACCGCCGCCGGATGCAGCCTGGTAGGTCATGGAGGTTCCCCACTCGACCAGGCCCTGCTTCCACAGGCCGCCTAGACCCATGAGCAGGCAGGAGACAGTGCAGTTGCCGCCCACGAAGTCTTTGATGCCGGAATCCAGGCCACGGTCAATGACATCACGGTTGATGGGATCTAGCACGATGACGGCGTCATCGTTCATGCGTAGGGTGGAGGCAGCATCAATCCAGATGCCGTCCCAGCCGCGTTCACGCAGTGAGCTGTGCACAGCTTTGGTGTAGTCCCCGCCCTGGGCAGTGACGATGACAGGTAACTTGACCAGCTCATCAATATCGTGGGCGTCCTTGAGGGTGCTTTCTTCCAGAACGCCGCCCAGGGTGGGAGCTGGTGAGCCTGCCTGAGAAGTGGAGAAAAAGACGGGGTTAATGCCCTCAAAGTCTCCCTCATCGACCATGCGTTGCATGAGCACGGAGCCGACCATGCCGCGATATCCTACAAAACCAACTGAGTCACCGGGTGTAAAAGTCATGCTCCCAGTCTAACGTGCCTGCCTCAAAATGAGATGAGGGCGTTCACTGTTCGAAACACAAAATCTGATGCGCGATATCTCCCGTAGGCAGCGGAGAAAAAATTATGATGCTGAGGTATGCTTCAGGGTCTGGAAACGCATAACTAGCGGTAGCTTGGTGCCATCTGCTGAAAGGCCGTACCCTTTTTCTGAGAGGACGCGCTCGCCCTCAGTGACCAGCCTCCAGGAGCTATCGAGGGCAGGAGCGTGGGTGTCCCCGGTGAGCTCAAGATCAAAGACGGTGCGCTCCACCCGCTGTATGCGCCCACCGTCAATCACGGGCACATCAGCTCTACTTAAGGCTTCAGCGTAGACTGAGCCACCCCCAATGACCCAAATAGTTTGGGGTTGCTCACCAGCGGCCTCCATAAGGGCATCATCGAAAGAGGGCACCCAAAGAGCCCCATTTTTCTCTACCTGAGAGGCCGCAGAAGAGGTGATCACAATATTGGTGCGCCCGGGCAGGGGGCGGAAGCGGGGTGGGAAGGACTCCCAGGTTCTCCGGCCCATGATGACCGGCGCTCCCAGAGTCACCGTTTTGAAGTGTGCTAGATCCTCGGGGGCGTACCAGGGCATATCTCCGTCCCGACCGATAACCCCGTTGAGGCTTTGTGCCCAGATTGCACCCAATACCGGCTTGCTCATACCCACCCCTAAACAGCTATGGGCGCTTTGATGGTGGGGTGGTGGCGGTAATCCACCAGCTCGAAGTCCTCAAATTCGTAGTCAAAGATAGAGGCCTTCTTATTCTTAATGCGCAGTTGAGGGTAGGGATAAGGTTCCCGGGAGAGCTGCTCTTCAACCTGTTCGTAATGGTTGGAATAGATGTGGCAGTCACCCCCGGTCCATACAAATTCGCCGGGTTCCATGCCCACTTCTTGGGCGATGAGCTGGGTGAGTAGAGCGTAGGAGGCGATGTTGAAAGGTACGCCAAGGAACATATCGGCGCTTCGCTGGTAGAGCTGGCAGGAAAGCTCCTGGACCCCGTCCTGGCGAGTTTTGACGTAAAACTGAAAGAGGGCATGGCAGGGCGGTAGTGCCATGTCATCAACCTCAGCCGGGTTCCAGGCGCTGACGATGTGCCGGCGGGAATCTGGATTAGTTTTCAAGGAGTCGATGACCCTAGCAATCTGGTCGATTGTTTCCCCGTGGCCAGCAGGCCAGGAACGCCACTGCACGCCGTAGACCGGCCCCAGTTCACCGTCTTCATCAGCCCATTCATCCCAGATACTCACACCGCGCTCCTGTAGCCAGCGCACATTCGATTCACCGCGCAAAAACCAGAGCAGCTCAATAGCAACCGATTTAAAATGCACCCGCTTAGTGGTGATGAGAGGGAAGGACTCGGAGAGGTCAAAGCGCATCTGGCGCCCAAAAACACTCTTGGTGCCGGTGCCGGTGCGGTCGCCTTTTTCGTCCCCTCTGTCCATAATCTCGCGCAACAGGTCTTCATAGGGGGTGGGGATGGTGCTCATGGCAATCTTTCAATCAAACGGCGGTCAAGGTAGGGATGTCTGAACCTAACTCAGTATTCATTGGGGCCCCCTAGGGCGCCCGCAGAGGAAGAGCTAGTCGTCGAAGGGTTTAATCTGCTCTAGACTCACCACGGTCTTTTCCTGGCCAGTTACCTGTAACACCCACATTTCACCGGGTTTCAGGTAGGGATCTTCGGTGGGGAGGTGCCGAGAAAGAGAGAGGGGCAGACGCGGGGTAAGAACCCCCAGAATAGTGGGTAGTACAGGTCTGTGGGTGCAGAGAGCTACCGGCTTATCGTACTTGTCAAAAAGGGATTCTACTATCTTGGCAGCTGCTTTAGGTGAACGCTCGTTAGCTGCCTCTGTTAAGGCACGCTTTTCTTTGATAGGTAGCCCTTGGTTCTTAGCATAGGGGTAAAGGGTCTGCATGCAACGCACCCAGGGTGAGGAGATAAGTTTCTCAGGCCCCCAGGCTTCCATGAGACGACCAGCGGCAAGCGCCTGACGTTTACCGGTTGCAGCGAGGCTTCGTTCGCCTTCGGCTCCAGCCCAGGTAGAACGAGGCTTCGCTTTTGTATGGCGGATGACAATCACGGGGCGGGTGCGCAAGAGGCCTTTTTTGTAGAGGCTGATCAGGGCATCCAGGGGCTCACAATCGGTAGGGTTGGTGAGCATCTCTCGGGCCTGCTGGGGGCTAACCCACCGCAGTTCATCCACTTCACCCTCATCTGCTTTAGCCTTGGCGCCGTGGGGCAGCTCTGCCGCCCAGTAAAAGACCTCTTTGGAGCGTTTCTTAACGCGGTAGGCAGTGACAGCCAGCGGTACACCCAGGGTGATCTGCAGCCCTACCTCTTCCCTGACCTCTCGCACCGCAACCTCAGGCAGCGTCTCTCCCGGGTCCTGTTTGCCCTTGGGCCACGACCAGTCATCATAGTTGGGGCGGTGAATGACTAAAACCTGCAGTTGATCACGGCGGTAACGCCAGATCAGGGCGCCAGCTGCATTAATCTCTGCACTGTTGCCGGCTCCACGTTGAATACTGAGGGACTCGTCTGCGCTGTGCGCTGCATAGACGAATTCTGTGGTTGCTTTGGGCATAAGCTGAGCTCTCTGTGTGACGGGCAGGGCCATGCCCTTGGGCTAACCCTGCGTTAACCCAAGGACATTCTATCTGTCGGATTAAGGGCGGTACGCCCCCTGTCTACTTCTTCTTCTTATCCCTACTTGATAGGTAGGAAGCCTGGACGTCGAGGAGCGGCTGACCGTCCTTGTTAAGGTGGTGCCTTTCCCACTTACCATTGGCGTCCAAGTGCCAGTTGCTGGTTTTGGGAGAGAGGTAATTATCAAACATATCCAGGAGATACTTCACGTGGGCGGGTGCCTTGACCTGAACCAGTGCCTCGACACGGCGGTCCAGGTTACGGTGCATCATATCGGCTGAACCAATGTAGGTCTTAGGTGATCCGCCGTTCTCAAAGGTGAAGACACGGGAGTGCTCCAGGAACCTGCCCAGCACAGAACGCACCTTGATATTCTCAGAAAGGCCAGGAACTCCGGGGCGCAGAGCACAGATACCGCGAACAATCACGTTGACCTCAACCCCGGCCTGGGAAGCGCGGTAGAGGGAATCAATGATAGCTTCATCCACCATGGAGTTGCACTTAATCTGAATTTTGGCTTTTTGACCTGCCAGCTTGTGCTCAATCTCCTTATTGATATTGTCAATTAGACCTGAGCGCAGGGAACGCGGAGCCACCAAGAGCTGCTTGTAAGTGGTCTTGGGGGCGTAGCCGGATAGCTGGTTGAAGAGACGAGAAACGTCCTCCCCAATCTGCTGATCACAGGTAATCAGGCCCAAATCCTCGTAGAAACGAGCAGTGGAGGGGTGGTAATTGCCGGTACCAATGTGGCAGTAGCGGCGCAGACCATCAGCCTCTTTGCGCACCACCAGTGAGAGCTTACAGTGGGTTTTCAGACCCACGATACCGTAGACTACATGCACGCCTGCGCGTTCGAGTTTGCGGGCCCATTCGATGTTGGCCTGCTCGTCAAAGCGCGCCTTAATCTCAACCAGCGCTAGCACCTGCTTGCCTGACTCTGCTGCCTCAATGAGAGCGTCCACAATGGGGGAGTCACCCGAGGTGCGGTAGAGGGTCTGCTTGATGGCCTGGACGTTGGGGTCAGCTGCCGCCTGCTCCAAAAAGGCCTGCACACTGGTAGCAAAGGAATCGTAGGGGTGGTGCAACAGTACATCGTGTTCACGTGCTGCCCCAAAGACGTCAGCAGCCTTGGACGTTTCGTTAGCGTTGAGCCAGCGGGACGTATGCGCCACGTGCTTGGGGTAGTGCAGAGCTGGGCGATTTGCCTTGGCAATAGCAGCAAAGCCGCGCATATCCAGGGGAGCGGGTAGCTTGTAGATTTCGTGACCGTCGATCCCCAGTTCAGAGACGAGAAGATCAAGGATATTGGGGTTGATGGTGTCTTCGACCTCAAGACGCACGGGCGGGCCAAAGCGGCGGCGTAGCAACTCCTTTTCTAGAGCTTTGAGCAGGTTCTCAGCGTCGTCCTCTTCCACCTCCAAGTCTTCGTTACGGGTCACGCGGAAGGCATGATGCTCTACGACCTCCATGCCGGGAAAGAGGACATCCAGATGCTGGGCGATAATAGCTTCCAGAGGGATGAAGCGTGCCTCTGATGAGGAAGAGTTAACGGCGCGGGAGCCATCGATAGAGATCATGCGGTCGATGGTCTCGGGTACCTTGAGACGGGCGAAGAGCTCTTTGCCGGTCTGTGGGTTACGCACGATAACGGCTAGATTCAGCGACAGTCCAGAGATGTAGGGGAAGGGGTGTGCCGGGTCCACGGCCAGGGGAGTGAGGATGGGGAAGAGCTCAGCGCGGAAGAAGCGGGTGAGTTTCTCCTTGGCAGCATCTTCGAGGTCATCCCAGCCCACAATACGGATTTTCTCTTTTTCCAGCTCGGGGTAAACCTGCTCGTGAAAGACACGGGCCTGGCGCTCCTGCAGAGCGTGGGCTGCCTCAGCAATTTCTTCCATCTGCTCTTCAGGAGTCAACCCTGAGGGCGCAGGTACCGCGATACCGGTAGCGATACGACGCTTCAACCCTGCCACACGCACCATGAAGAACTCGTCGAGGTTGCTGGTCACAATTGAAAGGAAGTTGAGGCGCTCTAGCAAGAAGAGATGGGGGTCCTCTGCCAATTCCAGCACGCGGGTATTGAACTCAATCCAGCTGGTTTCACGGTCCAAAAAACGGTCACTACCAAAGTCACCGGCAAGGTTAGGTAGCTTAATCTTTTCGCCGATATCGATGCGGTCTACGCGGGTCTCTGCACGTTCGATCTTGTTGATGTCACCGCCGATATGGTTGCTGGTCTGAACCCGAGTATCAGGTTGAGTAGTCATGGAGTCCTTTTCCTACTGTGTGGGATTGAATGAAGTTTAGCGTTCTGTGGTAGCCAGATATTGGCGATCAATCGTCAGCGGTGAGAAACCGAGAGAGCGGTAAAGGGTAACAGCAGGGGAGTTCTCTGCATCCACGTAAAGCACGATCCGGTCGAGTTTCTTACCCGGGGCATAGTCAGTCTGCGCTAGATATGCCATACCGGCTAGAGTCAGCGACCGTCCTAGCCCCTTGCCTTGCCAGTCAGGAGTAACACCCACGGCATAGACCTCACCCTCTAGCACCCCGGTCTGGTGGTGCGGAATCTTGGTCCAGTGGGAACCGGCAATGCTCCCCGTACCATCTTTGGCTAAGAAGAAACCCTCGGCTCTGAACCAATCAGAACCGGCGCGTTCCTCAAGATCTTTGAGGGTCAGCTTTCCCTGCTCGGGGTGATCAGCAAAAGCCGTTGCATTAGCCTCTACCCAGCCGCCGGCGTCCTTCTCGGTGTAGGTCTCCAAGGTGATGTCAGCAGGTAGAGGAGCAGCCTCAGCTGCAGCGAGGATGCTCGCACGTGTCTCATCAGTCAAGGCAAGCCCCATCTTGAAAAGCTCACGCTGAGCCACAAATCCCTGGCTCTTAGCCAGCTTTTGGGCTGAAATCATTGCAGAACTTGAAGCATCAGGTCCACCGTGCACCCAGGCGGCTACCTCTCCATCCACCCGCGTCAAGGCTTCGGTAATGAGGGCTGTGCCCAGGCCGCGCTCGCGGGCTGAGGGGTCCACTGCGGCCTCAAGAAGACAGCTATCACCATCGGTGACCAGAGCGGCAAAACCTCTGGTTTCGCCAGCCTCACACACTTCGAGAATGCGCACTGCGCTACTCTCCCCGCGAGACCACTTGCGGGCTTCAACCAGGGTCTGTTCCGAGAAGGGCTGAGCCTCATCAATGCTAAAGGCTCGTTGGGCTAGGGCTTCAAGCCGCTCGACAGTCGCACTGCTCGGTTCTTGCCATATAAAATCTATTGAACTCACTGGTGTGTCCTCCTGCACTTCTTTACCTAAAACCACTCTACTCGCAGCGGCCCCCCGCTTACGAGGTGGGTTTGCCTAAAATAGGTCAAAGATTTATCGCGAACCCCGTCTAACGATCAGTGAGTCGGGGGGAATTGAAGCTGTAACCCACATTGCGGACCGTGGTGATGAGCTGCTCATGGTCAGGGCCCAACTTGGATCGCAGACGACGAATGTGGACGTCCACGGTGCGGGTGCCACCGTAGTAGTCATACCCCCACACCTCGGAGAGCAACTGGGCCCTGGTGAAAACACGCCCTTGATGCTGCACCAAAAACTTCAGAAGCTCGAACTCTTTATAGGTCAGGTTGAGAGGGGAACCCTGTAAACGCGCGGAATAAGAGGCTTCATCCACCGTGACGCCGCCGGCACGAATCACGGTTTCATTCGGGGTTTCTGCCGGTGCGCTGTGTGTCACCAGTAAACGTAGCCTGGCTTCTAACTCCGCTGGCCCAGCACTGGCCAGCATGATGTCATCTACCATCCACTGTGCTGAGACAGCGGCTAGACCGCCTTCGGTGAGTACCATCATCAAGGGAGTCGATAAACCGGTACCTTTGAGCAACTGGGCGCAGTTGCGGGCAGCTACCAGCTGCTCGCGGGCGTCCACCATCACCACATCGGGTGAATGCGAGCTCACCACTGGCGCTGCTGCGTTCAGCGGCAAGACGGTCAGACCGTGAGTTAGTAGACCTAGGGACGGGGCGACATCGCTGCCCTCAACCGCCGAATCGCTCAACAGAACAATCTGCACCATACCGCTCACAGCCTTTCTGAGCGCTCAACGCTCCAACAGTAAGTATAAAACGCCTCACCCCAAACATTGATAAAAAGGTTCGGTATACGGGAAGATGATATGAATACTGAACGCGCACCCCACTACGTAAGAAGAACGGCCCCTGTGTCTACCAAAGAACCCACCTCCACCCGAGCCATGCGCACTTTCGTGCCAGAGTTGAGTAGGCTACGCCGAGCCCGTCAAAAAACGGTTTATGAGGGTCCCCTGGGGAAAATTGGGGCTACACCGCGTTCGCGCTACCTGCTGGTTGCCATTTCTGCGGTGGTAACCCTGGTGGGGTTAGTACTTGCCGCCTCCATCGCGCCCTGGGCTGCTGCTCTCGTGGGCTTTATCGCCGTTCTCTTTATCGCTGGCGGGTGGCCAGCGGCAACGGGTATTGCCGAGCTGCGAGGCCGTACCCGTATTACCTCTCACTCGGTCATTGTTTTATTGGCAGGCACCACCTCTGTGCTATATTCCTGGCTCACTGAGGGCCCCCTTCCCCTTGAGGCTCTACCAGCCATCGCAGCTGTGGGTGTTGTTGCCAGCTTCCTGGTAGAGCTGATGCGCGGTGAAGGGGCAGTGGGACGCCTAGAGTCAGTGATTAGCTGTGTTACCGGGGTGCTGGCGTCGGTATCAGTCGCGGGGTGGGTAGGGCTTGCTGCCCTGACCCGTCTTGAAAACAGTAGCCTGCCTGTGGTTTCCATCGGCATCATCGTTGGTGTGCTGTTGGGCCTCATCGGGGTACGCGTTATCTCTGCCGGCCCCAAAGAAGGCCCCCGTCGCGGGGCTATTACACTGGGCGTAACACCGGTGGCATTTATTGGCGTTATCGGTTACGTATGTGCGACATTCCTCACTCGCATGGTAGGGTAGCCGTATGAGTATTCTTGCACTTGAAATCTTCTTTCTGACCCTCCTGGGCCTGGCAGGTCTAGCAATTTTCACCTGCATCGGCTTTGTGCTGACCGGATTGTTCCGCGGCCAGAAGTAACAAGCCCTTTACCGCAAGACCCCGTGCACCGTTGCGCGGGGTCTTGTGCGTACCCGTAAACGGCTTTTGAAGCCTGAGCCCTGTTTCGCCCGCCGCCTAAGCCGCTGACCAGCGCCCCACCCCGGGCTAAACTAGTGGCTATGGCTATTGAAATTCCTTCAAATCTCACCCCTGAACTCGTGCCTCTCTCCTGGCTGCTGGGCACCTGGGAAGGCACCGGTTCTCTCTGGTATGAGGGAGCTGAGGAAACCCCCTTCGGGCAGATTATTACCTTCACCCAAGACGGCCTTCCTTTTGTGGAGTACCGTGCTGAGTCCTTCTTGCTCGATGATCAGGGGCAAAAGCTGCGCCCGCTGACCGTCGAGACTGGGTTCTGGCAGATTGACCGCCCCCAGGTCGATGGGGACGTCGGTCCGGGCCTTGTCCCCGCTGACGTGGTGCCCGTCCACAAGGACGCAGATTCCGTTGAAACTCTGCGCAATGAGGACGACGGCTTCAACATCCTTGCCACCATCGCCCACCCTGGCGGTCTCACCGAGAACTACGTGGGTATGATCAAGGGGCCGGTGGTGCGCCTGCAGACCGGCAACATGTTGCAGGATGACATCACCAAGGAGTACGCCGGTTCGGTGCGTCTTTGGGGTCTAGTCAACGGCAATCTCATGTGGGACTGGGAAACAGCTAACCCCGTTACCCGCAAGCTGGAGAAGCACGCTTCGGCTGAGCTTCGTAAGACCTCGTCCATGACCGGTGATGATTTAGGTGCAACCATGTTTGGCAGCCTGGATGATGAACCCGGCGACGGCGAGTCCAAGTAAAACCCGGCTGGAAAAGTAAAAACATGACTAAGACTGATTACCGCAGCCCCCTGCTCAGCCGAAAGGGTGCTTTTGGCGCCCTGGGGCCGGACGCGGGCGTCGCTGCCCATTACGGGGATCCCAACGCCGAACAGCGCACCCTGGCACGTAAGGTGCACCTGACTCTGGTGGACTATTCCCAGTTGGGTGTAGTGACGGTGGAAGGGCCCGATCGACTATCCTGGCTCACTACCCTCTCTAGCCAAGTGCTGACCAACTTAGACGAGGCGCAGAGCGCTGAGTTACTACTGCTGTCGCCCCAGGGGCGCATTGACTTCTGGGCTGCGGCGGTGGAGAACGACGGCGCGGTCTGGCTTATCACTGAGAGGTCGGCTGCCGCGGAGCTCACCGCCTACCTGGAGCGCATGAAGTTTATGCTGCGGGTTGAGATGACTAACCGCACAGATACCCACGCGGTACTGGGCAGCACCCTTGACCCCCGTACCGTTGAGAGTGCCCCGGCTGTCCTGCGCGAGGGTATCGTCTGGCAGGATCCATGGGCTAACGGTGTGGCGGATGGCGGCTACACCTATACACAGGCAGGGGTAGAGCACCCCGGCTCTGGCTACAGCTGGTACCTGACTGTCGTGCCCTCTCACCAGCTGCTGGATGCCACCGAAGGGGTGGCTCTCGCCGGTTCCTGGGCTGCCGATGCTCTGCGTATTGAGGCGTGGCGGCCACGGTTAGGCAATGAAGTTGATGAGCGCACCATCCCTCACGAACTGGATTTGATGCGCACAGCCGTTCATATGAACAAGGGCTGCTATAAGGGGCAGGAAACCGTGGCTCGCGTGCACAACCTGGGCCACCCGCCTCGCCGCATGACCTTCCTCGATCTTGACGGCTCTGAACACACCCTGCCCCGGGTGGGCACTCCAGTTTTCGCCGGTGAGAAGAAGGTGGGCTATATCAGTTCGGTTGCCCTGCATCATGAGGCTGGCCCCATTGCACTGGCTCTGCTCAAGCGGTCGGTTGACCCGGCCTCAGAGCTACGCGCTATCGATGACGGTGATTTTGATGGGGACGGCAACCCGGCACCCGCCACCCACTACGCCTGCTCCCAGACAGTTATCGTTGCTCCGGATGCCGGCCAGGTGGCTGGCCGTCGCAACATGGGAGACTTCTTCCGAGGTTAAATGCCTGAATCGGAGAGCTTGAAGCATTCTCAAACGGTTATCAGCTTTAGAAAAGCCGCCTGCCCCTTTGGGGGCAGACGGCTTTTCTCTGCTTAGTTTTGCTACTTAGCGGCCGAAGAGCACCTTAGCTTCTTCGTAACGGTAGGCGGGAACGGTCTTGAGACCGTCCAGTGCCTCTGAGAAATCAACGCGTTTGATATCGGTGCCCAGCATTGCAACCATCTTGCCCCACTCCTTATCGTGAATCATATCCACGACCTGAATGCCCAGGCGGGTGGAGAGCACACGGTCAAAGCCGGTAGGTGCGCCACCGCGCTGGATGTGGCCCAGAGTGGTGTTACGGGTTTCGATACCGGTGATTCGCTCAATCTCCTGAGTGACGTACTCACCAATACCGCCTAGACGGGGCCGGCCGTCCTTCTCTTCACCCTTGCCGGCAAGAACATCATCGAAGCCTTCGGGGATGAAGCCCTCAGCGACTACAACCAGGGGGGAGCGTCCGCGGTCGTGAACTTCCTTAACCCAGACAGCTACCTCTTCCATAGAAACCTTGACCTCAGGGATCAGAATGGCGTGGGCGCCACCGGACATACCTGAGTGCAGAGCGATCCAACCCACGTGGCGGCCCATGACCTCTGCAACCATGGCACGGTGGTGAGATTCACCGGTGGTGCGCAGACGATCTAGAGCATCAGTTGCGATAGAAACCGCAGTGTCAAAACCGAAGGTGTAGTCGGTGGCCTGCAGGTCATTATCAATGGTCTTGGGGACGCCTACCACGGGGAGGCCAGCGTCAGCCAGACGCTTAGCGCCAGCCAGGGTGCCTTCGCCGCCGATGGCAACAATGGCGTCAATGCCGTTGCGTTCCATCATAATTTCGATCTTTTCAGCACCACCCTTGGGGCCGTCAAAGGGGTTGGTGCGGGAGGTGCCCAGAATGGTGCCACCCACACGAGCTAGACCGCGCACCTTGGTGCGGGGAAGGTCCATGAAATCACCCTCGACAACACCACGCCAGCCATCGCGGAAGCCAACGAATTCGTCACCGTAGGTTTTGATGCCATTGAGCACTGCACCGCGAATAACAGCGTTGAGGCCGGGGCAGTCGCCGCCGGAGGTGAGCAGACCGATCTTCATGGGAGGATCTCCTAAAATATTCCTGAAAAGGGAATGATGGTTTCTATGACCAACGCATCGAGGCGAGTCAGTTAACCTGCCTCAAACATGTTGGTCTTTGTTGGTTTCTATTCTAGTAAATTTGGTCTTGAGTGGGTAGCTGTGGGCTGGGTTGGGTTGTATGTTTCTAACCTCTGCCTTAGGGTCAAAAGCAACTTTATTGGCAAGTCGCGAGCTAAGGCTGAAAAGCAGGCTGGCACCTCACCCCAACAAGATTTAAATAGTTCGACCGCTAACCAGCACAGCAAGAGCAAGCTGACCCTCTCGCCCGGTTCGCTGGCACTCACGAGGCGATTTACGCCAGCCCCGAGCCAGCTTGCTTTTTTGCTGTGCTGATCAGCGGTCTTGGACCTCTGTCTCCTACTTGGCGGTGCCCAGCAGCTTTTGAATACGCGTTACACCCTCAGCCAGGTCCTCATCGCCCAGGGCATAGGACAGGCGCAGGTAGCCTGAAGGGCCAAAAGCCTCACCGGGAACTACCGCAACTTCGGCTTCTTCAAGAATGATTTCAGCCAGCTCAGCGGAAGTTTCAGGGCGCTTGCCCGCAATTTCTTTGCCCAGCAGCCCGGTGACGTCCGCGTAGACGTAGAAGGCACCCTTGGGGGTGGGGCAGTGCACACCTTCAATGGCGTTCAGACCTTCAACAATAGCCTTGCGGCGGCGGTCAAATGCAGTGTGCATTTCATGGACGGCGTCCAGGGAACCAGAAACGGCGGTGAGAGCTGCCATCTGGGCTACGTTGTTAACGTTGGAGGTCATATGGGACTGCAGGTTGGTCGCTGCCTTGGTGATATCGGTAGGGGCAATCATCCAGCCCACGCGCCATCCGGTCATAGCGTAGGTCTTTGCAACACCGTTGAGGATGACGGTGTTCTCGGCAAGAGCAGGAACGGCAGCAACAATAGAGGTAAAGGGCACGCCATCGTAGGTCAGGTGCTCGTAAATCTCATCGGTCAGTACGATGATTCCCTTTTCCAGCGCCCACTCACCGATAGCCTTGGTTTCCTCGGGGGTATAGACCGCACCGGTGGGGTTGGAGGGGGAGACAAAGATCAGTGCCTTAGTCTTTTCGGTGTAGGCAGCCTCAAGCATGTCCGGGGTGACCTTGTACTCCAGGTCGCTGCCCGCAAAAACTTCCACGGGGTTGCCACCAGCTAGGCGGATAGCCTCGGGGTAGGTGGTCCAGTAGGGGGCGGGGAGTAGGACCTCGTCGCCTTCGTCAATGACGGTAGCGAAAGCCTGGTAGACAGCCTGCTTGCCACCATTGGTCACAATGACCTGAGAAGCGTCGATGTCGATGCCGGAGTCACGCCTGGTCTTTTCGACAATGGCCTGCTTAAGGGCGGGTAGGCCAGCTGCCTGGGTGTAGCGGAAATTTGCGGGGTCGTTGAGGGCCTCGCGAGCCGCGTCAACAATGTAGGCCGGGGTGGGGAAGTCTGGCTCACCGGCGCCGAAACCGATGACGGGGCGGCCCTGGGCTTTGAGCGCCTTGGCTTTGGCGTCGACGGCTAGGGTAGCTGAGGGGGCGATTGCGCCAATACGGCGTGAAACGCGGGCAGACATGGGGAATCTCGCTTTCATCCCATAAAAGGGTGGCTCGGGGTTGTGGTCGCTTGCCTGAGGGGCTCTACCTCTAGCATAGGAGTTCCAGCGGGTGAGTACATCTTTATGAGAGGCTGTGGCTAATAAACACCGAACTTATGACCCTGCTAGCCAGGTTTTGCCAAAGCAAGAAAAGATGATGTACAGTAGGTACCGTTGTTCGCAACCGAACAACGCTGGTTTGTGCCCTAAGAAGTACAGACGCTTTGAAGACAGATGTTTTCAAAGGGCGGTGGCTCAATTGGTAGAGCAGCGGTCTCCAAAACCGCAGGTTGCAGGTTCGAGTCCTGTCCGCCCTGCTCAAGCCTCACAGGTTTTCTTTCAACCGAACATATCTGTTCATAGGTAAGAAGTAGAAAGGGGCGGGCCCCATATGGCTAAATCAATCGCCGCTCGGACCGCCAATTCTGACGAAAATGGCGCAGAAAAGACCCCCGGTTTCTTTGGGCGCATCTTCCAGTTCCTCCGCGAAGTTATCGCCGAACTCAAAAAAGTAACCACACCCACCGGCAAAGAACTGGTGCAGTACGTGATTATTGTTCTTCTCTTTGTGGCCTTTATGCTCCTACTAATTTCAGGTCTTGACTACCTTTTCGGTCAGGGAGCCTTCTGGATTTTCGGTAACGGCGTAGCCTAAGGGTCCGCTTAGTTGGGCTAAAGCAGCCTTAACCCCGTAAAATCATTTACCAAGACGAACGCGCACGTGCGCGATAGACAACAGATGAAAGCAGGAAAGCGTGTCCGAGCAGGAAATGCAGCACGAAGCCGATGAGGTTGTAGAACCTGCCCAGCAGGCAACCGAAGAGGGCCACGAAGCTGTAGAAGTTGCAGCAGCAGAAGTGGTTGAAGAAGTTGAAGCCGCTGAGGCTAACGACGAGTCCACCGTTGATCCCCTTGAAGAATTCAAGTCCAAGCTTCGCCGCCAGGAAGGCGAATGGTTTGTTATTCACACCTACGCCGGCTACGAGAACAAGGTTAAAGCTAACCTCGAATCCCGTGTGCAGACTCTGAACGCTGATGAAGATATCTTCGAAGTTCAGGTGCCCATGGAAGAGGTCATGGAGGTCAAGAACACTTCTAAGAAGATGGTCCGCCGCGTTCGTATTCCCGGCTACGCACTGGTGCGCATGAACCTTACTGACGAAAGCTGGGGCGTTGTACGCCATACCCCCGGTGTGACCGGCTTCGTAGGTCAGGACGCCTACAACCCCGTCCCCCTACGCCTTGATGAGGTTGTTGAGATGCTGGCTCCTGTCTTTGAGGCTGAGCAGGCTGAAGCAGGTGTTGCACCGGCAGCTGCACCTGTTGTCGAAACCGGTTTCGAGATCGGCGAGGCAGTTACCGTCAAGGACGGACCTTTCGAGGGTATGCCCGCAAGCATTTCAGAAATCAACGCTGCTTCACAGCAGCTGGTGGTTCTCATCTCTGTCTTCGAGCGTGAAACCCCTGTGACCCTGAACTTCGCTCAGGTCACCAAGGTCTAAGACCTTTCGGTGTAGCTTAAGAGCCGCTTTCCCTGTTTGGGGGAGCGGCTCTTTTGCTCCCGCTGTGAGCAAGAGCTAGCCCTGGCCGTCCGCGACCACCTAGCTTAAGGCCGGCAAAACTACTAAGATATAAGTTTGTGTGTGCACCTACGCTTGGTGCCTCCACACAGGCGACCGCGCCACGGCCGCCACCGGCCGACGCATACTCCTGTGCGCCGGTACACCAGCTAAGAAAAGGACCAAGAATGGCTCCCAAGAAGAAGGTCTCAGGCCTCATTAAGCTGCAGATCCAGGCAGGCGCTGCTAACCCGGCTCCTCCCGTTGGCCCCGCACTCGGTGCGCACGGCGTCAACATCATGGAATTCTGCAAGGCATACAACGCTGCAACTGAATCACAGCGCGGCAACATCATCCCCGTAGAAATCACCGTTTACGAGGATCGTTCCTTCACCTTCATCACCAAGACCCCTCCCGCAGCGCAGCTCATCAAGAAGGCAGCTGGCGTTCCTAAGGGCTCCGGTGTTCCCCACACCCAGAAGGTCGGTTCACTCAACATGGACCAGGTGCGCGAAATCGCACAGACCAAGATGGATGACCTGAACGCTAACGACCTTGATGCAGCATCAAAAATCATCATGGGCACCGCACGTTCAATGGGCATCACCATCGACTAATCTCAGCCTCTTCGCTGAGACGAGGCTAGAGCCTCACCCAAGACAAATTATTAGAAGCCTAACCCCGGCCACGGGGAAGGCAAGTGGCAGAGCCGAGCGCGGCTCATAAGAGACCACACCTGCAAAGGAGAAAAGCAGATGGCAAAGCGCAGCAAAGCGTACGAGGCAGCTGTAGCAAAGATCGATGCGGAGAAGCTTTACGCACCCGCAGAGGCTATTGCAGTTGCAAAGGAAATCGCAGCAGAGAAGCCCCACTCAACCGTTGAGGTTGCACTGCGTCTGGGCGTTGACCCCCGCAAGGCAGACCAGATGGTCCGCGGCACCGTAAACCTGCCCAACGGCACCGGTAAGACCGCTCGCGTGGTTGTTCTGGCTGAAGGCGAGAAAGCTGCAGAAGCTGAAGCAGCTGGCGCAGACTTCGTTGGTTCAGATGACCTCATCGCAAAGATCGCTGGCGGCTGGGTTGACTTCGACGCAGCGGTTGCTACCCCCAACCTCATGGGCAAGGTAGGCCGCCTGGGTAAGGTACTTGGTCCCCGTAACCTCATGCCTAACCCCAAGACCGGCACCGTGACCATGGACGTCACCAAGGCTGTTAACGACATCAAGGGCGGCAAGATCGACTTCCGCGTTGACCGTAACTCCAACCTGCACTTCATCATCGGTAAGGCTTCCTTCACCGAGCAGCAGCTGACCGAGAACTTCGAAGCAGCTCTTGAAGAGATTAACCGCCTGAAGCCCTCTTCGTCTAAGGGTCGCTACATCTCAAAGGTTACCGTTGCAACCACCTTCGGCCCCGGCGTCCCTGTTGACCCCGCGACCGTAGCTGCATAAGTCTAGTTTTCTAGTCTTAGTCTTTGAGGCAGGCTTTCCGCTCAGGCGGGGGGCCTGCCTTTGTTTTGAGCTAGTCATCGTGCACCTTGCCGCCCAACGTGCCTCTTAGAGCTGCACAGTCGTCAATAAGGTGCACATGCTCGGGGATAATAGAGACCATGAATCAACCAGGGCTGCACCTAGCCGGTATCAGTAAAAACTACGATGGCACCATCGTTCTAGACGGTCTTGACCTATCTTTGCCTGCCGGTCAGATGCTAGCCCTGCTGGGGGCTTCTGGAGCCGGTAAATCTACTCTGCTTCGTCTTATTGCAGGGCTGGAAGAGCCAGATTCAGGCGTCGTCAGCTTCGGTGGGCAGGCTATAGAGCCGGGCCAAACTGCCCTGGTCTTTCAGAAACCCGTGCTCTACCCCCACCTGAGTATTGAAGAGAATATCCTTTTTGCCTTTCGCCTCAAAAAGTCTGCACCTTTAGACAGGGAGCATTACAGCTCTCTGGTGTACACCCTGGGGTTGGGAGACCATCTGAAGAAGAAACCCGCTCAGCTATCGGGCGGGCAGGCACAGCGGGCAGGTATCGCCCGCGCTTTGGTGCGACTCACACCGGTGGTCCTCTTCGATGAGCCACTTTCAAGTGTTGATGAAACAAGCAGCGCCAGTATTCGCTCTGATGTGCAGCTTTTGCATACGCAACTAGGTTTTACCGGTATTTACGTTACTCACGACCAGAATGAAGCCCTCCAAATGGGTCAACGGGTAGCGGTTTTATCGGGCGGACGTCTAGCCCAGGTAGGCACCCCAGAGCAGCTTCTGGCGTCTCCTGCCTCTGCGGAGGTAGCTCACCTGGTGTTCCCTCTTTACAACTCGTTTGATGCGCAGCTAGCGGGGCGGGCCGTCCGCGCGGGACTGAACGCCTTTGCTTTTTCACCCGGTCATCAGATGGGGAGCCTCACCGCTGTAGTCCGCAGCAGCTGGCAGCATACAGCTGGCCTACGGGTAGAAATAGAGGTTGTTCAGGATGCTCTGGTCACTACCGAGGCAGGAGAACTTACTATCCCTGAGGGCACCGTACTGACAACCCTGCTCACCGGAAGACGGCATGTGGAGACAGGGCATAGCCTTAATGGGGAAATAGACCCCGCTGGCCTTCATCTCTTCTCGGCATAAGGTTAAAGAACGTGATTAAGCCCGCTTAAGGATAAAAACAGCTTGCCTAGCCGCCGTAATCCGTGGTTAGATGGAGTAACCAAAGACCGCCGGTCTGTGCCTTCTTCACGGAAGAACACGGTAAGGGCTCACAAGGAGCCACCTGCGTAGGTGCCGATAAAACAATACTTACTAGGAAATTTTCTGGTCTGTATTATGCCTCGATGCCTGCGCGTCGGGGCATTTTTGTTAGCCCGGCGGGATAAGAACTGGAAGGAACACCATGGCAACACAGGAAAAGATTGCTGCTGTTTCCGAGCTCAAGGAACTCCTTGAAGCTTCAAACGGCGTAATTCTCACCGAGTACCGTGGTCTCACCGTTGCGCAGATGAAGGATCTTCGTCGCGCGCTGGGCACTGAGACCGAGTACGCCGTGGTAAAGAACACTCTGACCGCTATCGCGGCTAAAGAAGTTGGCATCGACGCATTCGATGGTCAGCTCCACGGCCCTAGCGCAATCGCATTCATCAAGGGAGACTTCATTGATGCTGCGAAGGGTCTGCGTGACTTTGCCAAGGCTAACCCCCAGCTGATCGTTAAGAGCGGTTACTTCGAGGGCGAATCCCTCGACGAAGCTGGTATCAACAAGTTTGCAAGCCTCGAATCACGCGAGGTACTTCTTGCAAAGGTCGCAGGCGGCGCGAAAGGTGCAATCGCTAAGGTTGCTCGCACCGTTGACGCTCTGCGTATCAAGCTCGAAGAGCAGGAAGGTGCTGCACCCGAGGCTGAGTAATCACCCGGTTGTCTGTCACTTTTTATAGACTTTTGGCCCCACATGGGTCAGCATAATTTTCAAGCTCGCAGGCTGAAAAATTTAGGCTTGCAACTGAATTAAAAGAAGGAGCCAATCTCATGGCTAAGCTTTCAATCGAAGAACTCATTGAAGCATTCAAGGAACTCTCACTCGTTGAGGTTTCAGAATTCGTCAAGGCATTTGAAGAAGAATTCGACGTAACCGCTGCAGCTCCCGTTGCTGTTGCTGGTGCCGCTGGCGGCGAAGCTGCTGATGCTGAAGAGCAGACCGAATTCGACGTTATCCTCGAATCAGCTGGCGATAAGAAGATCGGCGTTATCAAGGAAGTTCGTGCACTGACTTCACTCGGCCTGAAGGAAGCTAAGGACCTCGTTGACTCAGCTCCCAAGGCTGTCCTCGAAGGCGCTTCCAAGGAAGACGCTGAGAAGGCTAAGGAAGCTCTCGAGGGCGCAGGCGCAACCGTTACCCTCAAGTAAAGTTTCTAACTTTTCTTATCTTTGGCGCAGGGGCGGCACTCCTTTCGGAGTGCCGCCGCTGCGGCTTTCAAGAAATACCGCCTTGCACCTAATGCGGCGGCCAGCCTTGCCGGGGGGGGGCATAAAGGACGGACGCCGCTACCCGTTTCTTCCCCTGCCTGCTGGTTTTAGCTAGGCTGGGGTCATGGGTAAGACTCTGATTCGTGTGCTCTGGTGCCTGCTGTTGGCAGGTTTTCTGACCTGGCTAGCTATCCTCCTATGGGCGGGTCACCCGGCCACAGCCTGGCTGACCACCCGCCTGGTCATAGCCCAGGCCGTTGCCTTCCCCGCCCTGCTTGCAGTAGCCGGGGCGGGCGTCCTGATAACGGCCCTGCTGGTCGCCCTGCGCTCTAGAACCAGCACAATCACCCGCTGCCTCGCCGGGCTGACGGCACTAGCCTGTGCCGCTTCTACCCTGCTGGCGGTGATTGACCCCTACGGAGCTGTGCGATATGGGGCAGGCGGGGTGCCCGCCATCGGCTGCGTCAATGTGCAGACCTACCGGGTCACCACCTATAACGCCCTCGACACCCTCACCGACCAGAGCCTGGCCCGGCTACTGGCCGATCAACCGGATTTTCTGGTGCTCCCCGAAGTCTCACCCGACACGCCCGCTCTAGCCGGTGGGGTACCGGGCTACCAGGTGTTCGCATCCACCAGTGAGAAGATCCACATTGCTCCCACCCTGACCCTGGTCAGCGACAGGCTGGGTACCTACACCGCTCAGGAGATGCCCATGACCTTCGGAGCCCTGATGCTGGCTCCCGAAAACGAAGATACCGGCCACCCCTCACTGCTGGCGGTGCACACCGCCCCGCCCGTCCCTGCCTACATGCAGCAGTGGCGTGAAGATCTCGCTACGATTGACCGGCTGGCCCGCGAAGAAGCGAGCCTCGACCTGATAGCCGGCGACTTCAACGCCACACTGTTGCACGGCAGCTTGGCCAGCTACTCGGGAGCACGCTCACTGCTGGGGGTGGACGCCGCCTTGGCCACTGACCAGGTAGAGGGCACCTGGCCGGTGGGCGGGGTACTGGGAATGAGAGCCCCTATTGATCACGTCATGGTGATGCAGGGAGCACCTGCAGGCGGGAAAGAAACCACCTACCAGCAGGTGGGTGAATCTGACCACCTGGCAGTGAGCGCCCTCGTGGACCTTTGTAGGTAGGGGCGTGGGCTAGCACATAACATAATCTGGGATATTTGCCGGTCTGCACTGCAAGCCGCAACCCCGGACCTAGAAGGAGGGCAGGAGGTAAGCTGGATATGACAAACGATTGACAGAGCCCGCCACCGCACCCCACCCAAGGAGCCCCGCGTGACTAAGCCCGGACGTCCGGACGCCGCCGAACTACTCGCCGCTGCCGAGCAAGCCTATGCCACCTACCATGAGCAGGTCCGCACCGACCCCGACTACCCGGCCCTGCACCTGGCACCCCCGGTAGGCCGCCTTAACGACCCCAACGGGCTGATCTATAAAGACGGGGTCTACTACGCCTTCTACCAGTACTCACCGGTACACCCCACCCGCGCCGTCTTCTGGCGTCAGGCCACCAGTACCGACCTCACTCACTGGGAAGATCGTGGCACCACCATCGCCCCCACGGACTGGTTCGACAAGAACGGCTGCTATTCCGGTTCTGGTTTTGTGGGCGAGGGCGGAACCCTCGAATTCTTCTACACCGGCAACGTCAAAGATGAGCAGGGTAACCGCGAAGCCTACCAGGTGTTATTTACCTCAGAGGATGATGGCGCCACCTTCACCAAGCAACAGGTGCTGATTGATGGCCCAGAGGCTGGCTACACCGCTCATTACCGTGACCCCCACGTCTTTGAACGCGATGGACACTTCTACGCCGTTATCGGTGCTCAGCGGGAGGACGAAACCGGTGCCGTAGTGCTTTACCGCTCCACCGACCGCCGCACCTGGGTCTTCGCCGGCGAAATTTCCTTTACCGACCCCGTCCTGGCGGATATGGGCTACATGTACGAGTGTCCGGGGCTGATTCAGCTGCGTGACACCGACGGTCAGCTCAAGGACGTTCTTATCTTCAGCCCTCAGGGCATGGAAGCAGACGGGGAGAAATACAATAACATCTTCCAGACCGGCTACCTGGTGGGCACCCTCAACTTTGACACTCTGCTCTTCACGGTTGAGACTCCCTTCACCGAGCTGGATTCTGGCACCGAATTTTATGCCCCCCAGTGCTTCCACGGGGTAGGGGCAGACGGTTCTCACGCAGTTTTGCAGGGCTGGCTGGGCAATGCTGACCAGGATGATCAGCCCTCCTGGGAAAACCACTGGGTACACATGCAGACCTACCCCCGCACCCTGACCCTGCGCGGTGGGCAGCTACTGCAAAACCCTGTGCGCCAGCTTGATAGCATACTGGATCCAACGCCTGTGACTCCGGCGTCCGGCGGAGAAGTTGTTGAAGCTAAGGACGCTCGCGTCTTTAGGCTGCGGGGTACCGTGAGGGTTGCAGAGACCCCTGCCCATATCACGGTGGAAGACGCCGCCGGGCAGGCTCTAGACATCACCCTAGATGCTACCGGTGCCGCCCTTTCCCGGGCAGGTTCCCGCTACACGGTGGGGGGCACTGACCGCCGCCGAACCTTGGGAGAAGCCGCAGAACGTACCTTCGATTTACTCATTGACGCCTCAGCTACTGAGTTTTTTGTTGACGGAGGGACCACTGCCTTTGCATCCCGGGTTTATTTCACCGGTAGCAAGCGAACCGTCCGGGTGCAGGGGGCGGTGCTCTCGTTAGAATTCGCTCGACGCGCGGAGTAGACCCCTCGTGGATGCCAGGCGAAACTTTTGTTACTTTATGGCAAGTGTTGCCGGGTAAAAAACTGCAATCCTTTTATCAGTAATGATAGTGTGATAGAAGATACCGCATAGGCGGTAGCTCACAAACCATAGAAAATGAGGTGCACCGTGGCAGGCTTTTTCAAAAAACTCTTTGGCGGTAACGAGCAGGCAGAGCCTGCGCCAGTACTACCGGCTGAAACCCCTGCGGTGCAGACCGTAGCTCCTAATGATCTCAGTGCTCCCCTGGGAGGCACCGTGGTAGAGCTGTCGGGCGTATCTGACCAGATGTTTGCTTCCGGTGCCTTGGGCCCCGGTGCGGCAATCGAACCGGTCAGCGGCACCGTAGTAGCACCTGCCGATGGCATTGTAACGGTCGCTTTCCCCACCGGTCACGCCTTCGGCATCCGTACCACTGACGGTCTAGAAATCTTGATTCACGTAGGCTTTGACACCGTTGAGCTCGATGGTAAGTTCTTCAACGCTAAGGTTGAAAAGGGAGCCACCGTCAAGCGTGGAGACGTGCTGGTGGAGTTTGACTTAGAAGAGGTCAAGACAGCGGGATACCCTGTTACCACCCCGCTGGTTATTACCAACGCTAAGGCCGCCATCTCATCGGTGCGGGCGCTCAACGTGGGCAGCCAGGTAGCCGCAGGCGATGCTTTCCTCGCCGTAGAACCTAAGGGATAACCCCATCACTAGTTATAGGGATATATAACCTGCACATAAGCGCCGCCCCCTTCTCTGAAATAGAAGGGAGCGGCGCTTTTTCGTTTCTGTCATAACACTGCCTGAACCGCGCTAAAGATGCTAGTATGTCAAACGATTGGCATATTATCTGGCTCACATCACCACACCTGCCACCAGGTTGACCTCGGTGGCTCATACACCAAGGAGACGGCATGGATCATCAATCCGTGGCTGAACGCGTGCTGGCCAACGTCGGCGGCGTTCATAACATCCAGGCAGGCGCCCACTGCGCCACCCGCCTGCGCCTCGTGCTCAAAGACCCTAAAGCAATCAATCAAACCGCGTTGGATAACGATGACGATATTAAGGGCACCTTCCAAAACGCTGGGCAGTTCCAAATCATTGTGGGCCCCGGCGACGTCAATGAGGTCTATAAGCACCTTGTAAACAAGGGGATGAAGCAGGCATCCAAGGATGAGCTTAAGAGCGTGGCGGCGTCTAAGGGTAACCTGGGCACCCGTTTCCTCAAAACCGTCTCCGATATCTTCTTGCCCATCATCCCCGTGCTGGTAGGCGCGGGTATGCTCATGGCGCTGAACAACGTGTTAACCTCAAAGGATCTCTTCTGGGGTGAAGGCGCAGCTCCTCTGGTTGAACAGTTCCCCTCTTGGGCTGGCTTCGCAGAAATCGTTAACCTACTTTCGGCGGCGGCTTTCGCCTTCCTGCCTGTGCTGGTAGGCTACTCGGCTACCAAGGTCTTTGGCGGTAACCCCTACCTGGGCCTCACCATGGGAGCAGCCATGGTCTTCCCATCCCTGGTCAACGGTTACAACGTGGCCGCTGCCCTCGAAAATGGCACCATGACCTACTGGGATGTTTTCGGCCTCCAGGTGCAACAAGCAGGCTACCAGGGCACCGTTCTTCCTATTCTTTTCGTAGCGTACATTCTTGCTAACGTCGAGAAGTTCTTCCACAAGATTCTCAAGGGCGTCATCGACTTTATCTTTACCCCCACTCTCACCTTGCTCATCACCGGCTTTATTACCTTCCTAGCTGTTGGTCCCGTGATGTTCAAAGCCGGTACTATGCTGGGTGACGGCATCAACTGGCTGTACACTACCGCTGGCCCTGTTGGCGGTTTCCTCTTTGGTCTTATTTACTCACCTATCGTGATTACCGGCCTGCACCAGTCCTTCCCGCCCATCGAGCTCATGCTCTTCGATAACGGCGGCTCCTTTATCTTCGCGACTGCTGCAGTTGCCAACGTAGCCCAGGGCGGTGCAGCACTGGGTGTTTACCTTTCAACTCGCGATGAAAAGCTCAAAGGTATCGCAGGCGCCTCAGCGCCTTCAGCATTCTTGGGTATTACCGAACCTGCTATCTTCGGCATTAACCTGCGTCTGCGCTGGCCCTTCTACATCGCGATGGTTTCTTCTGCAATTGGCTCAACTATCATCGCCTTGCTGGGCGTTAAAGCGGTAGCTCCCGGCGCTGCTGGTTGGATCGGCTTTGTTTCCATCGGTACTCAGTATGGTGCCGGCTGGCCTGGCTTCTTCCTGGCCGTAGCAGTTTCAACCATTCTGGCAACCGCTGCCACCTTCATCTACGGCAAGCGGGTAGCTGCTAAGGCTACCGTTGATACCACCGCCGCTCCTGTGCTTGCGAGTAGCACCCCCGGTTACGAGCTGACCTCCCATATGAAGGGATCTGCCCTGCCCCTGGCCTCTGTCTCTGACCAGACCTTTGCCTCTGGCGCGCTGGGGCCCGGCGTTGCTGTTGAGCCCACTGAAGGCAAGCTCTACGCGCCTGCAGACGGCAAAGTTACTGTAGCTTTCCCCACCGGTCACGCTATCGGTATGCGCACTGAACAGGGCGTTGAACTGCTCATGCATATCGGCTTTGATACCGTGGAGCTCGACGGCAAGTTCTTTACCCCCAAGGTAGAAAAGGGTGCTGAGGTCAAGCGCGGGGACGTGCTGGTGGAGTTCGACATGGACGCCATCGCCGCTGCGGGTTACCCCCTGACGACTCCTTTAGTCATCACCAATGCCAAGAAGTCTATTGGTTCAGTGGAACTGGCGGTTGCTCCCAGTAGCACTGTTGTATTAGATGACATTCTGGTCGCAGTAACTGCCCCTGAGCAGGTTCCTGCCTCGTAGATTCCACCGCCAGAATTACTTATTTACCGGTAAAGAACTGGGCCCGGCTGTACTACAGCCGGGCCCAGTTTTTTTGCGCGTCATACCGCTAGCACGGTCCCTCTGTGGATAATTAGAAATATTCACAGGATTTCGTGCACCTTGAGAACCAGAGGAAAGAACTATGGCAGAAGAAAACCGCTACACCTTTACCGTCCGTCAGGCAACCGAAGCTGACTGGCCCGGCGTCATCGACGCTCTCACGAGTGCTTTTGAGCATGACCCGGTGATGAACAACGTTATGGGAGGTGACGGCAAAAGCCAGAAGGTGCGGGACCTCTTCGGCTTCCAAATCCGTCACACCTATGGCCCTAAGGGCACCATTGATGTGGCAGTGACCGAGGAGGGTAAGATCTTGGGCGCAGCTCTCTGGATCTCCCCGGAGGGGCAGAAAGGCGGCTTGATTGATGAAATCAGGGCACTGCCCGAATATGCAAAGGTCCTAGGGGCGGGCCTACTCCGAGCCGCTATTGTCGATTTAAAACTTCTCGCCGCGCGGCCCAAGTTCCCTCACTGGCTCCTTTACACCATCGGTGTGCATGAGGACGCTCGTGGGCACTCCATCGGTTCTCATTTGCTCGATTTCCGCCGCTTTCAGCTGGGTGAGCTACCTGCCTACCTAGAAGCATCTACTTATCGCAGCGCCAAACTTTACGCCCAGCACGGTTTTGTGGAGCTCTTCCGCTTCAAGAGTGGTAAGCCGGTTCTGGGGATGTTGCACCCGGCGCCGGTCACCCAGGTCTCCAAAAATAACCCTGCAGGGCGCTAGAAAGCTAGTCTAAAGAGACCCGGTCGGGCTGCTTCTGGCGCAGTGTGCTCCCCTCGTATACGCTGACCGGTAGGACGTCAGCCCCGTCCAGATCATCCTCCTGCCCTGCAATAGCGTGGAGTAGGCGCGCAACTGCGCGCTGGGCAATCTCATCGATAGGTTGCATCACGGTGGCTAGATGGGGGAGCATAGCGCGGGTATAAGGAGCCCCGTCAAAACCAATCACCTGTAGGTCCGTGGGAACTTCTAGGCGCAACCTCTGGGCACAGCTGAGTACCATTGCCGCGTATATATCGTTAGACGCAAAGACCGCATCGAGGGTGGGGTATTGGTCGAGATAGCTGGCAATCATTTCCATTTTGTGGGCGTGGGGAGTATCAAACCCCAGTTCGAGAGTGCGGCCTGTAATGCCGTGTTCAGCCAGGGCATCACGGTAGCCTCGCAGTCGCAGGTTAACCTCAGACGCAGTTGAAGTGATGTGTACCGGCTCTTTCGCACCGCGTTCTAGCAGTAGAGAAGTAGCCCGGTAACCGCCGTCGTAGTTATCGCAGCGCACGTTAGGAGCCTTGCCCGTTTCAGCACGATCGATGGTGACCAGGGGTGCACCCATGAGCGGGAACTGGGCCACCAGCTGGGAATGAGCGCCGGTGATGACGCCGTCCACCTGGTTGGCTAGTAGCATGTCAAGGTAGCGCTGTTCAGCTTCTGGTCGGTCCCCACTGTTACAAAGGATGGTTTTGTAGCCGGCATCCGCGAGGTGGGACTCCAGACGGTAGGCCATTTCACCGTAGAAGGGGTGGGCAACCGAAGGAAAAACCAAACCGATGAGCTGGCTCTTGCGGCCTTGCAAAGAACGGGCGATCGCGTTCGGCCGGTAGCCCAGGGTTTTCATTGCTTCGAAGACGTTGGAACGGGTTTTTTCTGAGAGGTAGCCGCGGTTATTGAGCACACGGGACACCGTGGTGGGAGAAACCCCCGCAAGTGCAGCAACATCACTGAGTTTGGGCTGAGACATGTGTCCCTTGGCTGATAGATAAAAAATGTACTTCTTCAGTATAGGGGCGTGCCGAGAGCGTACGGGGGTATGGCGGCACCTTCGTCTGCTTAGACGGGTAGTCCCAAAAATTGGCAGTTTTTTTCTGCCTCTGCGCCTTCAGGAGGAAGCAGTGCCAGCGCATCAGCTGAAGCGAAGCCGGTCAGCATGTGGGAGCGGGTTTTATCTTGTGGGGTGAGATGGACGCCCCCCGGTGTTACCTCGATGGTCACGGGTATCAGACGCAGATCTTTTGTGCTGTAACCGGGGACCGCTGCGGTGAGGGTTCCGGTGGGTAACTGCGCTAGTGGTTGACCGAAGATACCGGCAAGGACGGCGGGCAGGTAAGAGTAAAGGGCGACGTGGGCTGCTAGGGGGTTCCCAGGCAAGCCTAACACCAGGCGTCCGTCCGGTAGGAGGGCGGCGAGCGCCGGGTGGCCGGGGCGGATAGCGACTGATTCGAAGATGTAGGTAGCACCTAGTTCTGTTAGGACGCGGCGTACCCAGTCTACGTCTGAGGTGCTGGAACCGCCGGTGAGCATGAGGATATCGGCGGCTGTGTGGTCCAGCCAGTGGTGGAAGTTTGGGGCGCTGTCCTGCAGACGAACCGTAGACGTTACTCTGGCCCCGAAAGATTCAATGATGAATGGGAACTGGGGCGAGAAGGCGTCGCGTACTTCGCCCGGGCCTGGCAGACCACCGGTGATGATTTCGTTGCCGGTGTAAGCCAGCGCCACGGTGGGTTGGGTATAGACCGGCAGGCTATCGAAACCCAGAGTTGCCAGTGAACCGATATGGCGGGCACCCAGGCGGATACCGGCTGCTAGCACCGTGGCTCCGGCTGCTAGTTCTTCACCGGCGCGGCGAATATCGTCGCCAACTGCTGGTTGCAGGTGAGGGGATCTTTCAAAGAAGTGGGGGAGGGCTTCAATCATAGCCAGGTCGCCGTCATTGGACAGCCGGGCATGTTCTAGCCTGAGCACGGCGTCCGCACCGGGTGGCAGGAGCCCACCGGTCAGAATAGGGGTGGCCTGCCCTGCCTCAAGTGGCACGGTTTTACGGTGGACGTTCTCGCCGGGTTGGGATTCTTGGCTTGCAAGCAGTTGCCAGGGGCCCCGGCCGGCCAGAGCATAGCCGTCCATAGCAGAGGAATCATAGTGGGGCACCGGTAGCGGACTCTTCAGGGGCTCCGCTAGAACCCTGCCGATGGCTGAAGGCAGCGCTACCCGCTCTGTGGCAGCTGCATGCAGGCTGCCTTCAGCGTGCAAAAGGGTGCGGGCATCGAACCAGGAAACATGCTGCATAGGGTTCCTTGAGAGTGGGAGAAGTTAGGCGGACGGTGCGGTGGACGTATCGCGGGTGTAGCCACTGGCCTGGGCCTGTTGCCAAGTGTCCACATCGGCAGTTAGCTCTGAGGTGAGCTGCACCGGCTGGGGGGACAGGGGTGCTAGAAAGCGGCGCACTGATGCGTTGGCGGTATCACCGGCAAAAGCCTGCGCCAGCTGGTCGGTGCGGTAGATACCCAGCAGGGGCTGGAAGGTTCCATCGGCAACCCCCCAGAACCCCAGGGTCTCGGGGGTAGCTGAGGTCGCCGCCTCAGTCAGTTGTTCAACGGCACCTGCGACCCCGGGAACATCCACCGACAGTAAGAGCGTCCAGGGTGCGCGATGCTGTGCCAGGGCGTCTAAACCCGCGCTAATAGCGGCAGCGGGGCCAGAGAAGACCGGCTCTTCGCGGGTCAGTAACACACCTGAGGGCAGGGGTAAGTCTGAGGGGCCAACGACCACACGGGCAGCAGCCGTACCGGCAGCGTCCAGAGTGGACGCCAGCAAGGTCTGTTGCCCGTTGGAGAGCAGGGCTTTGGGTACACCGCCCAAGCGGGAGGATCGCCCACCTGCAACAATCAGAGCGTTAAAAACGAGCACGTTTACCCGCCGGCAAAGGGAGGCAGAACGTCAAGACGCTGGACGTCCTCCAGCGATGCATCTGCCGGGGAAGCCTGCCCGTCGAGCAAGAAAGAGCACTGGGGCAGAATATCTGCCAGACTCTGGCCTGAGGGGGTGGTGCCGGTCAATGTTTGTCTCAGGTGATCGAGCAGGGCTGCCAGCGTGGGTTCAGGTAACTGAGAAATCTGGCACTGGGTTTCTGCCGCACCGGCAGCAGCGCGTGCCGCTGCAAAAAAATGAATCTGCATTTTAGCCTCCGATAGCGCTCATACTGCGAGCGGGTTGCTGAAAATCTGCTGACTCAAAACCGGCTGAGTCCTTGCCGTGAGCCTTGGGCTTGCCCCACATGGCATCGCGCCAGATCTGTGCAAACTCCTCATCGGTGATGCCGGCTCTGAGCGCTGACAGAAAATCGGTTTCTGTCAGCGAGAAGAGGCAGGATCGAATCTTACCGTCTGCGGTAATGCGAGTGCGGGTGCAAGCGGCGCAGAAAGGCTCGGTCACCGAGGCGATAATCCCCACCTGGCCTAGTGCCGGTGCATCTGTTGTCTCGCTGCCTTCAAGCGCGGCCTGGGTATCGGTAAAGGTGCCCTTGGGGTACACATTCCATAACTGGGCTGGAGACGAACCCCGCGGCTTCTCAAAGGGTGCCAAATCAACGTCAGCCAGCAACTTCTCACGAATCTCACCGGCAGTAATCGTGCCCTCGCGGGTCCACCGGTGGTCAGCATCCAGAGGCATCTGCTCAATGAAGCGCAACTGGTAGTTACCGGCAAGAGCCCATGCTAGAAGCTCCCCACCTTGGCTGTCATTGATACCGGGCATGAGTACAGCGTTAATTTTAATGGGGTGCACGCCTGCTGCCGCTGCGGCATCCACACCCGTCAGTACCTCCGCCAGTTTGTCCCTGCGGGTCAGCTCGGCAAAGGTCTGAGGGCAAATGGTATCGAGAGAAACGTTGATACGGGAAAGGCCGGCTTCTTTAAGGGCACCCACCTTCTTTTCCAACCCAATACCGTTGGTTGTCATAGAAATCGGCAGGTTGGGGTGGGCACGGTGGATCCGCGAAATAATATCGACCAGATCTGCACGTACCAGCGGCTCACCACCGGTAAAACGTACCTCTTCAACGCCAAGTAGCCGAACGCCAACATCAGCAATACGGAAGATTTCCTCGGCACTCATGAGGCTGGCACGAGGCAACCAGTCTAGACCCTCTGCGGGCATGCAGTATTGACAGCGCAGATTGCACTTATCTAACAGTGAGATACGTAGGTCACTAGCAACTCTGCCCCAGCGGTCAGCTAACCCTCCGCGGGTGGGCGCGCCCGGAGTAGAGGATCCCCGCCTAACAACCGGGATGCTGGCCCCCAGGGGGACAGACCCGGTAGAAGCATTGGATAAGTGTGCCATACCTGCGCTTTCATAAATCTGGTATTGAGAATGTAAAATAAAGCCTAGCTAAACTAGTGCCGCAACACCACTTCATACCACCCTACCGCGGATGCCCAGTTCCGGCGCAAGATAACCTTTCAAGGATAGAACCATCGAAACCTCCGCCCTGCTCAAAAATTCGCGTCTGCTCGCCGGCGCTGTCGCCGTCACCGTACTGGGACTTTCAGCCTGCAACAGCTCAGCGGATCAGGGTGCCGGCGCACAGCAGAGCGCGACGGTAGAGGTTTTTGCCGCGGCCTCCCTCAACAACGCCGGTGCCGATCTTGAAGCCACCTATGAGAACGCCAACCCCGGGGTTGATATCATCTTTAACTTTGCCGGTTCCTCCAAGCTGGTACAGCAGATTCAAGAAGGTGCCACCCCCGATATGCTGATTACCGCTGATGCTCCCACCATGAGCGGCGCCATCGAGAAGACCGAGGAACTGAAGGGGGTCAGCACCGAAGTCATCGCCACCAACGCTCTGGTCCTTGCCACTGCTCACGGTAACCCTGCAGACATCAGCGCTCTGGATGATCTCACCCGCCAGGGAGTCATCACCGCCCTCTGCGCTGCTGAGGTGCCCTGTGGCAAACTTGCTCACCAGGAGCTAAAGGGCAAAAATATTGTGCCTGCAACCGTAACCGAAGAGGCAAACGTGACCGATGTGTCCACCAAGGTCGCCACCGGTGAAGCAGATGCCGGCTTCATCTACACCACCGATGCCGCCTCCATCAAGATGCAAGGCCAGGACATCACCGTGCTTGAGCTACCCGCCTTGGAACGCAACGCCTACCCCCTGGCAGTAACCAAGAGCGGTTCTGTCAATGATGCCGCCAAGAGCTTTGCTGACTGGTTGGCGCACTCTGACGAGGCTTCTGTAATCATGACCGACTACGGATTCACCACCGCCTAAGCTAGAAACGTGAGCAAAACCAGCGCCTTTAGATCCGTACCAGGATTCCTGCTAGCCCCATCACTCCTTGCCTTTCTTGTAGTGCTGGGGCCCATGCTGGGTCTGTTCACCCGTATACCCTGGGCGGACGTCCCGGCTTTGTTCGCTGAACCGGCCATGCTACAGGCAGCCCGGTTATCCATTGTGACTGCCACCGTCTCAACCCTTATCTGCGGTCTCCTGGGAGCACCCACCGCCTTGATTCTGACTAAGGTACTGGCGCGTAGCCGCTTTGCCTCCTTCACCTTCCCCCTTTATTGCCTGATTTATGCGCCGGTGATTTTCTCCCCGGTGGTTTCTGGTCTGGCGCTTATCTTCTTTTGGGGCCGGCGCGGGGTGCTGGGTTCTTGGCTGACCGAAATGGGAATCTCGGTGGCCTTCAGCCCCCTTGCGGTTATCCTGGCCCAGGTTTTTGTTGCCCTGCCTTTCTTCGTAGCAACTGCCGTCACCACCTTGCGTGCCCTGCCGGTCAGCTATGAGGAAATAGCTCTGGTGGAGGGCGCCAGCCCCGCTGAGGTGACGCGCAAGGTTCTGCTACCGCTGGCCGCCCCCGGTTTGCTCACCGCTTTTTTGCTCTCCTTCGCCAGGGCGCTGGGCGAGTACGGAGCCACCGTCACCTTTGCCGGCAATGTTGCCGGTGCTACCCGCACCATCCCGCTCAATATTGAGTTGGCACTCAGCTCTAACCACATGGACGCCGCACTTGGCTCCGCTCTGATGCTGATTAGTCTCTACATCCTTATTCTTGGCACCCTGGCGCTTGCCACCTGGCTGCGCCGTCTGAAAGGAGCTAGCCTGTGAACCCCCTACCCACCTTTCCCCGCCAGAGCACGGTGAGCCCTACTGATTACCGCCACCTGATTGAAGCGACCCTAGCTGCCACCGTGCAGTGCAGGAGCGAAAAGCTCCCTCTGGTTGAGACCTCCGGTAGGGTGCTAGCTCAAGATTTGCGTGCGCTGCGCTCAGTGCCGCACTTCGATAACTCCCAAATGGACGGTTATGCCCTCACAGCCCTGGGCGCTGCCAGAGATGACCGCACCTTCATAGTGGGCGCAGACGTACCCGCAGGGTCTGATGCTCGAGACCTGCCCATCAGAGACGATATTGCCTACCCGATTATGACCGGCGCGCCGCTACCTGCCGGTTATGACGCTGTGGTCCCGGTGGAACGCTCCCGGGTCTTGACGGGGGAGCAGGACGCCGCAGGCTTTGCTCAGCGGGGCGGGCAGATTGACCTGCCGCGGGCAGCTTTTGGGGACTTTGTACGCCGGGTGGGTGAGGACATCGAAGCCGGTGAGCTACTGGCAACAGCCGGCTGCCCAATCACCTCGGCCCTGATTGGCGCACTCGCCTCCCAAGGAATCGGTTCCCTCAAGGTGCGCAGCAGCCCCAGAGTGGTATTGATTACCGGTGGGGATGAAATCACCTTGGATACTGAAGCCGCCCCCGAAAGCGGCAAAATACTGGACGCCAACGGCCCCATGCTCTGCGCACTCGCCGGAGCTGACGGCGCTGAAACTCAGCGGGTGGCTATCGGAGACTCTGTTGAACAGCTGGTGGGAGTTCTCACCCGGCTAGTGCTCACCTGGCGCCCTGACTTTATGATTACTAGCGGCGGTATCAGCCACGGCAAATACGAGGTGGTACGACTAGCTCTCACCGCCATGATGGAAACTAAGGACGCCCGGGTGCAGGCAGAGCGCACCTGGTTTGGGCACGTTGCCCAGCAACCTGGTGGCCCTCAGGGGCTGTCCCTGCTACGGGCCACTTCCCAGGAGCAGGACGGCAGTGCCCATCTGGTCCCGGTGATTTCATTGCCAGGCAACCCGGTCAGTACCCTTGTCTCCTATGTAGAGCTGGTGCGCCCAGCTCTAGCCCAACTCACCGGTAGGGTAGCACCCCAGCCCCGTCACGGCGTCCTGGCACTAGCGGAAGGGGAGGAGCTACAAGCCCCGGAAGGTAAAACTCAGTACCGGCGAGCGCGTCTTGAGCGGGTCTTTGAGAGCGACGGAACGGTGCGCACTCTGCTGACCCCTGATCCATTGACTGGCTCCCACCTGCTGCACCGGGCAGCCACCGCCCAGGTGCTGGTCCAGCTAGACCCGGGGGTCACCTACCGTAGCGGGGACGTTGCCTTCTACCTTCCGCTCTGACCCGGGAACGCCTCTGCCTTAATGAAGTATCATGGATACTAAATTTCACCGCCTGACCACCTCAATCTGCTCTAAGGACTCCATGACTACCCCAGAACCTCAGGCACACCTTACCCACGTCCGCACTGACGGTAGCGCTCACATGGTGGATGTCACCGATAAGGCGATTACCACCCGCACCGCTGTTGCTGAAGGTTATGTGATCACCAGGCCCGATGTCATCGAACAACTCTTTGACGCCACCCTGCCTAAGGGTGACGCTCTGCCCGTAGCCCGCGTTGCCGGCATCATGGGGGCCAAAAAGACCCCCGAAATTATCCCCCTCTGCCACCCCCTGCCCCTGGGCAAAATTACGGTGGACTTCCAGCGGATGGAGGACCGGGTACGTATTGAAGCGCTGGTGAAGACCACCGGAGTCACCGGTGTAGAAATGGAAGCCCTCACCGCTGTATCTACTGCCTCCCTCACGGTCTTTGACATGATTAAGGCAGTCGATAAGCAGGCCACTATCACAGGTCTTCGAGTGCTAGAAAAAAGCGGCGGAAAATCGGGCGATTGGTCGGTGGAGCGCTAATCATGGGTAAAAATTACACACTGCCCGAGGGGCTGACCGGCTTAGTCATCGTTGCCTCAACTCGAGCTGCCCGCGGAATCTACCGCGATGAATCCGGCCCTGTGGCGGTTGAATGGTTGCGGTCCCGAGGCTTTGAGACCCCTGAAGCGGTCGTGGTAGCTGACGCTGATTTTGGCCCCTACTTTGATGGGCTGGTTGCCGCAGGAAACCTGCCTACCTTCATTCTCACTAGCGGTGGAACCGGGCTGAACACCGATGACATGACCGTTGAGGCCGTGCGTGCCCACCTGGATAAAGAAGTGCCGGGCATGATGCATGCTTTCTGGGCGCAGGGGCTGAACCACACTCCCACCGCCGTGCTCTCGCGTGGCGTTGCCGGTGTAATTGGGCGTAGCTTCATCATGACCCTACCCGGCTCTAAGGGTGGGGTGAAGGACGGCTGCACCGTATTAGACCCCCTGGTCACCCATATTTGCCGCCAGATGGAGGACTACCATGACCACTAAAGACGCCAACCCCTACGCGGACAGCCCGCTTGAACCTCACGGTTCAACCGTGGTGCACACCGCTATCACCGAAGAACCCCTGGAGCCACTACTCGCTGCAGCCAAGCGTCAGACCATGACCCAGCAGATGGGTGCACTGGTGATCTTTGACGGTATTGTGCGCAATCACGACCACGGGCAAGCGGTCGCTGCCCTCAGCTATTCTGCTCACCCGCAAGCCCAAGACTTTATGGAGCGCACCGTGCAAGGTGTTGCCGATCAGCTAGCAGGTGTGCGGCTTTGGGCTGTGCACCGCGTGGGCCCCATTGCTATCGGTGAATCAGCCCTCACCGTGGTGGCGGCTGCCGCCCACCGAGGACTGGCATTCACCGCCTGCGAGATGGTCGCTGACCGCATTAAGGCAAATGTGCCCATCTGGAAAGAACAGGAACTGACCGACGGCGCCGTGGAATGGGTGGGGATCGACACCCCACCGGCCGCCCGCTAACCACCACGGAGATAAGACACCATGACCGCACCAGCTGACTTCAGCCCCCTGGAATACAAGCTCTACGGGCGGCAAATGATTCTGCCCGAGCTAGGCCAGGCTGGGCAGCAGAAACTTAAGGACGCCAAGGTGGCAGTCATCGGCGCAGGGGGTCTGGGTGCTCCTGCTCTGCTTTACCTGGCAGGTGCCGGGGTGGGCACCGTGGTGCTAATCGATGATGACGAAGTAGAGATTTCCAATCTGCACCGGCAGGTTATTCACTCCTTCGCCCGGGTGGGAACCGCCAAGGCAGACTCGGCTGCTCAAACCATGCGCGAACTTAACCCCACCATTAGGGTGCAGGTGTTCAAAGAACGTCTCACCGACGCTAACGCAGACAGCCTCCTACAGGGAGCAACCGTTCTGATGGACGGTAGCGATAACTTTGCCACCCGATACGCTGCCTCCCGAGCTGCCGCCCGCGCCGGTATTCCTCACGTCTGGGGCGCAATTTTGGGCTTTGACGCACAGATGAGCGTCTTTTGGCGCGATCAAGCACCCGTCTATGAAGATCTTTACCCGGTAGAGCCGGCCCCCGGCTCGGTGCCCAACTGCGCCACTGCCGGCGTCATCGGGGCGCTCGCCGGGGTGGTGGGTACCTCCATGGCGATGGAAACCATCAAACTCATCACCGGTGTCGGCCAGCCACTCACCGGGCAGGTTGGCTACTACACCGGACTAACTGGAAGGTGGGAATACATCCCCTTAGTTGCTTTACCTCGGGAGCCTGCTAAGGCCTCAAAGGCACCTGAGCCGAAGCTAGACAAGAGGCCTACGCTCGATGAGCCTCAGAACGCCACTCAGGGTCTGGTTCGTGATGCATCTCAGACCACCACCCAGCAACCAAAAAACCTTAGTGATATATCTAACATTTTTAGGGTGGGTGAGGCCAGCCCCTATGGCCTAGATATTACTTTTGACGACTATTTCGACAGCGGTGACTTCGCCGGGGTACCTCTCATTGACGTCCGTGAGCCGCATGAGTTTGAAGCGCTTTCTATACCGGGAGCCATCAACCTGCCCCTGTCGGTTATTGAGTCGGTGGGCGAAAACCGCAGCATTGACCAAGAAATAGAGCGGGTTTTGCTGGAAAAACAAGCTGCTTACGCCCTTTACTGCGCTGCCGGCGTCCGCTCGCGCACCGCCGCACAAAAACTTCTCACCCTGGGCTACGGCAACCTCTATAGCCTCGAAGGAGGACTCTCAGCCTGGCTTGCCCGCTAGGGGAAAGCATCCCAAAGCTTGAACCGTAAAATATTCGCCCCTTTGCTCCTGAATTAGGACAGATTTTAATTCGGTATTTTGTGTGCGAATATTTCGGTAGAGTGATGTTCATGACTCAGCAGGCATCACACACCGCGGGCCCTGACGGCCCTCTCACCGACAAACTGATTAAATTCGGTAAGTTCTTCACTAAGTGGGACGAAACCGACGACGGCCGTGCAGCTTTCTTGCAGGGCGGTCGTCAGGGCGATATCTTCTATCGCAACCGCTGGAGCTATGACAAGGTTGTCCGCTCCACCCACGGCGTGAACTGTACAGGCTCCTGCTCCTGGCAGGTCTTCGTCAAGGACGGCGTCATCACCTGGGAAGCCCAGGCAACTGACTACCCGACCATTGGCCCTGACCGCCCTGAGTATGAGCCCCGCGGCTGCCCCCGTGGCGCAGCCTTCTCCTGGTACACCTACTCACCGACCCGCGTGAAGTACCCCTACGTCCGCGGTGTCCTGCTCGAAATGTACCGCGAAGCCCGCGCCCGCCTGAACGACCCCGTGGACGCCTGGCACTCCATCGTTTCTGACCCTGAAAAGCGCCGCCGCTACACCTCAGCACGCGGTAAGGGTGGTCTGGTGCGCGGCACCTGGGCAGAAGCCCTTGAAATGGTAGTTGCAGCTCAGATCCACACCATCAAAACCTACGGGCCTGACCGTAACATCGGCTTCTCGCCCATCCCCGCTAAGTCCATGGTCTCCCACGCCTCTGGCGCTCGTTACATCGAGCTGATGGGTGGCGTTATGACCTCCTTTTACGACTGGTACGCCGACCTGCCCGTCGCCTCACCTCAGGTTTTCGGTGACCAGACCGACGTGCGCGAATCAGGTGACTGGTGGGATGCCACCTACCTGATGATGTGGGGCTCTAACATCCCCGTCACCCGTACCCCTGACGCCCACTGGATGGCTGAGGTACGCTACCGCGGTACCAAGGTAGTCTCGGTTTCCCCGGACTATGCCGATAACACCAAGTTCGCCGACGAATGGCTCCCCGCCCAGCCCGGCACTGACGCCGCTCTGGCGATGGCCATGGGCCATGTCATCCTTAAAGAAAATTTTGTGGACCGCCGCGTGGAGTTCTTCGAGGACTACACCAGTACCTACACCGACTTCCCCTTCCTGGTCACCCTGGAAACCCGCGAAGACGGCACCAAGGTGCCCTCCAAGTTCCTGACAGCAGCTATCCTGGCAGAGCACAAAGAGGTTGCTGACGCTGCCTTCAAGACCGCCCTGCTCAACCGTGAAACCGGCGAGGTCGTTGTGCCCAACGGTTCAATGGGCTACCGCTACAACACGGAAGACGAAGGCAAATGGAACCTGGATCTGCAGGGCGTCAAGCCCGCTCTGTCCATCCTTGATCTGCCCAGCGGTAGCGAAAAAAACGTTGAGATTCTGCTCCCCGCCTTCGACGAGCCTTCGGGTCGCGGCAAGGTAGTGACCCGTGGCGTCCCCACCATCACCGTTGAAGGCTTTGAAGTCACCACTGTCTTTGACCTCATGCTCGCCCAGTACGGGGTAGGCCGCGACGGTATTCCCGGCCAGTTTGCTACCGGCTTTGACGATGCCAGAGTGCAGTACACCCCTGCTTGGCAGTCAGAAATCACCTCGGTTCCCGCCGAAGCTGCGATCCGTACCGCCCGGGAATTCGCTCAGAACTCCATTGACTCTAAGGGCCGCACCATGATCATCATGGGTGCCGGTATCTGTCAGTGGTACCACGGCGATGCTACCTACCGCTCCATCCTCGCTCTGCTCATGATGTGCGGTGCTGAGGGGCGTAACGGCGGCGGTTGGGCTCACTACGTGGGACAGGAAAAGGCTCGCCCCATCACCGGTTGGGCTCACATGGCTAACGCCCTGGACTGGTACCGCCCGCCGCGCACCCAGGCTGGCACCAGCTTCTGGTACATGCACACCGATCAGTTCCGTCAGGATGGCTACTCCTCCGAGGCCATGCAGTCCCCACTTGCTAAGGGTGAACTCAAGGGTGTTCACACCGCTGACCTTCTGGCTCGTGCCGTGCGCATGGGGTGGACTCCCTTCTACCCCCAGTTCCCCGAGAACCCTCTAGAGCTGGCTGAAAAGGGCGCCGCTGCCGCAGCAGCTGGCACCGCAGAATCACCGGCTGACTACGTTGCTCAGCGTCTGAACTCAGGCGACCTGGAATTCTCGGTAGAGCACCCCGATGCGCCGGTCAACTGGCCCCGCACCCTCATGCTCTGGCGTAACAACCTGCTGGGTTCATCAGCTAAGGGTGAGCAGTACTTCCTGCGCCACCTGCTCGGCAATGAGAACTCCAATATTAGCGAGGACGCTGAAACCCGCCCCTCAGAGGTGCGCTGGGAAGAGGATGCCCCGGTCGGTAAGCTGGACCTGCTGGTAACCACCGACTTCCGTATGACCTCATCCACCCTGTCATCCGACATCGTTTTCCCCGCTGCCACCTGGTACGAGAAGTACGATATTTCCTCAACCGACATGCACCCCTACATCCACGCCTTCTCACCTGCGATCAGCCCGCCTTGGGAAACCAAGACTGACCACCAGGTCTTCAAGGAACTGGCTTACGTCTTCGCGAAGATTGCTAAGAAGCACCTGGGCGTGCGTAAGGACCTGGTCTCGGTGCCCTTGCAACACGACACACCCGGCCAGATCGCCCAACCCGGTGGTCACGCACCCGACTGGAAGAACAAGGGGATCAAGGGTATTCCGGGTAAGAACATGCCGGTCTTTGCCGTGATTGAGCGCGACTACGGTGCCCTCTACGACATGTACACCTCGGTAGGGCCCCTGCTCTCGAAGCTGGGCACCACCACCAAGGCGGTCACCGTGGACGTCAACGACGAGCTAGCAGTTCTGGCTGAAGAGCACGGTGTGATGGGCACCGGTAAGGGTGCAGGTCTTCCTGCCCTGGATACCGACGTCAAACTGGCCGATACTATCCTGGCCCTCTCCGGCACCTCCAACGGCCCTGTGGCCCTCAAGGGTTTTAAGGCTCTGGAGAAGCGCGTGGGCAAGAAGATGCATCACCTGGCAGAGGGTAACGAAGAGAAGCGCATCCGCTTCCGCGATACCCAGGATCGACCCGTTCCCGTCTTCACCTCACCCGAGTGGTCAGGTAGTGAAACCGGCGGACGCCGCTACGCACCCTTCACCCTCAACATTGAGCAGCTCAAGCCCTTCCACACCCTCACCGGTCGCATGCACTTCTTCTTGGATCACGACTGGATGAGCGAGATGGGCGAGCAGATGCCGCTCTACCGCCCGCCGCTGGATATGCACAACCTCTTCGGTGAGCCCGAACTGGGCGAAACCGGTGACTTGTCAGTGGCTGTTCGTTACGTGACGGTTCATAATAAGTGGGCTATCCACTCCTCCTACCACGACAACCTCTACATGCAGACCCTTTCACGCGGTGGTACCCACGCCTGGATGAGCCCGCAGGATGCAGAGAAGATTGGCGTCAAGGACCACGACTGGATCGAGTGCGAGAACAACAACGGTGTCTTCGTTGGCCGCGCTGTTGTCTCCCACCGAATGCCTGAAGGCGTTGTCTACGTGCACCATGCCCAGGAACGCCTGGTCAACGTGCCCAAGGCAGAACGTACCGGGCGCCGCGGCGGTATTCACAACTCCGTCACCCGCATCCTGGTCAAGCCCACCCACCTCATCGGTGGTTACGCTCACCTTTCCTACGCCTTCAACTACCTGGGCCCCACCGGTAACCAGCGTGATATTGTTTCCCGAATTCGCCGCCGCAAGCAGGAGGTAACCTACTAATGCGCGTCATGGCACAAGTTTCTATGATTATGGCACTCGACAAGTGCCTAGGCTGTCACACCTGTTCTGTGACCTGTAAGCAGGCATGGACCAACCGTGCTGGCACCGAATACGTCTGGTTCAACAACGTTGAAACCCGCCCGGGTCAGGGCTACCCTCGCCGTTACGAGGACCAGGAGAAGTGGAAGGGCGGCTGGACGCTGAATAAGCGCGGACGCCTGGAGCTCAAGAGCGGTAACCGTTTCAAAAAGCTCTTTACCCTCTTCGCCTCACCGGTTCAGCCCGAGCTCTCGGACTACTACGAGCCCTGGACCTATGACTACGAGAACCTGACCAGTGCACCTCTGGGGGACGATTTCCCCACCGCTAAACCTAAGTCGCTGATTACCGGTGAGGACACCTCGATTGAGTGGGGCCCCAACTGGGACGATAACCTGGGTGGCTCCAGCGAAAACGGTCACCTTGACCCGCTGGTTGAGAAGGTACGCCAGCAGTCAGAAGAGAAGATTAAGTTCGAATTCGAACGCACTTTCATGTTCTACCTGCCCCGTATCTGCGAGCACTGCCTCAACCCCTCCTGCATGGCATCCTGCCCTTCAGGTGCTATCTACAAGCGCGAAGAGGACGGCATCGTTCTCGTGGACCAGAACCAGTGCCGCGGCTGGCGTCAGTGCATCACCGGCTGCCCCTATAAGAAGATTTACTTCAACCACAAGAGCGGCAAGGCAGAGAAATGTACTTTCTGCTACCCTCGCATCGAGCACGGTATTCCCACCGTCTGTGCTGAGACCTGTGTTGGCCGTATGCGCTACATCGGTATCTTCCTCTACGACGCCGACCGCATCACCGAGGCTGCTTCAGTGCCCGATGAAAAGCAGCTCTACCAGGCCCAGCTAGACATCATGCTGGATCCTTTTGACCCCGAGGTCATTCGTGCGGCCAAGGAGCAGGATATCCCTGATTCCTGGATTCAGGCAGCTCAGAAGTCACCGGTCTACAAGCTGGCTAAAGAATGGAAGATTGCCCTTCCTCTGCACCCCGAATACCGCACCATGCCCATGGTCTGGTACGTTCCTCCGCTCTCACCCATCATCGACCTGCTCAAAGAGCAGGGCCACGATGCTGAGAGTCAAACCAACCTCTTTGGTGCCATCGACTCCCTGCGTATTCCCGTGGAATACCTGGCAGAGCTCTTCACCGCTGGCGACACCACCATCATTACCGATGTGCTCAAGAAGCTGGCTGCCATGCGTGCCTACATGCGTGACATCACCCTCGGTGGTACCGGCAACGAAGAAATTGCTTCTCAGGTAGGTATGACCGGCGCTGAAATGTACGAGATGTACCGTCTCATGGCGATCTCCAAGTACGAAGAGCGCTACGTCATCCCCCCTGCACACATGGAAGATGCCCATAACCTCGAAGAAATCGGCTGCTCGCTCGATACTGACGGTGGCCCCGGCATGCTCTACGATAGCGCCTTCAACGATCCTGGTGACCGCCCCGTCCCCGTCTCGGCAGGTAGCTACGCTAATCAGGCACGCCAGGATGGCAAGGTCAATATCTTCATGTGGGATGGTAAGACACACCCTGAGGGTATGTTCCCCGATACCAGCGGCAGCAAGAGGGTCTAGTTCTTCATGGCTGGATTTTTCTCTCAACTCCTGAAGCGGAATGCAGTTGAGGCCCTACCTCAGTTGCCCGCCTCGGGCGACCCCTTTGACATGGACTGGGGGAGCGGCCAAGAGCTGGACGCGGTGACCTACCAGGTCACCTCCGTTCTGCTCCGCTACCCCAGCGAAGAAACCCGGGCGCTGCTACCAGAACTCCTAGAACTGGCAGCAGAGACCGGCAACGAGCAGTTCCTGACCGGCGTCCGCGCTGTACAAGATTGGTACGCTACCTCATCCCTAGAAGAGATGCAGGCGCACTACGTGCAGGAGTACGACCTTTCCCGCCGCCATTCTTTCCATCTGTCCTACTGGACTGAGGGCGATACCCGCCGTCGCGGTGAAGCCCTGACCCGTTTCAAGCAGATGTACCGTGACTCAGGTATGGTTACCAATCTGCAGGGGGAGCTGCCCGACTACCTGCCCATGGTGCTGGAATTCACCGCACTGGTGGATGCCCGAGCTGGCCGAGCAGCCCTGCAAGCCTACCGCCCATCCCTAGAGCTACTGCGTCTGGCGCTACGCGATGATGAGCTGCCCTACTATGGGCTAGTTGAGGCAGTATGCCAGAGCTTGCCCGGGGTTTCACCCGAAACCCAGGCTGAGGTTCAAAATATGGTCAACGTTGGACCTCCCAAAGAGGATGTCGGGCTAGCTCAGCTTCCTGCTAGCGACCCGCGCCTCCTACCCCTTCTTCTGCCACATGAGCAGAGACCCGGTGCCCGGGTGGGCGCCGATAAAACAGCCCCCTTCGCCGCACAGCGATCACAGAACGGAGCCCACCAGTGAACCTAACACCCCTTGATTACTTCCTCTGGGGTATCTTCCCCTACATCACCCTAGCAATCGTCATTGGTGGCACCATCTGGCGCTACAAGACAGACCAGTTTGGTTGGACCACCCGTTCATCGCAGATGTACGAATCCAAGTTGCTGCGTATCGCCTCGCCCATGTTCCACTACGGCATCCTGGTCGTCCTGGTAGGGCACATCGTTGGTCTAGTGATTCCTAAATCCTGGACCGACGCTGTGGGTATCTCCGAGTACTTCTACCACCTGAACGCACTGTGGCTTGGCTCTGTCGCAGCGGTAGCTACCCTCGTTGGCCTCTTCGCCATGATTTACCGCCGCCGCACCTCAGCTACCGTTTTCCGGGCTACCACCTGGAACGATAAGTTGATGTACGTGGCACTGGCGAGCGCCATTGTGCTGGGTTCAGTAGCAACCCTCTTCAACGCTCTGGAGATCGAGGGTGAGCATAACTACCGTGAGACCGTGTCGGTCTGGTTCCGTTCCATCTTCTACTTCAACCCCAATGTTGAGGCGATGGCTAACGCGACCACCTCCTTCCACATTCACGTGATTGTTGCCCTACTACTCTTCTGCCTCTGGCCCTTTACCCGCCTGGTGCATGCCTTCACAGCGCCGCTCCACTACATCTTCCGCCCCTACATCGTTTACCGTTCCCGCGGCAAGCGCAACCACCAGCGCGGCTGGTCACCGGTAGGCACCGCGGATTCGGTGAACAAAGACGCCAAGCGTGTTGAGCGTCAGCATCACCACTCCTAAAAAATTTCATACACACCATTTGTTCCTAAGGATCTATACACTATGAGCACTCCCGCAGTCGCAGAACGCGACCCGCAGCTCAAAGGTCAGCTGAAGTACGTCATCATGGCAGCCTGTGCTTCTATGATTGGTTTCTGGGGGTGGACCATGATTGGCCCCCTGGCTAAGTACTACACCGAAACCTACGGCCTGACCGAAGGGCAGCGTTCCCTACTCATCGCTATGCCCGTTATCGTAGGCTCTATCGCCCGTATCCCGGTAGGTGCCCTGACTGACCGCTACGGCGGACGCATCATGTTCACCATCATGCTGATCTTCACAGGCTCCATGGTGCTGGTGACCGGTCTGGTAGGTCAGATGGGTAACTTTAACCTGCTGCTAATTGCTGCTTTCTTTCTTGGTATCGGCGGCTCAATCTTCGCTGTGGGTATTCCCTTCTCTGCCGCATGGTTTGAGCCCCATCGCAAGGGCCTTGCAACCGGTATCTTCGGTATGGGTATGGTGGGTACTGCTTGTGCTGCATTCTTCAACCCCCGCATGCTCAACGCTTTTGGCTACTTCCCAACCCACCTCATCATGGCTTGTGTCGCTCTGACCTACGCCGTCATCGTCTGGATTTTTATCCGCGACTCACCGGTCATGAAAGCTCGCACCCCTGAGCCCGTAGTGCCCAAGATTATCAACGTTTCTCAGAAGCTCATCACCTGGCAGCTTTGCTTTATCTACGCCGTCGGCTTCGGTGCTTTCGTTGCTTTCTCTAACTTCCTCTCCACCTACACCCAGAAAATCTACGATTTTGACCCGGTAGCTGGTGGCACCTTTGCGGCTATGTTCGCTGTCTGCGCTGTGATTGCGCGCCCCTTCGGCGGTGTGGCAGCAGATAAGTTTGGCGGCAAGAACACCACCATCCTGGTCTTCATCGCTATGGCTGTCCTTGGTTTCTTCGTGGCTCAGGCTCCCGCTTCGACCACCGTGAACACCGTGCTTTTCATTGCGCTGGCACTCTGCGTAGGCTTCTCTACCGGTACCCTGTACGGCTGGTTGGGTAAGGCCTGCCGCCCGCAGGACACCGGTACCATCTCCGGTTTGGTCTCGGCCGCTGGTGGCCTGGGTGGTTACTTCCCGCCGCTCATCATGGGCGCAGTCTTTACTGATTACGGCGACTACTTCTGGGGCATTATGTTCTTCGTTGGAGCCTGTGTAGTTTCTGTACTGGTATCCCTCTGGATGGAAAACGATCGCCAGAAGGCAGCACTTGCCGCCTAATCTGATGCTTCCCGGCTCGTTCTGAAAAGGACGGCGGGGTGTCACCTCCCTTTTACAGTAGGGGAGCGGCACCCCGTTGTCTTTTCTGTTTTCCTTTTTGTTGCGGTTTTGAGGTGGCTTAGCCAAAAGGGGATAAGCCTGCCTGGAGCAAAATCCTTGGAAGGCGCCCCGTATGGTGCGGGCCTGTAACATGTGGCACAATAAGGAGGGAAACAAATAGAGCCGTTATGCTAATGCGGGAGAGACCGGAAGAGTCGTGGTTGAGGGACTGCGCCCCGGCGCCGAAGGAGCAAACCCTCCCCGGGAAACTCTCAGGCAAATGTACCGCTTAGATATGGCAACTCTGGAGACGGCGCTAGTTTGGCGCCAACCGAAGGGGCAAAATCTGCTTGCACACCCGCGCGTGATGGGTGGTGCGCAGACTAAAACTCTCAGGTTTTAACAGAGCGGGGAGGACACCCACCTACCCAAGCAGGGTAGGCAGGCTTACCGAGAACGCTTTGGAGTGTCCCATGTCATTCATCGACCGTCACCTTGGCCCCCGTGGGCGCGAGACCGAAACCATGCTCAGCACCCTGGGCTACGATTCATTGGCTCACCTCATTGACGAGGTGATTCCCTCCAACATTCGCTTGGACGGCGACCTAGATTTACCAGCTCCTCTGAGCGAGCTGGAAGCTCAGAAGAAAATTGCTAGCTATGCCGCTCAGAACCAGGTGAAGCACCAGATGATTGGTGCCGGCTACTATGACACCATCACCCCTGCGGTCATTCGCCGCAACATTCTGGAGAACCCCGGTTGGTATACCTCCTACACTCCCTACCAGCCAGAAATTTCTCAGGGTCGCTTGGAGGCTCTGCTGAACTTCCAGAACACCGTCATGGAACTGACCGGTCTGCCAGTAGCCAATGCCTCTTTGCTCGATGAAGCTACTGCCACTGCTGAGGCTGCTGTGCTCATGCACCGGGCTAACCGCAAGGTCAAGAACGGTTTCTTCGCCATTGACTCCCGCGCTCTGCCCCAGACACTCTCAGTAGTTCGAGGCCGTGCTGAAGCTCTTGATATTCCTTTTGAAGTCACTGACTTCAGCCAGGGGCTTCCCGAAGGCGACCTCTACGGCGTCATCCTCGCAGCCCCCGGTCACGATGGTGAAGTGCGAGATATTGAACCTCTGATTAAGGAAGCCAAGGAGCGCGGCGCACTGGTTACTGTTGCCGCTGATTTGCTTTCTCTCACCCTGCTGACCAGCCCCGGTTCCCTGGGTGCCGATATTGCTGTGGGCTCCACCCAGCGTTTCGGCCTGCCTTTCTGGTACGGCGGCCCCCACGCTGCTTACATGGCGGTCACCAAGGGCATGGAACGCAACCTGCCTGGCCGTCTGGTCGGCGTCTCTAAGGACTCTGCAGGTAAGCCCGCCTACCGTCTGGCGCTGCAGACCCGCGAACAGCACATCCGCCGTGAGAAGGCGACCTCCAACATCTGTACCGCCCAGGCACTGCTAGCCATCGCAGCGGGCGCCTACGCGGTCTACCACGGCCCCGAAGGTCTGCGCGCTATCGCTAACCGCCTGCACGATAATGCAGCCCGCGTGGCGACTGCCCTGGTCGCCACTGGTCTCACCCTGGTCCACGAGAACTTCTTTGACACCGTTGCATTCGAGGCTCCCGGCCGCGCTGACGAACTGGTCGCCAAAGCACTAGAAGCTGGCGTGAACATCCGCAAGCTTTCCGCCGACCGCATCTGCCTATCCATCGGTGAATCCCACTCCGAAGAGGTTCTGGATGCCCTGGTCAATGCCCTGGGTGGAACCCTGGACGAGGCTGAAGGCTACGAGCTGCCCAGCGAACTGTTGCGCACCGATGACTACATGAGTCACCCGGTCTTCCACCTCTACCGTTCAGAGACCTCCATGATGCGCTACCTGCGTGCACTCTCTGACAAAGACCTAGCGCTGGACCGCACCATGATTCCGCTAGGTTCCTGCACCATGAAACTCAACGCCGCAGCTGAGATGGAACCCATTTCCTGGCCCGAACTCGCCGGTATCCACCCCAACGTACCCGCTGATCAGGCTCAGGGCTGGAAGGCACTCATTGATGAGCTGTCTAACTGGCTGGTTGAAATCACCGGCTACGATGCTATCTCCCTGCAGCCTAACTCAGGTGCCTCTGGCGAATACGCCGGTCTGCGCGCTATTCGCGCCTACCACGAGGCCAATGGGGACACCCAACGCACCGTCGTATTGATTCCCAACTCGGCTCACGGCACCAATGCTGCCTCCGCTGCACTAGCAGGACTGGGAGTTGCCGGCGTTGCTACTGCCCCCGACGGTTCCATTGACGTTGAGGATCTTAAGGCAAAGATCGAAAAGTACGGCGACACCATCGCCGGCATCATGATCACCTACCCCTCCACTCACGGTGTTTTCGAAGAGCAGGTCGTAGAGGTTTGCCAGCTGGTTCACGACGCCGGTGGACAGGTCTACGTTGACGGCGCTAACCTCAACGCCCAGATGGGTCTGGCGCAGCCCGGTAAGTTCGGTGGCGACGTATCCCATCTGAACCTGCACAAGACCTTCGCTATTCCCCACGGTGGCGGCGGCCCCGGCGTCGGCCCCGTAGCTGTCGGTGCCCATCTGGAGAAGTACCTGCCCGGTAACGGCTTCGAAGCCGATGCAGAGGGCAACCTGGCAGCACCCCTGCCCATCTCCCAGGCAATGTTCGGCTCAGCCGGTGTACTTCCCATCTCCTGGATGTACATCGCTATGACCGGTGCAGAAGGTCTGCGCGAATCATCCGAAATCGCCATCCTCTCTGCCAACTACATCGCCAAGAAACTAAGAGGCCTCTACCCCGTACTCTACGCAGGTGAAACCGGCCTGGTAGCCCACGAATGCATCCTTGACCTGCGCCAGCTTACCGCGGACTCAGGCATCACCGCAGAGGACGTCTGCAAGCGCCTCATGGACTACGGCTTCCACGCCCCCACCCTATCCTTCCCCGTACCCGGCACCCTCATGGTCGAGCCCACCGAGTCAGAATCCCTGGCAGAGCTAGACCGCTTCATTGAAGCAATGGAACACATCCACGCGGAAATCCAGGAAGTCATCGATGGGACTGTTACCGCTGAAGAATCAGTTCTTCGCCAGGCGCCCCACACCGCCGAGGTTGTCACCGCAGACGAATGGGACCGCCCCTACCCCCGCTCCCAGGCAGCCTACCCCGTGCCCGCCCTACGCCTGAACAAGTACTTCACCAGCGTAGGCCGCATCGACGGCGCCGGCGGCGACCGCAACTTCGTCTGCGAATGCCCGCCCATGGAAGCCTTCGACCTCGAAGCTAACTAGGTATCCAACACTTGGATATGGCTTTTCACAGGTACTAATACTTCGCTGAAAGAGAGAGCGGCGGCAAGCCAGGCCCTCTCGCCCGGTTCGCTAACGCTCATGAGGCGATTGGCGCCAGACCCGACCAGCTTGCCGCCGCCCTCTCTGTCAGCTCCCACACCTGTGAACCGTCTCAATTATTCTTCAGTCCCGAAAGGTTCAATCATGACTCCCAAAAAAACAGCTCTCTACACCGTCCACGAACAGCTTGGTGCTTCCTTCACCGACTTCGGCGGCTGGGATATGCCCCTGAAATACACCAACGACGTTGAAGAGCACAAAACCGTACGCAACGCAGCCGGTCTTTTCGACCTTTCCCACATGGGTGAATTCCGCGTCAAAGGTGCCGACGCCGGCGCCTACCTGGACTACGTCCTACTCTCCAACATGTCCATCCTCAAAGTTGGCAAGGCGAAGTACTCCCTGCTGCTCAACGAAGATGGCGGGGTCATCGATGACCTCATCACCTACCGCCTGGCAGACGACGAATTCCTCGTCGTCCCCAATGCCGCCAACGTCGATGTAGACTTTGAGGCTTTCCAAGAACGTCTGGGCGATTTTGATGTCACTCTCACCAACGAAACAGCTGATACCTCTCTGGTCGCAGTACAGGGTCCGGCAGCAGAAGCCATCCTGCTGGACATGGCACCGGACTCTCCCGAAACCATCACCTCCATGGGCTACTACGCGGCAGCCCCCGTACTCTTCGGGAACATTCAGACCCTGGTCGCCCGCACCGGCTACACCGGCGAAGACGGCTTCGAAATCTACGTACCCAACCAGGATGCCGAGGCCCTCTGGAACCTGGCAGCCACTCGCGGCGAAGCCCACGGCGCCCTTCCCGCCGGCCTGGCAGCCCGCGACTCCCTGCGCCTTGAAGCCGGCATGCCCCTGTACGGCCACGAACTTGGCCTAGACATCGCACCCGCAGAAGCAGGCATGGGCAAACTGGTAGAAATCGCCCTCACCAAGAAAACCGCCGACTTCGTAGGTAAAGAAGCAGTAGCAGCACAGGCAGAGAATGCCCCCGCCCGCACCCTCATTGGTCTCAAAGCCCAGGGTAAGCGCCCCGCCCGTGCCGGTTCGAAGATTGTTGACGAAGCAGGCAACTCCATCGGAGAAATTACCTCTGGCATTCCCTCACCCACCCTGGGCTACCCCATCGCGCTCGCTCTGATGAACACCGAGCACGCGCACCAGGGCACCACGGTAAATGTTGACATTCGTGGCAAGGCAGCCCCCTTCGATATCGTGCCGACCCCCTTCTACCAGCGCGAAAAATAAGCCCTAGACCCCCATCCAAAGCGCGCCTATCAGCCCACCGATAGGCGCACTTTTGGCTACCCTTTCCCGTATCACACCAAAGGTTTCACCGTGGACATCGACTTCGTACCGGACTTCTCACCGACCGCCCGCCAGGAGGCTGACAACGCCCAAAGCCAGGCTGAAGCACTGAACTATGACATCAGCGTCTTTGACCTCTTCTCAGTCGGTATCGGCCCCTCCAGCTCCCATACCGTGGGCCCTATGCGAGCCACCAACCGCTTCATCGCCGAACTCATCGACACCGGCTCCCTGAACCAAGTCACCGGCATGCACATCGACCTTTACGGTTCCCTGGCCGCCACCGGCGCCGGGCACGGCACCATGAGCGCTGCCATCAAAGGGCTAGCTGGTTTCGTGCCAGAAACCATCAACATCGCTGATTCCGAGCTGTTCCTCGACCGCAACTCGGTCGACGGCACCCTGCCCCTGGCAGGCTACCCCTCTGAAGCTTTTGCTAACGGCGCCCCCGCCACCGACCTTCCTCAGACCACCGGGCCCAACATCAGCTACCGTGAAGCTGACATCACCCTACGTCCACTCACCGTGCTACCCCGGCACACCAACGGCATCAAGGTCACTGCCTACGCGGGGGAGCGCACCCTGCTAGAGCGCACCTATTTCTCCATCGGCGGCGGCTTTATCATCGAAGAACACGAGGACGCCGCCGGGGCAAACGGCCTCACCAGTGCCCCCTACCCCTTTGGATCTGGCGCCGAACTGCTGGATATGGCAAACACTGCTGGGCTTTCCATTGCAGCCCTCAAGATGGAAAACGAGAAAACCGAACGCACCGAAGACGAAGTGCGCCAGGGCATCCTCGCCATCCGTCAGGTCATGAAAGAGTGCATCGGCTCATCCTTAGAGCGCGTGGGTTACCTGCCGGGGCCCCTCAAAGTTCGTTGCCGCGCCGGAGCCTGGCACCGCGACCTCTTAGCAGAAGATCCCCGCAAGTCACCAGAATTCGCCATCGATTGGGTCAACCTCATAGCCCTAGCCGTCAACGAAGAAAACGCTTTCGGCGGGCGCATCGTCACCGCACCGACCAACGGCGCATCCGGCATTATCCCCGCCGTGTTGCACTACGCTCTCAACTACCTCCCCACCATCCGCCACCGCGGTCAACACGTCATCGACGATGCCGTTGTGGACTTCTTCCTCGCCGCTTCCTCCATCGGAGCCCTCTACAAAAAACGCGCTTCGATCTCAGGCGCTGAAGTCGGTTGCCAAGGCGAAGTAGGCACCGCCTCATCTATGGCCGCTGCTGGTCTTGCCCAGGTCATGGGTGGTACCAATGAACAGATTGAAAACGCTGCAGAGATTGCCATGGAACATAACCTCGGTCTCACGTGCGACCCTGTCGGCGGTCTGGTGCAGATTCCTTGCATCGAACGCAACGCTATGGCAGCCTCCAACGCCGTTACCGCCGCCAAAATGGCGCTACGCGGCGACGGACACCACCGCGTCTCCTTGGACCAGGTCATTGAGACGATGCGGCAAACCGGGGAGGACATGTCCCACCGCTACAAGGAAACCTCCATGGGTGGACTAGCGGTCAACGTCGTTGAATGTTAATATTCCTGCTTTGCTACTTGGGCCAACGAGAACGCAGGCGGACGCACGCACCCCAGCTCCTGAAGCAACGACTTGGGTCGAAGTTTGCAAAAAGCGGCTTTATTAGATATAGACAAACGTGCACACATTGCTGTAATGTAAATATTTGCGCTTCCCTAATCTTCTGTGCCTTCATATAGCGGTGGGCTGGTTGTAACAGGATAAAACGTACGTTTCTAACCTCTTTCAGCAATCTAGTCTCACCGGCACAGCACAGGTGTCCGAGAAGGGCTTTTTTGTATTTAAGGGAAGAAGGGCGTGCACCCTGGTGGGGGAGCGGGTACGAACAGACATGTCTGTGGAAGGATCCAATATCTTGGTCGCCTCGAGCACCTCACATACCGAAGCCGCTAACGGCGCAGATTCGCAGCGCCGAATCTCATTCGCAAAAATCGCGGAACCCCTGCAGGTCCCAAACCTGCTCGCTCTGCAGCTGGACAGCTTTGACCGCCTTGTAGGCAACGAACGCTGGCAAGAGAAGGTAGCAGTCGCCGAAGAAACGGGTGACGCCTCCGTCCCCCGCGTTTCCGGTCTGGCTGAAATCTTTGAAGAAATCTCACCGATTGAGGATTTCCAGGGCACCATGTCCCTGTCATTCTCAGAACCTGAATTCGCTGACCCCAAGTACACCATGGAAGAGTGTAAGGATCGCGATGCGACCTACTCAGCTCCGCTGTACGTCAAGGCCGAATTCATGAACAACAACACCGGCGAAATCAAACAGCAGACCGTGTTCATGGGCGATTTCCCGCTCATGACCGAGTCCGGCACCTTTGTCGTTAACGGCTCAGAGCGCGTTGTTGTTTCCCAGCTGGTGCGTTCACCCGGTGCTTACTTTGAAAAGACTCAGGACCGCACCTCCGATAAGGACATCTACTCGGCCCGTATCATCCCCTCACGTGGTGCATGGTTCGAGCTCGAAATTGATAAGCGTGACCAGGTTGGTGTGCGTCTAGACCGCCGCCGCAAGCAGTCCGTCACCACCCTGCTAAAGGCTATGGGCTGGAGCGAAGCTAAGATTCTCGCCGAGTTCGGCGAATTCGACTCCATCCGCGCCACCCTCGAGAAGGACACCGTTCAAACCCGTGAAGAGGCCCTACTTGATATCTACCGCAAGCTGCGCCCGGGCGAACCGCCCACGGTTGATGCTGCCCAGTCACTGCTGAACAACATGTACTTCACCCCCCGCCGCTACGACTTGGCAAAGGTCGGTCGTTACAAGATCAACCGCAAGCTGGGTATCGACACCCCCGTGAACGATCCATCAGCAGCAGTGCTGTCTCAGGACGACATCGCTGCGATGATTCGCTACCTGGTCACCTTGCACGCTGGTGGCAGCACCATCAAGGGTATTCGCGACGGTGAAGAAGTTGAGCTGCGCGTTGACGTGGATGACATCGACCACTTCGGTAACCGCCGTATCCGCGCGGTAGGCGAACTCATCGAGAACCAAATCCGCACCGGCCTGTCCCGTATGGAACGCGTTGTGCGTGAGCGTATGACTACCCAGGACGTTGAGGCAATTACCCCTCAGACCCTGATCAACATCCGCCCGGTTGTTGCCTCCATGAAGGAGTTCTTCGGCACTTCTCAGCTCTCGCAGTTCATGGACCAGAACAACCCGCTTGCTGGTCTGACTCACAAGCGTCGTCTGAATGCTCTGGGCCCCGGCGGTCTGTCCCGTGATCGTGCGGGCATGGAAGTCCGAGACGTCCACCCCTCCCACTACGGCCGCATGTGCCCCATCGAAACCCCTGAAGGCCCCAACATTGGTCTGATTGGCTCGCTGGCTACCTACGGTCGCATTAACACCTTCGGTTTCATCGAGACCCCCTACCGCATTGTGCGCCAGGGTAAGGTCACCGATGAGGTTAAGTACCTCACCGCTGATGATGAGAAGGGCAATACCATTGCTCAGGCGAATGCTCCCCTGAACCCCGATATGACCTTCGCTGAAGAGCAGGTTCTCTGCCGTGCCGGCGACGGCTCAGGCGAAGCGGTTCTGGTCGATGTAGCCCACATCGAATACATGGACGTTTCACCGCGTCAGATGGTTTCTGTGGCAACCGCACTGATTCCTTACCTGGAACACGATGACGCTAACCGTGCGCTCATGGGCGCCAACATGCAGCGTCAGGCTGTGCCCCTGCTGGAGTCTGAAGCTCCCGTCGTTGGTACCGGTATGGAACGCTACGCAGCTATTGACTCCGGTGACTCCGTCCTGGCTAAGAAGCCCGGTGTTGTCTCTGAGGTTTCCGCTGACCTGGTTGTTGTTCGTAACGATGACGGCACTACCAGCTCTTACCCCATCCTGAAGTTCCAGCGTTCAAACCCCGGTAACTGCTACAACCACCGCGTGGTTGTTAAGGTAGGCGACCGTGTTGAGACCCGCGGCCTCATCGCTGACGGCCCCTCAACTGATAAGGGTGAACTGGCGCTCGGTAAGAACCTGCTCGTGGCGTACATGTCATGGGAAGGTTTCAACTTTGAGGACGGTATCATCCTGTCCCAGCGCATGATCTCTGATGACGTGCTCACCTCAATTCACATTGAAGAGCACGAAATCGATGCCCGCGACACCAAGCTGGGCGCTGAAGAGATTACCCGCGACATCCCCAACGTCTCTGAGGAAGTACTGTCAGCTCTTGATGAGCGCGGCATTATCCACATTGGTGCTGAGGTCGAAGCCGGTGACATCCTGGTTGGCAAGGTCACCCCCAAGGGCGAGACCGAGCTGACTCCCGAAGAGCGCCTGCTGCGCGCTATCTTCGGCGAGAAGTCACGCGAAGTCCGCGATACCTCCCTGAAGGTTCCCCACGGTGAGTCAGGTACTGTTATCGGCGTGCGCATCTTTGACCGCGACACCGACGAAGATGATTTGCCTAGCGGTGTTAACCAGCTGGTACGCGTCTACGTTGCTCAGAAGCGCAAGATTACTGTTGGCGATAAGCTGGCAGGCCGCCACGGTAACAAGGGTGTTATTACCAAGATCCTTCCCGTTGAAGATATGCCCTTCATGGAAGACGGTACCCCCGTTGACATCATCCTTAACCCCCTCGGCGTCCCCGGTCGTATGAACATCGGTCAGGTACTCGAAGTTCACACCGGCTGGCTCGCTAAGCAGGGTTGGAAGATTGACGGCAACCCCGCCTGGCTCGACAAGCTGCATAACTTCCCCAAGGAAACCGGTCCCACCACCGTGGCAACCCCGGTCTTCGACGGCGCGGGCGAAGATGAACTCTTCGAACTGCTCGATCACGCTAACCCCAACCGTGACGGCGATCGTCTGATCAACCGTTCCGGTAAGGCACGCTTGCTCGATGGCCGTTCCGGTGAGCCCTTCCCCGAGCCCGTTTCCGTGGGTTACCAGTACATCTTGAAGCTGCACCACCTGGTGGACGACAAGATTCACGCACGCTCCACCGGCCCCTACTCCATGATTACCCAGCAGCCCCTGGGCGGTAAGGCTCAGTTCGGCGGTCAGCGCTTTGGTGAGATGGAAGTGTGGGCGCTTGAAGCCTATGGTGCTGCTTACACCCTGCAGGAAATCCTGACCGTGAAGTCCGATGACGTTCACGGTCGTGTGAAGGTCTACGAGGCGATCGTTAAGGGCGAGAACATCCCCGAACCCGGCGTCCCAGAGTCCTTCAAGGTTCTGATCAAGGAAATGCAGTCACTTTGCCTGAACGTTGAGGTTCTCTCAACTGACGGTAAGACCATCGAAATGCGCGATGTAGAAGATGAAGGCTTCCGGGCAGCAGGTGAGCTGGGTATTGACCTGTCTCACGCGGAACCCAACTCCGTAGAAGAGGTCTAAACCTTTGCAGGTTTACCCTCATCGTTGCCCAGAACTAAGACTTCATAACACTAGGAAAGAGATAAGGACCACATGTCCAACGAATCTTCACTTGGTTTGATGCGAATTGGCCTTGCGACCTCAGCAGATATTCTGAGCTGGTCGTACGGCGAGGTTAAGAAGCCCGAAACCATCAACTACCGAACCCTCAAGCCGGAGAAAGAAGGCCTCTTTGATGAGCGTATCTTCGGCCCCACCCGCGACTGGGAATGCTACTGCGGTAAGTACAAGCGTGTACGCTTCAAGGGCATTATCTGTGAACGCTGTGGTGTTGAGGTAACCCGCGCCAAGGTGCGCCGCGAGCGCATGGGTCACATTGAGCTTGCTGCTCCCGTGACTCACATCTGGTACTTCAAGGGCGTGCCCTCACGCCTGGGCTACCTGCTGGATCTGGCTCCGAAGGATCTTGAGAAGATCATTTACTTCGCCGCCTACATGATTACCGCTGTGGACGAGGACGCTCGCCACGAGGACCTGCCCAATCTTCAGGCCGCGCACGACCGCGACAAGAAGGTTCTGCAGGATCAGCTGGATGCCGACATCAACCTCATTGCCCGCGAAACCGAAGAGGAACTCGCTCGCGTTGAGGCTGAAGGCGGCAAGGCTGCCGAGAAGCGTAAGCTCCGTGATAGTGCTGAGCGTCAGATGGCGTCCGTTCGCAAGAACGCAGAACGCGAAATTGAGCAACTAGAGCGCGTCTGGGATCGCTTCAAGAACCTCAAGGTCGCTGACCTTGAAGGTGATGAGGCGCTCTACCGTGGCATGGTCGATAAGTACGGTATGTACTTTGAAGGCTCCATGGGTGCTGAGGCGATTAAGAAGCGTCTTGAGACCTTCGATATGGAGGCCGAAGCTGAGTCTCTGAAGGACACCATTCAGACCGGTAAGGGCCAGCGTAAGACCCGCGCCCTGAAGCGTCTGAAGGTTGTTAACGCCTTCCTGACCACTGATAACTCACCGCTGGGCATGGTCCTGGATCACGTCCCTGTGATTCCGCCAGAACTGCGCCCCATGGTGCAGCTGGACGGTGGCCGCTTTGCGACTTCCGACCTCAATGACCTTTACCGTCGTGTGATCAACCGTAACAACCGTCTGAAGCGTCTGCTGGAACTCGGTGCCCCCGAGATCATCGTGAACAACGAAAAGCGCATGTTGCAGGAAGCTGTTGACTCCCTGTTTGACAACGGCCGTCGCGGTCGCCCTGTCACTGGCCCCGGTAACCGTCCTCTTAAGTCCCTTTCAGACATGCTGAAGGGTAAGCAGGGTCGTTTCCGCCAGAACCTTCTGGGTAAGCGCGTTGACTACTCGGGTCGATCCGTTATTGTTGGTGGCCCCACCCTGGAAATGCACCAGTGTGGTCTACCCAAACAGATGGCGCTTGAGCTCTTCAAGCCCTTTGTGATGAAGCGTCTGGTTGATCTCAACCACGCTCAGAACATCAAGAGCGCTAAGCGCATGGTAGAGCGTTTCCGCCCCCAGGTGTGGGACGTTCTCGAAGAGGTCATCACCGAGCACCCCGTGCTTTTGAACCGCGCACCTACCCTGCACCGTCTGGGTATCCAGGCCTTCGAACCCCAGCTGGTTGAAGGTAAGGCTATCCAGCTGCACCCGCTCGTATGTTCAGCATTCAACGCTGACTTCGACGGCGACCAGATGGCAGTTCATCTGCCGCTGTCACCCGAAGCGCAGGCTGAAGCTCGCATTCTGATGCTGTCCTCTAACAACATCCTGAAGCCCTCAGACGGCCGCCCCGTTGCGGTACCTGACCAGGATATGATCATCGGTCTTTTCCACCTCACCACTGCACGTGAAGGTGAAAAGAACGAAGGTCGCCTGTTCTCGTCTTACGCTGAAGCGATTATGGCGATGGACCGTCACGAGATTGAGCTCTACACCAAGGTCAAGATTATTCTTGATGACTTCGTACCATACGAGGGCTTTGAGGCTCCTGAAGGTTACGAGGCAGGTCAGCCCGTTCTCGTTGAAACCACCGTCGGCCAGGTTATCTTCAACCAGGCTCTGCCCGCCGATTACCCCTGGTACACCGGTATTGCAGACAAGAAGTCGCTGGGTGCACTGATCAACGATCTTGCTGAGAAGTACCCCATGTACGTAGTAGCCCGTTCACTGGATAACCTGAAGAACACCGGCTTCTACTACGCCTCACGCTCAGGGGTGACCGTTGCTGTTTCTGACATCGCAGCGCCCCCCACCAAGCCCGCCATTATGGAAGGCTACGAGAAGCAGGCAGCTGACATCGAATCCCAGTTCGAGATGGGTCTGATTGACGACGTTGAGCGTCGTACCGAGCTTATCGACATCTGGACCAAGGCAACCGATGAGGTTGCTGAGGCTATGAAGGAAAACCTGGCTGAGAAGAACACCACCATCAACCGCATGGTCACCTCGGGTGCACGTGGTAACTGGATGCAGGTTCGTCAGATTGCCGGTATCCGTGGTCTGGTGTCTAACCCCAAGGGTGAAATCATGCCCCGCCCGATTAAGTCTTCTTACCGCGAAGGCCTATCGGTTCTGGAGTACTTCATCGCAACCCACGGTGCACGTAAGGGTCTGGCCGATACCGCGTTGCGTACCGCTAACTCGGGTTACCTAACCCGCCGTCTGGTGGACGTTTCTCAGGATGTCATCGTGCGCGAAGACAACTGTGGCACCCGCCGCGGTCTGACTCTACCTCTTACCCAGGTGGACGAGCACACCGGCGCCGTTTCCTTGCACGAGAACGTTGAGTCTTCAATCCACGGCCGCGCTTTGGCTGTTGACGTGAAGGCTGAAGACGGCACCGTCTTGGCGGCTGCCGGCGCTGACGTGTCAGATATCGTCATTGATGATCTCTACAAGGCTGGCATTCAGGAAGTTAAGGTCCGCTCGGTCCTGACCTGTGAATCAGCTGTTGGTGTCTGTGCACTCTGCTACGGCCGTTCTATGGCATCAGGTAACCTGGTCGATATTGGTGAGGCTGTCGGTATTATCGCTGCTCAGTCCATCGGCGAACCCGGTACCCAGCTAACCATGCGTACCTTCCACACCGGTGGTGTCGCATCAGCGGACGATATTACCCAGGGTCTGCCCCGTATTCAGGAACTCTTCGAAGCACGTACCCCCAAGGGCGTAGCTCCGATTTCAGAGGTCACCGGTCGCGTGTCGATTGAGGACACCGAGAAGTCACTGAAGGTCGTCATCACTCCGGATAACGGAGATGAGCCCATCGCCTACCCCGTCCTACGTCGTGCCCGCCTCAACGTTACTGAAGGCGATCACATCGAGGTCGGCGAGCAGCTCGTTGCCGGTGCTGTTGACCCCAAGGAGGTGCTGCGTATTCGTGGTCCTCGTGAGGCTCAGAAGCACCTGGTGGATGAGGTTCAGGGCGTCTACCGTTCACAGGGTGTAGGCATTCACGATAAGCACGTTGAGGTTATCGTCCGCCAGATGCTGCGCCGTATTACCGTGATTGATTCCGGTGATACCGCACTGCTACCCGGTGAATTGGTTGAGAACATTGCCTTCCAGCGCGCTAACCGCGCTGCTCTGGCTGAGGGTAAGCGTCCTGCTGCAGGCCGCCCCGAGATGATGGGTATCACCAAGGCGTCACTGGCAACCGAGTCCTGGCTGTCAGCTGCTTCCTTCCAGGAAACCACCCGAGTTCTGACTCAGGCGGCTATGGAAGGTAAGTCTGACCCGCTGGTTGGCCTTAAGGAAAACGTCATCATTGGTAAGCTGATCCCCGCCGGTACCGGCCTCGCTCGTTACAACGATATCGAGGTTGAACCCACCGACGAGGCTCGCGAAGCGATGTTTGCGCAGACCGCGACCCCCTATAACGATTTCAGCTACGCCGAGACCAACGAGGGTGCTATTAGCCCCGAGTTCCAGGCGATTCCGCTGGATGACTACGAGTTCGGTAAGTAAACCGTTCTTGAGCCGTTAGGCTAAGCCAAAGGGCGCTTTCTCACTCTTCGTGGGAAAGCGCCCTTTGCTGTCCTCAAAAACTATGAGGGAGCTCATTGCCGGTTTCTTGTAGGAAGAAACGGTGGAGTTCTGGAACATCGGGGCGTTGGCCGGTAATGAGCGTGAAGGCATCTACGGCTTGGCCTACCGCCATGAGGCCGCCGGGTAGGGTGCGCGCCCCGAGTGCGCGGGCTGCGGTGATCAGAGGAGTGTCCTGGGGCAGGTAGATAACGTCGGCAACCCACAGGTCAGCGCGTAGGAGCGAGAGGTCTATGGGAGCGCCGGGGTGGTGGTGCATACCGATGGGGGTAGCATTCACCAGACCACGGGAAGACGCCAGCGCGGAAGCTAGCTGCTTTGGCTCTAACGCCACGACTTTTTGGGAGGGGAAGAGGTCTTGTAGCGTGCTGGCCCGCGCTTGGGCTTGTTGAACTGAAATATCGAAGAGGAAGAGCGTTTTGACTCCGCGACTCAGCAGGGCGTAAGCAGTGGCAGAGCCAGCGCCACCGGCACCCAACTGGAGCACCGTATCTAGGTCCTCAGGTGCTAGTGCTAGCCCGCTGTCTACAGCGAAAGAAAAGCCTGAGTAATCGGTGTTGTAGCCTACCGTTGCGCCGTCTTCGATCACTACCGTATTGACCGCGCCGAGTTGTAGAGCATGTTCAGATACCTGATCGAGGTGTTGCATAATGAGCTGCTTGCAGGGGTAAGTAATGTTGAAAGCGTTATAACCCAGGGCCAGCCCGTAGCTCAAGAGAGTGCCGCAGTCATCGGCAGTGAAGGCTCGTTGATGAGGGCCCAGGGCATCAATGTCCAGGGGGCGATAAAGGTAACGGATTCCTAATTGGTCAGCAGCCATCTCGTGCATCGGGGGAGTGAGAGAGGCATTGATGCCGCTGCCCAGGAGGCCCACTAAAAACGATTCATCAATCCTGCTCACAGCATCCTTCTTTCCGGCCCAATAACTGCCCTGACTCCCAGGCTAGACAGAGAGGTACCGGGGCACAAACCGGCGTCCTAATCAGCGGACGACTCCCGGGTCATCTTGGTGCAGGGCTACGAGCATGGACGCTGGGGCACGGTCACTGCTGATAATGACCCTGGTACCTGCTTCAAGTGGAAGCGTCACCTGGCGCCTCAAGCCATCACCTACTGCGACGCAGGGTCTACCTACGTGCCTGACATCACCTGTTTTGAGGGATTAAAGGCTTAAATAGTCGGTTATCGGGGTGGATTAAAACCATGGTAACCGGCTATAGTTCTATGTGGAGTACTTAGCTAGCTCTTCCCAGCTGGCATCGTACGGAATACCAATGGCAGAACGGACACCGTCCTTTGGCCTTGTTCGCCCCAACTTTTGTTGGTCAGCGATCTTGAGGCCTAAATGCCATTTTTCGTCATGTCTGGGTAAAAACAGCTAAGTCAATGTGATTCTTTTGCGCGTTATATAAAAGCTCGCCCAATACAGCACGTGTTGTGCAGGTGAAACCGCAGGAGCAACACCTTTTCCACCTGGAGGAGATGTTGTTCAAACAGCATCACCTGCAAATACTTGAGGGGCTAGAGTCTAGCCGCAAGATACAGTAACCGGTCGCACCTAGCGGAGCGACCGAAACCAAACGGAGAACAAGTGCCTACAATTCAGCAGTTGGTCCGTAAGGGCCGTGCACCCAAGGTCGTAAAGACCAAGGCGCCCGCACTTAAGGGCAACCCCATGAAGCGTGGCGTATGCACCCGTGTATACACCACCACCCCCAAGAAGCCGAACTCAGCACTGCGTAAGGTCGCACGTGTTAAGCTCAACGGCGGCGTAGAAGTAACGGCTTACATCCCCGGTGAAGGTCACAACCTTCAGGAACACTCCATCGTGCTCGTGCGCGGTGGCCGTGTGAAGGACCTCCCCGGTGTTCGTTACAAGATCGTTCGTGGCGCACTGGATACCCAGGGCGTTAAGGGCCGCGGTCAGGCTCGTTCACGCTACGGCGCAAAGAAGGAGAAGAAGTAATGCCTCGTAAGGGTCCCGCTCCTAAGCGTCCCCTCGTAAACGATCCCGTTTACGGTTCACCGCTGGTTACCCAGCTCATCAACAAGGTTCTGCTGGACGGCAAGAAGTCAACCGCTGAGCGCATCGTTTACGGTGCACTTGAGGGTGTTGCTGCCAAGTCCGGTGAAGACCCCGTTGCAACTCTCAAGAAGGCTATGGACAACATCAAGCCTGCTCTTGAGGTTCGCTCACGCCGCGTCGGTGGCGCAACCTACCAGGTTCCCGTAGAAGTTCGCCCGGGCCGTTCAACTGCCCTAGCACTCCGCTGGCTCGTAGGTTTCTCAAAGCTTCGCCGCGAGAAGACCATGACCGAGCGTCTCATGAACGAGATCCTGGATGCATCTAACGGTCTCGGTGCCGCTGTGAAGCGTCGCGAAGACACTCACAAGATGGCCGAGTCCAACAAGGCCTTCGCACACTACCGCTGGTAATTTCTTCGCAGCCTGCCGACCTTTTGCACTCCGTGTAAGGTGGCAGGCTTTCGAAGTTTCTCACAAGGGAGAACAAAGTGGCACTAGACGTGCTTACCGACCTGAACAAGGTCCGCAACATCGGTATTATGGCGCACATTGACGCCGGTAAAACCACCACCACCGAACGCATCCTCTTCTACACCGGTATTAATCACAAAATCGGTGAAACCCACGACGGTGCGTCAACCATGGACTGGATGGCTCAGGAACAGGAACGCGGTATCACCATTACCTCCGCGGCTACCACCTGCTTCTGGAAAGACAACCAGATCAACATCATCGACACCCCCGGCCACGTTGACTTCACCGTTGAGGTTGAGCGTTCACTGCGCGTCCTCGATGGCGCTGTTGCAGTCTTCGACGGCAAGGAAGGCGTTGAGCCCCAGTCTGAGACCGTTTGGCGTCAGGCTGACAAGTACGAAGTTCCCCGCATCTGCTTCGTCAACAAGATGGACAAGCTGGGCGCTGACTTCTACTTCACCGTAGATACCATCATCAAGCGTCTTGGTGCCACCCCCCTCGTGATGCAGCTGCCCATCGGCGCTGAAAACGACTTCATCGGTGTCGTAGACCTGCTCACCATGCAGGCTTACGTATGGCCCGGCGATGCCAAGGGTGACGTAACCATGGGCGCTTCCTACGAGATCCAGGAAATCCCTGCTGACCTCAAGGAAAAGGCTGAAGAGTACCGTTCGCAGCTCGTTGAGTCTGTTGCAGAGACTTCAGACGAGCTGATGAACAAATACCTCGAAGGTGAAGAAATCACCATTGAGGAAATCAAGGCTGGCGTACGCAAGCTGACCGTGAACAACGAGGCTTACCCCGTTTTCTGTGGTTCAGCATTCAAGAACCGCGGTGTGCAGCCTATGCTTGACGCTGTTCTGGATTACCTGCCCACCCCCCTTGACGTTCCCGCAATGGTTGGTCACAAGCCCAACGATGAAGAAGTTGAACTGACCCGCACCCCCTCAGCTGATGAGCCTTTCGCAGCTCTGGCGTTCAAGGTTGCAGCTCACCCCTTCTACGGCCAGCTAACCTACATCCGCGTTTACTCGGGTAAGGCTTCATCAGGCCAGCAGGTTCTCAACTCAACTAAGGGCAAGAAAGAGCGCATCGGTAAGCTCTTCCAGATGCACTCCAACAAGGAGAACCCGGTTGATGAGATTCAGGCAGGTCACATCTACGCAGCGATTGGTCTGAAGGACACCACCACCGGTGACACCCTCTGTGATATCGCTAACCCCATCGTCCTTGAGTCGATGACTTTCCCCGCTCCCGTGATCTTCGTGGCAATTGAACCCAAGACCAAGGGTGACCAGGAAAAGATGTCAACCGCGATCCAGAAGCTTTCTGCAGAGGATCCCACCTTCACCGTTTCACTCAACGAAGAAACCGGCCAGACCGAAATCGGTGGCATGGGCGAGCTTCACCTCGACATCATCGTTGACCGTATGAAGCGTGAATTCAAGGTTGAGGCTAACGTTGGTAAGCCTCAGGTTGCTTACCGCGAGACCATCCGCAAGGCTGTTGATAAGGTGGATTACACCCACAAGAAGCAGACCGGTGGTTCAGGTCAGTTCGCTAAGGTTCAGGTTTCCTTCGAGCCCATCCCCCTCGATTCAGAAGAACTCTACGAGTTCAGCAACGCCGTCACCGGTGGTCGTGTTCCCCGTGAATACATCCCCTCTGTTGACGCCGGTATCCAGGACGCAATGCAGCTCGGTATCCTCGCTGGCTACCCCGTTGTTGGTGTGAAGGCAACCCTGATCGATGGTGCTTACCACGATGTTGACTCGTCAGAAATGGCGTTCAAAATCGCAGGCTCAATGGTCTTCAAGGAAGGCGCACGCCGCGCTAACCCGGTTCTGCTTGAACCGCTGATGGCTGTTGAAGTTCGTACCCCGGAAGAGTACATGGGCGACGTTATCGGCGACCTCAACTCACGCCGCGGTCAGATCCAGTCAATGGAAGACGCAGCAGGTGTCAAGATCGTTCACGCTCTTGTTCCGCTGTCAGAAATGTTCGGTTACATCGGTGACCTCCGTTCAAAGACCCAGGGTCGCGCTGTGTTCTCCATGGAGTTCGACAGCTACTCAGAGGTTCCCAAGAACGTTGCTGATGAAATCATCCAGAAGAGCCGCGGCGAGTAATTTCGTCCCCGCGTAACTCACCGCAAGTGAGTCGCACCTCTTTTTGAAAAAACCATATCCGTGAAACCGTTCTAGGGTTTCAACTCACCGGCGTTATCCGCTATTGTGGTAGCTAGACCGCTTTTTGGCGGATTGCGCCGGTGTGAAACCCGAGTGCACGTTTTCATAACTTCTCTATAGGAGGAATACTCTTGGCTAAGGCTAAGTTCGAGCGCTCCAAGCCTCACGTAAACGTTGGTACCATTGGTCACGTTGACCACGGTAAGACCACCCTGACCGCTGCAATCTCAAAGGTTCTTGCTGACAAGTACCCCGATCTGAACGAGCAGCGCGACTTCGGTGCTATCGACTCCGCTCCCGAAGAGCGCCAGCGCGGTATTACCATCAACATTGCTCACATCGAGTACCAGACCGAGAAGCGTCACTACGCACACGTTGACGCTCCCGGCCACGCTGACTATGTCAAGAACATGATCACCGGTGCTGCTCAGATGGACGGCGCAATCCTCGTTGTTGCTGCTACCGACGGCCCCATGGCTCAGACCCGCGAGCACGTTCTGCTGGCTCGCCAGGTTGGCGTTCCCACCCTGCTTGTTGCACTCAACAAGTCAGACATGGTTGACGACGAAGAACTCCTCGACCTCGTTGAAATGGAAGTTCGTGAACTTCTTTCATCACAGGAATTCGACGGCGACGAAGCTCCCGTAGTTCGCGTTTCAGCTCTCAAGGCTCTTGAAGGCGACGCTGAGTGGGTTGCTAAGGTTGAGGAACTCATGGACGCAGTCGATGAGTACATCCCGGACCCCGTCCGCGATAAGGACAAGCCCTTCCTCATGCCCATCGAGGACGTCTTCACCATCACCGGTCGCGGTACCGTTGTTACCGGCCGTGCAGAGCGCGGTACCCTCAAGATCAACTCTGAAGTTGAAATCGTTGGTATCCGTCCCATCCAGAAGACCACCGTTACCGGTATCGAGATGTTCCACAAGCAGCTCGACGAAGCATGGGCAGGCGAAAACTGTGGCCTTCTGCTCCGCGGTCTGAAGCGCGATGACGTAGAGCGTGGCCAGGTTGTTGTAGCTCCCGGCTCCATCACCCCCCACACCCAGTTCGAGGCTAACGTTTACATCCTTTCCAAGGATGAAGGCGGCCGCCACAACCCCTTCTACTCGAACTACCGTCCTCAGTTCTACTTCCGTACCACTGACGTAACCGGCGTTATCACCCTCCCCGAGGGCACCGAAATGGTTATGCCTGGCGACAACACCGAGATGACCGTTGAGCTCATCCAGGAAATCGCTATGGAAGAGGGCCTCGGCTTCGCAATCCGCGAAGGCGGCCGCACCGTTGGTTCAGGTCGCGTTACCAAGATCATCAAGTAAGTACTGCTTACCTGATGTTCTAACCAGGCTTTGACCTCGGTAACGAACCCATGCAGAGGGCCCCCGGCATTGCCGGGGGCCCTCTGCTATACCCAAAAGAAACCGTCCAGCCTGAAAGCTAACTAGCCCGATAGAGAGCCGGTCCTAGAGCGTCGGGTAGCCAAGGAGACTTATTGCCTTTTAGGGTGTATGGTCTGGTTTCTGCCAGGCTGGGATTGATGTTTGTTGGGTTCCGCTAGGGTTGCTTCCTGTAGCCGGTGGCGCAGTTGGCTGGGAGTCACAAGGCCGGCGGGGCAGGTGGGGTTGTGTTTGTATAGTTTCATCGCGGGCTAGTAGACGCCAGATAACTAAGCCAATGAGGGCGAAGCCCAGGATGAAGAGCGAGAAGATGTTGAGTCCACCGACGATGTAGAGAATCTGGTAGGACAGCATAGCCACTACAAGAATCACCAGGATCTTACGTTTCAGGAGTACTGTAGCGACGAGTAGCACCAGGGTGACTAGCACGATGATGAGCCGGTCGCTCCAGGGAAGAGACCAGCCAGCCACCGTCAAATAGAGGGTACCAAAGGCTTGTATCCCAAGAGCAATACTGTAGAGAATCAGGGAGGGTTTCTGTCTCCTAATGATGCTGAAGACGAGGAGCAGGCTGAAGCTGAAAACTAGGGCCTGTGAGAAATAGAGGAAAGCTTCCCGCATCTCGTTCTCTACGAGAATACGGAACATGAGGAGGTTGATACCCACTAGAGGTGGGTAGAGGCGCTTCTGCGGAGCTACCTGGACCCACCAACCTGCAGTAAGAATCAGGATGGCAAGGCAGGAGAGGGCTAGAGGTTCTGCCCATACCGGGTGTAAGAGATAGACGTGGGTAAGGGCAAGACCTGTTCGGGCAGTGGTGACGTTATAGGCGTATCCCCAACGACCCAAATAGTCCTCCTGGTTGGGGTTACTGACATGTGCCGGTTGAGTCGAGGCACTGAGAGCAGCCCAGGTTTTACTCCCGGCAAGACTCAGCATTCCCAGGAGCAAGAGACTCAGCGCGTCCGAAAGCCTCAAGCTGCCGGCAAGAAGAGGATAGCCCAGAAGAGTGAGGGCACCGGCGGCAAGCGCTACCTGTAACGCAGATACCGCCGGACGACGTGACGCAATCTGCCAGAGAAGGGCTAAACCGGTAAGAAGCAGAGCACCGAGGAGGGCTGCGACCCTGATGTCTGTTCGGATAAGGGGGAGCGCAGCTAGAAGAGCTATCCAGCCAAATACAAGACCGGTGATGAGTTCTGTGCCGGCTGATCTACTGAGCTGGTGGAATCGGATGAGCAGAAGAGAACAAGCAGAGAGCAGGGCCGTCAAGAAGGTGATGATGAGGGCGGTATGGAGAGAGAACAGTGAGCTAGTAATCGTTAGCTGGACAGCAGCCCACAGTAGGTAAAGGCGAATCAAGATACCTAGGTGGCTGAAAGTTCTGGGGCTGGCCTTCCAGAAGATTGCTAGCGTACCCAGCAACAGCGCTGCATACACCAAATAGTCCCGGTGGCTCATTAGAACCGCTGGCGCGGTGATAAGGATGAGACTAACTGAAACGTAGAGAGCCGTAAGGAGCAGGTAGGGGGTTTGCAGGGGCGAATGAGTATATATCTGGCCTGAAACTGGGGCTTTCTGATGAATCGGTCTGGCATCAAGAGCCCGATAGGTGCGGTCAAGTGTCAAAAGTGCCCCGGCAATACTTAGTCCAAGATAAGAAGCAATGCCGACGGATAAAGCGCTGTACTCGATACTTCCAGAGATGACCCGGTACCTGTAGGCAGCATCAACACCTATAGATAGGAGTACTGGGGTAATAACACCCGATGCTAGCAGAATGATAGCTGAGAACAACCGTGCGTTGGAGGGAGTTTCTGCCGTCCTGGGGGTTGCCAGCTCACTATAGAGATAGCAAAATGCACCGGATAGACCTAAAAATAATAGAGCCCAATAACTGTGGGAGTCTGCGATCTGCACGAGCAGTAGAAGTAGAGCGGGGAGAGCTAAACCGCCTGCAACACCAGGCAACTGTGCCCCGTGACTGAGGGGCTTAGGCATGACGTGCAGTGCTGCTAGGCCAAGAAGTAGAACTACTAATGGAATCGTGGGTAGAGCAAGAAAACCTAGGATTCCCACGATGAAGGCTAAAGCTGGGGTATGAGTTTTTAGACGGCTTCTGACTGCGACCCCTAAGGCTGCCACATTAAGGGTGACCAGCAGAGAAAGAACCAGAGTGGCTCCCACACCGCCGGAAGAGCTGCCGAATAAGGCGGGTTCCGCGTGAGCATCCACCATTATCGCTGCAACAGAGAAAATCACGGGAGGCTGGGCTAGACACCAGGTCGCCATAAGATCTTTAGAAGGCGCCCAAGGTAGAGCCGGCAAATTGACCAAGCCTAAGATAAAACAAGATATCAGCGACAGAATCGCAGTTGGGAGCAGAACATATACATAGTTATTCAAGTACTCACAAAGCCAGAGCGTGAAGTAAAGAGTAGCCAGCAGCGAATAGACGCGGGCCTGCACATAGAAGTAAAAACTTCGATCCAGAGCAACAAAAGTAACCGTGTAGAGGGTACCGAGCACAAAGATGAGTGCCGTTTCCCAAAAATGCAACCGTGTTCCTATCATCATCGAAGCAAACATGGTGACCGGGACAAAGACGCGGGCAGAATCGTTGATTCCGCGAGTAAGCTGCACAGGTAACTGTGCTGATGCGAATCGTTGTATAAGGGCCAGAGCTGTTGCGAGCAGCAAAAGAGACACAAAGTACCAGATCAGCCCCACCTGCATTGTCTTAGAGACAGCAAGTACATCGGAGACTATGAAGGCAACTGCCAGGTAAATCATGACCCGTGCTTTCATGAGAGCCAGGGCTCCCAAGACGGCTGCGGTGCCTATCAGTGATACCAGTAGCCAGAGTAAAGCCCCGGAAAGGGGCCACATCAGGTGATAAACGGCAAGACCGCACAGGGGAATGAGTGCCAACCCCGTCGCCGTAAAAGAGTAGGACGCCAGGCGTAGTTTTGGAATCCACCGGTAGCTGACCAAACCCGCGACGTAGACGAGTAAGGTGAGTGCGCATAGAAGAACACCCTGCATAGGAGCCGTTGCTACTGAGCTCACTAAAAGGGAGGAAGCGCTGATAATGAGAAGGCTACCCAGGTAAAGGCCGAGATTTAGGAAGATATTTTCCAAGGCTCGCCGGTCCTGTCGCGGCGGGTGAAGCGATACCGGCGGATTTACTCTGGTAGCCAGCACTGAAGCAGGCGGATCCCACGGGTTTGATGGGTATTGAGGTGGGGGAGATGGCAGGCTCATATTTTTCATGCTAGACCAGTCAGACTAAGATCCTTTGACGCCTTCCCGTATGTTAAGAGCGGGGGTACTGTTCAGAGCTCACCGAGGGGCTCATGTGAGAGCTAGCACTAATCAATTCTGGGGGTTGCAAGTGATACCTGAGCCTGTAGAATAGAAGACGTTGTTCAAGCGCTTACCGCTTTAAGCAGGCTATGAATCGTTCAAGATTCTGGATTCTAGAGTAAGCCCAAATATGACCCAATCGATCAGTTCAAGGGCTGTGAAGCGCAAATTCATCACAAAGTACGCGACACGCCCGAGTTCGGGGGTCGGTGCCTCAGCAGGGTGAGGAACCCGGTTTTACCGGATTCAGTCTGTTCGAGGTGATGCAAGAGAAGCTATGAGTTTCTTAACCTAAAGCATCACATAAAGGAGCAACCGCTCCGTTACAGGGAAGTAGACAGAAAGAGAGTCCGACAGATGGCGGGACAGAAAATCCGCATCCGTCTGAAGTCATATGACCACGAGGTCATTGATTCATCAGCACGGAAAATCGTTGAGACAGTAACTCGTGCAGGTGCGACGGTAGTTGGCCCGGTGCCGCTGCCCACCGAAAAGAACGTATACGTTGTTATCCGTTCACCTCACAAGTACAAGGACAGCCGCGAGCACTTTGAAATGCGCACGCACAAGCGTCTGATCGACGTTGTTGATCCGACCCCTAAGGCTGTTGATGCCCTCATGCGTCTAGACCTTCCGGCAGACGTAAACATCGAAATCAAGCTGTAGAGGATCGCATCTAAATGACTAACAAGATCGAGCGCCAGGTTAAGGGCCTGCTAGGCACCAAGCTTGGTATGACCCAGATTTGGGATGAAAACGGCAAGTTCGTGCCCGTTACTGTCGTCAAGGCCGATTCGAACGTTGTTACCCAGCTCCGCAACGCTGAAACCGATGGCTACGAAGCTATCCAGATCGGTTTCGGTTCCATCGAAGCTCGCAAGGTAACCAAGCCTCTGGCAGGCCACTTCGAGAAGGCAGGCGTAACTCCTCGCCGTCACCTCGTTGAACTCCGCACCTCAGACGCAGCTGAATACTCACTCGGTCAGGAACTGACCGTTGAGCTCTTCGAAGCTGGCCAGAAGGTTGACGTAGTTGGCAAGACCAAGGGTAAAGGCTTTGCCGGTGTAATGAAGCGTCACGGCTTCTCAGGTGTCGGTGCATCACACGGTGCCCACAAGAACCACCGTAAGCCCGGTTCAATCGGTGGCGCATCCTACCCCGCACGCGTGTTCAAGGGTATGCGCATGGCAGGCCGTATGGGCGCTGCACGCCACACCACCATGAACCTGACCATTCAGGGTGTCGACGCAGAAAACAACGTTCTTCTGATCAAGGGTGCTATCCCCGGTCCTAAGGGCGGCGTTGTTCTGGTTCGCACCGCTGTGAAGGGAGCCTAATACATCATGGCTGTCAAGACCGTAAAGGTAGACCTGCCCGCAGATATTTTTGACGCGCAGGCATCAGTACCCCTCCTTCACCAGGTTGTCGTAGCTCAGCTCGCTGCAGCACGTCAGGGTACCCACAAGACCAAAAACCGCGGCGAAGTTTCCGGTGCAGGTCGTAAGCCCTTCAAGCAGAAGGGCACTGGCCGCGCACGTCAGGGCTCAATCCGCGCACCGCACATGACCGGTGGCGGCGTTGTACACGGCCCGACCCCGCGTAACTACGCACAGCGTACCCCCAAGAAGATGATTGCAGCTGCACTGCGCGGCGCTCTCTCGGATCGCGCTCGTCACGACCGCATCCACGTTGTCGAAACCCTAGTTGATGGCACCAAGCCCTCCACCAAGGCAGCACTGGCAGCAATTGCAGAGATCACCAGCCGCAAGAACGCTCTGATTGTTATCGACCGCAAGGACGACGTTTCAGCGCTGTCAGCACGCAACCTTGAGAACGTTCACGTCCTCTACGCAGATCAGCTGAACACCTACGATGTTCTGATCTCAGATGACGTAATCTTCACCAAGGACGCATTCGACGTATTCGTCGCTGTTGCATCTAAGGCAAAGAAAGAGGCTGCTAACTAATGACTGTCTCCAACTTCAAAGACCCCCGCGACGTGATCATTGCTCCCGTCGTTTCGGAAAAGAGCTACGGTCAGCTCGATGAAGGTAAGTACACCTTCCTCGTAGACCCCCGCTCAAACAAGCTGGAAATCAAGCAGGCCATCGAAAGCATTTTCGATGTCAAGGTTGCTTCCATCAACACCGCTAACCGTCAGGGCAAGCGTACGCGCACCCGTTTCGGTTGGGGTGCTCGTAAAGACACCAAGCGTGCGATTGTAACCCTCAAGGAAGGTTCAATCGACCTCTTCGGCGGTCCGGCAGCATAAGCAGCCGGAGACCACTTTAGCGAAGGAAAGAAATATCTAAATGGGTATTCGTAAGCACAAGCCGACGACCCCGGGTCGCCGCGGTTCGAGCGTATCAGATTTCGCAGAAATCACTCGCTCAACCCCGGAAAAGTCCCTGGTTCGTCCGCTCCCCAAAAAGGGTGGCCGTAACAACACCGGTCGCATCACCACCCGCCACAAGGGTGGTGGCCACAAGCGCCAGTACCGTCTGATTGACTTCCGTCGTCACGACAAGGACGGCGTCAACGCACGCGTTGCACACATCGAGTACGATCCCAACCGTACTGCCCGTATTGCTCTTCTGCACTACTTCGATGGCACCAAGCGTTACATCATCGCCCCCAACAAGTTGGCACAGGGCGACGTCGTAGAGTCAGGTCCCTCGGCTGATATCAAGCCCGGTAACAACCTGCCCCTGCGCAACATCCCCGTTGGTACCGTGATTCACGCTGTAGAGCTCCGCCCCGGTGGCGGCGCTAAGATGGGCCGCTCAGCTGGCGCATCCATCCAGCTGGTCGCTAAGGAAGGCAAGTACGCCCAGCTGCGTCTGCCCTCCGGTGAAATCCGCAACGTTGATGTTCGCTGCCGCGCAACCGTTGGTTCGGTTGGCAACGCCGAGCAGTCAAACATCAACTGGGGTAAGGCTGGCCGCAACCGCTGGAAGGGCATCCGCCCGACCGTTCGTGGTGTTGTCATGAACCCCGTTGACCACCCCCACGGTGGTGGTGAAGGCAAGACCTCCGGTGGCCGTCACCCGGTTAACCCCAATGGTAAGCCTGAGGGACGCACTCGTCGCCCCAACAAGGAAAGCGACAAGCTCATTGTTCGTCGCCGTCGTACTGGCAAGAAGCGCTAAGGAGCCTGAACCATGCCTCGTAGTTTGAAGAAGGGTCCTTTCGTCGATCAGCACCTTTTTGTAAAGGTTGCAGCTCAGAACGAAAAGGGCACCAAGAACGTAATCAAGACTTGGTCCCGTCGCTCGATGATTATCCCCGACATGCTCGGACACACCATCGCAGTGCACGACGGACGCAAGCACGTACCCGTGTTCATCACTGAGTCCATGGTTGGGCACAAACTCGGCGAGTTTGCACCCACCCGTACATTCCGTGGCCACGTTAAGGACGACCGTAAGGGCAAGCGTCGCTAGAAACGGTTCACACCGTTTTTAGAAACGTTTTCCTTTCGGCAATAGACGAAAGAGAGATAGGCAATGGAAGCCAAGGCAACTGCGTCTTACGTACGCGTTACGCCTATGAAGGCACGCCGCGTCATCAACCTTATCCGTGGTAAGCAGGCGGAAGAGGCTCTGGCGATTTTGAAGTTCGCCCCCCAGGGTGCTTCAGAACCGGTATACAAGATCGTTGCATCAGCTGTTGCAAACGCTCGCCAGAAGGCAGCCCAGCAGGGTCTGCCCTTCAAGGAAGAAGAGCTGTTCATCAGCGAAGCATACGCGAACGAAGGCCCCACCATGAAGCGTTTTCAGCCTCGTGCACAGGGTCGCGCGTTCCGCATCAACAAGCGCACCAGCCACATCACTGTGGTCGTTGCAACCCCGTCAGAGGAGGAGGGCCGCTAAATGGGTCAGAAAATCAACCCCAACGGTTTCCGACTTGGCATCACCACCAACCACGTCTCCAAGTGGTTCGCTGACTCCACCAAGGAGGGCGAGCGCTACGCAGACTTCGTTCGTGAAGATGTAAAGATTCGTGAACTCCTGTCTAAGGGTATGGAACGCGCAGGCATCGCTAAGGTCGAAATCGAGCGTACCCGTGATCGTGTTCGTGTGGACATCCACACCGCACGTCCCGGTATCGTTATCGGCCGCCGCGGCGCTGAAGCTGACCGTATCCGTGGCGAGCTTGAGAAGCTCACCAACAAGCAGATCCAGCTGAACATCCTCGAGGTTGCAAACCCCGATCTGTCAGCTCAGCTTGTTGCTCAGGGCGTCGCAGAGCAGCTCGCTTCACGCGTAGCTTTCCGCCGCGCAATGAAGAAGGCAATCCAGTCCGCACAGCGTGCAGGTGCTAAGGGTATCCGTATCCAGTGCTCCGGCCGTCTGGGTGGCGCTGAAATGTCACGTAGCGAGTTCTACCGCGAAGGCCGTGTGCCCCTGCACACCCTGCGCGCAAACATCGACTACGGCTTCTTCGAGGCTAAGACTACCTTCGGCCGCATCGGCGTCAAGGTTTGGATCTACAAGGGTGACCTCACCGACAACGAGCTTGCTGCACAGCAGGCTGCAGGTAACCGTCGCGGCAACGCCCGCGGTGGCGACCGTCGTCGTCCTACCGGTAACCGTGGTCCTCGCCGCGAACGTCGTTCCGACAATGCTTCAGCTCCTGCTGAAGCAAAGACTGCAGAAAACGGTGAGGCATAAATGCTAATTCCCCGTCGAGTAAAGTACCGCAAGCAGCATCACCCCAAGCGTTCAGGTATGGCAAAGGGTGGCACCGAGGTAACCTTCGGTGAGTGGGGCATCCAGGCTCTCACTCCCGCATACGTTACCAACCGTCAGATTGAAGCTGCACGTATCGCGATGACCCGCCACATTAAGCGTGGCGGTAAGGTTTGGATCAACATTTATCCCGACCGCCCCCTGACCAAGAAGCCTGCCGAAACCCGTATGGGTTCCGGTAAGGGTTCACCCGAATGGTGGGTCGCAAACGTCAAGCCCGGTCGAGTCATGTTTGAACTCTCCGGCGTATCCGAAGAAGTGGCTCGCGAAGCTATGCGCCTCGCAATCCACAAGCTCCCGATGAAGGCACGTGTTGTGCGTCGCGAAGGTGGTGAATAAGAAATGGCAGTTGGATCAAAGGATCTGAGCATCGACAACCTCGCAGAGCTCTCCGACGAGAATCTGGTAGAGAAGCTGCGTGAGTCGAAGGAGGAACTGTTCAACCTCCGTTTCCAGGCAGCCACCGGTCAGCTTGAAAACCCCGGTCGAATCCGTTCGGTCAAGCGTGACATCGCACGTATCTACACTGTGCTTCGCGAACGCGAGCTCGGTATTCGTCCCGCAACCGAAGGTTAAATCACATGAGTGAAGTAAAGACTGAAGAGCGCGGCTACCGCAAGACTCGCCGCGGCTACGTTGTGTCCGACAAAATGGACAAGACTGTAGTCGTTGAGGTTGAGGATCGCGTGAAGCACGCACTGTACGGCAAGGTTATGCGCCGTAGCTCGAAGATCAAGGCACACGACGAGCAGAACACTGCTGGTATCGGTGACCTCGTTCTTCTGGCAGAGACTCGCCCGCTATCTGCTTCAAAGCACTGGCGCGTTGTAGAGATCATCGAGAAGGCTAAGTAAATCTTAGGCGTACGAGTTCTCACTCTGTAAGAGTTGAGATGGCCCCCACCTACAAAAGTAGGTGGGGGCCATCTGCGTGTGCTGCTGAGTTATGTGATGTGCAATGTGATGGGGGAGTACAGCGTAAATCACGCTCTTCTTTGCTCTCTGACCCCCTGTTCAGCCTAAAAATGCTGTGCTAAAGTTGAAGTTCTGTGTGGGTACACAAGCACCTGCACGACCACGGATTTTTTCGTGCCACAACATAATGCCGCTTTTCAGCGGGGTTCGCCCGCTCATAAGGCGGGTCCAAATGTTCGGGGCATGACCAGATCCCAGGCGTGTCCGCCAACTCTTCCCCTGAATTTTAGGTTAAGAGACCGGCGCGTCAACATCCCGTACAAATGTTCCGCAAGGCTGGCTCACAAGATACGTGTGTCGGAACCGGCGAGACGACAGGAGAAATATGATTCAGCAGGAGTCACGACTCAAGGTTGCTGACAACACCGGTGCGAAGGAAATCCTGACCATCCGTGTTCTCGGCGGCTCAAAGCGTCGTTACGCAGGCATTGGCGACATCATCGTCGCAACCGTTAAGGATGCTATCCCCGGCGGTACCGTAAAGAAGGGCGACGTCGTAAAGGCAGTTGTCGTTCGCACCAAGAAGGAAGTTCGTCGTGCAGACGGCTCCTACATCAAGTTCGATGAGAATTCAGCAGTAATTCTCAAGAACACCGATGGTGACCCCCGTGGCACCCGTATCTTCGGACCTGTTGGCCGCGAACTGCGCGACAAGAAGTTCATGAAGATCATTTCACTTGCTCCGGAGGTGCTCTAACTCATGGCTAAGATCAAGTCTGGCGACCTAGTACAGGTCATTTCAGGTGCAGATAAGGGTAAGCAGGGCAAGGTTCTTAAGGTATTCCCTAAGACCGAGCGTGTGCTGGTTGAAGGCGTAAAGATCGTCACCAAACACAACAAGGCTAACCCCATGACCGGCGAAGCCGGCGGCATTGAAAAGGTTGAAGCTTCAATCCACGTATCGAACGTTGCGATTGTTGATGCCGAGACCAAGAAGCCGACCCGCGTTGGTTACCGCCTCGAGACCGTAGAGCGCAATGGCAAGACCCGCACCAACCGCGTGCGCGTCGCCAAGAGCTCGGGTAAGGACATCTAATGACCGAAGCAAAGATTACCCCTCGTTTTAAGACTAAGTTCAACGACGTAGTCACCCCGGCACTGCAGGAGGAGTTCAACTACTCCAACACCATGCAGGCCCCGAAGATCGTTAAGGTCGTCGTGAACATGGGTGTCGGTGAAGCTGCCAAGGACGCGAAGCTCATGGATGGTGCTATTCGCGACCTCACCGCAATCACCGGTCAGAAGCCGCTGGTTACCCGCGCGAAGAAGTCCATCGCACAGTTCAAGCTGCGCGAAGGTATGCCCATCGGTGCACACGTCACCCTCCGTGGCGATCGCATGTGGGAATTCCTCGACCGCCTGGTCACCCTGGCACTTCCTCGTATCCGCGACTTCCGCGGCCTCTCGGATCGCCAGTTCGACGGCAACGGTAACTACACCTTTGGTCTCACCGAACAGTCAATGTTCCACGAAATCGACCAGGATTCCATCGACCGTGTTCGCGGTATGGACATCACCGTGGTTACCACCGCAAAGACCGACGAAGAAGGCCGTGCGCTGCTAAAGGCACTCGGTTTCCCCTTCAAGACTAAGTAACGACTACGTTGTAGGTCCGCACCCTATACAGGGTGAGGAAACCATAACGAGGAAGGGCTCAGCCCACCATGACTATGACAGATCCTGTCGCAGATATGCTGACCCGTTTGCGTAACGCAAACTCAGCTCATCACGACACCGTGTCAATGCCTTACTCAAAGCTCAAGGCTCGCATCGCCGAGATCCTCAAGGCTGAAGGCTACATCGCTGATTTCAAGGAAGAGGAAGCAAAGGTCGGTAAGACCCTCATCCTCGAACTGAAGTTCGGCCCCTCACGCGAACGCTCCATCGTAGGTGTTCGTCGTATTTCCAAGCCGGGTCTGCGTGTATACGCAAAGTCCACCAACCTGCCTCAGGTACACGGTGGCCTCGGTATCGCAATTCTGTCCACCTCTTCAGGTCTGCTCACTGACAAGCAGGCTTCGAAGAAGGGTGTGGGCGGCGAAGTCGTCGCTTACATCTGGTAGTCGGTAAGAAGAGAAAGGAAGAAGAATGTCACGTATTGGACGTCTCCCCATCTCGGTTCCTGCCGGCGTTGAGGTAAAGATTGATGGCAACCTTGTTGCTGTTAAGGGTGCAAAGGGCGAGCTGACCCACGAGGTTGCTGCTCCCATCACCGTTGCACTTGAAGACGGTGTTCTCACCGTTTCCCGCCCGAACGATGAGCGTGCTTCACGCTCACTGCACGGCCTGACCCGAACCCTGATCCAGAACATGATCGTAGGTGTTACCGAAGGTTACTCGAAGAAACTCGAAATCGTCGGTACCGGTTACCGTGTAATGGCGAAGGGCTCAGATCTCGAGTTCGCACTCGGCTACTCACACCCCATCAACGTCAAGGCACCCGAGGGTATCACCTTCGCTGTTGAGGGCAACAACAAGCTGACCGTTACCGGTATCAGCAAGCAGCAGGTTGGCCAGGTTGCAGCTAACATTCGCGGTCTGCGCAAGCCCGATCCCTACAAGGGTAAGGGTGTTCGCTACGAAGGCGAGCAGATCCGTCGCAAGGTCGGAAAGGCTGGTAAGTAACAATGGCTGTAAAGACTAAGTCAGCACAGCGCGCACGCCGTCACGCACGCGTTCGCAAGTACGTTTCAGGCACCGCTACACGCCCCCGCCTGTCCGTAACCCGTTCAGCTCGTCACATGTTCGTCCAGGTGATTGACGATGTTCAGGGTCACACCCTGGCATACGCCTCCACCATGGAAGCAGAACTCCGTGGCTCAGACATGGACAAGACCGCTAAAGCTAAGCGCGTTGGTGAGCTCGTAGCAGAGCGTGCCAAGGCTGCTGGCGTAGAAGCAGTTGTCTTCGACCGCGGTGGTAATAAGTACCACGGCCGTGTCGCAGCAGTTGCAGAAGGCGCACGCGAAGGGGGTCTTGCACTCTAATGAGCGAGCAGACTGTAAACGAAAAGGAAACTCAGGTGACTGAAGCTACCGCAGAAGCTACCGCTGAAACTTCCGAGAAGCGCGAAGAGCGCCGCAACGACCGTGGCGATCGCCGCGGCAACCGCGGCGAGCGCGGTGACCGTCGTGGTAACCGTGGTCGCGAAGAAGAGAAGGATAAGTTCATCGAGCGCGTTGTCACCATCAACCGCGTCTCCAAGGTCGTCAAGGGTGGTCGTCGCTTCAGCTTCACCGCACTTGTCGTTGTTGGTGACGGTAACGGTATGGTTGGCGTTGGCTACGGCAAGGCGAAGGAAGTTCCCGCAGCTATCTCTAAGGGTGTTGAAGAAGCAAAGAAAAACTTCTTCCGCGTTCCCCGTATTGAAGGCCGCACCATTCCTCACCGTGTTCAGGGTGAAGCAGCAGCAGGCGTAGTTATGCTCCGCCCCGCTACCGCTGGTACCGGTATTATCGCCGGTGGTCCCGTCCGCGCCGTACTTGAGGCAGCAGGCATCCACGATGTTCTGTCCAAGTCACTGGGTTCATCAAACCAGATCAACATTGTTCACGCAGCAATTGAAGCACTTCGCCAGCTCGAAGAGCCCGCAGCTGTTGCAGCACGCCGTGGTCTGCCCCAGGATGAGGTTATCCCCGGCTACCTGCTGAACACCAAGTCTGAAAAGGCAGGTGCGTAATGACCGGTAAGCGTATTAAGCCCAGCGACGCACAGCTGGAAATCACTCAGATCAAGTCATACGTTGGTGAGAAGCAGAACATGCGCGACACCCTCCGTTCCTTGGGCCTCAAGCGCCCCGGCAACAAGGTTGTTCGCACTGCTGACGCTGTAACCTGCGGCATGATCAACACCGTTGCTCACCTGATTCAGGTTGAGGAGGTCAAGTAAAGATGGCAGTAGAAAATAACGACGCTATCAAAATTCACGATCTGCGCCCCGCACCGGGTGCCCACAAGGCAAAGACCCGCGTTGGCCGCGGTGAAGGCTCAAAGGGTAAGACCGCAGGTCGCGGTACTAAAGGTACCAAGGCTCGTTACCAGGTTCGCGCCGGCTTCGAAGGTGGTCAGCTTCCGCTGCACATGCGCCTTCCCAAGCTCCGCGGCTTCAAGAACCCTTTCCGCACCGAGTACCAGGTTGTTAACCTGGAACGCATCGCGGAACTGTTCCCCGAGGGCGGCGACATCACCGTTGACGCTCTTGTAGCAGCAGGCGCAGTTCGCAAGAACGAACTCGTCAAGGTTCTTGGCACCGGTGAAATCTCAGCAGCTTACACCGTAACTGTTGACAAGGTTTCAGAGTCAGCTAAGGCTAAGATTGAGGCAGCTGGCGGTTCAGTAACCGTCAAGTAGTCTTGATGACCGATTGACTTCGGTAGGGGTGCCCCGCGTTTCAGCGCGGGGCACCCCTTTCTCATTCGCGATGCCTACAAACGGTGGCTCAACCTTACTTAAACGGTAAATGTGTTCTATGCACCGAGCGTAACTGCCCCGTTTCCGGCTAATTAAGAGATATAAGCGTTACACTTGAGAAGATTGTGTAACTGCAGGTGCTCTCAAGACCATCTTTGGAGCGCACATTGGCAGACTAAAACTTTTTTCAGGAGGACATGTGCTTAGCGGTTTCGGGCGGGCTTTTACGATCCCCGACCTGCGCAACAAGCTGCTGTTTACCCTGGGCATTATCATCATTTACCGGTTAGGTGTTTTCATCCCTGCCCCCGGTATTTCCTACGGGAACGTGCAACAGTGTCTATCGAATATCACCGCTACCAGCGGTGTCTACGGTATGATCAACCTCTTCAGCGGCGGCGCTCTGTTGCAACTTTCGATTTTTGCCCTGGGCGTGATGCCGTACATTACCGCGAGCATCATTGTTCAGCTTCTACGCGTTGTAATTCCCAGGTTCCAGCAATTGCATGAGGAGGGCGCCCAGGGGCAAACTAAGCTGACCCAGTACACCCGCTACCTCACTATCGCCCTGGCTGTTCTCAACGCAACGACCATCGTTACGCTGGCTCAGAACGGTACTTTGCTACAGGGGTGTACCCTGCCCATTATTCCGGATGACGGTATTTTGAACATCCTACTCATTATTACGACTCTGACCGCAGGTACCGGCGTCGTGATGTGGCTGGGCGAGCAAATCACCGAAAAGGGTGTTGGCAACGGTATGTCCTTGCTCATTTTCACCTCCATCGCAGCGTCCTTCCCCACCGCTTTCGGTTCTATTCTGCAGACCCAGGGCTGGGGGATCTTCGCCGCCGTGATGGGCATTGGGCTTCTGGTGATTGTGGCTGTTGTCTTCGTTGAGCAGTCCCAGCGCCGTATCCCCGTACAATACGCTAAGCGTATGGTGGGCCGCCGGACTATCGGCGGAACCTCAACCTACATTCCGCTCAAGGTCAACATGGCTGGCGTTATCCCACTGATTTTCGCTTCATCTATGCTGATGCTGCCAGGTCTGATTGCCCAGTTCAATACACCGTCTGACGGGCGTCAGCCACCGGAATGGGTCAACTGGATTAACACCTACCTGATAACAGGGGATCACCCTCTCTACATGATTATGTACTTCTTGATGATCCTTGGGTTCGCATACTTCTACGTTTCCATCACCTTCAATACAGAAGAAGTGGCCGGTAATATGAAGAAGTATGGTGGTTTCATTCCGGGTGTGCGCGCAGGTCGGCCCACCCAGGAATACCTCACCTATGTGCTAAACCGCATTACCCTGCCCGGTGCAACCTACCTAGCGGTTCTCGCTCTGATTCCGCTCATTGCACTGGTGCTCTTTGATGCTAACCAGAATTTTCCGCTCGGCGGTGCTTCACTGCTGATCGTTATCGGCGTCGGTCTTGATACTATCAAGCAGATTGACGCTCAACTTCAACAACGCAACTACGAAGGATTGCTCCGATGAATCGTTTGCTCATCATTGGCCCTCCCGGTGCAGGTAAAGGCACCCAGGCTGTAAAAATCGCTGAAAAGCTGAACATCCCTGCCATCTCAACCGGTGACATCTTCCGCAAGAACATTAAGGAAGAAACTGAGCTGGGTAAGGAAGCTAAGGGCTACATCGACGAGGGAAACCTAGTACCGGACTCGGTGACCAACCGCATGGTTCGTGCGCGTCTGGCAGAAGAAGACTGCACCGATGGCTTCCTGCTGGATGGATACCCCCGCAACGTAGCTCAGGTTTCTGAACTTGATGACATCCTGACCGATATGGGCCAGGAAATCGGCCAGGTGCTCTTGCTGGTTGCCGATAATGAAGAGCTGGTTCAGCGTCTTCTGGGCCGCGCCGCAGAACAGGGCCGCTCGGATGACAACGAAGAGGTCATCCGCCACCGTCTCAAGGTGTACGAGGAAGAAACTGCGCCGCTCGTAGCTATTTATAGCGAGCGCGGGCTAGTCACCTCCATTGACGGTCTCGGCGAGATCGATGAGGTTACCACCCGTATCATGGACGCTCTGAAGTAAGGCCTCCTGCTCGTCCCTGTGCCCCCGGTCATTGCGGGGGCACAGGTGTTTAAACCACAATGGAACAGCTTGGCTTTTGACCCGAGTAGAAAGAGAAGTGAGATAACTATGCGCCGTATCGAGTATAAAACCGATGCCCAGCTGGCCCACATGGCACGAGCAGGCATTATTACCTCCCGTGCCCTGGACGCTGCTGTAGCCGCTGCCGCACCCGGCGTCAGCACCGCTGAACTCGACCGTGTGTTCCGGGGGGTGCTTGCAGAACACGGCGCGGGCTCGAACTTCTTGGGTTACTATGACTACCCAGCGACCGTTTGCACCTCGGTCAATGATGAAGTGGTGCACGGTATCCCGGGGGAGCGCACCCTATCTGATGGAGACATGATTTCCATCGACGGTGGAGCGACCGTTCAGGACGCTCAGGGTAAAACCTGGCATGGTGACTCTGCCCGAACCGCTCTTATTGGCAACGTCTCGGCGGCTCGTCGCGAGCTTTCAGAGATTACACGGGCTGCCCTTTGGCACGGTATCGCGGCTGCTGCTACCGCTAAAAAGGTGGGCGAAATCGGGTTCGCCATTGAACACTTCGTCCGCGAGGAAACCGGCGACAAATACGGCATCATCGAGGATTTCGTGGGCCATGGCATCGGTACCTCCATGCACATGGCACCTGATGTACTCAACTATGCTGCCCGCGACCTGGGCCCTCGCCTCAAAAAGGGGATGGCACTGGCTATCGAACCCATGCTCACCACCGGTGGTATTGAAACCATTACCCTGGAGGATGACTGGACCATCAAAACTGTAGACGGCGGGGACGCCTGCCAATGGGAACACTCCATTGCCATTCACTCCGAGGGTATCTGGGTGCTCACCGCAGAGGACGGTGGGGCTTCTGAACTCTCTAAACTTGGTGTCACTGTTAAACCCATTCCCGCCTAAATACTTTCTTCCACCATCACTAACCGGCCTTTAGCCGTTTGCATCTCACAGGACACTTTATGACTGATACTTCCACCAAAACCCCGGTTGAAATCTCAACCGCCCGGCCCGCACCAGGCCAGATCATTCTGCAGGCACCGCGCCGCGGAAAGCCCCCTCGCCATATCGCTGACTTCGACATGGCAGGGCGCCGAGAATTTTTGGCAGAACTTGGCTACAAGCCTTTCCGTGCTGCCCAGCTCTCAAAACACTACTTTGAGCGCCTGGTCACTGATCCTGAGCACATGACCGACCTGCCGGCTGCAGAGCGTGAACAAATGGTAGCTGACGCTATGCCTCAGCTACTCACCACCGTCCGCACCCTTGAAGCTGATGGGGGAGACACCCTCAAAGTAGTCCACCGTCTCTTCGACGGTGCCCTGGTGGAGTCCGTCATCATGCGCTATGAAAACCGCGTGACCATGTGTATCTCATCCCAAGCTGGCTGCGGCATGAACTGCCCCTTCTGCGCCACCGGTCAGCAGGGCCTGACACGTAACCTATCCACCGCTGAAATCGTGGAGCAGGTTGTAGCCGGCGCCCGCTACCTTAAAGAAATGAAGGGTCTAGAACAGGCAACAGACGGAGCTGAAGATACTCGCCCGCTACGCGTCTCCAACATCGTGTTTATGGGCATGGGGGAAGCACTAGCCAACTACAAGCAGACTATGGGCGCTGTGCACCGCCTCATTGATTCCTCACCCGAAGGCCTGGGTATCAGCGCACGCGGGCTCACCATGTCCACCGTGGGGTTGGTTCCCGGCATCCGCAAATTCGAGATGGAAAAACTGCCCATCACCCTTGCCCTCTCACTCCACGCCCCGGATGATGAGCTACGTGATGAGCTCATCCCCATCAACCAGCGCTGGAAGGTTGATGAGACCCTGGATGCTGCCTACGACTACTACCGCACCACCGGCCGTCGCATCTCCATTGAGTACGCTCTGATTCGCGATATTAACGACCAGGGCTGGCGCGCCGATCTTCTGGGCAAAAAACTTGCCTCACGCGGGCGCGGCTGGGTGCACGTTAACCCCATCCCTCTCAACCCAACTCCCGGCTCCAAATGGACTGCCTCCCGCAAGGGCGTCGAGCAAAACTTCGTAGAGCGCCTGCGTGCCCACGGTATCCCCGTGACCGTGCGCGATACCCGTGGCAGTGATATTGACGGAGCCTGCGGCCAGTTGGCAGCTAAGGAAGACTAAGCCACATAAGTGTGAGGTCAAGCAACTTTGCCGCAAAGCGTTAACATTTAATGTTTTTTCGCGTATATTTGTGTGTTGGTCGTCTGTGCCCAAAAGGCTCCTGCCTTAAAGCGCCCGGCACCCGCACTTACGCGGGATAACGGTTGCAACAGAAAAACACTACAAACTGCCCGCAGCGAAAGCTGTGAGCACAAACGTAAAGCGGAGGATATGGCCAAGAAAGACGGCGTCATCGAGATCGAAGGTACCGTGGTCGAAGCACTGCCCAACGCGTCATTCCGCGTTGAGCTAGACAACGGACATAAAGTACTTGCACACATCTCAGGCAAGATGCGTCAGCACTACATTCGAATCCTGCCTGAGGACCGAGTAGTAGTCGAGCTGAGCCCCTACGACCTCTCACGCGGTCGTATCGTCTACCGCTACAAATAAACACCAACCAAACACCACCAGTGCGTGGTGTTTGCGCCGTGTAAAAGGGGTAAACAGTTCTACCACCCGCTTGCGGGACGCAGAACCTCTTACCCCGCCCGTCCAAAGCAATAGCTGAAAATCAACGCAAAGGAATGCGATGAAGGTCAAGCCGAGCGTTAAGCCGATCTGCGATAAGTGCAAAGTGATCCGCCGTCACGGTGTGGTCATGGTGATCTGCGAAAACCCGCGCCACAAGCAGCGCCAGGGCTAAACCCCTAGAACGCTGAACACCGCGCTGAAAGGTGCGGAACTAACTGAAAAATGGCACCGCTCCTAGGAAAACCTAGGATACCCTCGGGCACAGAGGCCGGGGACCGCAAAGAATTGCGGGCAGTGATGTCACAGACCTCTGCGAAAGCAAGGAGAAGCCAACTATGGCACGTCTCGCTGGAGTCGATATTCCCCGCGAAAAGCGCGTGGAGATTGCTCTCACTTACATCTACGGCGTGGGTAAGACCCGTGCAAAAGAAGCTCTCGCTGCAACCGGTGTTGATCCCAACATCCGCGTCAAGGACCTTGACGATTCGCAGCTCGTAGCACTTCGTGACTTCATCGAAGGTAACTACAAGGTTGAAGGTGACCTTCGCCGCGAGGTTGCTGCAGATATCCGCCGCAAGGTTGAAATCGGTAGCTACCAGGGTCTGCGTCACCGCCGTGGTCTTCCCGTACACGGCCAGCGCACCAAGACCAACGCACGTACCCGTAAGGGTCCGAAGCGTACCGTCGCAGGTAAGAAGAAGTAAACAGTGTTGCCTCAGTCTTGCCCGTTCAGTAAGACCAACACTTCAACCAAAACTTTGTAGGAGAATCAAAAATGCCTCCCAAGACTCGCGCAGCGGCCCGCAAGACCGGCCGCCGCAAGGTATCTAAGAACATTGTCGCCGGTCAGGCGCACATCAAATCAACCTTTAACAACACCATCGTATCGATCACCGATCCTTCAGGTGCTGTTATCTCCTGGTCATCAGCAGGTGAAATGGGCTTCAAGGGTTCACGTAAGTCAACCCCCTACGCTGCTCAGATGGCTGCCGAAACCGCTGCAAAGCGCGCTCAGGAGCACGGTGTACGTAAGGTAGACGTATTCGTCAAGGGCCCCGGCCCCGGTCGCGAAACCGCTATCCGCTCACTGCAGGCTACCGGCCTCGAAGTTGGCTCAATTCAGGACGTCACCCCCGTTGCACACAACGGCTGCCGCCCCCCGAAGCGCCGCCACGTCTAAGCCGCTCGTCCACAGGACGCGTCCCGATTTATCGGGAGACCTCACACCACACGGTTTGAGGTCAATGAACAGACTGCTTCGTCTGCTTCCTCACACGTTTTTCCCAACCTGTGAGCTCATATAGCGGATGCTCACCGAAAGGAAACAAAGTGCTCATTGCACAGCGCCCCATCCTGCGTGAAGAATACGTATCGGAAAACCGTTCACGTTTCACCATCGAGCCCCTCGAGCCCGGCTTCGGCTACACCCTGGGCAACTCACTCCGTCGCACCCTTCTATCCTCCATCCCCGGCGCTGCTGTTACCAGCATCCGCATCGATGGTGTGTTGCACGAATTTAGCACCGTAGAAGGCGTCACCGAGGACGTCACCGAGATCATCTTGAACATCAAGAAGCTCTCAGTCTCCTCAGAGAATGACGAGCCCGTCATCGCCTACCTGCGCAAGCAGGGCGAAGGTGAACTCACCGCAGCCGACATCGAGGTGCCTGCAGGCGTAGAGATCCACAACCCGGATCTCCACATCGCAACCCTCAACAACCGCGCTAACTTCAACGCGGAACTGACCATCGAACGCGGCCGCGGCTACGTTTCGGCAGCTCAGAACAAGTCAGGCGATGCCGAGATTGGCCGTATCCCGGTCGACTCCATCTACTCACCCGTTCTGAAGGTCACCTTCCGTGTTAGCGCAACCCGTGTTGAGCAGCGCACCGACTTCGACTCCTTGACTTTGGACGTCGAAACTAAGGAAGCAATCGCTCCCCGCGACGCAGTAGCATCAGCAGGTAACACCCTAGTTGAGCTCTTCGGCCTAGCACGTGAACTGAACACCGCAGCAGAAGGTATCGAAGTTGGCCCGTCACCCGCTGACGAGTCAATGGCAGCAGACCTCGCTCTGCCCATCGAAGACCTGGACATGACCGTCCGCTCCTACAACTGCCTCAAGCGCGAAGGCATCCACACCGTGGGTGAACTCGTGACTCGCAGCGAAGCAGACCTCATGGACATCCGCAACTTTGGTGCCAAGTCCATCGACGAAGTCAAAGCAAAGCTCACCGAGCTTGGCCTCTCCCTCAAGGATTCACCCGCGGGAATGGACCTGGCATCACGCCTGCAGGACGACGACAGCTACGGCAGCGACTACTAAGACACCGGCAGTCAACGCGTAAGCGTTACACCCGTCAAACATCTTTGGTTCCCGCACTACCTGGTACGGGTGCAGGAACGGCAAACAGGAGAATAAATTATGCCTACTCCCACTAAGGGTCCCCGCCTCGGCGGATCACCGACCCATGAGCGCATCATGCTGAACAACCTGTCTCAGCAGCTCTTTGAGCACAAGCGCATCACCACCACCCTGACCAAGGCAAAGCGCATGCGCCCCGTCGCTGAGCGTCTCATCACCTTCGCTAAGAAGGGTGACCTCAACGCACGTCGCCGCGTCCTACGCTCCATCGGCAACAAGACCGTGGTCCACGAGCTGTTCACCGTCATTGCACCCGCAATGGCAGAGCGCCCCGGTGGCTACACCCGAATCACTAAGATCGGTAACCGCAAGGGCGACAACGCTCCCATGGCAGTTATCGAACTCGTGATGGAGCCCATGGGTGCCAAGGCAGCAGTAGCCGAAGCAACCGCAGTGACCGAAGCAGCAGCACCCGCCGCTGAAAAGGCAGCACCCGTTGCAGCAGCAGCACCGGTTGAGACCACTACCGAAGCTACTTCAACCGACCTGCCTGCAGGCGCAGCAGCAGCACTCGAGAACGGCGAAGCTCCTGAAGGCTTCGAGATCAAGGGTAACGCTGGCTCCATGAAGTACCACGTACCTGGCTCACGCTGGTACTCGAACACTCAGGCTGAAATCTGGTTCGACACCAAGGAATCAGCTGAAGCAGCAGGTTACGCACCTGCTGGTGGTGTAGCAGCACAGACCATCTCCGAGTAATCTCCTAGAGACACACTCCGGTCGATTAACTGGTGGCTCTTCCCGAATGGGGGAGGGCCACCATTTTCTGTGTTTAATATGCTGCAGGATCACGGATACCTGCTGACCCTCTCACAACTGATGTAAGTTATCGCGCAAGCTCGGAAAACCTGCACTAGCTGTGATTCACTCAAGTCATGAGCCAGCAGCCGCCCGTTATCCTACAGCACAAAACCGGTAAAGTAAGTGCGAAACCAATACGACTGACCAGGAGCACCGTGAACCACCATCCCTTGGGAGCCGCAGCAACGGAGTCTTTGCCGGCTGAATTCAAGCCGACCATGCGGGTCCGTATCGACTTTGCCTATGACGGCACCCCCTTTGCCGGCTGGGCCAAACAGCCTGGTCTGGTCACTGTTCAAAGTGTTCTTGAAGAGGCTCTGGCTCTCATTTTCCGTCAGCCCATCTACACCACGGTTGCCGGGCGCACGGACGCCGGGGTGCACGCCCTGCACCAGGTGGTGCACTTTGATGTCCCCACTGACCTCTGGAAGAAACTCCCCGGTCGCAGTGAAGACGCACCGGCCCGAGCTTTGCGCCGCAAATTGCGCGGATCCCTCTCTCGGGCATTAGCTGACGCTGAAGCACAGCTGGGTTTACCGTCCCGCCTGCAGGGACTCCTGCAGAAAGCTATTACTATCAGCGCTTGCGTAGAGGTTCCCTCTAGTTTTGACGCCCGCTTCTCTGCCCTAGAGCGCTCCTACCGCTACCTCCTTGAAGATAATCAGGAGGAAAACGGCTCCAATCCTCTCTACCGGGGTTTGACCTGGCAGATTAATAAAGAACTTGATCTGGAACTTATGAACAGTGCGGCCCAAGAGCTGCTGGGGCTCCACGATTTCCTGTCCTTCTGCAAGCCCCGTGAAGGATCTACCACAATCCGTGAGCTACGAGAACTCAGCTTTGAGCGGCAAGAAGACGGGCTGATTGAGGCAACCATTAGAGCGGATGCCTTCTGCCATAATATGGTGCGAACTCTCATCGCCTCCCTGGTGATGGTGGGGGAGAGAAGCAAAGATCTACCCTGGCTTTTGAGCCGGATCCAAAACCCTGTGCGTGACTCCCAGGTGCGGCTAGCTGCACCTCGCGGGCTCGCTCTCAACCAGATCACCTACCCCGTTGCGTCGGCTTACGCTGCTCAGGCAGACCGGGCGCGCAACAAGAGAGAACTCTAAAACTACACCCTTGTCATTATTAAGGGTGAGCTACCTCAAAGAGGGCAGTTTTAAGGCTTCTTCACCTAGATTAAGTGCCGGATTTTCTGTATAGTTTCATACGTTGTGCGTACACCGCCCTCATTTCGTACCCTGTTCTTCGGTCTAGTTGCAGGACATAACGGGGAACAAGAGGTCTGAGGAATGGTGGTGCAGTTGCGTTTGGCCCTCACCCAAACCCTGCCACTAACGCACAGAGAGTCAAATAGGCGCGACACCCAACTAGCGCCCTACCGAAACGAGAAAAGGCGAAATTTTGCGCACTTACACTCCGAAGTCAGGCGATAACAACCGCCAGTGGCACATCATTGATGCCTCCGACGTTGTTCTCGGCCGTCTTGCAAGCCAGACCGCAATCCTGCTGCGCGGCAAGCACAAGCCCACTTTTGCACCCCACGTTGATATGGGCGACTCAGTCATCATCATCAACGCAGAAAAGGTTGCACTGACCGGTGCGAAGCTTGAACAGAAGCGCGCATACCGTCACTCAGGCTACCCCGGTGGTCTGAAGTCAGTAAACTACGCCGAACTGTTGGAAACCAACCCCGTTCGCGCCGTAGAAAAGGCTGTTAAGGGCATGCTGCCCAAGAACAAGCTGGCTGCACAGCAGCTCAAGAACCTCAAGGTTTACACCGGTTCTGAGCACCCCCACTCAGCTCAGCAGCCCAAGACCTACGAATTCAACCAGGTTGCCCAGTAATTCGGGCCTACGAAAGAACTATTAAAGGAGACATCGTGGCTCAGAACGAAGAGTACACCACCGAAGAAGAGCTGACTAGCTACACTTCAGAATCATCAGAAACCGTAGCTGAGAAGGCTCCCCGCCCCGCACTGACCGTTGGCGGTCAGGCTGTAGGTCGCCGCAAGGAAGCTGTTGCTCGCGTTCGCCTGGTACCCGGTACCGGCAAGTGGATCGTAAATGGTCGCGAACTCGATAACTACTTCCCCAACAAGCTGCACCAGCAGGAAGTTAACGATCCTTTCAAGCTCCTCGAGCTCGAAGGTGCTTACGACGTATTTGCACGCATTTCCGGTGGTGGCCCCTCCGGTCAGGCAGGCGCACTGCGTCTGGGCGTTGCTCGTGCACTGAACGAGATCGACCTCGAGAACAACCGCCCCGCCCTCAAGAAGGCTGGCTTCCTTACCCGTGACGCACGCGTCATCGAACGTAAGAAGGCAGGCCTTAAGAAGGCACGCAAGGCGTCACAGTTCTCAAAGCGCTAAAGACTTTCGTTGCTTACGCAACGACAACAGCTTACAGGCAGCGTCCCACCCTCTACGGGTGGGGCGCTGCCTCGTTTTAAGGCTAAATGTTTAACTCTCAGGCGCAGGGGTAAAAATCTAAGTGCGCGTAATAGTGGGAGCAGGGTGATGTAAACCATAGAATGATGGTGCAAGGTACCGATGAGAGAAAGGGTGCCCATGGCATCTTCGAAAACCACCCGCGCTAGGACCCTTAAGAACGCACCGGGCAAAGACGCCCCCGCTGAGACGGAGAGCAAAGACGCTCAGGCAGTCCAGAGACCAGCTGAAGACCCCAAAAAGCAGGCTGTGAAAGCTGCTTTAGCTAAAGAAACCCGCCGTGTTTCTGTGGTTGAAGACTACAGCGCTGAACTTGATGAGATGGAATCGCTGAGGAAAAAAATCAACGGCTCCTCTGAATCCACGTCGGATGCCTGGAAAGCAGGCTACCCCTACGATGAAAAACTGGGGCGCAAGGAATACGAGAAAGAGAAGCGAGCTCTGCAAATCGAGCTTATCAAGCTGCAGCTGTGGGCCAAAGAGACCGGGCAGAAGATTCTTATTATCTTTGAGGGCCGTGATGCTGCTGGTAAGGGCGGTGCCATCAAGCGTTTCATGGAGCATCTCAACCCGCGTGGCGCCCGCGTCGTTGCATTAGAGAAACCAACCGATATTGAGCAGACTCAGTGGTACTTCCAGCGCTACATCCAGCACCTGCCCTCCGGCGGTGAAATCGTGCTTATGGACCGTTCATGGTACAACCGGGCAGGTGTTGAGCGCGTCATGGGCTACTGCACCTCGCAGCAGTACTACGAGTTCATGCAAGAAGTGCCTGAGCTGGAGCGCATGCTGGTGAATTCCGGAGTCAAGCTCATAAAATTCTGGTTTTCCGTGACCCGCGCGGAGCAGCTGGCTCGCTTCAATGCCCGCCGCACAGATCCTGTACGTCAGTGGAAGCTGTCACCTACTGACCTAGCTTCGCTTGATAAATGGGATGACTACACTGCCGCTAAAGAGGCAATGTTCTTCTATACCGATACCGGGGACGCCCCCTGGACGGTGGTAAAGTCCAACGACAAGAAGCGTGCACGCCTGGAGGCTATGCGTCATGTGCTCAACCAGTTCGATTACCCCAACAAGGATACGGCGCTGGTAGGCGCCACTGACTCACTGATTGTGGGCTCGGGTTCGGACGTGTTGGATGATGATGTGCCGGAAAACCCAGAGGGTTTTCCCATACTAAGAGAAGAAAACTAGGTGAAGCGTCGTAGAATAGTCTGTGATGTCACAAAGATTATTCGGAACCGATGGTGTTCGCGGTCTCGCTAACGATTTAATTACCCCAGCTCTAGCAATGGAGTTGGCGCAAGCCGCGTCTATCGTTCTTGGGTTCAATACGGTTGAAAATGGAACTCGCCCCAAGGCAGTCATCGCGCATGACTCCCGTATCTCGGGTGAGTTTATCGGTGCGGCGATGACCGCAGGCTTTGCCTCCTCCGGCGTTGATGTTCTTGACGCCGGATTGGTGCCCACGCCTGCGGCTGCCTACCTTGTTGCTAGCACGGGCGCAGACTTTGGCGTCATGATTTCAGCGTCTCACAATGCAGCTGAAGATAACGGCATTAAGTTTCTTGCTCGAGGAGGCAAGAAGCTCGATGACGCGCTGGAGGATGCTATTGAAGAGCTCTACAGCAGCAAGGACTTCCGTTTCCCAACTCACGGTGCCGTGGGGCGCATCCGGCCCCTGACTGACGGTGAAGACCGTTACGTCACCCACCTGCTCTCAACCATTCCTGATCACCGCCGTCTTAACGGCCTTAAGGTCGTTCTTGACTGCGCCCACGGTGCTGCCTCGGGTGTTTCCCCCGATGCCTTCCATGCCCTCGGCGCTAAGGTTCGTGTGATTGGTGCGGAGCCAGATGGCACTAATATTAACGACGGCGTGGGCTCAACCCACCCCGAGAAGCTACAGGAAGCGGTGGTCGAGTGGGGAGCTGACCTAGGTATCGCCCATGATGGTGATGCTGACCGTTGCTTGGCCGTTGACGAACAGGGCAACCTGGTGGACGGCGATCAGATTATGTCGATTCTGGCACTTGCTATGAAGGACGCCGGAAAACTCAAGGACGATACCCTGGTGGCCACCGTCATGAGCTCACTGGGTCTTGAAATTTTCCTCAAGGAACACGGTATTAAACTGGAACGTGCTTCGGTGGGAGACCGATACGTGCTGGAAGCTATGAACGCTAACGGTTTTAACCTGGGTGGTGAGCAGTCCGGTCACGTCATTATGAGCGACTACGCCACAACCGGTGACGGGGTACTCACCGGTCTGCATATTGCAGCAGAGCTAGTACGCACCGGCCTGCCGCTATCTGAGCTGGCCAACCGCATGCAGGCAACGCCCCAGCGCCTCATCAACGTCAAGGGTGTGAACCGCGCAGGCGTGCAGGGCAATGAGATTCTACAACAGGCTATTCGCGATGCTGAAGCTGAGCTGGGGGATACCGGCCGGGTGCTTCTGCGCCCTTCCGGTACCGAGCCGCTGGTCCGCGTTATGGTAGAAGCCCAGACGCAGGACATCGCAGATGCAACTGCTGAAGCACTAGCTGCCGTCGTTGCCAAAGAACTAGCTATTTAGCCCGTAGATTCATCAATCACAGCGCTCATCCTCTTTACGAGGGTGAGCGCTTTGTGTATGACCTATCTAAACCTGTCTAACAGGTGTGAAAAAATAGCAGAAAAGCTCATGTTTAAAAGGAAGTGCCGGGGAGTAAAATAGGTGTACTCCACTCTAAGTATTGTTTTCTTTGTCTATACAGAGTGTTTAGTAGATTTATTCATCTCACTCGCACCTCGCGAAAATACACACAAGAAGGGCTTAAGTCCGAAAAGAAACCAGCCAGCGTTCGCGTGCGCGTCCAAAAGTTTGGCACCTTTCTCTCCAGCATGATTATGCCCAATATCGGTGCACTCATTGCGTGGGGTCTGATTACCGCGCTCTTCATCCCTGCCGGTCTCGTCCCCAAATATTTCCCTTCACTGACCGGCTTCAGTGAATACGTGGCAACGATGGTTAGCCCCATGGTGACCTACCTTCTGCCCATCCTGATTGCTTACACCGGCGGCAAGCTCATCTACGAACACCGTGGTGGTGTTGTAGGAGCAACCGCAACCATGGGTGTCATCATGGGTACTAGCGCTGAAATCTTCATCGGTGAAGAGGGCGGCTCACCCATGTTCTTGGGCGCTATGATCATGGGCCCCCTGGCCGCATGGTCCATGAAGAAACTTGATGGCATCTGGGACGGCAAGATCAAGCCCGGCTTTGAAATGCTGGTCAATAACTTCTCCGCCGGTATCTTTGCCGGTATTGCAGCTATTGCTTCGATGTTCTTGCTGACTCCCGTCATGAAGGCTATCTAAGCTGGTGCTGGTGCCGCTGTGGAGTGGCTGGTTAACACCGGTCTGTTGCCGCTGACCGCGCAGCTGATTGAGCCCGCAAAGGTTCTCTTCCTGAACAACGCCATTAACCACGGCATCATTACTCCTCTTGGTACCCAGCAGTCACTGGAAATGGGAAAGTCCATCCTCTACCTGCTGGAAGCAAACCCCGGCCCCGGTCTGGGTATTCTGCTGGCCTACATGTTCTTCGGCCGCGGTGCTGCTAAAGCGTCGGCTCCCGGTGCAGCCCTGATTCACTTCTTCGGTGGTATCCACGAAATCTACTTCCCCTACGTTCTGATGAAGCCCCAGCTGATTGCTGCCGCTATTGCTGGCGGTATGGCTGGTACGTTTACGTTCTTGACCTTCGATGTAGGTTTGACCTCAGCTTCGGCTCCCGGCTCAATCATCGCTATCACCGCTGTTTCTGCGCCCGGTGACCTTTTCAAGGTTTACGCCGGTGTACTGGCAGCTACCCTGGTCTCCTTCCTGGTAGCTGCTCTGATTCTTCGCTTCTCCAAGAAGGGTGAAGACGATCTTGAAGCTGCTGCTCAGAAGATGCAGGACATGAAGGGCAAGAAATCCTCAGTTGCTGGTGCCTTCGCTTCTTCAGCTGCTCGTCCCAACAAGGAAATCCGTAGCATCGTTTTTGCTTGCGACGCCGGTATGGGTTCATCCGCTATGGGTGCTTCAGTTCTGCGTAACAAGATTAAGGACGCAGGTTTCGGCGACAAGGTCACCGTCACCAACTCCGCAATCAACGCTCTGCAGGACAAGTACGACCTGCTCGTTTCTCACCAGGATCTGGCTGATCGTGCTGCCACCCCCACCCCCAGCGCACTCCACGTAGCTGTCGATAACTTCATGGGTTCCCCCCGTTACGACGAAATCGTTGAGATGATTCGCAAGCAGCAGGAAAGCACCACCGCAGCTCCGGCTGAAGCCGCCCCTGTAGCTGCCCCCGCTGCGGTAGCCGCTACCGCCACCGAAACACCTGCTGGTGAACAGGTGCTGACCGCCGACACCATCGTCCTGGGCGCCAGCGCCGCTGACCGCGCAGCGGCAATTGAGCAGGCAGGTGACCTTCTGGTCTCTACCGGTAAGGTCGATGCTTCATACGTAGCAGCTATGCATGAGCGTGAAGCTTCTGTCTCTACCTTCATGGGCAACGGTCTGGCTATCCCCCACGGCACCAATGAAGCTAAGGACGCCATCCACTCATCGGCGATGTCTTTCATTCGCTTAGATGAGCCCATCGACTGGAACGGTAAGCCCGTCAACTTCGTGATTGGCATCGCTGGCGCAGGTGGCACCCACTTGGAACTGCTCCAGAAGATCGCTAAGACCTTCTCCAACAAAGCATCTGTTGCCCAGCTTGAAGAAGCAAGGACTGCCCAGGAAATCCTGGACATCTTCGGAAAGGTTAATAGCTAATGAAAAAAGCTGTACATTTCGGCGCCGGTAATATCGGCCGCGGCTTTGTTGGCGTTATCCTCAATGAAGCCGGCTACGAGCTGGTCTTCTCAGACGTTGCCGCTCCTCTCATTGACGCACTCAACACCGAGGAAAGCTACACCGTGCATGAGGTAGGTGCTGACCCCAAGGACATCACTATCACCAACTTCCGCGGTATCAACTCAGCAGAGAACCCCGACGCGCTCGCTGAGGAAATCGCTACTGCTGATGTCGTCACCACTGCCGTTGGCCCCACCGTGCTCAAGTTCGTTGCGGTTAATATCGCCCAGGGGTTGCAGAAGCGTGCTGAACTGGGTACCCCCGGCAAAGTCGCCGTCATGGCGTGTGAAAACGCTATCAACGCAACCGACGGTCTGGCTGAAGAAGTGCGTAAGCACTACGCTGCAGCCGATGAACAGGCAATCTTCGCCAACACCGCCGTTGACCGCATCGTACCTAACCAGGCTCCCGGACAGGGGTTGGATGTCACCGTGGAGAACTACTACGAATGGGCTGTTGAAACCGGCCCGTTCGGCGATGACGTTCCCGCTATCAACGGTGCAACCTGGGTTGCGGATCTTGCTCCTTACATCACCCGCAAACTCTTCACCGTCAACACCGGGCATGCCACCCTCGCCTACTTTGGCGCTCAGGCTGGCATCTCAAAAATCTCTGATGCGCTCGCAAACGATGAGATCCGCGCCAAGGTTGAGGCAACTCTTGCTGAAACCAAGGACCTCATCGTTCGCACATTCGGTTTTGAGCCCGAGGTGCAGCAGGCCTATATTGAAAAAATCCTGAGCCGCTTTGCCAATAAGGATTTGCCTGACACCACTGACCGTGTTGGACGTTCTCCCTTGCGTAAGATTTCACGCAATGAACGCTTCATTGGCCCGGCAGCTGATTTGGCTGAACTAGGACGCCCCACGGATGCCCTTCTGGCCACCGTTGCGGCCCTGCTGGAATTTGATGTAGCTGAGGATCCTGAAGCAGTTAGTCTGCAGCAGACCCTAGCTGAGCTTAAAGCTGGGGAGTCAGATCTGGACACCGTGACCGCCCAGCTCACCGGTCTGGATGCTGAGCACCCGCTCTACGCTGGAGTCCGCACAGTTATTGCGGCTCGTGTAGCCTAAGAGAAACGCATAGGGGCTTAGCTCCCCAAACGCACCAAGAAGAGGTGCTCCGCCCCCCTCACGGGAGGCGGGGCACCTCTTTTATCCCCACCGGTATGAGGCTTTAGCCTACGAGGCTGGGTGTTCATGTTCTGGTGAAAGAAGCGAATCAGAAGAGGTGGGCAGTTTGCCACACACTCCGTCCACCTGCGCTTTTAATGTCTGCTGACCCCCTCCATTGCTTGTAACTCAGAGCTACTGGGCTCTTAATGCAAAGGTGCCCCGTTCCTTTTCGGAACGGGGCACCTGTCAGTTAAATGTACTGAAAGTCTTTACTTGGCAGCGATGGCGTCGCGGATTTCCTTGAGCAGAGCGACCTGGGGGTCTTCCTCTTCCTCTTCGAGTTCGAGCTTTGCAGCGCGTTTTTCGTTGAACTTGTTGATGGGCATGACGATGCAGAAGTAGAGTGCAGCTGCAACGATCAAGAAGTTAACAACAGCGGTCAAAAAAACGCCGATCTTGACATCGCCAAATGCGAGCCATTGGTCGAATGATACGTTGTCACCGGTAATGAAGGCAATAGCGGGCATCATCACTGACTCTACGAGAGCGTTGACAACGGCGGTGAAAGCGGTACCGATGATCAGACCGACTGCGAGGTCGATCACGTTACCGCGGGTAATAAAATCTTTAAATCCAGTAAGCATGATTTCAAGAATAGCGTGGGTCAAACAGGTAAGAAACTAAAAGCAGGTAAAATTCCTGCGGAAACCAGTGGGCTTCCTCACAAGGTGATGTGCACCCCTCGATATAATCACAAACTGTATGTTTTTCCTCGTCAAGTGCGTTTTGGGGCATAGTCACTCACGAGAGGCATGATGCGCGTCGGAGCACTGCCAGCAAAGACCGCTCTTAGGCATTGGGGCGTGATGGTGTCCCCGTGCCCCGTCTGCGTAGAACCGGCCGGAACTCAACCCCGGATTCTGGAAGATGAGAATTCTCCGTTGGATGGCGTGCTTCCATCGATGAGCAACCGCCGCACCCCTGCAAGTTATCAGATACCACTGGAAGTCCACACCGTGAGCTTTCGTCTACGCTAGCAAGGTTGCTTTCATCGCCCCTATCTTTCGCCAATCTCTGATGCTCAGCCAAAAGGTCTCTGCCCTCAGCCCCCACTATCTCAAACCCACTATCTCGAATCATATCCAGGTCATCTAGGGCTGCTTGACCTTCGGACGTGAGATAATCGCCGAGGAAAAGGGAGTTGGCTATCTGCAGCGCCACCGACTGCAGGGACCGCAGGTGCATCTCACGTCCGCCCGCCATACGGATCTCTCGGTCGGGCGCCACCAGGCGCACTGTTGCCAAAATTCGCAGACATTTCAGTGGGGTGAGCTCCCACGTGCCAGCAAGCGGTGTTCCTTCAAAAGGCATCAGAAAATTGACGGGAATGGAGTCTCCATCCAAATCTTTCAGAGCAAAAATTGCATCAATGAGCTGTTCGTCTGTCTGCCCCATCCCCACAATGAGCCCGGAGCAAGCTGATAAGCCCGCCTGCTGAGCTTGGTGGATTGTGCTAATGCGTTCTTGGTAGGTGTGTGTGGAGCAAACGTCGGTGTAGTGGTCTTCGCTGGTGTTGAGATTGTGATTGTAAGCATCAGCGCCAGCTTCTTTAAGGCGTTGGGCCTGCCCATCTTTCAGGATCCCTAGACAAGCACAAACTTCTACCTGCGGGTGCTGGTCCTTGAGCTGCTTTATCATTCCAGACACGCGTTCAACATCCCGATTGCTGGGCCCCTTGCCTGAAGCAACCATGCACACTCGAGAGGCTCCGCCGGCAATGCCGAACTTTGCTTGTGTGAGTGCTTCTTGATGCGAAACCCAGGAGTACTTGAGAACATCAGCCTCAGACCCCAGGCGTTGGGAGCAGTAGGTGCAGTCCTCTGGGCACAGCCCTGATTTGAGGTTGATGAGGTAGTTGACTTTAACCGTGTTGGAGAAATGGTGGCGGCGAAGTAAGGATGCGGCTTCTACCAGGGTAAAGGTCTGGGCGTCTGGGGCTGTCAGCGCGGTCAGCGCCTCTTTGCGGCTGATCGGCTTGCCCTGAAGGATGCGCTCTGCAAGAGCTTTAAAATCTGTCATACATCTATCAATAGACGATTTTTGAACAGTGTTCAAATTTCTGTTGCTAGATTTCATCAACCAATGAAAAAGGCAAGCCACTCCCTGAGCGCAGCGCCTTGTTGTCTTGCTCTAGTACTGCATACAGTGAGTTTACTCAGACGATGAAAGAGCAAAACCCCAAAAATCCTCCAGTGTAGGGGCGCCTGAGCTGTGGAATGCCGCTGCTTCTGCGCGTCCTACGTAGCGAAAATGCCAGGATTCGTACCAGTAGCCCGTAGTTTCGTGCTGCCACCAGGGATAGCGCAGCACAAAGCCATACTCATGGGCATGGGCGGCTGACCAGCGGGCGGCATCGGTATCTTTGAAGCAGACCTGTACGTCGCAGGCGCCTCCGGTGCCGATATCAAGGGCGAGGCCGGTCTGGTGCTCTGAATAACCGGGACGGGCAGAAGCTACATCGGCCTGCTCCTGTCCGTAGGTAGCCACCCATGAGTTATAGGTGCCGACCTGGGTCTCGTAGGACCTGTAACCACTCAAAGCTGTGATACCTACTCCCTCAACTGAGGCGGCAGCAAACATTTCCTCGGCAGCTTGAGCCGCCTTTTGGCGAAGGTATACCCCACCGAAGGGGACGAGATCAACCGGGGCGTAGGTTTTGGGAGAGAGCGGGTGCATCTTGTTCACCAGCACCGTCAGTGAGTCGGGCGAGGTGAAATCTGGTGAACGCGAGGTGCTAGGCGATGACGACGCGGCTTTGCTGGGGGTTGATACGGTCTCTGCAGTAGCAGTTGCCTCTGCGGTGGGCGTTTCTTGTGCAGGGGTGCTAGCGCCAGGAGTATTGGCTGCTGAAGAGGTTGTAGCCGGCGTTGGAGAACTGCCGTGAACAGTACAGCCACAGAGCAAGACTAGCGCGCCCACCAGGGGATAGATGCCTGCTTTTCTGATGGGTAAACCCATTATTTTAGTTCTTCCTGAGCAAGACACGGCGAACCTTGTGGTCGTGAGACTTGCTCAAAATCAGTTTGGCGCGTCCCCGGGTGGGGAGCACGTTCTGGCGGAGGTTCGGTTCGTTAATGGACTTCCAGATGCTGGTGGCCAGTTCTATAGCAGCATCTTCAGAGAGATCAGCATAGCGCCGGAAATATGAATCTGGGTTGGTAAAGGCTGATTGCTGCAGCTTGAGAAAGCGCTCTACATACCACCGCTCTATATCGTCGGTATTGGCGTCCACATAGATAGAGAAATCAAAGAAATCAGCCAGACTCAGCGCTGATGAGCTGTTTTCGCTCAGTTTAGCGGGGGCAAGAACATTGAGGCCCTCGACAATGAGAACATCAGGTGCTGTTACCGCGATGCTCTCCTCCGGGAGGATGTCGTAGTAGAGGTGAGAGTATTTGGGAGTGGTCACCACAGGGGCCCCGGACTTCACGTCTGCGACAAAACGTAGGAGCGCGCGTCGGTTATACGACTCGGGGAAGCCTTTGCGGCCCATGAGCCCCCGTCGTTCTAGCTCAGCGTTGGGGTAGAGAAATCCGTCTGTAGTGATGAGCTGGACGTTAGGGGTAGAAGGCCAACGCCGCAGAAGGTCCTGCAATACTCTGGCTGTGGTGGACTTGCCCACCGCCACGGAACCCGCCACACCGATAATAAAGGGAACCTTACGCTCTGATGTCCCCAAAAAGTCGTTCGTCATATCGTTGACGCCAGCAGCAGCATTCACATAGAGATTCAGCAACCTCGAAATGGGCAGGTAGACCTGAGAAACTTCTTCAAGGTCAATGCGCTCACCCAGACCGCGCAGCTGCGTCAGCTCATCTTCAGTGAGCGGTACTGATATTTCGCTGGCAAGCCGCGACCAGGTATCCCGGTCAAGCTCTGTAAAAGGGGAGTGCTTTGAAGCAAGTGCGGAGGTGCTCATTTAGCCAAGTCTAAAACCCTCTGAACGTCAGCTGAAAACCTCTTCCCTAAGAAACCGATTATGACGCGCAATTTAGGGGACAAATAGTCGTTCGACAGGCCTGTCCACCCCTAGAAATCAATGTGTCGCACTCGTCATTCGCATAATCTGTTCCCAAATGAAACATGCACGGTAGTATGAGCTTTATGTGTGGAATCGTAGGATATGTAAGTCTCGGCCAGGTCGCAGACGGTAAGAAATTTGACCACTCCGCTTATGATGTGGTCCTCGAAGGTTTGCGCCGCCAGGAATACCGCGGCTATGACTCAGCCGGTGTTGCCGTCATCGGTGATGAAGGAATTGAGTTCCGTAAGAAGTCGGGCAAACTGGTCAACCTGGAAGCTGAAGTTGCAGCTAACCCCATGACCGAATCAACTATCGGCATCGGTCATACCCGCTGGGCAACCCACGGCGGCCCCACCGATAACAATGCTCACCCTCACGTTGTAGATAACGACCGCCTAGCAGTTGTGCACAACGGTATTATCGAAAACTTCGCTGAGCTTCGCGCCGAACTGCTGGAAGAGGGCGTCACCTTCCTCTCGCAGACCGATACCGAAATCGCAGCTAACCTGATTGCCAGCATCTACAACAAGCTGGAATCAAAGGACCTCACCGAAGCAATCCGCCTGGCCTCAAACCGCCTTGAAGGTGCTTTCACCATCCTGGCAATTCACACCGACCACCCCGACCGCGTTGTAGCTACCCGCCGCAACTCACCGCTGGTTATCGGTCTGGGCGAAAATGAGAACTTCCTGGGCTCAGACGTCTCAGGTTTCATCGACTACACCAAAAAAGCAGTCGAAATGGGCCAGGACCAAATCGTTACCATCACCGGTACCGACTACTCCATCATTGATTTTGAAGGCTTCCCCGCCCACGGCAAAGAATTCACCATCGAATGGGACACCGCAGCTGTTGAAAAGGGCGGCTTCGACTCCTTCATGGAGAAAGAAATCCACGAGCAGCCCGCAGCTGTGCGTGACACCCTGCTAGGCCGTCTGGACGAAAAGGGTAACCTGACCCTCGACGAGCTGAAAATCGATGACAGCGTCCTGCGCTCCATCAATAAAATCATCGTGGTTGCCTGTGGCACCGCAGCTTACGCAGGCCACGTGGCCCGCTACGCTATCGAGCACTGGTGCCGCATCCCCACCGAGGTCGAACTGGCCCACGAGTTCCGCTACCGCGACCCCATCGTGGATGAAAAGACCTTAGTTGTGGCTTTGTCACAGTCCGGCGAAACCATGGACACCCTCATGGCTGTGCGTCACGCGCAGGAGCAGGGCGCTAAGGTTGTCTCCATCTGTAACACCAACGGTTCAACCCTGCCCCGTGAAGCTGACGCAGCTCTCTACACCCACGCAGGCCCCGAAATTGCCGTTGCCTCCACCAAGGCCTTCCTCTCACAGATTGCTGCTGCCTACCTGCTGGGTCTCTACCTGGCACAGCTGCGCGGCAACATGTACAAGGACGAAGTACGCGGCATTCTCCAAGAACTGCAGCAGATGCCCGAAAAGATTCAGGCAGTTATCGACGGTGAGCAGCAGGTCAAGGATCTTGGCACCTCCATGAAGGACGCTAAGTCTGTGCTCTTCCTGGGCCGCCACGTAGGCTTCCCCGTAGCTCTTGAGGGCGCTCTCAAGCTCAAAGAAATCGCCTACCTGCACGCAGAGGGCTTTGCTGCTGGTGAGCTCAAGCACGGCCCCATCGCACTGGTTGAAGAGGGCCAGCCCATCTTCGTCATTGTGCCTTCACCCAACGGCCGTGACTCCCTGCACGCCAAGGTTGTTTCCACCATCCAGGAAGTGCGTGCTCGCGGTGCTGTCACCATCGTTATCGCTGAAGAAGGCGACACTGCCGTTGAGGAGCATGCAGATCACATCATCCGCATTCCTGCCTCACCGTCACTGCTGCAGCCCCTGCTAGCCACTGTGCCACTGCAGATCTTCTCATGCGCTGTAGCGCACGCGAAGGGCTACGACGTTGACCAGCCCCGTAACCTAGCGAAGTCTGTGACTGTTGAGTAACCAAACGGTCTAAGGAATGCTTTTTTGGGCGCCCCTACCTCTGGTAGGGGTGCCTTTGCTATGCCCCTACTTTCTTGATGTAGCCGCTTCGCTAAACTGGGGGAATGAGAAGAGACGGTTAGAAGGGTCACCGCATGATTATTGGTACCGGCGTTGATGTGGTCAACATCAACAGATTCGCAGAGATTATTGAGCGCACCCCGGGCTTCATTGACCGTGTGTTTGTCGAACATGAACGGGATAAACTCTTGCGTTCCTTGGCCGCACGTTTTGCCGCTAAAGAGGCAGCCGCCAAAGCCCTTCGAGCACCTGCTGGCTTGGTCTGGCAGCACTGCTGGATTGAAAATGACCCGGACGGAGCTCCCCACCTGGTCGCTACGGGTACGGTGGCTCAGCGGGCAGCAGATCTGGGTATTAACCGCTGGCATCTTACTCTCACCCACGATGAACCGGTAGCTATCGCATCTGTCGTGGCAGAACACTTGACCGATGATGAATTACTCACCCTCATGAGATTAGACCCAGCCGGCCGCGGTCTGCTCTCTGCTCACCCTAGGGAGACTGACCGATGAGCCTTGAAAACAGCCCCACCGTAAGAGCATTCGATGCTGGACAGTTACCCGCTTTGCTAAAGGCACCCGGCGAAAAGTCCCATAAGTACACTCGCGGAGTGCTGGGAGTGCTGACCGGCAGTGAGGACTACCCCGGGGCGGCGCTCATGAGTGTGCGGGCGGCTGTCAACACCGGGGTCGGCATGGTGCGGTTTGTTGGCACCAGTCAGCTCAACTTTCTTATAAATCTATCGGTCCCTGAAGCGGTCTGCTCTACCGGTGACCCGCTAGAATTGCGCGTTGATGCCTGGGCACTGGGAAGTGGTGTCAGTCAGGGCTCACGTCTTGAACATATCAGGGCCGTGCTGAGCACCGAGACTGCAGCAGTGGGGGACGCTGGCGCGGTACCCCTTGCTGCCCAACTGGTAGCAGGCGGTCGAATTCTGATGCAGCAGCACATTCTTACTCCGCACGCTGGTGAACTTGCAGATTTCTTCACGTGGCTCTTGGCGCTTGCGCCGAACCTGTTTGATGGAGCTGCCCCTGAACGCGCTGAAATAGAAGCAGATCCCGTCTTCTGGGCTAGCCAGGCAGCCTATTTGAGCGGCGCCACGGTTCTGCTCAAGGGTGGAGTGACGCATATAGCAACTAGTGATGGGAAGCTGGTGCTGACGGTCGAAAGTAACAGCCCCTGGTTGGCTACGGCAGGTAGCGGGGACACCCTCACCGGTATAATGGGTGCCCTGTTAGCACAACACCAGGCGCACCACACCCAACCCAGCGCTCCCTTAATCTACGCTCAGCTCGCGGCTGCTGCCGTGACGGTACACGGCCTTGCCTCTGACCTGGTGCATACGCCCGGTACCCGCGGCCCTCTACCACCGACCGAGGTAGCGCAACGGTTACCCGCAGCACTGGCGCAACTACTGAGCGTGTAGGTAGCGTAAAAAAATCCACCCGGCTAAAAGCCGGGTGGATGTGATGCTTTTTAGGGCTTAGTAGGCCCCATCCTTAGCGAAAACTGCGCGTACAGTGCGGAAAAGGATCACTAAATCGCCAATCACTGACCAGTTCTCAACATAGTAGAGGTCCAGGCGAATGGACTCTTCCCAGGACAGGTTGGAACGGCCTGATACCTGCCAAAGACCGGTAACGCCGGGTTTGACGAGCAGACGGCGGTAGGCGTCCTCCTCGTATTGGGTAACCTCTGATGCCAACGGGGGTCGGGGCCCTACCAGGGACATATCACCGAGGAAGACATTCCAGAGCTGGGGCAATTCATCGATCGAGTACTTGCGGATGAACTTACCGATTGTGGTAATGCGGGGGTCATCGGCCATTTTAAAAAGAACCCCGCTACCCTCGTTCTGCGCTATGAGCTCTTTTTTGAGCTCCTCAGCGTTAGTCACCATAGAGCGGAACTTAATCATGTGGAAGGAAGTGCCGCGGTAGCCAACCCTCTCCTGCAAGAAGAAGATGGGCCCGCCGTCCTTCTTAACCATCAGAGCAACAACCAGTAGGAGGGGGGACAGAAGGATAAGCCCCAGAGTGGAAGCTACGAGATCGATGGAGCGTTTCAGAAGGGCCTGGACCCCCTCAATACGCGGAGTATGCACGTGAATAAGGGGGAGACCGCCCAGAGGCTGAGTGCGAATGCGAGGCCCGGCGATATCGGTCATTGCCGGTGCCATAATAAGGGCGACGTGAGCTGCTGCCAGAACCCACCCTAACCTGCGCAGTTCTTGAGGATTGAGACCGTGGCCGGTAGAAACTGCCACCGCGTGAATATTGTTATCGCGCACCACCTCAATGATGTCAGCTGCGTTGGGTGAGTACCCCAGGGTGGGGATTTCTCCGTCTCCCAGCGTGGTGCCTTCAGGTGAACGAGGTAAGTAGGCTGCTACAGGTGAAAGACCGGAGGTGCGGCCTTTCAGCAGAGTCTTGTAGAGGTGATTGCCGGAATCATAGTCACCGATAATTAGCACACGGGATAGAGCTCGGCCACGGTTTCTCCAGCTCACCAAATAGCGGCGTACAGACCACCGTGCGCTGAGCAAGAGAAGAATGCCGATGGGGTAGGCCAGAATAACGTAACCTCGGGCAAACTCAATCTTGGTGAGGTAAGAGAAAATCGCAATGAGGCAGAAAAAATACGAGGTGGCCTTGATGACCAGGCGGTACTCATCATTGCCCTGACCCAGGTGACGGATATTGCGGGACCCCGAAATAGAAAGAGCCATGAACCACAGCACACCGAAAATAATGCCGGTGCCGATGTAACCCATGGGTAGCTCAGTGCGGCTCATGACTTCTGAGTCTTCAAAGCCGAAGCTAGCCAGGTGTGCTAGCGCGAAAGTGATGGTGATGGTGAGTGCATCAACAATGTAGAGAGCCGCCTTAACCTTTGGGTGCCATGGGCGGCGATTGCGCGTCTCCCTCCAACGCTCTTCAATGATGTCTTGATTCACGTGGTGTGTTCCCCCCAGTGTGAGTGATGAATGTACCTCAGACAGGGTGCGAAAACTGTTCTGCGGCACGTAGATTGATTAACAATCAATCCTACTGCCAACCGCAGAATAGGGGGTGCTTCATAAAGGTGGCTCTTTGCACACGAGCTAGGGCCGTGAAACCGCTAGCTGGCGGGGTAAAGGTCTGCTTCACTCAGAATAAAATCGATAACGGGTCGGTAAAGATGAGGGGTCACATTATCGTCCATAGGAACAGCCACCAGAATCTGCCCCTGTTCTGCTGAGACAAAGAGCCCGGGGTCATTGCAGTCAGCAATGCCGATGGTGGGGTAGCCAGCTGATGCTGCAAACCCTGCTAACCCGTGGTCAGCGACGACCAGGCCGGGGGCATCCTCACGTGCCTCAAGCTGGGCGAGGGCCAGCTGCATAGGGCCGGGGAAGTGGGTATGCTGCAGGTTGCCGTACTGTTCGAACATGACCACATCGAAGATTTGGCGGATATCACCATCTAAAAATAGATCACCCTCGTCAATGGTGAGGACGCGGGCTCCGGCTGCCCGGGCTGCACGTGCCATCTCAGCGTAGATGGGGAAGAGGCCTGCGGGGTGACCGGTTGCGAAGAGGATGCTGTGGCCAGCTGCTACAGCCTGGCCGAAAATACGCGCATACTCGGTCAGAGCGTCCACGCACTTCTCTGCGCTGATGGTGTCCTGCCCCTCTAAGAAGGTAGGGTCTGAGCTGGTGCCCACACGTCGAGCCATGAGCTCAAAGATTTCTTCGTAGCTCCAATCGCGGGTGAGTTTCACCCCGAACTCAAGGTGCTCGTTACCCTCCACAAAGCCGTGCATATGGGCGATATTATTCTCGCGGGCGGTTGCTACCTGCCCGGTGATTTTGGAGGCGTTGAGGTAGTCAATGAATTCATGGCGGGTCATAGAAAAAGACATGGGTGTTCCTTAGCGTGATCTATAGGTTCTAAATACTGTAGGTGCTGTGAAGTAGCTGGCTGTAGAGCTCAAAGAGACGGTCGGCGGTGTCATCCCAGCGCAGGTGAGCTGCGCGTGCGGAGCCGGCTGCGCCCAGGCGCCGGCGTTCTTCTGGTGATCTCACCAGCTTTTCGATGGCTGAGGCCCAAGCCTCCGGGGTGCGAGGCTCGACCAAATGACCGGTCACACCGTCTTGCACAGCGGTCAGCAGGCCGTCTGCTTTGGTCGCCAGCACGGGCGTACCGCAGGCCTGAGCTTCTAGAGCTACCAGACCAAAGGTTTCTGAGGAGGATGGGCAGGCAACGATATCAGCGGCTCTGAAGGACGCGGCAAGTTCCCGAGGCTTTTGGGAGGGGAGGAGCCTGACTCGATGCGTGAGGCCCAGCTGCTGTGACCGTTGGAGAAGCTGATCCTCGTAGTTAGTGTGGGACTGCCCGATGATATCGAGGGTCACCTCTAAGTCCTGAGGGAGTAAGGCGAGCGCCTCAACGAGAAGGTGGGGGCCTTTCAGCGGCTGCGGGCGTCCGGCAAAAACTAGGTGAGCTGAGGTGGCAGAACCGGCATTGGTGGCTGTCTCACCTGCCCGGGGTGTAAAGATACCGGTTTCAACACCCGGTGTGATAACCTTCAGCCGCCCGGGATCAGCCGCGTAGAGGTCGCGTATTTGCTGAGCTTCAAAACGTGTATTCACGACCACGGAAGATACGGTATCGATCAGGCGCTGCTCACCCTCCAGGCGTATCTGCGGCTCAGGTTTCTCGCCGGGAGCCAGCCGGGCGTTTTTTGCCGCAGCGGTGGTATGCATGGTCTGCACCAAGGGAAGATCTGGGGCGTATTCCAGCGCCGCTAGCCCCGACAGCCAGTAGTGGGCGTGGACGATATCGGGTTGCCGCACAGCACTCTCCCGAATCGCCTGAGCAAAAGCAGGAACAAATTTCGGTAAATTCTCTTTCGAAGCACAGGCAGCTTCGGGTAGATACAGCGAGTGAACAATCGCCCGGTCAGAAACCCGCTCTGTTGTGCGCGCACCGTTGCAAGCCGTATCCAGGGTAAAGACCTCTACTGATATCTGCGGATAGCGCTTCAGCAAAGCGCGCAAAGAACGGTCGATATAGACATTCATGCCCCCAGCGTCCCCCGTGCCCGGCTGCGCCAAAGGAGAGGTGTGCATGGAAATCAGATGAAGGTGCACGCTTGCCAGAGATAGGTCTACCACGCTTCACTACTTTACCGCCCCTAAGGAGCCAATCGTCACTTACTTTCACCAGCGGTGTACCGGCGGGCATATGACCTGGCGCGTCAAAGTGGACTACCCTAAAAAGAGGAGAATTAATGATACGAAGGCAGGAAGAGCAATGAGTCTTACCAGCGGATACCGCCAGCAGGGTTTCGTGCCTCTGGATGCCCCCGGCGATTTTGAGCGCCTTGCCCTCATCGATCTGGACGCTCTTGAGTACAACGTCACCCGTATTCGTTCCCTCATCGGGGGGCGGGAGCTGGTCGCTGTGGTGAAGGCGGATGCTTACGGGCACGGTGCTGTTGATGTGGCCCGCTCAGCTCTAGCTGCCGGCGCGGACGCTCTGGGGGTGGTGCATGTACGCGAGGCCGCTACCCTGCGTGATGCTGGAATAAAGGCACCCATGATTGCCTGGCTGCATACCCCTCGCACCGACTTTGAGCTTGCTCTGCGCTTGAATCTTCAGTTGGGTGTTTCTAGCCTCTGGGAACTAGAAAAAATTGCGGCCGCCGCCCAGACTGCTACCCCTTCCCAGCCGGTGCTATTGCACCTTAAGGTAGACACCGGTCTTGGTCGTAACGGCGTGATGCTCGCTGATCTTGAAAAGCTGGCTGCCCGTGCCCGCGCCTACGAGGTGCAGGGGCTGGTGAAAGTGCGCGGGCTCTTTACTCACCTGGCGGTTGCTGATGAACCGCAACGCCCTGAAACCGCTAGCCAATCGGCAGAGTTTGACCGTGCCCTGATGATTGCAGAAAACGCCGGGCTGACTCCCCAGGTGCTGCACCTTGCTAACACCCCGGCAACCTTTACCGCTGCTGACCTTCAGCAAGAGGATGCGCTGCTGAGGGACTCCGTCCGCGTGGGGCTCGGGCTGTATGGTCTTTCGCCGCTGCCAGGCGTCAGCCCTCAAGAATTGGGCCTCAGACCCGTGATGCACCTCCAAACCTTCATCAGCTCGGTTAAAGAAGTGCCCGCTGGCCAGGGCGTCTCGTACGGGCTTCACTACGTAACTGACCAGCCAACCACCCTAGCTCTGGTGCCCCTGGGCTACGCGGACGGTGTGCCCCGGGTAGCCACCGGAGGGCCGGTACGCATCTACCCGGCAGGCGCAGAGCCCCGCACTTACCGAGAGGTAGGGCGCATCGCCATGGACCAGATGGTGATTGATCTCGGTGCACCCGGTCTTTCTGACCCGGCTCTCGGCTACTTGGGGGCGCCCGCCGTCCTCTTCGGAGCCGGGCAGAACCCGCCGGTGACCGACTGGGCGCAGGCCGCTGGCACCATCAACTATGAAATCGTCACCCGCATCTCGCCACGCGTGCCCCGTGTCTCGGTGGGCGGTAGCTGGCGAAACGACACCACGGAAAGGTAGTCATGCCGAGTTCTCAAGCAGTTTTTGACCTAGAAATTACCGACCCCAGCCACACTGCCGCCGTTGCCCGTGCGCTCGCGCCCCTGTTGGATGCTGGGGACGTGTTGATTCTGACCGGCGAATTGGGCGCAGGAAAGACTACCTTTACCCGTTCACTGGGGGAGGGGCTAGGGGTGCGCGAAGGCGTCATCTCACCGACCTTCGTGCTCTCCCGCGTGCACCCCAACCTCGCTGATGGCCCGCGCCCCGGTGGTCCAGACCTGGTCCACGTGGATGCCTACCGCCTGACCTCGGGCGAAGAACTGGATGACCTAGATTTGGAGTACTCCCTGGATCGCTCGGTGACCGTCATTGAATGGGGTAGAGACAAAGCCGAACACCTCTCAGATTCTCTGCTGGACTTGGAATTCACTCGCGTCACCGGTGCCGACCTGGCCGAGACCGACCCCTACCAGCTCTACACCAGTAGCAGAGGAACTGACCTGGACGAGGACGAAGAAGCCCCCGAACCGCGCCGCCTGCGCGTCATAGCCAGCGGCCCCCGCTGGCTTAGCCAGCGTCCAAGCGCTTTTGACCGGCTACAACAGGCTCTCACCCATGCCGCCCCGACTACGGAGTAAACTAACACAGTGCTTTTTCTTGCCCTAGACTCATCAGCTACCGCCTCCGTCGCCCTGGGACGTATCGAAGGCGGTCAGCTCACCCTGCTCGCCCACCGCGCCACCACGGACACCCGCTCCCACGCCGAGGTCATGTCCCCCTTCGTCGCCGATGTAATGGCCGAAGCTGGCGTCAGCGGTCACGACCTTGACGCCGTACTGACCGGCACCGGGCCTGGCCCCTTTACCGGTCTGCGTGCTGGTATCGTGACAGCCCGTGCGCTCGCCGTCGCCTGGGACCTTCCTCTCTACGGCATGATGAGCCTGACCGCACTGGCCGAGGCAGCCCATGCTGTTGCTCGGGAGGCCGGCCAGCAGCGTTTTCTGGTGGTCAGCGATGCCCGCCGCCGCGAAGTCTACTCGGCGCTGTACGAGCTCACTGAAACCGGCTACTCGCTGGTGCAGGGCCCCACCGTTGGCCCGGCCTCCCAAACGCCTACCTTGCCCGCCTACGGTAGTGGAACCTCCCTCTATCCCCAGGACTTCGATGCTCAACCCGGCTTCGAGAGCCTACAACCCGAAGCCAGCCACCTGTTGCGCGCCGCTGCCCGCCTGGGCGCTAGTGCGCTGAGCACCGATACCTCGGCTCTTTACCTGCGTGAGTCGGACGCTAAGGTGCCGGCCGCCCGTAAAAAGGCGGGTAGCTAGTGCTCCAGGCAAATCTACCCAACGGGCTACCCGGCGTCCGCGCTCGCGCAATGACCCTCGTGGACGTACCCGCAGTGCACACCTTGGAAAGCCAGCTCTTCCCGGCTGATGCCTGGCCGCTCGATATGTTTTTAGCCGAGATAGTGCATCCCACCCGAGGCTATATTGTGCTCGAAACCGTGCAGGAGGGGAGGAACGAGGCTGAGATCATTGGTTATGCCGGTTTGATGAGTATCGCCGAGACAGCCGACGTGCAGACTATTGCCATTGACCCACGGCACGAGGGCAAGGGCTACGGGCGGGCTCTGCTGGACTTCCTTGCCCGCGAAGCCGCGGTCCGCGGTGCTGAACAGATTCTGCTAGAAGTACGCGCCGATAATGCTCGCGCCCAAGATCTTTACCAGCGCAACGGCTACCAGCAAATTCATGTGCGCCGCGGCTATTACAACGACGGCGTGGATGCTCTCATTATGCGCAAGGAGCTACTGGCTCCCGCTTCCACCCCGAACGATGATGCCACGAGCAAGACCCCAGAACCCACGATTGAAAGCGAAGCCCACCATGACTAAGGCCAACACCGAACCCCTGGTATTGGGCATCGAATCCTCCTGCGACGAAACCGGCATCGGCATCGTGCGCGGCTCCATCCTGCTCACTAATACCGTTGCTAGTTCCATGGAAGAACACGTGCGCTTCGGCGGGGTCATCCCCGAAATCGCCTCCCGTGCCCACCTGGACGCCTTCGTACCAGCCCTTAAACAGGCCTTGGACGAAGCTGGGGTGACCCTCGAGGAGATAGACGCTATTGCAGTCACTGCAGGCCCCGGCCTGGCCGGTGCTCTCATGGTCGGTGTATCAGCTGCCAAAGCACTGGCTGTAGCCACCGGTAAACCCCTTTACGGTATCAACCACCTGGTCGCCCATGTAGGTGTGGGTCTGCTGGATGACTGCGGCATCGAAGGGCACACCGCCGACTTCTTGGACGGCTTACCCCGCGAGGGTCTTGGCGCCCTGCTGGTCTCTGGCGGACACACCGAAATCCTAGCAGTCCGCGATATCACTGGCGATGTGGAACTCTTGGGCGCTACCCTGGATGACGCCGCCGGCGAAGCCTACGATAAGGTCGCCCGCCTTCTCGGTCTACCCTACCCCGGTGGCCCCGCCATCGATCAAGCCGCAAGAGAGGGCGACGGTAGTGTCTTCGCTTTCCCCCGCGGGCTCTCCACCCGCAAATTCATGGGCACCGTCGAAGAACCCGGCCCTCACCGCTACGATTTCTCCTTCTCAGGCCTCAAAACCGCCGTTGCCCGCGTCGTCGAAGGGTTCGAAGCCCGCGGTGAAGAAGTACCCGTGGCAGACGTCGCGGCCTCCTTCCAAGAAGCAGTCGTCGATGTCATCACTCAAAAAGCCATGCTGGCCTGTGCCGAACGCGGCATCAAAACCCTCCTGCTAGGCGGTGGAGTGGCAGCCAATTCCCGACTGCGTGAGCTTACCGCCCAGCGCTGCGCCGAACACGGCATCAAACTGGTTATTCCACAGCTCTCCCTCTGCACCGACAACGGCGCTATGGTCGCTGCTCTGGGTGCCCGTCTGGTCACCGGGGGCCGGCAGCCCAGCGGCATCGACTTCACTGCCGACTCATCCCTGCCTGTCACCACCATCTCGGTCTAGGTGAAGTACCTACACAATTAAAGCAAGGCGCTAGCAGGCGCGCCCTCGCCCTGACCCTCTCGCTGGCTCGCAGAGCTCGCATGCGATTCACGCCAGCCCCGAACCAGTCGGCTGCGTGCGCGCCTACTTGTGCCTTGCTCAGTGGACAGGGTGGTCTGCCGCCTTCAGGGCACCCGTCTGCGCTGCCCCTCAAGTATGTTTATGTTAAAGCTCTTGCGCCTGAGCCACCAGGTCATCGACCACAGCCCGCAGGTCTCCCTGGTGCTCGGCAGCAACCCGGCGCTGACGCTGGTAACCAGCACCCTCACGACACATCCGTTCAACATCAGCTAGTTCTGCGCTAGAGCCCAGGTCGCGGGCAACCGGCTCCAACTTATCCAGCAGACCCAGCACGTCCTCGGTGACCAGGCGTTCCTCGTTGCGATTATTCATGATGATGATGGCTTCAGTGCCATAGCGCGCTGCCCGCCACTTATTCTCCTGGGCATGCCAGGGGTGCAACGGTTCTACACGCCCACCGGCGTCCAATTGGCGGCTAAACCACTCCACCAGGCACTGCGTGAAAGCTGTCAGTGCTGCAATATCGCGCACCGAGGCAAGCCCATCATAGGCGCGCATCTCAACGGTCCCGTAGCCTGGCACCGGGCGGACGTCCCAGCGGTTTTCGCTGGGCTCGTCAATGACACCGGTTGCCAACAAATCATCCAGGTAGGATTCGTAGTCTTCCCAGGTCTCAAAGATAAAGGGTAGCCCACTGGTCGGCAGCTGCTGGAAGAGCTGGGCACGGTGGGAGGCGAACCCGGTGTCCTCACTTTCCCAGAAGGGGGAAGACGCTGAAAGTGCCAATAAATGAGGGTAAAAGTTGGTCAGCCCATTCAGTACCGGCAATGCTTTATCGCGCGAATCCACGCCGGTGTGAACGTGCACACCGTAAATAATCTGCCGTTTGCCCCAGAACTGGGAGCGGTCCAGCACCCGCTGATAGCGGTCTTTATCGGCGACCGGTTGCTCAAGGGCCCGTGAGAAGGGATGCGTTCCTGCTGAGAAGAAGCCTAACCCCAGACTATCGGTGACCTCTTTGAGGACGGACGCCGCTTCGCGTAGCTGGTCGGAGGCTTCGGCTGGGGTGCGGCAGATACCTGTCACCAGTTCAACGGTGTTATCTAAAAACTCTCCGGTGATATGGGGCTGCGTCTTGCCCGGCACCAGTAGCTGAGGGTGGTGCTCCTTGAGTGCCGTCAGCACCTCAGGGGCACGCGAGGACAGTTCGCGGGTTGCTGGGTCAACGAGAGCAATTTCCCATTCCACGCCAATGGTGGACTGCTCTGAGACATTAAAGGGCATCATGGGCGGCTCCGGGTGCTAGTCAGTAGGCTGTTTCTAGTCTAGGGGCTGGGTTAGGGTGGCGCCGAATTCTGCGTCATGAAAAAGACAAAAAACGATAAGGGACGGTTCACAGCGCACGGGCTGTCTTATAGTTGCACCGGGTTAGCGTGGATGGCCAGCCGCCGAGATTCAGCCCCGCTGCCCAGGCGCGTCAAAATCAAGGTGGCAGGAACCGCTGCCGCTCCCTTTTTCTTCTTAACCCCGGCCAAAAGCTTGGCACGCAAGTGCTCGGGCACAATATCGACCCCGCGTTTTTTGACGGTCAGGGTAGTGATGCCCTGCTCCTTAACCCACCGCTTGAGCGTCTTATCTTGCAGTGAAAGCACCTGCTGAACCGTATAGATCTGCGCTAAGGCGGTCTCTGCAGGGATTTCCATGGTTAGGTAGGCAATCTTTTCATCCATTAGCTGGGCACCCAGCTGATGAGCAAGATCAGAGACCAGGTGGGAACGCACCACCGCGCCGTCGGGCTCAGCGATGTAATTGCTGAGTTCTCCCACAAGGGGTTCGTGTTCGTGCGTTCCAGTGAGGTCCGGGGAGTCTTGGGACGAGGTAATCTCGCCCAGCAACTCCGGCTCTAAGGGGTGAGATGAGAGGACGCTGGCCGCCCGGCGCACTCCTGGGCGGGCGAGAGCATTGAACCAGAGCACCACCTCAACCACCGAACCGCCGTGGGACACCCATTCAGCTTCGCAGCCTTCGGGAATATGCTCGTGGGGCAGGCCGGGGCCCATCTTGACGCCCATGGGAATGCCGGTGGCCGCCAGCTTCTCTACAAAGGACAGGGGAGGGGAGAAAGCTTCGGGGTCAAAGAGCCGGGACGTGGTGGCGCCGCCTTCCACCTCGCGGCGGGCAGGATCTAGCCAGAGCGCCTCTACCGGTTGCCCCGAGACCGTGGTCAGGTTTTCTAGTTGCACTTCTTCTACATTGCCCACCAGCACCTGGGCGGTCTCAATACCCTGCAGATTATGGGCGGTGAAAGCCGCCGTTGCCGGGTCAAGCTCCACCGCTATCACCGCCAGACCGGCGGCGACAAAGGCGAGAGAGTCAGCCCCGATTCCGCAGCCCAAATCAGCTACCGAGCTGATACCTGCGTCCACAAATCTTTGGGCGTGACGCGCCCCCACCGCTGCCCTGGTTGCTTGCTCATAACCTGCCTCGGTCAGTAGCATCTCTGCAGCGTGCTCTCCAAACTTGTTGGCAGCCTGGGTACGGAGCTTTGCCTGGGTCAGCACTGCTGAGGTCTCTTCAGGGGTAAACCCCCTGGACCGTAGCGCACTCGCGGCGGCAAGGGCAGTATCAGCGGTGTAGGGGGTGAATTCGCGGACGGCGGCGAGCAGCTCTTCACTGAAAGGATGGGCTGGTGCTGGTGTAAAGCTAGTCATCGTTTCTTATTCTAGTGGTGCTATCTAACTGCGCCGGGAACCGGTAGGTAGTTTAGTAATCGGCTGAGTGGCAAGTGCCCAAACGGCTCCAAAGACGGTCAGAGATCCTACCAATATAAAGGCCGCCGGTAGGGCGAACGCAGTGAGCACAGCCGAAATACCCAAGGGACCACCCACAACAGCCACCTGGGAGAACATGGACCAGATGCTCAAGAACTTGGCCCTGCCGGTGTCCGGGCTAAGGTCAGCACCGATGGTCATATTGATACCGGAGCCCAGGCCGTTGCCCACACTCATGCAGATGAGGGCAAGGACGAAACCCCAGCTACCGTCCCAGAAGGGCACCAGCAGGAAGCCTCCGCCAAAGAAAACGAGGCACAGACTCAGGATAAAGGAACGACCTACCCGATCTTTCAGGTAACCGCCGGGGAACATGAGCACCATCTCCAGAGCAGAGCCCAGGGCAATGGCTAAGGAAATCTGGGCTTCGGACCAGCCCAGGTGCAGCCCCCAGAGGGCTACCAGAATGGGCTGGCTCACCCGGGCCACCGAGAGAAGGCTGACTCCGATGCCAGCCACGAAAACGGTGTTCCAAGTAACCGATAGTTGGCTTGTTTCGGTGGCTGCCCTGTTTTCTCTGGCCTGGGCAGTCGCCCGATCAAAGGTTGAATTAAAGCGGGGGATTCGCAGCAGTACCGTTGCAGCTAAAACCAGAACGATGGAGAAAGCAAAAACGGTCCAAAGAGGAAGCCAAATGAGTATGAGGGAACCGGCCAGCGGTCCGGCGAGGAAACCTGCTCGCTGTGCCCCGCCCAAGGACGTCATTGCCTTGCCTCGGTCCGTGGCGGCAACGGTCTCAGCCACCACAGCTTGGCGCGCCAATCCCCAGGCAACCTGGGCGGGCACGCGCAACAAATGACCGGCGATATAGAGGGCAATAGACCAGCCCGAAGGCACTGCAAGAGCCAGAATAGTCAGTGCCAGGGCGCCGGCTGCATTCAGGGTAGCCAGAGTCATGGCCCTCTTGTCGCCTACCCGGTCAATAGCTGCGCCCACCGGAACCGTACAAGCAAGCGCCGCAACGCCCGAGGCAGCCATGAGGAGGGCAGCTGCTGCAGGGGGTATTCCTATGTCGATGGCTGCAAGAATGATGAGAGGGGTGATAGCTCCCAGGGCTGCGGCAAAGAGGAAGGAGGGCACCAGCACCGGCCAAAAGAGAAGTTTGATCACGCCATTCCTCCTTGCTTATGGCTTGGCTCACTTTTGCAACCTCTTCATCATAGTCCCACCGCGGTGCGCTCACCGCGAAACCTGCTGGCTCGGTTGCCCCGTGAGCAGAGACGTTCTAAAGTTTTAGTTAGCACTTGACCGTTTAGAGTGCTAAATCTGTAGTCGGTGGCACCGCGACGACACCGAAGACAGTTTTAGCGCAGGTCAACCCCTAACGTTTACGCCCTAGAAGGAGCAAGAACATGGCTACCATCAAGCCGCTTGAAGACCGCATTGTTGTGCAGATCGTAGAAGCTGAGCAGACCACCGCATCCGGTCTCGTCATCCCCGATACCGCCAAGGAAAAGCCCCAGGAAGCTAAAGTTATCGCTGTTGGTCCCGGCCGCGTCGATGACAAGGGTAACCGCATTCCCGTTGACGTAGCAGAAGGCGATGTTGTCATCTTCTCCAAGTACGGCGGCACCGAAGTTAAGTACGGCGGCAGCGAGTACCTCATCCTTTCAGCACGCGACGTGCTGGCCGTTGTCTCCTAAGACCCTTTATCTTCTCAACCACCCTAGATAAAGACCAAAGGAGATAGAGGATTCATGGCAAAACAACTTGAATTCAATGATGATGCCCGCAAGCACCTGCAAGCCGGCGTTGATAAGCTCGCGAACGCGGTCAAGGTAACCCTTGGCCCCCGCGGCCGCAACGTTGTGCTCGATAAGCAGTGGGGTGCGCCCATCATCACCAACGACGGCGTCTCAATCGCTCGCGAAATTGAGCTTGAGAACCCCTACGAAAATCTGGGCGCGCAGCTGGCTAAAGAAGTTGCCACCAAGACCAACGATGTTGCCGGTGACGGTACCACCACCGCAACCGTCCTTGCTCAGGCACTGGTTGCTGAAGGTCTGCGCAACGTTACTTCCGGTGCAGCACCCGGTGAGGTCAAGCGCGGTATCGAGGCAGCAACTAAGTTAGTTTCTGAGCGTCTGCTAGAGAACGCTCGCGGTGTTGAGGGCGAAGAAGTTGCCCATGTGGCAGCGATTTCAGCCCAGTCACCTCAGATCGGGGAACTGCTCTCAGAGGCCTTCAAGAAGGTGGGCCAGGACGGCGTCATCACCATCGAAGACGGATCCACCACCGAGATTGAACTCGAAGTGACCGAGGGTATGCAGTTCGACAAGGGCTACCTCTCACCCTCCTTCGTCACTGACCCCGAGCGTGCCGAGGCCGTTCTGGAAAACAGCGCTATTCTGCTCTACCAGGGCAAAATCTCAACCGTGGCTGAAATTATGCCCGTACTTGAAAAAGTTGTTCAGGCTAAAAAGCCCCTGACCATCATTGCCGAGGACGTAGACGGTGAAGCCCTGTCCACCCTGGTCGTCAACAAGTTGCGCGGCAACCTAGACGTCGTTGCTCTCAAAGCACCCGGTTTTGGCGACCGCCGCAAAGCGATTCTGCAGGACCTCGCCGTTCTCACCCAGGGTACCGTTATTACCGGTGAATTGGGTATCACCCTTGACAGTGTCACCATGGACCAGCTCGGTGGCGCTCGCCGCGTCACCGTCACCAAGAACACCACCACCATCGTCGAAGGTGCCGGCACCTCTGAAGAGGTTGCTGAGCGCGTTGACCAGTTGCGCCGCGAAATCGAGCGCGTGGATTCCGAATGGGACCGCGAAAAGCTTAAGGAACGCCTGGCAAAGCTGTCCGGAGGTGTCGGTGTCATCAAGGTCGGCGCTGCAACCGAGGTTGAGGCCAAGGAACGTAAGCACCGTATTGAGGACGCAGTCTCCTCCACCCGCGCAGCCCTTGAAGAGGGCATTGTTGCCGGTGGCGGTACCGCCCTGGTGCACGCTCTGGCTGCACTGGATGGTTTTGAAGCTGGCTCCCGCGATGCCCAGGTCGGTGTGGACATCGTCCGCCGCGCCCTGGTCCAGCCTCTGCGCTGGATTGCTGAGAACGCTGGTGAGGACGGCTACGTAGTGACCTCTAAGGTCGCTGAGTTGCCCATCGGTCACGGCTTCAATGCGGCAACCAGGGTCTACGAAGACCTCATTGCCCGCGGCGTCATTGACCCGGTCAAGGTGACCCGTTCAGCTCTGGAGAACGCGGCGTCCATCGCTGCCCTGGTGCTGACCACCGAAACCCTCGTGGTCGAAAAACCTGCTGAGGAAGAAGACAACAAGTAGCCCCTTCTTTTCTCAGGGAAAACTGCCCGCTATGGTCTTAGCCACCGTAGCGGGCAGTTTCGTGTTTTCTCAAGCTGATGCTCAGGATGGAGCGGTAAACTTAACCCTTTATGGATTGCGCCAGTACCACCTCAGCGCCCCAGCTGAGGCGCCATGCTGGCTAAAGAGTAGGGAGGGAGTCTGCCTTGAGTGGGCACGCAGTGATGAACCACCACACCAGCACTGGGCAGAGCCGCCGCATCTATTCGAGCGACCGCTCCTGGCGTCCTGAAATTCAAGGTCTACGCGCACTCGCCTTGCTGCTCGTTGCCGCCTACCATTTCTGGTTTGGTCGGGTATCGGGCGGTGTGGATGTTTTTCTCTTCATCTCAGCTTTCCTGCTGACCGGTTCTTTTGCTCGCCGTATTGAAAGCGGAACTTTTGCCGCCGGTGGTCTTTTTCCGGGGCTGAGGGCTGTTTTTGCCCAGTGGGTGCACACCTTCAAACGACTGCTGCCCCTAGCCGCCATTACCGTTGCCCTCACCCTGCTAGGTACCTATTTTTTTATTCCTGCTGAGCGCTGGCTGAGCATCCTTGATGAGGCGGGCACCGTGGTGCTCTACCAGCAGAACTGGTGGTCCATTGATAACGCGGTGGACTACTATGCCACTGATAGCTCGCAAGCATCTCCTCTGCGTCATTTCTGGTCCCTGTCGGTGCAGGGGCAGATTTACCTGCTCTGGCCACTCATCTTCCTGCTGGCTGCACTTCTGATTCGAGCCTTAAAGGGTAGGGGAGTGCGCGCTGTTCTCATTAGCATTTTTACATTGATTTTCGCGGTATCGCTGACCTACTCCATCCGTGAGACTGAGTCCAGCCAGGTCACTGCTTACTTTGATACCTGGGCCAGGCTCTGGGAGTTTGCGCTGGGTTCTCTGGTGGCCCTAGTGCTGCCTCTGCTGAAGTTGCGCCGTACCCTACGTGCGGTGATGGGCTGGGCGGGCATCATTGCCATTATTTCCTGTGGCTTCGTTCTGGACGTTAACGGCAGCTTCCCGGGGTATGTGGCGCTCTGGCCCACCCTAGCCGCCGCCTGTGTGATTGCTGCTGGAAATACCGGCACTAGATTTGGCCCTGAAAAACTGCTGACCGCCAAGCCCCTGCTGGCTCTCGGTGGCTTTTCTTATGCCCTTTACCTGGTGCACTGGCCCATTCTGGTCTTCTATCTCTCCTATACCCAGCAGGAAAAGGCGGGTTTTCTTGCCGGTATGATTTTGCTCGTTCTCTCCATGGCGCTTGCCTGGCTACTGACCCGCCTCGTTGAAAACCCTCTGCGCACCTGGAAGCTGCCCAACCGCTCAACCGTTACGGGGCTAGTTATGGTGGGAGCCTGCCTGCTCGTTGGGCTTATGCCCGCCCATGCCTGGACATCTTCAATTCACCGCCAGGCGGTGCAGGCTGAGGCTAACCGTGCTATCAATAACGTGGGCGCTGCCGTGCTTGATTCAGACTATGCGTACGAGGGGGACCAGGATGCCCCCGTCATCCCCATTCGAGCGGTATTGGACGCTGACTGGGCCGAACTGGGTGATTCCTGCGCTCAGATAAAACCTGAGATGTCGCTCACCGAAGAACTGGCGGGTAGCTGCACTGTGCCGGTAGCCAATGAAAACCCCACCCGCACGGTAATGGTGGTGGGCAACTCGCACATGCAGATGTGGCTCACCGCCCTGCGCCCACTAGCTGAGAGCCAGGGTTGGGAGTTGATTGCCAATATTCGCCCCGGCTGCTTCCTGACTGAAGAAGATAATGCCTCCTTTGCCAGCGGCGCTAACTGCGATGAGTGGGCGCAGGCGTCCTGGGAATTCATTGATACCCAGAACCCTGACACTGTCTTTGTGCACGGTACCCGCTCGCTTGCCGATGAACCTGATGTGCTCTTCACCGGGCTTGAGCCGCACATCGCGCAGCTGACCGAGCAGGGGACCAGCGTCATCGGTGTGCGGGATACACCGCGTATGTCACAGATGCATAAGGACTGCATGGACGCTTTTGGGGGCGCTGATGATTGCATTATGGGCCCGGGCCAGGACGTTCTGGACGACCCCCAACTTTCCTTCCAGGAGAGCTACCCCGGTTTCGCAGCGGTCAACCTGTCAGATTTAGTCTGCCCAGATAATGCCTGCCCACCGTCTATCGGTAATGTCTATACCTACTTCGATTATGACCACATCACCGCAACCTACATCGAGACCTTGGGCGACTATTTTGACCCGCGAGTGCTGGATGCCGTAGACCGGGCAGATGCTGCCCTGCAGCCCTCACTCGCGCAAGACGGCTAACCCGACTAAGATTGACAGCAGTGTGCCTCACCTACCCTTTGAAAGGTAATGAAACTTTCATGACCACCCCCACCGCCCTGAGCGAAGACCCCTTTGGCTTTATCGGACTCACCTACGATGACGTTCTGCTATTGCCAGGTAACACCGACGTCATTCCGTCAGATGCGGATACCACCACCCGCCTGACCAAGCGTATTTCGATTGCGTCGCCCATTATCTCAGCAGCTATGGATACCGTGACCGAGTCAGCCATGGCGATTGCTATGGCCCGCCTGGGCGGTATGGGCGTTATCCACCGCAACCTTTCCATTCAGGATCAGGCCGACCACGTGGACCGTGTTAAGCGTAGCGAATCGGGCATGATTACTAACCCCGTGACCGTTGGCCCCAATGCTACGTTGGCAGAGCTGGATGAACTCTGCGGTCACTTCAAGGTTTCGGGCTTGCCCGTGGTGGACGAGTCCGGTGTGCTGATGGGTATCATCACCAACCGTGACACCCGCTACCTGCCCGAGTCCACCTTTGAAACTACCCTGGTTCGCGAGGTTATGACCAAGATGCCCCTCATTACCGGGCACGAGGGGATGAGTAAGGACGAGGCTTTTGCCCTCCTGGCAGATAACAAGATTGAAAAGCTGCCCCTTATTGACGAGGCCGGCAAACTCACCGGTCTGATTACCATCAAGGATTTCACCAAAACCGAGCAGTACCCCCGCGCTACCAAGGACGACGAGGGTCGCCTGCGCGTGGGTGCCGCCATTGGCTTCTTTGGCGACGGTTACGAGCGAGCCATGAGCCTGGTAGAAGCTGGCGTTGACGCACTCTTCGTGGATACCGCCAACGGCCACTCCCAGGGTGTGCTCGATATGATTTCCCGCTTGAAGAAGGACCCCGCCGCAGCTCACGTAGATGTTGTGGGCGGCCAGGCCGCAACCCGCGCCGGTGCCCAGGCCATCATCGATGCCGGCGCCGATGCTGTTAAGGTGGGCGTAGGCCCCGGTTCCATCTGCACCACCCGCATTATCGCCGGCGTGGGCGTCCCCCAGATCACCGCAATTAATGAATCAGCTAAGGCAGCCATTCCTGCAGGTGTTCCCCTGATCGCTGATGGCGGCATGCAGCACTCCGGCGAAATTGGCAAGGCACTGGTAGCTGGTGCGGACGCCGTCATGCTCGGCTCCCTGCTTGCTGGCACCGCTGAATCCCCCGGTGACCTGATTTTTGTGAACGGTAAGCAGTTCAAGGCTTACCGCGGCATGGGCTCCCTGGGCGCTATGCAGTCTCGCGGTGGTAAGAAGTCTTTCTCTAAGGACCGATACTTCCAGGCGGATGTATCCTCCGAAGAAAAGCTCATTCCTGAAGGTATCGAGGGTCAGGTTCCCTTCCGCGGCCCCATCTCCTCTGTGCTTCACCAGCTAGAAGGCGGTCTGCGCCAGACCATGTTCTACGTGGGCGCCAATACCGTTGAAGAGCTCAAGAACCAGGGTAAGTTTGTGCGCATCACCAGCGCAGGCCTGAAAGAATCGCACCCCCACGACATCACCATGACCGTTGAGGCGCCCAACTACCGCCGTTAAAGACCCGGCACACCAGCTGATATTGACCGAGCAGGCTCACAGCTCGGGGATAAGGAAACCATGACTGATCTTCAAATCGGTATGTCCAAGCGCGCTCGCCGCACCTACTCTCTCGATGAGATTGCTCTGGTGCCAGCCCGCCGCACCCGCGACGCCAACGACGTCAATATCAGCTGGCAGATTGACGCCTTTAAATTCGATACCCCCATCATCGGCGCCCCCATGGATTCGGTCATGTCACCGGCGACTGCTATTGCCCTAGGCAAATTGGGCGGCTTGGGCGTGCTCAACCTGGAAGGTCTCTGGACCCGCTACGAGGACCCCCAGCCCTACTTCGATGAAATCACCGCCCTGTCGGGGGGCGATGCTTCAGCAGCTACCCGCCGTATGCAGGAAATCTACGCCGAGCCCATCAAGGCTGAGCTGATTACCGCTCGACTGGCTGAGATCCGTGAATCGGGCGTCATCGTCGCAGGCTCCTTGACCCCTCAGAACACCCAGGAGTTCTACGAGACAGTGGTCAAGGCAGGCGTTGACCTCTTCGTCATTCGCGGCACCACCGTTTCAGCCCAGCACGTCTCTGCTAACCGTGAACCTCTTGACCTCAAGAAGTTCATTTACGAGCTGGACGTGCCCGTTATCGTCGGTGGCGTCACTGGCTACACTCCCGCTATGCATCTGATGCGAACCGGCGCTGCCGGCGTCCTGGTTGGTCTTGGCGGCGGCGCAACCCTGACAACCCGCCGTGGCCTGGGCATCCAGGCTGCCATGGCAACCTCAATCTCTGATGTCGCCGCAGCTCGCTCAGATTATCTGGACGAATCCGGCGGCCGCTACGTACACGTGATCGCGGACGGTTCACTGGGACGCTCCGGGGACATGATTAAGGCGCTCGCCATGGGTGCGGACGCCGTCATGGTCGGTGCACCCCTGGCCCGCGCTGAAGAAGCACCGGGTAAGGGCTGGTACTGGGGTAATGAGGCGCATTCAGTAGACTTCCCCCGCGGAGTGCGCACCCAGCTGGGCACCGTAGGTTCCCTCGAAGAGGTGCTCTACGGCCCCAGTGCACATGCTGATGGTACCGCCAATATCGTCGGTGCACTGCGCCGCGCACTGGCAACCTGCGGTTATACCGACCTCAAATCCTTCCAGCGTATCGACGTTAACGTCACCCCCTACGTCCGCTAACATCTCACACCCCCGCACCCCACCGCCTCGACGGTGGGGCGGGGTTTACGGTGAGAGGCTTTTTGACTTTTCCTACTTCTAAGGCTGAGATTCCTTGCTGAAACTAGCATTCACCCCTCGCTGGATAGGCGGCCTGTTGGCCGTCCTGGCTCTAGTGACTGGCTTTGTGCTACTCAGCTCCTGGCAGCTGGGAGCTTCTACCCAAGGGCGGATTACTGCTGATCCTGCTAAAGATGTGGTGCGGCCTTACTCCCAGATTCTTGAACCCGGTGGCTATCTAGATGCCAGCGAGGTCGATACCGTGGTGGAGGCGACCGGCAGTTACGTCTCGGGGTCCTCATACCTGGTGGAAAACAAGCTGAATGATGGCACCCGGGGGTTCTGGGTGGTTTCCCTCTTCGAACCGGTTGATACTGACACCGTGACCACCAGCTTTGGGAATTCACCGCGAGGCATTGGGGTAGCACGAGCCTGGACGCCGGTGGCTGAGATTCCAGCGGAGCCAGAGGGCGAAATCACCATCGCCGGTAGGATAGTGGGCAATGACCCGCCCATCAACAGCAACCTGATTGCAACCGATGGTGCCGAAGACCTGAAGGTTATCGGTTCTGCTAATTCTTCTTACCTCACTAATTTGTGGAACGCTCCGCTGTTCAACGGGATACTGGCCGTAGACTCTGAGAGTCTGGGGGATACGCCCCTCACCGAGCAGGGCACCATTGAACCCACGGCAACCCTGCTGGAGCAGGGGGAGAACTTGCTCCCTATCAACGCCCAGCAAGTTACCGATGAGACAGTTGACTGGCTCAATATTTTCTATGCGGTGGAGTGGATAGTTTTTGCTGGCTTCGCGCTCTATCTCTGGTGGCGTTTGCTCAAGGATGCCGTTGAGAAGCATAAGGATCCGGCTCTCTACTTCGAGTACGAGGGGGAGTACTGGGTCGATGAAGCAACCGGTAAACCTTACTATTACGACCCCGCCGATGATGCCTACTATTTCTTTGACGAAGTGGCCTCATCTCCGGCTAACCAGGGGAAGCCTTAGGCTGGCGTCCCTGTCTCATCTTTTCTTCAACCCTCGACCGACCCGAAAGCTGACCATGAGCGAAAATTCCCGCCCTGTTCCCACCCACCGCGGTGACGGTAAAAAAGTGACCCTGGCTGATGGTGCTGTGACCGCAGGGGCTAAAGGTGGTTTCACCGTACGTAAAAAGTTCGGTGGTACCGAGACCCAGATCCGCGGCGCCCTCACCTTCTACAAGTGGTGCGCCTGGATTTCCGGTACTTTCTTGCTGCTGCTTGTTGCCGAGATGATTAGCCGCTACGTCTTTGGCTATGACCTGGTCGCCGGTGGCACTGATGCGCAAACTGGTCAAACCGTAGCCCTGGGCTGGCTCAATCTTGAGACCGGTAACCTCCACGGCGGGCTCAATATCTCTACCTGGATTCTGATCATTCACGGTTGGTTCTACGTCATCTACCTCATCTCTTGCTTCCGTCTCTGGCTGCTCATGCGCTGGGCTCTACCCCAGATGATCGTGATGGCGCTCGGTGGGGTTGTTCCTTTCCTCTCCTTCATCGTGGAACGTCGTATCTACCGCGAGACTCTAGAACTGCTGGCTGCTAACCCTCAAGCCACCAAGCGCTACTAGGCGCCGGTGCCCACCGGTCTTATCTGTCATAGAATAAATACAAACACTCACTGATCAACCGAAAAGGTACATGCGTGACTACTCATAACCCCCTCGAGGAGCTAGAACAGCGCCCGGTACTGGTCGTCGACTACGGCGCTCAGTATGCGCAGCTCATTGCTCGCCGGGTGCGCGAAGCCGGAGTTTACTCCGAACTGGTGCCCCACAACCTGTCCACCGAGAAAATGCTGGCTAAGAACCCTGCAGCTATCATCCTCTCGGGCGGTCCTTCTTCGGTCTATGAGGAAGGTACCCCCAAAGGTGACCCGGCCCTCTTTGAAGCTGGAGTGCCTGTTTTCGGTATTTGCTACGGCTTCCAGGTCATGGCACAGACCCTGGGTGGCACCGTCGCTAAGACCGGCCTACGCGAATACGGTGCCACCGATGCCGTTCTCTGTGCTGAGGATTCTTCCTTCCTGACCGGCACCCCCGCCACCCAGAATGTCTGGATGTCCCACGGCGACTCCGTTTCTGAGGCTCCCGAAGGTTTCCGTGTGCTCGCTCAGACCCCCGGTGCTGCTGTTGCGGCTTTCGTGGACGAAGAACGCAAGTTCGGTGGTGTGCAGTGGCACCCCGAGGTCAAGCACTCTGACTACGGTCAAGTAGCTCTTGAGAATTTCCTCTTCAATGTTGCTGGTCTGGAAAAGACCTGGTCTACCGCAAACATTATCGAAGAGCAGGTCGCTAAGATCCGCGAGCAGGTGGGCGAAGACCGCGTCATCTGCGCACTGTCAGGCGGCGTTGACTCCTCCGTAGCTGCCGCCTTGGTCCATAAGGCTGTTGGCGACCAGCTGACCTGTTTCTTCATTGACCACGGTCTGCTCCGTGCCGGTGAACGTGAACAGGTTGAAGAAGATTACGCCACGACCATGGGTATCAAGGTTGTCACCATCGACGAGTCTGAGCGCTTCTTGGGCGCACTGGCCGGTATCACTGAGCCCGAAGCCAAGCGTAAGGCTATTGGCCGTGAGTTCATTCGCTCCTTCGAAGCTGCCCAGCGTAAGCTCATTGAAGAAGCCGGTAATGACGGCGCTGACATCAAGTTCCTCGTTCAGGGCACGCTTTATCCTGACGTTGTTGAGTCTGGTGGTGGCGAAGGTGCAGCTAACATCAAGTCCCACCACAATGTGGGCGGTCTGCCCGAGGACATGCAGTTTGAGCTGGTTGAGCCTCTGCGCACCCTCTTTAAGGATGAGGTACGCGAGATTGGCCGCCAGCTCGGCGTTCCCGAGAAGATTGTTGCCCGTCAGCCTTTCCCCGGCCCTGGTCTGGGTATTCGCGTGATTGGTGAGGTCAGCAAGCACAATCTGGACATTCTGCGCGCTGCTGACGCTATTGCCCGTGAAGAGCTGACCAAGGCTGATATGGATGACAAGATCTGGCAGTGCCCCGTTGTTCTGCTGGCGGATGTTCGTTCGGTGGGTGTACAGGGCGATGGTCGTACTTACGGTCACCCGATTGTGCTGCGCCCTGTTTCTTCTGAGGATGCGATGACTGCTGACTGGTCGCGCTTGCCGTATGACTTGTTGGCTAAGATTTCTAATCGTATTACTAATGAGGTTTCTGAGGTTAACCGAGTGGTCTTGGACGTGACCTCGAAGCCCCCGGGAACGATTGAATGGGAATAATCTGATTTTCCGCCCCCAGGCGGAATAGAAAATCAGATTATTCGGCGAGCATAGCGAAGCGG
>NZ_BAABKP010000001.1:602498-1263993 GCF_039543885.1 Rothia endophytica
AGCGGCGAGTCGTTAGAGCTGTGAGCGCAGCGAACTCGTTGTCCGCCCCCAGGCGGAATAGAAAATCAGATTATTCGGCGAGCATAGCGAAGCGGCGAGTCGTTAGAGCTGTGAGCGCAGCGAACTCGTTGTCCGCCCCCAGGCGGAATAGAAAATCAGATTATTCGGCGAGCATAGCGAAGCGGCGAGTCGTTAGAGCTGTGAGCGCAGCGAACTCGTTGAGGAGACAACGGGCCGTCACGCCTCTGAGGCGTGGCGGCCCTTTTTTGTGAATTTTTTGGTCAGGTAGTGACAAATAAACCTGCGTGCGGTTAGGTTTAATGTGTTGTGTTGTCCCCCCTTTGATGGACACAGCGTTCTTTCCCCCACGATAAGGCTGATTTTCATGCTTGTACCATCCCTTTTGAGGCGTGGAGTGCGCCCTGCTGTCGCCCTGCTGGCTCTAGCGTCGGCGTCCTATCTTGTCCCGGCACATGCCGTGCCTGCTGAGCTTTCGGATGTGGGCATGGAGTCCCGTTCGATCCAACAGAAAGAAACCCCTTTGCCGGTAACCGGTGGGGATAATCCAGGTGCTCAGATGGGGCATGTTTTCAAGAACGCTGAGCAGGAAGGAGCTGGTGTGGAGCAAAACGGCTTGGTGGACGCGGTTCAGAGCGATCTTCCGCCAGCACCAGGAGTGCTGGGTATGGATGTCTCAGGTTGGCAGCCCAACGTTAACTGGGTCAACGAGTATGCTAAGGGTGCGCGTTTTGCCTACGTTAAGGCGAGCGAGGGTAGCTACTACACTTCTGATGATTTTTCCTCCCAGTATCTTGGTGCGGATAGGGTGGGGATGCTCCGCGGGGCTTATCACTTCGCCATTCCGTCCCTGACCAGCGGTGCTGAGCAGGCTCGATTCTTCATTGCGAACGGTGGTGGGTGGAGCCCAGATGGTAGAACGTTGCCTGGCCTGCTCGACATTGAATATAACCCCTATCCGCAACTGGGTAATATGTGCTTCAACATGTCCCCGGCGCAGATGAACCGATGGATTACTGATTTCACAGAAACTTACCGTGGTATTACCGGCCGTTACCCGGCTATCTACACCACTACTCACTGGTGGCGAAACTGTACGGGTAATACAGAGGCCTTCAATTTCATGCCCTTGCATTTGGCAAGCTATTCACACCAGCCTGGAGCTATGCCGAATGGCTGGGTTGAACAAGACATCTGGCAGTATTCTGATGCTGGCCCTTTTGCCGGAGATTCCAATATTTTCAATGGCACGATGAGCGATTTACGGGGGTTCGCGGCTAATGCTAACTACCGCCCCGTGGGTAGCACCAGACCCTTGGTGACCGGTAAAGATTTCATTGATGTGCCACCGCATCATGCCTTTTACGGTGAAGTGAACTGGCTGTCTTCTAACGGTATTTCTAGGGGCTGGGAAGACGGTACATACCGCCCGACGACCTCGATCACACGCGAGGCCATGGCGGCCTTCATGTACCGTATGGCTGGTGAACCTAACTACTCTCCACCTGCTAGATCACGTTTTTCTGATGTTCCTACGAGTCATCATTTCTACAAGGAAATTAGCTGGTTAGCTGACCAGGGGATTACGAGAGGTTGGGATGACGGCACTTTCCGGCCTGACGAGTCTATTAGTCGTGAGGCCATGGCTGCTTTCTTTTACCGTCTAGCGGGTGAGCCGGCTGTTGTAGGGGCTTCCCCTTTCCTCGATGTTCGGCGTGGCGATACCTTCAATCGCGAAATTACCTGGCTGGCATCTACCGGTATTACCAGGGGCTGGGACGATGGTACCTTCCGCCCCCAGACGCCCGTTACCCGGGAGGCGATGGCAGCCTTCATGTATCGCTTTACCTACAGATCCTAATAATTACTAACTACCCAGAATGCAGAAGGCTTCCAAGAAGGTAAAGGTTCTCTGTGATTTGCTGGTTTTGGTGGGGCCAGCTCGGGCTAGGCTGTAGGCAACCCGCGTTAGTGAGTAGCCCTTCTTGACCTGAGGAAAAGTCTAACGACGATAAATGTCCTCCCGCCGCACTGCTTTTTTCAGCAGATACAAGAAAACCCCTGCAGGTCTTCAATGCCGAAGATTAACAGGGGTTTTCGTAGTTGTAGGGGTGCAAGACGCCGCTAGTTGGCTAGGCGATAGACCTTAGCTTCGTAGGGGCGCAGGGTGGTTCCCGCATCATCTGTGTAGTTAGAGATGACCGGTGAAAGGCCCTCTCCGAGACCAAAATCTCGGGTTAGCTCCTGATCGGTAAAGTTGGCAATCACTAGAAGCTTCTCACCCTCGCCAATGCGCTCGTAGGCGTAGACCTGGGCATCATCTTCACCCAGGGGTAGAAAATCACCATAGACCATGAGATGTTGCAGTTCACCGCGGCGCAAACCAATCAGCTGACGGTAGAAGTTCCACAGCGAGTCCTCACGACTTACCGCCTCAGCAACGTTAATCTCGGTGAAGTTGGGATTTATCCCAATCCAGGGCTGCACCCCAGCGTCCGTGAAACCGCCGTTGTCGCTGGCGTCCCACTGCACCGGCGTCCTGGCATTATCACGGCCCTTGGCATAAATCAGCTCCATAGCCTGCTCGTGAGTCAGGGTGCCGTACTGGCGCACCATACTCTCGTACATGTTGAGGGAATCAAGGTCCTTGTAGTCATCGATAGCGTCAAACTGCACGTTGGTCATGCCGAACTCTTCACCCTGGTAAATGTAGGGGGTGCCCTGCATAAAGTGAAGTACGGTTGCCAGCATCTTGCCCGAAAGCTCCCGATACTCTGGTGAATCATTGCCGAAGCGGCTGATAGTGCGCGGCTGGTCGTGATTATTCCAGTAAAGAGAGCCCCAGGCCTTACCTGATAGCTTGGTCTGCCACTCATTCAAAATGGTTTTGAGTTCAACCAGGTCAACAGGCTTTCGGGACCACTTACCCATGCTGGCACCGGGATCAGAATCCACCGTCATATGCTCAAAGTGGAAGATCATGTGCAGCTCATCTGACGTGAAACCTGAGAACTGGATAGCTTCTTCCGGGAGAGTGGCGCTCATCTCGCCCACGGTCATTACATCATATTTAGCGAAGGTCTCAGCGTTGAGCTCATGCATCCACTCGTGCACCCGGGTCCCGTTTTCGATGACGAAAGGAATTGAAGAGGTCTGCTTGCCGGGGACTACAGCAGGGTCATCGGGCAACCCTTCAGGTTTGGAGATGATGTTGATGGCATCTAGGCGGAAGCCGTCCACACCCTTATCCAGCCAGAAGGTGACAATATCGAAGATTTCCTGACGAACCTTGGGGTTTTCCCAGTTAAGATCGGGTTGCTTCTTGCTAAACATGTGAAGGTACCACTGGTCAGTATGCTCGTCATACGCCCAGGCGGGGCCGCTGAACTCAGAAACCCAGTTATTGGGGGGTAGGGGGTTGCCTGCCTCATCGTGACCTGAAGAATCACGCCAGATGTAGTAGTCGCGGTAGTCATTATCCCGGCTGGCACGGGAAGCCTCGAACCAGGCGTGCTCATCCGAGGAGTGGTTGACCACCAGATCCATCAGAATCTTAATTCCCAGACTGTGGGCGGTTTCCAGCATCGTATCGAAATCAGCCATGGTGCCGAACTCTGGCATAATCGCCCGGTAGTCCGAGATGTCATAGCCCATATCGTCATTGGGCGACGCAAAGACCGGAGACAGCCAAATGACGTTAATGCCCAGCTCCGCTAGGTAGGGAAGCTTCTCGGTAATACCGGGGATATCACCCAGACCGTCGCCGTCGGAGTCCTTAAAGGAGCGCGGCCAAATCTGGTAGACCACCGCTTCCTTCCACCACTGCTTACCTGAATGATCTGCCATTAGTTTTCTTCCTTCTGAGTGTAGAGGTAGACCTTTGCCTCGTAAGGGCGCAGAGTTTCACCTTCGTCATCGGTGTAGTTGCTGGTCAATAGTGTCTGCTCGCCGTCCGGCTGTACGTAGGAGCGCTCGATCTGCTGGTCAGTAAAGTTAGCGATGACGAGCAGGGTCTGGTCTGCGCTACTGCCGTTGCCCTCGCGCAGGTAGGCATAAACCTGCTCATCTTCAGCGTCTAACAGACGGTAGGTTCCGTTGATCATCACAGGGTTTGCGTGGCGCAGCTTGATGAGCTCCTGGTAGTGGTAGAAGACCGAATCTTCATCTGCCAGGGCTTCTTCAGCGTTGATTTCTGTGTAACGCGGATTGAGCTTGAGCCAGGGTTCACCTGCGGTGAAACCGGCGTTCTTTTCTGCGCTCCATTGCACGGGAGTGCGAGCATTGTCTCGGCCTGAAGCGGAAATGTAGCGCAGCATGTCCTCATGCGACACAGTACCTGAGCTCACCAGCTTGGCATAGGAATCGTGAATTTCGATGTCGTTGTAGTCTTTGATGTCATCAAAGAATACGTTGGTCATACCCAACTCTTCGCCCTGGTAGATGTAGGGGGTGCCCTGCATGAAGTGCAGAACGGTGCCTAGCATCTTGGCGGAGCGGACGCGGTGCTCGGGGGCGTCGTTGCCAAAACGGGAGACAGCACGGGGCTGATCGTGGTTGTTCCAGTACAGTGCATTCCACGCCTTGCCTGAGAGATCATCCTGCCACTTGGAGAGAATGCGCTTGAGGTCAACCAGCTTAAAGCGGGTGTCATTCCACTTACCCAGTTTGGCGTCCGGGTTGGCATCCACACCCATATGCTCGAACTGGAAGAGGGTTTGCAGTTCACCGCGGTCAAAGCCGGTGTAGAGCAGGCCGTCTGCGGTGGTGACGTGCGGGGTTTCGCCAACGGTGATGACGGGGTAGTGAGCCAGCACCTGCTCGTGCATTTCGTGCAGGAACTCGTGGACGCGAGGGCCGTTGGCTGCCATGCCCAGCGAGTCGGTCTTGGCGCCAGCTGCTACAGCGGGGTCGTCGGGGTAGGCAGGGTCTTTAGAAATCAGGTTGATGACATCCATACGGAAGCCATCGACACCCTTATCCAGCCAGAATCGCATGAGTTCGTAAACCTCTTCACGCAGGACAGGGTTCTCCCAGTTGAGATCGGGCTGCTTGACCGAGAAGAGGTGCAGGTAGAACTGCTCGGTAATCGGTTCCCATTCCCAGGCGGAGGGGGAGAAGGCTGCTACCCAGTTGTTGGGAGGGATGGGGGAGCCGTCTTCGGTGAAACCGGCGGCGTCCTTCCAAATATAGTAGTCGCGGTACTTGTTATCGCGGCTGGTCTTAGCCTGCTGGAACCATTCGTGCTCGTCAGAGGAATGGTTAACAACCAGGTCCATCATGATTTTGATGCCGGCGCCGTGGGCGGTTTCTAGCAGGGTGTCGAAGTCTTCCATGGTGCCGAATTCGTGCATGATGTCCCGGTAGTCCGAGATGTCATAGCCGTTATCGTCGTTGGGTGACTTGTAGATGGGGGAGAGCCAGATGACGTCTACGCCCAGCTTAGCCAGGTAGGGGATTTTTTCGGTGATACCGGGTAGGTCTCCGATCCCGTCGCCGTTGCTGTCGTTAAAGCTGCGGGGGTAGATCTGGTAAACCACCGGCTCCTGCCACCACTGGGTTTCTGCTGTGGACTGGTCTAGTTGTTCGGTCACGGTGAGCTCCTAATCATGGGTGAGGTGTTAGAGGTTGATATCGAGGTAGAGGCCTGAGTGGTCAGAAATCGCCACTGTCGGATCGTTGTCGGGGAAGATGACGCTGTGCTCAGCTACGTTTAGGTCGGTTGAGCTAAAGACGAAGTCAATGCGTTGCTGGGCCGCAACCAGGGCATCCCACCCCGCGATAGGTTTGTGCACGGTTGCCTCACCGGTGACTTTTTGGGCGGTCGTAAAAGTATCAATCCAGCCCATAGAGGTTATCAGGTCATAACCCTCGCCACGTACCTCTGCGGGGCTGTTGAAGTCACCTGCCAGCAAGATGGGGGCACCGCAGGCAAGCTGGTGGATCTGGGCATCAAGCTGCCTGAACTCCTTCTCAAAGTAGCGCACACCTTCCCGCTGCCACCAGGACATGTGGGTGGATACCACCCAGACGCCCTGATGCTCTTCTCCCAGCTGCACTGCAAGGGCAACGCGGCGTGGCACGTCGGTGTAGCTGTAGGACGGCGCGAGGTTGACCATCTCGATACGGGCGACAGGCCTTTTGGCGAGTACCGCAACCCCTTCGTCGTAGCGGTCGAAACCGATGTGTGCTTCAGCCCATCCCCAGTAGTAGCTGTGGCCGGTGAGTTCTGCAATGAACTGGTTGAGGATCAGGGCGAAGTTGTCCTGCCGTATCGGTTGTTCGTTGCCGCCGAGGAAACGCTGTGGTTCTCCAGCGAGTGGGGAGTGCCTAAACTGGTTGACTTCTTGTAGAGCAACAACATCTACAGATTCAGAGACGATGAAGTGAGCTAACTCGTAAATCTTGGGAATTTGGTGAATCTCTAGCCAGCTGTGCACGTTCAGCGTCAGGAGTTTCATAAATGGTCTCACCTTAAAGTCAGAATAAGAGGGTAGGTTACCTACCATCATATAAACAGGTGTTCCCTCGCCGTGAGCAAAGAATGCTTGAAGGGGAGGGGAACTTTTACCCGCTGCTGTAAAAGGTTCCAATCTCTGAAATTAATACCAAGTGTGAGTTGTGCCTCTCAAAAGATGTCAAACGCTGGTTATATTAGGTTTTGAGTTATTACACGGGCGCTAGCCACACACCCTCGCAAGAGTCAGACGCAGCGCCTCACAACATGAAAGGGATCTCTACCGATGATGGAGAAGATTCAGAGGTTCGGCTCGGCGATGCTCGCCCCCGTCCTCATCTTTGCTTTTGCCGGTCTTGCCGTTGGTATCGCGATCATCTGCAAGAACGAGCAACTCCTGGGCAGCATTGCTGCTGAGGGTACCGGCTGGTACAACTTCTGGTCTGTTTGGGAATCAGGCGCTTGGACCGTCTTTAACCAAATGGAACTGCTCTTCGTGCTGGGTCTGCCCATTGCACTGGCAAAGACCGCTCAGGCGCGCGCTGTGCTTGAAGCCGGTATGGTCTACCTGACCTTCAGCTACTTCGTTGGCGCCATCCTTAGCATCTGGGGCTCAAACTTCGGTGTGAACTTTGATGTTGACCTTTCAGAAGGTGCTGCCGGTACCGGTCTGAAGATGATTGCAGGTATCAAGACCCTTGACACAGGTATCTTCGGTGCCATCATCATCTCAGCCATTGTGGTATGGCTGCACAACCGTTACTTCGGTACCAAGCTGCCCGACTTCCTGGGCATCTTCCAGGGCACCCAGTTTGTTTACGCCCTCGGCTTCTTCCTGATGATGCCCGTCGCTCTTCTCTTCTGCCTGGTATGGCCTCCTATCCAGACCGGTATTGAGTCCATGCAGGGCTTCTTCATGGGCTCCGGCGTCTTCGGCGTATGGCTCTACACCTTCCTCGAGCGCATCCTGATCCCCACCGGTCTGCACCACTTCATCTACACTCCCTTCGTCTTTGGTCCCGCTGTGGTTCCGGATGGCATCACCAAGTACTGGGTTGCTAACTTGGACACCTTTGCAGCTAGCCAGACCCCCGTCAAGGAACTCTTCCCCGGTGGTGGCTTCGCTCTGCACGGTAACTCAAAGGTCTTCGGTCCCATCGGTATCGCAGCTGCTTTTTACACCACCGCACGCAAGGAAAAGCGCAAGGAAACCCTTGCTCTGCTGATTCCTGTCTGTCTCACCGCAATCCTGATTGGTATCACCGAGCCTCTCGAATTCACCTTCCTCTTCCTGGCACCCCCGCTGTTCGCAGTTCACGCAGTTCTGGCCGCTACCATGGCAGCTACCATGTACGGCTTCGGCGTTGTCGGTAACATGGGCGGCGGTCTGATTGACTTCCTCTTCCAGAACTGGATCCCCATGTGGCCCAACCACTCCGGTATGGTTCTGACCCAGATTGCTATCGGTTTGTGCTTCACCCTGATCTACTTCGTGGTCTTCCGCTTCCTCATCCTCAAATTCAACTTCAACACTCCTGGTCGCGAAGTTGAAGGCGAAGAGACCAAGCTGTACACCAAGGCTGAATACAAGGAAGCCAAGAAGGCTGGAACCCTGAACAAAGACGGCTCCCTAGCAGCAGCACCCGCAGCAGCTACCGCAACCTACAACGATCCTTACTCGCAGCGTGCGACTGAGTTCCTGGCCCACCTCGGTGGCGCTGAGAACATCACCAGCGTGAACAACTGCGCAACCCGTCTTCGTGTCTCAGTTGCAGATCCTTCACTGGTAGGCACCGAAGCTGACTTCAAGTCCTCCGGAGCTCTAGGCCTGGTCAACAAGGGTAAGGCTCTGCAGGTCATCGTTGGTATGGACGTCCCCCAGGTTCGCGATAAGTTCGAAGATCTGGTCAACGAGGGCAAGTAACCCCGCTCTGGCGCTAGCTAGGTAGCTGAACGCCAAAAGGGCTCCTGAGCTTCAACACATGTACGCTAGAGATAGCAAGCGAGTGAGAAGACAGGAGCCCTTTGTGGATTTACAAGAATTAGTTAACAAGCATCACAACCGGCTGAGTGAAACTGAACGCGAAATCCTCGCGTTCATGCTCAATAACGAGCAGTTTGTTGCTGACTCAACGATTAGCGTACTGGCTCATAAAACTTTCACTTCGACCTCCAGTATCATTCGCTTGACCAAAAAACTGGGGTTTAGTGGTTTCGCCGAGCTTAAGTTCTTTGTCAAGAGTTCTTTGAGTTCAACCTATGAACCTAACGCTGATTTCCTTAAAAGCGGGCGCGAGGACATCCTTAAAACCTATGAGGGGCTGCAGAGCGCAGACTTTGACGCGGTCTCTCAAATGTTATACCGAGCCCGCACCATATACTGCTACGGCACCGGCTTCGCTCAGCGCAATGCTATCTCTGAGTTTTCTAAATCAATGCTGGCCTGCGGAAAATTCACTCACGTGATTCCCGCCAGTAGTGAATTTAGGGGTAGCACCGGCGTCATCACCCCCGAGGACCTCATGATTATTGTGTCTCTATCCGGTGAAACTGCAAGCGCTCTTGATACGGTCAAAACCCTGGCAGCACGCAAAATTCCCATCATTGCCATTACTGCACCGGGGGTCAACACCATCTCCTCGGCAGCAGATATCTCTCTGCACTATATAGCCACCCCCACCGTGACCAAGTTTCACCGAGACCCCTTCCATTCTTTTGTGGCGCTTTCCGTGCTCCTTGACTACACGGTGCGCCAGTATATTCAGTTTCTCGAAAGTAATTAACCCGATGAACGCTATCCTCTATGCCCTGCGCGATCTCAACAAGATGCGCACCTTCCTCTACTGGTACTGGCTCATTAGCCCCTTTGTCTTCTTCTTTTACCAGTATTCTGCGTCCTCTATTAGCGGGGCAGGTTTGCAGGAGATGCTAAATCAACCAGAAATTGCCCTTACCTTCTTGGGGGCATGCATGTCTCTGATTATGGCGGGGCTACTCAAGGGTGCTGAAAGTGAAAACGAAGTGACCGAGAAAACCTTCGGTATCTTCGCCGTGGCCCAGCAACTCTTGGTGGGCAACATCCTTGGTTTTTTGCTCAGCTTCTTCTATGCGAGAGTGCTGTGGGACGCCGGGGGAGAACCTTTCGCGCCGCGTCTGCGCTGGGTACTACTGGGCGGTATGACGCTGATCGGTTTGCTCAGCCTTCTCACGGTGGTTGGAAATATCAATATGGCCCTGAACCGCTAAGCAGCCGGCGCCACTGGTTACCGGGCCCGGTTACTGTGCAGGGCACCTAGCAACTATCATGGTAAACAAAGCAGAAGACGCGTTGAAAGCTAGAGAATCTCAGTGAACGAGCCGCAGGCACCCTCCACCATCCCAGCTGATCAGGCAACCCAGCAGATTTCCCCCTGGTCTCATGGTCCGGTTGCAGCCGAACAGCCCCAAGAGGTCGCTCCTCACCTTTTAGATCATCCACACAGCTCAGATGACGACGTCGAGGTACGTGCTGGGCTTGAAGCGTGGGCTGAGCAGATGGAAATCTATACCGGGCCCGATGCCATGCTGGACTTCAACGAAGTTGACTACGTCCATATTGACCTGACCGACGCCAACTCATCCGGTGTCGCCCAGATGTTCATGGGGCGCAAAACCCGCCTCTCCACAATTCTGCGGGATAAAGAAAAACGCGAAGCTGGAATGGTAGCTGCCCGGGCACTGCGCACTAAAATCTTTGAGCTCAGTGTGGAGCACGGCCTGGATGCTGGGTATTTTGTGGCCGGCACAGCGTCCTGGCTCTCCCACGATGTGCGTGAAGATGGCATGGTGTCCGAAAAACGTTTTATCGCTCCTATTCTCATGGCGCCTCTGTCAATCACTCCGCACCCCAACGGTGATGACTTTGAGGTCAAATTAAACGGCCCGGCTCAACTTAACCCGGCTATGGTGCGCCAGATTAAAAAAGAGTACGGTGTAGATTTGGGCACCATGGATGTAGCGCAACTGGCCAACTCCATGCGGAAGCTTGATCCTGAGCCTGTGATCGAACGGATGCGTATCAGCACCGCTGGAGTGCCGGGTATGACAATCCGGTCCATCTACTTCATTTCTACCTTCGCTGACCTTAAAGAAAGCACGGGCGAGCTACCTGCAACTGCGCATACAGATCTGGTGAGAGAGGTAGCGCGGCTCAAACTGAACCCTCTAGAAAAACCTTTTGTCGCGCCCATTCAGAACACACGTGAACCGGTCGATACGCGTGATTTGAGCAGTGACCTGCTCATTTTCGATGCGGACTCAGCCCAGCAGGAGGTCATTGACCTGGCATACCTGGGGCACTCTTTCACCGTAACCTGCGCACCGGGCACAGATCAGTTGCGCACCGCTATCAACGTGGCAGCTTCGTTGATGAACGAGGGTAAATCAGTGCTGATGGTGGGCGAAAAGCGTTCGACCCTGGCTGATGTGAGGGAGCTAGTTGAGCAAGCTGGGCTTGATGAGCTCTGCTTTGACGTACTCTCTGAAAAAGACGACGAAGCCAACCGCAACGAGTTTATTCAGGCGGTGATCCGCAACGAAAACAGTGCCGTGCCTAACCTCAGCAAAACCTTCACTGAGCTAGAAGAAACCCGGGCTAAACTAAGGGACCACACCCAGTCTCTACGGTTTACCGAGTCCCGTTGGGGCTGCTCTGTCTATGAGACACTGCAAACCCTAGCCGCGCTCACCGCCCAGCACCCGGCTCCTTCAACCCACGTCCGTTTGGACCGCTCCACCATGGACGCCCTAACGCAGCGCAGCGCCACGGCACAGAAGTTACAGCGTCTTGCGCAGCTGGGTGGTTTTGACCCGTCAACTCGCACATCAGCCTGGCACCGCGCCAAGCTGGTCAACACTGATGAGACTGCTGCCGCCCATGAGCTCGCTCAGAACCTGAGCGAATCTTTAGCGAGCCTGCGCGCTAAAATGCGTTTAATGGCCGATGAAGCGGGCATCCAAGAGGGTGCCACCATGGAGCAATGGCATGCTCAGCTCGACCTCTTTGAACGTATCGCAGATACCCTGACCCGTTTCCGCCCCGATATTTTTGACCGTCCCGTGACCGACCTCATCGCAGCAACAGCCACCGGCTCGTGGCGGCGTGAACACGGCGTTGATATGTCGAGTATGCAACGTTCCCGCCTGCGTAAGGTTGCCAAAGAATACATCCTCCCCGGTGTCAGTATTGGAGATGTCCACGAGCAATTGTTTGTGGTCCAGAGCCAGCGCGAGGAATGGATGCGCTGGGTAACCGACCAGCGAGTGCCCACCGTCCCCAACAATCTAGGGGAGCTTCAGGCCGCCTACCTACGCCTTCAAGAAGAATTTGTCGGGCTAGCGATCGTTCTCGAAGATTCGCCTCAGGGCACGGACTTCAACAAGACTGAGCTTAGCGTTTTAGAGAACCGTCTTGCGGCTCTCATCAATGAAGAGAAACTGCTACACACCCTGCCCGAACGGGTGGATCTTCTCACCGAGCTTCAAGAAGCAGGGCTCACCGAGCTGCTCAGAGACATCTATGAGCGTCAAGTGCCAGGAGATGCACTGGCTGCCGAACTCGAATTAGCCTGGTGGCAGACAGCCCTTGAAATGATGCTTCAGTCGCACGAGATTGAGATTCTTGATGGCACGACTCTGCGAGAGCTCGAAACGACCTTCCGCCGCGCCGACTACTCCTTCGTAGCATCGGGCAGCGCCAGGCTGCACTCCAACCTGGCTAAGCTATGGAAGCAGCGTATTGAGAGCGACGAACACGGGGCAGCCTACCTGCGCAGTCAATTACGCAGTCACCGGTTTGAGCTGATGCAACTGCTGGAACAAGCCGGAGCTATGGCGACCAGCCTGCTACCTCTCTGGCTGACCAGCCCCTTTGCACTATCTCGCAGCGTCCCCACCACCATGCGGTTTGACGCAGTCATTCTCTTAGACGCTGAATCAACTCCTTTGGCTGCCAACCTGCCCGCTCTCACTCGTGCTGAACAGGTCATAGCGCTCGGTGACCCGCGCAGCGGTTTCCCTACTCCCTTCATGGTCTCAGCGGTGACCCGTAACCTTCCAGCACCCAAACAGCAGAGCATGGTGAGCACCTTTGATGCGCTCTCTCAAACCTTGCCCTCCCGATCGCTGGCTATGGTCAACAAAGCCCTTGACCATGCTCTCTTCACCTACCTCAATGAGCATTTCTATGAAAATAAGCTCATCAGCTACCCCTGGGGCGAAGATATTACCGATGGCGCCCAAGCCCTCACCGTTGAGGTAGTGAAAACCGAGGGTAAAATCTCGGATAACGCCAACCTCGATTCACCCAGCCCAGAAGTTCAACGAGCTGCAGAGCTAGTGATTGAGCACGCCTACCGCACCCCTCAACAAAGCCTGGCGGTAGTGACAGCTACCCCGCGCCATGCCCAACGAATCGCTGCAGCGGTGCGGAACCTACTGATTCAGTACCCCCAGTTCGCGAGTTTTTTTGCTCCCGGAGAAGAACCTTTCAGAGTTGTTGATCTCGCCCGAGCTGTAGATATAGAACGGGACGTCATTATTTTTGCTCTCGGTGCTGGCAAGACTTCCCGCGGAGCATCCCACCATTTTGGCGCCCTCTCAGAACGCGGCGGGCGTCAAAAATTTGTGCTCGCCCTGACCAGAGCTAGGCACCTTACCCGCATGCTGACCTGCCTAACCCCCGAAGACCTGGACCCCCAGCGCCTTGAGCAGGGAGCCTTCGATATCTACCGCCTGTTACTGGCCTATCGTAAAGACAGGGATGCAAAGGCAGCGCAAGCACTCACCGCACCCATTACCGATAAACTACCGGTCAACGAATTCTTACGACACGATGACCTCGATGCCATCGACATGGGGGACTGGCTACTGAGCGACCTCGTGCGCAGGCTAGGTGCCCAGGGCGTTACACTCCACGAAGTGGACAATAATGTGATGTCCTTAGTGCTGACCGCCGATAACGAGTCCCTGGTGGCTGGAGCGGTTGCTAGCCCCCGCGCTCGCAAACAGAACGGGGAGGTGACCAGGCGCCGGGTTCCCCTCGCCGTCATCTCAGATGGCACCGACGCCTATGCAAAGATGAGCGTCCGCGAACGAACCCGATTACTGCCCGAGCTACTTGCTCGCACCGGCTGGAACCATATGACCGGTTGGACCATAGAAGTCTTTACCAACCCAGAGGCAGTAGTTAAGCGTATGAGCCGCTACGTGGGTGTAGAACACGAGGGCAAATAGATGGTTACGCCGGATCACACAGAAGCTGGCAGCGACCGCTACTCAGCTACACCCCGCCGCAGGCGTGGTAACCGGCGTGCTACCGGTGGTTCATCCTTCACCGGTGCGGAGCCCAAAATAGTCGGCTTAGCCCCCACTAACGCTCAGGGCGAGGAGAGTAACTCTAAGGATGAGCGAGATGCCTGGCTTAAAGAGCAACGCCCCCCGCACTACCAGAATCGGGTCTGAAGCTGGTGGGCAGGGGGCGCGAATCGAGTTTTCTACACCCTATTTTCCCTTGTCATTGGCGTAGAAACCTGAGCCTTTAAAAACTACACCCACCTGACCGAACTTCTTGCGAAGGGTTTCCTGCTTGCATTTAGGGCAGGTACGAAGGGCATCTTCAGCGAAGGACTGATGCTGTTCAAAAACATGGTCACAGTTTTTGCATTGATAAACGTAAACGGGCACGGGTGCTCCTTGCAATGGTGGTGTCTGTATCAATCAAAGAGTTATTCTACCGGCTCACTGAAGCCAACTTTCCCTAAGCGGTGAACCCCGCTTTCAGTGAGGACGTAGCTTAGGCGGGCGTCCCAATGGTCCGCTGGAACCTGGGTGAGAATTTCGCGTTCAAAGGCTACGCCCACCGTGGAGCGGCTACGGGTGCGGTGGTCCAGCTCTTCTAAGAGACGGTCGTAGTAGCCCCCGCCTTGACCCAGACGCCTGCCGGTCACGTCATAGGCGAGAGCTGGGACGAGACGTAAGTCTGCTTCAAGAAAAGCGGAGGAGGTCAGCTCCTCACCCAAGGGCTCTTCTATGCCCAAAGCATTAGTAGACGTAGCTGCACCCGGCGTCCACCGCACCCACGATAGCTGGTGATGGGGGAGGATTCTGGGGACCAGAATGGTGTGGCCACGCGCGATAAGTTGCCCCAGAGCTTTTTTGATGGGGGGTTCTGATACTAACGGCAAGAAAGCCGCAATGGTGAGGTGAGAAGAAGAACCTACCTCATTCTCTATTGCTCGGGTGAAACCCTGAAGTGTCTCCTGCGAAGCAGGGAATCTCTGACGCATCCTTCGTATATGAAACCTTAGAAGTTGCTTATTCTGTGCCGTCTCTTCTGAGAGGTTTGTGGTTTGTATAGGGGACATTGTCCGGTCTTAACCTTTCTATACTGTAAACACTTCAGCCATAAATTTACAGACTGCGCCCGATTACACGAACTATTGTTTGACATTGTTAGGTATTCTGAACGGTATGACTGAAGAAAAATCATTCACCGTAACCAAAGCAGTAATTCCTGCTGCTGGTCTCGGTACTCGTTTCCTTCCCGCTACCAAGGCTACTCCCAAAGAAATGTTGCCTGTGGTTGACCGTCCCGCTATCCAGTATGTTGTTGAGGAAGCTGTTCGCGCAGGCCTCGATGACGTTCTGATGATTACCGGTCGCAACAAGCGTGCTCTTGAGGACCATTTTGATCGCGTGCCCGGTCTTGAGCAGCAACTCTCAGATCAGGGTAAGGACGCCCTGTTGAAGAGCGTCGAGGATTCAAACGATTTGGGCGAAATTCATTACGTTCGACAGGGCGATCCCAAAGGGCTAGGTCACGCTGTTCTGCGCGCTAAGGTGCACGTAGGCAAGGAGCCTTTCGCCGTGCTTCTGGGTGATGACCTCATCGACGAGAAAGAAGATCTCCTATCCACCATGGTAGCTGTGCAACAGAAGACTGGTGGGTCTGTCGTAGCTTTGATGGAGGTTCCTGAGGAGCAGATTTCAGCGTACGGTTGTGCAGCTGTTGAAGAGGTGGCCGGTGAAGACGGTTTCGTTAAGGTAACCGGTCTTGTAGAGAAGCCTGCTCGTGAAGAGGCTCCTTCAAACCTGGCAATTATCGGGCGCTACGTCCTCTCACCCAAGGTCTTCGAAGTACTGGAAAAAACCGAGCCTGGCCGTGGAGACGAAATTCAGCTGACCGATGCTCTGCAGACCCTGGCTCAGGGGCAGGGTGAGGGTGAAGGCGTCTATGGTGTCGTCTTTAAGGGCCGCCGTTTTGACACCGGTGACAAGCTCTCCTATTTAAAGGCTAACGTTATTTTGGCTGCTGAGAATGATGACCTTGGCGCAGATTTGCGCCAGTGGATTAAGGAATTTGCTGCTGAAATCTAAATTTCACTACAGCATATAGATAATGGTGCGTCTCCCTTTCTACAGAGGGTGAGAGGCACCATTTCTATATCTGGTACAAGAAATATTCCCCCATGTATCTGCGGTACAATAGGTCAGATAGATTTCAGCTATAGAGAGGGGCAAACCGTGGCACTTTTGAGTACTTCGGGTGTTATTGTCACTCTATGCATTCTTCTGGGTCTATATGTCATCACGAGCCGCAATTCTAAAGCTCAATCTCGAGCTCCGTTCGGTGCAGAAATCTATGCTGAAGACGTTTTAGAAGACGCCGTTCTGGAGGCCATTAAGCACCAGGATGCAGGCGGTAGCCTCCATCCCTCGGGGGAACCTGCGCCTGCCTCCTCCACCCCTATTGTCCCCTCGCCGCGAGTGCCGGTAGGCAAGCGCGGCCGTCTGGCTATATTTGGTGGGGCAGCTTTCTTATTTTTGAGTGCCTTAATAATGGCTCTCGTGGCAGCTTTTAGCTCGGTCAGTTGGTGGGTTCCCGTATCTTTGCTGGCGTTTTCAGCGTTGATGCTGGGGCTTCTCCGTTTTTGGGCTGTGCAAGATCGCAATAGGTCACGTAGCCTATCCGCTCTTCATCGTTCTGAAATCCACGGTGCGCGTGGGCCAGAGTCCACCCGCGATGTTTCAGTGGAACTTAAACATGCCCCGCTGGTTACTGAACGAAGCAGGCAAGCTCTCCCGGTTAACCACGCTGTAAAAGCTCTGCGGGCAGCGCGCACTCAGCATGTGCCACGCAGGGCACCCCTTGAGCCTCTGCCCCTAACGGCTTCGGGCGAGATGCCCACACGTTTGCGTCTGGATGACGAACTGCCCCATAGTGGCTGGCAGCCCGTAGAGGTACCGCGCCCCACCTATTTGGATGCCGAGGTAGTGCACGCGGTGACTCCTGGGCCACTCCAGCGTAACACTGCACCTAAGAGCCGTAGCAAGACTCTGGCTCAAGCAGCTAGCTTTGACCTCGACGATGTATTACGCCGGCGTCGTGCCTAAAACAATTCATTGTTCACTCAGCGCCCTGTCTCTTGGAAGAGAGCCGGGGCGCTGAGTACTCTTAAGGCGTATCATTCTTGCTTCTTGGCTTGATGAACATATCTACCTCCCACTGCGAAGGGTTATATCCTATGGTGTCCCACCATCTTGAGATTGAGCGTAAATACGAGATGCCAGAGGCTGGATCCCCCATACCTCAGCTGAGCTGGTCCATGAAGGAATTGGTGGCAGCCCCAACTGTCAGCGAACATCTGGATGCCACCTATTTCGATACCGAAACCCAGAGTCTGGGGCGCCATAAAATAGCTGTTCGCCGCCGTACCGGGGGATACGACCAGGGATGGCACATTAAATTCGACGCAGCGGGTGGGCGCCATGAAGTGGGCTTTGACCTCACGGACGATGCGCTAGGAGTGCCTGATACGGTGACCGATTTTGTTCGAGCTGCCATTCTCGATGAGACCCTTGTGCCGAGGGTTTCTTTGACGACCGACCGGAAGCGTACGGTTTTGTCTCTTGCAGGCACCGGGGATATTGCTGAGATTTGTGAAGACAGCGTGAGAGCGGTTGACTATTCCACAGGAATACAAAGAACCTGGTGTGAGTGGGAAGTTGAGCTGCTGGGGGCAGCTGAAGAGAGTGAAGAGCTGGCGCAAAAGGTCTTCTCAGAGGTAGAAACAGTGCTAACTGCTGCCGGAGCAGTACCTTCGCAATCAAGTGCAAAAATTGCTCGGGCGCTGGGGCAGGACGCTGATTTTGAACGCAGACTCAAGGGCGATAAAGCTGATCTCCAGCCATCTGCGCAAGCTCAACGGAAAAAACGTACGGGACGCGCGGGTGCTAAGTTCACCCTGCCCAGTTCTGCGCAGGTGCTCACCACCGTCCTCGCCCACCAAAGCCTAGCGCTGGTACAAGCTGATCTTCTGCTGAAAGCCGGTGTGCAAGACGCAACCCACCGCGGTCGTATTGCTGCCAGGCAGCTGCGTAGCACCATTAAATACATGGTGCGTCCTTACACTAAAAGCCTTGAGGTAGATGAGCACTTGGCTGAGCTTGCCCTCGAACTGAAGTATTATGCCGAGGTGTACGAGACCAACCGAAATGGTGAGCTGCTGGCTGACATGCTGGCTGAGCGGGGAACTCCTGCTGCCGGGGATCTCTCTCATCTGATGAGCCGCGCCCAAGAACAGATGCTGATGGGGACTCAAGAAGCTCTCACCTACAGTGCTTCAGCCCGCCGACTGGCGGTGCAGAGAGAACTAGGGGCACTGATTGCAGATGTGACGTTGAGCGCTGATCTGCCCCTTAATAGCGAAAACTATCTCAATAAGGTGGCTAAGCGTCTGCGTAAGGGCGTCTTGAAAACCTATGAAAGTCACCCTGGGGGAGAGGTCGGGGTTGAGGCCGATGCGTCCTGGCACGATATCCGAAAGGTGGTTAAGGCCGCGCGCTACACCCTAGAATCCTTCCAGGACGCTGGCTTACCCCTCACTGAGGACCAGATCAACATGCTGTCTATGGCCAAAGAGCTGCAGGGGCACCTGGGCCGTCTCACCGATGAGATGACCTTTACTGCTTGGCTTTCAGGCGACGTTCCGCAGGCTCAGGAGAGTGAGAAGCCTTCCTATCTCTACCTGCAGGGCTACAGTGATGGGCAGGCAGATTTGGTACGGGGCGAACTGCAAGAGAAAGTTCCCGCTGCGATGAAGGAACTGAAGCAGCTCGCCTTGAAGTAGCAAGCTACCCTGAAGACGTCATAAAGAGTAAGGCGGAGGTACCTGAGGTACCTCCGCCTTGCATCACACACAGGAAGAAGAAAAATCTTCGACACCTTCTAGCTGCGTTGCTTCCCACAAGCTCAGCAACTATTTGGTAATAAAAATATAACCTAATTAAGCAACCTTTGGCTAGCATTCTGAGCCACTAATTTTGGTGTGCCTGATTATTGACTAAGGATGACCTAATAATACTGGGATGGTACTCCTAAGGTGTCCTGTCTAACGTCTTGCCCTAGAGTCGTCCGCAAGCCGGTAAACTTGAGCAAATGAGAGAATGGCTAGACACCTTGCACTGGAGTGCCGCTATCGGCTTCTTCTGGGTCGTTGGTGTCATTCGCACATCCATTATCTATTCTTTGGGGAGACTAGCTGCTGCAGGCGGGCGTCACTCCCAGAAAATCGCACGTTTGATGCGACATCCGGTCTATGTGCAAGCTAGAAGTTTTGTAAACCGCTGGGGAGTCTTGGCCGTACCCGCCTGTTTTTTCACCGTAGGGTTTCAAACCGCTGTTATCATCACCACCGGCTTCACCCAAATGCCTCTTCTTCGCTGGATACCGGCCATGCTTCTCGGCACCCTTATCTGGGGCGTTATCTACGGGACGGTTGGTATGGCAGTAGTGTGGGCGTGGCTTGAAAACCCCCTCATTGCCGTTACCCTCATAGCCCTCCTGGGTGCAATCATCGTCCTCTATCGCCTCATCCAGCGGAAGCAAACTGCTGAAGCTCTCAAGAAAGTGGAAAAGCTGTGACTCTGAGCGAAGCTATCCTCAACCATCCACACCTCCTCATCGACGAGGAAACTGGCCGCTACGAGCGCGTGGGCAAAGTCCCTGGCCTCTGCATTGGTTTCGTGCCGGGAATTATGCCCGGCAAATGGTTCAACCGCTGGCAACAACGCTACAGCGCGATAGCCCCCCTTACCGAGGTTGCGCTGGCAGAAGCCCGCGGCTTAGATGCTCTAGACGCCTTCGCCGATATGGTTATCGTGCGCGCCGAAGATGAGCCAGAGGCCCGCGACAAGAAAAAGTACCACGCCATCGAGATTTACCGAGAGCAACTGGTCGTCCTGATGCCCAAGGATCATCTACTCACCGTCCTGGATGAAGTACCTCTTGCCGAGCTCTCCGAAGAATTCCTCCTACAAGCGCCTGATGAAGTACCCGAGTGGGCAGAAATCTCAGCAGACTACCGTGCAGCTAACCCCCGCCAGCTACCCCAGATGCGCAACCGTAAGGACGCCGTAGAGCTCGTAGCAGCCGGGGTTGGGCTGATGATTGTCCCTCTCTCAGTGGCCCGCTTTTACCACCGCAAAGACCTTACTTACCGCCCCCTCAAAGGCGCTGATGAACGCCCCGTCCTCCTCTGCTGGAAACGGCAACTACGCGAAGATGACCGCGAAGCTCTTCTGCAAGACTTCGTAGGCATCACCCGCGGACGCACCGCAGCCTCTAACCGCGGTAGCGACAGCAAAGAGGTAGCCCTTGAAAAACAGCGCCGCCAAAAAGAAGAAGCTAAACAAAAACGCCAAGCCGCCAACAAACGCCGCGAACTTGAAGACCGCAAAAAACGCAACGCCCGCAAAAACGGCAACCTACGCCAATACCAGACCCAAAAAGGCGGGGCGGCAGGCCGCAAGAAAAAGTAAGAAAGGGTGTGCAAGTCGGCTTAGCTCCAACTTTTGAGCTATTTCCAAGCCCGTACAAAAGGCCGGAACCAGTCAGCAGCTTAACTACTGTTGACTGTCTGCGGGAACAGTTTTCTTGGAAGGTGATGACTGCTCTTCGGTCAGAACCACGGACTGGTTGGTGTGCGGCATGCGGATACCGCGCGCGTCCATCGCCTTCTTGAGCTCTTCACGCAGTTTGCGCCCCACCGAGAACTGGGCAGCTGGAGCAGTTTTGACCAGCAGGCGAAGCGTCACGGATTCGCCGGTAATGGTCTGCACGCCCAGGTACTCGGGCTTACCGGTCACATTGCCCTTAATGCCGGGCTTTTGCAGAGCCTCAGAGGTAGCCTCAACCAGGAAATCTGCCATCTCGTCAATATCAGCATCGTAGGGGATGGGCAGGTCCACCACGGTGCGTGCCCAGCCTTGGGATGAGTTGCCTACCCTCAGAATTTCGCCGTTACGGACGTGCCAGAGGGTACCTTCTAGGTCGCGCACCTGAGTGGTTCGAAGGCCCACGGCCTCTACTTCACCGGAGGCTTCGCCTAAGTCCACCCAGTCTCCAATACCTAGTTGGTCCTCGGCGACAATAAAGATGCCGGACAAGAAATCCTTGACCAGAGACTGAGCGCCGAAGGACAGGGCAACACCCACCACACCGGCAGACGCAATCACCGGGGCGATATTGAAACCCAATTCAGCGATAATCATGACGATCATGACTGTCCAAATGACGATAGAAGCCACTGACCTCAGCACTGATCCGACGGTCTTCGCACGCTGGGACTGGCGGGCACTCGAGAGAGCGGTGTCGGTCTTCCACCTGTTGCCCTGCCTCTTTTTGGGGGAAGCCGCTACCACCCGTGACTGGGTGCCCCGGGCAATCGAACTGGTGACCTTACGGATAACTAGCCGCACCATGGCATGCAAAATCAGCCCAATCAGCACAATCATGATGATGCGCAAAGGGGCGCCCAACCAGAAATCAATGCTGGCTAGATGCAGAAGAAAATCACTTGCGTTCTGGGCGCCCTCACCTAAGGAAAGCGTCATTAATGAAATCAGTGAAATACTCATGACTCACGAGCTTAGTACCTTTCCCTGAAAAGATCGGCAAAGGTGAGTGCCTCTGGAAGCTACACTGGATGAGAAGGAAAGGAGCCTGCCCTATGCCACTTGTCATGGATACTAGACCTGCAGCCTATGCCGTGGTAATCCGCGATGAATGCCTACTTCTGTCCCGGTGGGTTCCTCACATTCCCGGTATGAAACCGGGCTGGACGCTGCCCGGTGGCGGCATGGACCCGGGTGAACAACCTTCAGATACTGCCGTCCGCGAGGTTTTTGAAGAAACTGGTTACATTATTGAACTGAAGCAACTGCTGGGAGTGCATGCTGGTTACTTCAAGCCGGAAAACGGTTCAACGCGGCCTTTTTGCGCCCTGCGCACCGTGTACCGAGCCGAGGTCACAGGGGGCGATTTGACCTACGAGGTGGGCGGTTCTACCGACCTAGCTGCCTGGGTGCCGCTCGGCGAACTTGATCAACACTTCTGCTACAGCGTCGTAGAAGAAGCCGCAAAGATGATGGGCTTTGAGACCCTGGAATCGATGGCAACCCACTACCGCGCAACTCACCAGCCTTAGAGACCTAGAGAAGAGAAGGCCACCCATGACAACCGCTTTTTTCACTACTCCCCGCCGCAAATCTCTAGCCACGACGCTGGCGCTCACCTGCCTCGCACTCACAAGTTGCGTTTCCGGCCCTTCCGAGCAAAGTGCTGAATATACCGCGACCCCCACCAGCGCCACTATCCGCATCGGAACCGGTATCACCCCAGAAACCCGCCACGCTGCCTACCTTTACGCAGCTGCCCTGGAACAGGCTGGCTACAGTGTCGAAGTAACAGAAACAGGTGCAACCCGAGAAGAGCTCTTCGGCTCCATGGGAATCGATACCACCTCACTTGCTACCGCCGACCCCAGCGCCACCGAACCAGCAGAGGGCCGCATTCACCTCACCCCTGATCTCTCCGGTGACCTGCTGCTCTACCTCACTGATGACGGCAAAATCAGCCCCACCGAACTCGAAGAGAGTCGAGAAAGCGCCCGCAGTACCCCTAGCGAATCACCGACTAGCGCCAGCCCCCAACCAACCGACACTTCGGTGGGGCCCACCCCCTCCGCCTCACCCAGCCCCACTGCCCCGCCCCTCAACATCCGGGGGCTGAGCGGTAGCGACATCATCAGCTACGTGCAAAAATCACTGCCCGAAACGGTCGAGATGCTCGATTCATCGGCTGCCACCAACCGCTACGGTTACGCCATCACCTCAGCGACCGCCCAAAAATACGGCATCAGAAACATGGGGGATTTAGGAGAGCACTGCAAGGAGCTAGCCTTCACCGTGCAGTCCACCTTCACCAGTAACCCCGCCGGCGCCGCATCCTTGGACACCTACTACGGTTGCACACCCGGTAAAACCATAGAAAACGACGATCGAAGCTCACGCACCTGGCAACTTATCACTGCCCAAGCTCAGGTCGCCTACCTCTACAGCACCAACTCAGACATTAAACGCAACAACCTCACCCTGCTCGACGACCCCCAGGGCACTCAGCTTGCCCAAAACATCATCCCACTTACCCGAGCCGGCGAAATACCAAAAGAAGCCCAAAACATCGTCAACAGAGTCTCCGCTCAACTCGACACCCCCTCACTCGAGCGCCTCGAAACCCTCACCACCGGTGAAAACCCCATTTCAGAAACAGACGCCGCAAATTTCTGGCTCGAGAGCGTAAAGGAGTAATCTGGGGCATATGGAGTTCAAGCAATCAAAAAAACTGGCAAACGTTCTGTACGATATTCGCGGCCCTATCCTCGAAGAAGCCCAGCGTATGGAGGCACGCGGCCAACGCATTCTCAAACTCAATATCGGCAACCCAGCCCCCTTCGGCTTTGAAGCTCCCGAAACTATCATGATGGATATCATCGAGCACTTGCCCGAAACCCAGGGCTACTCAGACTCCCGCGGGCTCTACTCAGCACGCACCGCCATCGTTCAGTACTATCAGAACGAAGGCATCATGAACATCACCACCGATGATATCTACCTGGGCAATGGCGTCTCCGAACTGATCCCCATGACTCTGCAGGCCATGCTGGATCACGGCGACGAAATCCTGGTACCCTCACCGGACTACCCCCTGTGGACCGCTTCAACCCAGCTGGCAGGCGGAACCCCCGTGCACTACCACTGCGATGAAGAAAACAACTGGTCCCCGGACATCGAGGACATCACCTCCAAAATCACCTCCAAGACCCGCGGCATCGTTGTCATCAACCCCAATAACCCCACCGGCGCCGTTTACTCCCGCGAAACCCTGCAACGCATCGTAGACCTGGCAAAAGAACACCAGCTGGTGATCTTCGCCGATGAAATCTACGAAAAAATCACCTACGACGACGCTGAAATGGTGCACATTTCATCACTCGCCGGTGAGGACGTCCTCTGCCTCACCTTCTCAGGGCTTTCCAAGGCCTACCGCGTAGCAGGCTACCGCGCCGGCTGGGTCGCCATCTCCGGCCCCAAACTAGCCGCCGCCCCCTACATCGAAGGCATCAACCTCCTCGCCAATATGCGCCTCTGCGCCAACGTGCCCGCCCAGCACGCCGTGCAAACAGCGCTCGGTGGCTACCAGTCCATCAACGACCTCATCCTGCCCGGCGGCCGCCTCAAGGAGCAGCGCGACCTCTCCTACAAGATGCTCAACGACATGGACGGCATCACCGTCAACCAGGCAGAAGGCGCACTCTACCTCTTCCCCAAGATCGACACCGACAAGTTCAACATCACCAGCGACGAACAGTTCATGCTCGATCTGCTGCGCGAACAAAAAATCCTGCTCTCCCACGGCACCGCCTTCAACTGGGACAAGCCGGATCACTTCCGCCTGGTCTTCCTGCCCGACACCCGCACCCTTAGGGACGCGCTGGAACGTCTAGGCAACTTCCTCAGCGACTACAAGCAACAGTAAGGGAAGCGCAACAGGCAAAGGAGGGGTAGCAGGCGGGCACCTTCTCGCTAACTGACCCTCTTTGCAAGAGGGTCAGCCGGCGAGGGCATGGCTATCTGTGTTCTCTGGCGGCTCGTTCCACAGAGCTTATTTCAGCTCTACTACCTACAGGTCTACTGGGCGGCGTCCTTTCGGGCAGCATCCAATTTTGCCTGGGCGCCGTCCAGCCAAGCCTCACAACGTTGCGCCAGCGCCTCCCCGCGTTCCCACAGGGCGATGCTCTCCTCCAGGTTGGTGGCGCCAGATTCCATTCGGCTCACCGTCTGCAATAGTTCTTCGCGTGCCTGCTCGTAGGTCAGCTGATCTACGGGGGTCGCGTTGAGACTGGTGGTGAATTCGATATCTTTACTCATCATCTTCTTCTCTCGTTCTGGAAAATATTAGTGGTGGTGAATGTGGGTGATGGTGGCATCTAAGGATCCGGTTGCCGCGCGTACCTTTACGGTATCGCCGGGAGAAAGCAAAGTAGCGTCCCGCACTAACTGCCCGGTTTCGGTCTGCATGAGCACATACCCGCGCTCTAGAGTTTGCTGGGGTGAAAGAGCGGTGACGCGAGCGCGCAGCTGGGCTACCTCATCGCGGGAACGCACCACCCGCTGGCTTACCGCAGCCCGGGCGCGGGTACGCAGCCTCTCTAAGTCCTCAGCTCTTGCCAGCAGGGCAGAAGCAGGGTCAACCAATACCGGGCGGCTGCGGAGCTGGGCTAACCCAAAGCGCTCGCGTTCCACCCACTGGGTGACTGACCGCTCTAACTGGGCGCGGATTTGGGCGAACATCAGACGCTCCTCAGCAACATCGGGCACGATGCGTTTGCCAGCGTCCGTTGGGGTAGAGGCACGCAGGTCAGCTACATGGTCCATGAGCGGTGAGTCAGCCTCGTGCCCGATCGCTGAGACCACTGGGGTCTGCGCCGCAGCAACAGCCCGTACCATGGCCTCTTCAGAGAAGGGCAAAAGATCTTCGAAAGAGCCACCGCCGCGAGCAATCACAATGATATCGACCTGCGGGAGGGCATCGAGTTCAGCCAGGGCAGCGGTAACTTGAGAGACCGCATTGACCCCCTGCACCGCAACCTCACGAATCTCAAACTGGACGGCGGGCCAGCGCAGACTGGTGTTGCGCACAACGTCTTTGAGAGCGTCCGAATCTCTACCCGTAATCAAACCGATGCGGTGGGGGAGCAGCGGCAGAGGCTTTTTACGGCGGGCATCGAAGAGCCCCTCAGCTTGGAGCTTGGCACGCAACTGCTCTATGCGTTCCAGCATGGACCCAACACCGACCGGCTTGATGTTGGAACCCTGCATTGACAGCCGCCCGGTTTTTACCCAGTAGTCGGGTTTGAGCTGCAGCACCACCCGGGAGCCGCGATCAATATGACCGGCAACCTTAGTCATCTCAGAACCCCACACGGTGACCGAGACCGAAACTTCCTGATCAACATCGCGCAAGGTTACATAAGAAACCCGCCCGCGATTGTTAAGCTCAATGACCTGCCCCTCCACCCAGGTGGGCACGCAGCGGGCGATATAGTCGTGCATTTTGTTGGACAGCAGATGCAGCGGCCAGGGGTTTTCAGGGCTAGTCTGCCCGGCCGTGGGGGCCAACTGCCTCGGTTGCTGGGGTTGCTCCTGCAAAGCCTGAAGCTGCGCTAGGGTGGGTTCAGCAAAATCATTCATACATCTATTTCTAGCACCCCTGGCTGACATTTTAGGTGCCCTTAGAGCCTGCCGGCGTAAAAAGTGCCGGTAAGCTCACGTCAGTACCCTGAGGCAAAACCCAGCTGAAGACGTTAGTATGCTCAGCATGGGCACAGAGAACCGGGGCGCAGACCCCACGCAGAAACTCCCCGATTACGGGGACGGGAGCTGGACGAACCCCCAGATTGCCGCCGATAACAGGCGCTACCTGGCGGATCAAGAGGCGCAACAGGCAGCACTCCACCCTGTACCGCCCTATCAGCCGCCGCAGCCTCACGCTTATCAGCACAATCAGCCTGCCCCCGGTGGCAGTTACCGGGAGCCCGCCTACCAGCCGGCCCAGCGACGCTCCTTTCCAGCGTCCTACCGTGCTCTGCCTGCCCGCAAGCCGGCGCTGAATCTGACCCGGCGCTTTACCTGCATTCTGCTCATGCCCCTGGCACTGCTGACAGGGCTCACCTCGGCCCTGGCCTACTGGGCTGATACCACGCTGGTAGACACCCAAAACTTCACCGAACTGACCAGTTCCTTGGCCACTGACCCCGATTTTCAGCAGGCGCTGGGAACCTCAGTGACCGACGATATTATGAGCTCCGACGCCATCGCCACCTATCTGGGCGACGGCAATAGCACCACCTGGTACGGGGACGTACAGAATTGGCTCTACGATCGCACCCACACCATCGTCAGCGATGCAACGACCGGGGCAATCACCTCAGAGAACTTTCAAACCCTTTGGCTAGAAGTCATCAGTGACACTCACGCCTATAACTTCTCAGGTGAAAGCCGCCCAGCGGTGCTTGATCTTTCAGCAATTTATGATCAGGCTGATGATTCAGTGAATAATTCGCTGGGATTCACCATCGATACCAGCACCCTACCCGGACGCACCGTTCCCCTAGATAACGGGCAGGGCAGTTACCCCATCAATAGTGCTATCAACACCCTCATCAGGTTTTCTGATTCTTGGCAGCTCCTGCTCGCAGCAGCTGCGGTGATAGCGGCACTCAGCTTTTTGCTCTGGCCCGGTAACCGCTTTGCACACCTGGCTTTTGCCAGTCTCTCGGCCGCAGCGCTGCTCTGGCTGGCAGGTCTTGTGGGTGGCGGGCTTTCCCTCACCTCAGGCATTAGCCTGCCGGCCAGCCCCACCGCAGTACTCTTCCTGCAAAGCATCGCTGAAAAACTCACGGCGTCCTACGCAGACCTGCATTACCGCCTGGCCGGCTACGCCCTCATCGCGACCCTAGCCCTTACCCTGATGGCTATTCTCTCAGCGATACTGCGCGCCACTGCGAGAGCCACCACAGCACACACCCGCTAAGACCACGTAGGATAGAGAGCATGTCCACAGCAGAGAAGACCATTGAACTCGGCCTGCCCCGCGTGCCCCGTATGCGCAAGCCCCGCGAAGTAATTGAAGCCGCCGCACCTACCGGCACCAAAAAAGTACTGCTGGCAGCTCCGCGCGGCTACTGCGCCGGTGTTGACCGTGCTGTTATCGCCGTCGAAAAAGCCCTGGACCACTACGGTGCCCCGGTCTATGTGCGCAAGCAAATTGTGCATAACCGCCACGTGGTAGAGACCCTCGAAGCTCAGGGGGCTATCTTTGTGGATGAGGTAGATGAAGTTCCCGAAGGCTCGGTCACCGTCTTCTCAGCCCACGGCGTCTCACCGGCTGTTATCGCCGAGTCAGAAGACCGCCAGCTCAACACCATTGACGCAACCTGCCCGCTGGTCTCTAAGGTGCACCGTGAGGCCGTGCGCTTTGCTAAGCAGGACTATGACATCCTTCTCATCGGTCACGAAGGCCACGAAGAGGTTGAGGGCACCGCGGGTGAGGCCCCCGATCACGTTCAGATCGTCAACTCACCGGATGAAGTGGACAAAGTGACCGTACGCGACCCCGAAAAAATCGTCTGGATTTCACAGACCACCCTGTCCGTGGACGAAACCCTGGAGACCGTTGCGCGTCTCAAGGAACGTTTCCCCACCCTGCAGGACCCGCCCAGCGACGACATCTGCTACGCAACGTCCAACCGCCAGGGTGCCATCAAAGAAATCGCACCCCAGGCTGAGCTGGTGATTGTAGTTGGTTCAACCAACTCATCGAACTCGGTACGTCTCATGGAGGTTGCCCTGGAATACGGCGCTAAAGCCTCCTACCTCGTGGATTACGCCAACGAGGTTGATGAAACCTGGTTTGAGGGCGTCACCACCGTGGGTGTTACCTCCGGTGCATCAGTCCCCGAGATTCTGGTGCAGGACGTGCTGCGCCTACTGGCTGACTACGGCTATGAGGACGTGGAATCTATCGAGACCGCTAAGGAAGATATCCTCTTCTCCCTGCCCAAGGAACTGCGCTCAGCTCTTAAGAATGACACCGGCGCCCCCGCCATGCGCCTGGGCGGACGTGGTGAAAAGCCTAACCGCTAAAGTTTGAGCATCAAAAGTGACCCTTCAACCGTGAATAGTTGAAGGGTCACTTTTTTATCGGCTCCAGTCGGCATCTTCATTCGGTTCTGGCTCTTGTACCGTCAGAAAGTCATCAAGCCAGGAGTCGTAGGGCTCAGGGGTAGGTGTATCGAGGCCTGGTGTGCTGGGGTCAGGATCTGGGCTGGCTACTGTGGTCTCAGATGCAGGATGGTCAGAGTGAGAGCCACTATCTGCTGTTGCACCCGGCTCAGAGGCCGTACCCAAAAACTCTGGAGAGGTCAGCGGCTTGACCGCTGATTCGTTGGGGGAGGGGAACAGGCTCTCCTGCACTGGAGCCTTATTAAGCTCTGCAATCTTACGGGCTGTCACGAAGACCCTGGTTTCTAGGGAACCCACCAGACCGTTGTAGGAATCCACGGCGCGGGTCAGCGAGCGCCCCATAGCGCCTAAGTGAGAACCAGCGGTGCCCAGCCGCTCATAGAGCTGCTGAGAGAGCACAAAGAGCTCCCGGGCGTTATCGGTGAGGGATTCCTGGCGCCACGAGAAGGCAATAGCCTTGAGGGCTGCCAGCAAGGAAACCGGCGCCACCAGGGCAATATTTTTAGTTGCGGCATAGTCCAGCAGCTGCCCATCGTGGACTAGTGCCGCAGCCAGGGCAGACTCGGCAGGAATGAAGCAGAGCACCAGCTCAGGTGTAGCGTCGAAAGCAGCCCAGTACTGTTTGGAGGCCAACGCGTCTACGTGGGCGCGTACCGCTTTGGCATGCCGGTCCAGGTCAGCCTTCTGGGCAGGGCCCTCAGACTCCTGAGCGTCCAGATAGGCACCCAGCGGCGCCTTGGCATCCAGAATGACGGTCTTGCCGCCGGGTAAGTTGATGACCATATCGGGGCGGACGCCACGCACCGCCCCGTGGGCATCTTCAAAACTGGCGGTGGTTTGCTCACTGAAGGCGACGTGAGGTGCCATGCCGGCAGCCTCGACCACGCGTTTGAGCTGGGCTTCCCCCCAGGTGCCCCGAGCACTGGTAGATCTCAAGGCGGTCGAGAGCGTCCCGGTCAGATCCCGCAGCTGGGCCTGAGTTCTGTTGGACTCCGCAATCGCCTGAGCCAGCCCCCCATACTGGTGAGCGCGCTCTGACTCCATGGTGCGCACTGACCGTTCCATGGTGGCCAACTGTGTTTTGAGCGGGGCAAGGGCTAGCAGAACATCGGCATCAGCCTCAGCCTTGGTTTCCAGGCTCTGCACTCGGGCGTTCAGGTGCTTTTCTGCCTGCAAGGACGCTGCTAGATCAGCGGTCAGCCGAGCATTCTTTTCTTTCAGAGCGTCCCCACTGCCCGAGCCCGCGCGTCCCCAGAAAAACCCTGCTAGGGCACCGAGCACTAGGGCAAGAAGAACTGCGAGAAGAACCGTTGATGTAGCCATGCCTCAACTTTACTCTGCGCCACCTATGGTGGCTCCTTGAACCTAGCGGAGCTGCACCCCAAACGTGGTCACCTGTACGTAACTCATCAGCCTTACACTGGTGACTATGGCCTATATTTTCCTGTCGATCGCCATTGCTTCTGAGATTGCGGCGACCTCTTTGCTCAAGTTCACCGAGGGGTTTACCCGTCTTTGGGCTACGCTAGCCTGCCTGGCGATGTACGGTATTGCTTTCTTCATGCTGTCGCTGGCGGTGCGGGATATCCCGGTGGGTGTGGCTTATGCTCTCTGGAGCGGGTTGGGCACAGCGGCCATCGTGGCGGTTGGGGCTGTCTTTCTGGGCGAACCCATTACCCTGGTTAAAGTTCTAGGTATCTCGCTGATTGTGGCTGGAGTGCTGGTGCTCAACCTGGGCGGGGCCTCTGCCCACTAGGGCTAAGCCCTCACCTGCTTAGAGCCAGCCGTTTTCCTCAGCCCGATGGGCTGCATCGTAGCGGTTTTCGGCGTTCAACTTTGCAATGGAACTGGAAAGATGGTTGCGCACTGTGCCTTGGGATAGATGCAGTTGTGCCGCCAGAGTCACGATTGACGCGCCGTCCTTAGCTGCCTGTAGAACTTGCTTCTCGCGGTCGGTGAGCGGGCTGGGACCTACCGCGAAGCTCTCGGCTGCCAGTTGCGGATCGACTACCCTTAGCCCCGCATGAATCTTGCGGATAGTCTCTGCCAGCTGGCTTGCCGGGGTATCTTTAACCACGAAACCGCTGGCACCTGCTTCAAGTGCCCTTGCCAGGTAGCCCGGTCTGCCAAAGGTGGTAACAATGAGACTACGGCAAGGTAGATGTTGCTCCTTCAGCTGCTGAGCCACACTGATACCGTCCATGCCCGGCATATCAATATCGAGCAGGACGACGTCCGGCTGGGTTTGGCGGGCTAGGTCTAGCACTTGGTCCCCGCGTCCGCAGGAGCCCGCCACCTCAATATCTGCCTGTAGGGAAAGCAGGGCGCCTAGGGCGTCCCGGATCAGTTGCTGGTCATCGGCTAGCAGAATTTTAATGGGGCTCACGCGTCAGGCTCCTAGAGGTGAAGTATCTCCGTTCATCGTAACAAGGAGACGAGTACCACCTCCGGTTTCAAGCAATAGGTCGCCACCAGAATCTTTGACCCTTTGTTCCAGGCCGGTTAAGCCGTTGCCCTTGATCAGCTCATGGTCTAGAGAGAGAACTCCGTCATCGACAATTTCCAGCCGTTCGGCTTCAACCTTGACCCGGCAGTTTTCTGCCCCTGAGTGGCGAATGATGTTGGTGACCCCTTCACGCAGAGCCCAGCTAAACAGCACTGAGTTGGTGCCGGGCACCTGGGCCTCCTGCTCGCTAGGCAGATGAGCCTTAATCCCGGCCGTTTCGAGGGCACGTGCTGATGCGAGAATCTCGCCAGTGAAGGTCGGTGTTTTCAAACGGGTGACAGTTGCCCGCACCTCCGCTAAAGCCGTGCGGGATAGTTCTGAGACTTCTTGCATTTCTTGTTGCGCTCTGGCGGGGTCAGCTTCTACCAGGGCCGAAGCTAACTCTGCCTTGAGGTTAATAACTGTCAATGAGCGGCCCAAGATGTCGTGCACATCGCTGGCGATACGCTCGGCTTGCTCGGTACGCTGCTGCTGCTCACGACGCAGGACGCGAGCATCCCCGCCGGCTGAGAGCGCCGCCATGACCAGCACGAAGAAAGCACCGGTAATAAACCCGTACCCACCCTGCTGGAAGATGCGTGGGTAGTACACCACCATGACAAGAGTGGATAAGACGGTGACGAAGGTGCCGACGGTGAGCCCGATACGCGGCGGGGTTTGAAAGGCCCACATGGCAACAATGTAGGTGAAGAAATAGAGCCACCAGGGCCCCACTGCGTAGGTGAGCGCCGCAGTCGGGATGAGCAGGAGCAGGCTCCATTGCAGCGTCCGGTGCCAGGTTTTCTTGCCCGGTAAAACCCAGGGGGCGCCGTAAGAGGCCAAATAGGTCAGGGCAAAAATAACCACAGCAACTAGGCCCAGCGTTTTTTCTGTGTTGCTCAGTTGATTGTTAGTCAGCAATTGTGTGATTGGAAAGAGCAGAAATACTAGCCAGATTCCGGCGAACCCGGCGGCCAGCCAGTCAAAGTGCCGGCGTATGGTGGGTTGTGTGCTCATAATATCTACTTCCTGCTTGCTGCGAGCCTCAAACTTGTTGGCCTAGCGGGCGAGTGACCGCTTGCGCAGTAGGATGCTGGCTCCGATAAAGATTATGCCCCAGGCCGCCACATTTATCAGTGCATAGTGCAACGGTTCGGTCACCATCCGCTGAACCGCGTCGGTGGTGATAGTGTCGCCGGCGGTAAAGGGGTAGCGGGCTAGCTGAGTTACCCCGTACATGGGGGTGAAGCGGGCGTAGTCCATCAGTGATAGCGGCAAGGGGCTAAAGGTGGTGCCAAAGAAGGCGAGGAATACGACCAACCCACTAGCAACTGATACAGCGCGGGCTGACTTCACCAGGCGTGCCACCGCTATACCGTAGAAGACAAAGATAGATGAGGCCGCAATGGCTATTAGGGCGCTGAGCATCTGCTGAGCGGGCGGAATTTCTGCGGTGGTAAACAGCGCAATGATATTGACGGCGATAACCGGCAGGGCAGTGGTGACGAGAGCGTTGAGCACCTTGCTAGCCAGCAGAGCACTGCGGCTCATGGGGGTCAGTGCCAGCTGGCGGCCCCAACCGGACTCTATTTCGATAACCGCCGTGCCTGAGGAGGACACCGCACCGGTGACAGCCCCGTAGACTGCCATGCCGATCATGACGTAGGCGGTAGCGTTGCCATCTCGGAAGGGGGCTGAACCGTAGTCCTGCATCACCCCAAAGAGCAGGTAGAACCCGGCAGGCATGATGATCAGGTAGAAGAGGGTGGAAATATTGAAGAGGGAGTGCTTGAGGTCGTAGAAGAGAAAGCTGAGGCTCTGCATGGTTAGATCTTTTCTCCGGTGGTGTGGGTGGTGAGCTGGGTGAAGGCTTCAGCAAGGCTGGGTGCAATGATTTCCAGGTTGGTGACGCTGTGGTTCTGCAGCAGGTGCAGGGTGAAAGCCTCGGCGTTGTGGCAGTGCAGGGAGTGCGTCGTTTGGTTGACCGTGTAGTTGCTGACTCCCCAGTCACGGGCTTGTTCTTGGGGGAGATGCAGGGTTGGGGCGTCCAGGGTGAAGCTGATAGCGCGGGTGCCAGCGTGATCCCGAATGGTCTGCGGGGTGCCGTCCATAATGAGCTGCCCGCCTGCCAGCACCACGATGCGCTGGGCGAACTCTTGGGCTTCTTCAAGGTAGTGGGTGGCAAAGAGAATGGTTTTGCCAGCCGTAGCCTGAACCCGCATGGACTCCCAGAATTGTTCGCGGGCGTTAACGTCCATGCCGGCTGTTGGCTCGTCGAGGAAGAGCAGGTCAGGGTTGCCCAGCAGAGCGATGGCGAACTTGACCTTCTGCTGCTGGCCGCCAGAGCACTTGCTGATTTTTCTGCGAGCAATGTGGCTGATACCAGCTGCTTCTAGCGCGGCATCTACATCGGGACGGCTGGGGTAGGTGGCTGCCACCATGGCAACCTGGTCGCGGACTGAGAGGTCGGTGAGCAGACCACCTGTTTGCAGGACGGCGCTTACCCGGCCGTCTGCAACAGCCTGACTGGGGGAGGAGCCCCACAGCTTGACTGTACCGCTGGTGGGCTCGGTCAGCCCTAGCAACATGTCGATGAGGGTGCTCTTGCCCGCCCCGTTCTCGCCCAGCAGGGCAACAATCTCACCGGTTTGCACCGAGAAACTGACATCTTTGACTGCCTCCACCGTGGCGGTGCGGGTGCGAAAGGTCTTGTTCACGCTGAGGATTTCAATTGCTGTGTTCATATCTCAAGTTTCCCGCCTGATAAGGGCATTGACTCAGGCTAAATGTCACGACCTGCCCCTGACATTTGTCACGGTCTGCACCCGAGTTAAACCAACGCGGGCTCTAAAGTACAAGCAAACTCACCCGCGCACGTCCTGCTAAAGAGACAGGCAAAGCGCCATGCCTAGTAAACTGGGCACTAAGAACACCCCAAACAAAGGTTTATTTTTCCGTGGCTCTAACAATTGGCATCGTGGGTCTGCCCAACGTCGGCAAGTCAACCCTCTTCAACGCACTGACCAAGAACAACATTCTGGCAGCCAACTACCCCTTCGCTACCATCGAACCCAACGTGGGCGTCGTCAGCCTGCCCGATGAACGCTTGGCTCGTCTGGCAGAGATTTTTGGCTCCGAGCGCATTCTGCCCGCAACCGTTTCCTTCGTTGATATCGCGGGCATCGTGCGCGGTGCATCCGAGGGTGAAGGTCTGGGCAACCAGTTCCTGGCAAACATCCGCGAGGCTCACGCTATCGCCCAGGTAGTGCGTGCTTTTGATGATCCGGACGTCATTCACGTGGACGGCAAGGTTGACCCCGCTTCTGACATGGAAACCATCAACACCGAGCTGGTGCTGGCTGACCTGCAGACCCTGGAAAACGCTATTCCCCGCCTGGAAAAGGCAGTCAAAATCAAGAAGGGCGATGCTGCCCAGCTTGAGGAATACAAGAAGGCTCAGGCTATCTTGGAGCAGGGCGACACCCTAATTTCTAAGGCTGAGGAAGCAAAAATCGATATGGCTCTGCTTAAGGAGCTGAACCTGCTGACCGCTAAGCCCTTTATCTTTGTCTTCAACGCGGACGATGGCGTGCTCGCCTCTGAAGAGAAGCAGCAGGCTCTGCGCGATATGGTTGCTCCCGCTGAGGCTGTGTTCCTGGACGCCAAGCTTGAGGCTGACATGGTGGAGCTGGACGAAGAAGAAGCACGCGAAATGCTGGAAATGAGCGGTCAGGACGAGTCTGGTCTGGACAAGCTGGCTCGTGTGGGCTTCTCCACCCTGGGTCTGCAGACCTACCTGACCGCTGGCCCTAAGGAAACCCGCGCTTGGACTATCTCCAAGGGCGATACTGCACCCCAGGCTGCCGGTGTTATCCACACTGACTTCGAGCGCGGTTTCATCAAGGCTGAGGTTGTTTCATTTGAAGATCTAGACGCCAACGGCTCCATGGCTGAAGCGAAGGCTAAGGGCAAGGTACGCATCGAAGGTAAGGATTACATCATGCAGGACGGCGACGTAGTCGAGTTCCGCTTCAACGTCTAATCATTCTTGTCGCGTCTGCCCTTGGTTTCTATTGAAGCCGGGGGCATTCGTGCGTTCTACGGCAACGGCCGCGAGGGATAAATTGCGATGGTTCGGTTTATACCTTGGGGGATGGCTGTGCCGTAATATTTAGATTCTCAAACTGATATCTGGCAGCGAGACAAGAAGGAGCCCTGATAGCGAGCGCGATGTCTAACGATCCTTTGAAACTCGACAATGCTGGCGAGTGGGCTGGCCTGTGGTGGCTTCCGAGCGACCCGGAAGAGAAGGTCCCGGGCGTTCTCCGATACGACCCAGACCATGGGCTCTCGCTCTCGTTGATCGGCACGTTTGAAGACCGCATCACGTCCAACCCTGCCTCTGGCGTGACCGCGTTCCACGAGGGGATCCGTACTTGGGATATGATCCATGGGGCAGCCGAGCGGCGCGATGTGACTCTGCTGGGTTGCATCCCGAAGAACAGCAAGAGGACATTCGGTGCGAGGGTGAAGAGCCCCGACAAGCAGATCGTGGCGGCTACGACCGCGATCATCGGTGCGCATGTCAGTGGCGAGGTGGACCCGGTGTTCGCTGGGGCAGAGGTCTCGGTCGAGGATTTGGGTCTCTGGGCGGCGTCTTCCGTGTTCGAAGGAATCCTCGGCGCTCCCGACGGCAAGATCGACGGGACCGGGCGCATCTCGGTGAAGCCCCGCGAGGCGCAGTCGGTCGTGGTCGAAGACACCGAGTATCGCCTTGTGCACACCCACACGTTGCCGTATTTCGACCAGCGCAAGGGTGGCACTGTCGGACGTATGAAAGACACAGTCTCCATTCGCGTCACGCCAGTCGATTCTTTCTCGTTGAACGCTGCTCTGCAGTCGGCGAGCCTGGTGCAGGACCTGATCTCCCTGGCGACGCATCGCGCGGCCGGAGTGATCTGGCTCCGGCTAGAGGTGGCTGGTACCGAGTCACTGCTGCCGAACGGTCGGCCCCTGCCGCGCCGGCGCGCCGATGTGCTCTACTCGCCCGCCGCCCTGGGCGAGCATGACGCAAAGGGCGTCGAGCACCACCGAGTGTTCTTCACCTGCGATTCGCTCCCGTTTGAGGAGGTCCTGCCCCGTTGGTGTGAGGCCCATGGCCGCCTGCAGGCAGCGACGAACATGATATTGGGCCTGCGCTACGCGCCGGCCCGCTTCGTCGAGAACAATCTCCTGACTGCAGTCGGTGCCGCCGAGGTTCTGCACCGTAACCTCCGCATTGACGAGAAGCCGTTTCCCAAGGCGGAGTTCGCGGCAATGCGAGCGGCGATGCTGGCACAGGTCCCTGATGAGCACCGAGACAGGTTCAAGGGGGCCATCCGCAACGATCCGACGCTCCGGGACCGGCTCCACGCCCTCTCCGCGCGACCCGATCAGGAAGCGATCGCGCAGCTTGTGCCGGACGTCGACCACTGGGCAAGGAGGACAACGAGGGCGCGCAATGACCTCGCGCACGAGGGCAGCACGCCGAACCATTCCATCGAGGAGCTGTTCGCCATCGTCGAGGTGACGACCGCGGTCGTGATCCTCAACGTCCTGCACGAGATCGGCCTGCCAGCGGACCGGCAGCGAGAGATCGTGCAGGCGCACCCGCAGCTGAGGTCGACGTTCCGGACCGCGAGCGAGTGGCTGGTTGCGTCGAATCCTGACTCCTGAGTGACCGGATCTCGCGGGTGCTTATCGGAGGGGCAAACCTTTGCCTCGCCTCATGCTCACACGGGGCCGTCTTCATGATGAGGCGCAACGGTGGGCACCTCATAGCGAAATGCTGCAGTCCGGCCGCAAGCGATTCGTCCCAAAGTCTGCGCGCCGTCAGATGCTGGTATATGGGGCGATGCGGTGGAGTTTAGATTTCCGTTCGACCGTCTCGTAGGGACGATCCAGCCTGCGATGTGCGATGTGCGGTGTGCATCGTTCTCACGCGCTTGTTGCAGCATTGCAATACCTCAGGGAAGCGACGCGGGCGTTGCGGGTTTCAGGCCGCATGCGTAAGATAGAAACCACTAAGACCGGTTCCGCCTACCTCGGTAGGTCCAGGACCGGTCCTCATTTTTGTCAGGCGGTGTTCGTCGTCGAAGACGTCAAGATGTACAAGTCTTACACCCAGCAAGTGGAGATCCTCGCGGATCGCGGCATGGATATGGGAGATCAGAAGTCCGCCGTTGCGACGCTTCGGAGAGTGAACTACTACCGATTGAGCGGCTACTGGTACCCGTTCAGGAGACAGGCTCCCGATGGCCGTCACGATGACTTTTACGCTGGCACGCGCTTCAGCGATGTCGTCGCTCTATACGAGTTCGATGCGCGCCTTCGCGCCGCCACGTTTGCAGCGCTGGCTCCGGTGGAGCTGGCCATCCGCGCGCTACTCGGGCATGAGCTCGGGCGCATTGATCCCTGCGCTCATTTGCAATCTTCACTGCTGGGCCCCACAGCGCGCAGTGGTGGCGGGTACGCAAAATGGGTGAAGCGTTACGAGGACGAGCTGCACCGATCGCGTGAGGACTTCGTGGAGCACCACCACAAGAAATATGGCGGGAAGCTGCCGGTATGGGCAGCAACTGATCTGCTGGACTGGGGGAGCCTGACGTACCTCTATGGCTTCGCCCCTCGCGGCGTCCAAAACGTCGTTGCCGATGCATGCGGGCTCAGTGCGCCCCAGCTGACTAGTTGGCTCAAGTCGCTCAATCTTGTGCGAAATACGTGTGGCCATCACGGACGACTGTTCAACCGCGTCCATACGATTACGCCCAAGCTCCCTAAGATCGGTCGCCACCTTGACCTCGATGCCGTGTCCGAGGACTGGAGCCGCACGTTCGGTCAACTCACGCTGGTGCAGTTCCTATCTGACAGGTTGGGCACTGGTTGCAGCAGACTTCTCCCCGCGGTTGTGGCGAGCTTTCCGGTGGTTCAGATTGTCCCGATAATGCACATGAGCGTCCCCGACGGCTGGCAGGACAACAGCCCGCTCTGGGCCTGAGAGTGCGTTGCAGTCAGAGGTTGGTATGTACCGGAACTCGGTCGAGTTCCGCTTCAACGTTTAAAACGTATACATTTATAAAATGAATTATTTTCTAACGCTTGTACCACCTTTAGTCACCGCATTATTTGGAGCAGTCATAGGTGCTATCACAGTTCACTGGCTTACTTCTAAGCGTGAGTTGTACAATGTGAGACGCGACTTGCGCACTGAATATCTTATTCAGGCATACCGCAAAATCACGAATGGTACTCAACGCAAAGAGCTATCTGATAGGCAGAAGGATGACATGGAAAGTGCTCTTTCAGATGTCTTTCTATTAGGCGAGTCGGAAGAAGTTAAGGCTGCTTTCGAATTTATGAAAAGAATGGACGAAGGCAGTGGTGCCAGTGCTAATGAAGTGCTTACTGCTCTGCGAAACAGCCTCCGCCGAGAGATTGGTTTATCGTCTAGCGAAACAAATCGGCATTTTTTTCTTCGCTTTACCCGGAACCACGATTCGAATATCAAAATCATGAAACAAAACCCTATCGACTAGGCCTGATGGATGCCATCTACGATGAAGACAATCCCGATGGTCCCGACCATGACTTCTACCATGCAGTCGCTTAAGGGCTGAACGCCACAACCATTGTGGATTTGGGATGCGGCACTGGGGTTCCAACTGTCACGCTTGCTGGTGCTGACCGGAAGGTCATGGGCATCGACCCCGCCTCGGCCATGCTGGACGTAGCCAGAGCACGAGAAGGCGGGGACAGCGTCCAATGGGTGCAGGGCTACTCACCCCTCGAGAACTCCCTTCACGATGGGCGCCGTTGGTTCCACCGGCGCAGAACTAATACACACCCCATGGAACGATCCCCGCCCAAAACTGTTGCTAGGCTCCGTAGTAGCTGCGCACCGCAAGACTCAGCCCAAAGAAATCCTCGCCCTTGTTGAGATCAACCGCTAAAAGCCTCTCGATGGTTGCAATCCGGGAATAGAGGGCTGTGCGCGAAAGGTGAAGCTTCTGGGCCGCTGCTGACCGGGACGTGGGGTGTTCGAGCAGGGTACTCAGCGTCACCATAAGATCAGAATCGTTGCGAGCATCATGCAGCAGCACAGGCTGCAGGGTGGTTTCGCCAAACTCCTGCACCCTCACGTCCTGATGTAAGTAGTTCACTAGACCATCGAACTGGTTTCGGTCAGCCCGTCGCAAAGCAACCCCGGTCTCAGGAATCTGAGCGTTCAGAGCGCTCATTCTGTGCAGGGCTGAACTTAAGTCAACGGGCCCCCTAGGGCCGGTAGCCACCAGAAATTCGATAGCTGTTCCAAGCCCTGCCAGAGCTTGCCTCGTAGCTTCTGCCAGCTCAGTAGCCTCCCACTTTTGGGAGTTTGCTGAAATAATGCAAACCACTCGGTGACTATTATTTTCGTGGTGAGCCACCATCACTTCAACATCTGGACTAATCGATAACAGGACGTTACGAACGGATGTTAGCGATAGTCGTTCGGCGGATCGAAGCTCAGAGGCTAACAGGGCCCGCCCATCAGTATGAAAACCGTTGGACTCCAACACAACTTTTTGGCCCTCAACGGTTGTAAAGCGGTTTTTCAGCACCCGTTTTAGCCCTATACGTTCCCGTAAGTCAGTCCACGCATGAGGGTTTAAAGCGCCCAGCCTTTCGATGGTGAGCGCCATTGCCGCGTGCCTCATCGTGTGCAAGGTTAAGGTATCGTCCAAAGCTGCACCGCGCACAAACAACCTGCCCCAGTGAATACCCTGCCCTTGAATATCTATAAAACTCCAGCTCACCTCAGAATTTTCAGGGTCTTGAACGGTAACAGGGTTAGCAATGAGACCGGCTGCGCTGTGATCAGATGCCCAGCGTCGTGATTTACCCTCCCACCCTTGCAACAACTGCGAGGGCAACTCATGGCCCTCAGCGTATAGAATGACGCGGTGGGCCAGGTCCTCAAGGACCACCGGCAGGGCAAGCTCACGGGACGTATGTAGAATCAGTTGCTCGGCCTGAGCCCTGTTATACATGAGACTCCAAAAGGATTCATTAATACGTTGCAGTTGCTCAACCTGCTGAAACTGGCGCGAAAGAACCGAAGAGTGCACTGCCTCGGTGACCTCTAAGAAACGGACCTCACCAGCGGTAACAATCAGAGGTAACCCCCGCTCTGCACAGTGCTCGAGAATATCTTGCGGTAATTCATCAAGTACAACGCCTATTTCGATGAGCAGGGCGGCCGCTCCTGCGTCCACCCATTTATCAATGGTTCTGTAGCGTTCTGGGGCGGTTTTTCCTAGGCTAGCTCCGGTGGTGAGCAAAAGTTCACCGCCGTCGATCAATTCACCCCCGCGAGGGGTGTCAACCACGTGGACCCACCGTATTGGCTGATCAAGATGGCTTGCTTCGCTTAATAGTCTGGTACCCGCAGCTACTAGTACCGGCAGAGCCAGTATGTCTTTGAGAGTGATTGCTTCAGCTGAGCTGAGGGTCATAGGCTGCGTCCTTAGGTATCTGAGCGTTTACATCATGGGGGAACTAGTTCAGTGATCAAAAAAGGTGTACACGTTGAAATTTTATGGAACCAACCTCTGAAGGACGCGCATGACCCGGCATAGTCAGCGTTGACAGTTTGTTTAATTTCGGGGCGAAACCTGAACAACTTAGCTCTAGTTGCGGTACAGGTGAAATGGAACGATGGAAACTAGCCCCCCTGGCTAATCATCAACTGAACCAGATACCCAAGGAAAAAGGTATGACTATGCTCACCAGAATTCCTCACATTATCGGAGGCAAAGAAGCCTCCGACAGCAACCGTTTTGGCCCCGTTTTCAATCCCGCAACGGGCGAGCAAACTGGCGAAGTCGCGCTCGCCGATGCCAGCACTGTAGAAAGAGCAGTGTCCACCGCAGAAGCCGCCCTCCCCGGGTGGAGGGCTACAGGGCTGGCCAAGCGTACAGCTATTTTCTTCAAGCTCCGTGAAATCATTACTTCGCGTCAGGAAGAATTGGCAGAAGTAATTTCTTTGGAGCACGGTAAGGTGCCTTCGGACGCAGCGGGTGAAATCGCGCGCGGGCTTGAGAACGTCGAATTTTGTGCGGGCCTCTTGCACCACATGAAGGGCGAGTTCTTAGAGCAGGCGGCAAGCGGTATTAACGTGCATCAAACACGCCAGCCGGTTGGAGTGGTTGCCTGTATTACCCCCTTTAATTTCCCTGCAATGGTGCCTCTGTGGATGGTGACCGCTGCAATTGCTGCTGGTAACACCGTGATTTTGAAACCGTCAGAACGCGACCCTTCATCTGCTAACTGGATTGTTAAGGCTTTCCACGAGGCCGGTCTGCCTGATGGGGTGCTCAATGTAGTGCACGGTGACAAGGACACTGTTGAAGCTATTATCGATGCCCCCGCAGTTAAGGCTGTTAGCTTCGTTGGATCAACCCCTATTGCTCAATCGATCTACCAACGTGCCACGTCCCAGGGAAAGCGCTGCCAGGCGCTGGGCGGCGCTAAAAACCATATGGTGGTTATGCCTGATGCTGATCTTGATGCGGCAGCGGACGCCGCTATCTCGGCTGGATTTGGCTCGGCGGGTGAGCGCTGCATGGCAATTTCTGTGGTCGTTCCTGTGGGTGATATCGCTGATGAGCTGGTGCAGAAAATCCAGGATCGTATTGGCGAACTAAAGGTTGGGCCAGGCACCAACCCTGAGAATGAGATGGGCCCTGTGATTACCGCCCAAGCCAAGGAACGTATCGAAGGGCTCATCGCTGGAGCTAATGATTCGGGTGCCACGGTGCTGGTTGATGGCCGTGAGGCTGACCTACCGGCGGAGGGCTACTTTGTTGGGCCTACCCTCATAGATCATGTGAAGCCGGGGATGCCGGTTTATGATGAAGAAATTTTTGGCCCTGTGCTGGTCGTTTCGCGTACCGATTCGTTTGATGAGGCGGTCAGTCTGATCAACTCTAACCGGTACGCTAACGGTACCGCTGTCTTCACTCGTGATGGCCGTACCGCCAGAGAATTTGAGTTCAACATTGAGGTTGGCATGGTCGGCATTAACGTCCCCATCCCTGTACCTATCGGGGCCTTCTCCTTTGGTGGGTGGAAGGACTCCTTGTTTGGGGACACCCACATTTACGGCCCAGAAGCTTTTAATTTCTATACCCGCCGTAAGGTCGTCACGCAGAGGTGGCCGCTGGCGAGTGAGTCCCAAATTAATCTGGGCTTCCCAACCAACTAACTTTGCTCATTAGCACAGATAAGGAGTAACACTTATGGACGGCAACGTCTTTCACTCTTGGTCAGCTCAGGACCTCATTGACCCTGTCAACGTGGTTTCTGGTCAGGGCTCTACCTTCACCGATGACCAGGGCCGAGACTACCTTGATTTTTCATCCCAACTGGTTAATCTAGCTCTAGGGCATGGCAACCAGCGGTTGATTCAATCCATCAAAGATCAGGCAGATCGACTGGTCACCATCCAGCCTTCCTTCAAAAATGACACCCGTAGTCAACTTGCTCAAGAGCTGGTAGAGCGAGCGGGGGAGAGCTTCGGTTCAGTATTTTTCACCAACGGTGGAGCAGAAGCTAACGAGAACGCCGTGCGCATGGCGCGGGGCTACACTGGGCGGCGAAAGGTGATGTCAGCCTACCGCTCCTATCACGGAGCGACCTCTACCGCGATTTCTTTGACAGGCGACCCGCGACGTTGGGCAAATGAACCTTCGGATTCCTCGGTGGTGCATTTCTTTGGTCCTTACACTTACCGTTCAGCATTCTGGTCGGAAGATGAGAGGCAGGAATGTGAGCGTTCCTTGGCTCATCTGGAGCAGCAGATTATTCTTGAGGGATCTCAGACCATTGCAGCCATTATCTTAGAAACTGTGGTGGGCACCAATGGAATTCTGGTACCACCTGAGGGTTACCTGCCAGGGGTGCGCGCGCTGTGTGACAAGTACGGCATCGTCTATATTGCTGATGAAGTCATGGCCGGTTTTGGACGCACAGGCACTCTTTTTGCGGTTGAAAACTTTGGGGTTGTGCCTGACCTGATCACCTTCGCTAAGGGAGTGAACTCTGGTTACGTTCCTCTGGGCGGGGTCATTATCTCCAAGGAAATCCAGAAGACCTGGTCTACGACGGCTTACCCAGGTGGGCTGACCTATTCAGGTCATCCTTTGGCTTGTGCTCCAGGTTTAGAGACCCTCAAAATTTTTGATGAGGACAAGATCCTTGATCGGGTGCGTGACCTGGGTGAGAGGGTGGTGCGTCCCCGGCTCGAGGCGATGAAAGAGAAATACAGCATTGTAGGTGAGGTTCGTGGGCTGGGGCTCTTCTGGGCTATCGAACTGGTCAAAGATAGGGAAACGAGGGAACCTCTCGTGCCCTTCAATGCCTCTGGTGCCGATGCTGCTCCGATGAATGATTTTGCGGGTTACTGCAAGCAGAACGGCGTGTGGCCCTTCGTGCACTTTAACAGGGTGCACGTTGCTCCACCGCTGGTGATTTCGGAGGAGGAACTGGTGCGGGGCTTGGATGTTTATGACGCCGCTCTTGCCGAACTAGATGAGAAAAACTAATACCTTAGCAAAGGAATAAAGCCTCATTCTTATCTATGGAGCATTGAATATCTACCACCACGCTCTGCCCCGTTCTTGAGAAGAACGGGGCAGCGGGGAGATTAGGGTGTTTATTTTTATTAAAGTAGATTCAGTTCAGTAGCGTTCCGAAGGTAGGATTCCTGCCGGCAACACTCTGTTATCTATTACCGTCTAAAGAGAACGTTTTGATAATTGAGCAATGAGGCTTTGTCCACAACACTAGTAAGTAAAGCAATGTGTTCCATGCCTCAAAGTATGAGGTTGTTTCGTAAATGGCCTACAGGCTCAGACGGAAAGGGTTTGAAATGTTTGGATTACCAGGGTTTACCGTCCTAGTGATGACCGTTATTCCACTGTTCTGGATTATATACACCGCAGGGTTCTACTTTATGACCCGAGACTGGGCTAACGCGGATGAGGAGGATTAGGCTGTGAACATTGCAGTAGCATTCCTCATCATCTACTTTCTCGTTATGATTCTGATCGGAATCTGGGCGATGAAAAAGTCTAGTAATGACTCAGAAGATTTCCTCCTTGCCGGACGCTCCTTGGGCCCAGCAGTGACAGCCTTGCGTTTGCAGTCCTCCTCGATGTCGGGCTATATGTTCGCTGGAGCTGGCTCTCTCGGGTACTCATCGGGTTACTTTGGTATGTGGTACGCCCTGGGTGATTTGGGCGGCGGCGTCCTCAACCTCTCTATTATCGGTCGACGCATGCGTAAGCTCACCAAGATCTTGGGATCAATTTCCTCCATTGAATACCTTGAAAATCGCTACCAGTCTTCAGCCGTGAGAATGGTTGCATCCATCTTGGCTCTGGGTGGTCTCTTTCTCTACCTGATGAGCCAGTTCATCGCAGGTGGTGCCGGGTTGGCCTCTGTCACCGGTATAAGCTTCGATATTGCCCTTGTCATCGCGGTAGCGGTGATTGTCTCCTACACCTTCCTCGGTGGCTACCTTGCTGTCGCCTATACCGACTTCGTCCAGGCAATCATCATGTTGATTGGCATGGTCTGGATTCTTATCGCCACCTTGCAGGCAGTAGGGGGCCTGACCGCCGGCCACCAGCAGATTGAAGCCATCAACCCCAACCTGCTCACCATGTTTGGTGCTGACCTTGAATATCAGAATCAGTGGGGATTGATTATTGGTGCCCTTCTGATCTTCTCGATTGGTTACATGGGCTGGCCCCATGTTGTTGTGTCCCATATGGCAATGAAGAAGCCTTCGGTATCGCGCATGGCCGGCGTTTATTCAACCGCCTTCAACTTACTCTTTATCCCCGCTCCCTACCTGGTCGGTCTTCTTGCCCTCATCGTGGTGCCTAACCTGGCAGCCCCTGAACAAGCTATTTTTGAGGTTGCAAAAACTGTATTGCCGAGCTTCGCTGTAGGTATTGTTATGGCTGCAGTGATGGCCGCAATTATGTCTACCGCTGATGCCCTGCTACTCCAGGCTTCAACCATCGCTTCTCGTGACCTTGTTGGGCGCTTCTTCCTCAAAGAGGTCTCTGAGAAGACCCTGGTGAAGGTTTCGCGAATCACCGTATTAGTGATGGCACTGGGAGGTCTGACGATGGCGTTGCTTCAGCCCCCGTCCGTCCTCTTCCTCGCTACTTTCGCAGCAACTGTGCTCGGTGCAGCCTTTGCCCCTGCTTATATATGCGCAGTCTGGTGGAGGAAAGCTAATAAGGTGGGTGCCCTTGCCAGCATGCTGGTAGGTAGCTCGGTCTCTGTTGTGTGGAAGCTTGGAGACTTGGGGGCGGCAACTGGGCTGGACCCCATGCTGATAGGTATCGTCTGTTCAACCCTGGCAATGATTGTTGGATCGCTTCTCACCCAAAAATCACACCCAGTCTCAGCGCATATTCTGGACGCCATTGATAGCGCTGCTAGCGTCACTAACACCCGCTCAACTCGGGATGTCAAGGAAGACATTGACCTGTCGACCCAGATGCCGGAAGGTAGGTAGAGACCGTGACACAGCAGAAGGCTATTAAAGCCTCGGTGACCTACCACGAAGCTCTTGCGCTAGCTCAAAAAGTCTTCCCTGAAAAGGATTGGACGCGAACACTTGAGCCCAGCTATTACCGGCTTACAGGTGTGGTGTTCAGGGTATCGTCACCCAAAGGGCCGTCACGCCGGTTCAATGGCCAGCTTATTCGTGTGCTGGTAGACCCCCGCACCCGCAGAGCTTGGACTTCGGATGATTGGAATCTCTCGAGCGAACCAGTAGATTCTGACCTGGTGCGAGAAGAGCCCCTGGATGATGTAGAGCGTCAGCAGCTGGTGAAAATCGCGCAAGAGGCAGCTTACGTACAATTTCTTAAGCATTACAGGCTTGCTGCAAGCTTCGAGTTTTTACTTGAGCATGTTCAAGAGGCCGTATGGAAGCCCAACTGGTATGCCGAAACCCGAAGTCACCGCCTCCTGATTGATGGGATTACCGGGCGCTATGCAACCGCCACACAACCAACGGACGGTGTGTCACCTATCTCAGTGCCCTAAGTAGGCGTATTATGTAGTCAGCACTATCAGCAACCGTAAAGGTGGACATCATGAGAGCACGTATCGCACTAGTAGCTGGCATCGGCATCGGCTACGTTCTAGGCGCTCGCGCAGGCCGCGAAAGCTACGAAAAGATTAAGACCCAGGCCACCAACGTCTGGCACGACCCCAAGGTGCAAGAAGGCATCAAGGCTACCGAAGAGACCATCAAGGAAAAGGCTCCTGTGGTAGCTGAAAAGGCCAAGGAAGCAGCTGCCACTGCAGCTGACAAGACCAAGGCTAAGGTCGAAGAGGTCAAAGAAACTCGAGCAGAGCACAAGGTTGAAAAAGCTGCTGAGAAGGCAGTCAAGGACGCTCCCGCTGACGTCATTTCAGACCCTGCAACTGCACCTGAGGCTGAAGGCCCCGCCGTTTCTTAAGCCTTTGTGTGAGGTTTAGTAACCCGCCCCTGCCCGCGCTGCTAAGTGTTGGTGGGGGCGGTTTTTCATTTGTGTATTTCTGCCATAATAGAAGCGAACATACCGGCAGAACAATAAACTCCGCTCCCAGACCCAATCAGGCCCAAGACAGCGTTTGTATATCTGCGGCTAAGTTCCGCGTCAATGGGCCGACGAGGAAGAAGTGCTGCGATACCTGGCGAGTTCTTTAGTCAGCTCAGTGATTTCTTCCTCGGTCAGATAGGGCACCGGATGAACCAGAACCTTATTAAGGTGGGTTCTAAAGGCCCGGCTCAAATCTACCGGCTCAGAGCGTCGCCCATCTAAAATTGTTTTAGCGGTGATACCTTGGCCTAAAATCAGCAATTGATCAGCCTGCGTTGCAGCGTCCGTGCCCGGTGTGAGCTCCCCAGCGCGTTCTAGCCAGGCGAACATGTCATGATAGGTGACGCGAAGCTGCTGAAGACTGCGGTGGGCGATTTTCCGTAGCTCAGGGGTGGATCTCATCTCGGCGATCATACCCACCATCACCCGTGCGTAGGTCTCTGTGGCAGGAATAAGAGGAATCTGAAACTCTAGAATCCTCACGGCACCATCAACAGTGAGCCCGTCTCTAGCCCGGGCTCTCACGTTCTCTTGAATACGATCCGTCAAAAGTTGCAGCGCGTACTCGAGTAAATCCAGCCGACTTTTAAAAGAGTGCCGCAAAGAACCCGCCGAAATACCCGCTTCAGCAGCTACGTTTCTGATTGAAATGGCACTGACTCCATGCTCATCAAGGAGCTTCCACACTGCTGCCGAGAGAAACTCTTTACGTTCTGTGTGATCGATAAGTTTAGGCACAAGAGGTTCCTTGGGTTCTAGTCAGTGTTCTTTAAGGACGAGAGATGCATCTTAAGTGGCGCCTGCAGCTCCTGGTCAGAGGCTGTTTGGTCAGAGAGCATGTAGGAGACATCTACCCCGAACAAAAGCGAGACAAGGGTATCAGTTTCGTACTGAACGTCGATATCTGATCTGATGCGCCCGTGAGCTTTCAGCTGGCTCAGAACAAAACTGTAAGTGTAGGACAGCTCGGTTTCCTGCTGCTGAAGCATGCGCGCAGCACCCGGGATGTTAGATGCTTCTGCCAGCATGCCAACTACCACCTCAGAGTACATGCGGCTTTCGTTGCTCGTGGGTAAAAAGTCGAACAGCAAATCCTCAAAGTGATCGATGAGGGGCCGGTGACCTTCCGGCTGGTGAGCGATGCCAAAAATTTTTGACTGCTGTAATCAAGGGAGTAGAGCATCATATCGTTCAGGATGGGAGAAACATGGCGCAGGGAGCCTGTTGAGATACCGGCTTCTGCTGCCACAGTCCGGACAGAAACGCCACGAACGCCCTCGCGCGCCAGAACAGCCCATACCGCCTGAGCTATGTGCTGTTTACGTTCTTGATGGTTAATGAATTTTGGCACATCTTAGTGATGCGCTAAAAACTTCATTGTGTGTGTTAATAAAAACTCTCTTTTTCTTGTGAATATATGAACGTTGGTGGGCTTTAAAAGGCGGGCAGGTTTTGGCGCTCGTTTTCTGTGGGTGGGAGATAAGCGGCTAAATGCTGAGCAGTCAGGGTTGTGGCTAGGGCAAGCTGTGCCGGGGTGCCTTCAAAAACGATGCTGCCGCCGTCGTGACCTGCTCCGGGGCCTACATCGATCACATGATCGGAGTGAGCTACCACAGCCAGGTGATGCTCCACGCAAATGACGGTGGTTCCACCGTGCACCAGCTGATCTAGCAGACCCAAGAACTGCTCGATATCAGCCAGGTGCAGGCCGGTTGTTGGCTCATCAAAGATGTAGATTCCGCCCGGTTCAGCCATTTGGGTTGCCAGTTTGATGCGCTGGCGTTCACCACCTGACAGAGTAGAGAGTGGCTGGCCCAGGGTAAGGTAGCCCAGGCCAACGTCTGATAGGCGCTTGAGAATCTTGGCGACGGCGGGAATCTTGCCCTCCGAGCTGGTGAAGAAGGTGAGTGCTTCAGCGACCGGCAGAGTGAGCACCTGGCTGATGTTCTTGCCGCCAAATGTGTATTCCAGCACGGCAGGGCTAAAGCGCTTGCCTTCGCAGGCCTCGCAGGTGGCGGTTGATTTTTCCATGAAGCCCAGCTGGGTTTCGATGACACCGGTGCCCTTACATTCGGGGCAGGCGCCCTCAGAATTTGCAGAGAAGAGGGCGGGCTTTACTCTGTTGGCCTTGGCGAAGGCCTTGCGGATGGGCTCTAACAGGCCGGTGTAGGTGGCGGGATTAGAGCGGCGCGAGCCCTTGATGGCTGACTGGTCGATAAAGATAATGCGCTCTTCACTGCCCTCGTGCTGGCTGAAGAACTCAGCAATCAGGGAGGACTTACCCGAGCCAGCTACTCCGGTCAAGGTGGTCAGTACGCCGGTCGGCAGGTCAACGCTGACCGAACGCAGGTTGTTGCGCTGGGCGTCCTTGACGGTGAGGACGCCGGTCGGCGTGCGGACGCTACCTTTGAGGCCCTGACGGTCAAAGAGGTGGCGGGAGGTCACGGTGTCAGCTGCGCGCAGATTGTCGTAGCTACCTTCAAAGACCACGGTGCCACCGCCTGAACCGGCTAGCGGGCCCATATCAATAATGTGGTCTGCTACCGCAATGGTTTCTGGTTTATGTTCAACCACCAGCACGGTGTTGCCGCGGTCGCGCAGGGCCAGGAGCAGTTGGTTCATTTTTGCCACATCGTGGGGGTGCAGCCCTGCGGTGGGTTCATCAAAAACGTAGGTGACGTCGGTGAGCGGGGAGCCCAGGTGGCGTACCATCTTGGCGCGCTGCGCCTCGCCGCCTGAAAGAGAGGACGCCGAACGGGAGAGCGCGATATAGCCCAGGCCGATGGTGACCATAGACTGCAGCAGGTGTTCAAGACTAGCAACCAGTGGAGCCACAGAGGGCTCATTCAGCTCCTTTACCCAGGTCAGCAGATCTGAGACCTGCATATCGCTCAACTCGGCGATGTTCTTGCCAGCTACCTTAGATTCAAGAGCTGCCTGAGAGAGGCGGGAGCCTCCACAATCGGGGCAATCCACAAAGGTCACCGCGCGCTCGACGAAGGCACGCACGTGCGGCTGTAGCCCCTCGGCGTCCTTGCTGAGCACCGACTTTTGCAGGCGGGGGATGAGGCCCTCATAGGTCATATTGATACCGGCAATTTTCATGCGGGTTGCCTCTTTATAGAGGAAGTCCTCCCGCTGCTGCTCGGTGAAATCTTTGATGGGCACGTCGGCGGGAAAGAGCCCGCTTTCCTTATAGAGGCGCACGTTCCAGCCTCCGGCGTTGTAGCCGGGAATGGTGAAAAGGTCGTCTTCTAGGGTGAGGTTTTCATCAAAAAGCTCCGCCATGTTGATGTCGCTGGTTCTACCCAGGCCTTCACAGCGGGGGCACATGCCGCCGGCGCGAGAGAAGGTAACATGCTCCACCTTGCCGTTGCCTACCTTGCGGGCACCGGTTGCCTGTACCGATGCCTGGTTGAAACTAAAAGCGGTAGGGGAACCAAGGTTGGGGGAGCCGACGCGGGCAAAGAGCATACGCAGCATGGGTAGAGCGTCGGTGGCTGTACCCACGGTTGAGCGCGGATTGGCGCCCAGGCGTTCCTGGTCCACAATGATGGCGCTGGTCAGCCCTTCAATTGAGTCAACGTCGGGGCGGTCCTGGTGGGGCATGAAACCCTGCACAAAGGCTGAGTACGTTTCATTGATCAGGCGCTGTGACTCAGCTGCCACCACACCAAACGCGAGGGAGCTTTTACCCGACCCCGAGATACCGGTGAAGACCGTCAAACGGCGCTTAGGGATTTCAACCGTGACGTTCTTCAGATTGTTATTGCGGGCACCGGTAATACGAATAACCTGGTGCGTATCTGCGGGATGCGACAATTCTGCCCCTCTAGGGTGGTGCGAGTTTGATTAGGCTCAAGTTTAGCGAACAAGAGTAAAATGCTAAACGTCCTCTAGACCTAGAAAGTTGACTACCGCATGTTCGCTTTGCCCCTCATGATTCTGGGTGGGGCTTTGCTTCCCATTCAAACCACCTTTAATTCCAGGTTGCGGGAGTCTGTAGGTTCCCCTTTCCTCTCATCTTTGGTGTCCTTCATCGGTGGTACGCTCTTCCTGCTCTTTCTCTCTACGGTTGTTGAGGGCCACTTCTGGTTTTCCCCGGAGGACGTGAGCGGACAACCCTTTTGGATTTGGACCGGCGGCCTGCTGGGCGTCATCGGTCTTACCACCAATATCTTTATCTTTCCCAAATTGGGCGGGGTGCAGTCCGTCATCCTGCCCATCACCGGGCAAATCCTCATGGGCCTCATCATCGACCAGTTCGGTCTCTTTCACGCACCTCAGACCTCCCTGACCCCCTTCAGAAGTATCGGGGCTGCTCTGGTTTTGACTGGTGTGTTCGCTGCTGTTTTGCTAGGACGCCGCGCCAAGGCACCGGATAGTGGTACGCAGCAACAGGGAGCTACCTCACCTGGCAGTCAGCTGGGGTGGCAGGCTTTGGCTATTTTCTCGGGTTTTCTCATGGCCATGCAGTCACCCATCAACGCGAGTCTGGGCACCCTCATCGGTTCCGGACTGAAGGCTGCTCTCGTTTCTTTTACCGTAGGCACCTTGGTATTACTGTTCATTGCCTTGGCGCTCCGCCTCAAATTTAGAGTGAGGGTGCCAGGCGGTAAAACTGCCAATCCGCTTTGGATGTGGGTAGGCGGCCCGCTAGGCGCCATCTTCGTCACCTTTAACGCCCTTTTCGTGCCCATTCTCGGTGCAGGCTCTACCATTATGGCCGCATTGACCGGCATGGTGACTGCCTCACTCATCGTTGATAAGTTCGGAATCTTCGAGGCTCCCCGTCGCCCTGTGACCGTCCTGCAGGCTGCCGGTATCGCGGTTATGCTGGCCGGTGTTGCACTCATTCGCCTCACCTAACGTACTGCGGGTGAAGTTCCCAGCAGGTGGAAGGACGCCGCCGTAGCCCCTGCTCAGAGATAGACGTTGAAGACCTACTAGGGCACGCGGTGAGTCCATTCTTTGGTGGCGAACTTTTCATCGACCAGTTTCTGGGTAGCAGCCATATCGGCATCGGTGAGCTCACCCAGGCTGGCACCGTACCTGCCGGTGAAAGTATTAATCATGGTCTGCACGATTTCTTCACGGCTGGCGCCTGTCTGACGGCGCAGGGGATCAACTCGCTTCTTGGCGGAACGGATACCCTTATCCACAATCTTTGCCTGCCCGATACGCAGGACTTCCAGCATCTTATCGGCGTCAATGTCATAGCTCATGGTGACATGGTGCAGCAGACCGCGGGTGTTGCGTTTCTGCGCAGCACCGCCAATCTTGCCTGCTTCTGAGGTGATGTCGTTAATGGGCTTGTACCACGCTTTCACACCCAGCTCTGCCAGTGCAGCCAGCACCCACTGATCCAAGAACTCATAGGACTTCTCATAGGACAGCCCTGCCACCAGCTCCTTGGGTGCGTAGATGGAATAGGTGACGCAGTTACCGCCCTCCATAAACATGGCACCGCCACCAGAAATACGGCGTACCACCTGCACATCGTGCTCAGCCACACCTTCAGGCCACAGCTCATTGGTGTAGGACTGGAAGGAGCCAATCACCGTGGCACGGTCCTCCCAATCCCAGAACCGCACAATAGGCCCGCGCCGCCCAGACAGTACCTCTTCGAGTAGATACTCATCCAGGGCAACGTTCATCGCAGTGGGCAGAACACCGGGGCGCAGAATGGTCCAGTCGTAGTCAGTAAATTCCTTGGCGCCAGCCAGGGTACGTCGCACAATAAAAGCGATGTCTTCTACCGTAAAGCCGTGCAAAGATAAATCATCGCCAAACTGCGCAAGAGCTGAGTTAATGCGGGTGACCAGGGCATCGGCGTCCTCATGCACCGACGCTCCTACCAAGGCAGGTGCAAGTTCAAAGAAAGCCTCCTCCGGCTCAATAAAGAAATCACCTGAAACCTTAGCGCTGGTGAGAACCTCCCCATCGGTCTCAAAATCGACCACCACCAACTTACCGTTCACCACCTTGCGCTCGCCGTGGTAGCTCTGCTTTTCTGACATAATGACTCTGCCCTTTCTTCTGGCGTTAGTCGTATTTTATTCTCCAGCAATGAGCGCCTACAAGGGGCGAGGCTCAGGTAGCAGTGAGAGTAAGCGTAGAGCCAAATACCTTGCCAGAAGCAGGTAATCAGAGACACAATAAATCTATGGCTACAACTAAATTTCAAGGCACCGACGTCCAGACCGTAGGCGAACTGCCTGCCGTTGGCTCACAGGCCCCCCACTTCACCCTGGTCACCACAGGTCTCGAAAACACCACCGGCGCAGACTTTGAGGGCAAGAACCTTGTTCTCAACATCTTCCCTTCGATTGACACCGGTGTGTGCGCCGCATCAGTGCGCAAGTTCAATGAAGAAGCTGCCAAGCTCGAGAACACTACCGTGCTCTGCGTGTCCAAGGACTTACCCTTCGCCCTGGATCGTTTCTGCGGTGCTGAAGGCATCGAGAACGTCGTCTCAGCGTCCGCCTTCCGTGATAGCTTCGGCGAAGACTTCGGTGTGACCATGACCGATGGCCCTCTAGCAGGTCTACTGGCACGCTCCGTGGTCGTCCTTAACTCCGCTGGTGAAGTGATCTACACCCAGCTGGTCGATGAAATCACCACCGAACCTGACTACGAAGCAGCACTCGCAGTCCTCTAACGCCCCATAAATAACTGGCCCTCGCTACAGCAAGCGGGGGCCAGATGTCTTTAAGCAGGCTGTTAGAAAACCCAGGTAGAAAGGATGACGCAGACCGCGGTGCCAGCCACCAGGCTCAGGGCCAGGTTTCTGCGCCACAGGTGCAGACCGGCAGTGATCACTGAACCTGCCAGGTAGGGGATAGCGGTGTGGGCTGAGGAGTAGTCGATGCTAACCAGTACGTAAAAACCCAGACAAATAATTGCACCCATAGGCAACCACTGCGAGAGATTCTCTACCAGTGCGTTGCCTTTCAGCGCGCTCTTGATGCCAAAGGGAATCAGGCGCAGAGCAAAGGTAATGCCGGCAGCCAGAAAAATTGCCGTCAGAATGTAGCCGGTGTTAGGCATATTGACTCTCCTGGGTAGAGATCTCGCAAGCGCCCTGACGGCCCTGCACAAGATGGCGCAGAATCAAGAAGCACACCAGGGCTAGCAGGGCTATCAACAACATGGACTGCGGGTAGAGAATGATAGCGGTGATTGACGCCGCGGCAGCCAGCGAAGCGGTGACATGATCTTTGACAGCGCGGTAAGCGTCGATGGAAAGAATGATGAACATGCCGGTCATGACGAAGTCCACGCCTGCAAGGTTGCTCAGGAAAGCTGCGCCTACGAAGTAGCCCAGGGTGGAGCCACCCCACCAGCTGACCCAGAGGAGTATCGAAACGGTCAGGATCCTCCCCTGGCGGTAATTCTTAGAGCCTGGCCCCGTGTTCACTGCGTAGGCCTCATCGCAGAGCATGTAAACAGCTAGCGCCTTGGCGAAGCCGCCCCGCACATTCTGCAGCGGGTAGCTGATGCCGTAGACCAGGTGCCGGGCGTTCATAATCAGGGTGGTGGATGCAATGAGGGATAGGGGAGCGGCGGCCGCGATCATGCCTACCAACAAGAACTCAACAGATCCGGCGAAAACCACGGCAGACAGCACGGGGGCAACCCACCAGGCTAACCCGTAGGATGACACCAGCACACCCAAACCCATACCCATCACCACAAAGCCAAGGCACATGAAACCGGCAACGCGCAAGCCCTCGCGGAAGCCGCTCTCACCAGGCAAAGTATGCACATGCTCGCCAGAAATTACGGGCAGTGCCCCGGTCGCTGTAGCGGGGCTGGTGACCTCGCTGGTTGTCACAAACGGCAGTGAAGCGGTGGTGGTTCTTTCCTGGTACATAAGAAACAAGTCTAGATAAAAAGCCCCGCAAAGTGTTTGCTTTTTATTGCTAAAAAGCAGCTCTTATAGCAAGATAAAGCACATGGACAACCTTGATAGCGCAATTATTGAAGAGCTTACCGCTAATGGTCGGCTCGCCAACCAGGAACTTGCTGCTCGGGTAGGGCTAACAGCTGCCCCCTGTCTGCGCCGGGTGCGTCGGCTAGAAGAAGCTGGAATTATTGCTGGCTATACGGCCCGCATCAACCATGCCCTGCTCGATGAAGGCTTTGAGGTGCTGGTCTTCGTAGATCTTTCACGCAACGACCTGCCCAGCGTAGAAGCCTTTGAGAGCACCGTCCTTGCCGATCCAGCTGTCATCGAATTCCGCCGCATGTTCGGTCTGCCCGACTACTACATCAAGGTACGCGTGAAAGACTCAGAAGCCTATGAGCGCTGGTACAGCGCGCTCGCCTCTCAGCACGAGTACATCTCCCGCATCGATTCGCGGATCACCATGAAGCTACTCAAAGCGCCCTAACCGCCCTAGCTGTGACAGCGCACGGAATAAGTAGCTAGCGCCACACGTTTTTATAAGAAGACCTCTTACTCCATTCGTATAAGGAGAGCCCCATGGCAGAAAATGCCCGCACTGAAGACCCTAACTACCGCGCTGTGCCCGTTGAGCGCATCGGTAAAAAGCACTACCGAGCCACCGGTGCTAACGGGGCTACCTTAGATTTTGGCCAGGGGGAGGGGATGCTGACTCCGGTCGAGCTACTGCTTGCCGCAATCGCTGGTTGCTCCGCCGTGGACGTCGATGTGGTGACTTCCCGAAAGGTGGAGCCCGAGACTTTCGAGGTGCTGTCCTCTGCCATCAAGCAAAATGAGGACGGCGCTGTTCGGCTTGATGATGTTGAGGTGAGCTTCAAGGTAGCCTTCCCCGCCGGTGCTGAGGGCGAGAAAGCGCAGAAGATGGTGGACCGCCTGATTAAACTCTCGGCCGAGAAGGACTGCACCGTCAGCCGCACTGTAGAGCACGCCACCAAGGTTACTTTTATCAACGAGAACGCCTAGGTCAACCCGGGTGTATTTCTAGCCCGCTCTTCATCACCATTGCGCCGCCCTGCGCTCCAGCCCCCACGGTCACTGGAGTGCAGGGCGGCTCTTTTCTGCCCTCTGGGCTGGATATCACGCGGTGTTTAGGGGTCAAATGGACGCTGCGGTGGTAATCTAAAGTTTGTCTTATGCCCCATTAGCAAAACTGTTGGGGTAAGTTCTTGGGTCCTGGTGTAATCCTCCAGCATCCTAACTACCGAAAGCAGTACGCTCCTTATGTCTACTGATGCAGTTCCCACTCCGGTTGGTGAGAATAAAGAAGAGCTGAAGCGCGGCCTGCGCAGCCGTCACCTCTCCATGATTGCTATTGGCGGCGCTATTGGCACCGGCCTCTTTGTCGCTTCAGGTTCCACCATCGCAACCGCTGGCCCCGGCGGCGCTCTGCTCGCCTACTCGCTCATCGGCATCATGGTGCTGCTCCTCATGCAGTCCCTGGGCGAAATGGCAGCCAACCTGCCCGTAGCAGGCTCCTTCCAGACCTTCGCTTCACGCTACGTCTCAGAGTCCTTTGGCTTCGCTATGGGGTGGAACTACTGGTTCAACTGGGCCATTACCGTTGCCGCAGAACTGGTCGCTGCCGGCGTCATTATGTCCTACTGGCTCCCCGGCGTCCCCGGCTGGATCTGGGCGGGCCTCTTCCTCTTCATCATCTTGGGCATCAACATTCTTTCAGCTCGTGCTTACGGCGAATCAGAATACTGGTTGGCCGCCATCAAGGTGCTCACAGTCATCGTCTTCCTCATTGCAGGTATCCTCATGATTTTTGGAATCCTGGGAAATAACGAGGCGGGCTTTGGTAACTGGACCGACGGCGAAGCACCCTTCAAGGGCGGTTTCATCTCCATCTTGGCCATCTTCATGGTCGCTGGCTTCTCCTTCCAAGGCACCGAAATGATTGGTGTTGCCGCTGGCGAATCAGAAAACCCCCGCCGCGACGTCCCCCGTGCCCTCAAGAGCGTCTTCTGGCGCATCATGCTCTTCTACATTGGTGCTATCGCGGTGATCGGTACTCTGATTCCTTACACCAACCCCAACCTCTTGCGCGCTGATGAAACCGACATCGCTTACTCGCCCTTCACCATGGTCTTCGATAACCTGGGTATCGCGCTCGCAGCTTCCGTGATGAACGCGGTCATTCTGACCGCTATCCTCTCTGCCGGTAACTCAGGCCTCTACGTCTCATCGCGTATGCTCTACTCCCTGGCAGTCGAGGGCAAAGCACCCAAAATCTTCATGCGCGTCAACAAACGCGGCATCCCCATGCCCGCCCTGCTGATGACCGCAGCTATCGGTCTCTTCGGCTTCGTCACCGCACTCGTAGGCCAGGGTGCCGCTTACACCTGGCTGATTAACATCTCAGGCCTCTCCGGGTTCATCACCTGGGTGGGCATTGCTATCTGCCACTACCGCTTCCGACGCGCCTACGTCGCCCAGGGCTTCGATGTGAATGGCCTGCCTTACAAGGCACCGCTCTTCCCCATCGGGCCCATCGTTGCGTTGCTCATGTGCCTCTTGGTCATTGGTGGCCAGAACTATAACGCCATCTTTGAGGGCCACTGGTTCGAGGTTGTCTCAGCCTACATTGGTGTACCTATCATCATTGGCGTCTACCTGGTCCACAAGATGGTCAGCGGCTCAAAGACCATTCCCCTCAATCAGGTGGATGTCTCTGGCATCGAGGTGGAACCCGTCAAGGGCTAACCTCAAACTGAACGGTGGCGGGGCGGGCGGGCTCTCGCCGGCTGCAAGCACGTCCACTCCGCCACCACTGCACCAGCATGGCTCACCTTTCGCTCGCGAAGGGGAGCCGCCATGCTGGTGTTTTTGTTTGCGGGTAGACTGGTGCCGTTTGATTTTTCTGGTGAAAGGGTAGCGCACGTGGCTAAGCTGTATTTCCGTTTTGGGGCGATGAACTCGGGCAAGTCTACGGCCCTGCTGCAGGCTGCCTATAACTATGAGGAGCGCGGTCAGCGCGTCCTGCTAGCTAAGCCCCGTGTGGATACCAAGGGTGATGCCCTCATTGTTTCTCGCCTGGGCGTGACCCGCCATGCTGACTTCCTTATTGGGCCCGAGGACTCAGCTAAGGGTCTCTTTCATGCCGCTGCTGAAGTAGCTGAAGACCCTGACCGGATGCATTGGCACCTGCCCGTCTCATGCCTGCTAGTAGACGAGGCACAGTTCTTGACCTCAGAACAAATCGATGACCTGATGCGCATTGCCGTGCTGGAGGACATCCCAGTACTTGCCTACGGTATCCGCACCGACTTTCGTACTCACGCCTTCCCCGGTTCTGCTCGCCTGCTTGAAATTGCCCACACTCTTGAAGAACTTAAGACTATTTGCCGGTGCGGCCGTAAAGCACTCTTTAACGGGCGGACGCTGGACGGAAAGTTCATCTTCGACGGCGACCAGGTGGCCATCGACGGCGTGCACGTGGGCTACGAGTCCCTGTGTGCTACCTGCTACCTGGAAGAATCTGGCGGCGCGCTGAGCTAGGCATCCATCATTTTTCTGCAGGATGCTTGAACTATTTCGTAAAGCTCTGTTAAAGTAGTAATCACGATTCAGAAGCCCAACGCTAAGCCCTTTGACTTGTTGGCTGGCAACCGCCTTTCGCAGACGGTGCCCTTAAAGGAAAATCGGTCACCCGGCTCAAATGATCCGGTGAAAGTAGCGATTATTTTAGGAGGCCCTCATGGGTCAGCTTTCTTTTTCTTCTTCCAATGCCGATGCAGAAACCACCAAAGAACGTGTTGGTACCCGCTGTATTCTTCACACTGCCGGTCACGGAATTGTGCCTGCTGTTGGTATGAACGCTTCAAACATGGTGTGGGAGAAAGCCACTGTCACTGCCCGTCGCGGCACCCGGTTGCGGCTGCAAACAGCGGATGGTGCATCTTATTTCTGGCACCACGACCCGCAGCGCGTGGCTTACCTCTGCGCTCCTGAAGCCGGCGAGAACTCTGATAGCGAGACTCATGGGGAGGCGGCTACAACGGAGCTGCTGTGGAATTCCACCTATAAACTTTTGGGCAGGCGTTTCGATCATGGTTTCGCACTGGCACACCTTTCGGATAAACCGCTAGATGGCTGCGAACTAGCGTCCTCTCTTTCCTAGGAAAAGATAGATCAATATAAGGGGTGGTGGGCCAGACTTTCTGGCCCACCACCCCCTATTTTTGGAACTAATGGATAGTTTTAGTGAGGTGTGCGGAGGCTGTGTGCTGTTAGCCTGGAATCACTACCGAGAAGGGAAGACAATGAAGTCTTATACTGGACTGACACTTCTGGCTACCACCGTTCTCTTGGCCGGGTGCGGCTCATCTGGCACAGGAACAACAGATAATGAAACGGTAACCCCACCTGCTTCGTCAGCTGCTGCGGCAAACTCTTCGGTGCCTACGCCGAGCCCGATGCCTTCGGCTACTAGCTCATATGAGGCCCAGCCTGATCTAGTTGAGGTGACTACTACTTTCCCGGTGGGCAAGGAGGTGGCGGCCGATGAGAAAATCGGTATCTTGGTCAGCCCAACCGGCAATATTGGGTGTGACATCTGGGCGGTGGAGGGTCTCGCCCGGTGCGGCGTGAAGTCCTATTATGATGAGGCGAAGTACCCGACCGGTGATATTACTGGCCCTGCCTGGGTCTTTGCATTAGATGATGAGCTGGATGAGGTATCGCTGAATTCGCGTGGTGATGCCATGTTCTTCATGATGGGGGAGCACGAGGGTAATGCCCCGCAGGTTGTTGAGTACGGTACGACTGCTACCTACGGTTCGATTGAATGCCGCTCTGAGGAGGAGGCGATGACCTGTACCAACACTAAAACCGGTCACGGTGTAACTATGAGCCGTGAAGGCTATTCAACCTTTTAGGACCACTATTAAAAAGCTGGTAGCCTTCCCTTTTGGGAAGGCCACCAGCCTTTTTTATAATCTACTTACTTGAGCTTAGTCAGCTCACCGTTCAAGGTAGCACTCGGGCGCATTACCTTATCTGCCAGCTCGTCTGAGGGCTTGTAGTAGCCCCCCCCAGGTCCACGGGCTTACCCTGAACCTCCAGCAGCTCAGCCACAATAACCTCTTCTGAGAAGCCAGAGCCTAAGTAACGGTGGAAAAAGAGAGGAAGCGGAGGTCATAAAGGCTACACCCTGCAGGTGGTTGACCACGGTACGAAGCTACGTACTGTTCGATGCAGTATCGCTCTAAGGAAGAGGCAATGACCTGTACCAACATTAAAATAGGTTGTGGAGTAGAGATAAACAGTGACGGTTATAGAACTTTATGTGTAGACCCGTAAAAAGATTAAGCCAGAACCATATGCTTTGGTGTGTAGATTGACTTGCTCCTATAGATGTAGATAGTTCAAAAATTAATTTTGACTACCTATATTTGACTATAAAATCACGTAATATTTAGTAAATAATTTAAATGTGAAATAATACATGCCTCAAAATAAATGGTCGCTGAACTAGCGTTAAACAAATTTGTCATACTTTATTCGCCTATTGTCGAAAGCAGTTCTAGTTCCTTCGAGAATATTTATTGATGTGTCAGCTATATTGAATTCTGCTATACATCCAGAATCAATATAAAAACGTTGACCATCTGAATGGCAATGAATAATTTGATCTGCGTCTCCTACAATAGCTAAGTTGGCATTATGGGTAACAACTATAGTTTGTCTTCTCCCTGAAGCAAAATGAAGCGCGGGAACTAGATTTGAAGCAATCGTTTCATTATCAAGATTTTCTTCTGGCTGATCCAAAAGCAACGGTGTATTTCTTAAGTCCACTACTAAATAAAACATAGTGAGAATTAATCCACGTTGACCTGGCGATAAATGTGAGAGAGGTAACCCATGTCCAGTGATGCCAAATCTGACACCTAGCCAATCTAGATTTAATATAGTCATAAGGAAATCAGATAAACTAGTCCCTCTGTTGAATACATCTCTAGGATCCCTAGAGTCGCCACCTCCATCGCCCCTAAATGAATTAATTCTAGTAATGAGCTCTCGTAAAACTAAATTTATATTATTGAAATCTGAAACATCTAAATTTTCGTAAATTTCAGATGCCCATTCTTCGAAAAGTGAGCTTTTGTTTTTATTAATCAGACCAAGCAACGTATCCCAAATATTTTTGGAGACAATTTCAGTTGAGAACTCAAGGCCAATATCGCTTAGTATAGGAATTCCTTCTATATATTCAGCTGCAGGTTGGTATAAAGATTTGACAAACTCACTTTGTTGTCTAATTGTATGATGTATTTCTGAGGAAATATTAATCAAATCCTTTTCGATTTTGCTAAGCGTTCCAGGGATCGACTCAAGTCTTAGTAGTCTTCCTTCAATTTCCTTGATTGAACCTGGTTGCTGTTTAGATCCAATTATCAGGTCCTTTCGATTTTCGAGCAAATTAAGATCTTCAATTTTTGCCTGCCGTTCCCCATCTAGCATTCGCAATTGATTCTCCTGTGTGTTGAGTCTTATCTCCAGTTCATCCATCTCTGCGTTAATTTCATAAACTTTTTTTTCTAGTGCATCTGTAGCTTTTTTTGTCTTTTCGATAAGGCTATTAATTACTTCATTTTTTATTTCGATATATGCGATATTTTCTGAGCTGTCAGATATTTCTTGATAGTCAGTGTTAATTTTGTGAACTTGATTTTCAATCTTGACTAAGCGTTCAGCGAAGGCGGTCATGCTTGTGAGCCGTTCTTTGCTGGTGGAAATATTATGAATATATTCCAGTTTCAATTTCTTTTTTGATTCTATTTTTTCTTTGATTTGAGAAACTGTTTTTGAAATATCTGAAATTTTTGAGGATACATTATTTGAAATATCTGACTGGTTCGTATCGGTTGAGTTACTCAATACAGAGATTTCATTTTTTAACTCACTGATAGATTGATTAATGTTTTTGAGATCAGCTTTCTTGGTGTTTAAAATTGAAGAAAGATCGGTCTCTTTGTTGTCCCATTTAAAGCTGACATTTTTTTGATAATCATCTATTATCTTTAAAAGATTTCCACGTAAAGATGAAATTCTTTCCTGAAAGACTTTAGTTTTCGATTCAAGTAATTCATCGAAGTCACTCTTATTTTCACGGTCTTGGGTTTTGATATGAGTAAAAAGAATATTTTTTAATTCGCTTTCAAAAGCCTCTGCCTCAGTAACCTGGTAGTTACATACTCGCTCAACGAACATTTGAGGAAGATACTCAACTTTAACTTCGGTACTTGTGTCAAACTCTTCGTTGAGTGCGACAGACCTTTCGATACCGTTCTTCCAAGTTAGCTTAGCTGTATATCGATCAGCTTTAGATTTACTGTGAGGACTTAAAAATCTTTTTTTGTTGAGAAAAGCAAAATCAGAGTTGCGATTTGAGTTCCCAGCAAGAGCAATGCAATCTAGAAGCGCAGATTTTCCTTGCCCTTTGTTCCCAACTATGGCTACAAAGCCAGGGTTTAGCTTTAGATTATGATTAAATAATTCCAAGTCTGGATTATCAGATTTAATCTCAATTTTATTAATAAATTGATTTGGTGACTCTCTGATTTTTCTTATAGATTTTGGTAGAGATCCAACAAAAACTCTTCGGTCAAACTCGCTCAAAGCGTATTTTAGACCCTCAAAAGTCGTGATAGTGTTAATCCATGTGGAGCAGTTGCCGATACGCATAGACTCAGAAGATTCAGCATTATAATGAGCATCGCTGCAGTCTAGAATTTTGTGGGTTATATTGTGTCTTTTGAAGGATTCAACTTCATTTGCCCAATTGCTATTGTCAATATAAGCAGAGAAAATAAAATCGGATGTATTAATTAGATTTTTTTTCTCTGCAATTGACTGCCCATTCCATTTGATGGAAGACCATTCACTTTTTCCGATACCTAATAAATAATTACCTCTGAGAAACGAGTTATCAAGTGCTTCTTCAACACTTTTTAACGTTGTGTTTAGGTTATTAAAACCTTCCTGGAGGTCCGATCCGTAATCTACCAGCTTCTCAGATGGTACTTGAGCTTTGATTTGTTTGCCTAAATCGATTATTGAATCTTTGTCAATTACTGCATTCCATTGTTCTTCTGTGTTATTAGGTGAAAGTTTGTATTTAGATTCAATGCGACTTAGAAACTGGTTTCTGATTTGGCCCGGCGCCAGAGTATTGTTAAAAATTACGTGTAGGTTTACTCTTGAGAGGCTATTCTTAGACCCTCCGAAATGACTCAAGCGCATTTCGATAACAGGAAGGAATAGTTCAATATTGCTCATTCTCCCTTCATTGTGTGCTCGCAAGACCCTTTCATAGCCATCTAGTATCCAGTAATCATTGATTCCTATGACTTTGAAATTTTCGTCTAAATTTTCTATATCACTAAAAAATTTTTCCCATGAACTTTCGTTATCTCCAGCGTAATGTTGATGAATGGAAGCCGGAGTATGAACATGTAAGTCCCAAATTGACCACTCGGTGCCTGTTTTTGCCATCAGAATTCCTAGACGATTTATATTTCTGTTCGGCATGGAGCTAAGGAAAAAATTAACGCCGCGCTGAAATGTGTAGTTTTGCAAAAATAGCCATGAAATCTACGAGCATAATTTAGCTAGTCCGAATCGGTTTATAAAAAGAGAACTAACAGAAATTTTGCATTCGTAGATATCATGGCTTTGTGATGGGTGATTTCTATATGAGAAATTTTAGTTTACAGTCCGCCCACAATCTCATTTAGAGTTGCGCTTGGACGCATCGCTGCCTCGGCTAGCTCGTCTGAGGGCTTGTAGTAGCCCCCCAGGTCCACGGGCTTACCCTGAACCTCCAGCAGCTCAGCAACAATAGCCTCTTCCTTCTCGCCCAGACCCTCAGCTAGCGGTGCAAAAGCCTCAGCCAGCTCTGCGTCCTCGGTCTGAGCAGCTAGCTCCTCAGCCCAGAACTTAGTCAGGTAGAAATGCGAACCGCGGTTATCGATCTCGCCCACCTTACGTGACGGTGACTTGTTCTCATTCAAGAAAGTGCCGGTCGCAGCGTCCAGAGTGTTCGCCAGAACCTGCGCACGCGCATTATCAGTAGTCTTTGCCAGGTGCTCGAAAGAAGCCGCCAGTGCCAGGAACTCACCCAGTGAATCCCAACGCAGGTGGTTTTCCTCCACCAACTGCTGAACGTGCTTGGGCGCAGAACCGCCAGCGCCAGTCTCAAACAGACCGCCACCGTTGATCAGCGGAACAATGGAGAGCATCTTCGCGCTGGTGCCTAGTTCAAGGATGGGGAAGAGGTCGGTCAGGTAGTCACGCAGAACGTTACCGGTCACCGAGATGGTGTCTTCACCCTTGCGGATGCGGTCAATGGAGAACTGGGTGGCAGCCTCAGGTGCCAGGATGCGGATGTCCAGGCCCTCGGTGTCGTGGTCGTCCAGGTACTTGTTGACCTTGGCAATCAGGTTTGCATCGTGTGCGCGCTTCTCGTCCAGCCAGAAAACGGCGGGGGTCTGAGAATCGCGGGCACGGGAGACAGCTAGCTTGACCCAGTCCTGAACGGGGATGTCCTTGGTCTGGCAGGCGCGCCAAATGTCGCCAGCCTTCACGTCGTGTTCAATGAGCACATCGCCGTTGGATGCAACAATCTGCACCTTACCGGCTGCATCTAGCTGGAAGGTCTTATCGTGTGAGCCGTACTCCTCAGCCTTCTGAGCCATCAAACCAACGTTGGGCACGGTGCCCATGGTGACGGGGTCAAAGGCGCCGTTCTTACGGCAGTCGTCAATGACGGTCTGGTAAACACCGGAGTAGCAGGAATCAGGCAGGACAGCCAGGGTGTCAGCCTGCTCGCCTTCCTTGCCCCACATCTGACCCGAGGTGCGGATCATCGCGGGCATCGAAGCGTCCACAATGACATCTGAGGGGACGTGCAGGTTGGTGATGCCCTTATCTGAGTTGACGTACGCCAGCTCGGGGCCTTCTGCCAGGCTCTTCTCAATGAGGTCGCGGACGTCCTGCTGGATGTCGGCGGGCAGGGTCTCGATGCCGCTAATGATTGCTGCTAGGCCGTTGTTACCGTTGAGACCGGCCTCGTCCAGCTGCTTGCCGTACTTATCGAAGAGCTCGGAGAAGTAGGCGCGTACCACGCGGCCAAAGAGGATGGGGTCAGAAACCTTCATCATGGTTGCCTTGAGGTGCACGGAGAAGAGCACGCCCTCAGCCTTGGCGCGGACGATCTGCTCAGCCAGGAAGGCATCCAGCTTGGCGACGTCCATGAAAGTGCCGTCAATGATTTCGCCATCCAAAACGGGCAGGGATTCCTTGAGAACGGTCACGGTGCCGTCTTCTGCCACGTGCTGAATCTTCAGAGTGTCATCGCCAGAGATAACTACGGACTTTTCGTTGCTGAAGAAGTCGTTCTGACCCATAGTGGCCACGTTGGTCTTGGAGTCTGCGCTCCACGCACCCATGGAGTGAGGGTTCTTGCGCGCGTAGTTCTTGACCGATAGGGGAGCGCGGCGGTCAGAGTTACCCTCACGTAGCACGGGGTTAACTGCTGAACCCTTGACGCGGTCGTAGCGAGCGCGGACGTCCTTCTGCTCCTCGGTCTCAGCTTCATCAGGGTAGTCGGGGATGCCGTAGCCCTGTGCCTGAAGCTCAGCAATAGCTGCCTTGAGCTGGGGCACGGACGCCGAGATGTTGGGTAGCTTGATGATGTTAGCTTCGGGGGTCTTAGCGAGTTCGCCCAGTTCGGTCAGCGCATCTGCAACCTGCTGGTCAGCGGGCAGAATGTCGCTGAACTGTGCCAAAATGCGGCCGGACAGCGAAATGTCGCGGGTCTCAACCTCAATACCGGCAGTAGCAGCGAAAGTCTCAACGATGGGCTTGAACGAGTAGGTGGCCAGCAGCGGCGCTTCGTCGGTGTGGGTGTAGATAATCTTTGCCATAGGGTGGTCTCCCTTGATCAGTTTTTAGGCAGGTACTGTTATTCAGAATACTATCTTGTGCCAACCCTCACATAATTTTACGAAGCGATAAGTCTATGTGTTGAGAAGAGCTGAATTAGCTCTGCCGCAGGGCGCTTGTGCGGTGAGCTGGCTTGGCCCTTCTGGCCGGTACTCTAGAAAGCATGTCTGTTATCCGTGTTTCAGCAGTAGTTTTTGTTAATGACGATATGGAGGTGCTGACCGTGCGCAAACGGGGCACCACCGGTTTTATGTTGCCCGGGGGTAAACCGGAACCGGGGGAAAGCTTCAAAGAGACAGCCGTGCGTGAAGTCTATGAGGAGTTGGGGTTGAGGATTTCTGTTCCTGGACTGCAGGAGATTGGCGTCTTTACCCAGCCTGCCCTCAACGAACCCGGAATGATGGTCGAAGCTCATGTCTATCTGGCGCCCATCGTTGATACCAGCTGGGGTAAGGTGCACCCGCAGGCTGAAATTGAGCAGATCCGCTGGGTTCACCCGGTCGAAGGAAACCTAGAACACCAGGCGCCGCTCAACACCGAGGCGGTCTTTCCTGCCCTGGTCGAGCAGTTTGAGGACTTCGATGTGCAGAAATCCCTGACCGTCTTTATGGGCTCGTCCATGGGAAATAACCCTGTCTTCTCGGTTGAAGCAAACCGGCTGGGGCTTGAAGCTGCCCAGCGCGGCGTCAGGTTGGTCTACGGGGGTGCGCAGGTTGGTCTGATGGGGCAGATGGCAGATGCTGCTCTCTCCGCGGGAGGCGACGTTCTGGGTGTTATTCCCGAATTCATGGTTCCTCTAGAAAAAGCGCATAAGAACCTCACCGAGCTAGTGGTCGTGGAAACCATGCACGAGCGCAAGGCTCGTATGGCAGAGGAAGGGGATGCTTTCGTTGCTCTGCCCGGTGGCCCCGGAACCCTTGAAGAATTTTTTGAAACCTGGACCTGGTACTACCTCAACCAGCATAGTAAGCCTCTCTATCTGCTGAATGTGGGCGGTTACTGGAACCCGCTGATTGAGGCGCTCGAATCGATGGCGGACGCTGGGTTTGTGGATAGCCGCTATTTTGAGGCCTTAACGGTGGTGCAGGACGTGGATCAGCTGTTTGCGGAGCTGGGCTGGTAGCGGCAGCCTGGAGTGTCACTAAAGAGGTCAGTTCGCCTAAGAGAAATAAATTTTTTGGGGGCTGCCCTTTTCTTTAGGGTGAGGGGTTGACGGTTACACTTTTCTAGGAAATACTTTACAAGTAAAGTAAATATTTTCGAAAGGACCCGCCATGACTGCAGCCTCGCATGGAACTAATCTTCTGCCAGCAAATACCACCATGGGCACTGTCCGCCTGCGCGTCAAAGACCTAAAAGCTGTCTATGACTACTACACCCGTGGCGTGGGTTTAGTTGAACTGACTTCTGACCTACCCGGCGTCCACCTAGGGTTGGGAAATCAGGTGTTGGTGACTCTCGAGCATGACCCTTCCCTGCGCGCCCCCGCCCGCACCGAAGCCGGTCTTTTTCACGTCGCAATTCTCTTTGACACCCCGCAGGATCTCGCTAGGTCGCTCATTCGAGGTTTGACCTCCTACCGCAATCGATATGTAGGTTCAGGCGACCACCTGGTTTCCCAGGCTTTCTATTTTGCTGATCCAGAGGGCAACGGAGTTGAACTCTACATTGACCGCCCGCGCGACCAATGGCAGTGGTCTAACGGTGAGGTTTCTATGGACACTCTCCATATTGACCCCGTTGAATTTATTCGCCAACACTTGACCGATGAGCAGATCGCCTTGGCGGCAGAGACCCCAGCAGACTACGCAGGCACCGTGGGCCACGTGCACCTGCAGGTGGGTGATGTGGCTACTGCTCAACAGTTCTATGTTGATGCCCTGGGCTTTGAGCGCACTGCCGGTTTGGGTAACGCCGCGGTTTTTGTCTCTGCTGGCGGCTACCACCACCACATGGCCATGAATGTCTGGAATTCCCTGGGTGCCAGCCCTCGCCAAAACACGCTGGGTCTAGGAGTGGTGAATCTTCACCTGCCGGGGGAGGGAGCGCTCGATGCGCTGGCTGACCGCCTGAAATACAAGGGCATTGCTACCACTTTTGATGGGCAATCGCTGAACTTCATGGACCCTTGGAATAATCAGCTGCGCGCTCACTCTGCCTGATGCGTAGCCCGTGAGATTGAGGCCAGGGTCACTAGCGGGTAACTTGGTAGGCATGACAGAAACGCCGCAGAACACCGATTACCTGACCCAACTGATTGAACACCCCCGCATGGTCTCCCTAACCACAGGCCGCGAGGGTACCCCCGTGCTGACCATCAATACCCCTAACAAGGACGGCGCCAAATACCGCCCCCGCCTCTGGGCATTGGAAAAGAACACTGGTCACACTGGGCGCCCCTACCCGCTGACTGCACCCGACTCCGAGGCCAGCGTCCTCACCGTTACCGATGAAGGGACGCTCTACCTGAGCCTGGGCAAAGACGTGGACGAGGCCGATTCCGAGAGCCTCAAGGGAGTCTACCGGCTGCCTGAGCAGGGCGAACCCGAACTGGTCTTTACTTACCCCGGCGGTATCGACTCCCTAGTGGTGCGTGAGCGCGAGCAGGGAACCCGCTATATTTTTAGCGCTAAAGCCCACCGCGGTAGCTTGGAAGAGCAGGCATCAACCCTGGACTCACGGAAGAAAACCGGCACTAGCGGGGTGCTCTACACCGAGTTCCCTACCCGCTACTGGGATCATGACTTGGGCACCGGCGTCCCCGCCCTCTTCGTCAAAGACGGGGACGGCGAACCTCGGCGCATAGAACTACCTGGCGGCACGCGCGCTCAACTCAGTAGCTTCACTGTTTGCCCCACGGGCAAACTGGTGGCAGTCAGCGTGGAAACCAAAGAACGCGGTATTTATCAGCGCTCTAGCGTCTGGCTACTAGACCTGGACGGCGGCAAGGAGCCCCAGCAGATTGCGGCAGCAGACGGCACCCATGACTACGACCCCGGGAGCTTCAACCCCGGCGGTACCGGGCTAGAAATTTTGAAAGTACGCCGCTGGCAACCGGGCCAGTCCATTAAGCTCAACGCTCACTACTACGACCTAGCCAGCGCGAATCTCACCGAGTTGTCCAGCGATCTGGACCGCTGGTCCTCTAACCTGGTCTGGCTAACGGATACCGACTACGCCTTCGTCACCGATCACCTGGGGGCAACCGCTATCTTTACCGGTAGTATCGGCGGCAGCGAAACCCGCGCTCTGGTTGATGATGGCGCCAGCTACTTCTCCCATCTTGCCTATAACAGGGGGCAACTGGTGGCTCTGAAAAATAGTCACCAGCACTCTGCCTACCCGGTCAGTATTGACCCTGCCACCGGTGAGGTCACCCGCTTGGCCGCTCCCGCGCAGGAACTACGCGCTCCCGGGCGTCTGGAGCGTCTCACCAGTACCGCTGAGGATGGCACCCAGCTGACGAGCTTCCTTGCACTGCCAGAAAGCAGCGATGAAAAGAGTGACCCGCTGCCCCTGCTAGTCTTTGCTCACGGTGGACCTTGGGGCTCCTGGAACTCCTGGAGCTACCGCTGGAACCCCTGGTACTTTACCCAGGCTGGCTACGCCGTGGTGATGCCAGACCCGGCAATCTCCACTGGCTACGGCCAACAGATGATTGACCGCGGTGGGGACGACTTGGGGGGCACCCCCTACCGGGACATCCTGCAGGTGGTCGGAGAGGTAGCTGACCGCCCCGATATTCAGGCCGATAACGTTGCCTTCTCTGGCGGATCCTACGGTGGGTTTATGACTAACTGGGTGGCCGGGCAGGCTGGCACCCGCTTCAAGTGCTACGTCACCCACGCGTCCATCTGGGATTACCAGGCTATGTACTTTGTCTCTGATAACGGTGCCTGGCACGAGTGGAAACTCAGCGAAGGTGGGGAAGGCGATAGTATCTCACCGCGCCAGTTCGCTGCCAACATTGCTGCGCCCATGCTAGTCATTCACGGCGATAAAGACTACCGTGTGCCCATCGGCCAGGCCCACCACCTCTGGGCTGACCTGCAACACCACTCACCCGAGCTGGGGCACAAGTACCTCTACTTCCCGGACGAAGGCCACTGGATTCTCAAGCCGGGCAACTCGCGTCTCTGGTATCAGGTCTTTGGCGCCTGGTTGGCGCAACACCTGGGTGGCCAGGAGTTCCAAGCACCTGAACTATTAGGCTAAAGCCCTTCTTTCGCATTGCGCCGGCGTTTAACCAGCGAGACCGTCGGCGCAATGTTGATTGCTAACCACAAGGGGTTAGTAATGACAAAAAGCATAAAGAGCGTGCGCACCAGTGAGGACGCATCAGCAGGGATCACGAAATAGTTCAGAAGCAGAGTGGTACCGATATAGAGCACGGTGCCTACCACCACGTAAATCATGGCCCAGCGAAACTCAGAAGCGGACGCCGTGCCACGGTCATTCCAGTAATGGCGGTAAAAAAGCCGAACAGCGCGCCCAAAACCTACCTCTTCAGCAACGGCAGGCGCGCGGCGCTCGTCGGCCAGCTCGTCCTCAGTGAAACCGCCTGCGGCAAGAGCATCGGGGGTATCGTCACTCAGGGTCTCATAGACGAAGCTGGGGGTAGGATTTTTCTCAGACATACTCACCAGCCTACCCAAACCAGCCCCATAAATCATACGGAAAGATAGAGATGGCCACGCTACTGCTCACCTATTTCGGTGCCTTTGAAGGGGTGCCCTACAATCCCACCCGGGTAGTTGCCCGCCGGGCTGCTGACCTGCTTGCCGTCAGCGCCCCAGATTTAACGGTGCACCTCAAGGAGCTCCCGGTTGAATTTGCCGGTTCTAGCCGGGTGCTCAGCGAAGCCTTAGATGCATATGAGCCCGATATCGCTATCAGCCTCGGTGTGGCGGCTGGGCGGGAGAAGGTCAGCCTAGAACGAGTGGCTATCAATCTAGATGCAGCGCGTATCGCCGATAACGCGGGTGCCCAGCTCACCGATACTCCTATCCATCTGGATGGGCCGGACGCCTACTTTTCTGCTCTGCCCACCCGCACCATTTATGAGGAATTGAACAGAACCGGGCTGCCGGTAGAGCTGTCCTACACAGCCGGGACTTTCGTCTGCAACCACGTCTTCTACGAATTGATGCACGCTAACCAGGGCAGTATTCCAGCTGGCTTCATCCATATTCCGCTCTCTCACCCAAATCATGCACCAGAAACCCTGAAGCAGGACGCCGGCAAGCCCATCCGTGCTCACGCTGATACTGGTGGGGTAGAAAGCGGCGAGCTGCCCACTCTCGCCGAGGGGCAACTCGCTGCCATCATTGAGCAGTCAGTGCTCATTACCGAAAGGGCGTGATGCGACTAGCTCTTAACCGCCCCGGTCTCGTACCATAAACCGAGCATGGGGTATCAACTCGGGAATGACCCTATTACATACCACGGCGGCTGCTTTAGTCCCCGAGATGCAGGTGCGCGCTCATCCCGTCTCTACTCTGTCCTTGCCTGGCAAGGGCGGGCAGGAAGACTATAACACCTTAGCAATGGTTTCTATTTATAATCTTGAATCCAATATCGGCAGGTTCGACACCCTACTTGCTATTTTGCTGTTACTCTCAGCCCAAGGCATCTATCTCCTTGATGGGCCCCTGGCCGGATTATTGATGGGGGCAGGGGCCGAAGGCAAAGAAGAGAACTATGTCATCTAAAAAACTTCAGAATGTTACCAGCCCACAGATCCATCCAACTGACCCCCAACCTTTACCAACCTTTACCAACCGATAAGGCGGCTTTCATGCCTATACCCCCCGCTATCGAATTCAAGAACGTCACCAAGACCTATGGTGAGAACACCGTGGTCGATGATCTCAGCCTGAGCGTCCCTGCAGGAAAAATTACCGTTTTCGTGGGGCCGTCAGGCTGCGGTAAAACTACCTCCCTACGCATGATTAATCGCATGGTGGAGCACACCAGAGGCGAGATTCTGGTAGACGGTCACCCCAATACTGGACGCCCCGCGCACGAACTGCGGCGGTCTATTGGCTACGTGCTGCAGCAGGCCGGGCTGATGCCCCACCGCACCATCGTCGATAACATCGCTACCGTTCCCGTGCTCAAAGGGGTCTCTACCAAAGAAGCTCGTGACCAGGCACTAGAGCTATTGGAGAGGGTGGGGCTGGACCGGTCCTTCGCGAAACGCTACCCCGCCCAGCTATCGGGCGGTCAGGCCCAGCGGGTGGGCGTGGCCCGAGCTCTGGCCTCCGGATCTTCAATTTTGCTGATGGACGAGCCCTTCAGCGCCGTTGACCCGGTAGTGCGCAGCGACCTACAAAATGAGCTGCTGCGTCTACAACGTGAGTTGGGGGTGACCATCATCTTTGTTACCCACGATATCGACGAGGCCATCACCCTGGGTGACCAGCTAGCAGTTTTTGCTCGCGGCGGGCGTATTGCCCAGTTCGGCACCCCCGAAGAAATCCTGCGTCAGCCTGCCGATGATTTCGTAGCCTCCTTCGTGGGCCGCGACCGAGGCATGCGCCGCCTGACGTTTGCCTCAGCATCCGATGTAACCATTCACCCCCTTCAAGCTCTACAGACCCCCTGGCAGAACTGGCAGCTGAAGGTTGACGACGGTAAACCTGCTGGCTGGCTCGTGGACGGGCGGTTGATCCCGGGAGGTTCCCTCTACCGCGAAGGAGCTAGCCTGCGCGATGCCCTGGATTCGGTGCTGTCTTCACCTTCAGGTTGGGGCGTTGCCGTGGATAATGAGGGAAAGCTGCTTGGCCTGCTCAAATCCGATGACGTACTGGACGCCACGGAGACAGAACGCCAGCATCGATACGGAGTGGGCGCGTGAACTGGCTGTCTTCTAACCTCGACTATGTTGCGCAGTTAGCAGCTCTCCATGTATTGCAAGCCCTCATCCCGCTGGTGGCTGGCACACTGATTGCCCTGCCTTTGGCCCGTCTGGCGGTAGGACGCCGCCGCGACGGCCGTTCCACAGAACTGAGCACCACCGCCGGTAAGGTGCGCAGAGCTACGGTTATTAACTCTGCTGCCCTGCTCTATACCATCCCTTCGCTGGCACTCTTTGTACTCATGCCCCTCATCCTGGGCACCTCGATTACCTCCCTGCTCAACGTTTACGTGGCGCTTTCACTCTACGTGCTGGCCATGATGGTGCGCAGCTCCGTTGACGCCTTCGAATCCGTCTCACCCATCACCTTAGAAGCCGCCACAGCGATGGGCTACACCCCGGTCAGGCGTTTCTGGATGGTTGAACTGCCTCTGGCTATCCCCGTCATGGTCGCCGGTCTGCGGGTGGCTCTGGTCTCTAATATCTCCATGGTATCGGTGGGTGCCGTTATTGGCATTCAGTCCCTGGGCACCCTCTTCACCGACGGTTTGCGCCGCAACATTCCCGCTGAAATTATTGTGGGCATCGTTGGCACCGTCCTGCTCGCCCTCGTCCTAGACCGAGTGCTGGCAGCCCTGGGCGCCTGGAATACTCGCTGGAGGAAAGCATGAATATCTTTGAAAGCACCGCAGCCTGGTTTACTGCTGAGGGTGCCTGGGCAGGTGCCGGCGGTATCATCCAACGCACCACAGAGCACCTGGGCTACTCTGCGCTGGTGCTCCTCATTGCAGCCCTCATCGCTTTTCCGCTGGGTCTCTTAGTAGGTCACACCGGTAAAGGCGAAAACCTGGTGGTTGCACTCACCGGTGCCCTGCGTGCCCTGCCCACCCTGGGTCTTCTGACCCTGTTTGCTCTGTGGCTGGGGTTGGGGCTCACCGCTCCCATCGCAGCGCTCGTCATTCTTGCCATCTCACCTCTACTGGCAGGGGTTTACGCCGGAATTGCAGCAGTAGATCCAATCACCGTGGACGCCGCTCGTGCCCAGGGAATGACCGAATGGCAGATCTTGAGTCGGGTAGAAATTCCCCTGGCCCTGCCCCTCATCTTCGGCGGAATCCGTAACGCCGCTTTACAGGTGATTGCTACCGTCACCATCGTTGCCTATATCAACCTGGGTGGTCTGGGTCGTTTCCTCATTGACGGGTTAGCCGTGCGCGACTACTCCCGTATGGTGGGCGCGGTTCTTCTGGTCGCCGCCCTCGCCCTGCTGGTAGATCTTCTGCTCGCAGGTCTACAACGCCTCACGACTCCCGCCGGAACATCCTAGGACACCCTCATGAATATTTCTTTGAACACCACCTCCCTGAACCGACGCCGGTTCCTTGGCGTCCTGGGCATCGGGGCAAGCGTGAGCGCCCTGACCGCCTGCGGCATCTCCGGGGAAACAGCCTTCGGCACCGGTACCCAGGGCGGGCCCATCATCGTTGGGTCAGCCGACTTTCCCGAATCCCAAATCATCGCTGAAATCTACGCGGCGGCACTCAACCAGCGGGGCATATCAGCTGAAACCCGCCCCGCTATAGGCGCCCGTGAAGCCTACATCGGTGCCCTGCAAGAAGGGTCGGTGGGTGTGGTCCCTGACTACTCCGGTAATCTGCTGCTCTACTTCGATGCCCAAAGCACCGCGGTCACCGCTGAAGAGATTATTGCTGCCCTGCCCCAAGCACTGGGTGAGACCTTAGCCGCTCTGAAACCCTCAACCGCGGAGAACAAAGACTCCATGGTAATTACCTCCCAGACCGCGCAGAAGTTGGGCCTGCGTAGCCTGGATAACTTATCAGAACACAACCGTCAACTGGTGCTAGGTGCACCCCCAGAATTCGCAGAGCGAGGCTATGGACTGCCCGGCCTAGAAAAAAACTACGGTTTCACCCCGCAATCTTTTGAGCCCATCAACGATGGTGGCGGCCCCCTGACCGTCAAGGCACTGCTGGATGACCAGGTACAGATCGCTGATCTCTTCTCCACCGACCCAGCCATCATCGCCAACGATCTGGTAGTGCTAGAAGACCCCAAGAACAACTTCCTGCCCCAGCAGGTACTGCCAGTCATCAACGGTGAGCTTGTCTCATACGCCGCAGCTCAGGTGCTGAACGAGGTCTCAGCGGTGCTCACCACCGAGGATTTGATCGCGCTCAACACCCGTGTTTCTGGCGAAGAAAAGGCTAACCCTGCCACCGCCGCCCAGGATTGGGTTGCCGAAAAGCTCTAGACACGCACTGCTAGACAAAAGGTGCCCGGTTCGTAAGAACCGGGCACCTTTTTAGTTTTAGCTACTTGGGACTGAGCGTTTACTTGCGGTTGTTCAGGTAGAACTCAATCAGACCCTGGGTTGAGGAGTCCTGCTGAGCCAGGACCTCGCGGTCACCGCTCACAGCGGGTGCCAACTGCAGGGCGAGCTGCTTGCCCAGTTCAACGCCCCACTGGTCGAAGGAGTCGATGCCCCAGACGACACCCTGCACGAAGGTGATGTGCTCATAGAGGGCAATGAGCTGACCCAGAACTGACGGGGTCAACTGGGAGGCCATGATGGAGGTGGTGGGGCGGTCACCGGAGAAGACACGTGCGGGTACAATCTCTTCGGCGGTGCCTTCAGCGCGTACCTCATCAGCGGTCTTGCCGAAGGCTAGTGCCTTGGTCTGGGCGAAGAAGTTAGCGAGGAAGAGCTCGTGAACATCCTGCTCGCCATCCTTGGTGGGGTGCACCGGGTTGGCGAAGGCAATAAAGTCAGCGGGGATTAGGCGGGTGCCCTGGTGAATAAGCTGGTAAAAGGCGTGCTGGCCGTTGGTGCCGGGCTCGCCCCAGAAAACCTCACCGGTCTCGGTGGTGACAGGGGTGCCATCCGCGCGTACCGACTTACCGTTGGATTCCATGGTCAGCTGCTGCAGGTAGGCGGGGAAACGATGCAGGTACTGGTCATAGGGTAGGACGGCGTGGGTTTCGGCACCCAGGAAGTTGACGTTCCAGATGTTCAGCAGACCCATGAGAGCAGGGACGTTCTCTGCCAGGGGAGCGGTACGGAAGTGCTCATCCATAGCATGGAAGCCAGCCAGGAACTGCTCAAAAACATCGGGGCCCAGCACGATCGCCAGGGGAGTGCCGATAGCTGAGTCAACGGAGTAGCGGCCGCCCACCCAGTTCCAGAAACCAAAAGCATTCTCGGGGTCGATACCGAAATCAGCGACCTTATCCAGGGCGGTAGAGACGGCGACGAAATGGGCTGCAACGGCGTCCTTCTCATCCTTGCCTTCCAGCGCCCCGGCTTCGCGCAGATTGGTCAGCAACCACTCGCGGCAAACACGTGCGTTGGTCAGGGTCTCCAGAGTGCCAAAAGTCTTGGAAGCAACGATGAAGAGGGTGGTTTCTGGGTCCAGGTCAGCCACGGTCTCAGCGGCGTCGGTGGGGTCAATATTGGAGATGAAACGAGCGGTCAAGCCGGGCTGAGCGTAAGGCTTGAGAGCTTCGTAGACCATGACCGGGCCCAAGTCAGAGCCGCCGATACCGATATTAACCACGGTTTCAATCTGCTGGCCGGTGATGCCGGTCCACTCACCTGAACGTACACGGTCAGCGAAGTCGTAGACCTTAGCAAGAACCTCGTGAACGTCCTCATCCACGTTCTGACCGTCCACAATCAGCGGGGGCTGGGCATCAGCAGGGCGGCGCAATGCCGTATGCAGGACGGCGCGGTCCTCGGTGACATTGATGTGCTCACCGGCGAACATGGCAGCCCTGCGGTCTTCAAGATTAACTTCGCCTGCCAGCTTCATCAGCAGGTCAAGTGTTTCATCAGTAATGAGGTTCTTGGAAAGATCAACGTGCAAATCTGCGGCGGTGAAGCTGAGCTTACTAGCGCGCTGGGGGTCCTGCTCAAACCAGGTGCGTAGGTTGGCATCCAAAGCCTGGCTGTGAGCGTCCAGTGCCTTCCACGCGGTGGTGGTGACGGGGTCAACGATGGTGTTAACAGACATGTGCCTGCATCTCCCTTGCTGTTGTGGGGTACTTGTTTCCATCTTATGTTGGATTGGTGGGATTTTGATGTTTTTCGTGTGGTTTTTTGTGGTTTTGACGGCAAATTCTAGCCAGGAATCATCAGTAGTGTTATGGTTGTTGCCAGTGAGTGCCTCCACCTCGATACCTAAGCCAAGGGGTAGGGGAGGGCACTTTTTAATGTGTAAAGACGACGATAAACATACAGACTGCATACTAAAGGAATAGATACATGACTACTTCTCAGAACCAAACCCCGCCCGGTGCGGGCGTAGACCTGCGGAAGGGAGGCCTAAGTAAAGAGCAACGTCAAAATATGCGTGAGGGCAATCTTGCTCCCAAGGTTTTCTGGCCCGCCGCAGCCATCATGGTGCTTTTTGTTGGTCTGACTATAGCCTTCCCTCAACGTGCAAAATCAATTTTTGACGCCCTGCAGGCGGATGTTATCAACTACTTCGGTTGGTACTACGTTGCCATCGTCGCCTTCTTCGTGGTTTTTGCCCTCTACTTAGGGTTCTCCCGCATGGGTGATATCAAACTGGGTGATGATGACGACGAGCCTGCTTACAGCTTCACCACATGGTTTGCTTTTCTCTTCGCTGCTGGTATGGGCATCGGCCTGGTCTTCTACGGCGCGACCGAACCGCTGATGCACTATGTTGACCCCCGCCCCGGGGTGGAAGGCGGCAGTAGAGAGCAGATAGCGCAGGCGGCCATGAGCCAGTCCTTCCTGCACTGGGGACTACACCCCTGGGCTATCTACGTAATTGTGGGCCTTGCGATTGCCTACTCAGCTCACCGCCTCAAACAGCCCCTCTCTATTCGTTACTCCCTCAAGCCGCTGCTGGGCGACCGTGTTACCGGCAACTGGGGTAACCTCATTGATATCGTTGCCCTGGTGGGCACCCTCTTCGGTGTCGCCACCTCTCTTGGGCTGGGCGTGATGCAGATTGCAGCGGGTCTTGGCTACCTCAACATTCCGGCTGAGGGCAATCTCTGGCTAATTGGCATCATCCTGGTGCTCATGGGAATCACCCTCTTCTCTGTAGTCACCGGCCTTGAGAAGGGCATGAAGTGGCTCTCAAACGGCAACCTGATTCTGGCGGCTATCGTCTGTATCTTTGTGTTGCTGGTTGGTCCCACCCTCTTCATCTTCCGCGAGTTCATCGGTTCCCTCGGTCACTACCTACAAAATATTGTGGCCATGACCTTCGAAACCCTGGCCCTTTACGGCGTGGACGGCGAACAGTTCCAGGCTGCCTGGACTACCTTCTACTGGGGCTGGTGGATCTCCTGGTCGCCCTTCGTGGGCATGTTCATCGCCCGCGTCTCCAAGGGACGCTCCGTGCGTGAGTTCGTCACCGGCGTCCTGCTGGTCCCTGCCCTAACCTCCTTCTTCTGGTTCTCTGTGCTCGGCGGCACCGCCTTGCACCAGGAGCTCTTCAGTGGCGAGACCCTCAGGAATGCTGACGGCAGCGTCTCCGCTGAGCACGCTCTCTTTGAGATGTTCAGCAACCTGCCCGGCGGTGTTGTTCTAACCGTTGGTGCAGTCTTGCTGATTACCGTCTTCTTTGTGACCTCGGCTGACTCAGGCGCTCTGGTGTTGGGTATGCTGTCCACCAACGGCTCACCCGAGCCCAAGACCTGGATCCGTGTCTTCTGGGTCTGCGTAGCTGCAGTAACCTCTATCTCCCTGATTATTGTGGGTGGTAGCGAAGCGCTCTCCGCCATCCAGACCATCGCGATTCTGACCGCTCTGCCCTTCTCAGTTGTCATCATCATGATGTGTATCTCGCTCTATAAGGCACTAAGCGTTGAGCACCGCCTCTTTGTGCGCGCTCAGCGACGCAACGCCCGCGAAGAGCTGATGGACTCGGTGACTGACCGCGTGGACGAGCACCTTGATAGCCACTTCGATGCAGCCCTCGACAAGGCCGTAGAAGCTAAGGTTGAAGAAGCGGTTGAAGAAGCGGTTGAGAAAGCAGTAGATGAGGTCAACGTTCAGATCTCAGCGAACACAGCAGCAATCGATCAGATTCGTACTTCCACCGGTGCAATCCCCGTCGTTACTCCTAAGACACAGGAAAAGCCCTGGGATAAGTAACCCACCTCATTAAAATGAGTTATTGTGGCGGCGCCCTTTTCTACTCACTTGTACCTCAAGTAGTCAGAAAGGGGCGCCGCACCTCTATAAATATGTGTTCCACGTGATAGTTCCACTTGAACCGTGGGGCGGTATACTCAGAACGAAAGCCCAAAAGCACCCGGCTCTCTTTAATGAGCGTTCGGTGAGCTCCGGCGTCCTTTTACCCTAGATAAAGCGAGATATTTTACGCATGTCTGAAACTCAGAACACCGCTTCACGTAGCGACCTTCGCAACGTGGCAATCGTGGCTCACGTTGACCACGGCAAGACCACCATCGTTGATGCGATGCTCAAGCAGACCAACGCCTTCTCAACCCACGGCGACGTTGAAGATCGAGTCATGGACTCCGGTGACCTTGAAAAAGAAAAGGGCATCACCATTTTGGCCAAGAACACCACCGTGTTCTACTCAGGCCCCGCAGCTAACGGTGAGACCATCACCATTAACGTGATTGATACCCCCGGCCACGCTGATTTCGGTGGTGAGGTTGAGCGCGGCCTGTCTATGGTAGACGGCGTTGTTCTGCTGGTGGACGCTTCAGAAGGCCCCCTGCCCCAGACCCGCTTCGTTCTGCGCAAGGCACTTGCAGCTAAGCTGCCCGTCATCCTGGTTGTTAACAAGGTTGACCGCCCCGATGCGCGTATCGATGAGGTTGTTGGCGAGTCAATGGACCTGCTCCTGGGTCTTGCTGGCGACCTGGCGGACGAGGTTCCCGACCTAGACATTGACGCTCTGCTCAACGTGCCCGTTGTCTACGCTTCCGGTAAAGCTGGCGCTGCTTCACTGAACCAGCCCGCTGACGGCGCACTGCCCGATAACGAAGATCTGGAACCCCTCTTCCAGACCATTCTTGAGCACGTCCCTGCCCCCACCTACAACCCCGATGAGGTTCTACAGGCACACGTTACTAACCTTGACTCCTCACCCTTCTTAGGTCGCCTGGCGCTGCTGCGTATCTTCAACGGCACCCTAAAGAAGGGCCAGACCGTTGCCTGGGTACGCCAGGACGGTCAGACCAAGAACGTACGTATCTCAGAACTTCTTGCTACCAAGGCGCTGGAGCGCGTTCCCGCTGAATCAGCTGGTCCCGGTGAAATCGTGGCTGTTGCGGGTATCGAGGACATCACCATTGGTGAAACCTTGACCGACTCAGAGAACCCCAAGCCCCTGCCCCTGATCAAGGTTGATGACCCCGCAATCTCCATGACCATCGGTATCAACACCTCACCTTTGGCCGGTAAGGTCAAGGGCGCTAAGGTAACCGCGCGTCAGGTCAAGGACCGTCTTGATAAGGAACTGATCGGTAACGTATCCCTCAAGGTTCTTCCCACCCAGCGTCCTGACGCCTGGGAAGTACAGGGCCGTGGCGAGCTCGCTCTGGCGATCCTAGTTGAGCAGATGCGCCGCGAAGGCTTCGAGCTGACCGTCGGCAAGCCCCAAGTTGTGACCAAGGTTGTGGATGGTAAGGTCCACGAGCCCATGGAACACATGATTATCGATGTTCCCGAAGAGTTCCTGGGCGCAGTTACCCAGCTCATGGCAGCTCGTAAGGGCCGCATGGAGAACATGGCAAACAATGGCACCGGATGGGTCCGCATGGAATTTGCCGTCCCTGCCCGTGGCCTGATTGGTTTCCGCACCCAGTTCCTCACCGAGACCCGCGGTGCTGGTATCTCTAGCTCCTACGCCACCGGCTACGAGCCCTGGGCTGGCACCATCGAGTACCGCACCAACGGCTCCATGATTGCCGACCGCGCAGGTGTTGTGACCCCCTACGCTATGATTAACCTGCAGGAACGCGGATCCTTCTTCGTAGAACCCACCACCGAGGTTTACGAGGGAATGATTGTTGGCGAGAACTCCCGTGCGGATGACATGGAAGTCAACATCACCAAGGAAAAGAAGCTCACCAATATGCGTTCGGCATCGGCTGATAACTTCGAAAACCTGACCCCTCCCCGCAAGCTGACCCTCGAAGAGTCCCTCGAATTTGCCCGTGAAGACGAGTGCGTTGAGGTGACCCCCGAGGCAATCCGCATCCGCAAGGTCGTGTTGAACGCCAACGAGCGCGTCCGCGAGGCACGTAAGCGCGCACGCGCCTAACGAGGCAGAGGTAGCCATCATAGCTACCCACGAGCAACAGGGGAGTAGGGTAAACCTGCTCCCCTGTAGCTGTACCAGCTAGGCATCCTAGCCCGGCAAAAGCACAGAGAATGAGGACGTTTTGAGTCAGGACAACACCCCCTACTACCCGGTAGCCGGTGAACTTATTACGGAGACCGCAGTTGATACCCTCGCCCCGGCAGGTAAGTCATCGGGAGAGACCGTCTTTCTATTTGTGCACGCCCACCCAGATGATGAATCATCATCCACGGGTGCCACCATGGGGGCGCTTGCTAAGGCTGGCGCCCAAGTGCACCTCTTGACCATGACCCGCGGGGAAATGGGGGAGGTTATCGACCGTTCCCTCGCCCACCTTGAAGCTGAAAACCCCGCGAACACCGATGGGGGAGTAGCTCTGGGCAAACTGCGCACCGCTGAACTAAAACAAGCGCTAGCTGCTCTGGGCATCACACAGCATACTTTTCTGGGAGAAAGGAATGCCAGGGCCACCCAGACCCCACCTCTTTACCGTGACTCTGGCATGACCTGGGGGGAAGACGGTCGAGCTGCCCCCAACCCCCTCGCCGCACCCGACTGCCTAACTCGCACCTCTCTAGAGCCCCAAGCCGAGGCTATCGCCGCACTGATAGAGCAGGTTCGCCCCGACGTCCTAGTGACTTATGATGCGGACGGCGGCTACGGGCACCCCGACCACAAGCGCACCTATGAAGCAACACAGGCCGCTGTTGAGCTGCTTAAAGGTTCGGACGCCGCACCCACCCTTTTCTGGGGTATCGAGGGTGAAGCTGATGCAACAGATACCCGGCAGCAGGCTGTCATTACCGGGGACTTGGTGCGTAAACGCGACGCTATGGCGGCGCACGCCACCCAAATCACCATCACCGGGGATACCACCTTCGAATACTCCAACGGGGTGCCCCAACCCATCTCAGCCATCGAAACCTACCGGCTCCTTGGCGGTGAAATTGAGGGGATTAAGCCAGCACCCCCCACCGCACACCAGAACTCATCAGAGACCCAAGAAGAACCCCCTGGGGTTATTAATAGTCTGATTACCTCCATAGCCCTAGGTCTGCTGGCAGGTTTTTCAGGCACCATATATCATTCCTGGATCTGGTACATCAACCAAGACCTTTGGGTGCCCTGGGGCGCCTTGCTGGGCTGCCTGACCGTCTTCTTTGCCGCGACATGGGCCACCCTGCACACCCGCAAAAATTGGACTGCAGCACTGGTTGGCTTCACCGTCTTCACTCTCATCAGTATCTTTGCCTATGCCAAGGGCAACTCCATGCTGGTCTACATCAACCCCATCAATCCGCCGGGTATAGCCGGAACCCTCTGGGCGATGGGGTCCCTAGCCGCAGCCACACTATCGCTCATCGCTACCACCCGCTACCGCCTCAAACGCGGTTAGGTGCGGCGACTAAGGTTACATATTTTGACTGTTGCCTAGACCACAAAAATAAGCTCCATGGGCATGCACCCTATAAACTAGAGCACAGAACAAAACCTACCCAGCGCACCAGCCCCCACCCGCGCCCAGAAAGGCAGAGATGACCTACGTTATCGCCCAGCCCTGCGTCGACGTCAAAGACCGTGCATGCGTCGAAGAATGCCCCGTTGACTGCATCTACGAAGGCGAACGCTCCCTCTACATTCACCCCGATGAATGCGTGGACTGCGGCGCCTGCGAACCCGTCTGCCCCGTAGAAGCCATCTACTACGAAGATGACGTCCCCGAAGAATGGGAAGACTACACAGCGGCTAACGCCGACTTCTTTGACGATCTGGGCTCACCCGGTGGTGCAGCCCGGATGGGTCTCATCGAAAAGGACGTCCCCTTTATCGCTGCTCTGCCCCCACAGAATCAGGACTAAATAGCTTTCTACCCCTCTCCTCCCCTAACAGGGTGAGGTGAGGGGCTTTGCTTTTAAACTCGCAGTAGCCCAATGGAGCCACCTCCGACCTGCAACCGTGCCAGCATTCGAGCAGCTGCCAGCCGGGTTGCGGCGTCCTTGCGTAGACTAGAGGCAGAACAGAACGTAGCCTAGTGAAGGAAAACCTATGAGCGCCTTTGGCCTTTCTCTGCCCGACTACCCCTGGGACACCATGGCTCCTTACTTGGAAACGGCTAAGGCGCACCCGGACGGATTGGTCAACCTTTCCATTGGCACTCCCGTGGACCCTACTCCTGCTGTTATTCGGGATGCCTTAGCCGCGGCCACTGACGCTCACGGTTACCCCACCACGCACGGCACTGTGCAGGTGCGTCAGGCGATTGTGGACTGGTTTGACCGCCGCCGCGGAGTGCCAGGTTTGAGTGTCGAGCAGGTTATGCCGACCATCGGTTCTAAGGAATTGGTCGCCTGGCTGCCCTTCCTCCTGGGGTTGGGAAAGGGAGATGTGGTGGTGCGCCCCTCCGTTGCTTATCCCACCTATGACATTGGTGCTCAGCTGGCTGGTGCCACTGCTGTTGCAGCTGATTCTCTCGATGAGCTGGACGCCGATACCCGCGCCCGGGTGCGTCTGGTCTGGGTTAATTCACCCGCCAACCCCACCGGTATCGTCCGGGGCGTTGATGAGCTAAAGAAACTGGTTGATGACGCCCGAAGTCTCGGTGCTGTGGTCGCCTCTGATGAGTGCTATGCAGAGCTGGGTTGGGGTGAGTGGGACACCCAGCGCGGTGGAAAGCTTGTGCCTTCCATCCTTGATTCTCGTGTGTGCGGTGAGAGTCAGCAGCTGGTTTTCTCGGTCTACTCCCTTTCAAAGCAGTCCAACTTTGCTGGCTACCGAGGTGCCTTTATCGCTGGGGACGCAGAGATCATGCCCAACCTCATTAATTCTCGTAAGCACGCAGGCATGATTGTGCCGACCCCCGTACAGGCTGCTATGGCAGCTGCGCTCAATGACGATGCCCATGTGGAAGCGCAGAAGGATCTCTACCGTGCCCGCCGTGACCTACTGCTGCCAGCTGTGCAAAAGTTCGGGCTGACCGTTGAAAATTCTGAGGCCGGTCTTTACCTCTGGGCGACTGCCGGTGAAGGTACCTGGACGACGGTCCAACGCTTTGCTGAGCTGGGTATTCTTATTGGTCCAGGAGTTTTCTACGGTGAATCAGGTGAGGGCTATGTGCGCCTAGCACTCACCGGTTCTGACTCAGATATTGAGAAAGCAGCAGCTCGTCTAAAAGCTGCATAAACAGCGGTTTTAGAGGTCTTATTAGGGCGTAATCTTTTACCCTACCTCTCCTCTGAATGTGACCTCACCCATGGTTCTGTTGTAATGTGAACCATAGATGACATGCGTACGCGTGCGGTGTGGCTCTCAACGGTTGAAAGCCACACCGCTCTCTATGAAATCCTCTCTAGCGATTCGTGTACGTTTGACCTCACACACCAGGAGGAACAATGACAGAAAACCACGCGACCCTCAGCTATCAGGGCAAGGAACTGCCGCTGGCAGCGGTGGAAGCAACCGAAGGTAACGGTGCCTTCGAAGTAGCTGGCATGCTTAAAGAGACCGGTAAGGTAGCCTACGACCCCGGCTTCATGAATACTGCTAACGCAAAATCAGCGGTGACCTATATTGACGGTGACGCCGGAATCCTGCGTTACCGCGGCTATCCCATCGAAGAGCTGGCGGAGAAATCAAGCTTCATCGAAACCGCTTACCTGCTGATTTATGGGGAGCTTCCCACCGCTGATCAGCTGGAAGAGTTTGACCAGATGATCCGCCGCCACACCATGGTGCATGAGGATTTCAAGACCTTCTTCAACGGCTTCCCCCGTGACGCCCACCCCATGGCTGTGCTGGCGTCCAGCGTTTCAGCTATGTCTACCTTCTACTCAGATTCACTGGATCCTTTTGATCCGCGCCAGGTAGAGATTTCTACCTTCCGTCTGCTCTCCAAGGTTCCTACCCTGGCGGCTTATGCTTACAAGAAGTCCAAGGGCGAGCCCCTGATTTACCCCCGCAATGAGCTCAATTACTCAGAGAACTTCTTGCGCATGTGCTTCGGTTTCCCCACTGAGGAATACGAAGTTAACCCCGTGCATGCTAAGGCTCTTGACCTTCTGCTGCTCTTGCACGCAGACCACGAACAGAACTGTTCCACCTCCACGGTGCGCCTCGTAGGTTCATCTAACGCCAACATGTTTGCCTCGGTCTCCGCCGGCATCAACGCTCTCTACGGCCCCCTGCACGGGGGTGCCAACGAAGCTGTGCTGAAGATGCTGACTCAGATCCAGCAGGAGGGCATCAGCCCTGAGGACTTCATGGAAAAGGTCAAGCGTAAGGAAGACGGCGTGCGCCTCATGGGCTTCGGTCACCGCGTCTATAAGAACTACGACCCCCGTGCCCGCCTTACCAAGAAAACCGCTGACGAGGTGCTTGAGACCCTAGGTGGCAATAACGAGCTGTTGGATATTGCTATGCGCCTTGAAGAGAAGGCACTGAACGATGACTACTTCATTGAGCGTAAGCTCTACCCCAACGTAGATTTCTACACTGGCATGATTTACAAGGCGATGGGCTTCCCCGAGAAGATGTTCACCGTTCTCTTTGCCCTGGGCCGTATGCCCGGCTGGATCGCCCAGTGGACCGAAAGTGTGCAGGACCCCGACCGTAAGATCGGACGCCCCCGCCAGGTCTACATTGGCGAGAACGAGCGCCACTACCCGGGTGCGTAAACCTAGGGTTTAAACGTTAGAGCCGGCCCCCACAAGGGGGGCCGGCTCTTTTTATTCAGTCATGAATTGATGAGGCTTCGTAACCGTTAGGATTATTCTTCTGCCAGTTCCAGTGATCGCGCACCATGGTCTCAATGTCGCGGTGAGCGCTCCAACCCAGGTCAGAAAGGGCAGCTGAGGGGTCAGCGTAGGAGACAGCGACGTCGCCGGGGCGGCGGTCCACCATCTTATAGGGGAGCTCCTTGCCGGCAGCCTTCTCAAAGGCATGCAGAACTTCGAGAACCGAGTAGCCGTTGCCGGTGCCTAGGTTCCAGGTGTGCAGGCCCTGATGGCTGGTGATGTAGTCCAGCGCCTTGAGATGGCCATCCGCCAGGTCCGATACATGGATGTAGTCGCGCACGCCGGTGCCATCAACAGTGGGGTAGTCGTTACCGAAAATATTCAGGTGCTCGCGGCGGCCCACAGCTACCTGGGCGATGAAAGGCACTAGGTTATTGGGGATACCTGCGGGGTCCTCACCAATACGACCGGACTCGTGTGCGCCCACCGGGTTGAAGTAGCGCAGCAGGGCGATGTTCCACTTGGGGTCTGATGCAGCAAGGTCGACCAGCATATCTTCGATGTGCTCTTTGGTGCGGCCGTAGCAGCTCTGAGCATCCATATTGATTTTTTCGGTCAGCGGCATGGACTCCGGCTCACCGTAAACGGTAGCTGACGAAGAGAAAACGATGGAGGTGCAACCTGCCTCTTCCATGGCGTAAAGCAGGTTGAGGGTACCGGTCACATTGGTCTGGTAGTACCAGAGGGGCTTTTCAGCTGACTCGCCCACAGCCTTAAGACCCGCGAAGTGGATGACTGCATCTGGCTTGACCAGGTTGAAGAGCTGCTTCATCTCGGGCAAATCCAGCAGATCAACCTTGCGGAACTCTACGGTCTTTCCGGTCAGTTCTTCAACACGTGCCAGCGACTCCATAGAAGAGTTGGAGAGGTTGTCCATGACGGTGACCTCGTGTCCAGCGTTGAGCAGTTCAAGGACGGTGTGCGAGCCGATGTAGCCGGCGCCGCCGGTAACGAGAATTTTCACGTATTCCCCTCAAGTAAGGTGTGGTTATTTGTGATGTTTCTAGCTTAGCGGCTTAGTAGCACAGCGGCGGGGTTTGGCACACAGATGTGGGCACATGCACCGACAATGACGCCCCGCCCGTGCGGTTCTTGTCGGAACCGTTCACAGGCGGGGCGTCCTCAGCGAGGAGCTGATGCTCCGGCGCCTAGTCTAGCTTTTACTGCTTGCCCTTGCGAGTGGCCCGCATGGCAATACCTCCGGTTACTAGTAACAGGAAAGCAACAGCGAGCAGAGTAAGTAGCGGAGCGCCCGTATGGGCCAAGGAATGCTTGGGTGGGGAACTTGCTGCAGCTTCTTGGTTGCCTGTGGTTTCACCCGGGGTTGCTACTGCTGTGGGAGCATCCTCGCTGGGGGCAGCGGTGGGCTCATCGGTAGGTTCAATACTGGGATTTGCAGTGGGCTCTGCAGTGGGCGAAGCAGTGGGTTCAGCTGATGCTGAAGGTTCGGGGGTCTGACTGGGAGTAGGAACAGGTCCCACGCTATGATCTAGTGAGCTGGTGCCGACCGTCCAGTTCTTGACGAAGAAGTCGGTGGAGTCGATAGTCGTATTGGATACCGCCCAGTCAATCATCAGGTCGCGGACGGCCTTCTGCTCCTCATAGACAATGGGAGCTGAGGTCACGTGTGGGTAGCCCGAGCCACCGCTCCAGCGGTAGTTGTTAAGAGCCAGAATGACCTTCTGGTCATCGGCCAGGGGCGAGCCGTCGGCAAGGGTTAGATTCTCAATTCTTTGGCCCACAGGCTGGGAGATGTTGATGTGGTAGTTAACGCCAGAAAGCACATCGTAGGAGTAGTCCGGAATACCGCGGGTCGCACCGTCGTAGAGAGCATTGGTGACCGTTGACCAGTCCTCAATGACTGCTCCAGGCTCCTGCTGCTGATAGTAGCGTGCCGAGTATTCCAGGTAGTCCCGTAGCTGGGCTCCGGTCAGTTCAACCGCATAAAGGGTGTTGTCATATATGTAGAGTGAGGCCATATCAGCGATAGTCACAGGGCCCTGCTTGAAAACGGCAGTGCGTGAGAAAGGTGATGCCTCAGCAATCAGCGGTAGATCAGCGTAGGGGGTGCCTTCCAGTGCGCGTGCTACCTCATCGGTTTGTACACGGTTGATGAAGTCCAGCACCGCGGTGTCCTCCCAAGCAGAGGTAGCTGCCGGCATGTCTTCGGTAGCCTGGGCAACCACGGTCTGCACCCACTGGGTGGTTTCTGTGTGATAGGGCTCAATAGCCGCGCGGATACGCGGGTCGGCAGCGTAGTTACCGGCAGCCAGCGGCGCGGCGGTAGGACGCCCGGTCTCGTCCCACTTAACTTCAATCTCCCCATCAGCATCTTTCACCAGGGGAAGGGTCACTTCAGAGAGGAAGCGAGCCCAGTAGCCCGGCTGAGTGAAGAGCACCGGCTCCCCGTTTTTATTGGTGAAATACTCTTGAACCTTGTTGGTGACGTGGGAGTGCCCGCCTACCACCACATCAACATCCGTGGACTGTTCAGCGACCGACTGGGCAATGTTTTCGTTGAGATCAGCAGGGTTGTAGGTATAACCGGTAGCATCCAGACCGGTATGAGCAAGCACGATAACCACATCAGCGCCAGCCGCTTTCACCTTGGGAGCCCATTCAGCAGCGGTGGCAGCGGTGTCCCTAAACTCGAGGTTGCCCTCAACGGTTGCCTTATCCCAGACCCTCACCCCGGGGGTTACTACACCAATGACGCCAACCTGAACGGTCTCACCACCCACGGTTTTATTGATCATGGTATAGGGCTCATAGGCGGGCTGGCCGGTGCGGGCATCAATAACATTGGCAGCCAGCAGAGGCATAGCAAGGCTGTCCTTATACTGGGCGGATGCCTGCAATCCGTAGTTGAATTCGTGGTTTCCCACCACACCCGCGTCATACCCCAGCAGGTTAAAGACCGACGCCATGGGGTCCACTGTGCTTGCCGAACGGTTCTTCTGGTAGTAGGTGGCCAGGGGATTGCCCTGGTTAGCATCCCCATTATCGAGCAGGACGGTTGAGTCTTCACCCTTTGCACTGCGCGTCTGTTCAATGGCGGTTGCTAGGTGTTCCATACCCAGCGCCTTATCCCCAGTGCCGTAAGGCTCTCCGGTGAAGTAGTCATAGTTCAGTTGCCGCCCGTGAATATCGGTGGTAGCAAGAACGGTGAGGTTACCTAAATCGGTGTCACCGTCATCCGCTACAGCAGCCGGTGCTAAAAACGCGGATGATACCAGGCCAAGGCCTGTCAGTAGAGCGAGAGAACGCTTCATAAAAGAGGATCTTTCATCAGATAGTGTGTTGAATACCTGTGTGTGCGAGCTCTCTTCAGTTTAAAGGGCAAAAGCCCCGGCCTGCCACCCCATAGAGGAGGTTAAAATTGCAGGTCAGGGCTCTTGGCCGGTTAGTGCGCTTTAGTTAGCGTGCAACTCTGAGTTCAGCTCAACGGTTTTACCCTCACGAGGAAGCGCCTCAACGGCACCAGTCACCGAGTTGCGGCGGAAAAGCAGATTATTGAAACCCGATAGCTCGACAGCCTTGATGATTTGAGGCTCTGCGCCGGGGTTAAGCAGGGTGACGCGTGACCCTGCGGTCACATACAGACCGGCCTCAACGACGCAGTCATCGCCCAGAGCAATACCAATACCGGCCTCGGCGCCTAGCAGGGAGCGCTCGCCGATTGCAACGCGCTGGGTGCCACCACCTGAGAGAGTGCCCATGGTTGAAGCGCCACCACCGATGTCAGTGCCGTTGCCGATGACTACGCCCTGAGAAATACGACCCTCCACCATGGATTCACCCAGGGTGCCGGCGTTAAAGTTCACGAAACCCTCGTGCATGACGGTGGTGCCGGCTGCCAGGTGAGCACCTAGACGCACACGGTCAGCGTCACCGATACGGACGCCTGCGGGCACGACGTAATCAATCATGCGGGGGAACTTATCGACGTGGGTAACGACCAGGGCACCGCGGCGGCGCAGCTTCAGGGAGACCGTATTGAATTCGCTGGCCAAAACGGGGCCAAAATTGGTCCAGGCGACGTTGGCCAGCTTGCCGAAAAGACCCTCAAGGTTGATGGTGTTGGGTTCTACTAAAGTGTGAGATAGCAGGTGAAGGCGCAAGTAGGCGTCCTCTGCGTTGGCGGGGGCGGCGTCCAAATCAATGGTGACGTCTACGATTTCACGCACCACGTTACGGTCTTCATCGGTCTCTACCAGTGCTTCCAGATCAGCGACCACGGACTGGTCGGAGGTCTGTGCGAGAGTGGGGGCGGGGTACCAGACATCTAGTACGGTACCTTCGTGCTCGCCGCTTGCGACAATAGTTGCCAGGCCCAGGCCTGCTGCTGTGCGGGTCTTTTGTTCAGTCATAGATACCAGTTTACGAAATCAAGATGTACTGTGCAGTCTCTGCTTGTATGGTGGACGTATGACTGAACCTCGTGTTACTTCCCGTGACTTTGCCAGCTTTGGCCCGGCCACCCTTGACCTCATCCAGCCCGTGGAACAGCTAACCGCTGACCTGCTCGATATTTTCTCCGTATCTGGTGAGGAAACAAGGCTGGCAGATGCAGTGCAGATTGCCCTTGAAGGCATCGGCGGCTTAGAGATTACCCGTGATGGAGACTCCCTCATTGCCCGCACCCATCTAGGAAGGAGCCAGCGCATTGTGCTGGCCGGTCACCTGGATACCGTTCCCTTGCCCCGCGCTGAGGGCTCTTTGGGCACGGTGCCTTCAGTATGGAGGAACGACGAGGGGGAGCAGGTGCTGTACGGACGCGGGGCGGTGGATATGAAGGGCGGGGTTGCCGTTCAGTTGGCGCTAGCTGCCCACCTGGCTAATCCAGCCTACGACATTACCTACGTTTTTTACGACAACGAAGAAGTTGCTTCAGAGCTCTCGGGTCTTGCCCGCCTCATGCGTCACCACGAGCAACTATTGACCGACGCCGATTTCGCGGTGCTCCTTGAACCTACCGATGGCGTTATCGAGGGTGGCTGTAACGGCACCATCCGTTTCTGGATTCATACTGAGGGGCTGACTGCCCACTCGGGGCGTGCATGGAAGGGGGAGAACGCCATTCACAAGATGGCCGATGTCCTGGGCCGCCTGGCCGTCTACCAGCCTCAGACCTACGAGGTGGAAGGGCTAGCTTACCGAGAAGGTCTCAACGCCGTGCAAATCTCTGGCGGTGTTGCCGGTAACGTTATCCCCGATACTGCTGGCGTCCACATCAATTACCGCTTTGCCCCTAACAAAACTCTGCGCCAGGCTCTAGACCATCTCCAAGAGGTCTTTGACGGCTATGAGTTAGATTTTGTCGATCAGTCCCCGGCTGCCCGCCCTGGCCTGGACGCACCTATGGCGGCATCCCTGATTGCCTCGGTGGGGGGCGAACCCAAGCCCAAGTACGGCTGGACGGATGTTGCCCGCTTCAGTGAAATCGGTATCCCCGCGGTCAACTTCGGTCCGGGTGACGCACTGCTGGCCCACACGGATAACGAGCATGTGAAAGCCCGTGAAGTCCAAGCCTGTTACCAGGCACTTGCTACCTGGCTGACCGCCTAAGGCAGAGGCTGTAACCGTTTAAAGCCCGATCCATGAAAAGGTCGGCGGGCCCACCAGATGGTGGACCCGCCGACCTTTTCATGGACCGGAACTAAGGAACCCTAGTGCTTAGGGATCTTAAACATCATTTCGGTCTTAGGCCTAGCGTTATCGACCTCGCCGGGCACACCATCAGCGTGCTTAATCTCAACATCGGTGCGTGAGCTTAGGAACTGGGAGAGCCACTCAGCTAGCAAGGTGAGAGCGAAGTTAATCACTACGAAGATGAGAGCAGCCAACAGCAACATCTGCAGGATGTTACCTTCACCGGAGCCAAAGCGGCGGGCGGCTGCCAATAGCTCGGGGTAGGAGATGATGTACCCCAGGGCGGTGTCCTTGAGGATGACCACGAACTGCGAGAGCAGAGAGGGCATCATAGCGGTCAGTGCCTGAGGCATGAGAACTGAAGTCAGCACAGCCCAGGGAGTCAGACCGATGGCCAGGCCGGCCTCACCCTGACCCTTTGGCAGCTGGTGGACACCGGAGCGTAGTAACTCAGCAATCACCGAACCGTTGTAGAGGGTCAAGCCTAGAACGACGGCGATGAAGGGCAACTGGGAGGGTGAGAAGAAGGTGAACTGACCCAGGAAGAGCCAGAAGAAAATCATCATCATCAGCACGGGTACAGCGCGGAAGAACTCGACCACCACGGTGCCAAAGCCACGAATATATTTATTGGGTGCTAGGCGTGCCATGCCGAAGAAGAGACCAAATATCACTGAGGTAACAACTGAAATTAGTGCGGCCAGCAGGGTTTTACCCAGAGCAGGCAGGATGTAGTTAACCCAGAGGTTACCGGTGAAGAGTGAAGTCCATTTATCGGCTTCGAGCTGCCCCTGGCGCCCCATCACCATGAGAACGTAGGCCAGGATACCTGCCAGCAGCAGAATGGCAATGATGTTGAAAATACGGGTACGGGCACGTGCCTTGGGCCCCGGAACGTCAAAGAGAACAGAGGTTGAGGTCATACGTTTCATCGCTTCACCGCCAGTTTACGAGAGGCCCAGGTGGTCAGTAGACCGATGGGGACGACAATGATGACAAAGCCCATGGCAAAGACAAAGAAGATCATGAAAATGAGGTCTGAATTGAACTCAATCATGGACTTCATCATGCCCGATGCTTCTGCAACCGAGGCTACGGTGGCAACGGTGGTGTTCTTAGCCAGCGCGATCAAGGTGTTACCTAGCGGGGTAATGGAGCCGCGCAGCGCCTGCGGGAAGATGACATAGCGGGCGGTTGGCATGAAGCTTAGACCGATAGCGCGTGCTGCTTCTGCCTGCCCAACGGGCACCGTGTTCACACCTGAACGGATTGCTTCGCAGACGAAGGCCGCGTGGTAGATCGCGAGAACGATGGCGGCGTAGATAAAGAAGTTCCATTCAAAGCTGGTAGCCAGTGAGAGTTGGAACTGGGTCCACACGCCCAAAATTGCCAGGGTCATGAGAATAGTTAGCGGAGTGTTACGGATCAGGTGCACGTAAGCGGTACCTGCCCAGCGCAATGAAGGCACCGGGGAGATACGCATGAGCGCCAGCACCGAACCGAGGACGAACGAGCCGATAGCTGCCCAGAAGGTCAGCTGCACGTTGGTCCAGAACGCTCCGAGAACGTCATAGGTGGCAAAGAGCGTGGAGAGCTGTTCAGAGAACGACATGAAAGCCTCCAAAATCTAGAAAATGTGTGTTGAGAATGTTTACTGGGCGGGGACGGTGGCGCAGGCACTATCAAGAACGGGCGGGTTCAGCTCGGCGTTATAGACATAACCCGATGCTCCCACGTTCTTTTCTACAGCTTCTTCCCAGGCGCCGGTTTCTACCATCTTGTTGATGGCTGCGTTGATATCAGCGCACTGATCCGAGCCCTTGGGCAGACCAATGCCGTAGCGTTCTTCGGTGAACGTGTTGCCCACCAGCTTTAGTTCGCCCTGATTAGCTCTGGTAGCGCCAAGACCTGCCAGGATGATGTCATCGGTGGTGACAGCATCGACCATGCCGGCGTTGAGCGCGACCACGCAGTCAGAGTAGGAGTTCTGCTGAACCAGCTGCACGGTTGAGGAGTACTTATCCTGAATCTTTTTTGCAGAGGTAGAACCGGTGACAGAGCAGAGATTCTTACCTGCCAGGGAATCTGGGCCGGTGATATCGGTGTTCTCCTGCTGTACTAACAGGTCCTGGCCTGCGTAGAAGTAGGGGCCGGCGAAGTCTACGGTTTTGAGACGTGATTCAGAGATGGAGTAGGTCGCAAAAATCATGTCGACCTGTCCGTTGACGAGCATATTCTCGCGGTTAGCTGAGGGAGCCTCAACCCACTCAATCTGATCTTCTGAGTAGCCGAGTTCCTTGGCAACGTAGCGGGCGACGTCGGTATCAAAGCCGGTGTAGTCACGGCCGTCCTGATAGCCCAGACCGGGCTGATCGTACTTGATGCCAATGCGGATGCTCTCACCGTCAGATGAAGAGCCACACCCTGAGAGGGCGAGGACGCCGGTCGCAGCCAGGGCTACAGCGGCTAGTGCCTTGCCTTTGAGCTGTGAGAAGTTCATGGTGCACCTGCCCTAGTGACCGATAATCTTGCCGAGGAAATCCTTGGCACGATCTGACTGGGGGTTGGTGAAGAACTGATCGGGTGTGGATTCTTCGACGATTTCACCATCTGCCAGGAAAACAATGCGGTCGGCTGCCTTGCGGGCGAACCCCATTTCGTGGGTTACCACAATCATGGTCATGCCTTCGCGGGCTAAGGAAATCATGGTGTCAAGAACTTCGTTGACCATTTCGGGGTCAAGGGCGCTGGTGGGCTCATCGAAGAGCATCACTTTGGGCTGCATCGCTAGGGCGCGGGCAATGGCTACACGCTGCTGCTGGCCACCCGAGAGCTGGGCGGGCATCTTGTGTGCCTGATTATCAACGCCGACCTTCTTGAGCAGGCTCATCGCCAGGTCTTCAGCTTCAGTTTTGCTGAGACCGCGAACCTTGCGGGGGCCTAGAGTGACGTTGTCAAGGATGGACTTGTGCGCGAAGAGATTGAAGGACTGGAAGACCATGCCCACTTCAGCGCGCAGATCAGCCAGCGCTTTACCTTCTTGAGGCAGGCTGACGCCGTCGATTTTGATGTCGCCTGAAGAGATGGTTTCGAGGCGGTTGATGGTGCGGCAGAGCGTGGACTTGCCGGAGCCCGAGGGGCCGAGCAGGATGATGACTTCACCCTTGCCCACTTCGAGATTGATGTCCTTGAGGACGTGGTGGTCACCGAAGTACTTATTGACCCCGGTTACCTGGACCAGTGCGTCGTGAGTCATGCGGGTTTCCCTCCCTATGTGGTGTATTGACTGCCTCGCCGGTAGCATGGGCTACCGAACGTGTGTAGACAAAAAGGTGTATGTGCTTTACCTTACCCTCTCAAACGTAAACAGAAAGTTACACGGCAGGGGGTGAAGCGAGTAATAAGTGTTTGGGTGGGGTGACAAACAGTAAAGCGCCAGCCGTTGATGGTGGGAAGAGACCGTGAATTATCTTTTAGTTGGCCTGACTTTTCTAGTACTGGCGGTAGTGGTAGCTGCTTGCGCGGTGCTGGGAACTGATCGCTTGATACCGGGGCGAAGGGTGTTAGACGCTCTGAGCTCTGACGGGGTGGATGCCGCGGTGGGGGGCGAGCTGCCGCTGATTCTCTCGGATCACCCTCGCGGTAAAGAACTGCACAGCATCCGTTTCTCTACGGCCTTTTTTGGCTATCACCGAGATGAGGTGGACGGCGTGCTGGCTAAACTCATGGACGAGAACACACGCCTGCGCTCCCTCCTTGAAAGCGATAGTTCCTCAGCTGAAACGGATAACCCTGGGCAGATCTCCTCGGAGCGACCCTAGATGCAGGACAACCGCTCGGAGGGGCAAGGATCTGCCGCTACGCTTTCAACCCTGGACAGGCTGAGCCTGCGACTGAATGAGATAGCTCTTAGACTGGCCCTTCACTTTGGCAGGTGGCCGGCGGCGGTGCAGGTTATGCTGGTCTACCTTGCCAGTCGTATTGTTAGCTGGTTTATTTTCAGTACGGTTGGTCTACAGCAGACCTTCAGCCCCTGGAAGCAGGGCGCTATGAGTTACGGCGAGTTCGTGATGATGTGGGATGCCGACTGGTACCAGAAAATTTCGCAGCAGGGTTACCCGCAGACCCTCCCTCTGGATGCGAACGGACGGGTAGCTCAAAATGAGTGGGCCTTCTACCCTCTCTATCCGCTTCTAGCCCGCACGCTGGTGACGGTGACAGGCTTACCCTACGAGACCGTAGCCCCCGCCCTTTCTCTACTAGCTGGTTTTGGTGCTGCCTGGTTGCTCTACCGCCTCTTTCGCCTCTGCTGTCAGCGGGCATCCGACTCTCTCGGCACGGACCGAGGTGAAGAGCGATGGCATACTACCGCCCTGTGGGCTGTAGCTGCTGTCAGTTTTTGCGGTGTGGCCCCGGTGCTACAAACCGGTTATGCAGAGTCTTTGGGGTTGCTCTTTCTCATCTGGACCCTTCTCTACCTGGTTCAGGGTTCCTACACCCTGATGCTGGTGCCAGCCCTATTTGCTGCCCTTACCCGACCGGTGGGGGTTCCCCTGGGAGCCGCCGTTGGAATGTGGTGGATGGTCTGCTGGCTAAGAGATTATTCAGCCCGTAGACCTCAGCGCGGTGCCGCCCTGGCCGCTCTCGGCACTACCGGCTGGCAGCTAATTTCAGCAGTGATGGTCTGCGCTTTTGCCTTCATCCACCCTGCCCACGCCTGGCTGGTGACCGGCAGAATCGACGCCTATACCGCCACCGAGACAGCCTGGCGGGCAGGCGGGGAACATGTTCTGCCTTTCATGCCATGGGTACATCAAAGCCAGCACTATCTGGGGGTTGCGGGGCCGCTGGTCCTCACCCTTCTTCTCCTGCTCTTTTTCGCGGGTCTGCTGAGCCGCACCGTGCGACTTAGCCTGCCTCTGCCCCTGTTGCTCTGGGTCTGGAGCTATACCCTCTACATGCTGATGTTCTTTAACCCTCAGTCCTCTACCTTCAGGTTGCTCCTGCCGCTCTTTGCACTGTATCTGCCGCTGGTTATGCTCTCATCCTCTCGGGCCTACCGGGGTCTGCTGGTGCTGAGCGGGGCAGCCATGCAGTTTGGCTGGGTGGGTTGGCTGTGGCACTGGAAACAGCTACCCGGCGGGGGAGATTACCCACCCTAAACAGAGCTGAAAACGGGATGTCCCCACAAAAAGGTGCACAGGCTTTATTATTAAAGGAGTCACACAGCGGGTTCGCCTCAGAGCCGCGTTTTTTTAGACAGCATCGCAAAGGAGAGACCACCGATGGCAGCACAGAAACCCCGCACTGGCGAGGGCCCGCTTGAAATTGTCCGTGAAGGCCGCAGCATCGTTATGCGTATCCCTGTAGAGGGCGGTGGCCGTCTGGTGTTGGACCTCTCTGAAGCTGAGGTAGAAGCAATCCGCGAATGCGTTGAAAAGTTCTAAAGACCTTAGAACCCTGAATTTTTAGTTCACCCCGGTGCTTAGCGCCGGGGTTTACTTTTTGTAAATGAGGTACAGTCCGCTGCCGGCAAAAACTAAGGAGACGTGTACATCGTCCACACAGGCTGCGACGTCGGTAAGCAGGCGCCGCAGGGAAACGCTGCGGGCATCACGGGCTACCGGATCAGCAACAGCGCCACCTGCCAGCGGATCATGAACTACTAGCAGACCGCCGGGTGAAAGCAGAGCCAGGGCATCATAGGTAAACTGCTCAGCCTGGTCAGCACCTGCATCGATAAAGGCGAAATCATAGGAGGCTGCCGAGAGACGGGGGAGCACATCGGTGGCGTCCCCGGTAATAATGCGCACCCGGTGGTTCTTATCGAGCCCAGCTTCTGCCAGTAGTTCACGAGTGAGCTGGGAATGGGCAGCATCAATATCGAGGGAGGTCAGCGCCGCTCCCTCACGCAGTCCCAAGAGCAGAGCAACCGTTGAGACGCCGCAACCTGTACCAATTTCAACGGCGTGCTCCGCCCCGGTGGATGCCGCTAAAACGGTCAACAAAGAAGCTACAGAGGGAGCCACCGGGGCCGCACTCTGACGCTCAGCCTGCTGCCTCGCCTGGGTGAGAGTTGGCACCTCATAAGGAAACTCTTCAGCGTAACGCCAGCTACGAATCTGTTGGTTGGTGTTCAAAGCCCTACCTCTTCGTTTAGCTCTTCATGATTCTAAGAACATCTTATTGAACGGTACCCAAGATTGCCCGTTTTGCCCAGGGAATACTGGTAACCTCGTGATGTGTTTGGAATTAGTGGTCTCGAGTTCATCGTCCTGGCGATCCTGGTGTTTGTAGTCATCGGGCCTGAACGCATGCCCGAATACGCCCAGCAACTCAAAGATTTCGTCAAGCAAATACGCCGCATTGCCTTTGACGCTAAGGACGACCTCAAGGAAACTCTCGGCCCTGATTTGGGCGACATCAACTGGCGCCAGTATGACCCTCGCCAGTATGACCCCCGCGTGATTGTGCGTGAGGCTTTCGCTGAGGACGAGGAAGAGCGCCGCAAAGAACTTGAGGCTAGGGCTCAGGCCGCACCAGCCGCATCGGTGACCTCCCGCTTGCCCCGCGGCGCCTGGGCACCCTTTGACTCCGAGGCAACCTAATCCCCTCACTCTTTAGAAGAAGGGCCCGCACCAAGAAGGTGCGGGCCCTTTCCTTCTGCAAAAAACAAGTATTCACCAGGGATGGACATCGCTAGCGAGCACCAACAGAGCAAGAACCCTAAATAATACTGTTAGACGTTGAAGGGCAGGGGCTTCCCGGCCAGCCCGCGGGGGCGGTGTGTTAGCTGAGTTGCGATATCGGTGAAGACAGCTGCTGCCTTAGTTTCTGGTGCCGACCAGACCACCGGGGTACCAGCGTCCCCGCCCTCGCGCAGTGCCATATCCAAGGGGATAGATCCCAGGAGCGGCACGGGGTAGCCCAGGGCTTTGCCCAGGGAATCAACCAGGATTTGGCCGCCGCCCTCACCGAAAAGAGCCATAGTGGAGCCATCGGGCAGGGTCATAGCTGCCATGTTCTCGATAACGCCGGTCACTTTCTGCTGGGTTTGAAGGCTGAGGGTACCAGCGCGCTGGGCAACGTCCACAGCGGCATGCTGCGGGGTTGAAACCAGCAGGATTTCTGCATGGGGGAGTAGCTGTGCCATCGAGATGGCGACATCCCCGGTGCCGGGAGGCAGGTCCAGGAGAAGGACGTCCAGAGCGCCGAAATGGACGTCAGTCAAGAACTGTTCCAGGGCTCGGTGAAGCATGGGGCCACGCCAGGCCACCGGTTGATCTGCGGCTACGAACATGCCGATTGAGATGACTTTGATATGACCGTTGCCGGTGGGTGCTTCAACGACCGGGGGGATGATCATGTCATCCATGCGGGTGGGACCTTCGACCAAGCCCAGTAGGCCGGGGATAGAGAAACCGTGCACATCGGCGTCGATGATGCCGACGCTCAGCCCGGCCGAGGCAAAGGCTGCTGCCAGGTTGGCGGTTGCTGAGGATTTACCAACACCGCCCTTGCCGGAGGCGACAGCAAAAACGCGGGTGAGGGATTCCGGCGCGATAAAAGGGTTAGCTTTGGTATGCCCCAGACGCTGACGCAATTCGGAACGCTGGTCGGCACTCATATAACCGATTTCAAGATCCAGGTGCTCTATCTCGGCAACCCGACCAACGGCTTCCCGCACGTCCGCTTCGATGGTGTTCTTGAGCGGGCACCCCTCGATGGTGAGCAGGATTTTTACTCGGGCGGTGGTGCCATCCACCTGGGAAGTTTCCACCATACCCAGCTCGGTGATGGGTAGACGCAGCTCCGGGTCAATGACCGTGGCTAGAGCGCTGTTAAGAGAGGTATCGGGGGTCTGTTCAGTCATGTTTACGGGGCCGACTACTCAGGTGAGCCGTCGATATCCTTCACCATCTTCTTCTTACGGTTCTTAGGGCGGTGTTCACTCAGCAAGTCAAAAGCGCTGGTTGAAGGGTTGGCTGAGTTGGGGTCAAAGTCCGGGAGCTCCATTTCGTGGTCGCTCTCATCCAGGCCGCGTGCCAGATGCTCAGCGCGGGCAAAGAGCTCTTCCTGGCGTTTTTGAACCTCTTGAATTTCGTCCATCAAATCTCGCATTTCACTGCGCACGAAGTCGCGGGTGGCTACCTCACGCAAAGTGATGCGCAGGGAAGCAATTTCGCGGGTCAGGTACTCAGTTTCTTCCAGGTTCTGCTGGTCGCGCTGGCGGTCCTGTTTAGAGACCACGCGGTCGCGGTCGTCCTGCCGGTTCTGCGCTAGAAGCAGCAGAGGCGCGGCATAGGAGGCCTGCAGGGAGAGCATGAGGGTGAGCAGGGTGAAGTTCAGTGCCCGAGGGTCAAACTGCATTTCCTCGGGTGCCAGGGTATTCCAGCCCAACCAGACGGCACAGAAAACGGTCATCCACAGTAGGAACTGCGGGGTGCCCATGAAACGGGCAATTTTTTCGGTCATCTGACCGAAGGCATCCGGATTGGGGTTGGCCAAGAAGAACCTGCGCCGCTTTTTCTCTTGGGGGGTGCCCAGAGTCTGCGCGGTATCTAGCGAAGGGCGTGCATCACTCAAAGCGTCGGCCTACCTTTCGGATCGGAGTCCCATCATCATAGGTGCGCCAGTCATCGGGCAGCATCTCATCGAGCACGTCATCCACCGTGACAGCTCCGACCAGGCGGTCAAACTCGTTAACTACCGGCACGATGGTAAGGTCATAGGTTGCCAGCACACGGGAGACTTCCTCGATGCTGGCGGCATCGTTGACTGCCTCAATTGAAGTATCCAAAATGTTGCCCACCTGCTCGCTGGGGGAATGGCGCAACAAACGCTGCATATGCACCAGACCCAGGTACTTGCCAGTGGGAGTCTCTAGGGGTGGACGCGCCACCATAACGGCAGCGGCCAAGGCAGGGGAAATTTCCTCTTGGCGAATGTGCGCTAGTGCCTCGGCAACAGTAGCTTCGGGGGAGAGCACAATAGGTACGGGGTTCATCAACGAACCGGCGGTGCCCTCCTCATATTCGAGCAGACGGCGCACGTCATCGGAATCGTCCGGGTCCATGAGGGTCAGCAACTCTTCACGCTGCTGATCAGAGAGTTCGCTGAGCAAGTCAGCGGCGTCATCGGGTTCCATTTCTTCCAGCACGTTGACCGCGCGCTCTACCTCAAGGTGGGAGAGAATCTCTACCTGATCGTCCTCGGGTAGCTCCTGCAAGACGTCCGCTAGGCGTTCATCTTGTAGCTCTTGGGCTACCTCTACCTTGCGCTTTTTGTTCATCTCGTGGATGGCATCCGCAAGGTCAGCGGGGTTGGAGTCCTCATGGCTTGCCACGAATGCAGTGGCTGCCTGGGGCTCAAAATCGGTGGAAAGGATAGCTTCATGCCAGTCGATAATGAGTGTTTCTTTACGGCGGCGCATCAGCGTATTGTGCCCGCGGGAGACGAAAAGTTCAGAGATGAACCAGTCACCATTGCGGCGTTGCTCCATCGCAACGTCCTCAATCTGGGCTCTGCCAGAGCCGTCCCGCAACTGCACCTTACGGTCAAAAAGTTCACCGACGACCAGGGCTTCTGAACCGCGTTGCTCAAAACGGCGCAGGTTCACCAGACCCGTCAGAATAATTTGGGTGGAATCGATGCTGGTCACGCGCGTCATGGGCACAAAAATACGTTTTTTGCCCAAAATCTCAATTACGATACCCACAACCACCGGCTCTTTGAGCTTGCCCAGGGAACCCACCGCTGAGAACTGCGTGAAACCGTGTTTAAGCACCACAACATCCCGCAAGCGGCCTAAACGGTCACCGTGCGGGTCAAAGACATCCAGACCAAGAAGGCGGGCAATAAAAATCTTATTCGGTGCAGTACTCACAGTTTCTAAGGGTACTAGCCTTTACAACGCCCCGCTACGCCGCACCCGCTGTGACAGCCGTCCTTTCTTCTTTCCGAGGCAGTAAGGGCGCCAGTGCTCTCGTCCCGACCAGGAGCACCTCTGCGTTCACCAGGGGCGATAAAGCACCGCCCATCCAGCAAGCTGTCAGCAGAGTAAGAGAAAATGGGGGAATGGACCAACTGAAAGCACCCCCGGCCCTCACCATGGCAGACGGCTCGAACATCCCGCCCGGTGAACTTGTGGCAACTTTTTCTGACCGCAAAGAACTTAACAAGGCGGTCGAATTTCTGGCAAGCCAAAAGTTCCCCGTGCACAGCCTCTTCATCGTGGGTCATGACGTCAAGCAGGTAGACTACGTCACCGGCCAGGCAACCTACCCCCGAGCCGCCCTGAACGGTGCACTACAGGGCATCATGCTAGGCATCATGGTAGGTGTTTTCAACTCGATTCTTACCCAAACCTCCATGCTCGCCAACATTCTGAGCATCGTTCCACTGGCGATTGCCTTCTGCATCATCTGGTCCATCCTGGTTGCTTCCCGAGCTAAGGGAAAGGGGATTCGCACCCGCACCCAGATGCTGCCGACTCGCCTAGACCTCATGGCTATCCCCGCTAAAGCTGCCGCCGCGCGTCATCTGCTGCGCGTTCCTCTGCAGGGCCACCCTCACCAGCCCGCCCAGCATCACCACCAGCAGATGCCCCATCAGCAGGCACCTCACGACCAAGCTCCTGGGCAGCCGGTAGCACCAGCCCAGCACCCTCACGCCACTTCCGTGCCCGCGGGCTCACTAGCAGCACCTCAGCCTGCTCACGGACAGGTCGAAGCGCCCACTCCGGTTTTTACCCCACCGGCTGAAACCAACAAGGACGGGTCAAGAGCCGCCGGTAAGTTCGGTCTGCGTATCGACAACCCTCAGCAGTTTGAGCAACAGATTCGTGAGCAGCCCGCTCCCGCCACCACCAATGAACGGGTGGAGCAGGTACGTGCCCAGCAGAGCGAGTCACGCTACGGGATCCGCGTGGAGGATGAGGCAGAGTTTGAGAAAACCATTCGCCAGGCACCCGCTCCTGCACCGAAAAAGGACGAGGGCAGCCCAGAAAGCTAGGATGCCGCCGTCAATCTGCTGGTAAACACCGCCCCTGTGCCGCCCGTTAGCGCGTGCACTCCCAACACAAAGCCCCTCACGAGTAGTAACTCGCGAGGGGTTTCTTGGTTCTAGGCTGGGGCTAGCTACTGAGCTGAGCCATCCAATCCTCAATGCCCTCTACCGTGCGGGGCAGGGCGGCCGAAAGGTTCTCGTTGCCGTTTTCGGTGACGAGCACGTCATCCTCAATACGGATGCCGATGCCACGTAGCTCCGCTGGGATCCCTAGATCCTCTTCCTTGAAGTAAAGACCGGGTTCAATGGTGAATACCATGCCGGGTCCTAGTACGCCGTCCATGTAGAGCTCACGCTTTGCCTGGGCGCAGTCATGCACATCTAGGCCCAGGTGGTGGCTGGTGCCGTGGGGCATCCAGCGGCGGTGGTGCCCGCCTTCTTCTGACAGGGAAACTTCAGCCGTGACGGGCAGCAAACCCCACTCCTCAAGACGGCTCGCCAGCACCTGCATAGTTGCGGCGTGAATATCCTTGAAACGGGCACCAGGAACAGCTGCTTTAAAAGCGGCCTCTGATGCTTCCAAGACAATGCTGTACGCCTTAGCCTGAACCTCGGTGAACTTACCGTTGACGGGGAAGGTACGGGTGATATCTGCAGTGTAGAGGGTGTCATCTTCAACACCGGCGTCCACCAGCATGAGTTTGCCGTCTTCGACGGTGCCGTTGTTACGGATCCAGTGCAAAACAGTGGCGTTGTTACCGCAGGCGGCAATGGTGTCGTAGCCTAAGTCGTTGCCTTCAGAACGGGCCTTGGCAAAGAAAGCGGTTTCGATGATGCGCTCGCCGCGGTGGTGGTCGCGGGCAGCAGGTAGAGCTTTGATGACCTCTGCGAAACCGTCAATGGTGTTCGCTACCGAGCGGCGTAGGTTCTCTACCTCAATGCTGTCCTTGACCAGACGTGCCTCTGACAGCGCCTCGGTAAGCACAGCGTCCAGCTTGTCAGATTCTTCTAAATCGACGGCGGTGTTGTAGCGGGAGGTATCGACCAGGGCATCCACGTTGAGGTCAACATCGCGGACTAGGCGGATACGAATGCCGCCCAGCGCCTGGTTACCAGCGTTCTTGGTGATTGCAACTTCAAGTTCGGACAGGTCAGCGGTTGCAATACCGTACTCGGCTGACAAAGCCTCAAGGGTGGGGCGGGCTCCTACCCAGAACTCACCGTAACGCGGGTCCTTATAGAACTGCTCGGTGTCCCGGCCCGCCAGAGGGCGGAAGTAGAGGGTCGCTTCATGGTCAGACCCGTTATCACCGGTGCCTTCTTCAACCGGCTCAAAGACCAGCACGGCATCCGGTTCGTGATCCAAGCCTAACCCGGTCTGGTGAGCGAAAGCTGAGTGGGGGCGGAACCGGTAGTCGGTGTCATTGGAACGCACCTTCAGCGGGCCAGCTGGGAGAACCAGCCGTTCGCCGGGGAACATCGCTGAGATAGCGGCACGGCGTTGAGCGGAAAAGTCCGCGACGGTGGAGCGCGCGGGTAGCTCGGTGTCTGCCGGTGCCCAATTGACTGCCATGAAATCAATAAAGGCTTTGGAAGAAGGTGCTGCTGAGCGGTTATTTACGCGCTCTTCGATGGGCTGTTCAGAGCCTGCTGTATGTTCAGAAGTGGTCATATCTCCACTCTAACCTATGGTTTCGCACCCGCTTGGGTGCTCGGTACAGTAGAGGGTATGTACGACCTCCACACCCACTCACAGATTTCTGACGGCACCCAGAGCTTGGATGAGTTAGTCGGTGAAATCGCTACCACCGGGCTGACCGGTTTCGCCCTCACCGACCACGACACCACCGTCGGGTGGCAGCGCGCTGGGCAGCTGGCAGAACACTTTGGGTTGGATTTTTTGCCCGGTATGGAGGTCTCGTGTTCCGGCCAGGGAGTCAGCGTCCACCTCCTGTCGTATATGCATGATCCTCTGGACACCGCTCTGCTGGCTGAAATTTCTAGGGCCAGGGAGTCGCGGGTGGGAAGAGCCCAGCGCATGGTGCAACTTCTGGCAGAGGACTATCCGCTCACCTGGGAGGCGGTTCAAGATCATACCCATGAAGGGGCTACCGTGGGACGCCCGCACATTGCAGATGCACTGGTAGCTGCCGGAGTGGTAGCTAACCGGTCCGAGGCCTTTGAAACCATTTTGACGGCCCGCTCCAAATACTATGTGCCTCACTACGCGGTGGACCCTGTACAGGCGGTTAGCTTAGTGCGAGCCGCCGGGGGAGTTCCTGTCATGGCTCACCCCCGGGCGGTAGCCCGAGGGTGGGTAGCGTCTGAAGAGCTGATCTTTGCCATGATAGACGCCGGTCTTGCTGGGCTAGAGATTTACCACCGGGACAACGGTCCTGAAGACCGCGCCTGGCTACTACAGGTAGCTAAAGAACACGACCTGCTGGTCACCGGCTCATCCGACTACCACGGCGCAGGCAAACCTAACCGTCTGGGTGAGAACACGACTGACGGCGAAACCGTTGCCCGGATCCGCGAGCAGGCGCGTTAGATTCTTACCTTCTGCCGCTGAGCTGTCCCTAGACAGGACGTTTATTCTCTGTTTACTGCTGGAGCCAAGCGGTCGCTGGGCCGGGTAGCTGGCCGTCTACTAGCTCCGCTGAGGCTAGAACCAGCTGACCTGCCGGAAGCTCAATGGTCTGGTCGCCGAAGTTAGTGACGTTAACCCAGCCGGAGGGGCGGCGGAAGGCGAGTACCTGCTCAGAGTCTGTCTCCAGCCACTCTATTTCTTCAGCCCCCTGGAGCTTGCGGCGGGCTGTCAGCGCTGCCCGGTAGAGGTTGAGTGTTGAGCTGGGGTCGGCATCCTGCAGGCTCACTGCAACGTCAGCAAACCAGGTGGGCTGTGGTAGGTGTGCAGTGCCGGGGCCGAAGCCGTAGGAGCTTCCGTGGCTCTTCCAGGGCAGGGGCACCCGGCAGCCGTCGCGGCCAACATTGACCCCGGGGGAGTTGAAGAAGGTGGGGTCCTGACGCTGGCTATCGGGGATGTCGGCAACCTCGTGCAAACCGAGTTCTTCACCCTGGTAGAGGTAAGCTGAGCCCGGCAAAGCGAGTTCGAAGAGGGTGGCTGCACGCGCACGGGCCAAACCTAGGGCACGATCCAGCTGACTTTCGGGGCCACCGGCGAGTAGCCACTCGTGGCCCACCTTCTCGTTGGTCTTCCCTTCGACAAAAGGCAGGCCGTAGCGGCTGGGGTGCCGCACCACGTCGTGGTTTGAGAGCACCCAGGTGCTGGATGAGCCGGACTCAGCAGACAGCTCCAGGTTCTCGGTCACGATCTTTTTGAACTCGTCAGCATCAAAGTGAGCGGTGAGCAAATCAAAGTTAAAAGCCTGTCCCAAACCCTCGGGGCTGGCGTAAGCGGGGCGGCGGTCTCGCTCTACCCAAGCCTCAGCAACGGCAGTGCGTGGCGGGGTGTACTCGTTGAAAACGGTTCGCCATTCGCGGTAAATCTCTTGGACCTCGTCGCGATCCCAAATAGGGTGAGTTCCGTCCTTAGGCAGTTTCTGCAGTTCTGCTTCGCTGGGCAACTCGCCCCACATGTCACCCTTAGCGAGGCCGTGGGCGACGTCAATGCGGAAACCATCAACCCCCCGATCTGCCCAGAAGCGGAAGGTGTCCAGGAAGTCCTGGTGTACCTCGGGGTTGCGCCAGTTCAGGTCGGGCTGTTCCTTGGCAAAGATATGCAGATACCATTGGCCGTCCCCGACCTGTTCCCAGGCTGGACCACCAAAAATTGATTCCCAATCTGAGGGCGGTAGCTCACCCTGTTCGCCCGAGCCATCACGGAAGATGTAACGGTCACGCTCGGGTGAACCGGGGCCTGCGGCTAGAGCTGCTTTGAACCAGACATGCTGGTCTGAGCTGTGGTTTGGCACCACATCCACAATGAGCTTGATACCGGCCTCGTGCAGAACCCCAGACATCTCATCAAAATCCTCCAGGCTGCCGATTTTGGGGTCAACATTGCGGAAATCGTCCACATCGTAGCCACCATCTGCCAGCTGGGAGGGGTAGAAGGGCGACAGCCAGACAGCGTCTACACCCAACTTCTTGAGGTAGGGAACCCGGCTGGTGATGCCCTTTAGATCACCGATCGAGTTACCGTCGCCATCGGCAAATGAGCGGGGGTAAATTTGGTAGACGGTGGCTTGACGCCACCAGTTAGGATCATCAGCAGCGGGGACCAGGAGGTTCTCGAGGGTGCTCACAGTGAAGTGCCTTTCAGTCGGGGGAGGGCTTATGTCAAAGCCTATAGAACCGTCTGCGCCTTCGAGCGCTCTTGGCAAAAATTCCCGACTTTGGAGCGACCCCATCACCTCCATCTGCTTCATCCAGCCCGCCGTGCAATCAGTATTCGGCTATGAGCTAAGTAGAAGAAAGAGGAATGTGCGCGCTCCTGTTTGTCCCCGTAAGCTAGGTTACATGAAGTTCCTGAACGATATGACTCCCTCCACCGATCTGACCTACAACGACGTTTTTATGGTGCCCTCTCACTCGTCTGTAGGCTCACGTATGGGTGTTGACCTTGCAACCGCTGACGGCACCGGCACTACCATCCCTCTGGTCGTTGCCAACATGACCGCCGTTTCAGGCCGACGCATGGCAGAAACTGTTGCCCGCCGCGGTGGAATCGCCATCATCCCTCAGGATGTTCCCGCCGACATTGTGGCTGAGACCATCGCTCGGGTGAAGAACGCCCACCTGCTCTTCGAAACTCCCATCACGGTCAAACCCCACCACACTGCTGGCTATGTGCGCCACCTTTTGCCCAAACGCGCCCACGGAGCTGCCTTCGTCATGGACGGAGAGCAACCCATGGGTGTTGTCACCGCAAAAGACCTGCGCGGCTGCGATAACTTCGACCAGGTGGAAAACGTCATGTCCACCGAGCTGCTGACCCTTCCCGACACCGTCAGCCCCCAGGAAGCCTTCGAGATTCTGCACCAGCACTCCCGTAAGGTAGCACCCGTTGTGGACGCGCAGGGCAACCTGGTAGGTGTTCTCACCCGCGCAGCAGCACTGCGCGCCAGCCTCTACACCCCCGCCACCGATGACCAGGGCCGCCTGCGCATCGGGGTCGCTATCGGAATTAACGGCGATGTAGCCGGCCGTGCCCGCACGCTCCTGGACGCCGGTGCCGACGTGCTGGTGGTAGACACCGCCCACGGCCACCAGGAAAGCATGATTGAAGCCCTCAAAAAGGTGAAGGCTCTCAACCCGCAGGTGCCCGTCGTCGCTGGCAACGTCGTCACCGCTGCTGGCGTTCGTGACCTTGCTGAAGCAGGCGCTGACATCATCAAGGTCGGCGTTGGCCCCGGCGCCATGTGCACCACCCGCATGCAGACCGGCGTAGGCCGCCCCCAATTCTCAGCCGTGCTTGAATGTGCAGCCGAGGCCAAAAAACTGGGCATCCATATCTGGGCAGACGGCGGCGTCAAAGACCCCCGCGACGTGGCCCTAGCCCTAGCAGCAGGTGCCTCCAACGTTATGATTGGCTCCTGGTTCGCCGGCACCTACGAGTCACCCGGTGACGTTCTGCAGGACGCCGACGGCCGTCTCTACAAGGAATCTTTCGGCATGGCATCCCGTCGCGCCGTCACCAACCGCAACGCCCAAACCGAAGCCTTTGAAAAAGCCCGCCGCGAAATGTTCGAAGAAGGAATCTCATCAGCCCGCATCTACCTTCCCCAGGGCAAGGGCGGGGTTGAAGACCAAATCGATTCCATCATCTCCGGCGTCCGATCCTCCTTCACCTACGCCGGCGCCTCAAGCATCGCACAATTCGCTGAGCGCGCCACCGTAGGCATCCAGTCCGCCGCCGGCTATGCCGAGGGCCAGGCACGCGAAACCCGCTAGCCCGACCCCTTAATCATTACCGGGGGGGCACTTGTTTACCCGGTGGGTAAACCTTCCTGCCTAAGAAATATGGCTGGGTTGGTCAGAAAGAAATTTTCTTTCTGACCAACCCAGCCATAGCCCTTTAGATTAAATTAATTTAGTTTTCTGCGCGGGGAGTGCGGCGGCGACGACGGCGGGTGCCCTCCCCACTCTTCTCCACTGACTTTTCCCTCGGGGTACGCTCAGCGCTACCATCGCCCTGACGGGTGCGGCGGCGACGCTCACCCTGGGGCTTATCCACGGTGCGCTCGACACCTTCCGATGAGCGTTCACGTGAGCCATCGCGAGCACCGGAGCGACGGCCACGGCCCTCACCGCGATTACGGTTGCCTTCGCGACTATTGGAACGGCGCCGCTCATTACCTCCGCGAGGGCTACGGTGTTCGTGGCCCTCCCCGTAATTCTCTGCCTCTTCAGCATCCAGACCGGCAGCAGTCTGCTCACTCTTGGGAAGCTTGCCCTTGGTGCCCTTCTCGATGCCCAGGTCAGCGAAGAGGTGGGGGGAAGAAGAATAGGTTTCTACCGGGTCATCAACACCCAGCTCTAGGGCAGCATTGATGAGCTTCCAGCGGGGTACATCTTCCCAGTCCACCAGGGTGACAGCGGTACCGGTGTTGCCCGCACGGCCGGTGCGGCCTACACGGTGCAGGTAGGTTTTTTCGTCTTCAGGGCACTGGAAATTGATGACGTGGGTAACGTCCTCAACGTCGATGCCGCGCGCTGCCACGTCGGTGGCGACCAGAATATCAACCTTGCCGTTACGGAAGGCGCGCAGCGCCTGTTCGCGAGCGCCCTGGTTGAGGTCGCCGTGGATAGCGCCAGCTGCGAACCCGCGGCCCATGAGTTCCTCTGAAAGGCGGGCGGCGCTGCGCTTGGTCTTGGTGAAGATGATGGTGCGCCCTCGGCCTTCGGCACGCAGGACGCGGCCGACCAGCTCGTCCTTGTCCATGGGATGGGCACGGTAAATAACCTGGCGGATAGAAGCCTTGGTGGCGGTTTCGTCCTCGCCACTTTCAGCACGAATGTGCATGGGACGGCTCATGTAGCGGCGCGCCATGGTCAGCACGGCACCGGGCATGGTAGCCGAGAAGAGCATGGTCTGGCGCTTTTCGGGAATCAGGGAAAGCAGCTTTTCAACATCGGGCAAGAAGCCCAGGTCTAGCATTTCGTCGGCCTCATCGAGCACCACAATTTTGACCTGAGAAAGGTTCAAAAAGTGCTGGCGTTGCAGGTCAATGAGACGCCCCGGGGTGCCAACGATGACCTCAACACCTGCTTCAAGTTCTTTAACCTGGCTTTCGTAAGGACGGCCACCGTAGAGGGTAGCGACGCGGGCGTTGCGCTTAGTCGCTGCGACGGAGAGGTCGTTGCCCACCTGAATCGCAAGTTCACGGGTAGGGACGATAATGAGCGCCTGGGGTGCTCCTGGGGTCTTCAAAGACGCCCACGCTTCGTCCTCACGACCGACGACGGACTGAATCGCAGGTAGACCAAAGCCGAGAGTCTTACCGGTGCCGGTCTTAGCTTGGCCGATGATGTCATGCCCCGAAAGAGCAACGGGAAGGGTCAGAGCCTGAATTGGGAAAGGAGTGGTGATACCCTTTTCTGCCAAAGCATCGCTGATGTCCTGGCGAACGCCGTAATCGGCAAAAGTGCGGCTGTCGGTGGTGACCGTTTCAAAATTTTCTGTCAAGAATCGTTTTCCTTAGATGGTGCCGCAGCGAGGTGCGGCAATGGGGAAGCCGATCGCAGGTTAGTCTCGTTCAATCGACCGCACAAACGGTGCGGGAGAACTTTGTTCAGGTGTTGATAGGTGAGGTTCACGACCGGGCAACCAAATAACTTTTTCATTCTACCGGCAAAAAGGCATAAAGACAGGGCAGGTGGGTGAGTCACCTGCGACTCACCCACCTGCCCTGAAGCGTGGGAGAGTTATTCGCCCACGCCGATGCCGAAGCCGATGCGACGCTTGGACTCAGCGCCGATTTCAACGAAGCCAATTTGAGCTGCTGGTACCAGGGTGGTTGCACCCTTGGAGTCAGTCAGTTCAAGAATGCTGCCCTGAGCCAAGGCGTCTGCCACTTTAGCCTTGATGTCAGCAGCGGTTTCATCCGAGTCGACAACAACCTGGGTGGGCACATTCAGCACGCCAATTTTGATTTCCACGAGAAACTCCCTCAATACGGTAGGGCACGATGAAACCGTGCCAAGCTTTACCCCAGTGTACGTGAGCGCACTAGTTCTCAGGCTCCTCGGCGTCCTATGTTCGTAACAGGCGAAACCGGTCTTTAGACTTGTTTATTCCCAGTCCTCGTCGATGATTGAAATGCCACCCCAGGCAAGGCGGAAGGTGGCCCTTTCGGCTGCTGCAAGTGCTTCATCAGAGCTGCCATTGTCGATCACGACCTGTGTTGAGGAAAGTACCATACCGGTCAGCATGCGGGCAGTCAGCATTGCTTCCTTAAAGGATAGGCCAGCATTGGGCGCTAGGATCCCGGCGATATGTTCTGCAATGAGGGTATGCAAATTTTCGATGCGTTCAAGCACCGCAAAGTCGTTGTGGATATCTGATGCAAAAATCAGGCGGTAGCCGGCAACGTTAGTGCGGGCATACGTAAAGAAAGCGCTGATAACCCCCTCAACGCGCTCCCTATTGACCTCCGATTGATGCAGGGGCGCGATGACGAGCTCCAACATATTCTTGATTTCTTCATCAAGCGCCGCCAGGTAGAGATTACGTTTACCCGTAAAATGCTGGTACAGCACCGGTTTGCTCACATTTGAGGCGTTAGCAATGTGATCCATAGTGGTGTAGTGGTAGCCTTGGGCAGCAAAAATCCGTACTGCGTTATTGATGAGCTGCTGCCTCCGCAAATCCTTAGGTAGGCGGGACACAACAAACGCATCGTTGGAGCCTTCTGGTGCATTGGGTGCTACTACAAGGTGAGAGCTCATCTGGAGATAAACCTTAGATGTAGGGATGGGGTCTTGCTAGTGAAGCCATGAATCTAACCCCTGCGTACGGCTCCAGGTTATGAAGCGTCATCTTGCGAAAGGGCCGGATCTTGGATTTGTTCCTGCACTTCGATGCCATACAGCGCCTCGAGGGCGGATACGTAGTCATCAATCCTGCCGTCACGGGCTAGTTCCCTAGCTCGCACGGTGGGGGTGTGCAAAAGTGATTTAACCATACGGCGCATGGCAAATTCGAGTTCTTCGGTGGCCGCCGTGCACCCGTATTGATGATGAACTTTAGCTAGTTCTGCATCGAGAACGCTCATGGTGTGCTGCCTGAGAGCAACAATAGCAGCGTCCACATTGCGTGCCTTCTCTTTGACCCTGAATTCAGCAGCTTCTTCGTCCACAATTGTGCGGGCAGTATGCACTGACTCCACGGTTTCTTCCGGTGAGGCTATGCGTACCGACTCCAGGGTAATGAGTTCGACGTTGGGTAAATCGGCCACCTCTGGGGCGAAGTCCCTAGACAGTGCTAGATCAAGGATGACGCGCTTACCTTCGGGGATTTCGATGGGCAGCATGGGGGAGGAAGCGCCAGAGCAACCAATGATAATGTCGGCCTTTTCCATAGAGGAATAGAGGCTACCGTGGGACACCGCTTGAGCGCCTCTCTTGTCCGCAAAAGAAGCTGCGCGGTCACTGCGAGAATAAACCCAAATATCGGTACATCCACGCTCATGCAGTGCGGCAATAGTCGCACCGGCATAGGCGCCCGTGCCAAAAACCAGCGCGGTGCGAGTAGCCCAGGTCTTCTCGGTAATGTCATCAGAAATATCTAGAGCGACAGAAACAATCGACCGGCCACGAGAACCCAGCATGGTGCGCTGACCAACTTTACGTGCTGTAGCAGCCCCGTGATCAAAAAGCCGAACCAGGTTGCCGGTTGCCCGCCCCTTTTCTTGCGCCAAAGAAAGAGCACGACGCACCTGGCCGGTAATTTCCCGCTCCCCCACAACCGCAGATTCCAGCCCAGAAGCAACCGTGAAAAGGTGATGGGCGGCATCCGAATTAATGAAAACATCAAAGCTGCTCTCAACAATGTCATAGCTAAGACCAGAGCGTGCTGAAACCATTTCGAAAATCTTTTCTGAAGTGAGAGCTACATCGTTATGAATGTTTTGCTGGGTCGCCCCCGGCTTGCTAGCTAGTTCAACGTAAATTTCTAGACGGTTGCAGGTAGACAAAATAACCTCGCCTTGAATGCCTTTGCTGACAAGGTGGGAGGGCAGGTCTTGAACACCCTCGCTGAGATGAGCGATGGTGGTGAGGTCTACAGTGCGGTGCGATGCAACGAGGCTAAAAATAGTCACAACGTTCTTAATAATAAACAAAAACTTGTTTGAAATCGTTGACAGGGTGTCACTAAGGTGACGCTGGTAGGTGCCAAGCGTGGGCACTGGGGCTTGGCAAGGCTGCATTTCGCGGCGTAGCGAATCTGACCTTAAAGGTACATTTTTTCTGGTGGTAGCCGGGTCATACATCTCGAGGTTTACTTCAGCGACACCCTGTCTCTAAAATTTTTTATTTTAATTGGCACAATAGTGTGTATGAGTATGAACCAGAGCCCTCCCCTCAGGCAGCGTGCCCTGCTCACCGATGAGCAGCTTGCGCACCTTCCTGCCAACCACCCCCTCAAAACTGCGAATACCGGCGAATCCGCCATGATTCGCACTCTCACCGGGCGCCCGGCTGACCATGCCCCGGTCTGGTTCATGCGTCAGGCTGGTCGCTCTCTGCCGGAATACCGCGAGGTTCGTGAAGGGATCCCCATGCTGGATGCCTGCCTCACACCCGCACTGGCTGCCGAAATTACGGTGCAGCCCGTTCGGCGACACAAGGTGGACGCGGGTATTTTCTTCTCTGACATCGTCATCCCCATGAAGCTTGCTGGGGTCAACGTTGATATCGTTCCTGGCCGCGGCCCGGTGCTGGACGCCCCCGTACGCACCATGGAAGAGATCAAGAACCTGCCGGAACTTGAGGACTCAGCCCTAGACCCCATCCGCGAAGCTGTTGCCCTGACCGTCAAAGAGCTAGGATCCACCCCGCTCATCGGTTTTGCTGGCGCACCCTTCACCGTAGCCGCCTACATGGTGGAAGGTGGCCCTTCCCGCGACCATTTGCGCCCCCGCACCATGATGCACGCAGACCCGGAAGCCTGGGACGCCCTGGCAGCCTGGGCAGCACGCACCAGTGCCCAGTTCCTGGCAGCTCAGATTGAAGCTGGCGCATCAGCGGTGCAGCTCTTCGACTCCTGGGCAGGCTCCCTGGGCGAGGCTGACTACCGCCGCTTCGTGCAACCCCATTCTGCCGCCGTCCTCTCAGCTGTTGAGCATTACGGTGTGCCCCGCATCCACTTTGGTACCGGTACCGCTGAACTACTGCCCGCCCTGCTAGAAGCTGGTGCTGATGTGATTGGCGTGGACTACCGTCTGCCCCTATCCGTAGCCCAGGAGCGTCTGGGCGGCGGCATCGTACTGCAGGGCAACATTGATCCAGCGCTGCTTGCCTCGGGCTGGGAGGCGCTTGCCGCCCACACCGACGCGGTACTGGAGCAAGGACGATCCGCACCGGCCCATGTCGTCAACCTGGGCCACGGCGTACCACCGACCACTGACCCCACCGTGCTCACCGCCCTGGTGGACTACATCCATACCCAAACTCGTAAAGGCTAGGTAGAAAGCCTATGGCAACCGGAGCTTCACAGGCGGAGACCGCACTCGTTATCGGTGGCGGTATTTCGGGTCTTCTTGCTGCGCGCGAGCTAGCGCGTGCGGGTAAAAGAGTCACCCTGGTTGAACGCGAGGAGCCTCTGGGCGGTGCGGTAGGTTCGCATCAGCTCGCTGGGCTGGTGCTGGACTCCGGTGCAGAGTCCTTTGCCACCCGCACCCCGGTGGTCACCAACCTACTGGGTGAACTGGGGCTTGAAGACCAAATCGTGCAGCCCAACCCCTTGGGATCCTGGCTCTACCTGCCTGAAGGCGCCTTCCGCTCACCGTCCACCGGTGTGCTGGGTATCCCCGGAAGCTTTGATGACCCAGCTCTCAAACAGATTTTGGGGCGTAGAGGCTACCGCCGAGCCACCCTAGATAAGGTGCTACCTCGCTCGGCTGGTTCTACGGCAAAAACCCTGGGCGAACTCGTCCGAGTGCGCATGGGCCAGCAGGTGCTCAATCAGCTGGTTACCCCCGTCGTATCGGGTGTCTTTTCAACCCACCCTGACAAACTCGAAATTGCCACCATTGCTCCGCGCCTATTGGACGGTCTGGCCCAGTACGGCTCTCTGGCCGCTGCCTCTGCTGCTCAGCGGGCTGCTTCACCGGCTGGCTCGCAGGTCGCTGGCATTGAGGGCGGCATGAACCGGCTATCCGAGGCACTGGTCGATGAATTGCTCAATCTTAGAGTGAGGCTAGTCAGCGGGTTCGACACTATTGCCGTTGACCGCGATCCCTCGGATGGCCGCTGGACCGCTATCCAGCGCCAGCCCCACAGTGGTGAGCGGGCAGCCGTTATTTCTGCTGACCTTCTGGTCGTCGCCACAGACGCCCAAACCGCTGTGCGCCTACTGGGCCCCTACCTGCCAGCTAGCGCCCTGCCTGCTGTGAAACCGGGCCCAGAGGTTGCCCTGGTCTCCCTTGTGCTGGACGCTCCAGCACTGGACGCCAACCCCCGTGGTACCGGCCTTCTGGTGAGCGAGCAGGCCACCGGCGTCCGTGCCAAGGCACTGACCCACGCCACTGCCAAATGGAGCTGGGTTGCCGACAGGGCTGGGGAGGGGCGCCACGTCATCCGGTTGTCCTACGGCCGTGCTGGCCAGGAGAACTCACCGCTCTCCGACCTTGCCCTGCACGATGACCAGTTGGTCACTTTGGGCCTGCATGACGCAGGGCGTCTGCTGGGCGTGCCCCTGAGCAAGTCATCGTTGGTTGCCGCTGATGTGGTGCGCTGGCGTACGGCGCTACCCTCCACCGGACCCGGGCACAGTCAGGGCGTCGCAGCTTTCCGCTCGGCCCTTGAAGATTTGGATGGAGCCACCGCTGTTGGAGCCTGGGTGGCAGGCACCGGCCTGGTCGCTATCGTCACGGACACCGCCCCGCACATCCAGCGTTTTATGCAACGTAATTCAAACCTCTAGATCAACCCTAGGATTCATCACACCATAACCCCACGGTGAAGGAAGAAAACCCATGTCACATCCCACCTCATCCCACGGTTCTGCCCATGGTGCAGGCGGCTACAGCCACGCAGCTGCAGCCCGCCCCACCGCTAAGGATGCCAACGGCAAGATTCAGGGCCAGCGCCCCGGCGAAGTTGCCGAAGGCGATACCCAGTTCCATTACGCCCTCTACACCATCTTCGCCCGCGAAGGCGTTGCCAGCCCTAACGCAAGGGGCGCAGAGGCAACCGCTGAACTCGAAAAAGCAGTAGCAGAGCTCGAAGCTTCTGATGTCACCGTTCGCGGTTTCTACGATGTCTCAGCGATGCGCAACGACGCCGACGTGATGGTCTGGGTGCACGGTGCTGTGCCCGAGGACCTGCAGGCAGCCATCCGTACCCTGCGCCGCACCGAAGCCTTCAGCGGTACCAAAATTGTCTGGTCTACTATGGGTCTGCACCGCGACGCTGAGTTCGTTGCTAACCACACTCCCACTTTTGCTAAGGGTATTGAACCCGAAGCCTGGATTTGCGTTTATCCCTTTGTGCGCAGCTTTGACTGGTACACCATGAACCCCGAAAAGCGCCGCGAAATCATGAAGAATCACGGTTTCAAGGGTATTGACTTCCCTGAAGTTCTGCCCAACACCATCGCTACTTTTGGTCTCAACGACTACGAATGGCTCATCGCATTGGAAGCTCCCGAGCTGGTGCTAATCGTGGATATTATGCGCTCCTTCCGTAACACCGAAGCCCGCCATTACATTCGTGAAGAGATTCCCTTTTACACAGGCCGCCGCATCCCTGCCGCCGAGGTCGCTGAGGTACTTGCCTAATGACTGCTATACCTAACGACGTCCGCCCCAATGTCACGGACCCCAACAACACCGCCTCCAACGGACCAGACCGCCTCGATGAGGCCACCATCGCTGATTTTCACGGTGAAGAAAACCTGACACGCCCGCGCTCTGAAGCACCCCAGGACTATGACCTGGTCATCCTCTCCTCCTTCGGCGGGCCCGAGGGCCAGGAGGATGTGATTCCCTTCCTGCGCAATGTCACGGCCGGTCGCGGCATCCCTGACGAGCGTCTGGAAGAGGTTGCGACCCATTACCGTGCCAACGGTGGAGTGTCACCTATCAACGCCCAAAACCGTGCCCTGCTGGCTGCCCTGCAAGAAGCTCTGGCCGAAAAGGGCCCGAATATTCCTATCACCTGGGCTAACCGCAACTGGGAACCCTACGTCAGTGACGTGGTGCAAAATGCTTACGACGAGGGCAAGCGCAATATTCTGGTGCTGGCTACCAGCGCCTACCCCGGTTATTCCTCCTGCCGCCAGTACCGCGAGGACTACGGCATGGCTCTTGAGAAGCTGGGTCTGGAAGGCAAATTGAACATCGGAAAGGTGCGTCAGTTTTTCGATTCCCCTGGCTTTATCCAGTCCTTTGCTGATGGTCTGGTTCTTGGTCTGAAGGACGTACGTACTCGTCTCTCCGAAGCCGAGCAGAAGGCCGCGGGTAACGGCAAGATCCGCATCATGTTCTGCACCCACTCGGTGCCCACCAGCGCAGCGAATGAAGCTGGCCCGCGCGGTGTGGACTACGAAGGTGGCAGCGCCTACGTTGAGAAGCACCTGCAGGCAGCCCGTGCCGTCCTCACCCGTGTAGAGGCTGTAGACCCCGCTCTGCTCGATGACGTGGAATGGGAGCTGGTTTACCAGTCACGCTCTGGTCCACCCAGCATGCCCTGGCTAGAACCCGATGTGAATGACGCTCTTGAAGCTATCGAGGGAGCTGTTGACGGTGTAGTTCTGGTGCCCCTGGGCTTCGTTTCAGATCACATGGAAGTTAAGTGGGATTTGGACACCGAGGCTCTGGATACCTGTGACCGCCTGGGCTTTGTGGCAACCAGAACACCCACCCCCGGTGTGCACCCTGAGTACGTGGAGTCTCTGCGTCAGCTCATTGCCGAGCGCGTGGCTGAAACAGCTTCTTCTACCGACCCGGCTGAACTTGAAGCCAATCGTGGGGGAGTGTGCGGCGGCAAGGGCTGGTTTGACGCCTGTAACCCGGACTGCTGCAAGTCTCTGCGCCCCGGCTCAGATAAGGCACGCATCGCTGATTACGCCGGTGACACCACCGGCGGAACCCGCTAAAACGGCAGCACAGCGCCCCGGCCTCCCTTGCCGGGGCGCACTGACGCTTAAACCTAAGGACGAAGGTACATGGTAGCGAAAGCACCTTACACTGTTGGCACCCGCGGCTCAGCTCTGGCGATGACGCAGAGCAAAATGGCGGCAGATTCCGTGGCAGAAGCCGGCGGTTTTGAGTTGGGTATGGTCACCGTTAAAACCGAAGGCGATGTACTCACCGGGCCGCTGTCGCAGATGGGAGGCACCGGAGTCTTCGCTGCCACCTTGCGCACCCGCCTATTGGAAGGAGTCGTGGATCTAGCAGTCCACTCCCTCAAGGACCTACCCAGTGCGCCCTGTCCGGGATTGGTTATTGGAGCTACCCCTGAGCGTGAAGACCCCCGTGATGCCCTCTGTGCCCGTGACGGTCTGACTCTGGACACCCTGCCGCTCGGTGCCCGCGTGGGCACCGGTTCACCGCGCCGTGCCGCCCAGCTCTTGGCCCTGCGCCCTGATCTAACCATCGTTGATATTCGCGGTAATGTGGGCACCCGCCTGGCACGTGTGACCGGTAACGAAGCCTACGGGGTTGGTGGTGCCGGCCTGCACGGTGAGAAGAAACTGGGTGCGATAACGGGCGACTGCGATGCGGTCATCCTGGCAGCTTCGGGGCTTAAGCGCCTGAGTCTAGAAGAAACCATCACCGAGTACCTGCCTACTGATCGGGTAGTTCCTGCCCCGGGTCAGGGCTCGCTGGCACTTGAAGTTCGTGAAGGTGAACTGGGCGGTGAGCCTACACCTCTGGGTGCGGCCGTCACAGCAGTGGATCACCTACCAACCCGCCTGGCGGTCACCGCTGAACGCGCTCTACTTCGCCGTCTTGAAGCAGGTTGTGCCGCCCCCATTGGTGCCTACGCCTATATCAAGGATGACCAGCTCACCCTTGATATCTGTGTGGCAGCTACCAATGGTTCAGAGACCCTGCGTCAGAGCCTCACCACCGACCAGCTCACCCTTGAAGCGGCGGCTGCGCTGGGCGTCCGCGCCGCTGAGCAGCTTTTGGAGCAAGGAGCAGCCAGCCTGGCCGGGCTCGAAACTGCTTTTGGGAACTAGGTAGAGTAAAGACTATGACGCACCTTCTTTTCACCCGCTTTCCCCGCAAGGCCGGAAGCTTCGTCCAAGAACTTCAGGAAATATTGCCCGGCACTACTGTCGCTTGCGCTCCGGTGCTTGAAGCGGTCGCGGTAACCCCCGAAGACTGGGACGCCACCGCCTTCTCGCTGATTCGTGGTGAATACAGCTGGGTCACCTTCACTTCAGTCAACGGGGTTCTTGCTTTTGATGCTCTGGCTGCAGAGCTGGGGCAGAGCACCGTTGAATTGCTGGGCGCTGCTCAGGTCGCCGCCGTGGGCACCGCCACCGGCAAGGCGTTAGAAGCCTTGGGTGTACTGGTCGATTTTGTGCCAGAAGAGCAGTCTGCGGTGGGCATGGTGGCCGAGTGGCCCCTGGACGAAGAATGGGAAGACCCTACCGAAGTAACCGTGTTGCTGGTGCAGGGGCTAACCGCCTCACCCACCCTAGAAGCAGGTCTCACCGACTATGGCTACACCGCCCTAACCCTGGGCGTCTATGACATGCAGACCTATCCGGCGCACCAGCCCCTAGTGGAGCGCACAGAAGAGGACGCTGCGGCTCTTGACCTGGATGCCGCCCGGGACGCTTTGGCCTCGGCTGATGTCCTGGTAGCTACCTCACCGCTGATTCTTTCTACCTTGGCTGAAGGCTATTCAGGGCAGCTGCCACCCACTGTCACTATTGGGGCAGCTACCGGAGCTGCTGCCCGGGAGATGCCTACCAGCGTCCGGCCCGCAAAAATTTCTGCAGCAACCACCCCGGCCCCGGCTGACCTGGCCGCCGCGGTAGCTGACCTTCTCCACTCCTCAGAATGATCTAAAGGACCAACAATGTTCTCAAACCCGACTCTTGACGTGCCCGTGCGCCCCCGCCGCCTACGCACCAGCGGCCCCATGCGAGCGCTGACCGCTGAGACCCGCCTGGCACCTGCCAACCTGATTCAGGTGCTCTTTGTGCGCGACGGCATCGACTCGCCCGTAGAAATTGCTTCCATGCCCGGCCAGTACCAGCACACCCTAGATTCTGTTCTGCCGGAGGTTCAAAAAGCCATTGACGCCGGCGTTGCTGCTATTGACCTTTTCGGTGTGCCCAAGGACGAAGACAAGGACGCCGCCGGCTCAGTGGCCTGGGCAGAGGACGGGATTCTCAACCGCGCCATTGCTGCCATCCGCCAGGAATTTGGTGAGCAGATCGTCATCATTGCTGATACCTGCCTGGATGAGTTCACCGACCACGGCCACTGTGGCCCGCTATCAACCGATGATTTCGGTGTGGTCTCTGTCGATAATGACGCCGCGGTGGAAGCCTATTGCAAGATGGCTATCTCCCAGGCAAAAGCCGGTGCTCACACCGTCAGCCCCTCGGGCATGATGGATGGCCAGATCGCTGCCATGCGGGCGGCACTGGATGATGCCGGGTACAGCCATGTTTCTATCCTTGCCTACTCTGCCAAGTACGCTTCAGCTTTCTTTGGCCCATTCCGCGATGCCGTGGGGTCAACCTTCACCGGTGACCGTAAAACCTATCAGCAGGACCCCGCCAATCGCCGTGAATCTCTCTATGAGGCTGCTCTTGATATTGAAGAGGGCGCAGATATGGTCATGGTCAAACCTGCCACTGCCTACCTGGATATTATCCGCGAGATTACCGATTTTTCACCTGTTCCGGTTGCCGCTTACCACGTCAGTGGCGAGTACGCCATGATCGAGGCAGCTGCAGCTCAGGGCTGGATTGACCGTAAGGCAGTTGCCCTTGAAGCGCTGACCGGCATCCACCGCGCCGGTGCAACCATGATTTTGACTTACTACGCCACCGAAGCTGCCGGCTGGCTCAACCAGCGCTAACCTCTCATTTTCTCTTGACCTCTGGGCAGGTATATCACCTGCTGTACCACTGAAAGGTTCCCTACCATGACTGTTTCAGAAGATCTCTTCGCCCGCTCCGCCAAGGTTATTCCTGGCGGTGTTAACTCCCCGGTACGTGCCTTCAACTCTGTGGGCGGCACCCCCGCCTTCATGGTGGAAGCCCAAGGCCCCTACCTAACCGATGCAGACGGTCGCAGCTATGTTGACCTGGTCTGCTCCTGGGGTCCGGCACTCCTGGGCCACAAGCACCCCGGCGTGATTGAGGCTGTACACGCTGCCGTTGAACACGGGCTCTCCTTTGGCGCCTCCACTGTTGCTGAAACCGAACTGGCTGAACTGGTAGTGGACCGTATCAATGCCGCTATTCCTGGAGCCATCGACCAGATCCGTATGGTCTCTACCGGTACCGAGGCAACCATGACCGCCATTCGCCTAGCACGCGGTTACACCGGCCGCGACAAGATCATTAAGTTCGCAGGCTGCTACCATGGCCACGTGGATGCCCTGCTCTCTGAGGCTGGCTCGGGTGTTGCCACTCTCTCCCTGCCCGGTTCTGCGGGGGTCACCGCAGCTACGGCGGCCGAGACCATCGTCCTGCCCTACAACGATGAGGACGCTGTACGCGCGGCTTTCGCAGCCCACCCCGGTGAGATTGCAGCTATCATCACCGAGGCTGCTCCCTGCAACATGGGTGTGGTTCCTCCTGCTCCCGGGTTCAATAAATTCCTGAGCCAGGTCACCAAGGAGAACGGAGCCCTTTTTATCTTTGATGAGGTGCTGACCGGTTTCCGTGTTTCATCTGCCGGTTACTGGGGCTTCGCTGCCCCAGAGGGTGGCAACTGGGTCCCCGACCTCTTCACCTTCGGCAAGGTCATTGGCGGCGGTATGCCGATGGCTGCTCTGGGCGGCAAGCGTCAGGTCATGGAGTACCTGGCACCCACCGGCCCCGTCTACCAGGCGGGCACCCTCTCGGGTAACCCCATCGCTATGGCAGCTGGTCTGGCAACCCTCAAGGCAGCGGACGCCAGTGTCTATCGAGCTATCGACCAGCGTTCAGCCCAGTTGCAGGCCGAGCTGAAGAGCGCCTTTGATGCAGCGGGCGTGGATCATTCCATCCAGACTGCTGGCAACCTCTTCTCGGTTGCTTTCGGAACTAGCCAGGCGGGGGTACATAACTACGCTGATATTAAGGCGTCGCAGACCTTCCGCTACAACGCCTTCTTCCACTCCATGCTGAACTCCGGTGTCTACCTGCCGCCCAGTGCTTTTGAAGCGTGGTTCCTCTCGGCTTCCCACGATGACGCCGCTATGGACCTCATCTTCTCGGCCCTGCCGGACGCCGCGCAGGCAGCAGCTGCAGCTACCGCCTAAAAGGGAGAGGCTTAGCGCCTTTTAACTTCACATCACAGTAGACGCACTTGCTTCTTGATCAGCTCAATCGTTGGCAGGAAGTAGGTGCGCCTGCTTTTTATCATCACTATCTCTGTAAGATAGTGAGTGGAAGATTACACGATTTTAGAAAAACGTGGGTCCATTTGATGCAATTTATCGGTCTGATGCTGCCGGGGCACATCGAAAGACCCCGGGTTTTTGCTTGCTCCCCAACAGTCCTTAGGGAGTTGGGAGCCTAACGGGTGTGGCCGGTCGGCAGGCTGGCGACGTCCTGGGTGTCGCGGTCGTAACGCCAATCGGGGTCCATGAGTAGACGTGAGAAAGCCAGCCCCATACCTAGCGCCATAAAGATGAAGAGCACCTGTACAAAGCTCTCCAACGCCGCAGCGATGTTCCCGTTGGAAAAATGTGCCATGGACATATAGAAACTGACACCCGGGACCATGGTCACAACCGCCGGCACCGAGAGAGAGACGCGGGAGACGCGGCGTCCAAAAGCGGGGGCAAGAATCTCAGACAGCACCCCGGCAGCAAAAACAGCGGTTGCAACCGCCAGATGGGGTGCCCACCCCGCCTCCACCCACCAGATACGAGCCGGGTTCACACCGGCGGCAATCACCCCGGCCCAGAAGCAGGCAAGAGGGGAGGCAGAGAAAAGCATGGCGAAGCCGAAAGCTGCTACGAAGGACGCCACCACCTGCGCTAGTACCAGTAACCAGGTAGCAAGATGAGGTGCCGCAGCCTGCTCTAAGGGCAAATCAAAGGCTGTGGACACCAGCCAGACAGCGCAGGAGGCGGACACCAACAGCAGCATAACGTAGGTCAGCCGGTTGATACCGGCGGCAAAGTCCATGCGGAAAAGATCTAAGAGCCCGGTCACCAGAGGAAAGCCGGGCACCAGGTAGAGCACCGACGATATAAAGCCCACCAGGTGGTTATCGCCAATGAGCCCAGGGGCAATAAGAACGCTCATAGCACCAACATAAAGGCCCGCTGACAATAGGCCGCAAAGTAACCAGATTGCTGCATGGTTCATCCCCTGGTGCGCGAGCGTGGAGCGTAGTAGCTGGCCAGTGAAGGCAGCGAGCAATACTACAGCGCACTCGATGATGCCGCCCCTGTTGAGGAAGGCAAAGCCTGCGCAGGCAAAAGCAGCTGCTAGGGCTAGGAGCCAGGGAGGGTAGAGGGGCTTTTCAGCGCCGATGCGATCCAGGGTAGCGCTGGCCTGTACCGGGTTGATGTGCTCGGGTAGGGAGGAAACAAAGTCGCCCAGCACATCAATTTTGAAGGCGTTAATACCTTTGATACGAGTCTCGGCAACCTCGGTGCGAAAGTTGTTCCCCGAATAAGAGGTCGTAGAGATCTCGGTAAAGCTAATCTGGGCGTGGTGCTCATCCAGCCCCACTGCTCTTGCAAGGCGTGACATGGAGGACTTAACCCTGTAGGCAGAGGCCCCAGACTGCATGAGCAACAGGCCAAGTTTCATTACTACTGCTGATTGGTCCATCAGCAGGCGGTGCTCGCTGGGGGTTGAACCCCTGTAGGCGGCGCTGATGGTGTCGTTCATGGTGCCCTCACAGGTCTAAGAAAGGTATGCGGCTTTAATCCTACTCGCCCGTACGCACCGGCCATTCACCATTAATGTCAGCCTGTTTGCCAATGCGGTCAAAGTATTCCTGTAGCTCTTTGGCCTGCTCAGCAGCCCAGGTAATTTGGGCTTTGTGCAGGTCAGCAGCAGGTTGCTCAATCTCGTCGTATTCCAGGCTCATGGCGGTCAGCAGGCGCTCGGCTGCCAGAGCGTCGTCCTTCGAAGTGTGAGCGTTTTCAAGTTTTACGCCATATTCGCCGGCAAGAACTTCTAGGGTGCGTTTGCCCTTTTTGAACTTGTGCACGTGCTTGTTAATAACAAGAGGATCAAGCACGGGGTGGCAGGTGAGCGGCTGGTAACCGTAGCGGGCCAGCTCGTGGTGCATGACAGAGAAATCGTAGGCAGCGTTGAAAGCAATCACGGGCACCCCGTCCGCGAAGAGACCTCCCAGCGCCATCGCTACCTCGTAGGCAACCTTCGCTGCAGGCTGACCATGCTCACGAGCGTACTCGGTGGTGATGCCGTGCACTGCGGCTGCTTGGGCAGGGATTTCAATACCGGGATCAGCCAACCATTCACCGGCGCGCAGTACCTGCCCGTCGGCGTCCACCAAGACCAGGGATGCCGTGACAATGCGAGCTGTAGCGGGATCAATGCCGGTGGTTTCGAGGTCGAAAGTGGCGCGGGGCAGGTCTGTCCATGAAGTCATACCTCGATAGTAGCCTTTGGCAACAGATGATAAAAAATATTCTTTGCGCTTTAGTGCACAATGCTTAAAGTGTCAGTCCCTTGTGATGGAATGATGGGGTAGAGCCAAAGGAGAGCACCGATGACCGCTGAACACCTTCATGGAGCAAAACAGCCTGCCCGTCTTCTCTTGGGTGCGCCGGGCACGGGTAAAACCGAGCGTCTGCTGCGTGCAGCCCAGGAGTTTTTGGACAGCGGAGCTGACCCTGCTCGCCTGCTGGTGCTGACCCCTTCGAGGGTCTCTGCCACTCGCTTCCGCGAGGAGCTTTCATCACGTATCTCCGCTACCGTTTCTACTGCTCCGGTGCGTGCCTGGCAGGCCTACGCTTTTGACCTGTTGCGGCGGGCGCATGTGGGTGGCTACCTGCCGGGGGTCGAATTTTCCCCCAAACTATTGAGCGGTCCCGAGCAGGATGTTCTGATTAGAGAACTTCTGGAAGGGCACCGTCAGGGGCATGGCACTAGCCTGACTTGGCCCCAGGACCTGCGTGAGGCGCTGGGCACCAAGGGTTTTAGGCACGAGGTGCGAGATTTCTTTGACCGCCTGGCAGAACATGACCTTTCAGCTGCTGCGGTGCAGGAGCTGGGGCAGCAGACAGGGCGCTCCGAATGGGTGGCGGTGGGCAAGCTCTATGCCGAGTACCGGCAGATTCGTGCCCTGCGAGCACCCCAGGCATTTGACGCCGCTGCCCTTATTCATGAGGCGGTTAAGGTTCTGCTGGCTCATCCTGAGTTTTTGGCGGCCGAACGGTCTCGGTTTGAGGTGGTGCTGGTGGATGATGTCCAGGAGCTAACTCCCTCTATTTACCGACTGCTCTCTGCACTGGTGGGTAGGTCGTTGGATGATCTGTTAAGTCATAGCCGCAGTTCGTTGCAGGGGATGGACGAACAAACCGCAGAGCACCTTGCCTCAGCTTTTAGTGCCGCACCCCGTGTGATGTTGGCCTGTTGCACAGATACCGTGGTGCAGGGCTTCCGCGGCGCGGTACCCCAGCTAGCGTCCGGGCTGACTGCCATGATGGGGGAGCTGGTTCAAGAGCAACTAACAGTCTCTTACCGAATGCCAGAGGCCGTAGCCAGCAGTTGGGCTGCCGTAGTCAGCCGCCTGCCTGCCGTCCCCGGTGCGGTGCACCCGCGTCAGCTTTCATTTACTTCACGGCAGGTTGAAGGTGATCAAGCTTTGCTTCCTCTGGGGGACGACGGAGCCCTGCTTGACCCTGAAAAAGCGGCAGATCCTCATCCCGCGGTCTTGGGGTTGACCGTCGAAAGTTCCCAGCACGAGAGCCGCCTGCTGGGGCAGATGATTTTAGAGGACCACCTCTACCGGGGCAGGTCCTACCGGCGCTCTGCCATCATTGTGCGCAACGGTTCGGATGTCACCCGGATTAAGAGAGCGCTTACCGGGTTGGGTGTGCCCGTGCAAACAGCAGCTTCTATTACCCCGGTGCGCGATGAACCAGCAGCTCGCCCTTTCCTCGATGCCCTGGGGCTCCTGCTTCATACCAGGTCGCTGGGAGAATCCCCTGAGACTGTCTCCACAGAGGACCAAGCGTCGGCTGAAGGTCGGAACCAACTTACCGAAACGGGGGAGGTCTCACCCTTCATCCCGGCGCCGGGTTCTGCTTGGGGTCTTGGAGTTGATACAGCGCTGTCTCTACTCACTTCCCGTCTGGGTGGAGCCAGCACCGCTGAAATTCGCCGTCTGCGTCAGCATCTACGTGCCGCTGATCTGCGAGCAGGGAGGGGGCGTAACAGCGATGAGTTGCTGGTTGAAGCCCTGATTCACCCCGAGCTGCTACCCACCAGCGGGGCGGGTAGGGCCGCTAGCAGACTGGCATCTGTCCTCAAAGCAGGCAATATCGCACTGGATCAACCGGGTGCGACCGCTGAAACAGTGCTTTGGGCGCTCTGGGAGGCGTCCGGTCTAGCTGCTGAATGGAAGAAACTAGCCGCTGGTACCGGAACAGCTGCAGATCGTGCTAACCGTGATATTGACGCTATGATTGGGCTCTTTGAGGCCGCAGAACGCTACACCGACCAGATGCCCGGTGCCACTGCCGAGCAGTTCCTCACCTACATTGATGCCCAAGACCTGCCCATGGATACTTTGGCAGAACGCACTGGCAACCGAGATGCGGTAGAAATTATGACCCCAGCCTTGGCCGCCGGTAGGCAGTGGGAGACGGTCTATATCGCTGGCTTGCAAGAAGGCACGTGGCCTAACACCACCGTGCGTGGTTCTCTGCTAGGAACCCAAGATCTGGTTGATCTGGCGACCGGTGCTACACCTGGTTCCGGGCGGCTCCTAGAACGTCTCAAAGAAACCCGCTTTGATGAGTTCCGTATGTTTTCCACCGCCGTCTCCCGTGCCAGCTACCGCGTGGTCTGTACAGCGGTCTCGTCCGCCGACGAGGCAGCCAGCGAACTGCTCGATATCTTCGTCCCGGCCCTCGGCGGCGAACGGTCTAACACCGAGGTGCGCCGGCCAATGACCCTGCGCTCACTTATTGCGGAGTTGCGTCAGTGGGCTGAAAGCCAGCATATCTCGCCCAGCAAGGCAGATGCCGCGGCCCGTTTGCTCAACCGCCTGAGTAACACAGAGAACACCGCTGGTCTGGGGTTACCCGGCGTAAACCCTGCTCATTGGTGGGGCCTTTTACCGCTATCGTCTTCAACCCCTGCCTTCGAGGGGGATGGACCGGTGCCGATTTCGCCGTCCCAACTAGAGAAGATCCACCGCTCACCTCTAGACTGGTTCGTCTCAGCCTCTAAAGCTGAAGCTGCTACAGACGCATCACGTTCATTAGGCACACTTATTCACTCTATTTGTGAGGACTTCCCGGATGCCCCTGGCCACCAGTTGCGAGAGGAGCTTCACCGACGGCTCCCCACCCTGGGGTTACCGGACACCTGGGAGAGCCGCAAGACCATCGAACGGGCTGAGCAGATGGTCTCAAAGTTCGCCAGCTACGTGGCTGAACTGCCCGGTAAAGGACGCGAGCTCGTGGGAGTTGAAGGTTCCTTTACCGTGTTGGTGCCGGGCCCTGCCCGGGACGCCCTGCTTTCGGGCCGGGTTGACCGCATTGAAAAAGATCAGCTGGGGAGGTTCATCATCATTGACCTCAAAACTGGTAAGTCTAAGCCTTCGAAAGCTGACCTTGAAAAACACCCCCAGCTCGCGGCCTACCAGGTGGCTCTCGAAGCAGGCGCTGGCCAGCTCATGCAAAAAGCCCTCACGCAGGACCAAGCAGAGCAAGAGCATTCTTCCGACCAGCGTCCTGACGGCTCTGCTAGCCGAGAAACCCTGGAATTCACCGGTCTACGCGAGCTCTCAGGCGGAGCCCTGCTGCTACAGATTGGCGACAGCACTAAGAGCTACGGTGAACAGGCGCAGGCTCCCCTCGATACTGATAGCGCATGGGCAGTAGAACTCATTAACCGGGCCGCAGAACTCATTGCCGGTGAGCAACTACAAGCTCGTCATGCGGGTGGCGGCGCCTTTGGTATTGGCTGTGCTCTGCCCGATATCTGCCCGCTATGCTCCCGCGGCAGGCAAATAACCGTCCGCTCGGCCCTCTAAGGAACAAGATGATGACTACTTCCCTCCCTGATAGCCAGCACCCCTACCTGACTCCAGAGCAGATTGCTGATGCCCTGGGCCGGCCCCGCCCTACCCCCGAACAGTCTGAGATTATCTCAGCACCCCTCACTCCGCGTCTGGTGGTGGCTGGTGCAGGTTCGGGTAAAACAGCGACCATGGTGGATCGAGTGGTCTGGCTGGTGGCTAATGGGCTGGTGCGTGCGGACCAGGTGCTGGGTGTTACCTTCACCCGTAAGGCCGCCGGTGAGCTACGCGAGCGTATGCGCGGGCGTCTAGAAGATTTGCGCCGGCAGAACCTGGTGCGCCAGGTGCCAGGTGCGCAAAACGAACCGGTGGGTGACCCTGTAGTATCGACCTACCATTCCTACGCAAATTCTCTGGTAGCCGCCTACGGTTTGCGCATCGGCATTGAGGATGACGCACAGATGCTAGGTGGCGCTCAGGCCTGGCAGCTGGTAGCGCAGTTGGTAGAGCACTACGATGGAAAGCTACCTGAAAAAGAGGTTGCAAAATCAACCATGGTCAGCTCGGTCTTACAGCTCTCAGGCGAGTGCGCTGAGCATCTGGTGACCCCTCAACAAGTCAGTGACTGGTGCCAGGAGCAAATCCAACGAATTCAAGGGTTAGGCAAGCCCACGGGTAAGGGTGCAACTGCTGAACAGCGCACTCTTGTTCAGGGGCTGGAACTGCGCATTTTCTATGCTGAGCTGGTGAAGCGCTATTCCCAGATCAAACGCAGAATGCAGGTCATGGACTACGGTGATCTTATTGCCTGCGCCGCTCGAATCGCCAAGGAGGTCCCGCTAGCCGCGGCTACAGAGCGTGAACGATTTGCGGTGGTGCTCCTGGACGAATTTCAGGACACCTCCCATGCCCAGATGCAGCTTTTCTCTGATCTGTATGGAGCCAGAAACGGTGCTGCAGAACATCCGGTCATGGCAGTGGGCGACCCCAAACAATCCATCTATGGTTTCCGTGGCGCCTCAGATGGCCAACTCTTTAGCTTCTATAACTTCTTCCCCACCGCTGACCGCACCGCCCGCTATCTGACGGTTGCCTGGCGCAACGACACCGCTATTTTGGCGGCTGCTAACGCCAACGCAGCCCCGCTGGCTCTGCAGCCCGATTGGGTTCGTTCACAGCATTCCATCGAAGTACCCCACTTAGTGCCACGTCCCGATCCGGGTAGTGGCCGGGTTGAAATAGGGGAGTACCTGACCGATCGGGAAGAAGCTGAGGTTATCGCTCAAAAAATTGCGCAGCAACGAGAGCCCTTCGCGCACCGTCCCCTAGCCGAGATGCCCACTATGGCCGTACTGTGCAAAAAGAGAGCCCAAATGGAACCTCTGCGGGAGGTCTTCGAGGCCAAGGGCGTGCCCTACCAGGTGGTTGGTTTGGGCGGTTTGCTGGATACCCCTGAGATTGTTGATACCGTCGCGGTTTTGCGGGTGCTCTCAGATCCGGGGCGATCTGACGCGCTGATGAGACTGCTGTCCGGCGCTCGCTGGCGCCTGGGGGTCAGTGATCTGCTGGCCTTCGCCGACTGGGCGGGGGCACTCAAGCAACAACGCGAGTATGAGATTCGTTTTGGTATCACCGGTGAGGCAGCTGCCCTGCGCGTAGAACAAGAAACCCTCGATGAGCTTGATGAGGTACGTTCACGGGGGCTCAGCAGTAGACAGGACATCACCCGGCTTAAAGAAGCCGAGCGAGCCAGGGGTAATGAGCGCTACCGCCGTATTCTAGATTCTGCTGCCCCCGATATTTCAGACGGGGCGTCACTGGTTGAGGCTCTTGAAAATCTTCCCCCTGAGGGCTGGGTCAGCGCCCGCACCGGTCGGTCATTGACTCATGCGGCTCGTGGCCGTCTGCAGGCACTAGCAGCAGAAATTAATTATCTGCGTCAGTTCACCTCCGATGACCTTTCAACCCTTCTTTATGAAATTGAGCGCACCATGCTGCTAGATATTGAGCTGGCTGCTCGCCCCGGCGTCCGCTCGCACGCAGCCCGGCAGCACCTGGATGCTTTCCATGGGGTCGCAGCCACCTACGAGTCCAGCGCCCCGCGCATCAACGCTCTCTTGCTGGCCGCAGCTAATGGTCTTGATGCTGATGAAGCTGAAGAAACCGTGCGTTTTTCGCTGACTGCCACCGGCGCATCAGCTAGCGGTATCAGCGGTTTTTTGGCCTGGCTGGATGCCGCTGCCGCTGAAGAAGGTGGGCTGGATATGGCGGTGGAGGCACCGCGCCATGATGCGGTGCAGTTGCTCACCGTGCATGCTTCTAAGGGTTTAGAGTGGGACCATGTCTATATTCCCGGCGTAGCTGCCGGTGAATTCCCTGATGGTAAGGATGAACGCTGGACTAAGAAGGGGGATACCCTGCCTTGGCCATTGCGCGGGGATGCCAATTATCTGCCGCCCTGGCGCGATAACTTTGAGAACCTTAAGGACTTCGGCGAATTTATGGGCGTTATGAAGGAGCAGGCCGTTGAACACAGGGTAGTCGAGGAACGCCGGCTCGCCTACGTGGGCTTCACCCGGGCGCGGTCTCTGCTGGTGCTGACCAGCTCATCCTGGAAGGGCACCGGGGCTAAACCACGTCAGGTCTCAGACTTCCTGCAAGAGTTACTTGATCTAGGTCAGGACTTGGCGAGTGCCGGTCACCAGAACGCCGCCCAGCTACTAGCGCGCGTTGATGAGGCTCAGCTTGAAGCCGGTAACCCTCAATCAGCCACACTACTCACTGCCCTCTGGCCCTTTGACCCCTTTAACGGGCCAGAAATCCGTAGCTGGTCTTCCTTAGAAGATTTGGAAACTGCCGGGGTGGAAGAAGTCAGCGGCACCAGCACTTCTGACGCTGGGCTGGGCCCAGATGGAGAAGCGGCTCCTCGGCTTACTCCGCGTCAGAGGGTTGAGCGCGCTGCGACTAACGTCTTACAAGGCGGGCTAGAGCCACGAGAGCTATCCGAGGTCCCCGCCGATCGCAACGCCCAAGAGACCGCTGATATCGAAGACTGGGAAGAAGAGACAAGGCTGCTGCTTGAACTCTTGCGCGCTCCGGCCGATCAACAGGAGTTTGAGCTACCGCAACACATTTCAGCTTCCCTTTTGGTTCAGCTAGCGCAGAACCCTGAGGCGGTGATCGATAACCTGCAGCGCCCCATGCCCCAGCGCCCCGGCATCGCAGCCCGTCAGGGAACCCTCTTTCATACCTGGGTTGAAGAACACTACGGTCAGAGTGCCATGCTGGATGTGGGGGAGGAAGACTTTGCCGATGATGACACCGCCGAAGAGCTTGATTTGCCCGCCCTGCGCGAGAATTTCCTGGCAAGCCGTTGGGCGGACGAAGTGCCGTGGGCTATAGAGTATCCGCTGGAAACACCGGTCGAGGGTGTGACCGTCCGCGGTCGCGTGGACGCGATCTTCCGCACCACCGATACGGACGGTACTGAAAAGTGGGAGCTGGTGGACTGGAAGACCGGCAGGGTCCCTTCAAAGAAGGAGCTGAAAAGCCGTGCCCTTCAGCTGGGGCTCTACCGCATCGGCTTTGCTCGCTTGCACAAGATTGAGCCAGCGAATATCAGCGCTAGCTTCTTCTACGCTGCTGAGGGCAACGAAGTAAGGATTGAGGAGTTAGCAACCGAAGAGGAAATCGCTGGTGTGTTAAAGAAAGCCCGTCGCCAGGCGGCACAGCTCTAGAGGGCAAAATTCAAGGCTGAGTACCGGGTGAAGGCGCCACTGAAGGTAACCTCTGGGGAAGGGCTAGTAGGGCTAGCGCGGCTCCCTGGGCAAAGGTGGCTACGGTGCCGGTAGTGCCCCAGAGAAGAGCGGGGATCAGAATGTAGATTATGCTTCTGCCTCCAGAAGCTTGATAGCCTGCTGGCGGGCCTCACCGAAAAGCGCCGGGTCCTCCTGTAGACCCGCGCGGGCTATAGCGCCTTCCCAGAGGAAACTGAGCTGGTGAAAAACTGCAGGGTAAAACAAACCCCGCCCCTTTCCGACACGAAAGGGGCGGGGTAAGAGGTGAGAAAGTAATCTTTAGAAGTCGTCCGAGATTTTCTCGGGCAGTTGCTGAACTGGCTGGGGCTCAAGTACCCCCACCTCGCGCAGTTCAGCCTCCAGGCTGCTGAGCATCGAAACCGCCTCTGACACCATCACACGGTCTTCAAGCTCAACCCCACGAATCAGCCACTGAGCTAAGCCAAACTCAGCATAAAGGTTGGCGCGGGATTCTAGGTGTTCGTCGGGTTGCTGAGGCATCTGGTTGCGGTAGAGATCAAAAATGCGATCGCGGAAGTCAGTATCTGAGCAGGCAAAAAGCCAGGAGAAATCTTGGGCAGGGTCACCTACACAGACCTCCGACCAGCCGGTTACCTCAACAATGGTTTTCTTATCAATCACCAGGTTATCTTCGTTGAGATCCCCATGGATGACCCGGGGGCGGAACTGCCAGAGGGAAACATCATTGAGCTGCTTTTCCCAGCGTTCTAACAGACCTGAGGGTACCTTGCCAGTTGCTACGGCGCGGTCCAATTCAGCGAGACGGCGCTCGCGAATCTGTTCACCGGTATAAACAGGTAAGTCTGCTTCTTCTACGATGGTTTCGGGGAAGACGTGCACGGTGGCGATGGCCCCGGCGATAGCTTCTGCAATATCGGTTTTGCCACCGCGGGTGCCGTAGCTAATATCTGCTAACTCATCAATATCGACCGGCGCACCGGGATTATGAGAGTAGATAAAAGTTTGCAGCCCGCCTTGGGGTACCGATCCGACGATGGTGGGTACCAAAAAGGGGAGGCGGGCGCGCAGACCCGGTGAGAAGGATTGAAGGATCATGTGCTCCGCTTCAAGGCGCACGCTAGCTTCTGGATTTTTGGGGGCACGTACGCGCCAACGTTTGTCGGCGGAGTCAATAATGATCGCTGAATCAAAGTCTACGGTGTCATCAGCTGACGGGAGGGCGGCTACAGGGTAGAGCCCTGGCACGCCAGCTGATACGATTGCGGCAAGTTGAAGCGGTGTCGAAGTCACACTTCCAGGGTACAAGAGATAAAGGGGCATAGACCCGATGAATGCCGAAAATATGATGAATCTGTCGCTGACGGGGCATTTTTCGCCCCTGGGCCGTCTACCTTTTGTGTCGCATCGTCTCTCCCAGCAGGGGAGCGTGCGGGATGAACCAGGGTTCTTGGCGACGGTAGTGGGGCAGTTGGTGGACGGCGGGCTGCCGGCTACTGCGGCTGACTCCGGGAAGCTCTACCCCTGGGAGCACCTGCCACTGGTGCTAGCAGTGGACCGTGACAGGGTGCTGGTGCAAAACAGGGGAGACGGGCAGCCTCCCGAACCCTTGAACCTTGCGGCGCACTACGGCCTGCAGGCTGAGCACTGGCATGACTACGCAGCTACCGATAGCCACCACACCGCCTATCTTGTCTTTGCTGGTGTACTGGCTCTAGATGATGGGGATGCCCCGGTCCTTGCGCTGACCGGTGACTTTGAATATTTTTTGGACCTCGGGCACCAACCCCTGAACCTGCAAGGCTTCGATCAGCAGGAACAGTCCGTGGCAGACGTCCTGGCCGCTCAAACCGGCGGGCAGTGGGAGCTGATCCGAGACTATGCCGCCTACGGCTATGAGGGGAGCGGCTTGGCTTTCGCCTGGGGCCAGCCTCTGGCAGCTGTTGCTTCCCTGGCCAATTGGCACGGTTCCCACAAGTTTGACCCCGCCACCGGAGAGCCCACCCTTTCCATACGCGCAGGTTGGGCGCGGGTGACCCAGAGCGGCCGGGAACTTTTCCCTCGCACCGACCCTGCCGTCATTACAGTGGTCACCGCTGAGGTGGGAGGAGAGGAAAAAATTCTGCTCGGCCAGGCAAGAGCTTGGGGTGCTGGGCTCTTTTCTACTTTTGCTGGTTTTGTAGAGGGTGGGGAGTCCTTGGAGGACGCGGTGATGAGGGAGGTCTGGGAAGAAAACGGTGGGCGCGTGGTCGGCATGGCTTATCTGGGTTCCCAGCCCTGGCCTTTTCCCCGTTCACTCATGTGTGGTTACATCGCAGTCATTGATAATCCGGAGCAGGTGAAAGCTGACGGCGCCGAAATAGAGACCATCCGGTGGTTCACCCGCCAGGAGCTCATCGCCGCCTACACGCATCAAGAAGTTCAGCTACCTGGCCGAAGCTCGATATCCCGCCGTCTGATTGAACACTGGCTGGGGAAAGCCCTGTAAACGGTAGACTGGTTGACTGCCCCGTCTACCCAAGGAGTCCTCGTGCTAGAAATTGATCGTCTGCGTGCTGAGCCCATTGAGCTAATGCAGCGGAGCGCTGATTCTATCCTTGAGGGCCTTGACCCGGAGCAGCGCCGGGTGGCCACCGAAATATCCGGCCCCATGTGCGTGTTAGCAGGTGCGGGTACTGGTAAGACCCGGGCGATTACCCACCGCATTGCTTACGGCATTGCCATCGGCCGCTACAACCCCCGCAGTGTTCTAGCGCTGACCTTTACTACTCGGGCGGCAGAAGAAATGAAGGTGCGCCTGCGCGCTTTGGGCGCAGTGGGTGTGGTGGCCCGCACCTTCCATTCGGCTGCTCTGGCCCAGCTAAAGTATTTTTGGCCGCAGGCAATTGGCGGCTCAACGCCTGAAATCCTCAAAAATAAAGCCCAGTTCATCATTGAATCTGCTAGGCGCCTGGGCCTGGGCACGGATCGCGCGATAGTGAGAGACTTAGCAGCTGAAATTGAGTGGGCTAAGGTTTCCATGCTGACACCTGACACCCTGATGCCAAACCTCGCTCACCGGGAGTTGCCAGCGGATATTACCCCCATTGATATGGTGCGTCTCTTCCGTACCTATGAGGAGCTCAAAGACGAACGCAACGTCATCGACTTTGAAGATATCCTCTTACTGACCATCGCCATTATTGAAGAGAACCCGCAGATCGCTGCCCAAATTCACCAACAGTACCGGCACTTTGTGGTGGATGAATACCAGGACGTCTCGCCCCTGCAACAACGACTACTGGATGCCTGGCTAGGGCAGCGCGATGATATCTGCGTAGTGGGTGATGCCTCCCAGACGATTTACTCTTTTGCCGGGGCCACCAGCCGCCACCTGCTTGATTTCCCCCGCCGCTTTGAAGGCGCAACGGTAGTCAAATTGATTCGCGCCTACCGCTCAACACCCCAAGTGGTTCAGCTGGCTAACCGCCTGCTGGCAGCGCGCCGGGTGCAGCCTGACTCTACCCGCTTCTCTTGGGCGCCGCCCCTTGAACTCAAGTCCCAACGTCCGGGTGGGCCTGAGGCCGCCTGGTTTGGTTATGCAGATGATGAGCAAGAAGCTGCCGGTATCGCCGAGGACATCAGAGATTATATCGAGAAGGACGGCGTGCCAGCAGCTGAGATCGCTGTGCTTTACCGTACCAATGGACAGTCGGCCGCACTAGAACAAGCCCTGAACGATGCGGGAATTAAATACCAGCTACGCGGGGCTGAAAAATTCTTTGACCGAGCTGAAGTGCGCGCTGCCCTGAGCATGCTGCAAGGAGCTGCCAAGGGCGCGGACTCCGCTGAGAGTGTGCCGGAACTAGTACGAGATAACCTCAAATCACTGGGGTGGTCAGAGAAAGCCCCAGAGCGCAGCGGCCAGGTGCGTCAACGGTGGGAATCCTTGGAGACCCTAGTGGCTCTAGCTGACCGTCTCACCCACGAGAGGGAGCAGCAGCGCCAGCAGGCAACAACAAATGATGCTGCTGAATTGCCCCCCGAACTCACCATTTACGAGTTCGTGGCGGTGCTCTTCCAACGCTCCACCCAGCGAGATGCCCCCTCCATGAACGGGGTAACTCTGGCCTCCCTGCACTCTGCCAAGGGTCTGGAATGGGATGCCGTCTTCCTCTGCGGTCTTAATGAGGGGCTGATGCCCATCTCGTTCGCCAAGACTAGCGACGCGGTCGATGAGGAACGCCGCCTCTTTTACGTAGGTATCACCCGTGCCCGCAAATACTTGACCTTTACCTGGTCGCGCTCGCGCACCCCCGGGGGGCGCAGTGGCCGGCAACGGTCCCGCTTTATTAACGATATTGCCCCCAAGGGAGTCTAATGGCCTCATCAGTCCAGATCATTGAGGCGGGGGAGGGGCGCCCCGAAATTGAGGTGGTGCGTTCAGTGCGGCGTAGGCGCACGGTGCAAGCACAGCCGCTGGATGATGGGCGGATACGACTTTTGGTACCCGCTACGAGTAGCCAGGCCGATGTCAGGGACTACATAGAGAAACTCCTACCCAAGGTTCAAGCGCGCAGAGCCCGCAAGGAAGCTACCCTTCAGCAGGTCACCTCTGATGACTTCTTGAGCGGACGAACCGCTCAGCTTCGCGCTCAATATCTGCCGGAGTGCCCAGAACCTGCGTCCGTGCGTTGGGTAAGTAACCAGAAACAGCAGTGGGGTTCGGCTACCCCCGCCCAGCTCAGTATTCGAATATCCGATGTCTTACAGGGGGCACCCATCTATGCCCTAGACGCTGTACTTTTTCACGAACTCTGCCACCTGCTCGAAGCTAACCACAGCCCCCGCTTTAGGGCGTTAGAAGCTCGCTACCCGCAGCTTGAAAAAGCACGAGCCTTCCTGGAGGGCGTTACATTCGGCCAGCGGGGTAAGGCTAGTTAGGTAAAAGGCGCACAGGGCCTCTGTCCGATAGCACCTTGAACCGTTGGTTATCGAACAGAGGCTCCTTATTTACCCGTCATATGACGCTTTCCAGTAAGGGCTAGTCTTGGCCGGAGCTATCGTCTTCAGCCCCGGGCTTTTCATCGTAGCCGCCGGAGAGTAGTTTTTCGAGGGCTGCGTCGAACTCGTCTTCGCTGGCGTTGATCAGAGCTCGGCGTGAGATGAAACCTTCGGGGTCATCAAGGTCCTCGCTGGTAGGTAGCGTTTCGGGTGCTGCCCAGAGACCGTCGCGAGCCTCAAAGCCGTGGGCTTCTTCGTAGGAGCGCCAGAAACCCAGAGCTTCGCGCATTTTGCGGGGGCGGAGCTCCAACCCAACGAGCTGGGAGAAGGCATGCTCAGCAGGGCCGCCAGTAGCACGGCGTCGTGCCATGGTTTCAGCCAGCTGGACTGCCATGGGCAGGTTCGTAGTGGCTTCTTCGGTGATGAGGGTGACCCACCCTTCGATGAGGGCTAGCAGAGTTTCGAGGCGGTCTAGAGCCAGCTGCTGATCCTCTGTGTTCTGAGGCTTGAACATGTCACCGCTGAAAGCTGCCATCATTTCTTCGGGATTGGTGGGGTCAATCTCAATCTCTGAGGCGGCTTCCTGCATCCGTTCAATATCAACGTGGATGCCGCGTGAGTAGCGTTTGATCAGTTCAATAATGTCTTCGCGCAACCAGGGGTTAGCTTTATGCAAACGGGTGAGGGCCGCTTCACGCACCGCCAGGTAGAGCATAATTTCCTGAGCAGGAATCTCAAGCCCCTCACCAAAAGCAGCAATACCGCCGGGGAGCAGGGCCGAGCGTCCTGGAGCCAGGGGGATGCCGATATCGGTGGAGGAGACAACTTCACCGGCGAGCTGGCCGGTGGCTTGACCCACCTGCATGCCGAACATCATGCCGCCTATTCCGGCAAAGATGTTGCCCCCGCCCAGCATGCCTTTAATTTCTTCGGGCATCTGGGTCTGAATGGAGGTGTTCATGGCGGTAGAAACCGAAGACGCCACGGGTCCAGCAATTTCTTTCCAGGTGTCAAAGGAGTTCTCTAACCATTCTGCCTTAGACCATGCTTCAGCGTTGAAGGCGGGCCGATCGAAGGCGGTGACGGGGTCGAGCCAGAGGTCGGCTAGGGCGGCTGCATCGCGAACAGCGCCTTGCTGATTAGATGTCATGGACGGGTCAGAGCCTGCGGTAATCACCTGCCGGGCGTGCTGCTGAGCTAGGTCCCAGTTAACCGGTTCATCGGTGGGCTGGGCATTCATCATGGCGTTAACCTGCGCGAAGATGCCAGAAAGCATCGCGGGGTCGATGGGCATCCCCATATTTTTCATGGCATCGGGGTCAAAAGCACCGTTAGCTCCCATACCCATAGCGTTGGGATCGAAGCCTGATTCTTGAAGTTTTCTGAAGAATTCTTCCATGGGGTCATTGCCGGAGTTACCAAATGGATTGTTGGTCATGCTCTGCCTCGCTTGTTGGGTAGGGGCGCAGCCCGAGCTGCACGGTTCTTCTACCAGCCTACTTGCTCAGCCCTCCAACTGCCTCGTAGTTTAGCCCTGGGCGAGTGGGAGTCTGCTGTGTAAATAGTGGGTGCCGAGTAAGGGAAAGCGACAGAGATACTGGCCTAGAGATCGCTGCGCGGTAGGGGCAGGGTTAGTTTGCTTGTAGGCTATTGCTTATGGTTTTTCCTCAGAAGGTTATAAAGAGCGGGGTCCCTGCACCCCGCGCCGATTTGCGCAGGGTTAGTGCTTGGGCAACTCTGGCATTGGTGGCTGTTTCTTTTGTGGTGCCGGCTAACTTTGTGACCGAGCAGCCAGGCCCCACCTTTAATACCATCGGTGACTTTAATGAGAAGCAACTCATTGAGATTGAGGACGCAGAGACCTACCCGGTCAGTGGTGCTCTAGATATGACCACGGTATCCGTAGCTGGTGGGCCTAACTCAACGGTAGGAGCCTTGAATGTACTTTCAGCCTGGCTGAGTGATTCGGGCTCTGTGTTGCCCAGCGACCTCATGTATGCCCCCACCGTGACCAACGAACAAGTCAGTCAGCGTAATTCGGCGGAGATGACCAATTCTCAGGAGGTAGCTCAAGCGGCAGCGCTTACCTATCTCGGTGAAGATTTTACCGAGCATCTCACGGTTTCCGGGGTGGCTGAGGGTGGTCCTAGCGAGGGCCTGATTGAGGAGCAGGATGTTATTCTGCGGGTTGATGGTGCTAACCTAGATGGTTTTGAAAGCCTGACAGAAGCAATTAATAAGCCCCAGGGAGCGGCTGTGACCGTCACCGTTCGGAGGGATGGAGCGGAACGGGATTTCACTATCACCCCCATCTATAACGAAGAAAACGATAGCTATCTTTTGGGGCTCTATCTGGCACGCAGCTTTGACTTTCCGCTGACCGTTAACTACGGCTTAGAGGAAGTTGGTGGTCCCTCTGCTGGCCTGATGTTTGCCCTCGGTATTATTGATGAACTCACCGAGGGTGAGATGACCGGGGGAGAACACTTCGCCGGTACTGGCACCATTGACACGGATGGGGCCGTAGGCGGTATTGGAGGTATCGCGCAAAAGATGCGGGGCGCCTCGGAGGCGGGGGCTACCGTCTTTCTTGCACCCGCTGAGAACTGTGATGAAGTGGTGGGTCGAGTACCCGCGGGGCTGAGCGTGGTGAAGGTAGAGACGCTCACTGATGCTGTGGAGGCAGTAGAGCAGATTGGCAAGGGTTCAGATCCGGCGACCTTCCCCACCTGCTCCTAAAGACCAGAGGGCTGAGGTTTTCTCTCCATCTGCTAGCTGAATGTTACCTTTCACCTCGAAACCACCTGTTTTCTTTGGCAGAATGGTGCCTAATACCTTGAACCGTTTCACTACGGTTCAGTTATTTATGTAGCCGCTCAATCTGCGGCGCACCATTACAATACCGAAGGAACATGTGTGAGTACCGGAAGCACCGCTAACACCTCTTCACGCGCTCCTCGGCGTAGAAATAAACCCCTCTTGATGACAGCCGCTATCGTTGCGGTTGCCATCGTAGTTTTTGTTTTTGCTAGCCAGGTGTACACCGACGTCCTCTGGTACAACCAGCTGGGCTACCTCAAGGTGTTCATCACTGAGAATCTCACCCGCATTATCATTTTTGCTGGAGTGGCTCTGATTTCAGGGTTAGCGATTTGGGCAAGCCTCTTCTACGCTTACAAGCGCGGCGAACTGCAAACTCCCAACCCTAAGCGTTATCAACAGCGTGGCCCCAGGGTTGACGCTGATGGCAACCCTTTGCCCGATCCCTACGCTGATTTCCAAGAAATGTTCAATCAGAACATGGCACGCTACCGCGATAGCGTTGATTCGATGCGTAAGGTGCTGTTGATTGCAGTGCCTCTACTCCTGGGTGCTTTTATTGGTACCGGGGCCATGTCCCAGTGGGAGACCGTTCTCCTTTTCTTCAACGGTGAAAGCTTCGGTGCCACCGATGCCGAGTTCGGTATTGATCTGGGTTTCTTTATGTTCACCCTGCCCTTCCTGAACCTGTTGACCGGTATTCTGCGCACTATCGTCATTTTTTCAGCGATGGCGGCTCTGGTTATGCACTACTTCTACGGTGGCATCCTGGTGCACGAAAAGGGTATTACTACGACTAAGGCCTTCCGCCAGCACTTCGCTATTTTAGGTGGCATCTTCTTGTTGCTGACTGCCGCTGTGCTCTGGCTGGACCGTTACAACGCTACACAGGACCAGTCCGGTTCTTGGGCTGGCGCTATGTACAGTGACGTAAACTCCATCATTCCGGTCAAGGCCATTCTCGCTATTGCGGCTCTGTTGGTCGCGGTTCTCTTTGTCGTGACAGCCATCAACGGTAATTGGCGTCTTCCCATGATTGGTACTGCGGTGCTGGTTATTGCTTCGCTGGTTGCTGGTAGCCTCTACCCCTGGATCGTTCAGCGTTTCCAGGTGGTACCTAACGAACAGGCCGCTGAAGAACCTTACATCCAGCGCAATATTGACGCTACCCGCGCTGCTTACGGTCTGGATGCCATCGAGGTCACTAATTATGACGCGAAAACCTCCACCGCCGCTGGCACCCTATCGGGTGAAAGTGAGACTATCTCGAACATTCGCCTCCTCGATCCCAACGTGGTTTCCGGAGCTTTCGCGCAGTTGCAGCAGTTCCGCCCCTACTACCAGTTTGGGCAGAACCTCTCAGTGGACCGCTACGATATTGACGGCACCCCCACGGATACCGTTATTGCTGCCCGTGAGCTGAACCCTGCGCAGAACTCCGGTTCATCCTGGGTTAACCAGCACGTGGTCTACACCCACGGTTACGGCGTTATCGCAGCTTACGGCAACCAGGTAGAGGCCGACGGCAAGCCCAAGTTCATCCAGTCCGGCATCCAGGCAACCGGTGAGATTAGCGAGAGCTATGAGCCCCGTATCTACTTCGGTGAGTCATCCCCCGACTACTCCATTGTTGGTGGAACCTCTGAGGATGAGCCGCTAGAGCTTGACCGCCCGCAGACCACTGACGATGAGAGCGGCACGGACGCCAAGTACACCTTCAGCGGTAACGGCGGGCCTAACATCGGTAACCCCTTTAACCGTCTTGCCTACGCTATCAAGTACCAGTCATCTGACATTCTGCTTTCTGATGCGGTGCGTCCTGAATCCCAGATTCTCTACGACCGCAACCCCTCTGAGCGTGTTCAGAAGGTAGCCCCCTACCTGACTGTGGATGGCAACCCTTACCCCGCGATTGTTGATGATCAGGTGGTTTGGATTGTTGATGCTTACACCACCAGCAACCAGTACCCCTACTCCCAGTCAGCTGAGCTTGATAACGCAACCGCTGACTCTGACACTGCCACCGGTGTTGCCCAGGCGTTGCCCAGCGAGCGGGTGAACTATATCCGTAACTCGGTGAAGGCAACGGTCAATGCTTACGATGGTTCGGTCAAACTCTATGCCTGGGATGACGAAGACCCTGTATTGAAGTCTTGGCAGAAGGTATTCCCCGAGACGGTCAAGCCTTATAGCGAAATGAGCGCTTCACTGATTGATCATGTGCGTTACCCTCAGGATCTCTTCAAGGTTCAGCGTGAGGTGCTCAACGCCTATCACGTGACTCGGGCTAATAGCCTCTATGCCGGTGATGATCTGTGGTCTATTCCTAACGACCCCACCAATGACAGTGGGCAGCCGCTGCCGCCTTACTACATATCTCTGCAGATGCCAGGGGAAGATTCAGCTAACTTCTCACTGACTACCTCCTTTATTCCGCAGCAGTCAGATAGCAACACACGTAACGTCATGTACGGCTTCTTGTCTGCTAATGGTGATGCTGGCACCGGTCAGGACGGCGAGAAACACGAGAACTACGGAAAGCTATCCTTGCTGGAGCTTCCCCGCTCGTCAGTTGTCCCTGGCCCCGGGCAGGCTCAGAACGTCTTTGACTCTGATACAACGGTCTCTACCGAGCTGAACCTGCTGCGTACCGGTGCGTCATCGGTGATCAACGGTAACCTGCTGACTCTGCCCGTGGGTGACGGTATTCTCTACGTCCAGCCTGTTTATGTTCAGTCATCGGGCGACGCTGCCTACCCGTCACTACGCCGCGTATTGGTTGGCTTCGGTGAGAATGTGGGCTTCGCTCCCACACTTGACGAGGCGCTGAACGAGTTGTTTGGTGGTTCTTCTGGTGCTGAAACCGCTGCGGACGCCGGTGTGAATGAGGCTGAAGCTGCTGAGGCAACTGACACTGAAGCTGCTGATACCGACTCTTCAGCCTCAGCGCCTAGTGATGCTGCAGGTCTGCAGGGTGCTCTTGAGGACGCTCAGAGCGCCATGGAAGATGCCGATGAGGCTATGAAGAATGGTGACTGGGCTGCCTATGGTGAAGCTCAGAATCGTCTGAATGACGCTCTTCAGCGGGCTCTTGAGGCTGACGGTGTTGAAGGCACGGTTGCTTCTCAGCCTGCAAGCGGTGCGAGCGCTTCGGCACTGGCAACTGCCAGCGCAGGGGCTGACCGCTAGCGATCAGGCCCCTGGCTCATTGAGGGGGCTGGAGCTAAACACAAGGGTGCTGCCCTCCCGTAAGGGGGAGGGCAGCACCCTTTTGGGTTTTCTGCTGATGGTGGTGCCCCTTGCTGCTAATACCCTGTGTTTTGAGGGGTCGGTCACAAATAGGCCTCTTGACTTGCGCAGTGCCTGCGGGGTGCGTATAGTTATATAAGTCGCCGCGGGGTGGAGCAGTTCGGTAGCTCGCCGGGCTCATAACCCGGAGGTCAGAGGTTCAAATCCTCTCCCCGCAACCAAGACGAAAAGCGTCTCACGAAAGTGAGGCGCTTTTCTTTTTAACTATATGCGCCGATGAGGGCGAGAAAAAACCTGCAATCGGTACTGGGGGGGGGGCACCGATTGCAGGTCTATACCGTGTAAACAGCGATCTTGAAGGCTTTAGTCGGCCTGGGCCATCTGGGAAAATGTTTTCTGCTCTTCAAAGAGTGCTTTACGTAAGCTGTTGGCAAAACCAGCGGGGATGCGTGTAAAGCGGTGAGCACCACCGCCTAAGGATAGAGTATGGCCTGCCAGTGGCTGGTAGGACAGGCGTGCGTTCTCAAGACTATCGAGGTCTAGCGAAACTGAATAGCCGGATTGAAAGCTGTTTTTTGTGATCAGCAGACGCTGGTTGGTCACGAAAAGAACTGAATCCCCAAAGCCAGAAAAGCGTCCGGGGGCAATTTCTAAGACAGTCTCGCGGCCGAGGAGTGAATCAGCCATGTGCAACGCCTTTGGCAGATTCTTCAGCTGTTTCTGATGAGATGAATGGTGGGAGAAGACCTGATTCAGGGAGGGGGAGTCGAAGGTTTCATTGACCCAGTTTTTGAATTTCATCATGGTTAGTCCTTTGTGGGGGAAAGGCAGGCATGTGCTTCCATTTACTATACGGGTTTTTGTCCCCCAAAAGGAGGGAGCCTTATTGGAACTATAAAAACTTAGCTAAGGGTCACCAATAATTTTCGGTGAAGAATAAATGACGTTTAAATTTATAAAGCACCTAGTAGAAAAGATTTATAAAGTTTCTATATTAAGTAAATGTTTTTCTAATGAGGCAAGCTGGATTCAGTCAGATAGGGGGACAAAACCTGGGTTGGCGGGCAAAGAAATTAACTGAAGGTAGACAGTTAACCCTCCAAGGCTTCCACGCCCTGATGTCATAAACATGTCACAATTAAAGAAGTTCTCCACACAATCGGCAGAAGAGACTCATGAAACCCCTCATTATTGGTATTGCAGGCGGCACCGGCTCCGGCAAGACGACGCTCACCAACTCACTTCTTAAGCGCTTCAACGGCCAGGTAGGGGTGATTTATCACGATAACTACTACAAGCGCAATGATCACCTCACCTACGATGAGCGTACTGAACTTAACTACGATGCCCCCACAGCCTTCGATAATGACCTCCTGGTCACCCATCTCAAGGCTCTCATCGGCGGTCAGACTATTGAGACTCCGGTGTATGACTTCACCGACCATAATCGCTCAGAAGAAACGATGATTGTTCAGCCTCAGAAGATTATTATCCTTGAGGGCATTCTCATCTTCGTTGAGGAAGAAATCCGAAAACTGTGCGATATCAAAATTTTCGTTGATACCGATGCGGATGTACGCATCCTGCGTCGACTACGCAGAGATGTCATTGAACGTGGCCGCAGTATTGAGTCGGTTGAAAGCCAGTATCTCGCCACCGTTAAGCCCATGCATGAGCTTCACGTCGAGCCTTCAAAACGTCACGCGGACATGATTATTCCTGAAGGGGCGAACCTTGTTGCTTTAGATATGCTGTTTCATCGTGTCAACGGGCAAATCCACGGGTGGGCAGACAAGTGATGCCAGCCAGGGCTTAGAGTAAGGGGCCGAGCGCCACAAAGAGTGGTGCCCGGCCCCTTAGATAACTTCTAGCCCTGTAGTAAGAGGAGGCTAAAAGTTGGTGAGCTTACTTGCCGTTTTTGAGAGCAGCGAGTCGTGCATCAAGTTCGGCCTGACGGCCCAGCGATTCCAGGTCATTGAACTGGGCGTCCAGGGATGATGCTGCGAGCTCCTGCTGCCCACGAACCTTAGCTTCCTCACGGCGAACCTTGTCCTCAAAACGGGAGATTTCGCTGGTGGGGTCCATAACGTCAAAGGACTTGAGGGCATCGTGCACCTGTGACTGGGCAGCAGCAGATTTCTGGCGAGCGTTAAGCTCATCGCGCTTGCGTGAGATTTCGCCCAGCTTTTCCTTCATCTGAGTCAGCCCAACCTTGAGCTTCTCCACGATTTCGGTCTGTGACTGAATCTGAGGTTCGATAGCTGAGGCTTCGTTCTCTGCCTGCATCTGGCGACCAAGGGCAACGCGCGCAAGGTTGTCGAACTTATCAGCGTTGGGGGTGTCACCAGCAGCACGGAATTCATCGGCTTTGCTAGAGGCAGCTAGAGCCTTTGAGCCCCATTCGCTCGCTTCACGGGTATCTTCTGCATGGTCTTCTTCGAGCATACGCAGATTGCCGATAGTCTGAGCAACAGCCTGCTCAGCCTCTGCAATATTGTTGGTGTAGTCACGAACCATCTGATCCAGCATCTTCTGAGGATCCTCTGCAGCATCGATCAAGGAGTTAATGTTTGCCTTGGTAAGCTGTGCGATGCGGCTAAAAATAGTCTGCTTTGCCATGGGTCTACCTTTCGGGTATTGCGGGTCAGGCGTCGGGCACATGACCACTTGTTTTATTGTCTCAGGACGGCCCGCCCCTGGGCTAGGGCTTAGGGGTATCTGATGCTACGTTCTGGGCGAAATTGGGTATTCTTTGGTCTCGCATCTAGGGGAGTGCGCTGGTTAGAAGTTACCACCGGCACCGCCCCCTGAGCCCCAGCTACCTCCGCCGAAGCCCCCACCTCCACCAAAGCCGCCGCCTCCGCCGAAGCCTCCACCGAAGGAGCCCCCACCCCAGCTGCCGCCACCGAAGCCACCGCTGCTGTTGTTTCCGCCCAGTAAGGTGCCCAGCAAAATGCCGCCCAGCATTGCCGAGTTGAAGTTGCCATTATTACCACCGCGACCACCGTAGCCGCTGTTGTTGAAGTGATCGACGTCGTTGCGGGCGATGTTCTGGGCCTCGTTGGCCAATCTAATAGCGTCATTGGCGTTAGCCAGTGCGGTCACTGGGTCTGAGGTTTGTAGCCGCTGCGCCTCTTGGAGGTGGCGCTCAGCTTCACGCAGGCGGGTTCGAGCCTCTGCCTTCACCCCGCCGCGTCGGGCCCACACATATTCACTCGCGGCAGATACCTGGGCTTGGGCTGAAACCAGTGCATGGCCCAATGTCTGGCGTGCTGACTGTTGCTGTTCGTGGATCTGACGTACAGAGCCTAAGGCGGTGTCTAGTTCGGAGCGCACTTCGTGCAGGCGCTGGCTCAGAAGGTAGGGGTCAATTAGTCCCTTATGGCGTTCTGCACGAATTTGGCCCAGCACTGCTTCAACTCCTGCTGCTGCACCTTGCAACTGGCTGCTGCTTCCGGCTCCGCTGCGAGCCAGTTCCTTAGCCTGAGCTACATCTCGGTCGGCAATGATGAGAGCACTGTCGAGGGACGCGGCCGTTGCATCGAGGTCTTTGGACGCGTGGTCAATGGACTCCAAAAGCCCCTTAGCTTGCCCCAGGGCCTCTTCAGCGGCACGCAATTTGATGATGGCGCCACTACGATTGGTAGCAAGCTGCTCTTCAGCTTCCTGCTCGGTGTTTCGGGCGAATTCAAGACGGGCCTTAGCCTCTTCGATATTGTCCGCCACCGTGGCGAAGGCGCTAGGGGCGTAGGCTGCGGTCATCGTAGTGAGTGAGCGTTGAGCTGCGGGGAAGAGCTGCTCTGTTTGCTTAATTTCAGTAGCTAGGGACTCTAGAGCCTGCGGGGCATTTTGCTCCAGCTGACGAAGCTGAGCGAAGCTGTCTTCCTGTTCGCTGAGCGCCTTCTGCGCGTCTTGGGTTCTAGCAATAATCTCGCTGAGCCAGGCACGCTGATCGGCTTCGGTATCGGGAATATCGTCATCAAGCTGTTTTTGCAATTGGAAAGATCGCTGCATGTGAGACTTAGCTTCTTCAATAGCTGCCAGGTAGGGGGTTACCGCATCTTCACCGTACTGCAGGCGAGCAAACTCAACTTCTTGCAGGGAGTGGGCAATAGCGTCGTCGGTTGAAACGAGTAGCTCACCGACCTGCTGGCGCAGTTGCTGGATACTGGGCTGGGGAGGCTGCTGGGCAGAGGAGGTGCCCGTACGGCCGCCTCCTGTGCGCTGACCCTTACGGGCAGAACGGCTACGGCTCAAGAGCAGAGCGCCACCGCCGGCTACTGCGGCAACGCCCAACAAGGTGCCGCCACCTATCATCACTTCGGTTGCGCGTGAGGTATCCGAGTTTGAGGCAGCAGATTCACTAGTGCCACCTGAACCCGCTGTTTCTTCGATACCTGTGACCGCGGCGTCGGCAGCCCCCTGGAAGTCAAGCTGGGTGAGTTTGGGGTAGATGTAATCGTTGTAGATGGTGTTTTGCTGGTCCCTCGAAAGAACCGAAGTGTCACCGGCAATGAAGTAGGCCTGGCGGTCTTCGGTAGCAATGACTAACAGAACATCCTGGGCACCAAAGTTGTTGAGCTCAGCGAACCGACTAGCCCATTCCGAGGAGCTGGAAGGTGCCTCAAAGCTATCAACCGTCACCACAAAGAGATTAACCCGCTGACTGCTTGAAAGATTTGAGATATCAGTTTCAAGACTGGATGTATTGCCCAGGGAACTGGTGGTATCGGCTACACGGACACCGGGATCTAAATCAAACGGTGCTTCAGCGTAGGCGGCGGGGCCTAGGGCCAGCCCTAGAGCAGCGAGTAGTGAAGCACTCGTGAGTCGTGTGCGTAACATATTTCCCCTTGGTGTAATGGTCCGAAGATTGCTCTGTTTTCATCATAGGGCGTAAATCACTCTATGGCGCCCTGCTGGGGCCAACCTTTCGCGGTGAGCACAGGGCGAGCAATTTTCAGCGGTGAGCATGGGTTTAGTAGTGAGCTTTCCTCTAAACCTGGCTCCCAGTTAAAGCACAGCTAATCTTCACAGTGAATCCAGATGCGTGGAGAATAATAAGCAATCGAACATGCGCCAATGAGGTCGGAGGCGCTTAATTGATGATGAAGGACATACCTCATGACCGAGAATTCCTGGAACCCCCAGAAACCGCAGAAGCCGCAGGGGGAAAGTGAGCCGAACCCGGCACCTGCTGACCAGGACCAAACTGTTCCGCTGAATACGGCCTACCCCGGTGACCAGCGGCGTTCAGCTTACGGTTCATTTGGTGCCTATCAACCGCAACCGGCCCCCAATGCCCCTTACAAAGCTACAGCAGCTCCCTATAGCGCTAATGCGGGTTACGAAAATCAAGCGCAAAAGAGGAAGCCCGGCTTTAAGACCCTCACCGCGGTTGCCCTGCTGTCAGCGCTGCTGGGCGGTGGCGCCGGTGGGGCTGTGGTCGCAGCCAGTGACTTTTCCACCGCATCAGGTACCGCCTCTCTGAGCAGTGGCTCTACCATCGTCAACAACACCGATTCGGTTAACGCTGTCACCGCTGCTGCAGCTAAAGCCACCTCCTCAACGGTGACTATTTCGGCTGCTTCGACCAGTGAATCTGGGGCAGGTTCTGGGGTAGTGCTTGATGATGAGGGGCACATCCTCACTAACACCCACGTGGTAACGCTTGATGGGGCGACAGCATCAGCCGAGATCGAAGTGCAGCTTTCCGATGGCTCGGTTCGTACCGCCAGTGTTGTGGGCACTGACCCAACCAGTGACCTGGCAGTCATCAAGCTCAACGATGTTTCGGGACTGACTCTCACTCCGGCCTCCCTGGGAGACTCGGGGAACCTAAACGTGGGTGACACAGCCATCGCTATTGGTGCACCTCTGGGGTTAGAGAACACGGTAACCACAGGTATCGTGTCTAACCTGGCGCGCACCATCGAGGTAGAATCATCTGCCGTTGATGAGCAGCAGACAGATTCTAGCGCTCAGCAGGACCCTTTTGGTAGTTCCCCTTTCCAGTTTGAGATGCCCGGTCAGCAGTCACAGAGTAGCACCAACTCAACAATTTCAATCAATGTTATTCAGACCGATGCGGCGGTTAACCCCGGTAATTCGGGAGGTGCTTTGGTCAACGCTGACGGTGAAGTCATCGGAATTAACGTGGCGATTGCTTCCACCGATTCAGGCAGCTCAAGTAGCGGCAACATCGGTGTAGGCTTCGCCATCCCTATTAACTACGCCAAGCGCGTTTCTCAGGAAATCATTGAGAATGGATTTGCAAGTCATGGTTTGCTGGGGGCTAGTGTTTCAACGTCTCCAGCTAATAATGATCAGTCTGAGGCATTCGGTGACGGAGCCCTGATTCAGGAAGTGGTCAGTGGCGGTGCAGCTGACCTCGCGGGGCTCCGCAACGGGGATGTCGTGGTTGCTGTCGACGGCCGTTCCATTAGCGAAGCCACTGAGCTTACCGCCGCTGTGCGGGAAGCGGCAGCTGGGAGCAAGGTGAGTTTGACCGTCAACCGAAATGGCTCAATTCAGGACGTCGATGTAACCCTGGGCGATAGCAGGGACGCCGGCTAAGAGATATAACGATGCGGGGTGGGCCTCACTGTTAGGTGAAACCTACCCCGCTTCGTTGTAGCCAGTAACTTCTAAGGCTCTTAGACTCTAGATTGCGCCGCCGGGAAACCCGTGCTGTCGCCATGCTTCGTAAATTGCGATAGAGGCGCTATTGGCTAGATTGAGCGAGCGGCGCCCCGGAACCATAGGGATTTTAACGCGCTCGGTGATGTGCTCATCGTTCTGCACTGCCTCGGGTAGCCCCACCGATTCGGGGCCGAACATGAGCACATCCCCCTCGTGGTATTCGATACTGGCAAAGTTAGTGCTGGCCGTGGTGGTAAAGGCAAAGACGCGGGCAGGGGTAAGAGCTGTCCAGGCGTCCTCCAGGGTTTCGTGGACGGTCATCACGGCTAGGTCGTGATAATCCAGACCGGCTCGGCGCAGGTTGGTGTCCTCAAAGTTAAAGCCTAGGGGTTTGACCAGGTGAAGCTCGGCACCGGTGATGGCGGCTAGACGAATCGCGTTGCCGGTGTTACCGGGGATCTCGGGGGTATAAAAAAGAATCTTGAACACCCCACCAGTTTACGCAGAAGCCGTGGGGGTTTTTCGTGAACCAGCCCATACACGGCCGGGGGAATGGGCGGGTAAGATGAAAGGCTGTACTTGAGTCGGCACGAAAGGAAGCCTATGCCACGCGTTTATATGGATCACGCTGCTACCACCGATGTCTTGCCTGCAGTGATAGAAGCGGTGACCGAGCAGATGCGTGCCGGCGGCAACCCTTCGTCCCTGCATTCTGCTGGGCGGCGTGCTCGTGCCACCGTTGAGTACGCGCGAGAGCAGATTGCTGGTCTGGCTGGCTGTGACTCAGCCGAGGTCATTTTTACCTCCGGTGGCACGGAGGCAGATAACTTGGCGGTTAAGGGTCTCTACTGGAAGCGCCGCGAAGCCAACCCTCAGACGGTGCGCATTATCCTCTCAGCGGTGGAACACCACGCGGTAGGAGATGCGGCAGAATGGCTAGAAAAGCATGAGAACGCTGAACTGACCTGGCTACAACCGGATGGTGATGGACGAATTGCTCCCGAAACTCTCAGAGAAGCAATAGGCGATCACCCAGAAACGGTAGCCCTGGTCACGGTGATGTGGGCTAATAACGAGGTGGGTACCGTACAACCGGTCTCGCAACTAGCGGCAGTCGCGGCTGAATACGGCATCCCTTTCCATACCGATGCTGTTCAAGCTTTTGGCACTCTCCCTCTTAACTTCCGTGCAAGCGGAGTGAGCACCATGGCTATTTCCGCCCATAAGATCGGTGGTCCCATGGGTGTTGGTGCTCTCATCGCTACCCGAGCTACTGGGCTGACTCCCGTCTTGCACGGGGGCGGGCAGGAGCGTTCGGTACGTTCAGGCACCATCGATGCCGCCTCCATCGCAGGTTTTGGTGAAGCCGCTAAGTGGGTTGGTCAGAACCTGAAGCAGGAGGGCCAGCGTCTAGCTCAGCTACGCAACCGTCTGGTGGAGGGAGTCCTGGCAGCTATTCCTGAAGTGACTCTGCGGGGTGCACCGCTTGAGACCCCCGAGCAGACAGTAGACGGTGCGGATAGGCTCCCCGGCAACGCCCACTTCACCTTCCCCGGCTGCGAAGGCGACTCCCTGCTCTTCTTGCTGGATATGGCTGGAATTGAAAGTTCCACGGGCTCAGCCTGTAATGCGGGGGTACCCCGCCCCTCCCACGTCCTTCTGGCGATGGGGCTCACCGAATATGAGGCCCGTGGTGCCCAGCGTTTCACCTTGGGCCACACCAGCACCGAAGCCGATGTCGATGCCCTGCTAGCGGCCCTACCCGCAGCATGGGCCCAGGCAAAGAAAGCCGGTATGGCAGACCATACCCCAGATGCTGGTCGCTGGAACTAGCCTAAGAGCAAGCAAACTCACGAAATATGTAGACCCTGCCGGTGGTTGCTCAAGTAAAGAGACCACCGCACCCAAGGATTGAGAAGACTATGAAAATACTGGCAGCTATGAGCGGCGGGGTAGACTCCGCTGTTGCCGCAGCCCGCGCCGTTGAAGCTGGTCACGAGGTGGTTGGCGTGCACCTAGCGCTCTCCCGTATGCCCGGGACCCTGCGCACCGGCAGTCGAGGTTGCTGCACTATCGAGGATTCCATGGACGCCCGCCGAGTCTGTGACCAGCTAGGCATCCCCTTCTACGTCTGGGACTTCTCAGAACGCTTTAAAGAAGACGTGGTTGATGACTTCATCAGCGAATACGAACACGGCCGCACTCCCAACCCCTGCATGCGTTGCAACGAAAAAATTAAGTTCGCAGCCCTGCTGGAAAAGGCAGTTGCCCTAGGTTTTGATGCCGTAGTCACCGGCCATTATGCAAAGGTTATCACCGATGCAGAGGGCAACCGCGAACTGCACCGCGCCGCCACTTGGGCGAAAGATCAGTCCTACGTGTTGGGCGTCCTCACCCACGAACAGCTACGTCACGCCTGGTTCCCGCTAGCCGATACACCCTCCAAGGACGAGGTGCGTGCCGAAGCAGCCCAGCGAGGCTTCTCAGTGGCCAAGAAACCAGACTCTTACGACATCTGCTTTATACCCGAGGGTGATACCCGCGAATGGCTCGAAGAACACATCACCATGACTCAGGGCAACATCAAAGATACTGAGGGCAACCTTTTGGGCACCCACCGCGGTTCCCAAGCCTTCACCGTAGGTCAGCGTAAGGGGCTGGCTATCGGGCATCCAGCCGCAGACGGCAAGCCCCGCTTTGTGCTGGAAATTCGCCCCAAAACTAACGAGGTGATCGTGGGTGGCCGTGACATGCTCGAAATCGATGAGATCCGCGGCATCCGTGAAACATGGGCCGGTGTCCCCATCGCCGAAACCGCCGACTTCCTGGCCCAAAAGCCAGTAGAGGGCGCTCGCAGTGCTGACTTTGAGGTGGAAGCCCAGGTGCGTGCCCACGCAGACCCGGTTGCTTCAACCGCTCACTTGGTCTGGGTGCTGGACGATGAGGCAGAGACTCCTGGCGCTCTCCGACTTGAAACCGTGGTTCGCCTGAACGAGAAGCTCCGCGGCGTAGCTCCGGGGCAGACCATGGTGATTTACCAGGGCACCCGCGTTCTGGGCCAGTCAACCATAGCCCGTGCCTACTCACTGGACCGGGCTGATATTACTGCTTGATGAGAGGGAACTGGCATAGTCTCCATCTTCTGCCGGGGCGTAAACGGGCACCACAGCGTCCTCAGCGTTTCAGTAGGTGGGAACTTATCCTAATAGATGTACCCAAAGAGCCGGGAATTTTTAGACTGGAATGATGAGCAACATGAGTACAGACCCTGATGAGCTGAGCGCTCACGAGAATTTTGATACCCGAGCAACTTCTATGACGGGTGTTGCCCCTGGGGTGCTAGAAGAGCTGTTCACCATGCGGCAGACCATCGATAATATGGATGCTGCTCTGGTACACATTTTGGCTGAACGCTTTCGTGCTACCCAGCGGGTAGGACATCTGAAGGCTGAGCACAGTTTGCCGGCGGGGGACCCGGGGCGGGAAGAGGCTCAGATTAAGCGTCTGCGCGGCCTGGCGCAGGCAGCTCATCTTGATCCTGAATTCGCAGAGAAGTTTCTGAACTTTATTATTTCTGAGGTAATCCGCCACCATGAGCGAATTGCAGCCGAAATTAATGAGCCCTAATCTCAACTGAAAGGTCAGCTGAAACCTGTGAAACAGCTCCCTGCACTTTACCTGCCTACAGACACTGAGATGCTTGCGCTTCGCAGAGATACTGAACAAGCCCTGACCTTTGAACAGCACCTCTTGGTACGCGCAACCGGTCTAGGCGGCTGGGGCGGAGTGAAAATGGTGGACGCTGTCAGCCGAGTACGGGGGGAGCTGGGTGCCCCGCACCTTAGTTTCTTACCTGAACTGGCTGACCGAGGCTTTCATGCCACGGCTCTGGGGCGCACCCTGGCCTGCCTTGAGGGGCTGACTGCTGATGTCACGGCTAGCGGCTGGCGTATCACGGAGGGGTTCGCCAAAGAAGGCAATCTTGCACAGACCGTTTTAGCCTCAGATATCAATGCTCTTGCTGATGTTGTGGGGAAAGAGAAAAACCCCGAGGGCGGGCTTAAGGTGCGGCTACTGGGGCCCTTTAGCCTTGCTGCCAGTACCTACCTGACCACCGGGGAGCTGGTCCTGATTGATTACGGGGCCCGCAGGGACATATGCGACTCTCTTCTTGCAGGTCTTGAATCACTGGTGGAGCGATTAAAGCAGGCTACCCCCGGGTTGCACTTAAGCTTACAGTTCGATGAACCGTTGCTTCCCGCCGTCCTCGCCGGTGCTATCAAGACATCCAGTGGGTATTCAACGGTGAGGGCACTGAGACGGCATGAGGCCGTCGAAACCTTGGCTAAAATTCACCGCTACGCTGAGGGGTTAGGAGTTAACGTGCTGGTGCGTAGCAACGTCCTTGAACTGCACCCAGAAATCCAGGCAGTGCTCAGGGCTCCGGTGCTTAACCTCTCCGGTCGCCCGACCCGCGACTGGGAGCAGGTAGCCAGGATGGTAGAAGCGGGAGCCCGCCCTCTCTTGGAGACTGTCTCACCGCGTACACGCCTGCCGGTGGGGGAGATAGCAGGTGATCTCTGGGTTCGCTGGAGAGATGTTGGTTTAGCCAAGAACCTGCTGAGCAGTATCACTCTTACCGATCTACCAGGTTTAGAAGAGCAGAGCCCAGAAGTTGCCACAACCGTGCTGGGGCATCTAACGGAGACCGCCCGCGCCCTCTCAGAAATTGCCCAGGACGCTTAGGAGCTGGTCTACCGCGGCAGATGAGGAGACACCGGTTAGACTGGTAGCTGATCTATCTTGAATTTCGAAGGAGCGCCCCGTGAACGCAACCATTCTCGTCGTTGATGATGATGATGCCCTGGCAGAGATGGTGGGAATCGTCCTAGCCCAGGAAGGTTACGACGCTGTCTTTTGTGACGCTGGCGATCGCGCCCTGGAATCTTTTATCACTCATCAACCTGATCTGATTCTCCTGGATTTCATGCTCCCCGGTATGGACGGAATTGAGGTGTGTACGCAAATTCGTGCTGAATCAGATGTCCCCATCATCATGCTCACCGCTAAGGGTGACACCGAAGATGTAGTGAAGGGCCTAGAAGCTGGTGCAGATGACTACATCACTAAACCTTTTAAGCCCGCAGAATTGTTGGCCCGAGTCCGTGCCCGCCTTCGCCCGCGAGAAGAACGTTTCAATGAGCCAATCCGCGTGGGTGCCCTTCACATTGATCTCGCCGGCCATACCGTTTCACGCGACGGTGAGAATATTTCCCTCACTCCGCTGGAGTTTGATTTGCTTGCTAACCTTGCTCGCCAGCCGGGGCAGGTGATGACTCGTGAGACCCTGCTAGGGAATGTCTGGGGCTATGAAAAAACCGTAGATTCTCGTCTGGTTAATGTTCATATTCAGCGCTTGCGAGCCAAAATTGAGAAGGACCCAGAGAATCCCGAGATTGTGCTCACCGTGCGAGGCGTGGGCTACAAGGCTGCCGCACACGGGGCACGCTAAACGGTGGCTCTCTCCCTGGGTACCTCGGACGCTGAGCGGGGTCGCTTCCACTGGCTGGGGCGGCCCCTTCACCGTCTTAGAAAAATGTGGCAGCAATCCCTTCAGTTTCGCGCTGTTCTCACTGCTGCCCTACTGCTCCTTATCTCCTTCATGTTTGTTGGGTCCTTTATTTCCCACCAGATTGCTAACTCTCTGTTCCGAGGCAACCTAGAGCAAGCTTTAGAGGAATCATCGAGCGGCTTCAGCAACGTCCAAACCTTGCTGAATGCTTCTGATGCTACCGGTCGTACTGAAATTCAGCGGGACGTTGCCCGGTTCTTGACGGTGCTGGAAACCACCAGCGCGGATCGCAACCGTGAGTGGGTGCTCCTGCAAGATATCAACGCCACCACACAGGGCTTCGTCTCGGAGCAAAGCCAATCCGGTAACACAACAGCTGCCGATATCCCGGAGGAACTAGCGCAAACGGTGAGCTCTGGGCGGGGTATTTACTGGCAGTCTTCGGCAAGTGTAGGGGCGGAGGGAAGGACGGTTCCTACCTTGGTGGTGGGTACTAAGATTTCAATTCCACAGAACCCTGATTACGCTTTTTACCTGGTCTACGATTTGTCTTCTTCTCAAAACACGGTGAATTACATCAACGTTGTGGTGTGGATTGGTTTCGGTATTCTGCTTCTGGTGGTTCTTTCAATTGTGTGGGCCATTTCCCGAACCGTGATTCGTCCTATCAGTTCCACTGCGATTACGGCAGAAAAGCTTGCTGCTGGTAACTTGGACCAGCGTGTTCTGGTACGCGGTGAACACGAAACAGCCAGGCTTGGCATGTCCTTCAACCGCATGGCTGACTCACTTCAGGACCAGATTTCTCGCCTAGAGACGCTGTCCACTATGCAGCAGCGTTTTGTCTCCGATGTTTCCCACGAGCTTCGCACGCCGCTCACCACGGTCCGTATGGCAGCAGAGATGCTGCACGATAGCCGAGACAACATGGAACCCATTTATAAGCGCTCTACCGAATTGCTCTATGACCAGGTAGATCGCTTTGATAACCTGCTGGCAGACTTGCTGGAGATTTCACGCTTTGATGCGGGCAGCCAGACCCTTGATCCAGTTTCAGTGGACTTCATGGCCGTTCTCAGCGAAGTGCTCAAGACGGTCGAGCCGCACCTGCAGCGTACGGGCACCGAGTTGACCGTCCACACCAATCACTCTGAGATGATGGTGGATATGGACCATCGCCGGATCGAACGCGTCATGCGTAACCTCCTCTTCAACGCTGTGGAGCACAGTGAGGGTAAGCCCATCGATATTTATATTGATGCTACCGACACCGCTTTGGGTGTTGCGGTGCGTGACCACGGCATAGGTCTGAGCCCGGAAGAAACGGATCAGGTCTTTAACAGGTTCTGGCGAGGAGATACGTCCCGTAAGAGGACGCTGGGTGGAACTGGGCTGGGGCTATCGATTGCTGCCGAGGATGTCCGTCTGCACCAGGGAACCCTTGAGGCCTGGGGTATTAAGGGGCAGGGGGCCTGCTTCCGCATGACCATTCCCCTGAAAGAAGGCGGAGCAATGGGGACTTCACCCGTTCTCATTAGCGGGCACCCCACCCCTTCACCCGTTGAAGCTGAGCTTGGGGCTGACACCTCCGCCCATCGATTAGGAATAGAGCAGGAGCAACACCTCAATGCGACCTCTTAACCGTAGAGACCTCCTATCGGCATCTTTTGTCTCAGCGGCAGCCGCTCTAACAGGCTGCGCTGCGATTCCGACCGATGGAGAAGTTAACCATTACGCTGACCCTCGGAACACGGCTTCACCTACCGAAGCCATCGACACTCCCGCTGGGCCAGTGCCGGGTGCTACACCTGCTGAAATTATCGATGGGTTCCTGCACGCCGGGGTGGGGGCTAACGATGATTACAGCGTTGCTCGTCTTTTCCTCACTGAATCTCTGGCTGAATCCTGGAGACCTGACGGGCAGACCCTCATCTATAACTCGTCGGTTATAACCGAAGAAACTGGGCAGGATACCTTCATGGTAACCGTCCCAACCTCCACTCTTGTAGACGGTAGGGGGCTTGCTACCTCCTATACCGAAGCTACAGAAAATGAACTTGAGTTTACTCTTCAGCAGGTAGAGGGGGAGTGGCGGGTTGCTACTGCTCCAGATGGAACTGTCTTGAGTAGAACTGAGTTTGGTGAGGTTTTCAGCCCTTTCACCCTCTACTTCTACGATCCAACCTTTACTCAGGCTGTGCCTGATGTGCGTTGGTTCGTAGAACGCCCTACCGTCGCAACGTCTCTCGTGAAGGTTTTGCTGGAAGGCCCGGCGCCTTATCTTGAAGGTGGTGTGATCACAGCGATCCCTCCTAACACCGCTTTGGCCCGAAATTCAGTGACGGTGGAAAACGGCAGAGCGGACGTTCAGCTGTCAGGCGGGCCCTCTCTGCAGTCTGCGAGTGCACTCGATTTGGAACGTCTGCGGACGCAGCTCACCCAGACTCTCTCAAACATAGCTTCTATTACCTCAACCCAGCTGAGCATTAATAATCAGGTGATTAATACTCAGGATCTTGAAAATTACCGGGAGCCGGCAATTAACGCTGAGGTGCCTCCATTTGTGCTGGGAGTTGAGAATAACCGCTTGGTGATGCGCGATAATTTGTCTGCGAGTGAGAACCAGAGTTTAGTTTTTGCGCAAAATGGCGTTGCCCCAGCTCAGCCCGCGATGAACTACAGCCGCACTTCCTTTAGCTTTACGGCTGCTGACAGATCTGAGCTGTGGTTAGCTACCCTTTCAGAAGCTCAAGTGGTGCACAGGGGCGTAGGTATTCTTCAGCCGAGCTATGATCATCAGAACTGGCTGTGGATCGCTCAAGAGGGCGGCAGTGTGCTGACTTTAGCTGCGGGCCAGCGGGGAGCTGAGCCCAGAACACTTGAAACATGGCTGCACGGTCAGACGCTTTTGTCGTTAGCGGTAGCCCGTGACGGTGCCCGTGTTGCTTTGGTGACCTCAACTGATGGTGCTACTTCGGCTTGGATTTCAGCGATTCGCCGGGCTGAAGACGGGGTGCCGCTGGGGTTGTTAGATCCAGTTCAGGTGGGCGCCGACATCAGCCCTGACGGTGTGGAGTGGGCGAGTGATGAGGACGTAATTCTTTGGAATACCACCACAGCTGAAACCGAGATAGTCTCATTGACCGGTCAAAGCACTCGATATGACAACCTGCCCGACATTGAGCATATAGTGACAGGTAACGGTGTTGACCAGGTGGTTGCTACTAATAAAACGGGCACGCTTTTCATCGTGGCTGGTAATGGTTGGACTCGCATTGAATCCAGCCTGTCGGCGCTTAACTATTCGGGCTAAGCCTCATTTAGTCCCAATGTGGCGGTAATCATTTTATTGGTCCGCACCACTTATCCACTTTTCTAGCTGTCGCTTGTGGTTTAGGCTCTGGGTCGCCATTCTAACGGTATGAAAAGTATAGATGCTCTAGCGGGCTGGGGTGCCAGAGGTGCGCATTCACTTGATGAACTGGCGGAGCTCTTCGCACCGAGGTTCTGCGCTGCGTGTAGGTCCTACGGGGAGCCCATGCGGGGCAGAAGGGCACTGTGCCTCAGGTGCTCGAGGCTTTTGAATATAGCTACCCTGAATCTTGTGATGACGGAACTAACCTACGCTCCCTGCCCGGTAGCAAGCTCCGGTGAGTATGAGTACGAGCTAGCTCATTGCCTCTTGAGTTTTAAAAACGCTGCGCGTACTGACCTAGTATCCTATCTAAGTTCTGCGCTAGCTCGGTCGCTGGTTTTTCTGTGCCAGGAGCTTGGTCTTGCCCAGGTTGCGGGGAAGGGTGCATCGGTTTATCTCGTCCCTATCCCGTCCAGCCGGCAGTCAGTAGGACGCCGGGGTTTCGCGCCTGCTTCCGAAATCACGAGGGCTGCTAGCAAGCTCCTACCTTCGACATATCCAGGAGTAAGTTTTACCGTTCTTGAAGCTTTACGCCCCCTTTACGCTGGCGAAGGAACGGAAGTACTAACTGGTCGTGCGAAAGGTTCCCAGAAGCAATTGGGGCAGCAAGCAAGGTACTGGAGAATGCAGGGCAGCCTGCGAGTGCGTCAACCTGCGCTGAGCTGGGCTGGGCGTTATCTGGATTTATCCGGCCGACTCTGCATTATCTGTGATGATGTTGCCACCACGGGTGCTTCTATTGCTGAAGCTTATAGGGTTTTATCGGAGGCTGGTGCTTGCGTGGTGGGCGCGGCCGCTGTTGCGAGAGTTCAACGGCGTTCGGAGCTACCCTCGTCTCAGATCATCTCTTAAGAAATATAAAAATGAAGAAAATTTCCCAAAACAACCGCAAAGAATGACTTGCGCCACAAACAGGCGTACAGTTAAAGCAAGGAATCAGCCAGACAGATTCCCCGGATCGAAGCCTTCACAAGCCAAGATTCAACCCCCAGACCGTGGAGGGAATTGTGGAACTCAACGTACAAGGCCGCAACGTCAAAATTAGCGAACGCCTGCAAGAATACGTCGAAAGTCGAGTCGTCAAGTTCGAAACGCTAGGCGATAACGTTACTGACATCGAAGTCAAATTTACTAAAGAAGGCAATGGTGGCCCACGCTCAATCCGTGTTGAAATCACCGTGATTGGTCGTGGTCCCGTACTTCGCGCAGAATCAGAGGGCGAAGATAAATTCGCTGTTTTTGACGATGCCTTTGGCAAACTTCTTGAGCGTTTACGCCGTGCTCGTGACCGTCGTAAAGACCGACGTATAGGTGGTAAGCATCCTGTCTCGGTGGCTGAAGCTACCGGTTCCATCCCCGTAGTAGCTGAAGGTCAGACGGTTGCTACCACTGATATTCATGTTGACGATGTACCTGTCGAGGAGGCCGCGTTCGCCGGTGGATATAACCTCACCGATGAAGTCTCTTCTCCCATTGAAATCCGGAAGAAGAGCTTCCCCGCTGATCGGCTAACTTCCGAAGAAGCCGTTGACCGGATGGAGCTAGTAGGCCACGATTTTTTCATCTACGTTGATAAAGAAACTGGCGCACCATCCGCAGTCTACCGCCGTAAGGGCTGGTCCTACGGTGTGATCGCTCTCGACGCTGAGTAAAGACTCCTAGGTTATTTTCAAGGCCTAAAATATCTAGCCGGCCCCCACCCTCTAGGGTGGGGGCCAGCTTTTTGACCGACAGAACACGCTGGCTTCTCTAAGCGCTGGGCAAAAGCTCATCAGAACACCAGTGGTGCACTAGTATTATGTGAATGACTGCGTGCAGATTGTATGCAGCTGCCGGCCCACCTACCTAGGAGCAAACTTCAGTGGCATCTCTTCTGGAAAAGCTACTCCGCAGCGGAGACAAAAGAATCCTCAAGCAGCTGCGTGCTTACACCGATGCAGTAAATTCACTCGAAGATAGCTTTGTCGCCATGACCGACGAAGAGCTCCGCGCTGAAACAGGCTCCTTCCGCCAGCGTGTTGAAAAGGGCGAAAACCTGGACCTTCTACTTCCAGAAGCTTTCGCTGTGGTTCGTGAGGCATCTAAGCGCACGCTGGGTAAACGTCATTATGATGTTCAGTTAATGGGTGGTGCTGCTCTGCACCTGGGCAACATCGCCGAGATGAAAACTGGTGAGGGCAAAACTCTGGTTGCAACTGCTCCTGCTTACCTTAATGCTCTCTCAGGCAAGGGCGTTCACGTCATTACGGTTAACGATTACCTGGCTGAATACCAGGCGAACCTTATGGGTCGAGTTTTCCGTTTCTTGGGTATGGAAACTGGCGTTATCCTTGCGAACCAAAGCCCCGAAGTGCGTCGTAAGCAGTACGAAGCAGACGTTACTTACGGGACCAATAATGAATTCGGCTTCGATTACCTACGCGATAACATGGCGTGGACTAAAGAAGAGCAGGTGCAACGTGGGCACAACTTCGCGATTGTCGATGAGGTTGACTCAATTCTGATTGATGAAGCTCGTACCCCCCTGATCATCTCAGGCCCAGCTATGGGCGAGGCTAACCGCTGGTACGGCGAATTTGCTCGCATCGCTAATCGCCTTGTTCGTGATGAGGACTATGAGGTCGATGAAAAGAAACGTACCGTTGGTGTGCTTGAAAGCGGTATTGATAAAGTTGAAGACCACCTCGGTATCGAGAATCTTTATGAATCGCAGAATACCCCCCTCATCGGCTTCCTCAACAATGCCCTCAAGGCTAAAGAGCTCTTTAAAGCCAACAAGGACTACGTTGTTATGAACGGCGAAGTCATGATTGTCGATGAGCACACTGGTCGTATTTTGGCTGGGCGCCGCTATAACGACGGTATCCACCAGGCAATTGAAGCCAAGGAAGAAGTCGAGGTTAAGCCCGAAAACCAGACCATGGCGACCGTGACGCTTCAAAACTACTTCCGCATGTACGACAAACTCTCTGGCATGACGGGTACCGCGGAGACCGAAGCAGCCGAGTTTATGAATACTTATGAACTGGGTGTTGTTCCTATCCCCACCAATAAGGGCATCCAGCGAATCGACCAGCCTGATAAGGTCTATAAAAACGAAATCGCTAAGTTCAATGCGGTGGTCAAGGATATCCAGGAACGCCATGTAAATGGTCAGCCCGTTCTGGTGGGAACCACCAGCGTTGAAAAATCTGAATATCTGTCAAAACTCCTTGTTAAAGAGGGTATCCGCCATGAAGTTCTCAACGCTAAGAATAACGCGCGCGAAGCGTCAATCGTAGCTCAGGCAGGGCGCAAGGGTGCTGTTACTGTAGCTACTAACATGGCTGGCCGAGGCACCGACATCATGCTGGGCGGTAACCCCGAATTTGAAGCCGTTGAAACTATGAAGGCTCTAGGGCTTGACCCTCTTAAGAATGCCGAGGAATACGAATCCAAGTGGCCTGAGGTTCTTGAAGAGGCAGAACTGGCGTCGGCAGCAGAGCATGACGAGGTAACGGCTCTGGGCGGTCTTTATGTGCTGGGTACAGAACGCCACGAGTCGCGGCGAATCGACAATCAGTTGCGCGGTCGTTCGGGGCGTCAGGGCGACCCCGGGGAATCACGCTTCTACCTCTCGCTGTCAGATGATCTCATGCGCCTGTTCAACGGTCAGGCAGCTTCACGTCTTATGGCGGGTGCACCGGACGATACGGCGCTGGACTCAAAGCTAGTATCTCGTGTTATTGCCTCAGCACAGGGGCAGGTCGAAGCTCGTAACGCTGAACAGCGTAAAAATGTGCTCAAATATGATGATGTCCTGAACCGTCAGCGCGAGGCGATGTATAAGGACCGCGGGCAGATTCTTGATGGCAACGATCTCAAGGATCAGATTCAAAAGTTCCGCATTGAGGTTATTACTTCGGCCATTGACGCACACGTTGGCAGCGGGCACGCAGAGGACTGGGACTTTGATGCACTGTGGGAGTCACTCAAGACGGTTTTCCCCGTTTCTATCACCCCAGAAGATCTTTTCGAAGAGGCTGGGGATCGTACTAAGGTCACCCGCGACCTGTTGGTAACCGAGGTGCTTGCCGACGCCGAAGTGCAGTACGAGGATCGAGAAGCTTCTGTTGGTGAGGAAGCCATGCGCGAAATTGAGCGTCGAGTGGTGCTTTCAGTAATCGGCAAACGATGGCCTGAACACCTCTACGAAATGGATTACCTCAAGGAAGGTATCGGACTGCGTGCTATGGCTCAGCGTGATCCTCTGGTTGAGTATCAGAGGGAGGGCTACGCCATGTACCAAAGCATGATGGGAGCCATTCGCGAAGAAACGGTTTCAACCCTCTTCAGCTTGGATCTTTCAAAGCAGCGTACCCAAAATTCAAAGATTCAGCTGAAGATTCCTGCTCAGCCTAAGTTCTTGCAGTATTCGGCACCTACTGAAAGTGGTAAGGCAGAGGTTCGCACTGAGCCTGCTCCAGAGCCTGATAATGATGCCATTGACATAGAAAACAAGTAGATACCCAGAGGAGGGAGGGGCCCGGTCAGCTTATGATCGAGCCCCTCCCGTTTAGGTTTTACAGGTTGATGTGCGGGCGTGAGTGCTTAGGCAATATCAAGAGCCGTAATTTTCCACCGACGGTTGAGGAACTCAGCGCGCAGGGCTACAGCTCGCGCCCTCTGTGCGTCCTGAACGATAAGGCAGGCCTCGTAGGCTTTGGGTGACACCTTTTGAAGAATAATCCTGCGAGCCTTTACTGGGTGCACCCTGGGCTGGAGTGGGCCTGAAGAGGCCGGTGGCTTGAAGGTGCGGTTGACCATCTCATGAACCTTCTGAACCTGTTGGTGGACTCTTCGGTAACAAGCCTGAGAAAGCCAAGGGGAAAGGTGGTGCATGGGGCGTAACCCCATGAAGATTTCAACGGTGGCCAGCCCAATTGAAAGTGTCAGCTGTTCGACCGATTTTTCTTCTGCACTGATGTAGACCGGATCGTTTGGTGGTTGCTTAACCTGTCGTTCGAAGTAGGTAGCGTAGTGCTCTTCGTATTCTGTTGCATCGATGATGCAATAACGGTTGCGGTCATGTTCTGGGAATGCGGTTTTCATGGTTTTCTCCTCAGAAAGGAAGCGTGATGCTTTGCCCCGGGTAAATGAAACTTTCAAGTGTTGGAATGTCTTTGGAATTGGCAGATTGAATGCTGTGGACAAGGTTGAGCACTTCAGAACCGCTAGCTGTAGCGGGTAGGTGCTGTTCGGCAATGGACCAGAGAGTGTCGCTCGGCTGAATAATGTATACCCGTGGTGATACGAGCGCCACGGGGTCGTTATCCTGTGAAGATGCCCGCGGAGCTTCTACTGACTTTCGGAGTCCGCCGAATAATGGTGAGAGCTGAGTGCGTTGACTAGTCTTAGTAACCGTCACTTCCACCTGACCTCCTTCTTCGCCAATTAATGTCGTGGATTGTGAATATGAAAACAGGGGAGATGCACCGGGGGAAATGCCGAAGGAATCATCAGAAGGGCCCAAGAAAAGGCCTAGCGGAAGCTGTTGCTTGTGTTGCTGAACCTGAGTAACTGAACTAAAGGGCTGAACAGCCGGGATCGTGGAGGCCAATGCGGGGTTGCTCAGCAGCCCCAATCCAAACAGCCCCGTCACAGTAGCTTTTACCGCCATCGGAGCCCAGGAAGGTAAACTGACCTGTTCTCGCCCTTGGATTCTAGCCTTGATAGCGAGCATCGAGCTGACTGCCATACTGAGGAACCACCACAGAAAAACAATGGAGCAAAGGGTGAATGCTACAGCACATGATAGAGCTTCCCACCACGTCCCGGACTCCAGTGAATGCCCCTGAGAAATAAGGTGTAGTGTGTGCGTGAGAAAGCTGTAGCTAGCCAAGCTCCCTATCAGAGCGATGGCAGGAACAGCAACCACCGGGAAGATACGCACAATTTTGCTCTTCATGTTCCGTTCCAACCCTATTATTTGATGTAGTTTGATGAATTATCATCATACTAACCTTTTTTGAGGCATTTTCAAGATATTTCGTTGTTTTCATGCTCATTTACATTTTTTGCCTCAGTGGATAGGCTCGATACATGAACAACTTAGATTTGCTTCTTCGTGATTATGAGATTCAACTAGATGAGAGTAGACGGCTTACTTATGAGGCAGATGCCGCCGAAGTTCGCCGGTCAGAGGCCGCAAAAATTTATCTAGCAGACCGTCTAGCTGCTCAAATCGGTCAGCTTCTTGTTGTTCATGGGTTGAACTCAGAGATTTGGCGCGGAACCCTCAAAAATATTGGACTGGGCTGGATTCAATTGGAATCAAGTGCAGGTAATCTCATTGTTCCCCTGGTAAGTCTCATGTGGTGGGAGGGTGGGGATAATAAATCCTTCACCTCAGCCCAGGAGGTCAGCAGAAAGTTAACCCTGGGGTATGTTCTAAGGGCTCTAGCCGCTTCACAACAGACCGTGTCAATTTCTCACGGTGGGCCAGACTCCCCGCTCACTGAAGGTCGGATAACAACGGTGGGCGCTGACTATTGCGAATTATTTGTGCAGAGAATTGAAGCAAAAGAAGGCACGCAGAGAAATGAAGTGCGCGTCATCCCCTTTGGGGCGATTGCAGTACTTCATACCAGGTAAATTCAAAAGAACATAGGAAGCTTAGGCTTCTTGATGGTCTAGCTGCTCAGTTTTGATGCTTTCTTCAGTCTTTTGATACATGGCCTGAATGTACTGTTCAAGCATCGAGCTTTCAACTCGCCACTGATTGCGACCACCAATCTGAATTCCCTTGAGTTCGCCGGTTCTCACCAGGGCGCGAGTCTGGCTCAGGGAGATATTGAGGATTTCACTCACATCAGTCAGTGTCAGAAAACGCTGTTCGACCATGGGGGCTTCCTTCTTGTGGTGATTCAAACACTATCTTGATTTATTTTAGTAAATTTTGATGTAGTTTGAAAGAAGATTTCCATTATTGAGTCTTGTTAGCGCTTTAAGGTGTAACGTTTGGCCAGATGACTGTGTTGAGTTGAAAAGTTCGTGTTTGATTAGTAAAAATTCTGATAGGAGTACTCAACTTGATAAAGGAAGCTCTGCCCATGCCATCTAAGCTGACACCGCGTTTTAAAAAGCCAGGAGCCACAGACCCACGGCTCCTTATCGGAGTTTTCATTGTGGTTCTTTCTCTGCTGGGGGTTCTCGGAATTATCCGAGCGACCAACCAAACAGAGCCCTTTTATGCACTCACCGCTGATGTCGGTATTGGTGAACATGTCACGACCCAAAACCTAACGGTTGTTGACGCAAGGTTAGCTGGCTCTAGCAAACAATATATCTCCGCAGATCAGCCTATTGCCCCTGGAACTGTTGCCAAGCGTCCTCTAGTCTCAGGAGAATTGCTGGCGGCTTCAGCGATCACTACCGATCTCAAAGAAGGGCGCAGGTTGGTGACCCTTCTCAAAGATCAGTACGCAGTCGCTGACTTCCAAGCGGGGGATCGAGTAGATATTTGGGTTGCCTCAAAGGTTGAAGGATCGAATACATACAATGAACCCCGAGCAATTGCTGAGGGGGCTGAAATCCACTCGGTGACTCCGCAGGAGTCGATTATTGGCGGGACGGGTCAATCTGCTGTAGAGCTGTGGGTAGAGTCCGATCTTTTGAGCCCAGTTCTTGCAGCTAGCAGTGATGGGTCGGTCATCAACATAGTGCCTTCAACCTATAAGGCAGGCCAGTAATGCAGATTCCAATTATTGTTGTTGGAGATACTTCTGGCAGGTATATTTTGGGAATCGAGTCTCAGCGCGGGGATATTAGCGTGGTACGCCACGTCCATGACCTCGGAGAAATGCTGGGAACCGCGCAGAGCGGTATAGCCCGTGCAGTTTTGTTGGTGACCCAATACGAGGATCTCACACAATCGATGCTCGCGGTGCTCTATGAACTTGATGTAGCTGTGTGCGCCGTAATCGATCCGGGCAGCAGCCTGCCTTTTTCCGAGATTTATACCATTGATGCTCTGGCTGATATACCTGATGTACTTCAGGGCGTTCGCTCGGCTGTTGACCGGCTTGAAGATTATGGTGACTCACACGTTGGCGTTTACGATAGGCAACCGAGTAATTCAACATCCGAAGTTGAATCTCACGAACCCGAATTAGATCAGGCTGTTTCAGAAAAAACAGAAGAGCGTCTTGGCAAAGTGCTGGCTGTCTGGGGAGCTCAGGGAGCTCCCGGTAGAACGACTTTTGCAGTGAACCTCTCAGGGCTAGCAGCAAATGCTGGGCACAAGGTTTGCTTGGTGGACGCAGATACCTACGGTGCCTCCGTAGGGGCTGTTTTAGGCTTGACCGATGACTACTCGAGCTTGGCTCAGATGTGCCATTTTGCCGATAGAGGTAACCTTGATAGCCAAAAGATTGATGAGCTGGTTAGCACGATTCAGCATAAATCCCATCAGCTGGATATCATTAGCGGCATCAACCGCCCTGATCGCTGGACCGAAATCAGGGGTAAAGCCCTAAGCCGAGTGATCAATATGCTGAGGGAGAAGTATGATGTGATCATCATTGACACCTCGTTTTGTATTGAGCAGGACGAAGCTGCGGCCTTTGATGGGCTGGCTCCCTTGCGTAATGACGGTTCATTGACAAGCATTCTTGAAGCAGACCATATTCTCGTTGTTGGCGCTGCAGATGTGGTGGGTGTACCCAGAACGGTCAAAGCTCTGGACAGCCTAAAAAACCTCTTGGCAGACACCATGATGGATATACCTAGAAGCGTCTTCTTTAATAAGGTTCGGGCTGATGCCGTAGGAGCTAATCCCACTGTGGCAATAGAGCATGCCTGGGAACGCTTTGGTCCCTCAGAAAAAATCGAGGGGTATGTGAGCGAAGACCGAGCAACCACAGATAAAGCTTGCCTCTCGGGTAAAACTATTATGGAGGCCGCACCGAGATCCAAGGTAGGACTAGAATTTGAAAGCGTCTTTACACATATCTCTGATGTCCTAGCTTTGCGTCCTGCAGAAGACTTACCAGATGATGTATCAAATCTGTCTTCTGATAACGTGAGGTATAAACGCAGACTCGGCCCTTTAGCTAGGCTTTGGGGTAGATAGCTAGGCTTTGGGGTAGATAGAGTGCCCCGTTGGCCGTGATAGACAGTTCAAGAAAGAAATAGCATGCCATTGATCGATACGCTCTCTCGCAGCGGAGCTTTTGGCCCGGGTGATATTGAGTGGCTACATTTGCTCACTAACGAATGGCAAATCATCGCTGATACAGGGTACTGCGACATTCTTCTATGGGTTCCAGAAGCAGTCCTGGATGGAAGTCACCATCTCCTTTCCCAGCCTCTTGAATCAGATACAGGATTCCTGTGCCTAGCTCAAATTCGTCCGTCCACCACTCACACAGTCTTTCATACCGATAGGGTAGGGCAGCAGCTTAGCGCCGGTCTTTTAGAGAGAGCTGTAGCCAGCTGGAACAGTCATACGCCTAAAGGAACCGACGATGAACACACCATTAAAGACATAATTCTCGATACTGAATTTATACCTCTTATCAGAAACGGGCGTCCGGTGGCATTGCTCTCAGTACATCGAGAAAACCTGGGAACCAGGAAACGGCAGCAGGCAGAACGGGCGTACAGGGACGTTGCCCACCATTTACTGCAAATGGTATCGAGGGGCGCCTGGCCAGAATTTTCGGCACCGGTAGGGACTGCCCACGGTAATCCCCGTGTCAGTGATGGGCTGCTCATGCTCGATACTAACGGCAGCGTACTCTATGCTTCACCCAATGCCCTATCTATCTATAAACGTTTAGGGTTCAGCGGAGACATGGTAGGAGAGAGCCTATTACATCTCACCAGGTCTCTTCTTCCAGCCGGTGAAAAAGCAGATGAGACTCTCCCTTTGGTGCTCACGGGTCGTATGCCCTGGCGAGCTGAAATTAAGGCTAAGCGGCAAAATGTTACTTTCCGAGCGATTCCTCTACGACAATTCTCTCGACTAGGCGAAGAACGCTACGGAGCCTTATTGCTCTGCAGAGATGTGACGGAGCTACGCCGCCGAGAGCTTGAGATGATGTCTAAGGATGCAACAATCCGCGAAATACATCATCGGGTGAAGAATAACCTCCAGACCGTTTCAGCCCTCCTACGTTTACAATCTCGACGTATGAACAGCGTTGAAGCTAAGGAGGGTCTAGAGCAGGCCATGCGAAGGGTCTCTACAATTGCGATGGTGCATGAAGCGCTTTCTCAAGGGCTGACTCAGGAGGTCAATTTCGATGACCTCATCGGCAGGCAATTCAACCTAGCTGCTGAGCTGGCGTCACCAGATCAGCACGTTAATACACGAATAGTTGGGTCTTTCGGTAAGCTCCCCAGCCAAATTGCTACGCCTCTGGCACTAGTTATCAACGAGATTGTAGCTAATGCTGTTGAGCACGGCTTGGCCGGACAAACTGGCGAGGTAACCCTGAGCTGCTCCCACGACTACAAGCCCAGCGGTGAGCATATTATGGTGGTGAGCATTGCTGATAACGGAGTTGGGCTCACCGAAGAAACCAAGATGATGTTGGAAAGCGGTGCTCCATCTTCAGGTTTGGGCACACAGATTGTAATGACCCTTGTTTCAAGTGAATTAGGTGGCAGTATCCATTGGAGCTCAGTCAAACCTCACGGAACACTTGTCACTATAGAAGTTTTGCTATCGGGCTAAGCACAGCGAGGGGCTTCAAAAAACACTGTTAAAGAAAAGAAGGAGAGCTAGAAAGCTCCCCTTCTTTTGCAATATCTGTGCAGTATGGTCTGACCTTAGGACGCACGTCGCGCACGCGCTGCGCGTCGCTTCATAGCCCTTCGCTCATCTTCACTCATACCGCCCCAAACACCTGAATCCTGGCCAGTTTCAATGGCCCACTGGAGGCAGGTATCCATCACAGTGCAAGAACGGCAGACGTTCTTAGCTTCCTCTATTTGAAGGAGCGCTGGTCCAGTATTTCCTACGGGGAAAAAGAGTTCGGGGTCTTTTTCAAGACAAGCAGCACGGCTTCGCCAATCCATTAGCATGCTCTCCTAGGTGTTACCGGAATAACTAAAGCTGAAAATTTTTCAGCAACTATCAATAAAATTTGGCCCCTTATAGTAAGGAGCCAAAGCTGAACTCCACTAACTTTCCCACGTTATGGGTCTTCAAACAAGGGGGGGAGCGGCGAAAATTGGCACCGACTGCTGAGTGAAATATCACAGGGTGTACCTTGGGGGTGTTTCTGAGTGAGAACTGCCACGAAAGTGCCTTTAGGCTAGTAAAAGTGATATCACAGAATGAAAAGAAAAGGCGCTAATCATGTCTCAGCAACCTTTACCTGCGGCGGTAAAGCTTACCGGTAGCCTTGTGGCGCTGGAGGTGCTAGCTCTGCTCTTTTTTACGGTGAGCGGTGTGATGACAGCGGATGATGTGAGGGGAGCATCAGTCGTAGGCTTATTCTTCCTACTGGTTGCCTTATCTCTGGGTATCGGTGTGGTGGCGCTCTGGAAGCATCGCCCTTTTAGCCGCGCGCTTATTCTGGTATGGCAATTCTTTGGTGTTGTGATTGGAGTTCAAACTGCTTTAAGCGGCGCACCTTTATACGGTGTGCCGGTGGTGCTACTGAGTGGAGCAATTATCATCTTGATGTTTACTCAGCCGCTGCTTCATCATACTCGCCAGTCTTCTTAAAAGCCGCTCTCAGGGGAACGTGAAAAGCAAGAACCGTTCCATGATCGATAAGCACCCCTCGACCGGGCGGAACCTTGCCATCAGTTTTTAGATCCCAGGGTAGGGCCGTTGCTGTGTAAAAGTTCAGATCAGATACGGAGGTGGGTGCTAATACTAGCCCAGTTTCTGTTCCTGACAAAGCTGACAGGATAGGAGAAGTGCTCCATCTGGGCCATGGGGTGTAGGCCACAATAACCTTAGAAAAACTATCTCTTTCTTGAAGGACGAACCTCTGTATCTCTTCGTTGAGAAGATGCAGATTATCAATACAAAGGATGGGAAGATCTTTATAGCCATCACAGCTAGCGATAAGAGCATCCTTAAGCTGCTTCAGTGTCGGTCTCGCTTCACCAGGTAGAAATATAGCTGAATGCTGTTGGTTCATGTCTATCAGGGACCGCAGAAAACTTGTTTTACCGCTTCCCTTCTTCCCAGAAACAGCTATAAAGTTGCTACCCAGCTTGGGCAGAGAGACTGCGGAGCCATTTCTCGTTATTCCGATGCGGAATCCATCTTTTTCAGTAAGCTCAGGTACATCCTTTAGACAGAGGTGAGTAGGGAGTTGGGCCAGTGCTAGCTTTCTAGCGCATTGTTGAATGATTGGGCTAAATTCTGGGTCTGGAAGCGCAAGGCATACCACCCCGTTTTCTGCAGTGTCGCCCACTAACGATTGAATGGCGGTTCCTTCAACAGAAAACTGGCCTTCATGGGGCCGGTTGTATTCTTTGCGGTGGGACCTCAAGGGATCTGTCTCAAGGTAGGAGGCCGAAAAGAGTACGTTAGCGAAAAGTTGCTGGAACTTGCCGCGTGGCAAGGATGAGGCCGTACATATTGTTTTTACAGTACACTGGCCCACTGGAGACAGAAGGTCTAGTATTTGTGTCTCAAAATCTGGGTAACGTGCGAGAGTATCTTGAATTTGATCAAAACAATCTAAAACTAGCAGCACTGGTGACCGTGACGATATAAGTGTTTCTACAGCACCTCGCACAAAATCGATGTCCTTCAGAGAGTAGGCATAGCAGCTGGCAGTGGAGGCTGGAAATCGTATTTTTACCCGATGAATGAACTGTTCTGATGGGGAAAAACAAAAGACAGCTGAACCGTTACTTAGCGCTTGTTCCATCAGCATAAAAACATGCTCATTGCGTTCAATCGGTGATGCAAGGAAAAGCAGGCAGCCATCATCTTCTTTCCACCGCCATTGGTTCTGGATACCCGCATCAGGCACTTCGAGAACGCCAATGTTGAGGCTGAAGGGGGAAGCGCTAACCCTGTATTGCCGGGCACTGAGAGAAGGAGCGATCGGTGCGTAGCTTTTTTCAGCAAAAAATGGCTGCTTAGATAAACCAGAGCACAAGGTAGTTAGCTCTCTATCAGTAAGAGCTTGAGCTGCTTGGCCTAGATCATCATCTGTGCGCTGGTTGTACACCGCTGAAATAGAAATAACCTCGGATTCTGTGGCCCCGTAGTAACCGTTGATGAGCGGTGCTTGAAATTGTATGAGGCGGTTTTCAGAGTCTTTTGCATACCCAGCCCCGGGGGATCGGGCAGGAATCGACGCGGCGTCCTCTGCTGATATGACATTGTAGGAGTCTTGCATGGAACTAACTCTCAAGCAGAAAGCTGTGGCGATATTTGCTCTGATTTCAGCAGACACCGCTCCCTGCGGACGCTGAGTGGCGAGAAAAAGATGGTACCCCAGCGAACGACCTATGGTGGCTATTCGCATAACTTCATTCATGATGATGGGGTGTTGGTCGACCAGCATTTTGAACTCATCGATACAAATCACAACTTCAGGAAAGTCTAGAGTTCTTTCAGCGCCCAAGATCAAAGCACGGTAGTCCGCATGGGAGCTCACTCCAGCTTGATGGAAAGCTTTTTCCCGCTTTTTCAAATCTGCGCGTAAGTATTTTAGGGTACGGGAGAGTTGTGAGATATCGAGATCAGTGAGGGAAGAAACGCAGTGGGGTAGAGCTGTTAGAGGGCCTAGTCCTGCACCCCCCTTAAAATCAATCAGGATAAAGCTTAGGCGGGTGGGCGGGACCTTTAGAGCCATGGACCAGAGCACCGAGCGTAGGAATTGTGACTTACCGGAGCCCGTGGTGCCTGCACACAGAAAGTGGGGACCATGGGTATTTAAACTGTAGGTGAGTGAAGCCCCGGTTTCGGGTTCGATTCCCACAAAGAATTGTAGGTCTTCGATGTCTTGGAGCGGATTCTCAGGGGGAGGGGCAAAATATTCAATGTCGCTAGTTCTCGAAGCAGCAACAGAATGCCCTGACTTGGTCAGGGATTGAATAGGTAGGGAACAAATTAGAGCCCGGTAGGTTGGCTCACTAACGCCATCTAGACTTACTCCTCTATCCAGCAAGTAAACATCATTGGAGGTGGAATCTTCGGCGCTCGAGAGAGAGAAAATTACCGCTTTTTTGGGTAATATGGCGGGCTTTCTTTCACAGATAATAATTCCTGTCGCCCCGGAATCAAGCTTACTCACCACATAGCTTGATGGGTGAGTCAGAAGTGGCTGCACTAATTGATGATATGACCAGCTATCAGCCGTCGTCACTAAAATACTCACGTGACTGCTTGCTGCCAAAAGATGTACAAGAACCAACCGTTGTGTGTGAACTGGAATAGTAGGCATGAGTTCAGCTGCTTGCTCAACGCTAACTATAAAGGGAGCTACATCAACCCATGGAAGGATTGAGAGCTCTCTTTGTGTACTACGTATCTTAGTTTCGCGCTGGTGATGCCCTAGAACTATTTCTTGACCGATTGAATGGGCACTGAACTGTCTAACATTGGCTAGATCACGTGTAGCTGCTTCCATCACAGCATTCCGGGTCTTTCGACTTTCACCACGGTGGGAAATCATGTGCAACGCCATCAACATTGATGAAGCTACCGACATAGCTAGAATCAGCCATAGACCGGTGATGAGAGCTATCGTTAACCCTACGATGAGTGGCATGAGAATCATGGCAACCCGCAGCGCTTTAGGGCGAGGCGCAGGAATTTCTATTTCAACATCGTCAGTATCCCTGAACGAATCGGAGAATGTTGGGGGCTCACCTATTCTAAGGACGCTGTTGCCAATTTTGATGAGAGATTGGGTCTGTATAGTGTGACTCTTTAGCTTTGAGCTGTAGGTAACTCCTGCATGGTCCACCCTCATATAACCTTCAAGTGGGTGCATACTGGGGTCATTGAGAGTGATATCGCAGTTATCTCGGCCGATACTCCACCGCCCTCTTGAAAGGGAGAATATCTTTCTGGAGTCTGGGCCGTGCATAATCTCGGCACTATAGATTGTTGATGCTTTTTCCACAGCACCTTTACCACGATAAGATTCCACGATAGACCCGTTGAATAGGGGAGGCTGCCCAACTAATAACTCCCTGATGGGGGTGCTGGCTACGGCCCACTCATGGGTCTCTGACCCGAAAAATTTTTGTAGCTTTTCTTGCAGGAGGACGCCAGAAACAGTGCCGATGTACCGTAGACGCACAGCGGTGAACTGCTTTTTCGATGGGTTTTCAACCAGCAATCTAATATCCATGCTGTCCATTACATTTCTGGAGAAGTGCCCTATCAAGGGCGTATATCCGTGATGCAACTTTTCACAGTTGATTTTGAGCATGTGGTGATCGATTGCCAAATAATTTCCCCGCTGGCTTTGCTCACCACATTGGCCTGAGTCCCAGACCGGGCAATAATCACATCGACTTCTCAGGCAAATCGATGAGTAATAGACCACCTTTTCAGGTAGCTTTGGATATAACTTTGTTTACCTCAAAGAAGGTAGACACACCGTAGAGCTTCCTCCGTTGTGGGAGACAAATTATAGAGATGACGCTTTCCCAAGCATCATTCGTAAACAAGGAGTATTAGTGAACGCTGATCTTGTAATTGTGGGTTCAGGTCTCTTTGGCCTGACGATTGCTGAACAGGCTGCAACCGAGCTGGGGCTAAAGGTAGCTCTGCTCGACCGACGTCATCACATCGGCGGCAATGCATACAGTGAGAACGAAGAGCGTACTGGCATTGAAGTACATCGCTACGGTGCGCACCTCTTCCATACCTCCAATGAGCGAGTCTGGGAATACGTCAACCGCTTCACTGGTTTCACGAACTACACCCACCGGGTTTACACCAACCACAACGGCATTGTTTACCCCATGCCCATCAATCTGGGCACCATCAATCAGTTTTTCAATGCAGCCTACTCCCCGGCTGAAGCTAAGGCCCTCATTCAAGAGCAGGCGGGAGAGCTGGCAGGAACTGACCCGAAGAACCTCAACGATAAGGGTATTTCCCTCATCGGACGCCCGCTGTACGAAGCGTTCATCAAGCACTACACTGCCAAGCAGTGGCAGACTGACCCCGCTGATTTGCCGGCGTCCATCATCTCTCGTCTACCGGTGCGCTACAACTACGATAACCGCTACTTCAATGACAAGTACGAAGGTCTGCCAGTTGACGGCTACACTGCCTGGCTTGAGCGTATGGCAGCCCATCCTAATATCGAGGTGCACCTCAACACTGACTTCTTTGAAGAAGGTCACGAGTACTCTCGCTCCAAGGTTATCGGCCAGGTACCGGTTATTTATACTGGGCCTGTTGACCGTTACTTTGACTATGCCGAAGGTGACCTGTCCTGGCGCACCATTGATCTTGAAGAAGAAGTTCTCGAGATGGAAGACTTCCAGGGTTGCTCCGTTATGAACTACCCTGATGCTACCTATCCCTATACCCGTATTCATGAGTTCCGTCACTTCCACCCGGAGCGGGACTACACTAAGGATGCCACTGTCATCCACCGTGAGTACTCACGTTTTGCCGAGAAAGGCGATGAACCCTATTACCCCATCAATACCGGTGCTGACCGAGATATGTTGCTGAAGTACCGTGACTTGGCTGCCGGTGAGCAGAACGTACTGTTCGGTGGGCGTTTGGGCACCTATAAATATCTTGATATGCACATGGCTATTGGTGCGGCTCTGTCAATGTTTGACAATAAGCTCCGCCCCCATTTTGAAAAGGGCCAACAAATCGCTTCCGGCGGAATTGACGCTTAAGGTAAGGAAATATGAGCACAACGACTACTACTGAGGTGAGCCCTCAGCGCGTACTTCAACGCGTTATTTTGCCTGAAGCTGTCCAAACTGACGTTATCCCGCTCTATATTGATGGTGGTAACGCTACGGGCGTGCACCTTCCCACACGTCTGGACGGCAATGCCGCTGATACCATCGCTCAAGCAACGGCTGCCCAAGAAAATGTAGCTACAAATTCTGCACTTTCCAAAACTAACCAGCCAGATGTTCTAGGGCGACGCTCAGCTCAGATTTCATCGGGTAAAACGGTGTCTTTTGGAACATATTTCAATGCTTTCCCTGCATCATACTGGCGTCGTTGGACCTCTCTGCAGTCTGTAACTCTTAGGGTTCACACTGAGGGCGAGGGCATGGTAGTTGTCTATAAATCTAACGCTCGAGGAGTAATCCAGCGCGTTGATGCTGCGGTGGTGGCAGGGGCCATGACCTCAGAGTTCGATCTAACTTTGGCGCCCTTTGGCGACGGTGGCTGGTACTGGTTTGACCTTTCCGCAACCAAGAGTGACGTCACCCTGGTCGAGGCGGAGTGGACAGGCGCTATTACCCCTCGCTTAGGAGGTGAAGGCGGCAAAGCTACCGTCCAAATCACCACCATGAACAAAGTCCAGTACTGCATCGATAACATTCGGTCACTGGGCGAGAACCTTGATGCTCTAGGGAGCGTCAAAGAAATTCTTATCGTGGATCAAGGAACTGAAAAGGTTTCTGATCACCCTGATTTTGAAGATGTGGTTGCACCTCTAGCTGGGAAGTTCCGGATTATTAACCAGGGTAACCTTGGTGGGTCCGGCGGCTTCGCTCGGGGCATGTACGAATCAGTTAATAACGGAAGTGACTATGTGTTGCTCCTTGATGATGACGTTGTGGTTGAACCTGAGTCCATCCTGAGAATGATCACTTTTGCCGATTACTGCAAGAACCCCACCATTGTGGGCGGCCATATGTTTGATATGTACGACCGCTCAGTTTTGCATGCTTTTGGCGAGGTAGTTAACCCCTGGCGTACTTTCTACGATCGTCCCCACGAAGACATGTCTTTGGGGCACGACTTGGGAAAGATGAACTTGCGGAGCACCCACTGGATGCACCGCCGTGTCGATGTTGATTACAACGGCTGGTGGATGTGCCTTATCCCCACCGAGATCATCGAGCAGATTGGTCTGTCACTACCCCTATTCCTCAAGTGGGACGACGCTGAATACGGGCTGCGAGCGAAAGAGGCCGGGTTCGCCACCGTCTCCTTCCCCGGTGCTGCTCTGTGGCATGTATCGTGGCAGGATAAAGATGATTCTGTAGGTTGGCAAGCCTACTTTCACGAACGTAACCGTCTCATTACAGCACTGATTCATTCACCCTTCGATAAGGGCGGATCAGTTCTTAGGGAGTCCCTCTTTCTGGATGTCAAGCACGCGCTTTCCATGCAGTATTACACTGAAGAGGGCCGTTTGATGGCAATCGAGGACCTTTTATCGGGTCCTGACCACCTCCATCCTTCACTCAGTGCGCGCCTGCCCGTTATTAGGGGCAAGGTTAAAGATTTCCAGGACGCTCAGCTTAAGACCAATCTGGATGATTATCCCCAGCCTAAGACAAATAAGCCGCCCTTCAAGGGAAGGCGGAATTTCAAGTCACCCGGTTATCAGAAGCTGATTCCCTGGGCTGTTTCTACCGTAGGCCGCCAACTGTTCAAACCGGTGGATGACCTCGCTAAGAAACACCCTCAGATTCAGTTGAATTACTCTGAAAACCGTTGGTGGACTGTTTCTAAGTTTGATTCAGTGCTGGTTACCAATGCTGAAGGCACAGGTATTTTCTGGTATCAGCGCGATCCCCAGCAGCTGCGTGCCAACCTTGCGAGGGCAACGAAGCTTCACGCTCGTATTTACCGCGAGTGGGCGTCCTTGCGCCAGCAGTATCGAGATGCTGCAGCACGCGTTGCTTCCTATGAAGCGTGGCAGGAAACGTTCAATCAGCACACTGAATCTGAGCTTCGTCGATGAGTATTTCAACCCATTCCCCCCTGCTACCCCCCGGTCGTGGCAGGGGGCTAAGGGATGTTCTCAAAAACCGGTACCTTCTCAAACTTCTCGTCGATAAAGAGATTCAGGTTCGCTATCGAGGATCCGTGCTGGGTATCTTATGGTCCTACATTAAACCTGGTGTCCAGTTCGGTGTCTTCTATATCGCCATGGGTCTTTTTCTGGGGCTAGAGCGAGGTATGCAGAATTACGCGATCTACCTGTTCTCAGGAATGATTGTTATCAATTTCTTCTCTGAGGGTTTCAGTAATGGCGCTAAAGCCATGGTTGTAAATGGCGCTCTGATCAAGAAAATCTATCTGCCGCGCGAGCTGTTTTCTGTCTCAACGATTTGGGTAGCACTCATCCATTTTGTTCCGCAGATTCTGGTCTTGCTGATTGCCTGTTTCTTCGCTGGGTGGAGCCCCGATATCAAACAGTTGGGTGCTGCTTTTGTGGGAATGGCTATCATCATGCTATTTTCTGCAGGGCTAGGCCTCATATTCGGAGTTGCTAATGTATTCTTCCGGGATTCTGAAAACATCGTAGATATGCTTCTAATGGTGGCGACCTGGTTCTCGCCGGTTCTCTACTCCTGGACCATGGTGAGGGATACCCTTTACCCGTGGGTGATGACCGTTTATATGCTCAACCCGCTTACGGTTGCTGTAGAGCTGTTTCACTACGCTTTCTGGATTTCAACGCTGAGTGCGGATGCTTTGACTCTACCCACTTCCCATATCCCTCCGAACCTTCTGACCTTCTGGGTGCCGATAGCTCTGCTGATCTCATTGGTGACCCTGTGGATTGGCGATGCACTCTTCCGTAGGCTTGAGGGCAACTTTGCTCAGGAGCTCTGATACAGCGTGAAGATTGAAGAAATGAACCTGCCACCGGTTTCGCCGGACGCCGCAGTGGTGATTCGCGTTGACTCTCTGGTTAAACGTTTTGTGCTCCGCCATACTCGCTCTATGAAGGAAGCCTTTATCTGGCTCATTAAGGGGCGTAAGGGCGACCTGAACGAAAAGTTCAATGCACTGAACGGTGTAACGGTAGACGTGCGCGAGGGGGAGCGGGTAGCTCTACTCGGCTTTAACGGCTCTGGTAAATCAACTCTGCTCAAACTTATCTCTGGAGTAATGCACCCTGATGGGGGAGAAGTGCTGACGCGCGGCCGTATCGCTGGCCTGATCGAGGTTGGTGCGGGCTTCCACCCCGACCTCACTGGACGAGATAACGTCTATCTCAACGCTGCAATTCTCGGCATGGAGAAGGAACAGATTGAGGCTAAGTTTGACCAAATCGTTGAATTCTCAGAAATTGGTGAATTCATTGATACCGAGGTCAAATTTTATTCTTCAGGTATGTACCTGCGATTGGCGTTCGCGGTGGCTGTTCATACCGATCCAGAGATTTTCTTGGTGGATGAAATCCTCGCGGTAGGCGATGAACCCTTCCAGAAAAAATGTATTGGCAAGATTAGAGAGCTGTGTGCAGAAGGCAAGACCCTGGTGGTCGTGAGTCACGACCTTGACTTGGTCTCAAAGATTTGTGACCGCGGCGTGGTTTTGGAGAAGGGGAACCTTAGCTTTGATGGGCATATCGATGACGCTATCAAGATACTACGCGGAGAAATGTAAAGCAGCCGCTACATTCTAGTGAGAGGGCACCCACTGAACATATCGTTCAGTGGGTGCCTTTCTAGAAGCTATGGTCGAAAATTGTGTCAATATGTTACGCATTTATAGTCCTTTGTGTACACCTCTCACCCTGAGTCACCCCAAAATGAGGATAAATCTATTCCTGCTAGTCAAAGGATGGCTACTGGTTAGTAGCTAAATACGTTCTGCTATTTCGTGGAGTAGGTTATCCACAACCCGGTGATTAGGCTTGGATATTCCACCATATCAAAGCTATGTTTGTGCTTATATCTGAGGGTTCGGGAGCTGGGATAAGGGGGGAATGACAGTGTCCGTAATCGAAGCTGAACGTCTGCTTGAGATGGACGTGCGTGACCTAGTGCGTCAGAGCAATATTGATCCCCTGACTCAACCTGATGAGGCCAGAAAACTCATCACCAGAGCTATCGATTCCTACGAACAGAGAATGCTCAGGGGGATTGTTCCTAGAGTCGATAACCTTGTGCCTCTTCACCACGTGCTTTTCGACAGAGTGTGTGGGTTTGGTGAAATCCAAAAGTTTCTTGATGATCCTGATGTTGAAGAAATCTGGATTAATTCACCCACCGAGATATTTGTCGCTCGGGGAGGAGAATCTGAGCTAACCGGTGTCTCTCTGGACGACCAGCAAATTAGAGCGCTAGTTGAGCGAATGCTGAAAACCTCTGGACGCCGTCTGGACCTTAGTACCCCTTTTGTCGATAGCTCCCTGCCTGACGGGTCCAGGTTGCACGTTGTAATCCCCGATATCACCAGGAAGCACTGGTCTGTGAATATCCGGAAGTTCATTGCCAGAGCAACGCGTCTCAACGATCTCGTGAAACTAGGTTCACTCTCGCCAGAGGCTGCTCGCTTTCTTGATGCTGCCATTGCTAGCGGTATTAACGTTCTTGTTTCGGGAGCTACCCAGGCTGGTAAAACCACCATGTTGAACTGTTTAACAGCCTCAATCGGTATGCGTGAACGTGTTGTGACATGTGAGGAGATCTTTGAACTCAAAATACCCTTAAGGGATGTCGTCAATATGCAGTGCAGGCAACCCAACCTTGAGGGACAGGGCGAAATTCCGCTGCGACGTCTTGTGAAAGAAGCATTGCGCATGCGCCCTGACCGCCTTATCATCGGCGAAGTCCGCGAAGCAGAATCCCTTGATATGCTCATTGCTCTCAACTCTGGCTTACCCGGTCTGTGTACTATTCATGCCAACTCTGCCAGGGATGCAATAACAAAAATTTGTACCCTGCCATTGCTCGCCGGTGACAATATCTCATCAGGCTTTGTGGTTCCAACCGTAGCATCATGCTTTGATCTAGTGGTCCACTGTGCCCGTGACCTACAAGGAAAACGGCGAGTAGAGGAAATTGTGGCTGTAGGCAACAGGGTCGAGAACGGAATAATTGAGACTTCGACACTTTTTACCCAGCGTGAGGGCCGCCTCGTGTGTGTTGGCTCAGAAACACCTTCTCAGGATAAATTTAGGAGGGCGGGTTTTTCCCCAGAGACCCTTCTCAGTCACACCGGGGATTCAGCATGATAAGCGTCATTATCGGTTTGATGATGGGAGTTGGATTCCTCTTTATTTGGGTGTCTTTCTGGCAGGAAACACAGAATAAGCCTTTGAAGGTCCGTAAGGCATCCAGCTTGCAGACTATGTTGAGGCAAGCTGACCTTGAGAAGGTATCGGTCAAATTATTCTTCGCAATGTCGCTGGTGGCTGCTCTCTTCCTTACGATCATCGCATTGGCGCTCACAGGCATAGTTCCACTGGCGATCATTTGCGGGGTGATAGGAATCTTTTTACCCCGAACGGTGATACGTTACCGCGCAAAGCGTAGACAAACCGTGTTACGGGATTTGTGGCCAGATGCGGTGGATCATCTCAGGTCTGCTATCAGAGCCGGAATGTCTCTTCCGGAAGCTCTGATGCAACTTCAACACCGCGGCCCGGAACCTCTCAGGCCAGCTTTTGCAGCTTTCGCTTCAGACTATAGAGCTAGTGGTGAGTTTGTTCCTGCACTGGAACGTCTGAAGACGCGGCTCAGTGATCCTACAGCAGATAACATCATCGAAGCTCTTAAAGTAACGCGTGAGGTTGGCGGTACTGATTTAGGCCGACTATTAGGAACGCTGAGTATGTTCCTTCGAGAAAATACCAGAACCCGTTCTGAGCTCGAGGCTCGTCAATCGTGGACGGTCAATGCCGCACGCCTGGCCAGTGTTGCCCCGTGGATAGTCCTAGGTCTTATGGCTACTCAACCCAGTACACTAAAAATCTATAATAGTGTGGCTGGATTTGTAGTTCTATCTGGTGGCCTGCTTATTACGATCTTTGCTTACAGATTGATGATGAGAATAGGTTCACTGCCTGAAGAAAAGCGGGTGCTGGCATGAACCTCGAAGTTATCTTAGGGTTGAGTTTAGCCTGTGGCCTTTGGCTCATTATTCTCAGCACGCTGGTGCACCGAACCGAGGACTTTTCTGAGCGTATTGCCTCTCAACTTCGTGCAGCTGAACTGAGAAAAAATTCGGTGAGTGAGTTCCGCAATTTACCTGAAGGTTTATATGGTGGGTTTACAGCTATGCTGGCACCGGCCATCGAGACAATGTACAAGACCTTGGGTAGGAGTAGCCTAGATACCGCTTCTCTGGAGAAACGTATTGAGCAGTGGGGAGGTGGACTCACCGTCTCTGAGTACCGCGTGCAGCAAGTTCTGTGGAGCATTGGAGCTCTGACCCTGGCACTGTTTTTGGTGGTGATGGGTGCAGTAAGGGGACAGGTAGGAATAATTACCGGTCTGATTCTCGTGCTGCTGGCTGGCGCCTGCGGTTTCCTGGGGAGGGACTACTGGTTGACTCAACAGATTAATAAGCGTGAAAAGGCAATGCTTGCCGAGTTCCCGGCGCTGGCTGAACTGATGGCACTATCGGTAACAGCTGGTGAGTCAGCAATTGGTTCTCTTGAACGGGTGGTGCGTAGCTCAAACGGTGAGCTTTCAAAGGAATTCCGTAAGATTTTAGCCCTGACCCGTTCTGGTGAAAGTCTTCTGAGTGCCTTACAGAGCTTTTCTCGTAGAACTTCCGTCGCAGCTTTATCTCGATTTGTAGATGGTCTCATTGTCGCTATCGAGCGAGGAACACCGTTAGCTGATGTGCTTAGAGCTCAAGCCCAGGACGTCAGGGATCACGCTAAACGAGAGCTGATGGAAACCGCTGGCAAGAAAGAAATCGGCATGATGACACCGGTTGTTTTCCTTATCTTGCCACTCACCGTATTGTTTGCGATGTTTCCAGGTATCTCACTTCTCAATCTAAATTTTTGACCACCTACTCACAGCTATATCGAAAAGAAGGAACCCCGCTATGAAGAATCTTATGAACGAAACCTATCTGAAAGTGATGTTGTCTCTTTTTACCCCGTCTACTTCGAAAGATCACAGCGAACGAGGGGATGTACCTGGCTGGGTCATGATTACCATGATGACCGCGATTCTGGTCGCTGCGATTCTTGTGGTTGCTCAAGATGCGCTCATCGGGATGTTTAATAACGCTATGTCGATGCTGAGCCGCTAAAGATATGGTGCGCGAGGATCTTCAAAAGGGTAACGCTACCGCGGAGTTCGTCATGGTTTCGGCTATGGTGGTCTTACTCTTTCTGGGTGTCCTGCAAATAGCGTTTGCTATGTTCACAAAAAATGTGGTGCAGGATGCTGCCTCGCAAGGCGCTCGATACGGGGCGCTGCTGGATCGACAGCCAGAAGATGGTGGCGCTAGAGCTGTAGAGCTTCTATATAGTGTTCTGCCGGACTCCTACCAAGCAGATGTCACCACAGGAATTACTGACTGGCAGGGCGTACCTGCTGTTGAGGTACGTATTCAAGCACCTGTTCCCTTGCTGGGACCTTTTGGTTTCGTCTCATCCTGGGAGGTGACCGGACATGCCGTGGTTCAGCAGTGACATGCTTAGGGTGAGCAAACGCGCAGAATCTACAGAAGCTAAGAGGCAACCCGATGAATCCTCACCTGCAGGCACGGACCATCACGAGAACGGAAATGCTCTGATTGAGTTTATTGTGCTGGGTACCATGCTAATGTTGCCCACCATGTATTTTCTCATCTCCGTTTTCGCTCTCCAGTCTGGAGCTTTTGCAGCTTCTAATGCTAGTCAGCAATCTCTTCAGTATGTGCAACAAGTTGAACCTAGCCTAAGAGGTCAAGGTGCTGCCCAATCAGTGGCAGAGCGGGCAGCCAGTGACTACGGCGTGGATGCGAGCAAGGTCAGCACTCAGTTCGGATGCGAAGATAGCTGCGCTAACGGCGAGCGTCTAACAGTCAGTGTTTCAATCGAAGTGCAGTTGCCGCTTATACCCTGGCCAGGTGCTCCAACTATTGCAACGATGACTTCTCAAGCTATTAGCTGGGGAGGGCTCTACTCATAATGACTACAGTCCGCTTAAGAGACCGAGCTTTGCTATTAAGCCATCACAATAAACACTCTGTAGACAGCGAGAAGGGCAGTATTCTGTTGCTCATAGTGGGTCTCTGCCTCGTGCTTTTATTAGTAGCCTCCACGGTGGTGGCCGTGAGCTCGGTGTACCTGGAAAGACACCGACTTCAGGCACTGGCCGATCAGAGTGCCAGCGCTGCTGCTCAGCGGGTAGAAGGCATCAGCTCTGCAGGAGCAGGTGAGGCTGTGCCCCGGCTAAACCCGACAACGGTTAACTCAACGGTCCAAACTTTTATCGGGGAGAGTGGTGCAGCATCTGATTTTAATAACCTAATCATTAATCCAGCTACAGGTGTCTCCACCTCCAATACGGCTGTAGTGGTACTCAACTCAACGGCCTATCCGCCCTTGTTGTCGGTAGTGGTTCCTGATGGTGTCCCCATCACCGTTACCGGCAGAGCACGCGTTCAGACCACCCAGCAACAGTAGAGAAAAGCTCCCCGCTGCTCTACTTTCTGCCCTTGAGTAAAACGGCGGTAAGAAACTCACAGAGCTTATAAATTTCAGATAGGCTTAATACCCATGGCATCCATAGACTTTTCAGCTGAAATCAGAGACCTTCGATCAACCTACGCTTCCATCGCAGAGGTAAGCGACATCGAAGGTATGCGCCGTGCCATCGAAGATCTTTCAGAGCAAGCTGGTGCACCTGAGCTTTGGGATGACCCCGAGAACGCCCAAAAAATAACATCATCACTCTCCCATAAACAAGCAGATTTAGCCCGCCTCCTCAAAATTGAAGAAGCCCTGGACGAGCTTGAGATCATGGTTGAGCTCAGTGAAGAAGACAGCGATGCTGAGGCACTTGCAGATGCCGAAAAAGAGCTAAGCACTATTCGTGCCAAGCTGGCTGAGCTTGAAGTACTAACCCTGCTCTCTGGGGAGTACGACCAGCGTGACGCTGTAGTCACAATCCGCGCTGGGGCCGGTGGTGTTGATGCAGCTGACTTCGCTGAAATGCTATTACGGATGTATACCCGCTGGGCTGAACGCAACGGGCTCGAGGTTAATATCTTGGATACCTCCTATGCTGAGGAAGCCGGCCTCAAATCAGCGACTTTCGAGGTCAAAGCACCCTTCGCTTTCGGACGTCTCTCTGTTGAAGCTGGCACACACCGCCTTGTTCGCATCTCGCCTTTCAATAGCCAGGGAAAACGAATGACCAGTTTTGCGGCAGTCGAGGTAATACCCCTCATTGAGCAGACTGACCACGTAGATATCCCTGAGAACGAGTTAAAAATTGATGTGTTTAGGTCATCTGGACCAGGTGGCCAGTCAGTCAACACTACTGACTCAGCGGTTCGCATGACGCATATTCCCACCGGAATAGTTGTCTCGATGCAAAATGAGAAGTCTCAGATACAAAACCGGGCAGCTGCCCTCAGAGTGCTTCAATCACGGCTTTTACTCCTCCAAAAAGAGCAAGAAGACGCCCGGAAGAAAGAACTCGCCGGCGATGTTAAGGCAAGTTGGGGCGATCAAATGCGGTCATACGTACTAAACCCCTACCAGATGGTTAAAGATCTACGCACCAACCATGAAGAAGGCAACCCCAGTGCAGTCTTTGACGGAGGGCTAGATAGTTTTATTGATGCTGGGGTGCGATGGCGAGCTGCTGCACGAGCTGAAAGAAAAGACAAAGAGTAAGAATGGCTAAGAAAAAACCTGTTAAGGCTGACCCAAATAATAGTATGGTCGCCTCCAACCGCAGGGCTCGGCACAATTACAACATCATCGAAACCTGGGAGGCCGGCTTGGTGCTCCTAGGTACAGAGGTCAAATCCTTACGAGATGGTGGAGCATCCCTCACCGATGGTTTCTGCCAGATGTACGGCGATGAACTATGGCTAGAGAATATCCATATCGCAGAATACGGCCGCGGTTCGTGGACCAACCACACAGCCCGCCGCCGGCGTAAACTGCTGTTGCACCGCAGCGAACTTAATAGAATTGCCCAGAAATTACGCGAAAGCGGCTACACAGTTGTGCCGCTCAAGCTTTATTTCACCAACGGTAAGGCCAAGGTAGAAATCGCGCTAGCCACCGGTAAACGCGATTATGATAAGCGCCAAGCGCTTCGTGAGCGGCAGGATAACCTTGAAGCTCACAAGGCTATGCGCTATAAGAATCTCGGTTAAGACCCAACCAAACACTCAAGGAGTAAATGATGACCACCGGAAATAACAACGAAAACCCTTACGGCGACTACGTACCCGGGCAGTACTCTGCTTCAGGAAACAACGATGGTCAGCCTAACTCAACTAGCCAGGCTGGATCCCAGGCAGCTGCTGGCAGCAACCCAACTGACTATTCAACGAATGCCCCTTCCTACAACGGAGCTCAGCAGCAAGCCTACAACCAGCCTGCTACTGACTACTCACAGGGCTACCAGCAGCCAACCTACGGAGCTAACGGTTACACCACTTACCAGCAGCCCAAGCCGAAGGGGCTGGCTATCGCAGCGCTAGTGCTCGGTATCCTTGCCTTCCTCAGCGGCTGGATGCTGATTGGCGGTATTTTTGGTCTAGTTGGTCTAATCCTGGGCATCGTTGCTCTGGTGAAAGCTAACAAGGGTCAGGCTGATGGTAAGGGAATGGCTATTACCGGCATCGTCCTCAGCACACTGGGTCTTCTCGCTGCCATCGTTATGGGAATACTCTTTGGATGGGCAGGCGGAGCTGCTTTGGAATGCGCTGATTATTCTAATGATCAGGTTGCGTTAGAGCAGTGCATCAATCAGCAGATGGGAATCAGCACCTCCGATAACTAAGCCTGGGTGTTTCTCAAACGACTCACTTGTCCTCTACCTTTACACGGGTAGAGGACAAGTGTAAACTGGGGTATCCGAGTAATGACGAGCTGGCATTTTTATACGAGAACATCGTTAGAGGCTGCTAGGTAACGTTTTATTCGGGTTCTTTGATAAAAGAATATGGGGATGATCGGTTTCGACGATGTGAGTTGAAATGGATGAAGCGTGCCGAGGATGCAGAGTTATCTCGTTAACGCCCTCTGCAAAAAAATAAGTGCAGAATCTAAGCGCACTGACTTCGCACTCGCTGCCTAATTAACCCAGCGATGCAGTCTGGTAGCCTGAGCATGCCTTTGGCTCAGTCACTACCATCAGTTTAAAAGGCCACTGCTGTTTGCCCAGTTCACAGGGGTAAACGGGACTTTTATGTGAATAGGTTAGGCCCTGTAAGTGTTTGCGCAAGCAGGGTAGCTGAAAATACCGCTTTCACAAACTGCGCACGGAGAAGACCCGTTGACGCCACATCGGACCGGGGTTCGATTCCCCGCATCTCCACAGACCGCCCTCTGGCCCTTGAAGTATAGGGTCAGGGGGCTTTTTGTGTCTAAAAGACACAGATAGGCTGAGAGAGCCTCGAACAGTGAAAACCCGGGGTTGGTCTAGCTATCACTCTCGTTTGCTTCCTGAACCCCAGGGCGCCTATTAAGGCCCAAGATCTCGTCCATGGTTTTGACGAGTGCTCTCATCAATCGTCTCAGGGGAGGGGGGAGAGAGAGACATCTCGATAGGCAAGCACTTGATAAGTAGATTTGATGAGTTTGGTCAGCAACGTATTAAAAAAATCTGCTCTTGGTCACTGCCGGTTCTTCGTTGAGAGCGCTGAGAACTCTTAAGGCGAGCCGTGAAGCACGCTTTCTTACCGCTGACCCGCTAATAGCACTAACCCTACCCCCGGTTATGGCATGCCCAAACGGGCCCTATTTGCCGCTGGTGCAATCGAACCGGACTCCTCATAAGGCCTCTGATCCTTGGGTGAACTGATAATCTAACCTATAGAGACTTAGAGAACACATTAGAGTGGAAAGCAGGAAGCCGTGCCCCAGATTCAGCAGCCACCAAGAGCCCCCATGGCTGGGGCGTCCGGCGTCCAGCCGTACCCTGAGCCACCACAGGCTGCCCCCTATGACCTTTCTACCCCAGGTGAGCCTGAAGCCTACCGGGTTCCAGTAGCCTACCGCCGACCTTACGGCCAAATAACCCGCGATAAGCGCGGGCGCGCTTACTTCACCGCATTCATGTCAGTCATGTGCGCCGCTGCCGCCTATATGACAGTTTTGCTTGCTGGCGGCTTGGCACTGCTGGCTACGATTCCCGCAGTCACAGCCCTAGTTGTGATGTCCAGGGACGTTGTTGAGTCGGTCGAAGGGTACGCCGCCAATCGCAGAGTGGTGTCGGTGGTGGTTGTAGAAGTGGAGCCAGCCGGGCAGCGCCAGGCGTCGTTCGGCCTCTGAACCGTAAAACCTGGCATAGGCCCAGCCGTCCCCGAGCGTGCGGTGGAATCGCTCGATCTTCCCGTTCGTCTGCGGCCGGTAGGGGCGTGTCCGCTTGTGTCGGATGCCGAGCCGAGCGCAGAAGTCCCTCCATGCGTGGGATCTGTATGCCGACCCGTTGTCGGATAGGACTCGCTCGACGGTCACGCCTCGTTCGGCGAACCAGGCCACGGCGCGTTCGAGAACTCCCACCGCTGTGCTCGCCTGCTCATCCGACCAGATTTCTGCGTATGCGACGCGGGAGTGGTCATCGATGACTGTGTGAACGAACGCCGTCCCGGTGCGCGGCTTGTGATCTTTTCCTCGTGGTAATCCCGGAGTCGCGAGCTTGTTCCGTGCGCCTTGCTGCCGACCTACGTAACGATGTCCACCGCCGTCGGGGATGTTGCCGAACTTCGTGACATCGACATGAATCAACGATCCCGGATGAGGATGCTCATATCGCCGCAATGGCTCGCCAGTGACACGATCGATATGCGAGAGGCGGTTCACGCGGCAACGGACGAGGACCGCGTGAACAGTCGACGTCGAGAGACCAAGTCGCGCAGCGATCTGGGCTGGCCCCAGTCGAAGCCGCCAGCGCAGGTTGATGATCTTCTTCTTGACATGCTCGGGCGTCCTGCCTGGGATCCGGTGCGGCTTGCTGGAGCGATCCTGCATCCCAAACTCACCCTCTTCCCGGTAGCGGCCTGCCCATTTCCGGGCAGTGATCGGGGAGACCATGAACATCTTTGCGGCGATCGTGGCCGGATAGCCGTCTTCGACAATCAGCCGAGCTAACCGGAGACGGGCACGAGGAGTGAGAAGAGCGTTCGGATGGGTCATCAATTGGCCTCCGCCGCGGTCTTCGTAAGCGCGCGTCTGGTGAGAAGCATGATGACGAGAGCGATCGCTGTCAGCACCGAAGCGACCCAAACCGGCGCGAGCAGCCCCAGCCCGGTCGCGAGCCCGAGCGCACCAAGCACGGGCCCCGCTGCAGCTCCGATATTCAATGCTGCGGTTGCGTACGAACCGCCCATCGTTGGCGCACCCGATGCTGCATACAGCACACGCGTGATCAGAGTACTGCCGACGCCGAACGACAGGAATCCCTGAACGAGGACGAGGACGATAAGCGCAACGGGATGAGATGCGACCACTGCCAACACGATCCAGCCTGTCAGCAATAGCGGTCCGCCGACTGCGAGCACGAGGCCAGGTCGTTGATCTGATAGTCGTCCTGCGATCGTGACGCCAAGGAACGATCCGATGCCGAACATCACCAGCGCGACGGACACCCACTCTTCGGCCAAGCCCGCGGTCTCGGTCACGATGGGTGCCAGGAAGGTGAATGCCGCAAAGGTCCCTCCGTTGATCAGCGCTCCGAGTGCCATGGCCAGGATGAGCCGCGGCGTCGCCAACTGGCTGAGCTCGACACGGAGCCTTGGTGAGGTCGCGCTAGTCTCGCTCCGACCAACATTGTTCGTGACGCCACGAATGACTCCAACGGCCGCGGGAATACAGAGGATGGCGATCGCCCAGAACGTCGTTCGCCAGCCCAGCGCTGTGCCGAGCAGTGCCCCGGCGGGGACGCCCACGACGGTTGCGATCGTCGTGCCGGAGAGCAGGATCGACAGTGCACGCCCCTTCTGGTTCGCTGGCACGAGGGTAGTGGCCGTGCTCAGTGCTACGGCGAGGAATCCTGCGTTTGCGAGAGCGCTGAGCACCCGGGTGATGAGCAGGAGAGAGAACACTGGTGTCATCGCTCCGATGACGTGGCTTCCCGCGAACACGAGAAGGCAAACGATCAATGTGAGCCGCGGTGGCCAACGGCGAGCGAATGCCGCCATCACTGGCGCGCCGACGACCATACCGACTGCGAATGCGGAGGTCAGCAGGCCCGCAGTGCCGACCGAGACGTCAAGTTCGGTCGCGATCGCGGGGAGCAATCCCGCGAGCATGAATTCTGAAGTGCCCATGACGAAGACCGCCAGGGCAAGCATGTAAAGGGCAAAAGGCATCGAGTACTCCGAGGTGTGAGATCAAGAAATGGTTCTTCTTGTCACCACGGCCAGCGCCCCGGGTACGCCAGACATACGCCCACACAGATCGTGGGCGTCGTAACTAGTGGTTCAAGGGGCTGGCGGTGTGACCGACAACCCCTGACCTGTCTGATTCGGGACTCGACATGCCCCAAACTCTAACATGCCTTCAATTTCAATGGCAAGCGGTCTGGACAGATACTTCTTGAATCGGCACGGTGTCATTACGGGCGGGGGCCAGAACAACGTCCCTGGACATCACACCTAGTGCTTGGAATTTTAGCCCTGCGGCAAAAGTCAGCTAGTCAAAGAACACAGTTCACCGGCAGAACAAACGGAATGGCCTGGGGCGGTATCATCGCCGGAGCTCTTTGTATACCTTTAGCCATTGGCATGCTGCTGGTGACCTCTTGGTTCATGAGAGTCGCCGAGCAAGCTAACTGCGAAGTCTTATATTTAGGTAATGAAGAGGCAATCGCAGAATGCGTCGCTGAGAATGCTTAATAAAGAAACTGCCGGAGTTGATGACCCCGGGAGTTTTCTTTTAACCCATGGTTTTTTCAGTCCCTAGATAGTTCAGAACCTCCTGGTGAAGTTTGCCGTTAGAAGCCAGTGCGTTGCCACCGTGAGGCCCTTCTACACCTGCTAGAGAGGTAAAACTGCCGCCTGCCTCTTTAATAATGGGCACAAGAGCAGCCATATCGTGAAGGTTGAGCTCTGGCTCAGCAGCGAAGTCAACAGAACCTTCAGCGACCATGCAGTAGGACCAGAAATCTCCGTAGGCGCGGGTCCTCCACACCTGATCGGTAAGGTCGATAAAGCTGTCCCGCAGACCCAGTTCTTTCCACCCGCTGAGCGATGAATAAGAAAAAGAGGAATCCTCCAGTCGGTTAACCGCTGACACGCTAATACGTTTTGCCTTGGCAAGTGAGCGGCCGGTGTAGGCCCCCGTGCCCTCTGCAGCCCACCAACGTCGTTGCAATGCCGGCGCTGAAACCACACCTACTACCGGTTTACCGTGCTCCAGCAGAGCAATAAGGGTAGCCCAGACCGGGACGCCGCGTACAAAGTTTTTGGTTCCGTCAATGGGGTCGATAACCCACTGACGGGGGGAGGTGCCGGTGGAACCAAATTCTTCGCCTAACACTGAATCACGGGTGCGTACCCGTGAGAGCTGGGAGCGGATGAGCTGCTCGGCTTCACGGTCAGCGTCTGTAACGGGGGTGAGGTCTGGCTTAGTCTCCACAGTGAAATCGTGGGCGTTGAATTTAGTCAGGGTCAGCCGATCAACGGTATCCGCCATAATGTGCGCCAGGCGCAAGTCATCGGTGTAATTAGTATTCATAGTTGCTCGTTAATGTTCTAAATTGCCAAGTTCTTTTTCTGTATCGCCTTCTTGCTCATCTACCCGTAGTAGTTTGCGAAGCGACTCGAGGCGTTCGGCACCGGCTTCCCCCGCCTGCCCAGCCTCTACGTATGCTTGAAGGCCACAGTTGGGGGCGGTAAGGGAGTGGGTGCAGCCCTTTGGGCAGTCTAACGCGCCGGGGGCTAGGTCGCTAAAAGCTGCGACTAGGTTTTCTACGGGAACGTGAGCCAGCCCGAAGGATCGGATCCCGGGAGTATCGATAATCCAGGTGCCAGCTTTGCTGTCACGGGGCTGCAAAGCCAGGGCTGAAGAGGAAGTATGCCGCCCCCTACCCGTCACAGCGTTGACGTGCCCCGTAGCTCGCTCAGCGCCAGTCAGGGCATTGACAAGGGTTGATTTACCCACACCTGAGTGGCCCAGAAGCACCGAGACTGAACCGTCCAAAATGGTGTGGAGCTGCTCAACCAGAGACACATCGAGCCCCTCTGAACCCTGTTCACTGGGTGCCCTGCCGTCCGCAGCCTTTGATAGCAGGATGGTCAGATCGACATTCCGGTAGTAATCTAGCAGCCATTGGGGGTGCTTGAGATCAGTTTTGGTGATACAGAGAATGGGCTTAAGACCGGAATCAAAGGCTGCGACCAGGGATCGGTCGATGAACCCTGTGCGCGGCTCAGGATTTTCGGCGGCTACTACGATAACCAAGTAGTCAGCGTTGGCGACGACAACACGCTCGACCGGATCAGTATCGTCGGCACTTCGGCGAAGGAGGTTAGTGCGCTCTTCGATGCGGATGAGGCGGGCGAGTGTATCGGGCTTGCCGCTGATATCTCCTACGAGACCAACCTTGTCTCCCGCCACGATAGGGGAGCGGCGTAGCTCTTTGGCTCTGACCGCTGTTACTGAGCGTTCCTGGGCGGTACCTTCATCTACCACTGCGGTGTAACGGCCCCGATCTACGGTGATAATTCTGCCGATGGTGGCTTCTTTATAGGCTGGTCGGTCTTTAGTGCGGGGGCGTGAGCCCTTTTTGTTGGGGCGAATTTTGACATCGCTTTCATCCCAGTGCTGGCGCATTACTGAGCCCCCTTCCACTGGTCCAGCATGTTCTGCCATAAGTGAGTAAACCCCGGTAGCGTCTTGGCTGTGGTCTCTACATTTTCCACCACGACGTCGGGAACCTGCAGCCCGATAATGGCTGCTGCGGTCGCCATACGGTGGTCATCGTAGGTTCTGAAGAAATCACCGTGTTCTACCGGTGCCTCAATTCGAATGCCGTCAGCAGTTTCTTGAGCCTGACCGCCAAGCCTATTAATCTCTTGGGTAAGAGCGGCTAGGCGATCTGTCTCGTGGCCTCGAAGGTGGGCAATACCCGAAAGGACGCTGGGGGTGCTGGCCAGGGCGCAGATAGCGGCAACGGTCGGCGCTAATTCACCGGCTTCTGATAAATCCCAGTTCAGGCCGGGGTACTGGGAGGAGGCTCCCGCAGCAGGGCCGGTCACCCTTAGCTCTCCAGCCTCGAGGGATACTGCGGCACCAAAGGCCGGGAGAATCTCAAGCCAGTCATTACCGCCCTGAGTTGTTTCAAGCGGCCAGCGGGGGATGATAACTGTATTACCGCTAACTACGGCAGCTGCCAGAAAGGGCCCAGCATTCGAAAGGTCAGGTTCTATCGTCACCTCAAAGCCAGGGAACCGTGAGGCTGCAACCTGCCAGGTGTTCTGCCCATCGTAAGAAACGTCAATACCTACCTGGCGCATGGTCTCGAGAGTCATCTCGACATGCGGCATAGAAGGAATGGGTGAGCCTATATGGCGAAGGGTCAGCCCGTTTTCAAAACGGCAGGCCGCGAGCAAGACCGCAGAAGCGAACTGAGATGAAGCGGAAGCATCGATTTCTAGCTCGCTAGCAACAATCAAACCATCACTGATAACCGTAAAAGGGAGGGCACCTACACCGGCATCTTCCACCTGGGCGCCCAGGGCACGAAGTGAGTCGATAACGGGACCCATAGGACGCTGACGGGCATGGGGGTCACCGTCGAAAGCAAAAGAGCCTGAAAGCAACGCCGCAACCGGTGGAACGAACCGCATCACGGTTCCTGCCAGACCCACATCAATTGAAACCGAACGTTCTGGAGCTGAAAAATCAATGGGATGAACCCTAAGATCAGGTCCAAAAGAGGAGTTCGTTGGAATCTCTTCGAATCTGGCACCAAGCTGGGTAAGAGCCTGAACCATGAGCTGTGAATCCCGAGAATGCAGGGGGGCGTGAATCAGGGAAGGGGTTTCCGCTAGAGCGGCTAGAAGCAGATAGCGGTTGGTGAGGGACTTAGATCCGGGAATTTCCACCAGAGCTGAGGCATCCGCGGCTCCACTCAGAGTTGGTGCTCCCCAGTCGCCAGATGCCATCGCTGAATTATTCACGCTCACTACGCCAATACCTGCTTCCGTTCTACATTGTTTCACAGTGTACTCACCATTTTAGGGCCCCTCGATAGACAGTCGAAAACCCCGCACCGATAGGGTGCGGGGTTTCTCGAACTATGAATGCCTAGAAAAACTTGCTCTAGGAGGCAAAGAGATTCTCAACCTTCTTGTGGGCATCGTTGCTGGCGTCCTTAACGTCACCAGCCAGCTGCGATGATTTCTTAGCGACCTGCTGACCTAGCTTGTTGGCACGCCAGGCAAGTGAGGGGTTGCCATCGGTGTCTACTGAAGCAATAGCTACAGCACCTAGCAACGATGCGTTACGGACGGTTGACTGGCGGCGGGCTGACTTCTGCTCTGTTGTCTGAGCCTCAGAAGCCTGATGCTCAACGTAGGCATTGATTGCGCCAGTAACGAGCAGGACAGTCGATGAGAAACGCGGTAGCTTACCGAGGGCAAATAGAGCGCCAGCTACAACCTGTGAACCTGCTAAAGCCTGACCGACTAGCTTCTCCTGGCCTTCTAGCGCACGAAGCTGAGGTGCAGCCTTGCTCGCTAGGCCGATTGCCTTGGACAGATGCTTAGTTGAATCTGGGTCACGCAAACGTTCCACCCCTGAAACAATAAAGCTTGAAGCCAACATAGGGCGGGCCAAACGGCGTACTAGTGACATGAGTTCCTCCTCATTAGAATGCTTTTCCCTCGCGCGGGAATCGGCAGTTTCTACCTATCACTAAGCTTACATAATAAATACTTCTCAACGGTGCGCTCTGCGCAACATCTACTGAAAAACTGTGCCTGGGAATAAAAGCTAACCGCTGTATCTTGAACCCTATAGGACGTTCGTGCCACAGTGTCATCACCGGTAGAGTTAGAAATCAGCGAAAGAAGACAATTGGAGGGCAATGACCACCACAACCTCACCCGTGGCAGGTAAACCTGAAGCTGCGGAAGGTGCCTCCGGCGCCGCACCGGAGACCGACGCTGAACGAAAGCTACGTTTTGAGCGCGAAGCATTGCAATACGTAGACCAACTCTACGCTGCAGCCCTGCGCATGGCCCGTAACCCCGCGGACGCTGAAGACCTGGTGCAAGAGGCCTATATGAAAGCCTTTTCAGCCTTCCACCAGTACAAGCCCGGAACCAACTTAAAAGCCTGGCTTTACCGTATTCTGACGAATACTTACATCAATGTCTACCGCAAGCGGCAACGTGAACCGCAGCAAGCGAATACTGACACTGTAGAAGATTGGCAGTTGGCTCAAGCGGGCGCACACGATTCCAAGGGGCTAGAATCAGCCGAGACAGAGGCCCTGTCACACCTACCTGACTCCAATATTAAAGAGGCTCTGCAAGCCATTCCAGAGGATTTCCGCATGGCGGTCTACTACTCAGATGTTGAAGGGTTCTCCTACAAGGAAATCTCAGAAATCATGGACACCCCTATCGGAACGGTGATGTCCAGGCTTCACCGGGGGCGTAAGCTCCTGCGAGATTTGTTGTCCGACTATGCTACTGACCGCGGTATCACGGGTATATAAAAAAGACAAAAGGAAAGGAGATTCGCATGAATGAAACCCTCCCCAGCACCGCAGACAATCCCTGCGCTGAACGACTCGCCAGTATCTACGAATACCTTGATGACCCCATCAGCTGTCAGGATCTGGAAGAGTTACAAGCGCACCTGGCCGAATGTAGCCACTGCGCTAAAGAATATGATCTTGAGTGCATTATCCGGCAAGCGATACGCCGAACCTGCACAGAGACAGCTCCCACCAGCCTTACCTCGAAAATTCGAGCTCGCATAGATGAGCTTCACTCTGAAGGTCACCACGAGCACCCTAGCGCTTAGGCGCACGAGGTAAATCTACCCATGAAAAGGGCCCTCACCGAAGTGAGGGCCCTTTTTATTGCCTTATGAATTGGGGCGCTTACCGTGGTTCGCGCCGCCCTTACGGCGATCCTTACGCTTACGACCGCGCTTGCTCATATGAGCCTCCTTGATAAAGGTGGAACTGCAGTACCGGGGTAGCGCAGCTATTGGTCGGTAGCACCATTAAATGGCACTTCTTCCTATTCTCGCATATCTCGGCACGCTTTGCATTTTCACGAGCCAGGTTGTGAACGTAAGCTCGGTGAAAGGGGCGCCTGATTCTCGTGTTTAAACAGGTTCTGAAATCTGCAACCAGTTGTACCAGCCGCGGTGCAACACCAGCCATGCGATGAGGCCGTAGCCTGACTGACCAGGGCGCCCGTCATTAGCGGCTAGATCGTTACGCCACTGTTCGTGATGCAGAAGCGGGTTGAACGTATCAACATAGACGTGGTTACGGCGGGTCACCACATCCGCGTAAGCGGCTGAGAGGTCAGCAATTTTGCGGTTACGCTCAGTATCGAGAGTGGGGGGCGGGCCCACAACAAGGACCTTGACGTTATTCTGCGACGCCATATCCACCATGTTGGCAAGATTGAGGCGTGAGCGGGCACTGGTCATGCCTAAATCAATGTCATAGCTAGAAGGCGCAATGACCAGACGGTTTTCATGACCCTGCGCGAAACGACGAGATGCCTCTTCAAACCAGCGGTTGTTGAGCATCTCACTACCTTCACCAGGAGCAGCCAGGTTGTAAGCAGCAATCGAAGCTGAGGTCTGAGGGGTGCGCGCCATGACTCGACCGAACCACCCGAGGGTGCGGGGATCCCCGACGCCTGCGAGCAGATCATCGCCAACGGCTACAAGACGAATTTTTCGCTGATCCACGTATATCTTTCTGGTCAGTTGGCGCCTAGTGGCACCGCTGTGAATATGTACAGTTCTAACCCAGTCTAAACCCTCCTGCAGCCTCTGTGCACACCGTGACATCACTCAACACTGCACAAGAGACAGAAAATGGGCAGCCACCTCATAAAGGCTGACCGCCCGTTTTCCTCAGTGCCTAGCTTTTAGCGGTCAAAGACCTCTGAAATGAGGTTATCGAGCTCGCGCTGGTGGCGCTTACCGGTACCAGCAGCGGGGGACGCCGCGGCAGGACGCGAGATAAGACGAATCTTATAATCCACCAGAGGCATAAGGTTCAGCGCCATGAAAGGCCACTGACCCTGGTTGGCCGGCTCATCCTGAGCCCACACAAGCTCTGCGTTGGGGTAGTTTGCAATCTGCTCTTTAATCTCTGCTACCGGCAGCGGGTAGAGCTGCTCTACTCGTATCAGGGCGGTGCTCTGGTCCTTGCGCTTGGCCCGCTCTGCTTCAAGATCGTAGTAGAGGCGGCCCGAAACGAAGACCAGGTTGGTTACCTCGTTGGGGGACAGGTTAGCTTGATCCTCGATGACCGGTTTGAAGCTGCCCTGAGTGAAGTCTTCCACGGAGGAAGCCGCCGCTTTGAGACGCAGAAGCTGTTTAGGAGTAATCACAATGAGGGGCTTATGGGGGCGTGAGTGTGCCTGGCGCCGCAACAGGTGGAAGTAGGACGCCGGGGTGGATGGCACAGCTACCGTCATGTTGTTCTCGGCGCACAGCTGCAGATAACGCTCCATACGGGCAGATGAATGGTCAGGGCCCTGGCCCTCAAAGCCGTGGGGAAGGAGCAGCACGAGGGATGAGCGCTGAGCCCATTTCTGCTCTGCCGATGAAATGAACTCATCAACGATGGTCTGCGCACCATTTGCAAAGTCACCGAACTGAGCTTCCCAGAGCACTAATGAGTCGGGGCGTTCAACGGAGTAGCCGTACTCGAAGCCCATCACACCGTATTCCGAGAGGAAGGAGTTGTAGATGGTGTACTTACCCTGGGTGGGTGAGAGGTTCTGCAACGGGTTCCACTCTTCATCGGTCACGCTATCGTGCAGCACAGAGTGACGTTGCACGAAGGTGCCGCGCTGAACGTCCTGACCGGTCAAACGAACATTCTTACCCTCAAGAAGTAGGGAAGCGAAGGCAGCAAGCTCGCCGAAGCCCCAGTTGATGCCACCTTCAGTCGACATCGCTATACGCTGTTCAAGGAGCTTCTTAAGCTTCTTGTGCACGGTAAAGCCTTCAGGGACATTGCCGAAAGCCTGACCGATCTGTGCGAGAACTTCAGGTGAAATTGCCGTGGAACCTGCAACCTGGACGGAGTCTTCGTTCTGCTGGGCAGCAGGACGCTCAATGTTTGAAACAGCAGCTGCGTCAGCGGTCACCAGCGGAGCGGATGAGGACTGAGCCTCGTGGGTCTCGGTAAAGATCTGCTCCAAGCGTCCCTGGTAGTCACGCAGTACGCGCTCAGCTTCTTCCTTGGTAATGTCACCACGGCCAACCAGGGCCTCGGTGTAAATCTTGCGGGTAGAAGGGATTTGCTCAATCTGCTGGTACATCTTGGGCTGGGTCATCGAGGGATCATCAGCCTCGTTGTGACCGCGGCGGCGGTAGCACACCAGATCAATGACGACATCTTTATTGAAGGCTTGGCGGTACTCAAAAGCGATGGCGCCTGCGCGGACGACGGCCTCGGGGTCATCTGCATTGACATGCAGAACAGGAGCCTGAACCATACGAGCGATATCGGTGGAGTAGGTGGCGGTGCGTCCTTCACGGGGAGTGGTGGTGAAGCCAACCTGGTTGTTAACCACGATGTGAACGGTGCCGCCGGTGGTGAATCCGTCCAGCCTTGACATCTGCAGGGTTTCCATGACAATACCCTGGCCAGCAAAGGCCGCATCGCCGTGAACCAGGATGGGAAGAACGGGGTAGCCGCCCACACCCTGCTCGGCCAGAGCATCCTGCTTTGCGCGGACGATGCCCTCAAGCACAGTATTGACCGCTTCGAGGTGGGAGGGGTTAGCTGCCAGGTAGACCTGTGTCTGGTTACCGTTGTGGGAGGTGAAGAGACCTTCAGTGCCCAGGTGGTACTTCACATCGCCAGAGCCGCCGGTGAGGCGGGGGTCCATCTGACCCTCGAACTCACGGAAAATCTGGGCATAGGACTTACCGGCAATGTTGGTTAACACGTTGAGACGACCGCGGTGAGCCATGCCAATACCAACACCGTTGAGGCCGGAATCCGCTGCCTCAGAAATCACTGAATCCAGAAGAGGAATCAGGGATTCGCCACCTTCTAGTGAGAAGCGCTTCTGACCAAGGTATTTGGTCTGCAAGAAGGTTTCGAAGGCCTCAGCAGCATTGAGGGTGCCAAGAACGCGGAACTGCTCATCACGGCTGGGTTTGGTGTAGCCGTGCTCTAGGCGCTCCTGGAACCAGGCGCGCTCCGCTGGGGTTTCGATGTACATGTACTCCACACCCAGGGTTCCGGTGTAGGCCTCACGCAGTAGCTCCAAGATGGTGCGTAGAGCCAAGGTTTCGTTCTCACCGAAGCCACCGGTAGGCCAGTGGCGATCCAGATCCCACAGAGTAAGGCCGTAGTTCTCTAGGCGCAGGTCTGGGTGGGAGAGCATCTCGTAGCCGATGGGATTGGTCTGGGCGACCAGGTGACCGCGCACGCGGTAAGCGTGAATCAGCTGCTGGATGCGGGCAACCTTGGAGACCTCTGATTCAGGGTTTACCTGGTTATCACGGGCCCAGCGGACCGGTTCAAAGGGGATACGAAGATCCTGGAAAATCTGGTCGTAAAAGCCATCTCCACCTAAGAGGTAGTGCTCAATGATCTTAAGGAATTCACCCGAGCCAGCACCCTGGATGACGCGGTGGTCATAGGTGGAGGTGAGGGTCAGTATCTTGGAGACGCCATTGCGGGCGATGACCTTCTCTGAGGTGCCGCGGTATTCAGCGGGGTAGTCCAATGCACCTGCGCCGATAATCGCGGCTTGACCCTTTGAAAGGCGGGGGACCGAGTGGACGGTGCCGATACCGCCGGGATTAGTCAGTGAAACAGTGGTGCCCTTGAAGTCTTCGACGCTCAGCTCACCATTGCGCCCACGCTTAACGATGTCGTTGTATTCATTCCAGAACTCTGAGAAGGAAAGTTTCTCAGCTCCCTTGATGTTGGGAACGACCAGATTGCGGGAACCGTCAGGGCGAGGAAGGTCAATGGCTAGGCCAAAGTTGACGTGAGCGTGTTGGATAGCAGCAGGCTTGCCCTTGGCGTCCTCGCCGTAACTGACATTCATGGAGGGGAAGTTCGCCAGGGCGCGAATGATGGCGTATCCGATGATGTGGGTAAAGGAAACCTTTCCACCACGAGTTCGGGTGAGGTAGCTGTTAATCTCAGTGCGGTTATCGATGAGAAGCTTGGCGGGAATCGCGCGCACCGTGGTGGCGGTAGGGACGCTCAGGGACTCGTCCATATTGGTGGCTACAGCCTTAGCTGGCCCGCGGAGGGTTATGACCTTATCCTCTTCCGGTGCTTCGGGCGCCTTCGCAGGTCTCTGAGAAGTTTCCTTGGAGGGGGCAGTAGTGGACTTTGCCACCGGCTGCTTAGTGGCAGGCTTAGATTCCTGAGCCGCAGGAAGAACCGCTGAACCAGACTTTTCGACCTTGGCTACGGTCTCAGGGCCGGGGGAAACAGTGTCGGGTGTCTGCTCTATAGGGGCTGACTTCTGATCGGTTTCAGAGCTAGCGACGGTGCCAGCCCACTGATCGAAGAGGGGCCACCACTTTTCATCGACCGAGTTTCGGTCTGTCTCGAACTTCTCAAAAAGCTCTTCGACAAGCCATTCGTTACCCGCGAACTCTTCGGGTACTGTGCGCTCTGACTGGTTTGGCACTGGACTTACGCCTCTTCCATCTCTTGTGATTACAGTTAACGCACCGACTGGCGCGCCTGCGAGTTCATCGCACACTCCATTGGGTGCGTGATGTAACGCATATCTTTGTACAGTTTAGAAGTGATAAGGCCATACGTCCAACACAGCGAACGATATATGACACGCAGCGTGCAATATTTTCAGGTGAAAGCTTTGCCAACTGGCGGTCAAAATGACCAATACATTACCTTTGGGGTGCGTTTTGGTGGAAACTTAACTGGTATAGAGTCGCTCACCTAACGCTTTTCGCAGGCAGAGAACTTGGCTCTTGACCGTGAAAGCCTCCACAAGTTTTAGCTAGAATAAGACACCATGGACGATCCTTACAGTTGCCGCCCTAAGATGCGGCCTCACGAGGTTAGAGCCTTCACGCTCACCTCCCAGCCCCTGGCCACTTCGAAGTCTACATTCGCTCTCAGAGTGACGAAAACTCAAGGAGTGACAATCTAGTGGAATGGCTACTTCTCATCTTCGGTCTTCTGCTCATCCTGGGCACCGGTTTTTTCGTAGCGGTCGAATTCGCACTGGTAGCACTGGATCAGACCAAGGTGCAACAGGAAATTGAACGCGGCGATAAAGCGGGAGTTAAGGTTCTAGCCTGCCTCAAGTCCCTGTCGACTCAGCTCTCCAGCTGTCAGCTTGGTATCACTCTCACAACTCTGCTGACCGGTTATACCCTGGACAGTGCACTGCAGGCTCTGACGACCGACACCATCGCCTCCTGGGGTTTCTCCGAGGGTGCTGCTCGTCTAATCTCGCTGGTGGGCGCGATGGTCTTTGCAACCCTCCTTTCCATGATTGTTGGTGAGCTGATTCCCAAAAACCTCGCTATCGCTGAAGCCTATCGCGTAGCGAGGGTTCTAGCACCCGCTCAGTTGCTCTTTACCAAGATAATGGGCCCTATCGTCCGTTCAGCTAATGGCTCGGCTAACTGGGTTCTTCACCGCTTCGGCATGGAGGCCAAAGAGGAACTGTCTGCCGCACGCTCACCTGAGGAACTATCATCCATGGTGCGTCGCTCAGCAGACCTCGGCACTCTGGACTCAGATACCGCCCGATTCGTGGATAAAACCCTTTCCTTCTCTGAACTAACCGCAGCAGACGTGATGACCCCTCGCCGCAAGGTCATCATGCTTGAAGATATTGCTCCGGTGAGCGATGTTATTGATCTGGCGCGCACCACTGGGCATTCCCGCTTTCCTCTCTACCGCGAAGACCAGGACAACATCGTAGGTGTTATTCACGTTAAAAAAGCGGTCAGCGTGCCCGTAGAGCGCCGTGACTCTCTAGAAGCTGGCGCTCTCATGGAAGATGTTCTACAGGTGCCTGAAACAGTCCACCTCGACTCCCTGATTGTTCAATTGCGCGAAGGTGCCCTGCAGCTAGCTGTAGTGCTCGATGAGTATGGCGGAACCGCCGGTATCACTACCCTCGAAGATCTCGTGGAAGAAATCGTCGGCGAGGTGTCCGATGAACACGACACCAACTCGCTAGACAGCCGACCTCTTAGAGTAGGAAACGGCGACTACCTCTTCTCTGGATTATTGAGGCCGGATGAAATCAACGAGTACATCAACGTTCTAGATATTGAAGATGACCCCGCGTACGAAACCATGGGTGGCTTCATGATGGACAAACTGGGCCGGATTCCCGAGACCGGGGATACGCTGCCCCTCCCCGGTGGAACACTCAAAATTGAAAAGATGGAACAGCGCCGCATCGATCGCATCCGCTACACCCCTCACCCGGCTGAAAACCTCGCCGATATTGACCGAAAGAAGGCGCAGGCATGAACGACTGGGTAGCAATAGCCTTACTCTTTGTACTGCTAGCAGGTAATGCCTATTTCGTGGGTGCGGAGTTTGCCATCATGGCGACCAGACGTTCGCAAGTAGAACCCATAGCGGCTACGGGAAACAAGCGTGCAATCAAAGTGCTCTACGCACTTGAAAATGTATCCCTCATGCTGGCAACCTGCCAGCTGGGTATTACCGTATGCTCTTTGCTCATTCTGAACGTTTCAGAACCTGCCATCCATCACCTGGTAGCTGGTCCTCTTGAAAATATGGGCATTCCCTACGAACTAGCCAGCGGTTTAGCTTTTGCCTTCGCACTCATTTTGGTGACCTATCTCCACGTTATTTTCGGCGAGATGGTGCCCAAAAACATGGCAGTCTCAACGGCCGCTCAAGGCAGCGCTCTATTGATTGCACCTTCTTTGGTAACTCTTTCCCAGCTACTCAAACCTCTCGTTGGTATTCTGAACTGGATTGCTGACCACGCCCTGAGGCTAATGAAAGTGGAGCCTAAGGCTGAAGTGTCATCAACTTTCACCCTGGATGAGCTGCAAAGCATCGTGGCGCAGTCCACCGCTGAAGGCACCGTTGATGATGGTTCGGGCGTACTTTCTGGGGCGCTAGAGTTCAGTACAAAATCCGTAAAAGAAATTATGGTGGGACGCGATCGCCTGATCACCTTAAACTTCCCCTGCACTCCGCTGGATCTTGAAAAGGCTGTGGCACAGACCGGCTACTCCCGATTCGTCATGCAAGATCCCGCAGACGGCACATACATGGGCTACCTACATATTAAGGATGCACTTGCCTACGAAGGTGAAAGGGTAAATCAGCCTATTGCCTGGAGCAAGCTACGCCCAATGTCCATTGTGAGTCCTGAAACTGAGATTGACGATGCACTGGCTATCATGCAACGCAACCGCGCCCACGTATCGCACGTGGTCGATGCCCAAGGCAAGAGCGTAGGTGTAATCTTCCTTGAAGATGTAATCGAGGAGCTGGTGGGTGAAATCAAGGACACCACACAGGACCACGTGCGCCGCAGGGAGGAGGCGGCATCACGCCGCGCTGGCGACTAAATAATGGCTCTGCCATAGAAAAGGTGGTGGCACCGCGATGGGCGGTGGTGCCACCTTTTCTGTGGTCGAAAGCATCCGACATTCATTTGCGAATGATTCGCATTTACTCTAGGGTGAATTACAACAACCTAATGCAGAAGATGAGGAAACGATGAAAAAGGCTCTACGTGCAATCTCCCTCCTATCGGCAGCAACTTTGATGCTTTCAGCATGCGGAGCCGGCGACAGCATCACTGCCGATGACGGCACCCTTAAAGTTGTCACCACCACCGATGTTTATGCTGATCTCATCACCCAGATTGCCGGTGATCATGTAGAAGTAACGCCCATCATTGCCTCAACCGCAGTAGACCCCCATTCCTACGAGGCAACCAGCTCTGACCGTCTTAACGTAAAAGACGCTGACCTGGTGGTGCTCAACGGTGGTGGGTATGACACTTTCCTTGAAGAGATGGCGGGCTCCGATAACAAAGAACAGATCATTATAAATGCAGTGGAAGTGTCCGAGCTTTTTGATGAAGAAGAGCTGGCACATATCAACGAGGAACATGCCCATCATGAGGGTGAAGAAGCTGAACATGACCACGCGCACACCTACAATGAACATGTTTGGTATGACCTGGATACCATGATTAAGGTGACCAACCAGGTAGCAGAAGACCTCGCAACCCTTGATGCAAAAAATGCCCAGAGTTACCGCGACGGGGCGTCCGCGATAGTTACTGAACTCGAAAGTTTGCTGGAACGAACCCAGGCGCTAGCCACTCAAGAACGTAACTACCTGGCCACGGAGCCCGTGCCAGGTTACCTCCTTGAGGATGCCGGCTACACCGATGTCACCCCCGATGATTTGGTAGAGGCCGTTGAAACCAACAGCGACATCGCCCCGCTCACTATACAGGAAGCAAAAGACGTGCTGACCGGTCAGCAGGCTGATCTACTAGCCTTTAACGAACAGACCCAGACAGCTCAGACCAGAGAAATCTGGGACTTTGCAACCAGCGTGCACGTACCCACTGCCTCCTTCTCGGAAACTTTGCCCGACGGCCAAAACTATGTGCAGTGGATGACAGGCAACATCGAAAACATTGAAAAGGCAGTAGCATAAAACCTATGTCTTCTACTCCGTCTAAGCTCGTCCCTGCCGTAAAAGTACGCGGGGGCGGGCTTTCGTTTGGTCACCGAGTCCTCTGGCAAAATCTTGATCTTGAGATCCAACAGGGCGAGTACTTTGCAGTGCTCGGGCCCAATGGGTCGGGCAAATCCACGTTCATCAAGACGGTCTTGGGACTGACTACCCTCAGCTCGGGGAGCATAACGGTGCTCGGTAAACCTGCCCACCTTGGAAACTCTGGGATTGGCTACGTGCCTCAGCAACGAGCAATCGGCTCTGAGACACCGCTCCGGTCTAGAGATTTTGTGGGGCTCGGGGTGGACGGTCACCGTTGGGGCTTCCGCCTGACGCGAAAGAATTACCGGGCGAAAGTGGATGAACTGCTGGAAGCTGTGGGAGCCACTGAGTACGCTAATGTGCCCATCGGTCTTCTCTCTGGGGGTGAGCAACAGCGTCTGCGGATAGCCCAGTCTCTTGCTAATGATCCTCAGATTCTGCTGGCTGATGAAGCTCTGCTATCGCTGGATCTTAACCATCAGTACGCTGTTTCTGAGCTGATCCACCGCTACAACCGTGAACACAACGCCACGGTTATCTTTGTGACCCACGAAATCAACCCGATTATTGAACACGTTGACCGGGTGCTTTACCTGGCCGGCGGACGTTTCACCGTAGGAACCGTAGAAGAAGTCATGCGCTCTGAGGTGCTCACCGATCTATACCAAACACCTGTTTCTGTCCTACACACCAACGGACGCTATGTTGTAGTAGGCGGGGAACACTCTGAAAAAGACCATCACTGCAGTATCCAGGGACAAGACCTGATTCACGGGCCCCACATCAATGAAATACACCGCCCCGTCACCTCCGATCGGAGTGCATAGCCGTGCAACTCAATATTACTTTTACAGATTTCGTCTCTGAAGTCTTTGTCTTCGATCGCTACGGTGAGCTGGTGGTACTGCTGCACCAGTCAATTTTCGCCGGTGCAGTGCTGGGCATTATCGGTGGTTTTGTGGGTATCTTTGTCATGATGCGCCGTCACGCCTTTGCCGTTCACGCCATCGCAGAGATGTCCTTTGCTGGCGCTGCGCTATTTCTCCTGTTGGGCTATAACGTGGTCACCGGTTCGCTGGTGGGATCCATTGCCTCAGCTCTACTGATAGCACTCATGGGCTCAAAAGCCCACGAAAATGATTCTGTGATTGGAGCTCTCATGCCTTTTGGGTTGGGGCTGGGTATCCTTTTCCTCTCTCTTTACTCAGGCCGAGCTGCCAACAAATTCTCGCTGCTGACCGGTCAAATTGTTTCGGTAGACTCCGCACAGCTCACCACCATGATCATTGGTGCAATCGTTATTGTTGGTGTCCTGGCCCTCATGTGGCGTCCCCTCATGTTCGCTTCGCTTGATCCGGTAGTAGCTCGGGCAAAAGGCGTGCCGCTTCGCACGCTTTCTCTTGCCTTCATGATTGTTCTGGGTATCGCCACCGCTCTTTCAGTTCAGGTAGTGGGCTCCTTGCTGGTTCTTGCCCTACTGATTACTCCCGCTGCAGCTGCCCTGCAGGTAACGGCGTCCCCCCTCAAAGCTCTGATTCTTTCCGTGATTTTCGCTGAGATTGCAATGGTGGGTGGCATCATGCTGGCACTGGCTGGGTCCCTTCCCATTAGCCCCTACGTCACCAGCATTTCCTTCTTTATCTTCGTAGTCTGCAGAGTAATCCGCGCCGTACGTCAGCGCCACAGCGCCTCAGGACGTACACAGCCCAAGGAAATTCAGCACACCCCCGCCGCCGCATAAGGGGACGAAAAAGCCCGCTCATTTTAGAGCGGGCTTTTTATATCTAACCAGCTGAACAGTTGCCACATACGCCGGTAATCTCGATGGTGTGGTTGACCTCGGTGTAGCCGTGTTCGCCAGCGATTTTTAGGGTCCAGTCCTCAAGCTGGGGAACCTCAAACTCAACCGCCGCACCGCATACCCGGCAGAGTAAATGGTGATGATGGTGCTCAGACTCGCAACGGCGGTAGATAGCCTCACCCTCCTCTGTCTTGAGGGACTCCACCTCGCCAGCAGAAAGCATAGACTGAAGAATTCTGTAGGTCGTCGCAAGAGAAACTGACTCGCCCTTAGAGACCATAAGCTGGTGCAGATCCTGAGCTGAAATAAAATCTTCGAGAGTATCGAGAGTAGCGGCCACCGCACGTCGTTGCTTTGTGTTGCGCACCTCGGTAGTTTTCTGCGCGGTGGTCGCCATTAGGCCCTCTTTCGTTAAAAGTCATCTTGCTTTACAGTCCATAATAACCTTGCAGAGCCATCCACGTTGCTCAGTTCACCGGCAGGGGAGGGAAGCCCCGTTCACCCCAGGACAAAATAACACCGGCAGGCACCCACAGCTGTTGTGTGACCGTCGAAACTACTAGGGTAGAGATATGAAACTTACCAAATACACCCACTCCTGCGTCCGTCTCGAAGATCACGATACCGTGCTGGTGCTTGACCCCGGTGGCTTCTCAGAGGTGGAAGAAGCTTTGGAAGGTGCACAGCACATTCTCATCACTCACGTTCACCCCGACCACTTTGATGAAGAGAAGGTACTCGCCTTTCTCAAAAAGAATCCCGAGGTAACCCTGCACGCGCCAGATGCTGTTGTTGATAGCATCAAAAAAGCTTTGCCCAATGCCGCGGCAACTGCCGTTACCGCTGACGGTCAGCTAGAGCTGTCAGGCTTCACCATCAAGACCTTTGGCGGCCAGCACGCGATAATCCACCCTCTGCTGCCTGTGATCGACAACGTTGGTTACCTCATCGATGACAACCTCTTTCACCCGGGTGACTCATTCGTGGTTCCTCACGGCATCGAGGTCAAAACCCTGCTGGTCCCTCTCCACGCGCCCTGGAATAAGATTTCTGAGGTAATCGACTTCATCATTGCTGTGCGGGCTCAGAAAGCATTCCAGATTCATGATTCCCTGCTGGCAGAGAATGGCAGGAACATGATTGTTGGTCACGTCACCAACTTCGGCAAAAAATACGGCACCGAATTTGAGTACCTGCCTGCGGGTACCTCAGTCCACATTTAGAAAGAGTAGCTATGAGCACCGTTTTCACCATGATTATGAAGGGCGAGATCCCCGGCCGCATAATTTGGCAGGATGAAAAGGCAGTCGCCTTCTTCACCATTGAACCCTTTCAGTACGGTCACACCTTGGTGGTTCCCCGCGAGGAAATTGATCATTGGGTTGATATGCCCCAAGATCTTGCCAGCCACGTCTTTGGCGTAGCCCACAAGGTTTCTGAGGGCCTGCAGAAGGCCTTTGACCCCCAGCGGGTTGGCATGATCATCGCGGGCTTCGATGTGCCCCACGCCCACATCCACGTCTGGCCCTCCCAGCATCAAAGCGAATTCACTTTTGAGCAGGCCAACCGCAACCCGGACGCCGCCGCTATGGACGCCGCCGCAGCCAAGCTCCGCGAAGCTCTACGCGAGCTAGGCTACGGGGATTTCGTAGCTGACTAAGTAGCAACGCCCCTCTTTTTAGCTGTTCTTCATGGCGTCTAGGGCTTCGCGCAGCGCTTTGGAGATTCGCTTCTCCGAAACGGTGTAAGCGGTGCCTAGTTCCTGGGCGAAGAAGCTGACGCGTAGCTCCTCAATCATCCAGCCGACCTGCTCCAGCTCAGGGCTGGGGGATAGCCCAGCGGGCAGGGACTTGACTGCCTTGTCGTAGGCGTCCTCAAGGGTCTGTACCGTGAGCATCAGCTGGTTGTCCCGGTGCACATTGGGCCCTAGCTTTTCCAGGCGTTTGCGCATAGCGGTCAGGTATCGGGGCAGATGGTGCAGCTGGGCTGCACCAGTAGCTGCTACGAAACCGGGGTAAATCAGATGCTCAAGCTGACCCTTCAGATCGCCCATAGCGTGGATGACTGCCAAGGAGGTGCTTTTCTTGATGAGCTTGCGCACGGCGGCTGCCTCACTGAGGATATCTGCCACGAGTTTGGTAATGATGAAGACCGTATCGATCAGTTCAGCCCTTACCGTGTTGAAAAGCTCCGTGTACTCATCCTTGGTAAAGGGCGGGTTTGCCGGAATCAGCTGGTCAATGGCCGCAACCGTGCAGTCGCTAATCAGCTCATCGATGGAACCGTGGGGGTTCTGGGTAAAGATGAGCTTCTCACGATTATTGAGGTGATCACTCACATACCGTTCGGGCGACGGGGTACCCAGCTTGAGCAGACGAATCACACCACCGCGCTGGGCGCGCAAAGCCTCAGCCTCGGTGGGAAAAATGCGAACCGCAACGCTAGTACCTTCATCAACTAAGGCGGGGTAGCCCGCCACCGTCTGAGTAGCGATGACCCGCTCAATCTTGCGGGGGAGGTCTGCATCGGGCCAGCTAGTGAGCCCGGAGACCTCGCGGACTGCTTGAGTCTTTGCCCCGGACGCACTGCCCTCGGTGCCCTTCATGGTGAGTGCAGGTCTGACATCCGGTGTGCCCTGAGCAGAGATCTGACCCGGCGCACCTTTCTTCTTTCCACCGGCCATCACTTGCATGGCTCCAAGAGTCTCAGGGGATGCTCCCAGAGAAGCCGCCAGGGCCGAACGAATCTCAGTGTGCAGGTTTGCCTGCAGGTCTTTAAGGTTCTTGCCCTCACCCAAAATTTTATTTTTGTGGTTGCGTACCTGGAAGGTGAAACGAAGATGCTCGGGCACAGCGTCCCAGTTGAACTCTGCCGGGTCCACCACTTGTCCGCGCAAACGGCGCAAAGCTAAAGCAAGCGCCTCAGTGAGGCTGTCGGTGAGCGGTGAAAATTCTTCGGTCAGCTTTTTAACCGCCTGACGGGCGACGTCCGGGGCCGGCACAAAGTTCTTACGGACCTGCTTGGGCAGGGACTTAATGAGGGCGGTGACCAGCTCCTCGCGCAGGCCCGGAATGAGCCACTCAAAGGGGGCAGGCTCCAGCTGGCCTAAGAAGAGCACCGGCACCTGAACTGCGATGCCATCGGTCTGCGCCTGTGAAGAGCGAACCCCACCTATAGAAACTGAGGGCGCAAACTCATACCGCAGGTCAAGAGAAAGCTCTCCGCCGCTGGTGGCTACCTGCCAGGTGCGCGGGAAGAGGGACTCATCGTAGTCGGCCGCCTCTTCATCAATGAGGTGTTCGGGGTTGAAGTCGAGCAGGTGCTCATTTTTGGTGCGCTCTTCCTTCCACCAGCGGTCAAAGTGGCGCTCTGACACGACATCAGCGGGGATGCGGGCATCATAGAAGTCAAAAAGGGTCTCGTCATCTACTCGAAGGTCGCGGCGGCGCAGGCGGGCTTCCAGCTCCTCAACCTCGGCCAGTGCCTTCTGATTGCGGGCGAAGAACCGGTGACGGGTAGACCAGTCACCCTCGATCAGAGCCGAACGAATGAACATCTCGCGGGCAGCTACCGGATCAATACGCCAGTACTGAACCCGGCGGTCAGCGATAATAGGCACACCAAAAAGAGTGACCTTCTCATGAGCCAGAACCGCGCCCTGCTTAGCAGACCAATGGGGGTCAGAATACTGACGTTTGACCAGATGGGCAGCTAACTCTTCGACCCATTCTGGCTGAATTTCAGCGTTGACTCGCGCCCAGAGCCGGCTGGTTTCAACCAGTTCAGCTGAGACTAGCCACTCCGGGTTTTTCTTGAAGAGACCAGATCCGGGGAAAATTGCGAAACGGGTGCCGCGGGCACCGCGGTATTCGTGCCGGTTAGTTTCATCCTTAATCCCGATGTGGGAGAGCAGACCGGTCAGCAGCGACTTATGTACTGCCTCCTCATGAGCCGCTGGGTCGATGTCACGCCCGCCACTAACGCTGATACCTGCTCCGCGTCCAATTTCGCGTAGCTGAGCAAAAAGATCCTGCCACTCCCTGATACGCAGGTAGTTGAGGAACTCTCGGTGACACATCTTGCGGAACTGGCTAGAAGAGAGCTCATCCTGCTTCTCATTGATATGTTGCCAGAGCAACAAGAAGCTAGAAAAGTCAGATTTCTCATCCAGGTAACGCTTGTGCAGAGCATCAGCTTCGCCGCGTTTATCAGCCGGGCGCTCGCGGGGGTCCTGGATGGTCAGGGCAGCGGCCAGCACCATCATTTCTTTAGCTACCCCGCGCTTGGACGCCTCAACGATCATACGGGCAAGCCTCGGATCAACGGGCAGAGCAGCCATGGCCCGCCCGGCTGCGGTCAGCGGTGAACCGGGGCCGCGGCGCCCCCGCCCCCTCCCTGCCTGTGCTCCGGCCTCACGAAGAGCACCTAGCTCACGCAGAAGGTTAACACCATCGTTGATGGCGCGGCTTTCGGGAGGCTGTACGAAGGGGAATACCGAGATGTCTGCGGGGGTCTTGACCACGCCGATGGCGGTCATCTGCAGGATGACAGCCGCCAGGTTGGTGCGCAGAATTTCCGGATCAGTGAACTCAGGGCGAGCTGCGAAATCCTCTTCAGAATAAAGACGAATAGCGATACCGTCAGAGACTCGACCACAGCGGCCAGAACGCTGGTTGGCACTGGCCTGAGAGATACGTTCAATGGGCAAGCGCTGCACCTTGGTGCGGGCTGAATAGCGCGATACGCGGGCTGTTCCGGTATCAATCACGTACTTGATGCCGGGGACTGTCAGTGAGGTCTCGGCAACGTTGGTGGCAAGGACGATGCGGGGCCTGCCAGCGGGACGGAAAACCCTGTGCTGTTCAGCCATAGAAAGTCGGGCGTAGAGGGGAAGAACCTCGTAATCTCGCAGGCGGCGGGTGGTGCGCACCATGTCATTGATAGCATCCTCAGCGTCGCGGATTTCGCGTTCACCCGAGAAGAAAATCAGGATATCACCGGGTGCCTCTTCAGAGAGCTCACGAATAGCATCCAGGACGCCGTCCAAAGGGTCGCGGTCTTCATCCTCTAGGCCGTCACCGGCATCCATATCGTCTTCACCGCCGTCTCCGGTGCGGGTACCCTCTAGAGGGCGGTAACGGATCTCAACGGGGTAGGTGCGCCCCGAAACCTCGATGATGGGCGGGGCGTCATCGGGTAGGGTTGCTTCAGCTATTTCTTTCTCTTCGGCGCTCAGTGATTCATCAACAATGCCTACGCCGGGCACGAAGCTGGGGGAGAAGTGGCGGGCAAAGCGCTCGGGGTCGATGGTTGCCGAGGTGATGATGATTTTGAGGTCCGGGCGCTGGGGCATGATGCGCTTGAGGTAGCCCAGAATAAAGTCAATATTGAGGCTGCGCTCGTGAGCCTCATCGATGATGATGGCCGAGTATTTGCTGAGTAGCCGGTCGTGCTGAATCTCAGCCAGCAAAATACCGTCAGTCATGAGTTTAATCGCTGAATTCTCGCCCACCTCAGAGGTGAAACGCACCTGGTATCCCACGGTTTCACCAATTTTCTGGCCCAGCTCTTCAGCAATTCGCTCAGCCACTGAACGGGCTGCCAGACGGCGGGGCTGGGTATGACCGATGAGGCCGTGGTCAGCCAGCCCCAGCTCCAAGAGCATCTTGGGCAGCTGGGTGGTTTTACCCGAACCAGTCTCACCTGCAACGATGGTGACCTGATGATCGCGAATAGCCGCCATAATGTCATCTCGGCGAGCTGAAACTGGCAGAGCTTCGGGGTAAGTAATGGTCTGGGGTACTAGACGTTGAACCGGAGCGTCCTTACCTACCGATTCTGCACTTCCTGGCGAACGGCGATTCTGCCGGACCCGGCCCCTATCGTTGTTTCCTCTGGATTGTTTGCCCTCGTCCTTGCGGCGCGAGCGCTTGCGTGCATCCGGTTTGTCAGCTGTTTCAGAGCGAGCTGGTTCGGACGCTCGGGTGGGGGCTTTGTGCATAGCAGCAGCCAGGGCACCCAGGTTAGAAGTTTTTGAGGAAGAATCAGATGAAGTAGACATACTGACCTTAAGTTTAGTGCAGGGGTAAGGTTGCGGCTATTGACGGCTTTGCTGTTGAGAGCGAACGTAATCGCTAGACACCAGTAGTGAGCAAAGAGACCTAGAATAAAACAAACATATTCTCCAGGGAATGAGGGCTCGTTGGGCACCCGTCACTTCTTTCGTAAAGCGAGCGCTGTCTCTGCTCAAGAAGCACTCGAGCTATGGTTAGAGGCTAGAGCCGTCATTTTTGATGTGCGTGCTACCAACCTGCTCACCCAACGAGGCTTTGAGTCGGCTAGCAGAAGCCGAGGGCTTATTGGCTGGCGAGCTGCCGGAGGACCGCTCGAAGGAGTTACCCGCTAATGTCAGATTTCTGGGAGCGTTTCAAAGAAGCACGAACGCACCACTATCAGCAGATGGGCAATGCGCCAGATGCCAACTCGCCGGCTAAGGGGCGAGGGCCTGTAATAAACGCCGGTGTGTTTACCCCGCTGGTGATACTGCTGGGCATCATGTGGGCGGCATACGCTATTTCTTTTGTTGTGCCGGGCAGCTTGGGCTGGCTGGGAATTCGCTCCTGGAATTTGGCCGGCTTAGGCGGTATTTTTACCGCACCCTTCATTCACTCCGGATTGCGTCACCTGGTGGGTAATACTCTCTCATTGGCTGTTCTTGGTGCCCTGATTTCTTTGGAGGGCGCTCGCCGTTTCCTCAGTGTTAGCCTGCTGGTGGCGACTGTTGCTGGGCTGGGAGCATGGGCGGTAAATGCACCGGGCGTGGTGACCGTGGGCGCTTCCGGGCTGGTCTTTGGCTACTTTGGCTACCTAGTTGCCGGTGCCTTTTTTACCGACTGGGGTAGCGGCAAGTTGCTGCGCGTCGTGCTGGCTGTGCTGGTAATCGCGGTCTACGGGGCAAGTATATTCTTTGGGCTGGTGGGCGTGCGCGCCGGCATTTCTTGGCAGGCTCACCTCTTTGGGTTACTGGGTGGGGTTCTTGCCGCCTGGATGATTCGGGGCAAAGACAGGGTATAAAAAAGGCGGGGTTGGCGTAACCAACCCCGCTTTAGATTGGTTAGAGACCGGCTGCTACGGGCAGGACCAGCTCCATCATGTCGGTGAAGGAAGTCTCTCGCTGTTCAGCGGTAGTATCTGAGCCCTTGAAGAGATGGTCTGAGACGGTGAAAACTGACAGAGCTTCCACGCCGGCGGCTGCGGCCACCGCATAGATACCCGCGGTTTCCATTTCAACGGCGAGAACGCCCATGTCTGCCCACTTCTTGTTATCGGAGAAGTCGGACTTGTAGAAGACGTCGCTGGAGAGCACGTTGCCTACGTTCAGTTTCACGCCCTGCTTCTCTGCTTCCTGTGCTACTGCTGAGAGCAACGACCAGGAGGCGGTAGGAGCGAAAGTGCCGGGTAGTTTGTAGTGCGCCATGAAGTTGGAGTCTGTGGAGGCAGAGGCAGCTACAACGATATCGAAGGTGTCGACAACGTCAGAAAGACCGCCGCAGGTGCCAATACGAATCAGACGCTTGACTCCAAAGAAGTGGATGAGTTCGTGGGTGTAGAGGGAGGCTGAGGGGATACCCATGCCGGTACCCATGACCGAGACTTTCTGCCCCTTGAATTCACCGGTGTAGCCGAACATGTTGCGCACGGTGTTGAACTGGGTGACGTTCTCAAGATAGGTCTCTGCGATGAACTTGGCACGCAGCGGGTCGCCGGGGAGCAAGATGGTCTCAGCGATTTCAGCGCCGTTGGGGGCAATGTGAGGGGTGTTGAGGGTCACGGGTTTCTTCTCCAAAAGTTTCTGGCAAGGTTGCCTTCTATTCTATAGTGAGCACAGGAAGACCGTGAGAGGGGCAATGATGCACCTAAGATACTGGCAGGTTTCGGACGCCGCTGATCTGCTCAAGCTTTACCAGCAGGTTGAGGACCTGCGACGGCAGCTACCGATTTTGTTGTCCCTTGAAGATGCTCGCCGGCATATCGAAAGTTCGTTGCTCCCTGCTGAGGGGCGAAGTGTTTTTGCGCTCGATTGTGAAGCGAAGCTTGCGGGGCTGGTAGCAGTAACGGTTACTGCTGAAGATGACGAGGGTAAGCCTGACCGTGGCTGGGTTTACTACTGGTCAGCCCCGGTTATTCGGGGGACAGGTGCCATGAAAGAAAGTGTGCGCGCTGTTTGTGATTGGACCTTAGGAGAGCAGTCTCGGCAATCCGAGGTGCAGTTCAGAGAGGGCTTATTTGATTGCAGTGTTCTGACCGAGGAAACATCACCGGGGTTGCGACGTCTTGAGCTGGGCTACCGGACCAATAACCCGGCCTCCGGCGCAGTTGCCGCAGCCGCAGGATTCACGGTTGAGGGGGTCGAACGAGAAAAATTTTTCTACGATGGGCAGGCTTACGACGCTGTGATAGCGGCGCGTTTGCGAGACAAAACGGTGCCGCCGCGGGCAAATGTTCACCATATCGAGCTGTGGACTACAGATTTTAAGGCAGCCAAAACCTGCTGGGACTGGCTAATGGAACAGCTCGGATTTACCCGCTATCAAGCCTGGGAAGGTGGAACTTCATGGCGTGCGCCCGACGGTTCCTATCTTGTGCTTGAACAATCCCCGGACGTTAGCGGTAATCATCAGCGCACTCGTGCTGGTCTTAACCACTTGGCTCTCAATTGTGCGAACTCGCAACGGCTTGAAGAGATCAAAGAGCAAGCCCCCAAACATGGTTGGACAGAGCTTTTTGCTGACCTTTACCCTCACGCTGGAGGGGAGAATCATACAGCTCTCTACCTAGAGAATGATGAGGGCTTTGGGGTTGAGTTAGTTCTTGTTGTCGGTCTCAAATAACAGAAAACCCGCTCCTACTGCTGTAAGTGCGGGTTTAAGCTGTGCCCCCGAAAGGATTCGAACCTTCGACACCCAGCTCCGGAAACTGGTGCTCTATCCACTGAGCTACGGGGGCATATTCATTTATTCAACTATATCCGCTGTTATCACAGCGAACGGAACATAACTTTACCAGAAACATCTGAAGCATTTTCACTGGCGCTCCGCTAGCGGTTACATTAGAGAGGACGCCGGGCAGAGCCACCCGGGTGCGGTCAGAAAGGGTAGCACATGGCAGCGCACTTTATCTCTGGTAACTACGGTGAGGAGGGAAACCCCTCGCAAACCTACGACTACTACCCCGGTACCACTCCCACTTCGCCTCTGTTGATTTACGTACACGGGGGAGCCTGGCGCTTCGGTGACAAGTCCTCTTTTCACCGCTCCGATAATGATGTACACAAGATCCGCGAATACTTCCAGGCAGCCGGTTTCGCTACGGCCACCATCAACTACCGCCTTTCACATGAGGCTCTCTTTCCTGCCCAAATTCACGATGTCAAAGCAGCCATCCGCTATCTAAAGCAGCACGCTAAAATCTTGGGCTTCGATCCCGCTAAGATAGCGCTGGCAGGAGGCTCTGCCGGCGGTCACCTGGTGCAGTTGGCCGCGGCAAGCACGGCTCTCAAGGACCCCTACTTTGAAGGGTTTCCCGCAGCAGACATACCAGCTCATGCTTCGTCCTCAGTGAGCTGTGCCGTTAGCATTTACGGCGTTTCTGATCTGCGTACCATTTTCGATGACCGTGTAGCCTGTGGCTTTGATCGGAATCATCCTGAGGACGACGGGGCGGAATGGCGGTTGCTGGGTAGTCCCTATCCAGCTCCCGTCGGGAGCGCGGCGGAGACTAACTGGTCAAAGGCTCACCCTATCGACCTGGCTCAGCAGGCAGAAAGAACTGGGAACAGAAGGCACGCACCGGTTTTCTACGTGCACGGTACGGGCGATACCTGTGTGCCACCCAACCAGTCTGAAAAAGCCCACCGAGCCTTGGGGGGTCGGGGAGTGGCTACCGAGCTGCTTCTGGTCCCCGGTGCTGAGCACGCTGACCCTGCTATCTATGCAGACCGAAAGGCCTGGGAAAGAATCATTGGCTGGGTTCAGGCTCAGCTGACACTGAGAAACTAGCTGGATGACTGAGCCGAGAGAGGGCATCTGTGTAGGCGAAATGGTTCCCAAATAGAGCTGGAGTTTTCCATGGCTTGTTTTCATTGTTAAAGGCAGGTACTCCAACCAGCCGCATTGTGAACCGTACTTAGGGGGTTGCCTATAACCCTGTAAACTGGTGGCTATGACTCCCGAAGAACTCTCACTTGCTATTGACGGCGCGCTGAATGCAGCGATTGACGCCGGTGAACTGACCCTTGCTGATGGCGAAACCGCACCTGCTGTGCGTGTTGAGCGCCCTAAGAATCGTGACCACGGTGACTGGGCAACCAATGTTGCTTTGCAGATTTCTAAGAAGGTGGGTAAGAACCCCCGCGAGGTTGCGCAGGTTTTAGCTACCCGTATCTCCGAGCTAGATGGGATTGCTTCTGTTGATATTGCTGGCCCCGGCTTCTTGAACATTGTGCTGGACGCCGCGGCTGCCGGTGAGCTGGCTGTGACGATTCTCGATCAGGGGTCGACTTTTGGCCGCAGTGATGTGCTGGCTGGGAAGACCATTAACCTTGAATTTGTCTCGGCTAACCCCACCGGCCCTATCCATCTGGGCGGTACCCGCTGGGCAGCTGTGGGCGACTCACTAGCTCGCATCCTGGAAGCTCAGGGTGCCAACGTTGTGCGTGAGTACTACTTCAATGATCATGGCAACCAGATTGACCGCTTCGCCAAGTCTCTGCTGGCCCGCGCCAAAGGCGAGGCAGCTCCTGAAGACGGCTACGGAGGCGAATACATCACCGATATCGCCAACCGCGTTCTGGCATCCCACCCTGATGCGCTGAGCGCTGAGGACCCCCAGGAAGTCTTCCGTTCGGTGGGCGTTGAATTGATGTTCGAGGAGATCAAGCAGTCCCTGCACGAGTTCCGCGTAGACTTCGATGTTTACTTCCATGAGAACTCTCTCTTCGAGGACGGCAAAGTTGACGAGCTGCTAGAGAAGCTCAAGGAATCTGAGAATCTTTACTTCAAGGACGGCGCCTGGTGGCTGAAGTCTACCGATTTCGGAGATGACAAGGACCGTGTGGTTATCAAGTCAGATGGCAACGCTGCTTACATTGCTGGCGACATCGCCTACTTCCAGGACAAGACCAAGCGCGCCGAAAACCCTGCTGATCTAGCAATTTACATGCTGGGCGCTGACCACCATGGCTATGTGGCCCGTCTGAAGGCAGCAGCTGCAGCTCTGGGCGATGATCCCGATATGGTTGAGGTCATGATTGGCCAGATGGTTAACCTGGTCAAAGACGGCAAGCCCGTGCGTATGTCGAAGCGCGCCGGCACCGTGGTAACCATGGAAGACCTGGTCGAGATTGTAGGTGTAGATGCTGCCCGCTACTCACTGACCCGCTACTCGGTAGATTCCAACATCGACATTGACCTGGACCTGCTGACCAAGCAGTCCAACGAGAACCCGGTCTTCTACGTTCAGTACGCCCACGCCCGCACCTGTGGCCTAGCACGTAATGCAGAACTCGCCGGCGTCACCACTGATTCATACGATGTCGCTCAGCTCAGCACCGAGGCTGACTCAGCGCTACTGGCAGCATTGGGTCAGTTCGCTGGTGCTGTCAAAGAATCAGCTGACTTCCGCGAACCCCACCGCGTCGCTCGCTACCTGGAAACCCTCGCAGGTGCCTACCACCGCTGGTACGGCGTCTCACCTGTGGCTCCCAAGGGTGAAGAAGAAATCACTGACCTGCACCGTGCCCGTCTGCTCCTGAACAACGCAACCCGCCAGGTCCTGGCCAACGGCCTGGGCCTGCTGGGTGTCTCAGCTCCGGAGAAAATGTAATATGGGCGCCGAACCCGCTCTCTTCGCCCCGAGCTGGCTAACCTACCCGCAACAGCCTGCTCACCTGCTCCGTAGCATCTGGATGCCCTCATTCAAGCGTGCTGAAAGCGGTGAGCTGACCGTTGATGGAACTCCGGTTTCTGCCCTGGTTGAAGAGTTTCAAACCCCCGCCTATGTCTTTTCTGAGGACACTTTCCGTGCTCGCGCTACCGAGTTTCGCTCGGCGTTTGAAACCGCTTTTGCGGCCCACGGGGCAGAAGTTTCGGTCTACTATGCCGGTAAGTCCTTCCTCACCACAGCTGTAGCAAAATGGGCAGAAGATGAGGGGCTCTATCTGGATACCGCTTCTGGTGGCGAGCTTGCTCTCGCTCAGCGCGCGGGTGTTCCGGGGGAGCGTATCGCCCTGCACGGTAACAACAAGTCGGTAGCTGAAATTCGTCGAGCCTTGGATTACGGGGTGGGGCGTATCGTGGCTGACTCAGTCCCCGAGGTTCAAATCATTGCCAGTATCGCCGCCGAGATGGGCCTTGTCGCCCCGGTGATGCTGCGTGTCACCCCCGGCGTCCATGCTTCAACGCATGACTTCATCGCCACCGCGCACGAGGATCAGAAGTTTGGTCAATCTATGGCAGCGGGCACGGCTCCTTTAGCTGGCCTTACCGTAGTGGAGCTCAACGAACTGGGTATCACCGCTGAGGATGCTTACGCGACCGTGGCAGTCGCTCTGGCCCACCGGTCAGAGAGCATTGACTTGCGCGGTTTGCACTGCCACATTGGTTCACAGATTTTTGAGGCAGATGGCTTTGGTGCCGCTGCCCAGAAGGTGCTGACCTATATGCAGCAGCTCAACGAACGCTTTGGGTTTGTGCTTCCCGAAATTGATTTGGGCGGCGGCTACGGCATCGGTTACACCGAGCAGGACGCCCCGCGCGGCTCCGCTGAAATCGCTACCGAACTTGCGGACATGGTCTCTAAGACCTGCGCCAACGTTGGTATGGCTATACCGCACCTGTCCTTTGAGCCAGGTCGGTCAATTTCTGGCCCTTCGGGTATCACCCTCTACACCGTGGGCACCATCAAAAATGTGGCGATTGAAGACGAGAACGGGGATACCCGCGTGCGCCGCTACGTCTCGGTAGATGGCGGTATGAGCGATAATCCCCGCCCCGTCCTCTACGAGTCTGACTACGCGGTGACCCTGGCTAACAGGGAACCTGCCGGGGAGCAGATTCTTAGCCGCGTGGTGGGTAAACACTGCGAATCAGGCGATATCGTGATTCGGTACTGCTATCTGCCTGCTGACCTGGCTGCGGGGGATATCCTGGCGGTGCCCGGGACCGGAGCCTACAACCACGTCATGAGCTCTAACTACAACTACCTCACCCGCCCGCCGGTGATTGCTACCTCTGGAGCTAAGGCTCCTCGTGCTATCGTGCGACGTGAAACCGAAGAAGATATGTTGGCCCGTGACCTCGGGCTAGTCTAAGTGTGAAACCAATTTCAGGAGAGAAGCCTATGAGCTCCGTCCCGTCCATTAAAGTTGCTCTGCTGGGTGCCGGTAACGTCGGCTCTCAGGTAGCTCGTATGCTCACCGAAGATGCTCAGGTGCTGAGCGAACGTATTGGCGCGCAGATTGAGCTGATTGGTATTGCGGTGCGTGATACCTCAGCCAAACGTCACTACTCTGCTAATCCCTCGCTTTACACCACCGATGCAGAGGCGCTGATTGACGCTGCTGATGTGGTCATTGAGTTGACCGGTGGTATCGAACCAGCCCGCGAGCGCATCTTGCGCGCTCTGAAAGCAGGCAAGTCGGTGGTCTCGGGTAACAAGGCTCTGCTGGCTAAGCACGGCGTGGAACTCGCTGGGGCTGCCGCTAAGAGCGGTGCGCAGCTGTCCTATGAAGCGGCTGTTGCTGGTGCTATCCCAATTCTGCGCCCCCTGCGTGATTCCTTGGCAGGTGACCGCGTGACCCGCGTGCTGGGCATCATGAACGGCACCACCAACTACATCCTTGACCAAATGCACACCACCGGTGCCCAGTTTGAGGACGCCCTGGCTGAGGCTCAGCGTCTGGGCTACGCCGAGGCTGACCCCACCGCTGATGTTGAGGGGCACGACGCGGCGTCCAAGGCGGCGATTGTTGCCTCCCTGGCCTTCCACTCAGATTTCACCATTGATGATGTTCATTGCGAAGGCATCACCTCCATTACCGCTGATGATGTGCAGGCTGCAGAAGCCGATGGTTACGTGATCAAGTTGCTGGCAGTCTGTGAACGGGACGGCGATGGAGTTAACATCCGGGTCAACCCCACCCTGGTGCCCGTAGATCACCCTCTCGCTAATGTTCACGGCGCGTTCAACGCTGTCTTTGTGCAGGCAGATAATGCCGGAGAGCTGATGTTCTACGGCCCCGGTGCCGGCGGCGCTCCTACCGCATCAGCCGTTTTGGGTGACTTTGTTTCCCTCTCCCGTCGCCTAGTGTTGGGCGGCCCTGGCGTTCCTGAATCCTCCTACGCTGACCTGTCGGCTACCGGCATGAGCGACGTTGTTTGCCGCTATTCTGTGGGCATCGTGGTGGAGGACAAGCTGGGCGTGCTCGCTAATATCGCCCGTATCTTTGCCGAGCACGGCGTCTCGATCGAAACCATGCGTCAGACCAAGAAGCGTGACGGTGAAACCGCGCACGCGATCATTCGTATCGTGACGCACCGGGCTACCGACTCCAACCTGCGCAAAACCATGGCAGTAGTTGACGCTCTTGATACCGTCAACGAGATTACCTCCGTTATCCGCGTTGAAGACTAAGCGCCAGTTACTACTAGGAGCACCCTGACTATGAACCTCCCCATCATCGATGACTCTAATGAACCGGCGCTGTCACCCGATATCATTCCTGTGGGCTGCGCAGTTTCGGTGAGGGTACCGGCTTCCTCGGCTAACCTTGGACCGGGTTATGATTCCTTGGGCCTGGCATTGGCTCACTACGATGACCTGACTATCACGCGCACAGAGTCTGGGCTCACTTTTGAAGTGACCGGTGAGGGGGCTGACAAGGTACCTCAGGACGCTAGCCACCAGGTAGTTAAGGCTATGCAGACAGCCTGGAAGGCAGTGGGGTTGCTGGAATTACCCGGCTTGCATATTAAGGCTCACAACCGTATCCCGCACTCACGGGGTATGGGCTCATCTGCGTCCGCAATCGTTGCCGGGGTAACCGCGGCCAACGGCCTGCTGCCTGAAGAGCTGCGCCTGGATGATGATGCTGTACTCCAGCTTTGCTCGGGAATGGAAGGGCACCCGGATAACGTGGCACCCTCACTGTACGGCCAGCTGGTGGTGTCCTACGCAGAAGACGGCGGCTGGCACTGTCTGCCCATCGCGGCTCATGATCGGGTGCTACCGGTTGTAGCTATCCCCGATTACGAGGTGCCCACTAAGATTGCCCGCGGCCTCATCCCCGAGACCGTGCCGCACCGCGAAGCGGCAATCAACTCGGGCAGGGCGGCGTTGCTCACCCAGGCGGTCTCTACCTACCCGGACTTCCTGCTACCTGCCACCTCCGACCTGCTACACCAGCCCTACCGGGCGGTCGCCATGAAACCCAGTGCAGCACTCGTATCGGCTCTGCGCGGCCAAGGCTACGCAGCTGTCATCTCGGGCGCCGGCCCCACCGTTATGGTGCTGGCTAATGGCAAGGAAGAACGTGCTAGCGTCCTTGACGCCATTGAAAGACTCACCAGCACATCGGATATTAATGAGTATGAAAGCTCACCTATCAGCTGGCGCGTGCTACCCGTTGATATCGACACAGAAGGTGTTATGCTTACACATGAAGAATGAAGCCTCAGAGCTTTCATGCCCCAGGGCATGAAGCCCAGCTTTCTTCTTACCCACGGTTTAGAGCCGCGTGAAGCCCGTACCTCTACCGTTCCCTAACACTCTCGGATCACCGAAAACCAGTGTTTCTCTGCTCTAAGCGCGTAGCCGCGCGTTTATCAGAGCAGTCAACGCCCCAGCGGTAGCCTCACCAGTGCTGACGAGAGCACTGTGTCTACCGCACTCCCAGGGCAAGGGCCAGCCAGTCTGAGGCAGCCCGACCTACCGCCCCGCGAAACCAAACGCATTTCGAAAGAAGGAATCTTCGTGGCAGAAACTACCGACCTCACCGCAGGTACGGAGACCGCAAACGCGGCTGACAATAAAGCTCCCAGTCTGAGCACCCTCAAACTAGCTCAGCTCCAGTCCCTCGCCTCACAGCTGGGCATTACCGGTGCGCGCCGTATGCGCAAGTCCGATTTAGTTGAGGCTATTACCACCCATCAGCGTGGCGGAGCAGTCGCTGATCGCGACGAGGCTCCCGTTGCTGAGGAAAAGCCCAAGCGCACCCGCAAAACTGCAGCTAAGACTGAAGACGCAACTGCAGAAACTGTAGTAGCAGAAGAGAAGCCCAAGCGCACCCGCACCCGTAAGACCTCGGCTAAGGTTGAAGTTACGGCTGAAACCTCAGAGGCTCCTGCCGAGCAAAAGACTGAAGAGAGCACCGGTACTCAGCGCCGCGGTAACCGCCGCGCGAGCAGCGCAGGTGCACCCCAGGCCGAGACCTCCGGTCTGGAAGCTGTAGAAGCAGCGCTGGACGCCGTTGAATCTGAAAAGAACGCCTCAGCCGGCCAAAAGAACCAGAAGTCTGATGAGACTGACGGCGAAAACGGCACCAAGCGCACTCGCACTCGTAACCGCAACGATCGCCGCCGTGGCCGCCCTGAGAATGAGATCTCGGGCAACCAGGACGCCGGCGAAAAGAACGAGACCGCTGCAACCGACTCCGCTGAGGAGAACGGTGAGAAGTCCGAGCGGGAGAACCGCTCAGAGCGTGGGGACCGCAAGAACAACCGCCGTGACCGTAACGACCGTTCAGAGCGCGATAACCGTTCAGAACGCTCCTCTACCAATGGTCCCGACGAGGATCGCCGCAACGCCCGCAAAAACCGCCGCGACCGTCAAAACGAACGCCGCGACCGTCGAGGCAACCGCCGTGACTTCGATGAGCCTGAAATCACCGAAGATGACGTGCTGGTCCCTGTAGCTGGTGTCCTTGATGTGCTCGATAACTACGCTTTCGTGCGCACCTCCGGCTACCTGCCCGGTACCAACGATGTCTATGTATCTTTGGCCCAGGTCAAGCGCTACGGTATGCGCAAGGGTGACGCCGTGGTCGGTACCATTCGCGCTCCCCGCGAGAACGATAACAGCAGCCGCCAGAAGTTCAACGCCTTGGTGCAGCTGACCAGCATCAACGGTATGACTCCAGAAGAGGCTAAGGGTCGCCGTGAGTTCAATAAGCTCACCCCGCTTTACCCCAACGAGCGTCTGCGCCTGGAAACCGATGCTAAGAAGATTTCAACCCGCGTCATCGACCTTGTCGCTCCCATCGGTAAGGGCCAGCGTGGTCTGATCGTTGCACCGCCTAAGGCCGGTAAGACCTTAATGCTGCAGTCCATCGCCAACGCAATCACCACCAATAACCCCGAGGTTCACCTCATGATGGTTCTAGTGGACGAACGCCCCGAAGAAGTCACCGATATGCAGCGCACTGTGAACGGTGAAGTTATTGCCTCAACCTTTGACCGCCCCGCAGACGACCACACCACCGTGGCCGAACTGGCGATTGAGCGTGCCAAGCGTTTGGTCGAGCAGGGTCGCGACGTCGTGGTTCTGCTGGATTCCATGACCCGCCTGGGGCGTGCCTACAACCTGGCAGCTCCTGCATCAGGTCGTATCCTCTCGGGTGGTGTTGATGCCGCTGCGCTCTACCCGCCCAAGCGTTTCTTCGGCGCTGCCCGCAACATCGAAGAGGGCGGCTCGCTAACCATTCTCGCTACCGCTCTGGTTGAGACCGGTTCAAAGATGGACGAGGTCATCTTCGAGGAATTCAAGGGTACCGGCAATATGGAACTGCGCCTTTCACGTCAGCTCGCTGACAAGCGTATCTTCCCCGCCATCGACCTGAACGCCTCAAGTACCCGTCGCGAGGAGAACCTGCTTTCAGCTGACGAAATCAAGATCATGTGGCGCCTACGCCGTGTACTGGCTGGCATGGACCCTGAGCAGTCACTCTCTGTCCTGCTCTCCAAGTTACGCGAGACCGGCTCTAACGTTGAGTTCCTGCTGACCGTTGCCAAGAGCGGACTGGGCCACTCAGAGTAACCGAGCGATAGCACCACCCCGAGTGTGGGGTGGTGCTCAGCCGCTTAACCATCAAGTTTTTGCGCCCGGGTATCGGGCGCCATCAAGATAAAGGCACAAGAGACGTGATTGACTCAATCCAGGGTCTGCTCGATGAGCACACCGACCTACAGAAGCAACTGGCTGACCCCGCGGTGCATGCTGACCAGGGTAAGGCCCGCAAACTAGGGCGCCGCTACGCTGAACTCAACGGTATTGTTGAAGCCTACAAACGCGTCAATACCCTGCGCGATGATATCGAAGCGGCCCGTGAAATGGCAGCTGAAGATGAAGACTTCGCAGCAGAGGTTAAAGAACTAGAAGCCCAGCTACCGGTAGCTGAAGAGAAGCTACGCCGTCTGCTGATTCCCCGTGACCCGGACGATGGCCGCAACGTCATCCTTGAGGTCAAGGGCGGAGAAGGCGGCGACGAGGCATCCCTCTTTGCTGCAGACCTCTTGCGCATGTACATGCGCTATGCCGAGTCCAAGGGCTGGAAGACCGAGATGATTTCGGCACAGAGCACCGATGTGGGCGGCTACAAGGACGCCCAGGTCGCGATCAAGACTAACTCCACCGATCCCGCTGAGGGCGTATGGGCTCACCTGAAGTACGAGGGCGGTGTTCACCGTGTCCAGCGCGTTCCCGCGACGGAATCTCAGGGACGTATTCACACCTCAGCTGCTGGTGTGCTGGTCTTCCCCGAGGTCGATGAGCCCGAGGAAATCGAGATCAGCCAGAATGATTTGAAGATCGATGTCTACCGTTCATCAGGCCCCGGTGGCCAGTCGGTGAACACCACCGACTCAGCTGTCCGTATTACCCACCTGCCCACCGGCATCGTGGTCGCCATGCAGAACGAGAAGTCACAGATTCAGAACCGTGAAGCCGCTATGCGTGTGCTGCGTGCACGTCTGCTCGCTTGGCAGCAGGAGCAGATTGACGCTGAAAACGCTGAAAAGCGTCACTCCCAGGTGCGTACTATGGACCGCTCAGAGCGTATCCGCACCTACAACTTTCCCGAAAACCGCATCGCGGATCACCGTACCGGTTACAAGTCCTACAATTTGGACGCTGTTATTAACGGTGACCTTGAAGCTGTTATCCAGTCCGCCATCGAGATGGACGAGGCAGCCCGTCTAGAGAAGCTGGGCCAGGGTAAGTAAACCGTGGGTGAGTTTTCACTGCACCCCGGTGAAGAGCTGGCAACAGCCCTTCGCCGGGGTGGCGTATACCTGCAGAGCTGTGGTATTGAATCTGGTCAGGTGGACGCTGAGTTATTAGCTGCTTTCCTCCTGGAAAAGTCTGGGAAAGAGCCGGTATCTCGTGGCCGGGTTCAGGCTTTAGCGCTGATGGGGTCTGCGGTTCCTGAAGGCTTTGAAAGTCTCATTAACTTGCGCGGAGACAGATTACCCCTGCAACACTTGACGGGTCAGGCGCACTTCCGCGGACTGACGCTGAGCGTTGGCCCCGGAGTTTTCGTGCCTCGACCTGAAACCGAACTGCTGGTTGAACATGCCAAGACCGCCTACCTCTCACTGGTAAACCAGGGAAGTACCGGGGTGGTAGTGGATCTTTGCGCAGGCTCCGGCGCCATTGCTGCTAGCTTGGCGGCAGAACTGGCAGGTGCCAGCGTCCACGCCGTTGAGCTGTCCTCTGATGCTGCTGCCTGGGCGCAGCGTAATCTAGCTGAGCACGCTGTTCACCTGGTGCAGGGGGACGCCCTGACTGCCCTGCCAGAACTGCTGGGGCAGGTAACAGTGGTTGCCTCGAACCCACCCTATATCCCCGATGGCGCTGTTCCTCGAGACCCAGAGGTACGCGATCATGATCCCAACTTAGCTCTGTACGGCGGTGGGGAGGACGGTATGAAAATGCCCCGAGCCATCACCGCCCGAGCTTTTGACCTGCTAACTCCGGGGGGCTATTTCATCATTGAACATGCTGAAACTCAGCGGGAACTCATGGTAACTGCCTTCAAGCGGACCGGTTTTGAGCGTATAGAATCAATAGATGACTTTGCCGGTAAACCGCGTCATACCAGCGGCTATAAACCCTTGCCTGCCCCTCCGAGTGTGAAAGAATGATGAGCGTGAACGCAACCATTATTACCACCACCAATGAGACCTCCCGCCGCGAAGCGGTTGAGACTGCCAAGGCAGCGATTAGCTCTCATAAGACCGTGGTGATTCCCACCGATACGGTCTATGGAATCGCTGCTGACGCTTTCTCCGTTGAGGGGGTTTCTGCGCTCCTGGCAGCCAAGGGTCGTAGCCGTCAGATGCCACCGCCCGTTTTGATTTTTAACGAGTCAGTGCTTGCTGGTCTGGCAGACGGTGTATCTGAGGACGCCGCGGCGCTGGCCGCCGAGTTCTGGCCCGGTGCGTTGACCCTGATTTTCTATGCTCAGCCTTCGCTGAACTGGGATTTGGGGGAGACCCAGGGAACGGTTGCCCTGCGCGTACCCGATGATCCCACGGCTATTGAACTTCTGCGTCACCTTGGCCCGCTTGCTGTCTCTTCAGCTAATAAGACCGGACGCCCGGCAGCTACGACCGCTGAGGAAGCGATGGAACAGCTGGGCAATGATGTCGAGGTTATCTTTGATGGTGGGCCCAGGCCGCTCGAACGAGGGGAAGGGTTTGACCCTGCTTCTGTTCTGCCCTCCACCATTGTTGACTGCACCTCTGACCGTCTGGTCATCGTGCGTGAAGGCGCAATTTCGGTAGAGCGCCTGCGCGAGGTGGTACCTAACCTCATGACTCGTGCTGAGGTAGAGGCCCAGGAGCAGGCAGCGCGTGAAGCGCAGGCCGCGACTACTGAAACTCAGCTCGCCATGGATCAGGCCGATGACCATGCGCTAGAGTCAGCCGATGCAGAGCCGCTGGCTCGGCGTGCATCGGCGCCCGAGAGCGGCACTGTTGCTGCGGGCTTGGTGGGTGCCTCAGGGGTTGCCGGGATAGACCAGCGACGTGTGTTGCATGCTCAGGCTCCTGAGACGAAAGTGGTGCGGGATAGCACCAAACCCTACTCGGTTGATGCTGCCAGGAACCTAGTTTTCGGCGCCGCACCGGGGGCAGCTGAGGTGCTTTCCGATAGCGAAACAGAACTGCCCGAAAGCACTTCACCCGAAGGCACTGAGGCTGAGGAACAGGCCGGCTAAGCCCCACTCCATCAGCTAGATTTTCTAAACAAAAGGGGGGATCCCATGGGCCCCCCTTTTTTGCTTATTCTGGTAGAGCTTGTCCAAACTGTTGACGCTAACCCCACGGTATGGGCAAGCTAATCCTCTCGACCGCTTCGCTGGCGCTCACTCGGCGATTCACGCCAGCCCCGACCATCCTGCCCATACCGTGCCGATCAGCTTCCCCGTTCTCCCACCAAGACTTAGTCCGCGAAGCGGCGGTCTGATTTTTTGCCCAGCGAACTGTGGGCGGTGCGTAGCACCTCTGAAACGCGGGCGGTAGGAATGAGACCGTTAGTGCGCGCCCAGCTGTCATCGACGTCCTGACCGAACCACATGACTTCGAGGCGGCGCACGGGGCCAGTTAGCCTGTCACCTACGTAGTGTGAGGCTTTGTAGCCGGCACTTAGCAGGGCGCGGCAGAATTTTTCGGGAAAGCGCATCGGGCGGCGTCGTCCAGCATCGATGAGCACTGATTCAGTGGTGGCGCACTCCCAGGGTTGAAGGACGATGGGGGGCAGCTCGCCGTCAAAAGCTCCTACCATGGCGGTGAACTCTGCTAGGGCGTAGTTTGACGAGACGGGAGTGCGGTGCTGACCGTCCCCGGCAACTGAGGCTAGGGGAGAAGAGGCAATCTTAGCGAAAGCTTGGGTGGTGCGGCGGCCTTGCCCCTGCACGCTAGTTGCTCGCAGTATACAAATTTCAAGGGCGTGATGGCGAGCTACCTGGGCAGGGGCGTGGGAGGGAGCTGCTGGAAACTGCGATGCGGCAGAGCCCGGTGCTGTTCCCTGGGCGGCTTTTTCTTCAATGAAGGAGCGCAAGCCGAGCAGTACTTCTTCGCCCAGTGCTTTGGAGAAGGAATACGCAGAGAAGGGGTTAGTTTCTGGTGTATCTGTGAGCACGGGAACCGGTCCCAGCACAGCGGCTGAACTCATGTGAATCAGTCTGCGAACCCCGGTACGCTGAGCTGCGATAGCGATAACGGCTGGCAGTAGGGCGTTGGCACCGAGTAAGGGCGCTAAATCTTCCTGATCCGGGGCTGCTAGACCGGAGGCATTGATGACGACATCGCAACCGGCGAAGGAATCTGCAAGGGAGTTGATGATGCCTTCTAGCTTGCGGGCGTCGCTAATGAGCTGTTGAGGGTCTGTTTCACGGGTAACTAGCCGGGGGGCCTCGATTGCATCTACCGTGAGACCTTCAGTCGTCAGCCTAGCCAAAATAGATGAGCCAACAAACCCACTCGCGCCAATGATTTTCCAGGAAGTATCTGCCATAGTGTGTCCCATCGGTTCAAATAAGCTCCCGCACCTGTGCGGGTTTACCTCTAGGGTGTCATACAGTGCCGGTAAAACCCCGTAAGCAACCCTGAGAAAAGCCCGTATCTTGTGCGCTCACCGGCTGGCTGTAGATAGTTTAAGCTAGAAGTTAGGTAAACTTTAGAAGATTATGCGGTGATTGTGCCGCACAGCTTGAACAGGCTACCACCCGCTGAAAGGATCTAGCAGGTTTCAATGGTTTCTCCCGGTGAACCCGCAGCAGCACACGCTGCTCGCTCAGAACGCATTGTGGCGGTGGTTGTTACTTACAACCGTCTAGACTTGCTTCCCCAAACTTTAGCTGGAATAGCGTGCGGTCAACTAGTGCCGCACACCGTTGTGATTATCAACAACGCATCAACAGACGGCACTAGCGACTATCTTGACTCACTGCGCAACGAGCTGAATACCGATATCGTGCATTTACCTCAGAACGTGGGTGGTGCCGGAGGGTTCGCGGTAGGGATTGACCGAGCTTTGGCACGCCATCAGGCGGATCTCGTATGGGTGATGGACGATGACACTGAACCGACCGCCAATACCCTGAGCGAGGCCTATCGGGCCTGGGCGGATTACTCACCGGTTCGAAGTGAACGTCCCGTTTTTGTGGCCTCCAAGGTGGTGTGGGACGACGGCCGCGACCACCCCATGAACACCATGCGTACTATGTTCGCAGCCGGTAAGGAGCGCACCCAGAAAGCGGCCGCGGTGGGAGCTCGCCCCATCCGCTCGGCGTCATTCGTCTCGGTTCTGCTGGACGCCGCAGCTATGCGGGCCACTGAGCTGCCTCTGGCTGATTTCTTCATTTGGAATGATGACTTCGAGTACACCACTCGCCTCGCCCATCACGGCAATGCTATTGCCACTGAAAAATCCGTGGCTCTGCACCACACCAAAACTTTTGGTACCACCGATGCCAACCCCGGGCCCCGCTTTTATAATGACGTACGGAACAAGCTTTGGGTTTTCTGCGCACGACGCACGCTGAGCCCACTAGAAAAGCTGCTCTACGGTGGTTCAACCGCCAGGTTATGGGCGAGTACTCTACTCCGCACCAGCGATAAGAAGACCTACACCGGTTACTTTCTCAAGGGAGTGAGGGATGCCGCTCGCGGCTACCGCAGTAACGATCAGGTGCTGGCTGATGTCTATGACCTGGAAACCGTTAATTCCTCTCAAAGGCAAAGAAGTCACCGCTCTGATAGTGCTGCTTTCAGTCTGCTCATGAGCGTGTACGCGAAAGATAAGGCACACCAGCTTAAGGACGCCCTGCGGTCTAATACAGAAGCGCAGAGTCTGCGCCCTGATGAAGTAGTTCTGGTTGAAGACGGGCCTCTCTCTGCTGAACTCTCGGCGGTACTCGATGAATTCGAAGCTTCTGCATCCATGCCAGTTAAGCGCCTGGCGCTGCCGCAGAATTTTGGTTTAGCCGCCGCTTTGCGTGAAGGCCTGGACGCCTGTGCTCACGATATTGTTGCGCGGGCTGATGCTGATGACATTTCACTGCCCCATCGCTTTGACGTTCAAATCCCTCTGATAGCCAACTGCACTTACGATGTTGTCGGATCAGCGATGAATGAGTTCCTTACCGATCCAGAAGTGGTGGAGTCTGTCCGGTCGGCACCTTCCCACCCTCGGACTATCAGCAGTACCTTTGCAACCCGCAACCCTATGTTGCACCCTACCGTTGTGTTCAGGAAATCAGCGGTTCTTGCCGTGGGGAGCTACACCGAAGTTCCTGGGGCAGAGGATTACTGGCTGTGGGTGCGCATGAATAAAGCCGGTTTTATCTTTGGCAACGTCCAGGAGCCTCTGGTCGCCTACCGGGTCACTGAAGCCTACGCTCGGCGTGGAGGGCTTGTTGCTTTTTCCAAGGATTACGAGGTGCAGCGCAGACTCTATAACGGTGGAGCTTTATCAAAACTTCAGTGGGCACGAAACATCACCGTTCGTTCTGTCTACCGTTTCGTTCCAGAGTATGTTCGAAAAAAGATCTTTAGAGCCGTGACGCGCGGCAAAACAGCAGTAGTCCAGCGAGAGGGAGACCGTGGCTAAAGAAGCATCCTTGCAAACAGCCAGCATGCCCGTGCTCCCCAACACCTATGAACGCAAAACCTGGTGGAAGTACATTCAGATGGGGCTTGACTCAGTAGCTTGGCTGGTCGCCCTTCCCGTAGCTTTTATTCTGCGATACGGACTTGATATCGGGCAGATCGATGGTAGTGGTTTAGCTCTTATTGCCTCACTAGCCGTCGTATTGCAGCTGGGTTTTGGTCTCTGCGCTGGGCTCTACCGCGATCGCTACTCTTATGGCAGCTTCCATGAAGGTCGCATCCTCTATCCTCTAGTGGTTGCCAACGTCATTACCATCCAGTTCGTTCTATTACTATCCGCCCGTCATATTGGTGTTCCGCGTTCTGTAGTGATTATTGCCTTCCCCATCGCTATTTTGCTCATGATGGGGCTGCGTTACGTCAAACGCATGTATGAGGACCACACTAACCGGCCTGATTTGGATAGCTCTGAGCCGGTCATCGTTTTTGGAGCGGGCTTCTTGGGGCGAAATGTGGTTTCTAATCTCATGTCGGACCCCAAATCCAAGTACCGTCCGGTAGCAATTGTCGATGATGATCCGTCGATGAGAAATGCGCGGATCCATTCGGTGCATGTCGCCGGCGAAAGCGCAGAGCTCCCGCAGTTGGTCAAACGTCTGCACGTCAGTAAAGTCCTCATTGCTATTGGAGATAACATCTCAGAGCGTCGTCTGATGAGGGTCACCCAGGCAATGAAAGAGCTGGGCGTAGAAACTCTTCGCATCACTTCTGCCATTCCTGACATCTCGGGTATTAAGGGGGAGGAGCTGGCTAACAACGACCGTTACCTTCTCGAGAATATCCGTGGAAAAATTGATTACCAGATTAATCGGGACGCTATTGCCTCCTATGTTAAGGGTAAACGGGTTCTGGTAACAGGAGCCGGTGGTTCGATTGGCTCTGAACTCTGCCGGCAACTCAGTAAGTACGCTCCAGCTGAACTGATGATGCTGGACCGCGATGAATCCCTGCTCATGGATACAAAATACTCTCTGACCGGTCTTTCTAGTCTTGATGATCGTTCCATTGTGCTAGCTGATGTACGCGATGCGGATGCCATCAGGGCAGTTTTTCTTGAACGTCAACCTCAGGTTGTATTCCATGCTGCGGCACTTAAACATGTGTCGGCTCTTGAGGCTTATCCTAAGGAAGCCTACAAAACTAATGTGCTGGGCACAGGGAATGTTCTCAAGGCTGCCTCTGAAGTAGATGTTGAAGTTTTCGTTAACGTCTCAACAGATAAAGCTGCTGATCCTACTACGGCTTTGGGCCAGTCCAAACGAACTGCTGAGATGCTTACCAGTTGGTATGGTCAGCAAACCGGCAAGAAATATGTGTCCGTACGCTTCGGTAATGTTTTTGGCTCTAGAGGTTCTATCAAACCCCTCTTTACTCAGCAAATACAGGATGGGGGGCCCATTACGGTCACCCACGAAGAGGCCACCCGTTTCTTTATGCTCATCTCAGACGCCTGCCTCTTAGTGATGCTGGCAGGACATATTGGTGATAGTGGTGAAGTGCTGGTGCTCGATATGGGTAAACCGGTATCAATTCTCAAGATTGCTGAGCACATGCGCCGTATGTACGAGCGTTACGATGTCGAGATTGACATCATCGGGCTTCGTCCCGGCGAGAAAAAGGACGAAGTGCTCTTCGGCGCGGGCGAAGAGGCCCGCAGAAGCGAGCTTAACCCCTATATCTTGCATGCCAAAGCACCCGTACAGGCACCTAGCGAGCTGGATTACGCCCTCTGGTTTAGAAACTACCGGGAGCACAGAGGCTATGAACGTATTGACCACGCAGGGCAGGGTGAGTAGGCAATGAACTCTGAGCTTTTGCTCCTTATTCTGGTAGCCGGTGGGGTAGCTGCCGTGGCGGGTCTTCTCCTGCCCTTCGCAGTACGACCACTCTTGCACCGTTGGAACCTTGTAGACATCCCAACAGAGCGCTCATCTCATACCTCTCCGGTCTATCGCGGAATGGGCTTAGCAACGGCGCTAGCAGTCCTTTTGGGGTACGTCATTGCCTTGCTTGATGGGCAAATTTATACTGATCGCTCGGTTGCCCTGTGCGTTCTCTTTGGCATGATGTCCGCTGGGCTTCTCGGCTGGCTTGAGGACTACCGCGGTGTCTCTATTAAGGTGCGAGCTGGGGCTCAGGTGCTGATTGGTGTGATCGTCACTTTAGGTCTCACCTATGTTCTGGGCACCCCTGTATGGTGGTTACCGCTGGGGGTCATCGCTGTAGCTGCTTATATCAATGTCACCAATTTTATGGATGGCATCAACGGCATTTCAGGGCTACACGGCTTTGCTGTTGGGTTGGCCTACAGCTACGCAGGCTGGGCAAACTCGACACCCTGGCTCATAGGAGGTGGCGCCGCCCTAGCTGCAGCCTACCTTGCCTTCTTGCCCTGGAACGTGCGCACCGGCAAGAATGTTTTTCTGGGGGATGCAGGGTCCTACTTCCTGGGTGGAGCCATCGCTTCAATGGCTATCGGCGCCTTCCTGTCGGGAATCTATCTTGAGTACATCCTGGCGCCCCTACTGGTCTATCTGACTGATACCGGTGTAACTCTCTTGCGGCGAGTACTCAGGGGGGAGCAGTGGTACAAACCCCACCGCACCCACGTCTATCAACAGCTTACGGACTGCGGACTGAGTCATATTGGTAGCGCGTCTTTGGTAACAGTATTTACCCTGGTCATTACAGCTATCACGGTTCTCGCTCTACCTTTTGAGACTCAGGATGCCATCTGGTCAGCACTCCTCGTGGTGTGTCTATTGGGGATCTACCTGTCCCTTCCCTCAGCTCTGAGAAAGGTTAAAGGTGCATCGATTATTCGGTAACCCGCCCGTTGGCCAGATGCCGTGGTGGCGCATCCTGTGTTACGTGACACTATCTTTTGTAATCTTGGCCATTATCGGTACGATTATTGGAGCGATAATAGAAGGCGTTGACGGCGCTGGTGGCTTTCTAACCGGTGTAGGTATCGTCTATCTTAGTTTCCTGATCAGCATCGTAACGGTGCTTGTGGGGGAGCGACGGTCGATGACATCGGCCGCGCGTTCACTGGTTATCGCTTATGTGGTGAAGGTAGTTATCTTTACGCTGCTGTTGATTCTCGCTCCTGTACCCGATGGTTTCAGGAACGGCTGGATGATGGTAGCGGCCCTTATCGCGATTCTTCTGCAGCTGGGGCTTGAAGCGTACGTCATCACCAAGCAACGACTGCTGTACTTTGACGCAACTGACTGAAGGAAAGTGAGCGGCTGTTGAAAGAAGATAAGGACACCTGGTATAGCCAGGATAAGAAGCTTCGCTCAACCGGCGAATTAATTGCCGGAGGAGGTACTGCTGGTGCCTTTATGACGCTTCTCTATGTCATTATCGGCATAGCGGTCTGGGGTTTGGTAGGCTATGGCTTGGACCACTTGCTCGGAGCCTCTTGGATTCGGTGGGTAGGAGTTCTTATTGGCGCCTTTGGTGGTGTCTACTTGGTTTTCCTCCACATGCGACAGACGCACCAAAAATAAATATCTCTTTTCAATAAGAGACCACACATACTTTTGATTCTTTGAACACCTATGAGGTTGCGCAAGCGGCCAACAAGTAGCAAGAAAGGACTTGCCTTGATTTCAAACGGGCTAGTTGTTGCAGCTGGAGAACAGCAGGGCTATCAAGCTCCCACGATTGATGACATGCACCTACCTGCAATCTTCGAGATCGGCTCGTTTGCTTTTGGCAAGCAGATGCTCTTGGTGATGTTGTCGGTGGTCATTGTGGCAGGCTTCTTTATGTATGCCGCTCGCAAGCGTGCCATGGTTCCTTCCCGCACCCAGTTCATTGGCGAAATGGGTTACGGTATGGCACGCAACAGCCTGGGGAAAGAAATTATCGGCGCTCACGCCTATAAGCCCTTCGTGCCGTTGCTCTTTACAGCATTCTTCTTCATCCTGGTCAACAACCTTTACGGTTCCATTCCGCTGATTCAGCTGCCCACCATGTCATATGTAGGCTCAGCCTACGCACTGGCGATCATTGCTTATGTGACCTGGGTTGGTGTTGGTATTAAGCGAAAAGGTCTGGGTACTTTCTTCAAGGACATGACTATGCCATCCGGTGTTCCTCCGGTCATCTATGTCATCCTCATTCCCATTGAGTTCATGTCCAACATGTTGATCCGCCCAGCCACCCATGCTCTTCGTCTCTTCGCCACCATGTTCGGTGGTCACTTGGCGATTATGGTTGCCGCCTCACTGACCCAGTACCTCATCATGGAGGCAGGCGGCTTCGCTGCACTGGCATCGGTTGGTTCTGGTGTCCTGGGCATCTTCCTCTTCTTCCTGGAGCTGATGATTCAGTGCATCCAGGCCTACGTCTTCACCCTGCTCCTCGCGGTTTATCTGCAGGGCTCGGTTTCAGAAGGCCACTAAAGATTTTCTCTGCTGCTCACCGTAGTAGATGAATACAGCGACCCGTGCAAGCGGGTAGTTATCCAAATAAATACTCTGCCCACATAACACCCACGTGGGCTCTGTGAAAGGAAAAACCATGGAAGGTTCACTTACCGCAATCGGCTACGGTCTCTCAGCTATCGGCGGCGGCATCGGCGTAGGTCTGATCTTCGCTGCTTACATGACCAGCGTTGCCCGTCAGCCCGAGTCACAGAAGACCCTGCAGCCCATGCTGTTCCTGGGCTTCGCTCTGGTTGAAGCACTGGCAATTCTTGGTCTGGTCCTGGCATTCATTATGTAATGTTCGACTGATGTCGAACCTACTTGACCAATCTATAGAACAGGAAAAACCCCTATGTCTTTTCTAATGGCTGCGGAAGAGGGCGCTAATCCTCTCATCCCCAACATTTGGGAAATCGCCATTACCGCCATTGGGTTCCTGATCCTCCTCTTCATCGTTACCAAGTACGTCGTCCCGGCATTCGAAAAGATTTACCAGGACCGTAAGGAAGCAATCGAAGGCGGTCTTGCTAAGGCTGAAAAGGCCCAAGCAGAAGCAGCAGCAGCACGCGAAGAGTACGGTCAGCAGCTTGAAAGCGCTCGACTTGAGGCTCAGAAAATTCGTGAAGAGGCCCGTGCCGAAGGTGACAGCATCATCGCTGAAGCCAAGGAACGTGCATCGGTTGAGGCCGCTCGCATCACCGAGAACGCACAGAAGACTATTGCCGCTGAACGTGCATCTGCACAGGCTTCACTTCGCACCGAAGTTGGAACCCTTGCGACTGCACTAGCAGGCAAGATTGTTGGCGAGTCACTCGCTGACGATCAGCGTTCATCACGTGTGGTCGACCGTTTTCTTGCTGATCTCGATGCACAGCAGCAGGCAGGTGCTACTCGCTAATGTCAGCAGTATCAACTGAATCACTGAACAAGGTGGAACAGGTTCTGGCAGATAATACTGCCTCTAACCCCAACCACCTCGCAGCAGAGCTTTTCGCTGTCGTCGATCTTATCGATGGCAACGGTGGCTTGAGGCGAGGTCTAACCGATCCTTCTCGCGAAGCGGAACAGCGCGCCGGTATTGCCCGCGCAGTTTTGAGCGGCAAGGTTTCAGAAGGCGCTCTCAACGTCGTTTCTGCAGCTGCAGAGGCACGCTGGAGCTCCGAGCGAGACCTGGCAGATGCTCTTGAAAAAACTGCCGTGACCGCGATTGCGATGTCAGCTGAGCAGCGCGGCGGTGCAGATGCACTGGACGCAGTCGTCAACGAACTGTTGACTTTTGTCAACACCGTCAATAGCTCAGCGGAGGCTCAGTCAGCGCTAGCTGACAGCAGGGCAAGCAAAGAAGCACTCAAGAAGCTCGCAGTTAATCTTGGTGGTCAGGTTACCACTGAAGAGGGCAAGCTTCTGCTCGAACGAGTTGGCTCAGCGACTCGCGGTAGCACCGCAGCTCGCCTGGCTAATGAGTTTGTTGAAATCATCGTCAAGCGTCAAAACCGTTGGATTGCACGAGTAACTGCCGCTGAGGCACTCTCAGCTGAGCAAATTGCTAAGCTGCAGGGTTCACTCAACACAACCTACGGTAAGGACCTAAAGCTCGATATCACTGTCGATCCTTCGGTTCTGGGCGGTCTGCGTGTTCAGGTAGGGGACGAGGTCATTGATGGCACTCTTTCAACCCGCCTAGCAGATCTCAGCCGATCCTTCGCATAGGCAGTGTGACAAACCGTTTACGACGGTGATTTAGAAGATACATAAGGCAGTAGCGAGTTCCCGTTCATCCACTGATGGCGGGCGGGAACCTACGTCTTGCAAGTTTAGATGGACGCACCCATTCAGTGCAGACCATCAACCAATTAGGAGAGCAGGGACATAAGATGGCCGATTTGACCATCAATGCCGATGATGTCCGTAACGCGCTGAACGAATTCGCAGCGTCTTACGAACCCGGCAATGCAGAGCGCGTAGAGGTGGGTCGTGTTGCATCAGCATCCGACGGCATCGCACGCGTCGAGGGTCTTCCCTCAGTAATGGCTAACGAGCTTCTTCGCTTCGAAGATGGCACCCTTGGCCTGGCACAGAACCTTGATACCCGCGACATCGGTGCAATCGTCCTGGGCGACTTCACCGGCATCGAAGAAGGCCAGGAAGTTCACCGCACCGGTGAAGTTCTGTCCGTACCCGTAGGCGACGCCTACCTGGGTCGTGTCGTTGACCCCCTGGGCAACCCCATTGATGACCTGGGCGAGATTGAAGCTGAAGGCCGCCGTGCCCTGGAACTTCAGGCACCTGGCGTTACTGCGCGTAAGTCAGTGCACGAGCCCCTCCAGACCGGTCTCAAGGCTATCGACGCCATGATTCCCATTGGTCGTGGACAGCGTCAGCTCATCATTGGTGACCGCCAGACCGGTAAAACTGCCATCGCAGTTGATACCATTCTGAACCAGAAGGATAACTGGGAAACCGGTGACCCTAACAAGCAGGTTCGTTGCGTTTACGTAGCAATCGGCCAAAAGGCTTCGACCATCGCGGCCGTCCGTGAAACCCTGAAGCAGAAGGGCGCGCTGGATTACACCACCATCGTCGCTTCTCCTGCATCAGATGCAGCAGGCTTCAAGTACTTGGCACCTTACACCGGTAGCGCCATCGGCCAGCACTGGATGTACGGCGGCAAGCACGTTCTCATCATCTTTGATGATCTCTCAAAGCAGGCAGAAGCTTACCGTGCGGTTTCACTTCTGCTCCGCCGCCCGCCGGGCCGCGAGGCTTACCCCGGCGACGTCTTCTACCTCCACTCCCGTCTGCTCGAGCGCTGTGCAAAGCTCTCAGATGAGCTGGGCGCAGGTTCTATGACCGGCTTCCCGATCATCGAAACCAAGGCTAACGATGTTTCGGCCTTCATTCCCACCAACGTCATCTCCATCACCGACGGCCAGATTTTCTTGCAGTCAGACCTGTTCAACGCTAACCAGCGTCCCGCAGTCGACGTAGGTATTTCTGTTTCCCGTGTGGGTGGCGCAGCACAGACCAAGGCAATGAAGAAGGTCTCCGGTACCCTCAAGCTTGACCTTGCTCAGTACCGCGCAATGGAAGCATTCGCTATGTTTGCATCCGACCTGGACGACGCTTCAAAGGCTCAGTTGACCCGCGGTGCTCGCCTGACCGAGCTGCTGCGTCAGCCCCAGTACACTCCTTACGCGGTTGAAGATCAGGTTGTTTCCATCTGGGCTGGCACCAATGGCTACCTGGACGATGTAGAAGTTTCTGACGTCCTGCGCTTTGAAACAGAATTCCTGGATCACTTGCGCCGTTCAACCTCCGTTCTGCAGGACATTGCAGCTAGCGGCAAGCTTGAAGACGAAACCGTCAACGCTCTGAAGACTGCCATCGCAGACTTCAAGGCCGGTTTCCGTTCAGAGGGCTCAAGCCACCTGGTTGAGGCTGGTCACGAGGAGCACAAGCCACTCGTAGACGGTGACGTCTCACAGGAAATCATCGGTTAGCGATTTACCCGAGTTTTGTTGGTGCTCATCTCTTCTATGAGCTGAGCACCATCAAAGCAGGGAACGAAAGGAATCTATATGGGAGCCCAGATTAGGGTTTACCGCCAAAAGATTACTTCAACATCGTCTATGAAGAAAATCTTCAAGGCGATGGAGATGATCGCGACCTCACGTATCAGCAAAGCGCGTAAGAGTTCAGAGGCGGCAAGCCCCTACGCTAACGCGCTGACCAAGGCCGTCACCGCCATTGCTACCCAGCATCACATTGAGCACCCGCTACTTGCATCTGGTAGCAAAGGCAGTAGTGGCCGTTCAGCGGTACTGGTTCTGACCAGCGACCGCGGTCTTGCTGGCTCCTACTCATCCTCCGTCCTTAAAAAAACTGAGGGGCTCATTGAGAAGCTCCGCGGTGAAGGGCGCGAGGTCAAGCTCTACCTCATGGGGCGAAAGGCAAAGTCCTACTTTGACTTCCGTGAACGTGAGTACGAGCAGGCGTGGGAAGGCAACACCGATAACCCCAACGTGGAGATGGCTGTAGCTGCCCGCGATGCCATTCTTTCAGCCTTTGAAAGCGGCGAGGTAGATGACCTTCATATCGTCTACACCGAGTTCGTTTCAATGGTGACCCAGGAAACCCGCGTTCTGCGCCTGCTACCTATCGTGGTAGCTGACGCTCGCGCTCTGGGGGAAGAAATTGTTCCCGGTGAACACCTTGAGAACGATCAGTTCGAACAGAATTCAGTCTTTGAATTCGAACCGAACCCTCAGGAAGTACTCGATGAACTTCTGCCCCGTTACGTCGCTTCTCGAATTTACGCTTGCCTCCTTGAGGCCGCAGCGTCTGAACTTGCTTCACGCCAGCGGGCGATGAAGTCCGCAGGTGACAACGCTGACGATCTCATCAAGAAGTACACTCGCCTGATGAACAACGCTCGCCAGGCTGAGATTACTCAGGAACTGAGCGAAATTGTTGGCGGCGCGGACGCACTCGCCTCCTAAACTTCGAAGACAACTTTTCCACGCTCTACACAAGTAAGTGAGAACAATGACTGCAACTCTGAACGAATCGGCTGCACAGCCGACTCAGGGCGCAACCGGTCGTATTGCTCGCGTTATCGGCCCCGTCGTCGACGTTGAGTTCCCTGCCGGCCAGGTACCTGACATTTACAACGCGCTGACCGCTGACCTTACCCTCAACGGCACCACCCGCAAAATCACCTTCGAGACTGCTCAGCACCTCGGTGATTCGCTGGTACGCGCAATTTCACTCCAGCAGACTGACGGCCTCGTGCGCGGTCAGGCTGTAGTGGATACCGGTGCTCCTATCTCCGTCCCCGTGGGCGACGGCGTTAAGGGCCACATCTTCAACGTTCTGGGCGATGCCCTGGACGTATCCAATGATGAGATCAAGGCTGACACCTACTGGCCTATCCACCGTTCTGCTCCCAACTTCGCTGACCTTGAAGGTTCAACCGAAATGCTGGAGACCGGTATTAAGTCCATCGACCTTCTGACCCCCTACATTAAGGGCGGTAAGATCGGTCTGTTCGGTGGCGCCGGCGTTGGCAAGACCGTTCTGATTCAGGAAATGATCACGCGTGTTGCTCGAAACTTCGGTGGTACCTCAGTGTTCACCGGTGTTGGCGAGCGTACCCGCGAAGGTAATGACCTCTGGGTTGAAATGGAAGAGGCAGGTGTCCTCAAAGACACCGCCCTCGTATTCGGCCAGATGGACGAACCCCCTGGAACTCGTCTGCGCGTAGCACTGACCGGTCTGACCATGGCGGAGTACTTCCGCGATGTTCAGAACCAGGACGTTCTGCTCTTCGTTGATAACATCTTCCGTTTCACCCAGGCAGGTTCAGAAGTTTCAACCCTTCTGGGTCGTATGCCTTCTGCAGTGGGCTACCAGCCCAACCTGGCAGATGAAATGGGTCTGCTGCAGGAACGTATTACCTCAACTCGTGGTCACTCCATTACCTCGATGCAGGCTATCTACGTACCCGCGGATGACTACACTGACCCCGCACCCGCGACCACCTTCGCGCACCTCGATGCGACCACTGAGCTCTCACGTGAAATTGCTTCACGCGGTCTCTACCCCGCAATCGATCCGCTGACCTCGACCTCACGTATTCTGGACCCCCAGTACATCGGTCAGGATCACTACGATACTGCGATTCAGGTCAAGGCAATTCTGCAGGAAAACAAGGAACTCCAGGACATTATCGCGATTCTTGGTGTGGACGAACTTTCCGAAGAGCAGAAGGTCGTTGTTTCCCGTGCCCGCCGTATCGAGCAGTTCCTCTCACAGAACACCTACACTGCTAAACAGTTCACCGGTGTTGAGGGTTCAACCGTTTCGGTGAAGGAGACCATCGAATCATTCCAGATGATCTGCCGCGGCGATGTAGACCACATCCCCGAGCAGGCCTTCTACAACATCGGTGGTATGGACGACGTTATGCGCCGTTACGAGGAACTCAAGGCACAGTCTGGAGCCAAGTAATCATGGCACTCAAAGTAGAAGTCGTTTCACGCCAATCGGTCGTGTGGGCTGGCGAAGCGAAGTACCTACGTGCTCGCACCGTCAACGGTGACATCGGTATCATGCCCGGTCACATCCCCACCATGGCTCTTCTAGCTGAAGACGGCGAACTTCTTATCGAGTCGGTTACCGGCGAGAAGAACGTGACCCGCCTGCACGAAGGTTTCTTGACCGTTTCAAACGATCGAGTCACCATCGCAGCTAAGCACGCGACCATTTAGGTTGCACAAAAGCCGGGCTTCCCCACGCATGTGGGGAAGCCCGGCTTTTGTTTTTAATGCCATCAGAGCAAAAAGCTTTCTGAAGGGTGGGCTAGTTGCAACCCAATCACTAAAAGAGGCGGGACTCCACATCATCCACCCCGCGCATAGCGTCATAGTCAAGGGATACGCAGCGAATGCCCCTGTCCTCAGCCAGCGTGCGAGCTTGAGGCTTAATACGCTGCGCGGCAAAAACACCCTGTACTGGAGCCAGCAGAGGGTCACGGTTAAGAAGTTCAAGGTAGCGAGTTAGCTGCTCAACACCGTCAATATCGCCCACACGCTTGAGCTCAACAGCAACGGAAACTCCCGACGCGTCTTTAGCGAGGATATCAACGGGACCAATAGCGGTGGGGTACTCGCGGCGAACCATGCGATAGCCCGAGCCTAAGAGCTCAATCTGATCAGATAGCAGGCGCTGGAGGTCAGCTTCAACACCGTCTTTAATGAGCCCGGGGTCACTGCCCAAGTCATGGCTCATTTCGTTGATCTTCTCGAAAACTCTAATCACCAAGCGGTCATCGGTTTTAGCCGCCTGTACCGTCCAGAGCTCACAGACATCACTGTCCAGCTCATCGGCTAAGGAGGTGCTGTCTATTTCAACTCGGTCGGCAATATGTAGGCGAGCAGGTGGGCTCATCCAGTTCAGCGGCTTGTAGGAACCGCCATCCGAGTGAATAAGCACTGACCCGTCATTCTTCACCACCAAGAGGCGGGTGGCGCGGGGCAGATGAGCAGAAAGTCTACCCATATAGTCAACAGAACAATCAGCAAATACTAAACGCACCGTACCACTCTAGCACCCAGGTCTAGGCCTTCAGCCTACTGGCCCACAATCCGTGAGAAAATAGTGAGCATGCCCCGTAAAGCCCACCCCGCATCCCGCAAAAATAATTCTGGCCCTGTTCCCAGCAAATGGCAGAAAGCTCGCCCCCCGGGGCGGGATATCTCGCGCATCTTAGACCCTGCACCCTACATCGAGAAGGCAGGGGATGGAGAGTGGTTCGTTCAGTACATTCCTTCAGTCAACGCTATCAAGACCTATAAGTGTCCCGAATGCAAACGTTCCATTATCCCCGGTACCGCTCACCTGGTGGTCTGGCAGCAAGATCACATCTTTGGTAAACAAAGAGCCATCGAAGAGCGGCGCCACTGGCATAAACATTGCTGGGAGACGCGCAGACTCTGGTAGAAGCTCTTCCTTCTGTAGACCTAGAGGGTGTCTTGGCGGGGGATGAGCACTTCGCGGAGCAAGATGAGCAAGGACGCGGCAACGGGGATAGCAATAATGGCGCCGAGTACACCCCAGAGGGCGGCACCGGCTGCCACAGCGATGACGGCCACCCCACCCGGCACAGCTACGGCTTTGCTCATAATTCGCGGAGAAATGAAGTATGCCTCGATCTGCAAGTAGATCAAGTAGGGGATCAAAAAGAAGACAGCAGTCTGCCAGCTTTCTAGAAGAGCTACTAGCGATACAAGGGCTGCGGCGCTCACCCCACCCACCAGGGGAATGAAGGCAAGGATAAGCACAAAGAGCATGAGCAAGTGGGGGAAGGGCACTCCCACTAGAAGCATCACTACTAGGGCGAAGGACGCATTACAGACCGCTACCACCGCCTGACCTGAGACGTACTGGCCAACTGAGCTGGTAATTTTCTCTGTGAGGTCTGCCACCCTTTCCCGTTTGGATGCAGGAGCTAAACGAACTCCCCAGGCTTTGATTGTGGGCAGCGAAGCCAGGACGTAGCCCGATAAAAAGAGAACAATGATAGTGCCGGTGAGAAATTCTGCCAGAGTGGAACCTGCATTGATCAGCGAATTAAAAAAGCTACTCATCACTGAAGAATCAGCCGTGATATCGGCAAAGAACTTATCGACCTCAGCATCGACTGCTGTGCGAATGTTATAGCGGCTATCGAGCCCCTCAAAGAAATCTGAGTTGAGGAAGTTTTCGAACTGTTGGGGGAAGCCGTTGATGAAAGTAATAGCCTGGCGGGCAATCACCGGTATCACCCAGAAAATGATAGCTGAAAGGAAGGCTGTAAAGGCAAGGAACACAGTGCCTACACCGAAGCCCCGGGGGATCCCGAGCTTTTCTAGCTTTCTCACCATGGGGTCAAGGCCCAAACCAATAAAGACAGCTCCTGTTAGCCAGCCCGCTAGAGCCCCAACGTTGATCATCAGGTAGTAGCAGAGCAAGGCAAAGCCCACTCCCACTGTCACCATAAACCCAAAATAAATGGGGTTGGTGATGTGCCGAGCTTTGCCATCTGGAACACGAGCTGATCTTGACCAACGGGGTTGCTCACCGGTGCCGATATCTTCAGTTTCTACCGTGGTGGGCTCATCGGGTAGCACAAAGCGGTGCCGGGGGAGAGCCCCTGGAATCGCTGGGAGCGTGAACCATTCTTGCTGTGCTTCAGCACCCGAACCAGATATTGGAAAATCACTCTTCGGTGATCTCTGGGAAGAAGCTCTGCGATTTAAAAAGCGCAAACGGCGGGGACGCGGAATTTTTGGCATGGGCTATTTTCGTAACTGGTAAGGCTGGTTTTCTACCACTGTATACCTGATTCAGCCTTAGGCTAGAAAAAACCCGCTGGGGTGGGCATACCCTGATTTGTTTGGCACCATGGAGTACAGAATCTAGCTTTAATCAGGAGACCACCATGAGCACCGCTAACAACGAATTTTCTGCAGAACACCTTCCCGCCTCTGTGCGTAATGCCCCGGAATTAAGTGTTTCTCTACAAGATCAGAACGACTCGCTAGCTCCTTCTCATGCACCAGCAGCGGGAGAACCCAGCTGGCGCGTGGATGTAACGGACGCTGAGAGCTTCCAGCAGTTGGTGCAGCTTTCCAATCAGGGTGCCGTAATTTTTGCCCTGTGGGCACCGCACTCACCAGCATCGGTCTCGATGCTAGAACAGGCGGAGGCACTCGTTAATTCTGCGGGTGGCAATCTTCTGCTGGCAGCTGTAGATATCACCAAAGCACCTGAAATTGGGCAGGCTTTTCAAATTCAGGGTGTGCCAGCGGCGGTAGCAATCATTGGTGGTCGCCCAGCCCCGCTCTTCAACGGCCCTGTTGACACTGAGGCGTTGACGGACGTCCTGGGACAGGTGCTTCAACTGGCTGCCCAACAGGGTCTCCGTGGGGGGTTTGAACCGGTGGTATCTGAAGAGGAAAAGCCCCTGCCGCCTCTGCATGCGGAGGCAATTGATGCCCTTGACCGAGGGGATTATGCCGCTGCTACTTCGGCCTACACCCGTGCACTCAACGAGAACCCCGCAGACTCTGATGCCAAGATTGGTCTAGCACAGGTGCATCTTCTGGAACGCGTAGCTGGGCTGAATCTCGCTGATGAGCGTGAGAAGGCTGCTGCTGACCCCACTGATGTGCAGGCGCATCTCAATGTGGCTGATCTCGATATAGCTGGTGGGCACGTTGAGGACGCTTTTGCGCGCTTGCTGCGCCTCTTTAAAGCCGTTGATACTGAAGCTAAAACTTCGGTGCGCGAACGTTTGCTGGAGTTGTTTACAGTGGTAGGTTCCAGCGACCCCCGCGTTACTAAAGCCCGGTCAGCTCTAATGACTGCCCTGTTCTAGATTCACACGGCTATAGAATATCGATAAGCCGAAAAAACGATAATTCCCCTGACGGGGGAGGGAATTAGTGCGCTGTTTCACTACTATGGAGGGTATGAGTGAAGAAAACTTTCCCCACAGCGCTGTTCCAGCTCACGATGAATCGTTACAGCAACCCGCTGCACATGCCCAGGTAGCTTCGCAGATAACGGACAACATCGTAGATGCTGAGGTAGCTCCCCAGAGCCAAGGAACCCCAGCACTCGATATACGGTCTCTGGTCAAGATTTTTGACCAAAGAGCTGTCGTTGATGGAATTAACCTGACCGTTCCCCGCGGCTCGTTTTACGGGCTGGTGGGGCGCAATGGGGCGGGTAAGACCACCTCTCTCTCTATGGCTACCGGTATGCTCAAACCTACCCAGGGCCAGGTGCTCATTGGCGGGGCAGACATCTGGGCGCAGCCGCTGGACGCTAAACGTAAGGTAGGGGTGCTACCAGATAGCGTCCACCTCTTCGATAAATTGACCGGTGAGCAATTGATCACTTTCGCCGGTCGGCTTCATGGGTTAGATCGGCAAACAGTGGCTCAGCGTACCCGTGACCTGCTAATAGCCATGGACCTCACCGGGGCTGCAGGCCAACAGGTCGCTGACTACTCAGCCGGTATGACCAAAAAAGTGGCCCTAGCGTGCGCCATGATTCATGCGCCGCAACTGCTGGTACTTGACGAGCCCTTTGAAGCGGTGGACCCTGTTTCAGCATCGAATATTCAAGACATATTGCGAGCCTATGTGGCTGGCGGAGGTACGGTCATTATTTCCTCCCACGTCATGGATCTAGTGCAGCGTCTATGCGATCATGTTGCCATCATGGATAAGGGCCGCATTCTTGCTTCAGGCACGGTGGATGAGGTCAGAGCAGGGCAGAGCCTTGAAGAACGATTTGTTAGCCTGGTCGGTGGCAGAGTGGTGTCGGAGGGTATTTCATGGTTGCAGTCCTCCTAAAACTCAAATGGGCCAATTTCGCTGCCCTTTTCACCAGCAAAAATGTGTGGGTGATCGTCGGTGTAGCCTTCGGAGGTCTCTACGCACTGGGTGCAGCCTTTGGACTGGGGGCTTTGGGCCTTACCGTTGAAAAAACCTGGTCCCTCACTTTTATGGTGCTGTTTGCTACCGTACTTTCCCTCATCTGGTGGATTGTACCTCTGGTAGCGGCGGCCGCCGACGCGACCCTGGACCCTGAGCGTCTGGCACCCTACCCCTTGACTGCTCCCCAGCTTATGGGCGGGCAGATGCTGGGAGCTTTCGTGGGAATCCCCGGAGCAGTCACCCTTATGATGAGTCTGGCCGCGGCCACGTCGCTGACCAGCACCGGCTGGGCCCTAGCCTTCTACCCGCTTTCACTGGTGCTGGGTCTTGCGCTAGTTGTGGTGGTATCGCGCCTGATTACACAGCTTTCTATCCCTATGAGAGCCCGCCGCGGTGTCACTAATCTTCTCACCATTATTAGCTTTAGCATTTTGGTCATGCTGGGCCCCATCATGATGGGTGCAGTCACTGGGCTCTATTCAATGATTGACCGGCTACCCACGGTGGTTTCCTCCCTGCAATGGACACCTTTCGCGGCTCCCTGGGCGGTGGCTGTTCATGCAGGGCAGGGGCACTGGGGCACAGCCGGTTTACTGGTACTTATTAGTCTGGTCTACCTGGCTCTTGCCTGGGCGATGTGGCGACGTGCAATGGAAAAGACCATGGCTAACGTCGGGGCATTAACCCCCCATAAGGCCGCTACCATCTCAGAGGCGGGCAAGCTTGGCTTAATGGGGCTCTTCCCTGACAAGCCCAGATGGGCTATTACAGCTCGTGTTCTCCATATGATGTTCAAGGACACCCGGTGTAACCTCAATATCCTGATGGTGCCCCTCTTTTATACAATGTTCATTTTTATGGGCACCTCCATGCCTTCTTCAGAAACGGGCAGTAATATCATCGGGCAGTTCTTCCTGACAGTCTTTCTACCAGCTTTTGCCGGGTATATCTTTGCCTACCTAATTTCCTATGAAAACACCGCCTTCTCCATGCATGTGCTGGCACCCCTACGCGGGATTGAAGACCGACTGGGGCGACTCTATGCCATGCTCATGATTTATCTGCCCTTGCTGGTCATTGGTAGCTTGATCTATGTACTGGTGAGCCAGCAGACTGTTTACCTTGCTCCGATTATGTTGACCACGGTTGGGGTTTTCTTCGTGAGCTTAGGTGTCTCCGCGTTATCGGATATGTATTTCTCGGTTCCGGCACCTCCGCCCGGCTCCAGTCCCTGGAAAACACCTAAACAGCCCGATGGTTTTGCGAAGGCACTTGTCCGTGGTCTGATCATGTTTATCCCTATGGTGCTCTCTTTCCCCGGCGGGGCAGGGCTACTGGCCCAAGAAATCACAGGGAACCCTCTGTGGGGATGGCTCGGTGGTGGTGCCATGCTCATACTTGGCCTCATCATCTTGATCCTGGGGATCAAGCTAGGGTCACGTCGCTTTGAGCAACATGCGGCAGATGCGTTGCAGCGTGTTGCCCGCTTCGGCTAACAGGGCTAGTAGCTCCATTACACTAGGAAGAAACCCACGAAAGGAAAGCCATGTCCTCCATTCCCGGAATCGAAGATCCCTTCCCCGAAACCCAACGAACCGGTGGCACAGCACTACTAGAACGCGAAGAAGTTCAGGACGTTGAACCAGGTGATCACGAACGTTTCTCCCACTATGTCCGCAAAGAAAAGATCATGGAATCAGCCCTCACCGGAAAGCCGGTCAGAGCTCTGTGTGGCAAAAAATGGACACCGGGCCGTGATCCCGAAAAATTCCCGGTCTGCCCAGAGTGCAAGGAGATCTACGAAGGTCTAGCACCGGGGCAAGACGACAACTAAAACCCTACCTGTAGCAGGGGCGCTTCCCCCATTGCGCCCTTGCTACACTCATGCGCAGGTACCTTTGCCAGCCGTCCCTGATAGGTTGGTAACGATCTACAATGTGGCGGGGCGCACTGTCACCGCTGAACTATCTGTCATCACAGCACCTTAACGACTCAAGGCAGATAGAAACTTATCGGCGTGACCAAGCCGGTAGTTTTTCTAGCCCCATTCCTGACCGAATGGGGCTAAACTTTTCTGGTGCCCCTTTGGGCACAGCGTCATTGCGAGGGAAGGGACTCACCATGTCAGATGCACAGCCCACACTCTTTGGAGAAGGCTCAGCACCTCTACCCCCGGCCTATCCTGACCGAGCGGCTTGGGGCACAGCGCCTAAACTGCGTGCCTGGCAGTCAGAGGCAATGACAAAATATTTTGCTGAGAACCCGCGGGACTTCATGGCGGTGGCGACCCCCGGTGCGGGTAAGACAACTTTTGCCCTCACCGTAGCGAAAGAGCTCTTTAACCGCGGCACTATCAACCGTATGACCGTGGTGGCTCCCACCGATCACCTCAAGCGTCAGTGGGCGGATGCCGCTGCGCGAGTGGGTATCTCCATTGACCCCAACTTTAAGAACTCAGACGGCACCACGGGCCGGGGCTATCAGGGCGTAGCTCTGACCTACTCCCAGGTTGCTAACAAACCCATGCTGCACAGGGCACGCACCGAAAATGGCCGCACCCTGGTCATCATGGATGAAATTCACCACGCAGGTGATGCCCTCTCATGGGGTGACGGTCTGCGCGAGGCCTTTGAACCGGCCACCCGCCGTCTGGCCTTGACCGGTACACCCTTCCGCTCAGACACATCAGCTATTCCTTTTGTGCAGTATGAAGAGGACAAAGAGGGCATCCGCCGCTCAACATCTGACTACTCCTACGGCTATGGCCCAGCTCTTAAAGACCACGTGGTGCGCCCGGTTATTTTCATGGCCTACTCAGGTCAGATGCGCTGGCGCACCAGCGCCGGCGAAGAAATGGCGGCCAACCTAGGGGAGGGATTCACCAAGGACGTGACCGCCCAGGCCTGGCGTACTGCCCTCAACCCTGAGGGCGAATGGATCCCTACCGTGCTCTCGGCTGCTGATAAACGTCTAACACAGGTGCGTCGCACCGTACCGGACGCCGGTGGGCTAGTCATCGCTACCGACCACGCTGACGCACGCGCCTATGCTGCCCAGCTACAGAAAATTACGGGAGAAAAGCCAGCCCTCATTCTCTCCGATGACAAAGAAGCCTCCAATAACATTGAGGCTTTCAGCGAGGGAATGGCTCGCTGGATGGTGGCAGTCCGCATGGTATCCGAAGGCGTGGACGTGCCCCGTCTAGCCGTGGGCGTCTATGCCACCTCAACCAGCACACCGCTCTTCTTTGCCCAGGCGATTGGACGTTTTGTGCGCTCGCGTAAGCGCGGCGAAACCGCCTCGGTTTTCCTGCCCTCGGTTCCCCAGCTCATGATGCTAGCCAACGAGATGGAAGCTGAACGCGATCACGCCTTGGATCGAAAAGGCGCCAATGACGAGCCAGCAGACCCGCTCAACGAGGGCCTGGACGACCACCTCATTGAAGAAGCCAACCGTGAAGAAGTAGCTTCGGATCAGCTAACGCGCGGCAAATTTGAGGCTATCGGTTCTCAGGCATCCTTCCACGGTGTACTCTTTGACGGCAGTGAATTTGCTTCCGGCGGTCTTGAAGTGGGGTCAGACGAAGAACAGGACTTCCTGGGCATACCTGGGCTACTGGACGCCGACCAGGTGGGCACTCTTCTGCGTGCACGCCAGCAGGATCATGCCTCCAGGCGTCCTGCCACCAGCGCGCCGCAGGTGGTGGACCACCGTCAGCTCAAGGACCTGCGTAACCAGCTCTCTAAGAATGTTGCTGCTTGGGCTGCCCGCACCGGCAAACCCCACGGTTCCATTCATAACGAGCTGCGCCGTATGTGCGGTGGCCCCGCCGTCGCTCAGGCATCAGCCGAGCAACTCCAAGCCCGACTTGAAAAACTGCAGGATTGGTTCGTGGGCAGAAAGTAAGCGAGGGCTCGCCTAGAAAGTTTTCGCCCAGAAGGGGGTAGAAACAAGTAGTTTATAACCCCTTCTGGGCGAAATTTTTTTGATGCTCAAAACTGCCTACAGAACTTCGGTGACCGTCACACCGGCATCCTCTAGTTCGTCAACGGCGTCGTCCTGTCCCTCTTCAGAGACCGGCGCGGTGAGATCCAGGAGCACTCGTGTCTCGTAGCCAGCGTCCACAGCATCGAGGGCAGTTGCCTTGACGCAGAAATCGGTGGCGATGCCCACCACGTCGACATCGGTGATTTCGTGTTCCTGTAACCAGTCATCAAGAGAAAGCTTGGGGGTTTCATCCTCAACTGCTGCTCCGGCCTCGCGCTCACCGGTCATGACCGAGTTCTCGGGTGCCAGTAACCCTTCAAACCCAGAGTAAGCGGCCTCAAAGGCACCCTTACGGAAGAATGCTTCGATGTAGTCGGTATCCAAATTTTCGTGAGTATCAGCTCCACGGCTCTCGGCTACACAGTGACGAGGCCAAGAGGTCTTGTAATCCGGGGTATCAGAGAAGTGGTCGCCCGGGTTCACATGCCAGTCCAGGGTAGCCACGATTGCCTCGTAGTCACTATGACGGGTTTCTACATACTCGCTAATCAGCGCAGCAACTTCGGCGCCGCGCTCGGTGGCCAAACTACCACCTTCACAAAAGTCGTTCTGAACATCAACAATAATAAGTGCTTTGGGCATGGGTGCTCCTTACGCCAGAGAATGAATCTACTAGTTTAGCTGTTCACAAATTCGGTGGGAATCACGGGGTCGCCGGGTGAAAGGCGGGTTGCTGCAACAGGCAACTCAGTGAGGGAACGGGCATGACGCTCAGAGGCTCTGCGCACCCCTTCGGCACCGGTGAAACCCGGTTGAACGGCGCCGTCCACCACCAGGTCAACCATGAGATCGCGGTCATTGGAGTCAGCTGGGGCAGTGATATCAACACCAATGACCTCAGCCGTTGCCCTGCCTTCAGCGTTGAGCCTGCGGACCGCGCTCTTCTGACCACCGATAGAGGCTTTACCCGAGGATGCTTTAGCCACGGGCTCCATAACACCTTCGCTGTTTTCACGCAGTACTACCTTATAGACCATAGACGAGGTGGGAACACCTGAGCCGGTAACAAGTTTGGTGCCCACACCGTAAGCATTGACGGGCGCAGCGGCCAGTGAAGCAATGGCGTCCTCATCGAGATCGCTGGTCACGGTAATGTTGGTACCGGTGTTTCCCAGCGAATCCAGTAGCTCTCGCACGTACTGAGCCTGTGCTACCAGATCACCGGAGTCCAGGCGAACGCCGCCCAGCTCCGGGCCAGCTAGCTCCACGGCAAGGCGCACAGCCTTTTCAACGTCGTAGGTATCAACGAGCAAGGTGGTGTCCTTGCCCAGGGATTCGAGCTGAGCTTCAAATGCTTCGCGCTCAGAATCGTGCAGCAGGGTGAAAGAGTGAGCGCTGGTGCCGATGGTGTGCAGGCCATAACGCCGGCCAGCTTCAAGATTAGAGGTGCCAGCGAACCCGGTGATGACGGCGGCGCGGGCAGCTGCTACGGCTGCTTCTTCGTGGGCTCGGCGGGAGCCCATCTCAAGGCAGGGGCGGGTGCCAGCGGCAACGCTCATGCGGGAAGCCGCAGTTGCTACAGCTGAGTCGTAGTTGAAGATGGAGAGAATGAAGGTTTCTAGAATGCAAGCCTCGGCAAAGGTCGCTTCAACTTGCAAAACGGGGGAGTGGGGGAAGAAGATCTCACCCTCAGCGTAGCCTCGGATAGTGCCGGTAAAACGGAAATTTCGGAGGTAGTCCAGGGTCTGCTCGTTCACCACTTTACGGTCAGCAAGAAAATCGATCTCATCGGAGGTGAAGCGAAAGTCGTGCAGCCCTTCTAGGAACCTGCCGGTGCCCGCCAGCACACCGTAGCGGCGTCCGCCAGAGAGCCTGCGGGTAAAGACCTCAAAGACGGTCTTGCGGTGGGCGGCACCTGATGCCAGGGCAGCCTGCAGCATCGTCAGCTCGTAGTGGTCCGTGAAAAGTGCAGTTGAAGAAGTCACGGGCACAAGTTTACCCCCGCCCGGTTCAATCCGTTAGCTGGACCTAGCCGAGCCCTATGATAGATAGGGTTAGTCAGCAACTAATCCATCATAACTTGCCCCCAAGGGAGTGCCTCCGCGAGATGTCCAATCACTATCAGCCGGTTTTATCAACCGCCGGTGCTGAAACCCTGCCTGACCTTGATCAGCTTCTTGATGCTGATACCTTCACCGCCCCCGATGTGCCCTGGCACGTGCTGGTGTGGAATGACCCGGTTAATTTGATGAGCTATGTAAGTTACGTCTTCCGCTCCTATTTTGGCTATGACCGTGCCCAGGCAGAAAAACTGATGATGACAGTGCACACCGAGGGCAAAGCCACCGTATTTACCGGCAGTAAAGAAGAAGCCGAACGGCACACCTCAGCCCTGCATACCTGGGGTTTGTGGGCAACTTTTGAAAGGGCGGAAAGCTAATGGCACAAGGCTTCAAATCAACACCCAGAGGCTATACCGCCCGCTTTACACCTGAAGAGGTGCAGGTTCTCACCCAGCTCTTTGAAGACGTCGCCCTTACACTCGAGCCCGATGAAGAAGCTGCAACAGACCCGCTTGCTGACCTGGTGGGTATCTCTGAAAATGCCCAGATTCCCACGGACCCTGCCCTGGCCCGTATGTTACCCGTAGCCAGCAATGACCCCGAGATGGCCGATGAGTTCCGCCGTTTTACAGAGCTTTCACTGCGCCGGGGCAAAATAGCTAACCTCAACATGGCAGCTATGGACGCCCGGAGCGGCGACCTAGCGTTGGACGCCGAGCACGCCCATGCCTGGGCAACCGCTCTCAACGATGTACGCCTGACCCTGGCCACCCGGCTTGAACTGAAGACCGAAAAAGACGCCGCTCGCATCAGTCAGATGACCGAGTGGAAGGATGTGGAAACCACTGACCAGTACATGGCCCTGCTCTATAACTTCATTACCTGGCTGCAGGACTCCCTCATGGAAGCTATGCTCAGCCAGCTCGATGATTAGCAGGTAGGACCCTTCCGGCTTCACCCGCCTACCTCCCATTTGTATGGCAAATCTACGCTTATATGACGGGTTAGAGGCAGCCTTGGCGTGATAGTCCACTCAAAAGCGTGTAGGTGAGACCGCCAACCTATTGTTCTCTCTCATTTTTAGCTAATGTCAGGTCACGATGAACGATTCATTCTCAACCCTTCAAACTCCCTGGGGAACTCAGGTGCTAGCAGAACCTCACGCTAGCGCCCCCATTGGTGTGTTCGATTCCGGGGTGGGGGGCTTAACGGTGGCGCGAGCCATTATGGATCAGCTACCCAATGAATCAGTCATCTATGTGGGAGATACCGCCCACGGCCCCTACGGCCCTCTAACAATCGCCCAGGTACGGGCCCATGCGCTACGTATTATGGATGAGCTGGTCGACTCCGGCGTCAAGCTGCTCGTCATCGCCTGCAATACTGCTTCAGCCGCAGTCCTCAGGGACGCTCGTGAACGCTACACTCGCAAGTACGGCATACAGGTGGTTGAAGTGATTCAGCCGGCTGCCCGCCGTGCCGTAGCAGCTACCCGCAACCGAAAAATTGGAGTTATCGCCACCGAGGCAACCGTGACATCACGGGCTTACGAAGACACCTTCTCTGTCATGAGTGACCTTGAAATTCATTCGGTAGCCTGTCCCCGATTTGTTGAGTTTGTTGAGCGGGGGATTACCTCCGGGCCAGAACTACTCAAAACCGCAGAGGCCTACCTGCAACCGCTGAAGGACGCCGGTATAGACACCCTAGTTCTGGGCTGCACCCACTACCCCCTACTGACCGGCGTTATCTCCTACATCATGGGAGATGGGGTTACCCTGGTTTCTTCGTCTGAAGAATCGGCTAAGGATGTCTACAAGGCGCTCTTGAAAGCCGGGCTAGAACGCCCCACCGACTTGCCGGCGTCCCACGAATTTCTTGCCACCGGCGAAACCGACACCTTTGAACACCTTGCCCGGCGCTTCCTGGGCCCAGAGGTAGCCAGGGTTAGCCATACCGAATCGGTCGCTGAGCGCTTTCCCACCGGTTCCCTGTCCATCGTGCCGCCGGCCCTCCCAACTCCTACCATATCGATCGACAATAACCTCGATCGCACCGCTGACTAGAAAGACCGACTTATGCGTTTAACTGTTATTGGTTGCACCGGCTCCTTCCCGGGCCCCAACGCCGCAGCTAGCTGCTACATGGTCTCGACTATTGATGACCTGGGCAAGACCTGGCGCATCATCATTGATATGGGCAACGGCGCTCTGGGCACCCTGCAGACCCACATCAACCTTGAAGATATTGACGCTATCTTGGTATCCCACCTGCACCCCGATCACTGCATTGACCTTTCGGGGCTTCACGTGGCGATTAAATGGGACCCCAAGGGCTGGTCAAAGGGACCGATTCCGCTCTACGGCCCCAGCGACATCCACCAGTACCTGGTTAACACCCACGGGTTACCCCTGGACCCCGGAATGCACACCGAATTTGAATTCCACGAGTGGGCCAACTACAAAGAAGTAAAAATTGGGCCCTTTACCGTTACCCCTCACGCCGTAGTTCACCCGACCAAGGAGCCCTACGCCTTGCGTCTAGAGTGCGAGACCTCTGAGGGTAAGACCGTGCTGACCTACTCGGGAGACACCGACAGCTGCATTGGCCTGATTGAAGCCGCTAGGGGCGCTGACCTCTTCCTCTGCGAAGCAGCCTACCAGGAGGGGCGCGATGACGCCCTGCGCGGCATTCACCTGACCGGCAAGCGTGCCGGTGAAACCGCCCGAGAAGCCGGTGTGCGCAACCTCCTGCTAACTCACCTGCCGGTGTGGAACGACCCAGAGACCGCGCTCGCAGAAGCTAAAGAAGTTTTTGATGGCCCGGTCAGCGTGGCCGAAGAATCTGCCACCTACCGTGTCAACCCCCGCCGCAGCCCAGAAGAATATGCTGCGAACCCCAAAACCACCACCCTTGAAGTGGTCTCGCGGCACCGCATCCGCTAGGTTGAAACCCTAAGATAATCACTCTCAATTCTGCAAAAAACTGCAGGAGGTATAGGCTAAAGCCATGACTGATAACACGGCAATCACCATCGTTCGAGCAGACGGCCGCACCGTTGACCAGTTGCGCCCCATCACCATTACACGCGGCTGGTCCAAGAACGCTGAAGGCTCAGCGCTGATTGAATTTGGCAACACTCGTGTGCTCTGTACCGCTTCGCTCACCGAAGGCGTGCCCCGCTGGCTCAAGGGCGAGGGTAAAGGCTGGGTAACTGCCGAGTACGCCATGCTCCCCAGGGCTACTAATACCCGTAATTCCCGTGAGTCTGTCAAAGGCAAGGTGGGTGGCCGCACCCACGAAATTTCACGTCTTATTGGTCGTTCTTTGCGCGCAATCATTGACACCAAAGAGCTGGGCGAAAACACCATCGTCCTGGATTGCGACGTCCTGCAGGCAGATGGTGGCACCCGTACCGCTGCTATTACCGGAGCTTACGTGGCTCTGGCAGATGCCATTAGTTGGGCTAAATCTGAGGGCATTATTCCTGCCAAAGCCCAACCGCTCACCGGCTCTGTTTCAGCTATCTCAGTGGGTATTATCGACGGCGTCCCCATGCTTGATTTACCCTACGTTGAGGATGTCCGCGCTGAGACCGATATGAACGTGGTCGTTACCGGTGACGGTAAATTTGTTGAAGTTCAGGGGACCGCTGAAGGTGCTCCCTTCGACCGCGAGGAGCTTAACTCCCTGCTAGATCTGGCTTTGGTAGGAACCTACGAACTATCTGAAATCCAGCGTGAGGCTTTGAAGAACTAATGCCAGCCAAAATTGTTTTAGCAACGCATAATGCCGGCAAACTGCGGGAGTTTCGCGAGATTTTGCGCGGAACCATCGACGGGCTGGACGTTGACACCGAAGTAGTCGATGCCGGTGCGGTGGGCGCCCCTGATGTCTTAGAAGACGGCGTCACCTTTGCCGAGAATTCACTGCTCAAAGCCCGTGCAGTAGCCCAAGTAACCGGCCTGATCGCTATCGCTGATGACTCCGGGCTGGCGGTTGATGTTCTTCATGGCGCCCCCGGAATTTTCAGTGCCCGCTGGGCAGGTCAACACGGTGATGACACCGCTAACCTGGAGCTTCTGCTGGCCCAGCTGGCTGATATCAAAGATGAGCACCGCGGTGCCCGCTTTATCTGCGCCGCATCATTGGCCGCCCCCGGAGGGGTTGAGGCAGTAGAACACGGCGAACTTTCTGGCACCCTCTTGCGCGAACCTCGCGGTGAGGGCGGCTTCGGCTATGACCCCATTCTTGCCCCCTCAGCCTTTACCGGTGAATATGCTGGCCTTTCCTGCGCCCAGGTGCCACCTGAAGTTAAGAACGCTATTAGCCACCGCGCTCAAGCCCTGGCGGCTTTGGTGCCTCATATCCGGGCAGCTTTAGCAGGCCACTAACGCACAGAGCAGAAAAGGTTCCCTATGGTAGCGCACCTTGCACAGCTAGAACAGATGAACAGCCTGCCGGTCATCAACGCAGTGATGACCCAGGCTGGTCTCAACATTCCAATGGACCGTTGGGACGTTCGTACCACGGGCTCCGCCCATATCGTGGTCAACATGGGTGGGCAACTGAGCGTGCGTGTAGCCAAAACCCAACTCACCGGCTACCTGGTAGCTCGGCGCACCGAGATTCTACGCCGCCTACCGCAAAGTCTGCCCTTCACCGTGCCCCGGCCCATCACGCGCGTCATTACCCGCGCGGGGTTTACCGCTGTGGGGCTTACCTGGATTAAGGGCGAACCCCGCGTCCAGGGAGCGGCACCACCCAAGCAACTAGTTAAACTGCTCAAAGGTATTCACACCATTGACTGCCGCGGGTACGGGCCCTATCTTGATCACCAGTACGAACACTGGAGGGGTGTAGAAGAGTGGGATACCCACCTGCGTGCCAACGTCGTGCCCCAGTTGCTTACAGGAGCCCAAAAGGTTGCGCTGAGAGCAATTGACTGCGTCCTGGAGCTGCCACCGGTCGAACCTGTACTTATCCACGGTGATTTAGCTGGGCACAATATTTTGTGGAACGGAGATAAGCTGGTCGGTGTTATCGACTGGGACCACGCAACCCTAGGCGACCCTGCCGTTGATCACGCTTCTCTGGGTAATTTCTATGGCTGGGAATCTCTCTCAAAAGCACTTGATGCACCCCAGATAGCCCGTGCACAGAGGGTGGCTGGCCTCTTGCCCCTGCAATCTCTTGCCTACATTATGAAGAATGGTATGGGCGGTGCCATTCAGCGACTAGCTGTTGAACGCGCCGATGAATGGTACCTTGACCACCGCAGTGAAATCCTGGGTTAGCTGACGCCTAACTGTTTCAACCAGTTCTCAAGGACGAGCTCAAGCGCCGGAACCGCATCGAGGGAAGCAAGCGTCTGCGTATTGAAAACATCCTCGGTGTAAAGAGCACCTAGCAGGGTGCCGGTCAGCGCGGCAATTGAATCCGAGTCACCGTCACAACTCACTGCCTGCGCCAAAGCTTTCCGTGTAGCGAGCGCCGGACTGCTATCACCATCGGATATTTCCTGTTCTGCACTCAGCAGTAGGTAGGCGGCAAAACCTAAACAGCCGGGGGCTAACCAGAGGTCCCCAAAACTCTCTAGTGTGCGCTCAAGCGGCATACCGCTGTCCACCGATCTCAGCGCGGTCTGCAGGGCAGCTATGGTCAGGGCAGCATCCCCGGGTAGTGCCTGGCTCTGCTCCACTGTGCCCAGCCATTGCAAGACCGCTTCTAGGGCCTGCCGAGCCGGCATATGGAGGTCGATAGCTTCGTGGGAACCCAGCAGGTGACGCACCAGCAGAGCATAGGCGCTGGCGCTCAGAATAGCGTCGGGGTGCCCGTGGGTCAGAGCTGCAGCATGGGCAGATAACTTAATGACAGTGGCATCATCTGCCACGGGCAGAAAACCAAAGGGCGCTGATCGGATGAGCGCCCCGGTCCCCAGGGCTTGGGGATTGACGTTCTTAGAGATGAACTGCATTTCACCGGCTGCCAGCGCCGCCAGGGTGGCTTTGCCGGGGCCTCGGGCGACGCTCATGCTGGGCTGGGCATCCAGGGGGCGGGTGAGAGCGAAAGGAGCAGCAGCGGGGTAGGAGTTACCGGTGCTACGGTACCAGCGCAGGTAGGCAAGCCAAATGCAGGCGAGCTCATCGGCTGCCTGACCGTCGTTATTCCATTCCAATACTTCGCTCAGCCCATCAAGGGTGTAGAGGGTTAGCTGGGTATCATCGGAAACCACCAGGGGCTGGGCGGCAAGCGTGTCGAGAAGCTCTAAGGAGTTTTTTACCTTGTACCGTTCAAACATCTCGGTGCGGCTGAGCATTTCAACGGGGTATCCCAAGGCGTCCCCCGTTGCACCCCCGAGGAGGGCGCCGCGCAGGGCAGCGCGGTAGGCGGGTGAGGTAGCGGAGGGTGCGGGGAAAGCAGAGGTCATAGGCACCAGTGTAGAGCAGAGCTGGCGCGGCTCCCATTAGACTGGGTTTATGCGTATTTTGCACACCTCTGACTGGCACTTGGGCCGCACCTTTCACGGTGTCTCTTTGCACGACACCATGGCTGACCTGCTCGATGAAATGGTGCAGTTGGTGGGCACTGAGGCGGTGGATGTGGTGCTGATTAGTGGGGACGTCTATGATCAGTCGCAGCCCCGCACTGAAACCGTGCGACTTTTCAGCAAGACTCTGAGCTCCCTGGTGGATGCCGGGGCACAGGTTATTGCTACCAGCGGCAACCACGATTCGGCGGTTCGGCTGGGCTTTGCTTCAGATCTGTTAGCTCATAGCGGAGTGCACCTGGTGACCTCCCAGACCCAGGTGGGCCAGCCTATCCTGCTCCCGATAAAGGGGGGAGAGGTTGCTTTCTACGGCATTCCCTATCTGGAACCACGCCCGCTTGCCACTCACTGGAACACCGACATCAGCCACAGCTCCGTACTCACCGAGGCTATGCGTCGAGTGACTGAAAACGTAGCAGAAGTAAAACCTCTGGCCACGGTGGTGCTGGCTCATTGTTTTGCCACAGGGGCCGACCCCTCTGATTCCGAACGTGACATTTCTGTGGGTGGGGCGCTCTCTGTTCCAGCCTCCCTTTTTGAGGCGGCAGACTACACCGCACTAGGGCATCTGCACGGGCGCCAGCGGGTTACCGATACCGTGCGCTACTCTGGCTCCCTCCTGCCTTATTCCTTTAGCGAGCAGAACCACCGCAAGGGCGCCTGGATTATTGATATCGACGAGCAGGGCACGGTCAGCGTGCAGGAGTACACCTGGCGCACCTGCCTCACGGTCAAAAAATTGCGGGGCACTTTTGAAGACATCACCGGTGGTTCCTATGAAGCCTACCGCTCTGCCTTTGTCAGCATTACCCTCACCGATGCGGTGCGCCCGGCGCGTGCTCTAGAGCAGCTCAAAGAGCACTTTGACCACGTGCTTGAACTTTTCTTTGAACCTCAGGGCGTTCAGCATACCGAGCTTCACAGCTACCGCCGCACACGGGAGGCCCGGACTACCTTCGATGTTTGTCAGTCTTTCTATCAGCATGTGCGGGGTCGCGCTCTAGACGAAGATGAGACCGCCTATCTGACCGAGGTTACTGAACTGGCGCGGCTGGCAGGAGCATCAGAATGAGAATCCACAGTTTAGAAATCAACGCCTACGGTCCCTTCCCCGGCACCATTAGCCTGGACTTTAATGAGCTCAACGAAGCCGGTATCTTTCTACTCAATGGTCCTACCGGCTCGGGTAAGTCCTCCATTCTGGACGCCATCTGCTATGCCCTTTACGGTAGTACCTCATCGGGACGAACCGACCTTAAATCCCGCTTCGCCGAGCCTGAGGCACAGCCCTGGGTCAAACTTGAGTGCTCGGTGGCGGGTAAACGTTACCGTATCTTTAGAAGCCCTGAGTACCTGCGCCCCAAAAAGCGCGGGAGCGGGCTCACCCGCGAGCAGGCCAGCGTCACCATTGAGGTCTTTGATGCAAAAGTGGGTAACTGGGAAGAGGACGCCAGCGTCACCCGGCACAAGGACGCCGGGGACTTCATGTACTCGGTCATTGGGCTGACCGCACAGCAGTTCAACCAGGTGATGCTCCTGCCACAGGGTAAGTTCCAGCAGTTCTTGATTGCCAAATCAGCAGACCGCGAGGAACTGCTCAAAAAGCTCTTCTCGACCCGAGAATTTGAGCGCATCCAGCAGATTTTAGACGACAAAGCTAAGGGCGCCGAAGCGAAGGCAGCTGAAGCTGAAGCAGCGGTGCGCTCCCTGATAGAGCGTGCCCAGCGGGCGGAGAAGGCTGCCGATATTACGACGGCCCGGCAGCTTCTGGTAGGGGATACCGGGACTACTCTGCCCGAAGCCACGTCTACGGGTGAACAACCCCTAAAACCAGACTGGCTAGAGCTCACGTCAGAAGGAGCACTGAGCCGTACCCAGCAGCTACGTGATGACGTCGCCGAACTTAACCGGGCTGCTATTGACCTTACCGATACCGCGGCGGCTGAGATTGCTAAGCTGCGCCAGCAAGAAAACTCACTGGGAGAGCTAGAACGGCACTGGATCCAGTACCGTGACTTACAGGCCCAGGAGGAAGAACTGGAGAGCCAGCGCGAACAGATAACCGAAGCTGAAGCCAGCCTTGCGCTGCATAGGCGGGCCGCCACCGTCCTGCCCATGATGACCGCCCAGGAGCGTACTGCTGCGGCCGTGAAAGATGCTCAAGATCGCCTCGAAACGGTGACCGGTCGCCTGGAAACTGCTATTGAGAACGCCCTGACTGGGATAGCGGCAGTCGCCCCGGAATATACGCTCCTTACCAATGTGCAAAATCTCGCTGACTATGATGAGACCGAGGACCAGGTTGCTGATCTCAACCGCCACATCGAGAACCTCAACGATTTTGCTCGCAGTGACCGCCATCTCACCTCTCTGGTGCAAGAACGGAGGCAGGCGGAGACGAAAACCGAGGGACTGCAAAAAGCTCTGGATGCAGCCCACACTGCGGTAACAAAGCAGGAACGCGAACTCGCGGAACTCAGTGCTCGTTTCACAGCCCTAGAGGACGCCGGAGCCCAGCTGACTGCGGCTCAAGTTCAGCGTGATACCGCTGAAACTGCTGTAATTCTTGCCCGAAAGCTAGAGCAGAGCAGAAGCCGGGTCGCGGCTGCTGAAGCTGCGGCCAAGACCACCAATGAGGCTCGCCGGGCCGCAGGTATTAGAGCTGAAAACCTTCAACAGCAACGCTTTGACCGTGCCGCTCAAACGCTGGCTAGCAATCTTGAACCCGGTCAGCCCTGCGCTGTTTGCGGGTCACGAGAACACCCTGCCCCAGCTACTTTCACAGAGGAAGTCCCGGCTATCTCAGCTGAAGAGGTGAAGGATGCATTAGCTGCCCGAGACCAAGCTGAGGCAAAGGCTCAAGCGGCCCTCCTGGAACTTACCTCAGCCGAGACTAGCGTGGCTGAGCTGATTGCTACCGGTGCCAGCGACCTAAGTTCTGCTCTCATCCAGCTTCAGCAGGCTCAAGAGTCTCTTACCGAGAAACAGAGAAATATGCAACGTAGAAGCGACCTCGCACAAGAGCGTGCTGCAGCTGAAGCGGATCACGAGCGACTAAAGGTAGAAGAGAATTCCTGTGCGAGAGATGTGGCCCACCACCACACCCTGTTGAACAGTCTGGCCGAACGGATTGAAAAAGATGAGGCCGAGCTTGAAGCGCACCGACAAACAACCGGGTTCACGCAGCGTGCTACAGCTTTGAGTCAGGTAGCACAAAGCCTGGTTTCTGCTCTGAGCATCCAACAAGAGACTCAAAGACTAAAAAAAGCTCACATCAGGGCTGAAGAAGAACTAACCCAGGTAGTACAGAACAGCGGTTTCTCTAGCGGTGCTGAAGCTGTGGAAGGCCACCTGTCGAGCGAACGGGAAAGAGCTCTCACCATGCTGGTCCAAACCCACCAGCAAAAAAGATTTACCCTTGATGGGCTTCTGGCGAGCAACGCAATGACTGGTATCGCTGCTCGCGTCCAGCAGGGTGAAGAATCGCCCACGCCTCAGGCCTTGCAGGAGGTGATCCAGTTGCGTCAGAGCCGAGAGCAGGCGCGTGATACCTACCTCCGTACAGGAGTGCGCCTCAGCGCAGCCTACCAAGAGCTCACCAGTATCGTCACAGAGCTAACCACCAGCCTCAGCCATAACCAGAAACTGTTAGTTCGAGCCCTCCGCGCTCGCAGCCTCGCAGCAACGGCAACGGCTGCCAAGAGCTCCGATAACGCCCTGCGCATGACACTGACCACCTATGTTCTAGCGGCTCAGCTAGAAGAGGTAGCTCAGGCGGCTTCAGAGCACCTTGAACAGATGACGCACGGCCGGTACACCCTTGAACATACCGATGACGCTGAGGGGCGCGGTAGCAAATCAGGCCTGGGTCTCACTGTGCGCGATGCCTGGCACGGTGCTACCCGCCACCCATCGACTCTCTCAGGCGGCGAGACCTTTATGGCCTCCCTCTGTCTGGCATTGGGGCTGGCAGATGTAGTTCAGCGCACCAACGGTGGGATCGAAATTGATACACTTTTTGTGGACGAGGGGTTTGGATCGCTGGACGAGGAAACCCTTGAAGAGGTCATGACGACCCTCGATAGTCTCCGCGAAGGTGGTAGAGTCATTGGGCTTATCTCGCACGTGGCCGAAATGAAAAACCGGATTACCCGTCAGGTGCAACTGACTACCTCACCCACCGGATCATCCCTCAAACCTGAGACGGGAGCCTTATGAGCCCGTACCGCATTAAGAATAAGCGCATCAGCTCGCCCCTGAGCGGTTTCGCTTCTCTGCGTACCCGCAATAAGTTGCCAGAAAAACCTAGAACCCCGCGTCAGGCCGTGAGCGAACTGGGCACCCGTATGCGGGTCTCCTCCCGCTACGCCCAAACACGTATGCAAAATATCCTGCTCACGCACGGCTGGCGATTCTTTATCTTCTCCCTGCTGATGAGACTGCCGGCATCTATGGTAATGCTGGCGGTGATGATGATGCTGGCCTCCCAGAATAATGAAGCCACGCTGGGGGGCTACGCCGCCGGAACTGTTGGCATCAGCGCGGCTTTCATGATTCCGGTCTACCGGCGGCTTTCAGACCGCTGGGGGCAACACAAAATCTTCTTCGCCGTCACCGTGCTCAATATTTTGGCGCTGGTCTGGTTGCTGCTGGAAAGTTTGAGCTTTGCTGAGGGAACGAGTGGCAGTATCTCCCGTTTTTTGCTAGCAGCGGCCCTCACCGGTATTACCACGGTCCCGCTGGGTACCGTCATGCGCACCTACTGGAGTGCTGAGTACCTCAAAACTAAGGACAGACGTAAACTTAACGTCTCCATCTCCCTTGAAACCATGCTGGACGTCATTGCCCTACCAGCGGGCGCCGTGATTGCCGGTCTTTCTACCCTTGTTTTTAATGCCCAGGCAACCCTCTTCTCTGTGCTTATTATCGATGTTCTGGGGCTGCTCATGATTCTTTGGAGGCCAGGGAGTCTGCCCATCGATCGTCGAGACATGGTGGAAGGTAAACCCAAGCCACTGCGCGGTGGCAACCGCTCCCTGCTCTGGCTTCCGCAAACTGGCATGATTTGTCTGGGCACGGTGCTGGGGTCTACCCAGGCAGCAATCGTAGCTTTTGCTCTATCCACCGACCAGATAAGCGTGACCGGCTTCCTGATGGCCCTGCTGGGTCTCTTCGCTGTAGCCAGCGCTCTTTTCATCATCTTTGAACGGCTACCCGCCTTTACGTGGATAGCCTGGCTACTCAGCGGTTTGGGGCTGACTGGAGCTACCCTGCTTCTTTCCTTGCCCTCATCCCTCGAATGGCTGATGCTGGCCTTGGTGCTGGTGGGATTGTCCTACGGTATTTGCCTGGTAGTAGTGGATTCAGCGCTCACTTCTTTAGCGGCCCGCAGCAACCTGGACTTAGCACTGAGCACCATGCAGGCATGTTCCCTGGGCGGAATCGCCGTGGGCTTTGTGTGGGCCGCCGACCTGAGCGAGTCCTACAACCACCAGGTCGCTCTTTTGGTTCCCCTCATTGCCGCTGTCTTCTTCTTTATACTGGGGCACCTCTACGGCTTCCTCTGGCGCAGAATGTACGAGGAGCGTTTAGCGCCCCTGCCGCAAGACTAAAGCCGCTCGTGCTCCGTTATCGCCTGCTGCTTCAACTGTGGCCCGGTCACCTAAGAAGGTGACCGGGCCACAGCGTTGGGTTATGGAAGGCAGAGTCTAATGTCCTCGAGCGATCCATGCCTCCAGATTGGGTGCTTCCAGACCAATGCCGGTGGAATCACCGTGGCCTGTTAGCACCGCAGTGGATTCCGGTAGGGTCAGTAGCTTGTGCCGGATCGACTCAATGATGGTCTCGAAACTCGAGAAGGAGCGACCGGTTGCGCCGGGCCCACCGTTGAAGAGAGTATCACCTGAAAAAACTACGCCCTCGCTGTTATCCCAGCTCAGGGTGGGAGCGTAGAAACATACCGAGCCGGGGGAGTGCCCCGGGGTCGCTAGTACGGTGAGCTCGGTATCTCCAAGGGCCAGAGTCATACCGTCTTCCAGCTCTTCATCGAAACCCCAGGAGGGGTACACCATGGTCCACAGCTCCCGGTCCGCTGGATTGAGGTAAACAGGTGCCCCAAAGCGGTCAGATGCCTCTTTGGCTGAGCCAATATGATCATCATGGGCGTGGGTCAGCAGAATTTTCTCGACCGTTCGGCCCGCGACCTTAGCCGCGATTTTATCAACGTCGTGGGCGGGGTCAATGATAATCACTGAGGAGTCATTCCCCAGAATCCACACGTTGTTATCAACGTCCCAGGTGCCGCCGTCCAGCGAGAAAGTACCCGAGGTCACAACTCGTTCGATACGTTCAGTCACAGTAGTGCTCCTACTTGAATTCAACCACCGAGCGTAGCACTCGGCCGGTCTTCATGGTCTCGAAGGCTTCATTGACCTGCTCCAGGCTGATTCGTTCAGAGACGAAGCCGTCCAGATCTAGGTTGCCGGCGAGGTAGTGGTCAACGAACATGGGGAAGTCACGGGAGGGAAGGGTATCACCGTACCAAGCACTCTTGATTGATCCACCGCGTCCAAAGACCTCATCTAGGGGAATGGTCCAGGTGGCGCCGGGGGCAGGGACACCGACCAGCACTAAACGGCCGGCGAGATCACGGGCATAGAAAGCCTGTTCGAAGGTTGCCGGCACACCCACTGCATCAATGACAAGGTCAGCACCGAAGCCACCGGTGAGCTCACGGATAGCTTCAACCGCGTCCTCCTGCTGTGAGTTCACGGTGTGGGTGGCGCCGTGCTCCCTGGCGCGAGCCAGTTTCGCTTCGTCAATATCAACAGCGATGATGGTGGTTGCCCCGCCCAACTTAGCTCCGGCAATAGCGGCGGTGCCGACACCGCCGCAACCAATAACTGCAACAGACTCACCGCGTGCAACTGCTCCGGTATTGAGCACGGCACCCAGGCCTGCGGTCACACCGCAACCCAGCAGCCCAACAGCTGCATACTGGTCTTCAGTAAGCTCTGCATTAATTTTGGTGCACTGGCCAGCAGCGACCAGAGTCTTTTCTGCGAAGGATCCGATACCCAGAGCAGGCTCGAGTTCGGTGCCATCTTCAAGAGTCATCTTCTGGGTGGCGTTATGGGTAGCGAAGCAGTACTGCGGCTGACCCTTGGCGCAGGCGCGGCATTCACCGCATACGGCACGCCAGTTGAGGATGACAAGGTCGCCGGGGGCTACATTGGTGACGCCTTCGCCTACGGCCTCAACGATGCCGGTTGATTCGTGACCCAGGAGGTAGGGGTAGTTGTCGCCAACGCCACCTTGAACATAGTGGTGGTCGGTCTGGCATACACCGCATGACAATACCTTAACCAGGGCTTCACCCTTAATAGGGTCAGGGACATTGATGTTGGTGACGGTGGCTGGCTCATTTTTAGCCAGTGAAACGACGGCCTTAACGGTCTGCATAGTGCTCCTTGAGATGGGTTGGGATGACATATTTTATCTGTGTCGACCGGTCTTCCCGGCTTCATTCTCTAACGCTACCTAAGACCACACCGCATCGCTACCTTTAGCTCCGCCATTTGGCTGAGAGCGTGTGTGAATCCGATATGATGAGGCAGGCTTACTGTTACATTCACCGCGGATTCTTGGTTTGACCGGCAGCGCTTCATCAGTGCTCGTCCAAGAAGCGTACGGTTTCTTTTCTGACCTGCCCACTGGTGAGTATGTTGATGTGGTCCCGCCCGGCTATTTCCAGCCAGTTTGCCTGGCGTGTGGAAAGCAGGTTAAAGGCTGAGCGGGAATGAGCGAGGCTGTCTTTGCACCCTTCGTACATGAAGACGGGGCACTGAGGAATAATCTCTGGGTCCACTGCGGGAAAATGTGCTGAGGTAAATGACACAAGACTTTCTGGGGCAATGGGAGAACAAGCGAGGACGCTATCAAAGCCCTCCGGTACATCAATCTCGCCAAGTAGCGATGAATGAACCTGATTAAGCCTGCTATTGACCGGCATAGCTCCCAGAGTTAGCGTCAGTGCTAGATGAGGGAAAGTTGCTGCAAAACCCCAAAGAACCCGCGCACCTATCGAAAAGCCGATAAGGTGCGCGGGTTGCCCCAAACCTTCGGTATAGGTCTTGAGAACTTCTGAGAGCTGCGCCACTGCGTCCTGATGGTCAGCCCAGGAGATATCAAGCAAGGTCGCTGGTCGGAGACTTTCATCTTCGACCGACTGCAGACGATGGTAGGGGAGCGTCACCAGATGCAGGGGGTAGCCGGCAGCTTCAAGCGTTTTAACCCAGCCGGTAGAAACCCAGTTATGGTAAGGAGTGGAGGCGAAACCATGCACTAAAAGCACAGGAGCTTTTGCTGAGCGTCCACCTGTCAAAGGTGTAAAAGCTAGGGTAGCCACCGCAGCCTACTTCTTTGAACCATCCTGCTTCTGTTCAGCCATCTGCTGAAAATCAACCGTGCTGTTGGAGAGCCTAATCTTGCGGCCCTCTTCAACGAGGTTGTCCTTCTTCTGCTGAATTTTAATGGCTTGGGTATCGTCACGTGGGGGAAGCTTAATCTCGTCTTCGGACTTGATGCCTGCCTGCAGCTCACGGGTGCGCTGAATCTCTGCGTCGATCTGAGCGCCCAACAGGAGCACATTATTCATAATCCAGATGAAGAGAAGCATGACGATGACGCCACCAATGAGGCCGTAAGTAGCGTTGTAGGAACCGAAGTTAGAGACGTAGAAACTGAAACCCAAGCCAGCTAGGCCCATGGTGACCAGCGCGATGGCTGCACCGGGGGTGAGAAAGCGAATCTTAGGTTGTTTAACGTTGGGGGTTGCGTAGTAGAGCAGGCTGATAAGAATAACAGCGATAACCAGCATCAAGGGGTAGCGCAACCACATCCAAACCCCAATGAAGCCGCCCAGTTCGATAGCTGGAACAGCGTCCTGGACGGTGTTGAGGACGTCTTCGCTGGAGAGCAGAACCAGCATCATGGCTACTACCATGAGCACCAAAACGAAAGTCACCAGAAGGTTGAAGGGGCGAAGCTTCCAGATAGGGCGCCCTTCGACCACACCGTAGATCTTGTTCATAGCGCGCCCAAAAGCACCCACAAAACCTGAGGCAGTCCACAGTGCACCCACGATACCGGTAATCAGAGCGATACCTGCTGCAGAGGATGAGGTGAGCTGGGTGATGGGCTGTTCGATGACGGCCAACATATCTGCCGGAGCGTAGCCCTGAAGAAAATTGAGAATTGCATCGGTGGTCTGCTGTCCCTGCCCAAAAACACCCAGCAGAGAAACAACGGCCAGCAGACCGGGGAAGACGGACAGCACGGTGAAATAGGTCAGAGCCGCAGCGAGATCGGTGCACCCATCGTTCATGAATTCGCTAAAGGAGCGCTTGAAAATGTATTTCCAGTTTTTACCGCTGACGTCTGTCAATTTGGCAGGCTTGGGGGTTTGCCGATGCTCACCCTCAGTGGCGGCTCGGCTGATGGTCTGTTCTTCGAGAGACATCGTGTGTTCCTTCAGGGTGCAGGGAATTACTCAGTAGACATCCTATCAGCACAGGCACCGTGTCACTTTGCAGGTTCTTGTGTGCTGGATTAAGGATGAAGAATTAAGAGCAAAAAAACCGCGACCGTCGCATGACGGCCGCGGCAGTTGCTCAAAGGGTTAGTTATTGATTCCCAGTACCTGAGCTGTGTGAGCAAATAGCTCGTCAGCTAAATCATGGTTATCGTTGAGCTGCACACCAAAACCGGGTACTAACTCCTTGATACGAGGTGCCCAACCGTCAAAATGGGTGGGGAAGCACTGTTGCAGCAGATTGAGCATAATGGGTGCTGCGGTGGACGCGCCGGGGGAGGCACCCAACAGAGCAGCGATGGAGCCATCCCCTGAGGTAATGAGCTCGGTTCCAAACTGTAGAACCCCTCCAGCCTTCTTGTCCTTTTTGATGACCTGAACTCGCTGACCAGCGGTGATGAGTTCCCATTCATCGGCTACAGCTTCGGGGTAATACTCACGCAGGGACAGCACATGCTTTTCGCGGTTTTTCAGGAGTTCGCCGATGAGATATTTGGTCAGATCCATATTGGCTAGGCCGGCACGAATCATGGGGTATACGTTATCAGGGCGCAGTGAGAGTGGCAGGTCAAGGAGGCTGCCCTGTTTCAGGAAGTTGGTTTTGAAGCCAGCGTAAGGGCCAAAGAGTAGCGAACGCTTGCCGCCCACGTAGCGTGTATCAAGGTGGGGCACTGACATGGGAGGTGCACCCACTGAGGCCTGACCGTAGACTTTGGCGTTATGTTGTAGGGCGGTCTGCTCGTTGGTATTGCGGAAGAAAAGACCTGAGACGGGGAAACCGCCAAAGCCCTTACCTTCTTTAATGCCTGATTTCTGCAGGAGGTTCAGGGCGCCACCACCGGCACCCAGGAAGACGAACTTTGCTCGGATTGTTGAACCATGATTGCGGTTGAGACGGTCCTTAACCTTGACTGTCCAGGTTCCATCTGATTCTTTTGTTACATCCGTGACCTGCTGGTCGTAAGTGACCGTTACGCCCTTGCTGACCAGGTAGTCAGTCATTTGGGTGGTGAGGTTACCGAAATCAACATCGGTGCCTTCGGGGGACCAGGTTGCTGCAATTTTCTGATGAATATCGCGCCCGTTGACCGAAAGAGGAGCCCAGTCACGAATTTGTTCAAGGTCGGTTGAGAACTTCATACGCTCAAAGAGCTTTTGATCTTGAAACGCCTCAAAGCGCTTTGCCAGGTAATCTACGTGGGCATCACCAAAAACCAATGACATGTGTGGCACAGGATTGATGAAGGAGGAGTCTTTGATCTTGCCCTCTTCAACGAGGGAAGCCCAGAGCTGGCGACTTATTTGAAACTGCTCATTAATAGCAATAGCTTTGGTGGGGTTGACCGTTCCATCAGCACCGAGGGGCGCATAATTGAGCTCACAGAGCGCTGAGTGGCCGGTACCAGCATTGTTCCACGGGTTGGAGGATTCCTGGCCTACCGCGTCCAAACGTTCCAGCAGAGTGATGTCCCATGTTGGTTCAACTTCTTTGAGGAAAACACCGAGGGTGGCGCTCATGATACCGCCACCGACGAGCACAACGTCAGTTTTAACTTCGCTTGCCACTTTGACACTCCGTCACTTGAAAGTGGTGACCGACGCTGGACACCACGCTGAGCGGGCAACACCGGTTGCCCCTGGTTCATTGTTTAGCGTAGTACACATTACACCTCGCTCATAGCAAAGGCAGGTTGTGTGCTCTTAAGTTACTGACCTTCTCGTAGCTCTATCTTGTTGAAACGGTCTAGTCCGGTGGCTTCAACACCGTAGGTTCGCACGCGGGGCCCTTGGGTTACCCCTGAGACGGGGTAGGTGAGGGGGATAGCTGGGAGTAAAAGAGCTAATTTAGCATTGATCTCACGGTAGGCTGACCTGCGCACCTCGACATCCTCAATGACATCGGCGGCTTGCAAGGCTTCTATTATTTCAGCGTGATGTGTTGCCCCAGCGGCAGACGTTTCTGGGCTCGGGCTCGCTGAGGGGGAGCTAGCGGAGCTGGACGCTGAAGGTACGGTGAGTGAGTCCGGCGCTGTCGAAGCTGGAGCAAGAACCTTACCCAGGAAGGCAGAGGGGTCTCTGAAAGTGCCCACGAAGCCTGTGAGCTCAAGCCCGTAGTCGGGGTGGTGAGCTGGGATGTCCTCAGAATCAGGTGCATCCCATCGGTAGGGCCTAGGCACGATATTGAAGCCTGATGCCACTAAATTAGCTGATATGACAGAGTATATTGCCTCGGGAGCGGGCAGAGTTGCCAGGGAAACCTGAACGGGGTAATAAAAGTCGATGGGCTCACCCTTGTAGGTTGAATCCTTAAGGAGGGAGCCGGCTGTAGCTGAGTCGTAACCGTAGTGCTCACGAGCTTTTTCGTGTCGAGTCTGAAAAAGAGCCGGTAGAAAGTCATAAGCTGTGGAGGTGCCTTGCGGGTAGTAATCTGCAGCGATTTTGCTTCGGTCAATCGCTTGGGCAAGTGCTTGGCGTGTGAGAGCATCTGCAAAGGCTGGGTGAGAAAGGTTAATATTCACATAAGCCACCGCGTAGGGGTCACGGGTCTGCACTGCGTACCCATCAAGTGCTAGCGGTACATAATCTTCGAGCCCGATCTGATCAAAGGCGTCCACGTTTCCCTGAAGTAGCGAGTAGTAGCGCTTTTCGGCGTCGGGGAGTGAGACGAACTCCAGCACGTCAATCCCTGGCTCAGCGCCGCAATAGTGGGGGTTGGTTACAAGGCGTATGCTTCCTTCACTCCACTCATCAAGTTTGAAGGCGCCAGTGCCTATGGGGTCCTCTGTGAAGTAACCGTCTTTCCCAATGAGTGCTGGTAGGGCGATGCCTAGGGCCGGCTGTGTGAGCACCTTAAGGAAGGAGACCGAGGGGCGTGACAGAGTCACACGAAGCACCTGATCGCTCGGAATTTCCCAGGAGGTGACGAGGGGAGGTTGCTCTTCTGAGTCTACCGACCCAAAAAGTTGGTGGTAAGGCTGGGTGAGGCGCGTGAGTGGTTGCTGCCCCAGCGCCTCCCAGCGTTCTAGGTTCGATGCAAGGGCTCGGGGCGTCAGCGCAGACCCATCGCTGAAAGTAGTCTGGGGGTCAAGCTCAAAAGTATAGACTAAGCCATCATCACTGATGGTCCATTCTTGCGCGAGTCCGCTAACTGGCTCACCCGTGTTGGGGTCTGCTCTGACTAATGGATCCAGGATTTGGGCTGTAATGCGGACGCTCTCGAGGCGTTGAGTACGCGCCGGGTCTAGTGTGAGGCAGGGTGCCGCCTGGGCAAACCTGAATACTCGCTCTTCTCTTGAGGGGGAAGGCTCTGGATCCTTGCTGCCACCAGAGTTGCTAGTAGAACATGCAGATAGGGTAAAGCCCGCAGTAATGACAGCCGAAATTTGCACAAAACGACGCCGACTCATCTTATGTGAAGCCATAATCCCCCCTTCGTAGCAGCTTGCGATCTGGTCTTTGATACACAAAAAGCCCAGATAACCTGGGCTTTGAGAGTGCGCGAGGAGGGACTTGAACCCTCACGCCGTAAGGCACAGGAACCTAAATCCTGCGTGTCTGCCAATTTCACCACTCGCGCAAGCGGTGCTGTAAGCACAACAGGAATAATGTTACAGCACCTCCAAGCTCACTGCAAAATGCTGGAGCTTAGCTGTCAATCCCTAAATCTCGGCGTAGTTTAGCAACGTGCCCTTTAGCGCGCACATTGTATTGAGCCATTTCTACCAAGCCGTCTTCATTAACCACGATGGTTGAACGAATCAGACCTGTGTAGGTCTTGCCGTAATTCTTTTTCTCTCCCCATGCCCCATAGCGCTCTGCGACAGCGTGGTCTTCATCGGACAGCAGAGGAAAGGTCAGGTTCTGGGTGCCGATAAATTTTTCCAGGGCTTCTGCTGAATCTGGAGAAACCCCCAGCACGCTATAGCCGTGGGCTGATAGGGACTCTAAGCTGTCTCTAAAATCGCAGGCCTGTGTGGTGCAACCGGGAGTTGATGCTTTGGGGTAAAAATAAACAATAACTTTGCGCCCTAAATAATCGCTCAGCGATACAGCGTCTCCGCCAGCGGCAGGTAGCGTAAATGCAGGGGCTGGGACTCCAATTTCCAAGCGTGACATGCCCTTCTTCTCTCCTTATGAATAACATTGAATAGACCAATATTGGGGTGGACGGTGAAGATAAGTTACCACCCATACTAATATGCGAAGGTGCGACGTCACTAAATAATAAGGACAACTAAAATCGGAAAAATGAAAGGGGGTGCAAATGGGTGGTGAGAACAATATATGCGTTGACGTGGTAAACATGCTTATAATAACAACATGCCTGAAATTAACAATTGGTCTATCAATAGACTATTATCAACTGCCGCGCGCATGCTCGAGTACAGCTGGAATGATCAACTGAAGTCACTGGGATTGACTCATGCTGGCGTTACAGCCCTGAGTGTTATCGCCCAACAAAGAATGATTTCTCAGGTCAAAGTTGCATCATTAGTGGGAGTTCAAGCCCAAACAATGGGTAAGACCCTTGCTCGGCTCGAGAGCCACGGTCACGTTTTTAGAACACGAAATACCATTGATCGACGCAGCTATCTTCTTGGTATCACCGATGAGGGTCGGCGCGTCCTTTCTGAAGCCGAAAATATTGACCGAAAACTTGCATCCGTAGGCGAACTATCCAACCCTGAATTTCGTGGCATGTTAATTAATATTATTGAAGGCCTGAAGGAGCAGGGCGGCGAGGAAGTCCTCAAGAGTTCTATTCCCCACCAGGATGCTTTTAGTAGCTCCTATGACGCGACTGATTCGGGTGAGGTGAACCTGGGTAAAGGTGCGACTGAGGTTAAACGCGTTAACACTGCTGTGATGGATGTCATCACCCCCGAGATGATTGCTCGCCATCGCAGTGAGGGTGACCGCTAGTCCTCACCCAGCGCTGTGTGTATCATCACAGTATGTTTTATGATTTGCATGTATGACATGATGTGCGTATAGTATTTATTCGTTGCTAACAAGCAATAAAAAATTAGCGCCTCTAGCTCAATTGGCAGAGCAATTGACTCTTAATCAATGGGTTCTCGGTTCGAGTCCGAGGGGGCGCACCACTGCAGAAAAGCCCTGACCGATTGGTCAGGGCTTTTCTATTGTCCTAGAGAATGTGCATCCGCTATTTAAACGGTCTTAGCTGACAGTCTATATTTGCCAGGCATCGATAATGACCCGCTTGAAATCTTCGATATCAAGTTGCTGGTCCAGAACACCTGACCCATGGTGACTTTCGACGGGCATGAGAGGCTCGAACCTTAGGGTAAAACTGGTCCCGTTAGTGAGCTCAATGCCGTAAGTGCAGTCCCCCACAATAAAGGTACGCATCGCATTGGTGTTATCGACAGAAGTAGGTACCCCAGTAGCTTCAATGGCAGGAAGGGCGAGGGGAGCGATAATCGCTTCACGCGGGGTGTCCCTGTATCCCACCAAAAAATACTTTTGGTGGGGCTGCTGTTGGGCCGCAACGTCGCTATTTGCGTATACCGATGAGCCTGAAGCAAAGACGAGATTGTAGGCACCATAATTGAGGATTTGTGTGTCAAAGACCTGGTGTAGGGCCTTGCTGATCTCGGTGCTACTGAGCTCTGGGGTATTCATAGGCACCAGTCTACGGGCGATGTATATGAAAGCAACCCACGTAGAACCATTACGTACAGATGACATACCGTGACGCGCCAGGGTGGTGGTGTGCCCCTAAAGAATCCAGTCTTATTCCTAGTCGCATTGGCCTAGGTTCATATCAGCGACATAAAAGTTCATAATATAAAACCAGTTTGACCTGGTGGACATAAATCGTGAGTATATGATGTATGACATCACGCCAGCAGTCACAGATTCGAATTCTTGTGGTGCGTTTCCTTCTTGGGTACGCGGCATAAGTTTTGTTTGTATTCTGACAGCGTCTATGCCCTTCGCCCCACCACAGCGGAGGGTTTTTTCATAGGTATAACCACATCCAGGATTAAACCTATGACCCTAGAGAATCACCCCATTCGCCTCAACATCACACCACACTCTGACCTACTTTTAGAGGATGACCAATGACAGCGGGAAATCCCATTAATCCGGCAGCAATCGCTAAGACTTTTTCGTCTCGAGCTGCCAAGACCGAGACGGCTCAACCGTCCAGCCAGCGAATGACGGGCTCACAGGCTATTGTGCGTTCACTCGAAGAGCTTGGTGTCACCGATATCTTTGGTTTGCCAGGTGGAGCAATTCTTCCAACCTACGACCCTCTCTTTGACTCTGAACAGCTGAACCATATTCTCGTACGTCACGAGCAGGGTGCAGGGCATGCCGCTGAGGGCTACGCCGTTGCCAGTGGCAAGGTTGGTGTGGCGATCGCTACTTCAGGCCCAGGCGCCACCAATCTTCTGACCGCTATTGCTGATGCCAATATGGATTCAGTACCCATTGTTTGCATTACGGGTCAGGTCTCCAGCAAAGTCATCGGCACCGACGCTTTCCAGGAAGCCGACATCGTGGGTATGACCATGCCCATCACCAAGCACTCTTTTATGGTGCGTGACCCCCAAGAAATCCCGCGTTGCCTTGCCACTGCTTTCCGTATCGCAGCAACTGGCCGCCCCGGGCCGGTGCTGGTGGATATTACTAAGGATGCCCAGCAGGGCATGATGGATTTCTACTGGCCCCCGACCACCGAGGTGCGGGGCTACAACCCGGTAACCCGCGGTCATTCAAAGCAGGTCCGTGAGGCTGCCAAGCTCATTACTGAGGCTCAACGCCCGGTGCTCTATGTCGGTGGAGGTATGGTCCGCGCTGATGCTTCAGAAGAGCTCATGAAGCTTGCTCGTCTTATTAACGCCCCTGTGGTGACTACTCTGACCGCAAGAGGCGCCTTCCCTGACTCTGACCCGCAGAATCTGGGGATGCCCGGTATGCACGGCACGGTACCGGCTGTCATCGCTATGCAGAAGTCTGATCTGCTCATCGCGCTTGGCGCTCGTTTCGATGACCGGGTCACTGGAGTTGTGGATGAATTCGCCCCGGGTGCCAAAGTTATCCACGTGGACGTTGACCCTGCAGAAATCTCAAAAATCCGGATTGCTGATGTGCCAATCGTTGGCGACCTGCGCTACGTTCTCCCTGAACTAACCAGCATCATCACCGAGGAATTTGCCGCTGCGCTGCCTGACCTCAGTAATTGGTGGGCACTGGTCAATCGTTTCAAAGAGACCTTCCCCTTGGGGTACACCAAGACCGAAGATGGCCTTGGCTCACCCGAGTATGTCATTGAAAAACTGAGTGAAATTTCAGGTCCCGATGCCTACTACGTGACCGGTGTGGGTCAACACCAGATGTGGTCAGCTCAGTTCATTCAAAATGAGAAGCCCCGCCACTTCATCAATTCTGCAGGTTTGGGCACCATGGGCTTCTCGGTTCCTGCGGCAATGGGCGTGAAGGTAGCTTTCCCCGAAGCCACTGTGTGGGCTATCGACGGTGATGGTTGCTTCCAAATGACCAATCAAGAGCTAGCAACCTGTGCTCAAAATAATATCCCTATCAAGGTTGCTGTTATTAATAATTCATCCTTGGGTATGGTGCGCCAGTGGCAGAACCTCTTCTACGATGGTCGATACTCAAATACTCACCTAAAGACAGGTATGGGCACCGAACGCATCCCTGACTTCGTGAAGCTAGCTGAGGCCTATGGCTGTGTTGGTTTGCGCTGCGAATCTGATGATGATGTTGAGACAACTATTCGTCAGGCCCTTGAGATCAATGACCGCCCTGTGGTGGTGGACTTCAATGTCAGCCCTGATGCCCTGGTCTGGCCCATGGTGCCCGCCGGTGTCTCTAATGACCAGATTCAAATCGCAAAAGATATTTCCCCCAGCTGGGATGATGAGGAGACAGCATGAGCCGCCACACCCTATCTGTACTGGTAGAAGATAAACCCGGGGTTTTAGCGCGCGTTTCAGGGCTTTTTGCCCGGCGTATGTTCAATATCGATTCACTGGCTGTTGGCCCCACTGAAGTGCCGGGTATTTCGCGGATTACTCTGGTCGTTGATGCTGATGGGCACCTCTTGGAGCAGGTGACCAAGCAGCTTAACAAGCTGATTCATGTGCTCAAAATTGTTGAACTGAGTGATGAACAATCAGCCCAGCGTGATCACATCCTGATCAAGGTTCGTGCTGATGCTTCAGCCCGCATCCAGGTCACCCAGGCAGCTGATCTCTTCCGTGCCAAAATCGTTGATGTCTCCCCCGAGTCAGTCATCATTGAAGCCACTGGCTCAGCCAATAAAATAAATGCACTTCTTGAGGTACTTGAACCCTTTGGTGTACGTGAGATCGTCCGAGCGGGGACTATTGCGCTCTCTCGTGGGCCTCGTTCTATGAGCGAAAAAGCGTTGCGCAGCTAGCCCTTGCCGCGGTGATTCAACCCGCAAAACATAAGTTCATTATGTGGACAATCCATCTCATTTTTAGTTTTGCTGACTAAGGTAGAGACAAGGATCCACACCCACAAGTTTTAGAGCAGTAGCTCAACATCAAACTGATCAAGGAGATCGCACACCATGGCAAAGATCTACTACAACGACGACGCCGACCTCGCCAACATCTCAGAGCGCTCGGTAGCCATCATCGGCTACGGCTCCCAGGGTCACGCTCATGCGCTCAACCTGCGCGACTCAGGCGTAGACGTCCGTATTGGTCTTGCAGAAGGCTCAAAGTCACGCGCAAAGGCTGAAGCAGAAGGTCTGCGCGTGCTCTCTGTTGCAGAAGCAGCAGCCGAAGCTGATGTCATCATGATTCTGACCCCCGACCAGGTGCAGGCCGAGGTCTACAAGAAGGACATTGCCCCCAACCTCAACGAAGGTGACGCCCTCTTCTTTGCCCACGGCTTCAACATCGTCTTTGGATACATTGAAGCACCCGAAGGCGTAGATGTAGCAATGGTTGCTCCTAAGGGTCCCGGCCACACCGTGCGCCGCGAATTTGAAGCAGGACGCGCTGTTCCCGCCCTCGTAGCCGTCGAAAAGGACGCCTCAGGATCAGCTCTCGAGCTGGCTTTGGCTTACGCCAAGGGCCTGGGGGCGACCCGCGCTGGCGTCATCGAGACCACCTTCAAGGAAGAAACCGAATCTGACCTCTTCGGTGAGCAGGCTGTTCTGTGTGGCGGTGCTTCCCAGCTGATTCAGTACGGTTTTGAAACCCTGACTGAGGCTGGTTACCAGCCCGAAATCGCCTACTTCGAGGTGCTGCACGAGCTCAAGCTGATTGTTGACCTCATGGTTGAAGGTGGCATCGCCAAGCAGCGTTGGTCCATCTCAGACACCGCTGAGTACGGTGACTACGTTTCAGGCCCCCGCGTCATCACCCCCGAGGTGAAGGAGAACATGAAGGCTGTTCTCTCTGACATCCAGACCGGCGCATTTGCCAAGCGCTTCATGGAAGACCAGGCAGCTGGCGGCACCGAGTTCAAAGAACTGCGCGCCAAGGGCGAGGCTCACCCCATCGAGACCACCGGCCGCGAACTGCGCAAGCTCTTTGCCTGGAACACTGCTGACGATGACTACACCGACGGTTCAGTAGCCCGCTAAGGCGTACCTTCCACCGATAGCTAGAACAAGAGCTTCATCGTTGGGCACCACAGCCGGTTACCCGATACGATAGAACGGGTAGCCGGCTTTTGCCATCTTTCTAGAACTTTTGCCCCTGGACCGGTTGACGTAGCCTTTGTGGTGAACTGCGCAATCGGGGGAGCAAAAGCCCATATTATTCAGTTGGCTCAATAAGAGCGACTGCTCACCGGCGTCCTTAGGGTCCGAAGCGTCGGTGACAGTAGTGCTGAACCCATCAACCACCAGTGTTATTCATAAGGAACCCACCGTGACCACCAAACCCGTAGTGCTACTTGCAGAAGAACTATCCCCCGCAACAGTTGAGGCTCTGGGGCCTGACTTTGAGATTCGTTCCTGCGACGGCGCTGATCGTTCCCAACTTCTGCCTGCTATCAAAGATGTCGATGCAATTTTGGTCCGCAGTGCCACCCAGCTTGACGCTGAAGCCATCGAAGTAGCACAGAAACTGAAAGTTATTGCTCGTGCCGGTGTGGGCCTGGATAACGTTGATATTAAGGCGGCAACCAAAGCCGGTGTGATGGTAGTGAACGCCCCCACCTCTAACGTGATTTCAGCTGCTGAGCTCACTGTGGGCCACATTTTGGGCCTGGCACGCAACATTGCTGCCGCTGATGCTTCGATGAAGGCAGGGGAGTGGAAGCGCTCCTCTTTCTCAGGCGTTGAACTGTATGAGAAGACCGTGGGCATTATCGGCCTAGGTCGAATTGGTGGCCTTGTGGCTGAGCGTCTTCGCGCCTTCGGTACCGAGCTCATCGCCTACGACCCCTTCGTTACCTCCGCTCGCGCAGCAGCTCTTGGTGCCGAATTGGTAGATTTGGACGAGCTGATTGAACGCTCTGACTTCATCACCATCCACATGCCCCGCACTCCCGAAACTCTGGGCATGATCAATGCTACGAGCTTTAAGAAGATGAAGAAGAGCGCCTACGTGGTGAACGTAGCTCGCGGTGGTCTGATTGATGAAGCAGACTTGGACGCCGCCCTGCGTGCCGGCGAAATTGCTGGTGCTGCCATTGACGTCTATGTCAAGGAACCCGCAAAGAATGTGCCTTTCGTGGGCTTACCCTCGGTGGTAGCTACCCCGCACTTGGGCGCTTCGACGTTCGAGGCTCAGGAAAAGGCCGGTATCTCGGTTGCTAAGTCTGTGCGCCTGGCCCTGGAAGGGGACCTCGTGCCCGATGCTGTTAACGTGGCTGGTGGTGCTATCGATAAGGACGTCCGCCCCGGCGTGCCCCTGGCAGAAAAGGTAGGCCGTATTCTCACTGCCCTGGGTGGGGACGAAGCCCTCACCCGCGTAGAGGTCAAAATAGCTGGAGAAATTGCCACTAAGGATGTCACCTCCCTCAAGCTTTCAGCTCTTAAGGGTGTATTCACCGATGTTGTATCTGACAAGGTTTCATATGTCAACGCCCCCGTTTTGGCTGAGCAGCGCGGTGTAGAGGTCGAGCTGGTCACCACCACCGAAACCGAGTACTTCCGTAACGAAACAGTGTTGTCCGGTGCATTTGCCAACGGGGAGGTTGTCTCGGTGGCTGGCACCGTGACCGGCCCCAAACTGGTTGAGAAGCTGACCAACGTTAACGGCTACGATATCGAAATTCCCATCACCGACCACATGCTGGTGCTTGAGTACGCCGACCGCCCGGGTATCATCGCTGCGATTGGTACCCTACTGGGCACCGCGTCCATCAACATCGCAGGCATGCAGGTCTCCCGTCAGGATAAGGGCGAAGAAGCACTCTGCGTGCTCGCTCTGGACTCGGCTCTTTCACCCGAGGTGCTCGATAGCATCAAGCGCGTAGTATCTGCTGAGCGTGCCGCCATCATCAACCTGGCTGACTAGCTAGAGGTATAGACCTAGAAGGCTTACAAAGAAGGGTCTTGCTTTTCCACCGAGGGGAAGAGTAAGACCCTTTAGCGTTGCTAGGTTCCCGAGTCCACCCCACCTGAAAGTGTCTGCCCATATCAGAAATGGGTAAGGGGGTGACGCTGGAGGCTGTTGCTGGTAGGTTGGTGATTTCCCGGACCCTTAAAAAACAGCTTGCGTTTAAGATCCCCACGGTCTGAATGCACTGGGTGCTTTGGCTCCCTTGCTGCACGGTGATACCGGATTCCCAGAACCCAACAGAAAGTCACTCTAACGATGACCGTTCAACCACACCTACCCCGCCGAGCTCTTGCCCCATTACTGACCGGCACTCTAGCGCTGGCCCTCACTCAGCCCCATAGCCAGGCACAGGCAAACCCCGTCTCCCCGTTGCATCCAGCTAATTATCTGGCTCGAGGCACCGTTGCCCAACGCAGCGTTGCAACCATGCCGGTTCTCCCTAACTCTGCACAGATGGCTAACTACCTCAAGAACCTGCATTCAACCTACGTCACCGATCAATTTAAGGGTAAGCTCCCTCTGAGCGGCAATGTTTTTGCCTACAACATCCCCATCCACACGGTTAACAGCAAGGACCCCAACCAGAACTACGAGTGGTTCTACAGCTTTGATCACCGCGTCAAATACCAGAGCGATGAATACAAAAAACTGATGGGTGCTGAAACCCCGGTTCGTATACCCCTCCCCAAAAATTTTCAAATACCCGCTGGTGGGGATCGCTCGATCGCTGTCTATGACCTGGGCACCGGTTTATGGCGGTCCTTCTTTCTGGTTCAGAAAACAACTGAGGGCGAGCATAAGGGACGCTGGCATTATAGCTCTGGTGGCTACATCAAGGACGCACGAGCCCTGGCCGGATCAGGTCATAGCCTCCAGCTCACCGGAGGCTCCAGCAGTGTGGTAGGAATGGCTAGCGAGCTCACTCAAATCGGTATCGATGAGGTGCTAGCAGGGAGAATCAACCATGCGGTCTCCTTTACCCTGCCCAACGCCCGCAGCGGCTACTCCTGGCCTGCTCGTCAAGGAGACGGCAACCTAACAGATCCCCTTGCTCCCTATGAGGGGCAGTGGTTCCGCATCAACCCGGCGGTCAATTTAGATTCTTTGGGCTTGCGCCCACTGACCCTCATGATTGCCAAAGCTCTCCAGAAATACGGGGGCTACGGCAGTGATCGTAACATCTGGTGCATGGCAGCTAATTACGAATACGACACCAGTCAGACTGAGGCTACTCAAGGGAATTCCCGCTGGTACACCCAGGTGCAAGCTAAGTATGGTCAGGCGCCAGAGAACCTGCATGACTTCCCTTTCCAGCATTTGCAGTTTGCTCCTAAAGATTGGAAGGGCGGCCTCTAATCTCCCACCGCTGTTCAGGTGATGGAGGGGGTGGGGAGTCTACGCCCGCAGCAGTAGAGTGCACCACTGAAGCGGGCGATATTAGCCCACGGGCCGCGGTTCACGGTAAAGTTGTGGCTATGACTTCAACCCCCTTCTACATCACCACCGCAATTGTTTACCCCAACGGTGACCCTCATATCGGTCACGCCTACGAACATATTGCCACTGACGTTATGGCCCGATTCAAGCGCCTTGACGGTTTTGACGTTCGCTTTCTGACCGGCACCGATGAGCACGGCCAGAAAATGCAGACCAGTGCAGAGAAACTGGGGATGACTGCTAGAGAACTAGCAGATCAGAATTCAGCTCGTATTCAAGCTATGGATGATCAGCTGGGCATCAGCTATGACCGCTACATCCGCACCACCGACCCCGACCACTATGAAGCATCCCAGGCTATGTGGAAGCGCATGGAAGAGGCCGGAGACATCTACCTAGACAAGTACGAGGGCTGGTACTCCGTCCGTGACGAAGCCTTCTACGCAGAAGACGAGACCGAGGTGCGCGACGGCGTGCGCTACGCTATCGAAACCGGCACCGAGGTGGAATGGAACGAAGAAGAATCCTACTTCTTTCGCCTTTCCAAGTACGCGGACCGCCTCAAAGAGCTCTACGCAACTGATGGGTTCGTCTACCCCGAATCCCGCCGTAACGAGCTAGCAGGCTTCATGAAGGATGGGCTGCGCGACCTCTCCATCTCCCGCACCAGCTTTGACTGGGGCGTGCCAGTGCCCGGCAATGAAAAGCACGTCATGTACGTCTGGGTGGACGCCCTGACTAACTACCTGACCGGCGTCGGCTTTCCGGACAGCAACAGCGACCTCTTTAAGACCTACTGGCCCGCCAGCTACCACGTCATCGGCAAAGATATCTCACGCTTCCACGCTATCTACTGGCCTGCTTTCCTCTGGTCAGCCGGTATCGAGCTACCCAAGCGAGTCTTCGCCCACGGCTTCCTGCTGGTTGACGGCGAAAAGATGAGCAAGTCCATCGGCAACGTCGTTGACCCTGTAGATCTGGTTTCCTCCTTCGGGCTGGATCAGCTACGCTTCTTCCTGCTCCGTGAGGTCAGCTTCGGTCAGGACGGCTCCTACTCAGCCGAAGCTATCAAGAGCCGCATCAACTCTGATTTAGCCAATGACTTGGGTAACCTGGCCCAGCGATCGCTATCAATGGTTGCCAAGAACTGCGAGGGTAAGGTGCCGCTTCACGGCGCTTTCACCGCTGAGGATCAGGCCATGCTCGATCTGGCGAATGCCCTCTACGAGCCGGTGCGCGCTGATTTCGATGAACTGGCCTTCCACAAAGCTCTAGAACGTATCTGGCATGTGGTAGGCGAAGCTAACCGCTACTTCACCTCCCAGGAACCATGGAAGTTGCGCAAGACCAATCTTGAGCGCATGAACACGGTGCTCTACGTGACCGCTGAGGTGCTGCGTATTGTCGCGATCCTGACTCAGCCGGTCATGCCCACCGCGATGGGAAAGATGCTGGACCTTCTAGCGGTTAGCCAAGACGCCCGCGATTTCGCTGACCTGGGCCAGGCGCTGGTACCCGGTGCCGAACTGCCGGCTCCTGCTCCGATCTTCCCCCGCTATGAGGAGCCCAAAGAAGGCTAAGCCTTAGCATCCCACCGAAACTAAGAAAAACTGCCCCACCTGAAGGCTTCAGGTGGGGCAATTTTATGGGCTAAGTAGCATTCTCATAGGGAGCCTGCGCTCAGCTTGAGGCAGATTGGCGGCATACGTATCTAACTCATCTACTCTTAGAACCAACCCAAGCCAGTGACCTTGTAGTAGAGCATCTGCGCCAGGGCAATGTAGCCCCACCCATTGAGGTGCAGACCATCTGTTGAGAAGAGAGAGGGCGGGATCTTACCTTCATCGTAGGCTTTTCTATCGGTATCTGAGCTCCACACACCCGAACCTGAGAGGGCGCCGTACCTCAACCAGCTCTCCTGGGTGGTCTCCCGAAGGAAGGTTTCGGGGTTTACGAACAGCTCGCCGTACTTTTCAGCAGCCCATGCGTTATATTCACTGACCTGCTTTGCTCGGTCAGAATCTTTGCTATCACTTCTGCTACGGAAGTGCCCCATCACCAGGGTGCGCTTGGGGGCAAGGGCAAAAGCGTGTTCTGTATCTTTGCGAATCTGCTCGGTTTGATTCATATTATTCCTACCAATTTGAATGATGTGGTAGGAAGAACGCGAAATCATTTCTTGGTAAGAATGGAACCAACTAGCTGGGGTAGTAGCAGGTGCGTAGATTGCTTCACCGTCAACCTGTCTCGTGAAGGTGAACGTATCGTTGGACGCAGGCACCAGGACGCCAGGTACCCCACCTACGTAGCCGGCGGCAAGAGTGCTGCCGCCCCATGCGACGTTAGAATCAGACGCTAGGGTTACTTCAACAGAACCTGAAGCCGGAATGGTGTCCTGCGGGAACACCAACTTGTACATGCTTTCTGGTGTGCCTCTGCGAGCATTAATCTGGGTGGAAGTTTCACCGCCACGTCCAAAATTCAGGACCGGAGCTTCTAAATAGGTATGCAGTAAGGCTTCAATCGTGGCGTTAAAGCCGGCGGGAACACCCTGGTCAGCCTGAGCTCCTTCGAAGGAGGAGCTTCCCCAAAGAGCCAGGGAGGGGCCATTGACCGTGGGGTAGGTGAGTTCGGACGGGAAGATATTGGACGTCGCATCGGAAGCGTGAGCAGGTGAGCTGCTGGAGGTTGTGCTGATGAGGGTTGCTGCACTGGCTGCGCCGGTTAAAGCAGCAAAGCGCATGAGGTTTCTGCGCGAAGTCGAAAGACCTTCTACATTTTCGGGGGTCATCTGTACCTTAGTCATGGTGTTTAGAGTGATAAGAATGTCGTATCAACGCGTCTGTTGTTTTGCGCCTCAGCTATACATAGTAGTTAGACTTGGGGCTGATTATCTAGGAAAGGTCGCCGTGTCATTACTTACTAGTCACTGTATAAAAGGTGTATCCATTCTGAGCCTATTAGCTACGGGGTTGCTCACCGGCTGTTCCACACAGCCAGAAAACTTCAGCGAACTTCCCACCCAGAAACCTAAACCGGAGCACATCTCCCAGCTCTCTTCATGGATTTACCCTCCCGCAGAAGCAGAGGAAGCCCGCCGTGGATTTGTTGAGCGGTGCGTCAAACAGGCAGGTGGCTCCTACAAAGAGGCTGTACTGCACCATGATCTGGAAGACACCGTCTACACCGGCCGCACCACAGAAGAACTTAAGGAAACCGGTTATGGGCCTGAGCCTGCAGATAAGAGCCAGCAGATAGCTGACTTTGACCAAAAAGGGCTTGATGCTTATATCGGTACAGATAAGACTCAGCAGTTCCAGGTGACCTTCATGGACTACACCAGCGGTGATATTTCAGCGGACGGTTGCCTGGCACAAAGCTATGAGTACATCTACGGTAGTGCTGAAAATGGTATTAAGGTTGCACTCTTAGCCCCGCAATTTGGTCAGGCTATTTCAGAAGAGCTGCACGCTGACCAAACCTATATTGATTTGCAAAATGCCTGGAAAACCTGCATGAACGACGCTGGGATTACTTCCCTTGAATCCACCGATCAGGCTGTCTATCAGTCCAGCTTGGTTGATGCTGAAACAGCGGAAAAAATGCTGAAAAGCGATATCAGTTGCCGAGAAGGCAATAATTTTGATGGTGCTGTCACTGAGCTCAAGCACTCATATTACGAGAGCATGTATAAGCGCCTAAAACAGTTCTCAAACGATATCGAAGAGACCCATCAGTTTGCTCTTGAACGGGTTAACGCTGATAAGGCTGAGCCCAAGGACACCTCATCTGTCACTGTGCCCACAACCTCCCCCTCACCTTCAGCATCCTAAAATCTTAGGGAGATCACCGGGTCGGTGGGCTTTGATCTAGTGTCAAGCCCACCGACTCAGTTTTTGCTAGTGGCCTTAGGTGACCTGCCGAAGAGCAACTGCTGGTGGCACCCCAGCACCTTTGTAAGCAGGTAGGGAAGCAGCTAGCCAGGCTAGTGTTAGGCTACCTATCCAGGGTGCAACCAACCCCTGCCAAGCGAAAGCGTAGGTTAGAACCGCACCTTCAGCCACGAAAGCTTGCAGGAGGAGCAAGCCCATGCTGACTTCCTCATTTAAAGAGTTAGCCTCGCCCTTGTCTACGTTAACCCTGGCAGAAATTCCGAAGGTGCTATTAATCTCCACCTCTTTCAAACTGGTGACTTGCACCGTTACTTAACCGTTCATGAGTATCAGCAAGCTCAGTATGAGTGTCCAGGAGCGCCGTGATCAGCTAACCTCTGCAATACCACGGCATTCACCCTGAACCTACGGCGCTCAGCCTCCTTTAACTGAACCAAAACATCATCCACGGCTGTCAGTTTAGAGAGCTAAAGTGCCAGCACCAGAACCGACAGATGATATACCCCGTCAATTCATACCGCAGTATGGGCACCAGACCCACCGAGGCACCAAGATTGGGTAGGGTAGTAGCATGCAGTACATCTCAACGCGCGATACTGGCGCAACCCCCGCGTCTTTCACTGACATCCTTCTGGGCGGGCTAGCCCCCGACGGCGGTCTCTACCTGCCCGTAGAATACCCTCAGCTGACTGACGCCACTCTTACCCACTGGCGCCAGGTGCTGAACACTGAGGGCTACCATGCGCTTGCCGCTGAAGTGCTGCAGCTCTTCGTTGATGACATTCCTGCTGAGGACCTCAAAGCGATTACTGCCCGTGCCTACAGCTACCCCAAGTTTGCCTCTGAAGACATTGTTCCCGTGACGGAACTAGAACCCGGCCTGCTCATCGGTCACCTGTCAGAGGGACCCACTGCTGCCTTTAAAGACATGGCCATGCAGCTGCTGGGTGAGCTCTTTGAATACGAGCTAGCCCGCCGCGGAGAACACCTGACCATTGTGGGCGCGACCTCTGGCGACACCGGCTCCTCAGCCGAATACGCTATGCGTGGCCGCGCAGGCATCAAGGTTTTCATGCTGACCCCTGCCGGTCGCATGACTCCCTTCCAGCAAGCACAGATGTTCGGTCTAGATGATGAGAACATCGTTAACATCGCTCTGGACGGTGTGTTTGACGACTGTCAAGACGTCGTCAAGGCCATCTCAGCCGACGCTGCTTTCAAGTCGGAACACCGTATCGGTGCGGTGAACTCCATCAACTGGGCACGACTCATGGCCCAGGTGGTCTACTACGTCTCAAGCTGGATTCGTGCCACCGAAACCAACGACCAGAAGGTCTCCTTCTGCGTACCCACCGGCAACTTTGGTGATATCTGTGCAGGGCATATCGCCCGCCAAATGGGGTTGCCCATTGACCGGCTGATCGTTGCGACCAACGAGAATGATGTGCTCGATGAATTCTTCCGCACCGGTGACTACCGCGTGCGTTCTTCGTCTGATACCTATGAAACTTCCAGCCCCTCCATGGATATCTCACGAGCCTCAAATTTTGAGCGTTTTGTCTTTGACTTGCTGGGGCGCGATGCTGAGCGCACTGCTGATCTTTTCGGTATCAAGGTGCGCCAGGGTGGGTTCTCACTGAGAGATGATCCGGCATTCGCGGACGCCGCGGATCGTTACGGCTTTGCCTCGGGCAAGTCCATCCACGCCGATCGTGTTGCCACAATTCGCGAGGTCAACGAGAAACTGGGTGTGCTACTTGACCCCCACACCGCTGACGGTGTGAAGGTGGCCCGCTCACTGGCCCCCGAAATTGACACCCCTATCATTTGCCTTGAAACCGCCCTGCCGGTCAAGTTCGCTGAGACCATTGCTGAGGCAACCGGCTCTGAGCCAGAAATTCCGGCACGTTTTGAGGGCATCATGGAGGCCGAGCGTCACGTGCTTGACCTGCCCAACGATGCTGAGGCAGTTAAGGCCCTGATTCGCGAGCGAGCCTAGTCTAAAAAAACAACAAGCGGCCCCTATCTTCTAAGAAAGAGAATAAGGGTCGCTTGTTTTAGCATGGCGTTTAGTGAAATTACTGAAGAAATCGTTGAGACCGGATAAGCCCACTATCTGAAACCAGCGACCAAAATGTGGTAAAGACTAGAGGGCGGGGCTAGCCTGGGAACATGACTGAAAATCGCTCCATCAACCTCGCCGTCATTGCCGGCGACGGCATTGGCCCCGAAGTAGTAGCCCAAGCCGAGCGCGTGCTGAACCACGTCGCTGATCTCGAGAACATCACCCTCACCAGCACCCCCTACAGCTTGGGAGCTGAGCACTGGCTAGCAACCGGTGAAACCCTCACCCAAGAGACCAAAGATCAGCTAGCTACCCACGATGCTATTCTTTTTGGTGCTGTGGGCGCTGATCCCCGCTCGGCAACGGTGCCCAGCGGTCTTATCGAGCGCGAAATCCTGCTCAATCTGCGCTTCTCCTTTGATCACTACATCAACCTGCGCCCATCCAAGCTCTTTCCCGGGGCAGTCTCACCGCTGAGCAACCCCGGCGATATCGATTTCGTGGTGGTGCGAGAAGGCACTGAAGGCCCTTACGCCGGTAATGGAGGCCTGCTGCGGGCTGGCACCCCGGCTGAAATTGCCACCGAGGTTTCACTCAACACTGCCTACGGCATTGAGCGCTTGGTCCGCTATGCTTTTGAACTGGCTACCTGCCGCGAGAAAAAGAAACTGACCCTGATTCATAAGACCAACGTTCTTGTTAACGCCGGTCAGCTCTACTCCCGTATCTTCAACGAAGTCGCCGCAGAGTACCCGCAGGTCACCACCGATTACTTGCACATTGATGCTGCCACCATATTTTTCACCACCGAGCCCTCTCGTTTTGATGTAATTGTCACCGATAACCTCTTTGGTGACATTCTCACTGACCAGGCTGGCGCTATCACCGGTGGTATCGGCTACGCTGCCTGCGGCAATATCAACGCCAGCGGCACCTTCCCCTCAATGTTTGAGCCGGTGCATGGCTCAGCCCCAGATATTGCTGGCCAGGGCATTGCTAACCCGACCGCCACCGTCCTTGCCGCGGCTATGCTGCTGCGCCACCTCGGCTTTGAGGGCGCCGCAGCGCGAGTCGAGCGAGCCGTAGAAGCAGACCTAGCAGCCAACCCCGGTGCCCAGCGGTCTACTGAAGAGGTTGGCTCGGCAATCATCGCTGCGCTCTAAATCTGCATCTGCGCCCCGCTCTTTCAACGGGGCGCAGACTTTTTCACACGTGGGAGGGCTCACCTGCGGTATCCTCTCTTACAGGAGACCCCTACTTTAACTCAAGGATGGAACATGACTGTGGACTTCACCGTTACCCGTAACACCAACCCCACCAGCCCCGAACGTCGGGCGGAGATTTTAGCTGACCCGGGCTTTGGTAAGCACTTTACCGATCACATGGTGCGTATTGACTGGCACGGTGACCACGTGGATAGTGGGGAATGGTCTAATGCGCAGGTGTTGCCCTACGGCCCCCTAAGCCTGGACCCCGCGGCATCGGTCTTCCACTACGGCCAGGAGATTTTTGAGGGCATTAAGGCCTACCGCCAGGCTGACGGTTCTATCACCACCTTCCGCCCCGAAGAGAATGCTGCCCGCCTCAACAAGTCAGCTCAGCGCCTGGTTCTGCCGGAACTGCCCGAAGATCTCTTCACCGAGGCTATCCGCCAGTTGGTCAGCATCGACGCCGACTGGGTACCTAGCGGTGACGGTGAATCCCTCTACTTGCGTCCCTTCATGATTTCAACCGAGGCTTTCTTGGGTATTCGCCCCGCACACGAGGTCAGCTTCTTCGTGATTGCTTCACCCGCCGGTAACTACTTTGGCACTCCCAAGCCCGTTGATATCTGGCTTTCAACCAACTATGCCCGCGCAGGTGTGGGTGGCACCGGTGAGGCTAAGTGCGGCGGCAACTACGCGGCATCCCTGGCAGCTCAGCTAGAAGGTGAAGCTAACGGTTGTAAGCAGGTGATCTTCAAAGACCCCAACCGCGATGACGCCATTGAAGAGCTGGGTGGCATGAACGTCTTCTTCGTCTTTGCTGATGGCAAGATTGTGACCCCTGAGCTGACCGGCACCATCCTGCGCGGTATCACCCGTAAGTCCATCATTAAGCTGGCGCAGGAGCGCGGACACACTGTTGAGGAGCGCAGGTTCACTCTGGAAGAGTGGCGCCAGGGCGTTGCCTCAGGTGAGATTACCGAGATTTTTGCCTGCGGTACCGCCGCTGTGATTACCCCTGTCGGCAAACTCAAGGCCGCTGACTTTGAGATTTCTTCACCTTCCGGTGAGGACGGCGGGGCAGTTACCATGGCTCTTCGTGAAGAGCTGGTCGGGATGCAGACTGGTAAGGTTGAAGACCGCTTCGGCTGGAACGTGAAGCTGGTTTAAACTCACTCCCAAGGGATAGGGATCAGATTTTTCGGTAGGGAGCATGACTGTGCTGGTCCTTAACGAAAAATCTGGTCCCTTTCTTGTTCTTAGTGAGCTTAGAGTAAGAAAGGGTACGCTCGATGCCTATAGCCTGGCGGAAGGAATCATCGTGGCTGACCAGCAGTAGAGTGCCCCGGTATCCCCAACCGCCTCGAAGATGGCGGGGGAGTAGCCATCGCTCTCTAGGTCATTCAGAGTCTCTAGAGTTTCATAACGTCAAACAGCTGGGCGAGCGTGGCTTCGGCTAAGAGCCCAAGGTTTTGGGGCAGGTAGTCATAGTGGCAGTGTCAGGGCTTCAGCAGAAAATAGAGAGCCGCTGAGGAATCCACCGTTCTGACCTTTCGAAGGGGATAAAACTACCACAATCATAAGAAAATTAAGGCTGGGCGGTCATTGCTGAAAAGATAAGTAAGTACAGGGGGTAGAGCCGAAGAAGAAGCTTAAGCCAGCCAAGAGACGCTCCTTACCGGTTCTGTGCCTTCTTTTCCTTTAGCAGCGGCTCTGCCTGTGCGGTAGCCTAGAGTCATGCGCATTGCTCGATTTACTGTTGAAGATAACCTGCATTTTGGCCTCGTTGAAGGCGACGCAGGTGAAGAAACCATCACCGTTCTCTCGGGGGACCCCTTCTACTCGGGTGTCAACCCCACCGACAAAAAATACCGCTTGGACGAAGTGCGCCTACTTGCGCCCATCATTCCCCGCTCCAAGGTCATTGGTGCCGCCCGCAACTGGCACGACCACGCCCAAGAACTCGGCAACCAAACCCCCACCAGTCCCCAGTTCTTCTTCAAGCCCAACACCTCCGTCATCGGTCCCGGCGACCCCATCGCTCTGCCCGAATGGTCCAGCGATGTTTCTTACGAAGGCGAGCTTGCTGTGGTCATCGGCCGCATTGCTAAGTCCGTCCCGCTAGATCGCGTCCCCGAGGTAATTTACGGCTACACCGTTGCTAACGACCTCACCGCCCGCGACGCTCAGAAATCAGACCTGCAGTGGGCGCGCGCTAAGGGCTTTGACGGCTCTTGCCCCCTGGGCCCCTGGATTGAAACCGAGTTACAGACCGATGACCTGACTATCCAGACCTGGGTAGACGGTGAACTCAAGCAGGATGGCACCACCGCAGACATGGTCTTCTCCGTCGCGGAACTGGTGGCAGCAGCCAGCGAATACTTCACCCTGCTACCCGGCGACGTCATTCTCACCGGTACTCCAGCCGGCGTCGGCAAGCTCTCAGCGGGCAACGAAGTCGAAATTGAGGTTGACGGCATCGGTGCCCTGGTTAACACTGTCCGCGCAGAATAAACCGCCCAGCCACTAAAATTGAACTCGAAAAATTTTTACACCACCACAGAAAGGGATGTGGAAACATCCATGAGTGATTACGCTCTGAAACTTACTGATCCGTCTGAAACCCGTGTGCGTTTTTGCCCATCGCCCACCGGCACCCCCCACGTGGGTATGGTGCGCACCGCCCTCTTCAACTGGGCCTATGCTAAGCACACTGGCGGCAAGCTGATTTTCCGTATTGAAGACACCGACGCGGCACGTGACTCAGAGGAATCTTTCAATCAGGTGCTCGAATCCCTGCAGTGGCTGGGCATCAACTGGGACGAGGGTGTCGGAGTGGGGGGCCCCCACGAGCCCTACCGCCAGTCAGAGCGTATGGACATTTACGCGGAGGTTGTGGAGAAGCTCAAGGCAGGCGGCTACGTCTATGAAGATTTCTCAACCCCCGAAGAGGTAGAAGAGCGCCACAAGGCCAAGGGCGAAGACCCCAAGCTGGGCTACGACAACTTTGACCGCAACCTCACCGAAGATCAGAAGGCAGCCTACCGCGCTGAAGGCCGCCAGCCTGTTTTGCGCCTGCGCATGCCTGACACTGACATCACCTTCAACGACCTGGTGCGCGGTGAAATCACCTTCAAGGCGGGCTCCGTTCCAGACTTCGTCGTGGTTCGCGCCAACGGCAAGCCCCTCTACACCCTGGTTAACCCCGTGGATGACGCGCTGATGGGCATCACTCACGTGTTGCGCGGTGAAGACTTGCTGTCCTCAACTCCGCGCCAGGTTGCGCTCTACCGCGCCCTGGTTGAGGTTGGGGTTACCAGCTTCATCCCCGAATTCGGCCACATGCCCTATGTAATGGGCCAGGGCAACAAGAAGCTCTCCAAGCGTGACCCCGAGTCCAGCCTCTACAACCTATTGGACGCCGGCTTCATCAAGGAAGGTCTGCTCAACTACCTGTCCCTGTTGGGCTGGTCGCTGTCTCACGATGAGGACATCTTCACCATGGACACCATGGTGAAGCACTTCGACATCGCAGACGTACTGGCTAACCCCGCCCGCTTTGACCTCAAGAAGGCTGAAGCAATCAATGGCACCCACGTGCGTATGCTCGAAGCTGAGGACTTCCGCAACCGCCTGGTACCCTTCCTCCACAAGGCTGAGCTGGTCTCAGCTGACGATTTTGAGGCTCTGACCGAGCGCGAACAGCAGATTTTGACTGAAGCTGCGCCTCTGGTTCAGGAACGCATGCAGTTACTGGGTGAGACCCCGGGCTTGCTGGGCTTCCTCTTTAAGAAGGAGGAGGACATCGAGATCGCTCCGGACGCCGCTAAGCAGCTTAAGGAGTCAGCACCCGCTGTTCTGGACGCCGCGATTGCCGCTCTTGAGGGCCTAGAAACCTTTACTGCTGAAAGCATTCAAGACGCGTTGCGTGAGGCAATCGTTGAGGGGCTAGAAATCAAGCCCCGCCTGGCCTTCGGGCCGGTGCGCACCGCTATCTCGGGTGAGCGTATTTCACCACCCCTCTTTGAATCCATGGAGATTTTGGGCAAGGATTCCTCACTCGCTCGCCTCAAGAAGCTAGCTGCTTCATTGGCGGACTAGAGCCTGCCCACACTGAGCCTCGCCTCCTGCCACCTGCCCGGTGGTCAGGGAGCGGGGTTCTTTGCGTTTTGGGAGGTTCTGCTGTAGTTACTTCTGGGGACTGCTTTTGGCTTTTCCGTAGGTATTTGCGCGGTGTGCGGGTTGGTCTGAATATCTCATATGACAAGCAAAAATACGTAATAACCGGTCACAAAGGGGATGTTCAGGGCTGGTAGTCGGAGCGGGCTTGCCCTGGCACAAGTCCAGTGGTAGAAAATGAAACAAGCATTGACCTATATCACACTAGCCTTGGAGTAATTCTCGTGCACTTACCTCGCTACCTAACCCAAACCCTTACACTGGCTGCTCTTGGTGCCCTGGTCTTGAGCGGTTGCGGGCAGAAGGCAACTGGTAGCATCCCGGAGCCTGGCGATAGTTCTTCATCGGCTGCTTCTTCTGTTTCGGTATCTGCCGGGGGCGCTGGTGCTTCTGACGGTGCTACTGCTGAGGTGACTGAGCGCTTTTCTGGTGGGTCTAAGGCGCCTGAGGGGGAGTATCGTGCTGCTGATGAGCAGGGCCCTGCTCAGAATGTGCCTAAGCCTGAGGCTCCTGCAGGAATGAACGTCGAAACTACCGAAGGCATGGAAAAGTTCATCACCTATTACCAGGACATGCGCAACTATGCCCTGCAGACCGGGGATGTCCAAGAAGCGAGTTTGTTGGTTGATAAGTCTTTCACCGACGAACATGATTTTTATACAGCTCTTGAAGATTTATATGACAATGATGGTTGGATGATAGCTGGTGGGATAACAATTCACTACAACATGAACTTGCTAACGTCATTGGGGGATGGTGAGTACTCCATCGGGAGTAACTTCGAGGTTAAAGATTCTGTGCTCTGGCTCGATGGCGAAGCAACCTATAACGATAACTCTCAAGTTATCTACGATGGTGTTGACTTGCGAATTAAGTTTGTTGATGGACGATGGAAGGTTCTGAGCGCAAATGTGGTGGAGTAAATGAAACAGCTACTATCACTTGTTCTTTGCATCGGTGCCATTTCGTTGGGTGTCGTTACTCCTGCTTTTTCCCAGTCAAGCGGAGAAGCAGGTTCAGATGATTTTAAAGTTCGCATCAAAAAAGACATCTTAAAAAATGAAGCAATGAGTTCTCGAAAAAGCGAACCAGTGGCGGTTCATGAAGAAGTTCCAGGCGATTCAGCTGCCTCTGCCATGAAACTTATACAGTTCAAAGAACATAAAAATCCTGAGGATAAGCGTGCTCGGTTAGCTGAAGGAGCCTCACTACAAACAGGTTCCTACTGTTTGGCCTCAGATGGAACCTTAGGCACTATGGGTGTTGTCCCCGCTGACTGGGGCGACGGATCGGATACTCCCTACTACAACAACGGTGTTCCTCTGGGATGTATCGCTCTGAACCCCGATGAACTTGAGGGCGCTGGTCTTGAGCTTGTTGAAGTAAACGGTGAGATGGTTGTCCAGCCTATCCGTATCCAGCTGACTGTGGAGGATCTGCAGAGTTTCCCCATTACCCCGGCAGATGCCCATCAAGAGCGAGCTCCCCATACCTTGAAAAATTACAACACCAACTTTTGGGCAGATGCTAGTGTCCAGGAGTTCCAGCGTGAAATAGCTGGTCAGCAGGTTCAGGTGAGAGCTACGCCAGTGAGTTACAGCTTTGTCTATGGTGACGGTGGTCAGCTAGGTCCTGTCTCGTATGCCGGGTATCAACTGGGTGAGGATGTCTGGGATGAGGAGACACCAACCAGCCACAAATATACGGTGCCGGGGGACTACCAGTTCAGTGTGGTGACAGGGTATCGAGGTGAATTTAGCGTTGATGGCGGTCCTTGGGAAGTGATTGATGGAACGGTGGAACGCCCCAGTGAGGGTCAGTTGGTTCGGGTGTGGCGGACGCAGGTGGGTTTGGTGGCTGATGATTGTTCGGCTGCTCAAGGTGCTTGGGGTTGCACTGGCACTGACCGGTAAGCAATCCAGCGAATTAGAGACGATTTACGGCGGATCAGAGCCGGCTCCACGCCTCTAAACTTTGGTATTGCAGAGCCCATTTAGGGCGCAAATTTAGGTGTGACTCAGGTCTACCTATTTCAAGTTGCACACCCCGAGTAAAGCGTATAGAGTTATTACTCGTTGCGGCGATGAGTTTGAAGAACAAAACGCAGCAACAAATAATAATGGGATATGGTGTAATTGGCAACACTACGGTTTCTGGTACCGTCATTCTAGGTTCGAGTCCTGGTATCCCAGCGAACAGCTTGAAAAAGTTGTTACGGCCCCATCGTATAGCGGCCTAGTACTCCGCCCTCTCACGGCGGCAACACCGGTTCGAATCCGGTTGGGGTCACAGGCAAGAAAACCTCCACTCATTTGAGTGGAGGTTTTCTTTATTAAACCCACCATTCACTAAACGTCCCGCTGCCAAGCTTCGGTTTGAGCGTGATGCAAAGCATTGCTCCTAGGTTTGCACCAAAACCCACCTTGCCTATATGCTTATATCTGTTGCTCTTGAGGAGTAACGCTTCAGAAATGAAGACGGCCCCATCGTATAGCGGCCTAGTACTCCGCCCTCTCACGGCGGCAACACCGGTTCGAATCCGGTTGGGGTCACAGGCAAGAAAACCTCCACTCATTTGAGTGGAGGTTTTCTTTTTATCTAGAGCTGCTATGCCACACTAGCGCTGTTTTACCCTATAGTTCACTCTTTATCCAAGCCCTACGTGCAAGAATAGAATCGTGCACAACGAAACTATCACTCACACTTTGCAGGGCGTGCGCGAGGCCCGCGACACGCTTGCCGCAGCGCACTTTCCCCTGGAAACCGGGGGAGCAGGAGCTGCTCGAGATCTGGCCCGCAAAACGGTAACCCAGCTCGATGATTACATCATCCCTAAACTCTCCAGCCTTGACGCCCCATTGACCGTGGTGGTTGGCGGTTCAACCGGTGCCGGTAAATCTACGCTGGTGAACACTCTCATCGGTGAGCCCGTGACTCGGTCCGGCGCCATCCGCCCCACCACCCGCCAGCCAGTTCTGCTACACCGTCCAGAGGACGCGGGAGCATTCACTCCTGAGCGTATATTGCCTAATCTGGTGCGCGTCCCCGTAGAACCAGGTGCGGCTCTTCCCGGCGCTAACCCCCACAACGGCCAGGACGAACTGGTTATGGTACCGGTGCCTGGACTGCCCGCCGGCGTTGCCTTGGTTGATGCCCCGGACTTTGATTCAGTTTCAGATGAGAACCGACGTCTGGCTAAGCAGCTCCTGGCAGCTGCTGACTTATGGCTCTTTGTCACCACGGCTAATCGCTACGCCGATGCTGTGCCCTGGGAGATCCTTCGTGAAGCAGCTAAGCGTGATATCACCATTGCGGTGGTGCTCAACCGTGTGCCTGAAGGCTCTGAAGATGAAATTGAAGCTGACCTGACCCGTATGTTGGCTGAAGCCGGTATTACTGCCGCGCTGATGATGTCCGTTACTGAACAGGATCGTGATGATCAGGGTCTGCTACCTGCCGTCGCGTTGACTCCATTGACCTTTTGGCTGCGTAGCCTAGGTGCGGACGCTGATGCTCGCAGCGCCATTGCACGCCGCACTCTGGAGGGTGCGGTGCGAGGCGTGGCTGGCCAAACACACCAGCTCGCTGACGCCCAGCGGGAACAGGAAGACGCGGAGCGTGCTCTGCGCCAAAACCTGAATGACGCCTACGCCCACGCCTTTGAAAACGTCAAGGAATCCACTAAAGACGGTCAAATGTTGCGCGGTGAGGTGCTCACCCGCTGGCAGGATTTTGTGGGAACCGGTGAGTTCTTTCGCTCGGTGGAAAGCACCGTCGGCAAAATCCGCGACCGAATCTCAGGTTTCCTGCGCGGCACTCCGCCTACCAAAGTTGTTGAGGTAGAGCAGGCTCTAGAGGTTGGCTTGCATTCGGTGATTATGGAAGAGGCCGCTGCAGCGGCCGAAACAGTTCAGCGCCGCTGGCTTGAGGACCGAGCCGGCCGTGCTCTGCTGGCAGGTGAGGATCTGGGAGGCCAGGATAAGAACTTCCCTGAGGAAATCGCTGAAAGCATCCGTGCCTGGCAACAGGATGTCATGGACATCATCTCTCAGGAGGGCGCCGACAAGCGCCAAAAGGCACGTTTCATGTCGCTGGGCGTCAATGTCACAGCTGTGATTCTGATGATTGCTGTCTTCTCCATGACCGGTGGACTAACCGGTATCGAGGTGGGTATCGCTGGTGGCTCAGGTGTGGTCGGTCAGAAGCTTCTCGAAGCAATCTTCGGTGAGGACGCTGTGCGCCGCATGGCTAACCGGGCTCGTGAAACCCTCGAAGCCCGCGTCAAAGAACTGCTGGACCGTCACGCGCAGCGTTTTGAAGACCGCTTGAACAGCCTAGAGATGGGCCCGGACCACCAGGCGCTTGAAGATGTAGCAGTTACCCTCACCTCAGCCGGTGAGACCATGATGGCAGGGGAGCAGAACCAAGATGGCTGAGACCAAGAAAGACCAGAGTCATACCGCTCTAGCCCTGCGCGTTGCCGCTCTTGAAAAAGCGGTAGAGCTGGGCGCCGACCGCCTAGAACCTGAACTTCTGCACCGAGCCACCGATGTACTAGCGCGCACCGGAGCCCGCCGTGAGCTTTCTGCCGAGCACACCGTGATCGGCTTTTTTGGCGCAACGGGTTCTGGTAAATCAACCCTCTTTAACGCCGTGGTCGGCAAAGAAATCGCCAAGAGCGCTGCCCGCCGCCCCACCACATCAGTTGCTCAGGCTGCGGTCTGGGGCAAGGCTGGCGTTGAGCCCCTGCTGGACTGGCTGGGCGTTGAAAACCGCACCTACATGGACGAGGATGCCACCGAAGCCACCGAAGCTCTCAACCGCGCTGACGTCCCGGTCACCGTGGGCATGTGGAATAAAATCCGTAAATCTGTGGGGCACGCAAAAACAGAAGAGGCAACCGGCGGACTAGTACTGCTCGATCTGCCGGACTTTGACTCGGTGGAGGCCTCCAACCGCGTCATCGTTGAAAAAATGGCGCAGTGCGTGGACGTGCTGGTCTGGGTTATGGACCCCCAAAAATATGCCGATGCCGTCATCCACCAGGACTTCATCGCTCCGCTCGCATCCCACGGCGCTGTTACCCTAGCTGTTCTCAACCAGGTGGACCGCCTGGACCCCGCAGAAGTGCCAGCGGTACTTGATTCACTCAAACTTCTGCTGGCACAGGACGGGCTTTCTTCCACTCTGGTTGCTGCCCCCCTGGCAGTCTCAGCCCGCACTGGTGAAGGCGTGCCCCGTCTACGCGAAGTTCTGGGGCAGGTAGCCGTAGCAAAGAATGCCGCACTAGAACGTATCGATGCTGATTTGCGCACGGTGGGTGCTGATCTGGGTCGCCAGGACGGTGGTGGGCATCCTCGCGGAATTACCCTTGAGAATACTGAGCAACTTGAAGCTGGCCTATACGCCGCATCAGGTGCAGATGGCATTGTGAAGGCTGCAGCTAACTCCTATAAGTTGCACGCGGCTGAGAAGACTGGCTGGATTGCAACCCGCTGGTTGCTCAAGGCTCGCAAGGACCCTCTGAAGCGTCTGGGCCTGCACAAGGAGCACGATGGCGCACCGATTTCTAAGTCTTCTCTGCCTCCGCTGGGTGCCTCTCAGAAAGCGGCGATGAGCACCTCTCTTCGTACCTTTGCAGGTGATGTTTCTGAAGGCGTAAATGAACCCTGGAGCCACAGTATCAGGGATTCAGCTCGCACCTATGAAGACCAGCTGCCCAGCGAAATCGAGCGTGCTATTGCCACCGTTCACTATGATGCGGGCAAGAAGCGCTGGTGGTGGCAGGTGCTTAACGTCTTCCAGTGGTTGGGTATCGTTGCGGCGCTCGTGGGTCTGCTCTGGCTCACCGGTCTAGCCCTCGCTACTTACTTCCAGATCGTTCTGCCGGAACCACCTACCGTTGAAGGCTTCCCGCTACCTGTCCCGACCCTGCTAGTGATTACGGGTCTGCTGCTGGGCATCGTGATAGCGATGCTGGGCAGGCTCGTCGCGGCAGCTGGGCACCGCATGTACGCTCGTGGAATCACGCGCCAGCTAAAGAGCAATGTTGCGGACGTTGCTCAACGGGCTGTGGTGGCACCGGTCGAAGATGAACTCAACCGTCTAGCTGACTACCGGGCAGCTCTAGAGCAGGCTCGATAGCATCCGGCTGTCAGCGCCGGCAGATGAAAGCGTGCTGACTCCAGCTCAAAACTAAAGATGACCCTTGATGCGGACTAGAATTTGTCCGGATCAAGGGTCACCTTTTCTGATGCTGAGCTGAAGAGCTGATGGGTAACTAGCTACGCAGTGCCTCAGTGAGAGCGGCGGCAGCTTCACAGACCACTTCGGCATGTAGCCTGCCGGGCTGACGGGTGAGGCGCTCGATGGGACCTGAGATTGAGATAGCTGCAATAACCTTGCCAGCAGGGGAGCGCACGGGAGCTGATACCGAGGCGGTGCCGCGCTCTCGTTCCCCCACCGACTGTGCCCACCCGCGGCGTCGCACCGCAGCTAGCATGGTGGCAGAGAATCGGGCGTTATGTATGCTTTCAACAAGGCGTGCCTGCTCTTCCCAAGCAGTGAGAATCTGAGCTGCAGATCCAGCCTTCATAGAGAGCTGGGTGCCCACGGGGATGGTGTCGCGCAGGCCAATGGGGCGCTCCGCTGAGGCAACACAAACGCGCCAATCGCCCTGGCGGCGGAAAACCTGGGAGGATTCCCCGGTAACATTGCGCAGATTGTTGAGCACAGGCCCGGATGCTGCAATGAGGCGGTCTTCGCCGGCGGCAGATGATAGTTCGCCCAGGCGTGGGCCCAGCATGAACCTGCCCTGAATGTCACGAGCTACCAGACGGTGGTGGGTCAGTGCCACGGCCAGACGGTGGGCGGTGGGGCGGGCGAGGCCGGTTGCTTCAACCAGTTGGGAGAGCGAGGCGGGGCCAGCTTCAAGGCAATCAAGAATGTGGGCGGCTTTGTCGAGGACGCCGACGCCGGAGCTGCGGTTTTCCTGCATGAGGTCAGTCTTTCACCTGGTGGAGACGCACGGGCGGTGCGGTCTCGTATCGCGGTCAGTGTGTGTTTCTGGGTGTGAAACCGTGGGACTAGGATTGTGTCCGTGTATCTATCATGACTTCTCATATTCTGATATGCAAGTTCAGTTATTGGAAAGTTTGAAAAAACACGGTCACACTGGTGTATGACAGTACTTATTTTGTTGATGGAGGACTCATGGATGGTGTAACGGGTATTAAGCCCCGCACCCTGGCGGAGAAGGTATGGGACGCGCACACCGTAGTGCCCGGCAAGGGCGGCAAGCCCGATCTTCTCTACATCGATTTACACCTGGTGCACGAAGTTACCTCACCGCAGGCTTTTGAGGGCCTCCGCCTTGAAGGACGCCCTCTGCGTCGTCTTGACCTCACCATCGCAACTGAGGATCACAACACCCCCACCGAGAACATCTTCTCAACGATTGCCGATATCACCTCACGCACCCAGATTGAAACCCTGCGCAAGAACGCTGAAGAGTTTGGGGTGCGCATTCACTCACTAGGTGATGCTGAGCAGGGTATCGTGCACGTGGTTGGCCCCCAGCTGGGCCTCACCATGCCCGGTATGACCGTGGTCTGCGGTGACTCCCATACCTCGACCCACGGCGCCTTTGGGGCGCTCGCCTTTGGCATCGGCACCTCAGAGGTCGAACACGTCATGGCTACTCAGACCCTGCCTCTGGCGCCCTTTAAAACCATGGCGATTAACGTTGAGGGAACGCTGAAGTCCGGAGTTACTGCCAAGGACATCATCCTGGCAGTCATCGCCGAAATTGGCACCGGCGGCGGCCAGGGCTACGTGCTGGAATACCGTGGTTCTGCTATCCGGGGTCTCTCTATGGAGGGGCGCATGACCATCTGCAACATGTCCATTGAGGCAGGTGCCCGTGCCGGCATGGTGGCCCCCGATGAAACGACCTTTGAATACGTCAAGGGCCGCCCCCACGCACCTACCGGTGAGGACTGGGACGCCGCGGTGGACTACTGGAAGACCCTTCCTACCGATGAGGGTGCGACCTTTGACCGTGAAGTCTTCATCAACGCTGATGAACTTGAGCCCTTTGTTACTTGGGGAACCAACCCCGGTCAGGGCATCCCACTCTCCCAGTCTGTTCCCTTCCCCGAGGACTTCGGCGATGAGAACGAACAGAAGGCTGCTAGCCGTGCCCTGGACTACATGGGCCTAACCGCTGGTACACCGATGAAGGAGATTCCCGTTGACGTGGTCTTCTTGGGATCCTGCACCAACTCCCGCATCGAAGATTTGCGGGCAGCTGCAGACATCGTCAAGGGGCACAAGGTGGCAGACGGGGTGCGCATGATGGTGGTGCCCGGCTCCCAGAAGGTACGTGCACAGGCTGAAAAAGAAGGTCTGGATCAAATCTTCAAGGACTTCGGCGCCGACTGGCGTTTTGCAGGCTGCTCTATGTGCCTGGGTATGAACCCTGATCAGCTGGCACCGGGGGAGCGTTGCGCCTCGACCTCTAACCGTAACTTTGAAGGGCGCCAGGGTAAGGGTGGCCGCACGCATCTGGTGTCACCTCTGGTAGCGGCAGCTACCGCCATCCGCGGTACCTTGGCATCGCCTGCTGACCTCTAAACTCCTCTGAACCCTGACCTGTCCCCGGACGTACCCCGGGGCGCACCAGAAAGATTGAACTATGGAACCGATTAAGAAGCACACCGGCATTGGCGTGCCGCTGCGATCATCCAACGTTGATACCGACCAAATTATCCCTGCCGTTTACCTTAAGCGCGTCACTAAGACCGGCTTTGATGACGCCCTTTTTGCAGGCTGGCGTAAGGATGAGAACTTTATTCTCAACCAGGAGCCCTACAAGCACGGCAGCGTGCTGGTAGCTGGCCCTGACTTTGGCACCGGGTCCTCCCGCGAACACGCGGTCTGGGCACTGAGAGATTACGGTTTCCGCGTGGTGATTTCAGCGCGCTTTGCCGATATTTTCCGTGGCAACTCAGGTAAACAGGGGCTAGTAGCGGCCCAGGTGACGCAGGATGACGTGGAATTGATATGGAAGCAACTTGAGGCAGAACCGGGCACCGAGGTCACCGTGGACCTCGAATCCAAGACTGTGACCGTGGGCGCCCTCACCGTACCCTTTGAAATTGATGACTATGTGCGCTGGCGTCTCATGGAAGGCCTTGACGATATCGGGCTGACCCTTCAGCATGAAGAAGCGATCACTGAATTCGAAGCTTCCCGCCCCGCCTGGTTGCCCCGCACCCAGTAGCTAAACCACTTCTACGAAAAGTTCGCAAGGACGCCGGTGACTTATCTCCGGCGTCCTTTGGCTTTTGGCTGAGAGGTAACCGCGACACCTGCCAACGCCTGGACTAAAGGTGCTAAGGGTTGAATTGGGGGCTGTAGGAGTGCCTATTGCCGGTAATACATCTCAGCTGCACATGAGAACATCACTTAAAGGGTAAACTTACCGGGTAAGAAACTTTTTAAGATTGGACACACATGGTCAGCGCACTGCGTATTGAAGGTGGCACCCCTCTTAAGGGCGAGATTAACGTCCGCGGTGCTAAGAACTTGGTTCCCAAGGCTATGGTTGCTGCTTTGCTTGGCTCGACCCCCTCAGTGCTCCGCAACGTCCCTCAGATTAAGGACGTTCAGGTTGTCACTGACCTTGTTGAACTGCACGGTGTATCCGTGGATTACAACATGGAAGCCGGCGAGCTGCGCATGGACCCCAGCAAGGTGTCTGTAGCTAACCACACCGACATTGAAGTTCACGCCGGTGACTCCCGTATTCCCATCCTCCTGTGCGGCCCGCTCCTGCACACCATTGGTGAAGCATTCATCCCCGATTTGGGCGGCTGTAAAATTGGCGACCGCCCCATCAACTACCACCTGCGCGTTCTAGAGCAGTTCGGCGCCAAAGTGGAGAAACTGCCCACCGGCATCAGCATGCGTGCCCCCGCAGGCGGGCTTCAGGGCGCAACTATTGAGCTAGAATACCCCTCGGTGGGTGCCACCGAGCAGGTTTTGTTGGCAGCTACCCGCGCCAAGGGCAAAACAGAGCTTAAGGGTGCTGCCATAGAGCCCGAAATTATGGATCTCATCTCTATCTTGCAGAAGATGGGCGCCATCATCACCGTTGAAACCGACCGTCAAATCATCATTGAGGGTGTGGACGAGCTTACCGGCTACAACCACTTTGCTATGCCTGACCGTAACGAGTCAGCATCCTGGGCCTCGGCTGCGCTTGCAACCCAGGGCGACATCTTCGTCCGCGGTGCCAACCAAAAGGATCTCGCGACCTTCATTAACGTCTACCGCAAGCTCGGAGGCGGCCTGGATATTCAGGACGAGGGCATTCGCTTCTTCCACAAGGGTGGGGACCTCAACCCCCTCTTCGTAGAAACCAACGTGCACCCCGGTTTCATGACCGACTGGCAGCAGCCCCTGGTGGTTGCCATGACTCAGGCAAAGGGAGTGTCGGTGCTCCACGAGACGGTCTACGAGAACCGTTTCGGCTTTACCGACGCCCTAGTGCGCATGGGCGCCTCAGTGCAGCTGCACCGCGACTGCCTTGGCCCCGCAACCTGCCGTTTTGGCCACAAGAACTTCTTGCACTCAGCGATTATCACCGGTAAGACCCCTCTGCGCGGCGCTGATATCAACGTGCCTGATCTGCGCGGTGGTTTCTCCCATGTGATTGCGGCACTCACCGCTGAGGGCACCTCCAATGTCACCGGCGTTTCGGTTATTTCCCGCGGCTATGAGCACTTTGCAGATAAGCTCACTGCTCTGGGCGCAAAATTTGAGGTCTCCGCTTAAGATGGCTGCCAAGAGTTCCTCCCTGGGTGATATCAGCCCCACTGCCAAGGGTGATGCGGTATATCGGTTGGCAGGTAACCTGCTCAGACCGCTCTATCATCTACCCATGAAGATTGATATCACCGGTATCGAGAAACTGCCGCAAGAGGGCGGCTACATTGTAATCTCCAACCACCTAACCGTGGTCGACCCGATTACTGCAGCCTACCCCCTCTTCATCAGGGGCGTTTTACCCCGGTTTCTTGCTAAAGAGGGGCTCTTTCGAGTGCCAGTTCTGGGGTGGCTCATGCGCCAGTGCGCTCACATCCCCGTCAGCCGTGGTTCCGCGCAGGCCGGTAAGTCCCTGGACGTTGCGCGCAACGTCCTGGACGCCGGGGGAGCGGTACTCATCTTCCCCGAGGGCACCCTCACCAAGGATCCAGAACAGTGGCCCATGACCGGTAAAACCGGTGCAGCACGCCTTGCTTTAGCAACCGGTGCCCCCGTCATTCCCATCGCCCACTGGGGTGACCATGAATTCTGGCCCCGTGGTGGAAAGCCTCGCTTTGGGTTCCCCCGTAAGAAGGTGCAGATTGTAGTGGGCGACCCCATTGATTTCAGCGATCTTCTCACAGGTACCGAGCCGGGAGCTAAGCAGAACCGCCAACAACTAGCGGACGCTACGACCAGAATGCTGGATTGTGTCACTGACTTGCTTGAAACCATCCGCGGTGAAAAGGCGCCAGCCGGGCGCTGGAACGCTGTGCTAGGTGTGCGCCAAGCACCCGAGAATAACTAGAACCCCGGAGTAGAAAGGCAGATATGAGCACTTCTCTTCCACCAAAAGTAGCTGTTCTTGGTGCCGGTAGCTGGGGCACTGCCTTTGCCAAAGTAGTGGCGGATGCAGCTACCGCTGCGGAAAGTAACCGTCGGGTGGTGCTCTGGGGCCGTAAACCAGACGCTATGGCGCAGATGGCCAGCACTCGTATTAACGAACCCTACTTCCCGCGGGTAAAGCTACCGGATAATCTGGAGTTCACTTCAGATGTGGAACAAGCACTACATGGCGCTCACATCGTTGTTCTGGCGATTCCAGCTCAGGCGCTCCGAGCGCAGCTTGAAGTTTTTGCGCCTCTCCTCGAGCCTGACGCGGTTCTGGTTTCACTCGCCAAGGGCCTCGAGATGGGCAGTGGTCTGCGCATGAGTGAAGTGATTATTGAAGTACTTCAGGGCAACCTAGTTGCCATCGACGCTCCCCTTGAAACTATTTCTGGGGTCACTGACCGAGTTACCGTGCTTTCTGGGCCCAACCTTGCCAAAGAAATTATCGTTGAGCAGCCCACCACCTCCGTGGTGGCAGCTACCACTCTGGAAACAGCTCAGAAAGTAGCTTCAATTTGCGCAGCAAACTACTTCCGCCCCTACACCAACACCGATATTATCGGTGTTGAAATCGGCGGGCTGGTTAAGAACGTCATCGCGCTTTGCGTAGGAATGTGCGAAGGGAAGCAGTACGGGGACAACTCAAAAGCTTCGGTGATGACGCGTGGACTAGCAGAAACAACCCGTCTTGCCCTGGCACTGGGCGGTAAACTGGAGACCATGAGCGGACTTGCTGGCATGGGCGACCTCATCGCTACCTGCTCATCCCCGCTCTCGCGCAACCACACCGCTGGCCGCCTCCTCGCAGAAGGTATAGAGCCAGACCAACTGCATACCGTTATGAGCCAGACCGCTGAATCCATAAAATCAGCTCCGGTTGTGGCAGAACTCGCGCGAAAAGTGGGGGTCGCCATGCCTATCACTGAAGCAGTGGTAGAAGTTTTGAACCGTACAATATCAGTTGAGCAACTGGCACCGGCACTGCTGGGTAGAGCGCTTAAATCAGAGAGCGATCACATTAGCTAGCGGTCGCCGAATAAGGCCAGTTCAATCTACCGATCGTCTCAGACCACCTATCGTAAGGATGCCATGACTCTTTCGAGCCAGAAGCCCACCGTCGCACTCCTGTGTGGTGGCCGCTCATCGGAGCACTCGATTTCTTTGATTACCGCCCGCGGTGTGCTTGGAGCTATCGATTATGAAAAGTACAACGTCGTCACCATTGGTATTACCCGCGATGGGCGTTGGTTTTTGACCGATGAAGATTTTCTAAACCGCCTGCTGGAAGAAAACGCACTGGCAGACTTCCCGGCTGAGGGCAAGCAGGTTTTTCTTCCCCTGGGCGGGGGAGACAACCGCCTGCGACTCATTGATTCCAAGGACGAGACCCACGTTGAAATGGGCCCTGCCATTGACGTGGTATTCCCGCTGCTGCACGGCCCCTTTGGTGAGGACGGAACCGTTCAGGGTCTGCTAGAGATGGCTGACCTGCGCTACGTGGGCTGCGGTGTGGCGTCCTCAGCCATAGGCATGGACAAACACTTCATGAAAGTTGCTTTTGAAGCCGCCGGTCTGGAAGTTGGGCCCTATGAAGTAATCACCCACCGCCAGTGGGTACAGAACCCTGGCCAAGCCCGTGAACGCATCCAGGCGCTAGGCTACCCAGTCTTCGTAAAACCCGCACGCGCTGGATCATCCTTCGGCATTACCAAGGTGAATTCTGCTGAGCAGCTCGATGCCGCCATTGAAGAAGCGCACAAATATGACCCTAAACTTGTCATCGAAGCGGGAATCCTGGGGCGAGAAATTGAGTGCGCGGTGCTCGATGGCCATCGATCAGCTAACCCGCTGGCTTCACATCCCGGTGAAATCGTGATGATGGATCGGGAACACAGCTTCTATGATTTCGAGTCTAAGTACGTCTCTAAGACCAGCGCTGAAACCCGCTGCCCCGCAGACCTACCTACCGACGTCGCCCAGCAGCTGCGAGAGCTAGCCGTAGAAGCTTTCCTGGCAGTAGACGGGGAGGGCCTGTGCCGCGCCGACTTCTTCTACACAGAAGACGGGCACCTGGTGATTAACGAAGTTAACACGATGCCAGGCTTTACCCCCATTTCCATGTATAAGACCATGTGGGAGAACACCGGGGTGAGCTACGCTCAACTGATTGATGAACTGATCACCCTGGCTCTTGAACGCCCGCTAGGCCTGCGCTAAGACAAAACCCCGCGTTATCATTTACCAGTGAAAACGCGGGGTTTTGTTTTGTGTATTTATTGCTGTTTAGGCAGATGATTCAGCAGTCTCTATATCAGAGAGAGTGTCATCAATATTGGTGCATTCTTGCTGCTGAGGAATTTGGCCCACCGCCGAAGCAATTTCTGCCAGCAGGGTTGATGAGGAAATTTGGTCAGCATCGAAGGTGATCTGGAGGGCGGGTGTACGGCCGAACGTCTCCGCTACCCAGGTGCCCGTGGCGCTTTGCTTACCACTTTCAGCCATTTGTTCATCGGCTGGTTTGATGATCCAATCGATACCATTGACCGAAGCGCAGGGGTCTGCAATTGGTGCGGTCGGCAAACTGACCCCGCATTTAAGAACGGCCACGGTCGGCTCGCCCCAGGCAGTAGTGCCCTGAGCGGTGGTCTCACGCTGATCAAAACCGCCGAGCGTTTCAGGCATAGCGACCATAGCGTAGGCGCAGACCGGATTGGCTGCGTCCTCAGCAGGTTGGAGGTTAACAGCTCGCGGGCCGCAACCCGAAAAAGCGAGAGATAAAGAGCAGACTACGGTAAGAAGGGTGGTCTTTTTGAGTGTGTTCACCCAACCATTCTAACGCCTGCCTGTCTATCTATATGATGCCCTCACGCCGAGCATGTTGAACCCAACATTTCAACTGAAGGTAACATTCGGTAGGGTAGTACAAAAGATTTAGGTAACTGAGACTGTGTGAAAGGGGATGATCGGATGCGTCGTATACGCAATGCACTAACCGTTGCCGGGGCACTTGGTGTCATGGTGCTACCCGTGGCAACGGCAATGGAAACAGTTCCTGCACCAGAGGCAACAACGACCCCGAGCGCAACTGCAACTGCTTCACCGACCCCCACATCTTCTCGCAGCGCCCCCGCTGAAGTTACTCCCGGCACCCCCTCGCCGCAGCAACCGACGTCCTCTCCTGAGCTAACCTCTGAGCCAACGCCTGCCCCAACTTCTGCCCCAACGTCTGAGCCAACGCCTGCCCCAACTTCTGCCCCAACGCCTGACCCAACCTCTGAACCAACGCCTGACCCCGAACCTAGCGAGGCTCCCAGTACGGTGCCGGCGTCGCCTCAGCCCAGCACGCAACCAACTGAAGAGGTGGAATCCGTCCCTGCACTGCCTCAGCCGAGTGACGAGGCTCAGCCCCTGCGACCTGCACCTCAGCAAAGCACTGAAGAAGCTCAGGGGTCTGTGGCTGCTCTTTCCCCTTGGACGCTCGACTCAACCTTCAATAGCGATCGTACAATCGGCGTTATTACCCCTCCGCTTGCTCCCGTAGATTCTCGCGAAGCCACCGCAGTGGCTTCTGGCAGGCTACCTGCATCTGTTCTTGGGCTCACCAATCCTCAGTACGTTGAACGGCAAAGCTATGATGGCACCTTAGGGTGGGTTGAAGGTTTTCTTAATTCCAATAGCGACCCCTCGCCCCGCTCTGACTCCAGCACCGCTGCCGGTGTGGTGGGAGCAGAAGCGCGTGAAGGCGGCGTTAGCTCCATGCCCAGTGGTAACGTTTTTGAACGAGGTATAGCCATTGTGAGCGGTTCTGGCCCGCTCGTGGTTTTCACCGGAATTGCAGCATGTGGGCTTCTGCTCATCGTGGGCAACTTTATGCGCCAGAGTCGAACCGACAAACGTTAGGTAAGGGTAACCACCCCATCATGCAAAGAGCACGAGACGTCAGTGAGGACGAGCTGCTAGAGGCCTTCTTACCCATCATTAAAAGTCATAACACCAAGGCTGACCGTCTCGTGCTTGGCCCTGGTGACGACTGTGCTGTGCTTGAACTACGCGACGGGTTGACAGTGATCACCACCGATACCCAAACAGAAGACCAAGATTTCCGACGCACGTGGGCCAATGGCATGGTAACAAGCGGCTACGATGTGGGGTGGAAGGCTGCGACTCAGAACCTGGCTGATATTGCTGCCATGGGGGCCGCCCCACAGACCCTGCTCATTTCTCTGACACTCACCCCAGATACGCCCGTGACGTGGGTAGAGGACTTTGCCCGCGGGGTGACCGAGGCCTGCACCGCCCAGGGCGCTGAGAAGTGCAGTATTTCTGGTGGAGATTTAGGAGCCGGAAGCGAGATTTCGGTGACGGTTACTGCTGTAGGAACCTGCCTCGCCCCGGTCCTTCGCAGCGGGGCTCAAACCGGGGACGCACTCGTCCTGGCCGGAGCGGTGGGCACCGCCGCCGCTGGCCTAGCCTTGTTAGAGAACTCTTCTAGCTACCAGCTCACCCCCGGGCTGTCTGCTTGTATTGAAGCTCAGCAAAGACCGTGCTCACCGCTAGCCAGCGGTGCCGCTGCAGCTCACCAACTCACTGCCATGCTTGACGTTTCAGATGGCCTGCTGCGTGATGCTGGGAGAATAGCCCGAGCGTCCTGCGTTAACATTGATATAGACGCTGCTGCTCTATCGCCCTGGGTCGCCAGGGTCCAGGAGACAGCAGATCTGTGCAGGGCACCAAGCCAGAGCGCCGATGACCTCGCCCTGCACTGGGTGCTAACCGGTGGGGAAGACCACGGTCTGCTGGCGACTTGCCCGGCAGACGCCGTGCCCGCTGGCTTCACCCAGATTGGTAGGGTGACCCAGCCGGGAGGCTCCGTGACCGTTGATGGAAAAACTTACCGTGCGAAGGGGTGGGACCACTTTGAAGCAACTGCCCGCTAACTGGTGGCTGCCCTGGCTGGTGCGCGCTCGCACCCTGCTGGTTGAACACCGAAACTTACTTAACCGCATCAATGTTTTTCCCGTAGCTGACGCTGATACAGGAACTAACCTCGTTGCAACCGTAGGGCGGGCAGCTGATACCGCGGGACTAGCCGATGAACCTGATTTCGCAACCGCCGCACGCGCTGCTTTGCGAGGTGCACGGGGAAACTCTGGCACTCTAGTCTCAGTGTGGTTGCTGGGCTTAGCCGGTGAGCTGGAGGGGCTTGATTGTCCAGATGTAGTCCAGCTACATCATGCCCTGTTAGCAGGTGCCCAGCGCGCCCAGAGCGCGCTCAGTCAGCCCGCTGAGGGAACCGCTCTCACCGTGATGTCAGCCTTAGCCGCCGTACCGCCTACAGAAAATTTTGGGGGCTACCTGGCCAAGCTGGTGGATGCAGCTGAATCGACTGTACGGCAAAGCGCCCATGCTGAGCACGCCCGTCATGGTTGGGTGGATTCAGGTGCCCTCGGAATGCTGCTCGTAACTGCTGCTCTGTACTCCGCGATAACCGCTACAGAGGCTACCGCTGACTACTCTGATCTTCTGGTTCTTCCCCCTGCTTTTGAAGGCAAAAAACTGCTTGATTCAGAGGTTGCTGGTGCTAGGACACAACCTCAAGTGGAGGTGATGTGCACCATGCAGTTGCCGGTCTATGAAGTTACCGCCCTACGTAGCGCCCTGGATACTATTGGGGATTCTGTGTCCATCGCTCAGGTGTGCGCAGGACATGAGGCTCTCTGGGCTATTCACGTGCACGTTGCCAAAGAGAGGGATGCTCTGCGAGTCTTAGAAGCCGCGGGTGAGCCTCAGGACGTGCGGGTGACAGCCTTAGACACCGCTGAGCATCAGGAGCGACATGCCGGAGAACTTGCATGAGCGATGACGCTCTTTTTGATGTGCCGGTTAGTGGCACAACAACCAACTCGGGCAAGGCGCGGGAGCAGAAAGCTTCGACAGGTGAAGCTAGAAAAAAACCGAGCAAAACTACCCGCCGCGTCACGGCGAGCGCCAAGACTGGGCAAGTGTCCAGCTCTAAGTCTAAGAGCCCAGCTCAGACTAAAACCAGTGGCAAACCTGCCCGCCGCAGAACTAAAAAGACTGAGCCTCTGCCCGAGGAAGCGCGGCAGGCACTGGCCCGTTATGCTGCCGAAGACCGCTTAGAGAACGCTAAGCTCAGCACCTATCTGGGGCCAACGACGGCTAAATCCTTGAAGACCCATCTGGGCCTTGAAACGGTGGGTCAGTTACTGGAGTACTACCCGCGAAAATACCTGCCTCGCGGGGAGCTAACCTCTTTTAGCTCCCTGCTCGAAGGGCAAGAAGCAACCATCGTGGCTAAGGTGTTGAGGGTGACCACCCGCACCATGGCTTCCCGGCGCGGCTCCATCACCGAAATCACCATCACCGACCACCTTGGCGGCGACGAAATCGAGCCTACCCAAGAACCTTCCGTTAGCTTTGCCGTCCAGTATGGGCGCGCCAATACGGACATCCCTAACCCCAACGCCTACCGTGGAGCTGCCGCACCCGCGACGGTAACCGGGCCCTACAGCAACCCCCGCATTACCGGCTCAGCTGGCTACGCAGCTGGTGCCGCCGGCTATGCAGATACTTACGGTGCATCTGCCAGTTACAACCCCGGTGCCGTCTTTGGGGGTTATGCAACTGACAGCTACGCCATGGTGGGCAATCAGCGCACCATGACGCTCTCATTCTTTAATGCCTGGACGGCTGCCCGTGAGATTCATGAAGGCGACCAGGTGATGTTTTCGGGCAAGATAGGCACCTATCGGGGCGAGCTGACCCTGACGAACCCTCACTATGCGGTGCTCACCGACCGTAGCGCTCCTGAACCGGTGGGGGAGCAGGCCATTGAGCGTGCCCGAGCTAAAGCCGGCGCACCCATCCCCGTCTACCGGGCCAGCCCCAAATGTCCGACTGACCGTGTTGCTGCGGCGGTCGAAACCCTGCTAGATGCAGCGCCGCTTAACGAGCTCGAAGACTCAGTGCCCTATACCGTGCGTCGAGCCCGCAAAATACCCTCCCTGCAGTGGACCTACCGCGCTGTCCATACTCCCGATACCGAGGAAACCTGGCGAGCTGCCCAGCACTCCCTGCGCTATCGCGAAGCCTTTGTGCTCCAAAGCGCTCTAGCCCGCATTCGGGCAGCCAGGGCAGCACACCAGACGCTTGCCCGCCCCTTTGTGCCCGGCGCTCACGCTGACCGCCTGCTCACCCTGTTACCCTATAAACTCACCGAAGGGCAGCAGAAGGTCGGCGATGAAATCAAAGCTGATCTGGCATCAACCGTGCCGATGAACCGTTTGCTCCAAGGCGATGTGGGATCAGGCAAAACTGTGGTTGCCCTGCGTGCCATGCTGCAGGTTGCTGATAACTCTGCACAATCCGCACTGCTAGCACCCACCGAAGTACTGGCAGAACAGCACTATCGCTCGGTCTGCGAGATTCTGGGCGACCTTCTCGATACTTCACCCTTGGACGCGGCACCCCTCGATACCGTGCAGGACAAGTTGGCCCCCGCCGCGGCGTCCTCATCAAAAGCTAGCGGCAAAGTGCGGGTGCTACTTCTGACTGCATCTCTGAAGACTAAGGCCAAGCGAGAGACCCTTCTAGCTATCGCCTCTGGTGCTGCGGATGTCGTCATTGGCACCCACGCCCTGTTAGCCGAGGCTGTGCGGTTCGCTAACCTGGGCCTGGTGGTGGTCGATGAGCAGCACCGTTTTGGTGTGGAACAGCGCGATGCCCTGCGCGGCCCGGGCGGCGAGCTGCCCCACCGACTGGTGATGACGGCAACCCCCATTCCCCGCACCGTTGCCATGACGGTCTTTGGTGACCTCGACACGTCCGTGCTGGATCAGCTCCCGGCTGGCCGCCAGAAAATATCGACCTACGTGGTGCCACTGGCCGAAAAACCCTCCTGGGGCGAGCGTCTGTGGCAACGGGCTCGGGAAGAGATTGACGCGGGCCATCAGGTCTATGTGGTGGTCCCCAAAATTGGGGGGACCGATGCCCCCAAAGACCTTGAAGCGGGGGAGACCCTTTTCGGTTCAGGCGCGCAGGAGAGCGCCCGTGACGCCCTGGCCTCCGTAGAATCCGTACTCGAACAGCTAGAAGATACCCCCGTTCTGGCAGGCACCCGCATCGCTGGCTTGCACGGGCGGATGGACACGGCCGAGAAAAACCGGGTCATGACCGAGTTCAGCGATGGTCAACTTGACCTGCTGGTCTCAACCACCGTGATTGAAGTGGGTGTTAACGTCCCCAACGCCACGCTCATGATTATCATGGACGCCGACCGCTTTGGCATCTCGGGGCTGCACCAGTTGCGTGGGCGTATTGGCCGAGGTTCACTCCCCGGTACCTGCCTGCTGGTGACTAAGCAACCGGCGGAGGGGGTCTCACGTGAGCGTCTCACCGCCGTTGCCAGCACGACCGATGGCTTTGAGCTCTCCCGCATCGACCTGGAGCAGCGGCGCGAAGGCGACATTCTGGGGGCTGCACAGTCGGGTAAGAAATCCACTCTCAAACTGCTGCGCGCCCTGACCGATGCCAAGCTGATTGAAAGGGCCCGGGCGGACGCCTTTGCCCTCATTGAGACTGACCCCACCCTGGCCGCGCACCCCGACTTGGCGCGCACCATCGACCGGGCGTTGGACGCAGACCGCGAAGCATTTTTGGGCAGGGGCTAGGAGCTCTGCTTAGCCGCTGTCTTCCTAGCTCCTTCTGTCAGGGTGCGGTGTTGCCCGGCTTTGGACTAGGCTAGAGGCACCACCCTTCCCTCACCTTTTGGAGTCATTGTGAGCCGTATTGTCTCAGGTCTTGCCGGCGGTTTGCGCCTGGCCAGTGTGCCCGGTGATAACACCCGCCCCACCACTGACCGGGTGAAAGAAGCCCTTTTTTCTCGACTTGAGGGCTACGGGCTCACCCAGGGGGTGCGAGTACTGGACCTCTTTGGCGGCTCAGGTGCACTGGGGTGCGAGGCTCTCTCCCGCGGAGCTGTGCACGCTGATTTCGTGGATCACCACCCCAAAGCCATTACTGCTATTGAAAAGAACAGCGCAGCCGTGGCAAAAGCTGGTGGCGGTAGCTCCCGCGTGCACAAGATGACCGCCCGCAGCTACCTGAACACCTACCGGGGAGAGCCCTGGGACGTTGTCTTTGTAGACCCGCCCTACTCAGTGGATAACGAGGAGCTGGTCGAGCTCCTTACCACTCTTGCCCAACACCTGGCCGATGGTGCGGTGATAGTGGTTGAACGGGCTGCCCGCACTGGCGAGCCCGTTTGGCCCAGCACCCTCGAAAAGTTTGCTGACAAAAAATACGGCGAAACAGTGCTCTACTATGTGGAGTCAGCCACCTAGCCTCTTGCTAGGCTAAGGGCATGAGCAAGAACGATGACACTCCCCAGCTTTTGACCAGTAACACCCTGGTTTTTCAGCAGACCAGTAGCATGCTGAGCAACGACTTCAGAATTGAGGACGCTGCCGGCAACCTGGTCGGTCAGGTGCTTACCACCGGCGGGGTCGGGGCACGCCTGTTTAGAGGAAGTCGAACCTTCGACCTGCTCGATGAACGCGGTAACCTTCTACTTCACATCAAGGACCCCTTCGACATGGGCTTTGACCGCTACGAACTCATCACCCCCGATGGCTCCTTGCTGGCTAACGTGCGGAAACAATTCTCTATGATGCGCAAGCGTTTGAGCATCGAAATGCCTGGTCTGACTCTGGAACTAGCCGGTAGCATCCTCGAATACGACTTCTCCATTCGCACCGGCGAAAGGGTAGCTGCCCAGGTGAGCCGTCAGTGGGGCGGGGTTGTGGCCGGTTTACGCGGGCGTAGCCGCTACTCGACGTCCTTCGATCCCGACGCACCAGAGCCCGTTCGCCTCGCCATGGTGGGTGCACTAATTGCACTTGACCTGATGCGAGCTAAGGACGCCCGTAACTAGTGAGCGGTAAACGCCAGCAGTCTGCTCACCGCTTCACGTAAGACCTCCGGCTTTTTGCAGAAGGCAAAGCGCACGTAGGAAGCAACCTGCGGGCGGAAGCCTTCGGTCACGAAAGCGGTCAGAGGAATGAGTGCTACCCCCGCCAACTGGGGCAGGGCCGCGCAGAGCTCTTGCGCATCAGCAAAGCCCTTGGCCTCTAGAACCTGAGAGACATCGGCTATGGCGAAGAAGGTGCCAGAGGGCTCCATCATCTGCCAGGGTGAACCTGCTAAGCCAGTGACCAGCAGGTTACGCTGAGCAGTGTAGTTATCCCTAAAATCTCGGTAGAAATCGTCACCCAACGCCACACCGGTTGCCGCAGCTACCTGTAGCGGAGCCGCGGCACTGTGGGAGAAATAGCCCTTGACCGGACGTACTGCTTCCAGCAGATGAGCCGGACCGGTGACCCAGCCCACCCGCCAACCGGTCAGGGAATGAGTCTTAGAAATAGCCGATACAGCCAGGGTTCGCTCGGCGGCGCCGGGCACAGTCTGGATGGGAGTAAAGTCCACACCGGGGTAGAAGAGATGCTCATAGACCTGATCAGCCAAAATGAGCGCGTCATACTGCTGCGCCAGGGCCACAATTTTCTCAAGAACCGACCGCGAAAAAACTGCTCCAGTGGGGTTATGCGGGTCATTGACCACAATCAAGCGGGTGCGCTCGCTGAACGCAGCCTCAAGAGCTTCCAGATTTGGCGTAAAAGTGGGAGGCAATAGCGGTACCGTTGTGACGTGTGCCCCAGTTAGAGCCACTGCCGCAGGGTAGAGGTCGTAGTAAGGCTCAAAGAGGATGACTTCTTCACCCGGTTCCACGAGCGCGCCAATAGAAGACGCCAGGGCCTCTGAGGCGCCAGCCGTCACCAGCACCTGGGTCTCGGGGTTTAGCTCAAGATCGTAAAAGCGCTGCTGGTGCTGGGCGATAGCCTCTCGCAGGGCAGGCAGCCCGGCAATCGTGGCGTACTGGTTGGCCCCTGCGCGCATAGCCTCAGCTGCGGCGTCCAACATCACCGCCGGCCCGTCGGTATCAGGGAAGCCCTGCCCCAGGTTAAGGGCTCCCTGCTGGTTAGCCAGAGCAGAGATTTCCTCAAAAATGGTAGACCGCCAAGAGCCATCAGCGCCCATCAGGCCCGCTGCCTGACCCACCCGTTCATACGCTCGCTGAACCACAAGAACCTCGCAAAACTCGGTAACAAACTCACTCCACTGTACCCAACACCTAAGCTCCAGCGTCCCCACCCTGTCACATAATGATCAGCCATCTCTCAGACTGCTAGGCTGGGAGGCATGCAATTGGTAGTCTGCCCCGGATCATTTGACCCTATCCATAACGGTCACGTAGAAGTCATTACTCGCGCCGCAAAGCTCTACGGCAGCGTTATTGTGGCGGTCGCGCACAACGCCAAAAAGACTTATCGCTTCACCCTTGAAGAACGCATCGCGATGGCAGAAGAAACCTTCGCCCTTTTCGACGATGTCACCGTAGAAGCCCTGCCAACTGACATGCTCCTGGCCGACTTCGTACGCTCACGCGGATCAATCCTTATGGTCAAAGGGGTGCGCAACGCCCAAGACTTTGAATATGAAGCACCCATGGCCAGCATGAACCGGCACGTTTCCGGTGTCGAAACAGTATTCTTTGCCGGGGACCCCAAACATAACCACCTTTCCTCCACCATCGTCAAAGAAGTTGCAGGGTACGGCGGGGACGTGCGCGCCTTCGTTCCGCGGGCCGTGCAGCGAGCCTTCGCCGAAGCCCAGTAGTAGATCGATCATAAACACGTTGAGCCAGGAGATAAGGACGAGGGAGTCACTCAAAGCTAGCTGACCCTCTTGCAGGGCAAAGGCATACCACCCCACTGTGTCAGGGGAAACAGCGTTAAAACCAAAGCAGGCTTGAATAGTCGCCGCTAGCCACCTAGAATTGGTTCTTGGTTTAAAACATTCTTGAGGGAGTTCGTCATTTCACGAAAAGATTCATCGCCCCTGAAGATCTCCGTGCGAGATCTCAGCAAACGACCGGGCAGCATGGAAACCCTTGAAGAAGTTGTGCCAGCACCAATTGACTTTGGTAACGCTCTAATTGGAGCGGAAGAGGGTGACGACATTGATCTCAATGTGCGCCTGGAATCCGTTTCAGATGGTATCTTGGTAACTGGTACTGCATTTGTCACCATGAACGGTGAATGCAGCCTCTGCCTAGACCCGGTTGAATTTGATATAACAGCCGATGTCCAAGAGCTTTTTGTCTTTGAGAAGGCACCTTCAGGTGGCCCCGAAGATGAAGTAGATGAGCAGTACGCCGTAGAGAACGATGAAATTGATCTCGAACCGGCACTGCGGGACGCCGTAATTCTACAATTGCCGTTCCAGCCTGTTTGCAGGGACTCCTGCCAGGGTTTGTGTTCCGAATGTGGAATCCGCCTGGAGGAAGACCCCGAGCATCACCACGAGGTACTAGACCCGCGGTGGAATTCGCTTTCTGCGTTGCTCGATGCAGACGACAAATAAAACTTAAGATAATTCAAGAGAAAAGAGATAGCTGTGGCTGTTCCCAAGCGGAAAATGTCCCGTGCTAACACCCGCGCACGTCGTTCCCAGTGGAAGGCGTCCGCTCCTCAGCTGGTCAAGACCGTTGAAAACGGTCGCGTAACCTACTCCCTGCCTCACCAGGCAAAGCTGGTTACTGACTCTGCAGGCACCGAACTCTTCTACGAGTACAAGGGCCGCAAGGTAGCTGACGCGTAAGTTTAGCGCTGATGAACAACTCTCAATCACAAGAGTTTATGAAACGCCTCGGTGTCGGTCTCGACTCCGAGGCGTTTCGTCTAGCAATGACTCACCGTTCTTACTCCTTTGAGAACGGAAACGTGCCCAACAACGAGCGTCTAGAGTTTCTAGGTGACTCGGTGCTCTCACTGGCGGTCGCCTCCGAACTCTATAAAAGGTTCCCTGACCTGGCTGAAGGTGAGCTGGTGAAGCGCCACCACGTGGTGGTCTCCACCCGAACCCTCGCCGCTCTAGCTCGCAAGCTGGGTCTTGGTCCCTGCATCCTTCTGGGGAAGGGCGAAACCAAGACCGGTGGTGCCGATAAAGACTCAATTCTTGCCGACACCATGGAGGCTGTCTTCGGCGCGGTTTACATCAGCCACGGTCCCGAACGCGCTCACCAGCTGGTGCTGGAACACGTGGGGCAGCTGCTGGATGACCAGAAAACTCTGAATATTGGCCGCGACTGGAAAACCGAGATTCAAGAGTACGCCGCTGCCGCTGGCACCGGTGAGCCTGTTTACCGCGTTGAGGGTACCGGCCCTGACCACGCCCGCCGCTATACCGCAACGGTGCTCCTGGCAGACAGGAAACTGGGGACCGGGCAGGGGACGAGCAAAAAGGAAGCCGAGCGCCTAGCGGCTGAGGCCGCCTACTACGCTATTCACGGCAGCTGATAATGGCTCCGCCATAAAATTTCATCGAAAGAACGTGCCTGGTACGTTCGAATGTACCGCCTCAGTGGTGTATTCGGGCCTAGCAGGCACGTTCTTTCTGTGCTGGCAGTACCTGCCGAGGCACAATAGGGGTGAGCTAAAGAAGGGGAGAGGTATGCCTGAATTACCCGAAGTTGAAGTGGTGCGCCGCGGTCTTGCGGGGCACACCTTGGGTGCCGCCATAGAGCGGGTCACCGTGGTGGACGGACGTTCGGTGCGTCGTCACTTGGCCGGTCCAGTTGATTTTATTCAGCAGCTTGAAGGCGCTATTATCGCTGATATTTGCCGGCGGGGTAAGTACCTTTGGGTCTTGCTCGCCCGTGATACTGAAGCTGTACTCAAGAATCAGGTGGAGCCGCTTGCCCTGGTCATACATCTGGGGATGAGCGGACAGGTGCTCCTCAAAGAACCCGCGATGACTGCTGAAAAACACCAAAAAATCGTGCTCAATTTGGCTGGCGGCACCGATGAAGCGGGGCAGAGCGGCGACCTCGACATGCGTTTTGTAGACCAGCGTATCTTCGGCGGAATGTTCCTCGATTCTCTGGTTGAAACAACTAACCGCGAGGGAGAGCCGATTCCGGCGGCATCCTCTAGTGCACTGAATCTGCCGCTGATTCCGGCATCGGTGGCTCACATAGCTCGTGACCCGCTAGACCCTCATTTTGACCTGGCTGAGGTGCGCAGCAAAATGCTGAAAACCTCGACCGGCATTAAAAAACTTCTACTAGATCAGTCCGTTATCTCAGGGGTGGGCAACATTTATGCAGATGAGGCGCTCTGGCGGGCCCGTCTACACTATGCCAAGCCTGCTAAAACGCTCAGCCCCGCCCAAACCCGAGAACTCATCGCCGGCGCCACTCGGGTGATGCAGGACGCCCTTGCCCAGGGTGGCACCAGCTTCGACGCTCTCTACGTCAACGTCAACGGAGAGTCAGGTTACTTCGACCGATCCCTCTTCGCTTACGGGCAGGCTGGCAAGCCGTGCGCACGCTGCCTTGAAGCGGGACGCACCAGCATCATGGTACGCGAACCCTTCGGAGGGCGGAGCTCCTACCGGTGCCCTCACTGTCAGCGTAGACCAAGAGGCAGTAAAGTTTAGGAAACAGCGGTTCTTTACCCATGGTTTTGTGCTCTCAGCCAGATGACCCTCTCGCCCGGTTCGCTAGCGTTCATGAGGAGATTCACGCCCGCCGGCGGCTTAAGATCCGCTGCTACTCACCTTGTGCGAGGTGCAGGTCTAGCGGCTGAACCGGTCTCCGTAGAAGATGCCCAGCTGAGTGTAGCCCTCTTCCAGGCTCACTGCGGGCGTCCAGTCCAGCAGTTGCTGGGTGAGGCTCTGATCAAACCAATGGGAGGTCGAGAGCTGCTCGGCTAGAAAACTTGTCATGGGCGGAATCTCATCCGTACCTCGGAGCGACCAGATTCTTTCCAGCGCCAGACCGAGACCCACCGCCAGGCGGGCAGGGAGCGAACGGGAGGGTGCAGGCACGCCGCAGGCGGTGCACATTCCAGCCAGAATCTCCGCTACCGTGCGTGGTTGCCCATTGGTAACCACCAGCGGGGTGCCGTGAATCTGCTCGAGACGCTGGTAGCCGCGCACAAAAGCGTCCGCAGCGTTATCAATATAGAGCGTGTCAATCAGGGCGGTGCCATTATTGAGCAGGGGCAGACGCCCGGCGGCGGCGCGTTCAAGGACACGCTCGACCAGCTGGGTATCACCGGGGCCCCAGACTAGGTGAGGGCGCAAGACGCCCACCCAGAAATCGGCTGAATCGTAGCTCAGTGCTAGTTGCTCAGCTGCTGCCTTAGAACGGGCGTAGTTACCCCGGGCATGCTCGGGGGATGCCGGTGGGTTACCCTCACCTTCAATGGCGCTGCCGGTATGGGCAACCGAGGGTGAGGACGTATTGAGGAACTTACGGATACCGGCTCCCCGCGCGGCGTCCAGCACCGTACGGGTTCCTTCAATATTGACTCGCTCGTAGTCAGCCCAGTCACCGACCACCGATACCTTAGCGGCCATGTGAATGACCCCATCCACACCATCTAAGGCTTGGCTGAGCACAGCTGCGTCATTGACCGAGCCGCGTACCTGCGAAAAACGATCGGTGACTGACTCCGGCAGTAACTCAGCGATGCCAGCATCCCCTCGCTGGAAAGCTCGAACATCGTAGCCAGCTCGCAGCAGAGCAAAGACGGTTTCTTTGCCCAACATGCCTGAAGCGCCAGTGAGTAGTACGCGTTCACCGAGGCGCGGCGCGATATCTGATACGGTGATGGGGCGCAATGAGACTACCATGCGATTACTCCCTTGCCCACGCGAGCCTTCTTGCCAGCCAATACCTTGCGAGCCCAGGTGGCTAGTACCGGGCGATCAATTTTGGAGTTATGGCGCACATCGGTGGGGTGCTCAGCGACCATCAGTACTGCAGAAACTTCGACACCGGTCTGTTCAAGTACCGCCTGGCGCACCCGCCGGGTCAGTTCGACAGGTGCCCGGCCGGCTCGGGTTTTCTTACCCTCAAAGCGAGGGCCAACCTCGGCAACAATCACCGGGGACGCCGCGCCTGTCTGCCCCACGGCAACGGCGGCAGCTCGGCGGACACCGGGTACCAGCTCTGCTGCCTGTTCCAGGGCAACGGGGGTCAGCACTCCCTGGCTGGTGACCAGCACGTGAGCTAGACGCCCTTCAACCCAGAGGCGACCAGCGGCATCAAAGTGCCCCACATCGCCGGTGCGATGCCACCCGGGGGTTGAGGTAGAGACACCTTCAGTTACCCAGAGGGTGTCGTAACGATCCTTTACGTGGGGTGCAGAGGCCAAGATTTCGCCTGTCACACTGGGTTCTTCCGTGACCTCAGCACTGGCAGAGCCATCGGCGAGCAAAGGAGCAATCTGCACTCGTGCACCGAAGACAGGACTGCCCACGCAGACACCCCCGCCAGCGCCCAGCATGCCGTCTGCGGCGTCCGCTTCTGCCTGCTGAATCGTCTCAAAGGAGACATCGGTGGTCGGCAGAGCCTCGGTCATGCCATAGGGGGTATGCAGGGCAGCTGCTGGCACAATGTCCTGCAGCTGAGCCAAGAGGGCGGAGGTAATGGGAGCACCAGCTGAGAGCACCGTGCCTACCTTGCCCAGGGCCTCCCGTTGTTGGGTGTTGAGGTCACCTGCGGTAGCAATGACGTTCATAATGGCCGCAGGGGAGACAAAAACAGTAGTGGCGTCGATAGCTGCCGCAGCCGATGCCAGGGCTGAAGCGGTGAGAGTTTTAGGCTTCGTGACATCCATGGTGGGGGTGACGCTGGTGGCGCCCAGTGCAGGTCCCAGCAGGGCAAAAGGCGCGAAGCCAGCTACTAGACCGTTGCCCGCCGCTAAATCGTAGGTGCCAGCAATGGCATCACGCATGGCAGCCAACTGACGGTGGGTGTAGACCACACCCTTAGCCGGACCAGTAGAGCCCGAGGTGTAAAGAATCGCGGCGTCCGCATCAGGTTGCGGGTAGGTGAGTTCGAAAGTAGAGGGCGTCTCAAAGTCGGTCACTGACCCCACAACTCCCAGAGCACGGGCTGCAGCCGGCTTGAGCGACGTAGCGGCGATACGAGTCCCGGGCCAACCCAGGGAACGGGCCGCAGCGAGGGCAGTGGGGATACCGATGAGCCAGGTGGGGCGGGCTCCCTTAAGTGCGCGTGTCATACCCTTGAGCCCCAGACCGGTATCAGCCACCACAATCACAGCTCCCAGCTTGAGGCAGGCGTACATGAGCGCGGTCAAATCAATACCGGGGGTCACCAGAAGATTTACTCGGTCACCGCGCTGCACGCCCAGCTTATGCAGGCCTGCGGCTATTCGGGTGACCTCGGCGTCCAACTGCTGCCAGGTGAGCTGCCGGGCAACGGAAGTGCCGTCACCGGCGGCGTCCATATCTACTACAGCGAGACTAGTATCTTTTGCACGTGCTTCAACCTCGGCAATCATCGGGCGGTAATCAGTGCTTACTGGGTTCAACTGTTCACGAGCTTGCACATGAAGAGAACGTGCTGTTTGCTGGCTGATGAAGTGCTGGTCCAGCCACTTAAGAATGGGGGTAGCAATATCTTCGTCTTCTGCCACCAAGTGGCTGGCATTCTCAAAACGGTGAATATCAGCTTGAGGTAAACGGGTGGCCACATCAGCCATGTAGCGGCGCTGGAAGACCGGATCTTTGGTACCCCAAAGCATGAGAGCAGGGACGTCCAGCCCCTTAATACCTTCAGCCACTCGCAGCATGGGTCGGTAGGAGGGCGCGGCCTCAGTAGCGGGAATATCCGCCACGAAATTGCGCACACCGCAGCGGTGCTCAGCGGTGGTGTAGGGCAGCTTATAGGTTTTCTTGACCTCTGCTGGCAGGCCGCCAGGTGCCTGGGCTAGCCCCAGCGTTACATCAATGAAGGCGGTGGAACCTCGGGTTGCCCAGGAGTGGAGGGTAGGGGAGAGAGCCGCCTGCAGGGCTACCGGGATTTTCTCGGCTGAATTGTGGAATACTGCGGTGTTGGTGAGTATGATGCCCGAAAGAATATCGCGGTGACCCAGCGCCCAGCCTAGAGAGATGAGACCGCCCCAGTCATGAGCCAAGGTAACCAGCGGTAAATCGGTAGAGTCAAGGCCCAGCGCGGCGGTGAAGTCGCCCAGGTCGGTAATGCGGTCAGCCAGTGAGCGTGCCAAGCCCGTGCGCTCTGAAAAGCCCATCTCTAGCTGATCGACAGCAACTACTCGCCAGGGCTGCTCGCCTTCGCTGGCAGCAGCCACTACAGACCGCCACAGGTAAGACCAGGTCGGGTTGCCGTGAACACAGAGCACGGTGCCCACTGGCTCTTTACCCGCGGATTTTAACGCGGCAAGGTTATCGAGGTAGTGCCAGGTACGCACGCTACCTTCAGCCTCAACCGAAGCAGTTGAGGGAATAGCCAGCGTGTGCGACCACTGTGGGTTAACGCCGGGCCAGTCAGAGGGGTGGGGGGTTAGCTTTTTAATCATTTTCAACCTCTATAGGTAACCAGCCCCGACTTTTCGCCAGGTGCCTTGTTCCAGGTGCCTTGCGCCATGCCAGGGTAGGCGTCCTCACACAATATCTACCAGGTGATTTCCATCAGGGCGGTATTCAAACCAGAACCAACACCCAGGCAGAGAATACGGTCACCCTTGCTGTACTTGACCGAATCTTCAGCCAGCGTCATGGGAAGAGCGGCCGCAGCCACGTTGCCCCATATTGGGAAGGTAAGGGGGAGGCGCTCGCGGTCCAAATCAACAGCCTCAATAATGGCATTGGTATGGGCATTAGAGATCTGGTGGGTGACGTAGGAGGTCATGTTGGACCAGTCCCAGCCGTTCTGGGAGGCCTCTTCCCAAGCCTCTGCCACCAGCGCTAAACCGTGCTTGAGCAGGCCCGCCGCATCGGTATTCATGCCCGTATCCGCTTCGCCGCCAACACACAGATCACGGTGTTCAGTGCCAGCACGGGTTACTGACCCCACAATCTTATGGGCATTGGGGTGCTGGTCTGAGCGTCCCAGTACTGCAGCCGCAGCACCAGAACCCAGGGTCAGGGTGGCAAATTGCGCCAGCACATCATCACGGGTGGAATCGGGGCGGCTTAGCTGACGCAGGGCAGTGGCGTGCCACGGTGAAGGATCCTCACCAGCAACAATCAGGGCGTAGTCAATGGCGCCCGCATCGATCATAGTCGATGCCACCGTCATAGCGTTCACAAAGCCCAAGCAGGCGTTGGTGATATCAAAAGTCAGAGCATGGCGGGGTAACCCCAAGCGGTCGTGAACACCCACGGCAACAGCCGGTTCAAAGTTATCGCGGGTTACCGAAGCATTAATGAGCAGACCCACCTGCTCCTTATCGATACCGGCAGCTGCGAGTGCCTGCTCACCGGCGGCCACCGCGCCGTCCTCAAAGGTCATGCCCTCGCCCCAGGAACGTCGTTCAGTAATACCTGCCAGTCGTTCCAGCAACCCCTTAGGCATTTTGAGACGCTGATAGGTCTGAGCCAACTGCTCATCAAAGTAGGAACTACTCACCGTGTGAGGGGGTAGCACTCGCGTGATGGAAATCAGCGACGCATTGCGGTGACGGATATCTGAGTTGGCAGTCATCTACTCTTCTAGCATGTCAGGTGGGCGAAAATGCACGCCCACCACACGGGCAGGCGCTTAACCAATTTATATTTTACGCCCCAAAATTTTAATATGCTTAATTGAGCTGACGGGTGATTCTCACATCGATGTAGGGCAAATAGAGCTGGGGTACTGTTGATAGCGCAGAAAAACCTGCTACCTGTCACCAACCCGAAAGCTCCTGATGCACCTTAAATCTTTATCCGTGCGCGGCTTCAAATCTTTTGCTTCAGTAACGATGTTTGAGTTCGAACCTGGGCTTAACGCCATTGTTGGGCCCAATGGGTCGGGTAAGTCCAACGTGGTGGACGCCCTGGCCTGGGTGCTGGGCGCGCAAGGCGCATCTGCTCTCAGAGGTGGCTCAATGAAAGATGTCATCTTTGCCGGTGGTTCTGGGCGTCCAGCCCTGGGTCGTGCGCGGGTAGAGTTAGTAATCGATAATACGGATGGCTCGCTCGCTCTGCCCTATACTGAAATCTCTCTTGCCCGCACCATGTTTTCTGCTGGAGGGTCTGACTATGAAATCAACGGCAACCCCGCCCGCTTATCTGATGTGCAAGAGCTTCTTTCGGACGCCGGTTTAGGCAGAGAGCTCCATTCACTGGTAGGTCAGGGGCAGCTCGATAAAATTTTGCACGGTTCAGCCGCTGATCGCCGTGAACTCATCGAGGAGGCTGCTGGCCTCGTAAAATACCGCAAGCGCCAGAGTAAAACTGCTACCAGGTTAGAAGCCATGAAAGGCAACCTAGACCGCCTTGAAGATGTCGCTAGTGAGCTAAGCCAGCAGCTAGAAGGACGACGGGAGCAGGCTGAGGCTGCCCGCTCGGCATCTGCTGTGGCTACCCGCGTCCGCTCGGCTAAAAAAGAATTGCTGGTACTTGATGCTCAGCAACTGGAAAGCAAGCGTGAGGAAGAGACTGTTGCCAGTGAACGAACTGGCGTGCTACAAGAGGAAGCTCATCTCAAACGGGAGTCGCTGACTCAACGTCTGGAAACCTTAGCTGCTCGAGAGAAAGCTAAAACCGCTGAGCGTGACATTTTGAGGGAGCTGCTCATACGTGCTGAATCGGTGCAGCATCGTGCCCAAACGGTTGAGCTGATTGCTAGCGAACGCTTGAAAGCAGAAAAGAGTAGCTCTGCTGCCGACGATGGGGAACGGTTGGAGAAGGCCCAGGCTGCTTGGGTGAGTGAAAAGCTGGAAGCTCAGCGTATTGAACAGGAGCTGAATAATGCCCAGGGGGTGGTAGAAGCTGCTCGTGATAATGCGGAGGGTGCTGAACGTACCCTCATTGAAGCTACCGAGAATCTGGAACATACCGAACAGTCACATACTATCTACCGGGAGGAAGCCGCCCGACTCACCGGTGAATTGGCTTTGGCCCGTGTAGCACATGACCGAGCTGAGGCGGAGTGCGCAAGCCGCCGCGGTGAGCTAGAAGATTTCGCGGATAACGCGGCTGGCTCTGAGAAAGAAATAGCTGCTGCCTGGGACACTGTTACCGAACTTAAGCAAAGGGTCAAAGCCGGCGTAGAGGCTGAAGCCTCAGCACGGACTGAAAGAGTGCGTGCGGCTTCAGCTGAGCAGAACAGCCTACAGCAGTTCCATCAAGCTGAAGTAGAAGTTGAATCACTGTCAGCGAGATGCGAAGCCCTCAAAGCCGCGATGAGTTATGATCTCACCCAGCCCGCTCTGCGCGACGCGATCGCTGCTGCTACATCAGATGGAGCAGAAGAAGTTGCCTCTCTCCTTACCGTCAAGAAGGGGTGGGAAAAGGCAGTGGGGGTTGCCCTGGGGCAACTGGCCTCTGCGCTGGTCGGTAAGGATGGTAAAGAGCCTGAGCAGGCAGTATCTGCACTTTTCAACCCCCACCATGATGGTGAAGCAAAACTTGATGTTCAAGCTGAACTTTATGCTGAGCCGGGGGTATATCGCTTTACTGACCTGGTAGAAGCCCCTGAATCACTCCAACAGCTTTTGCTGATCTCACTGGGCAATCTGGCTTTTTGTGATAGTGATGCTCAAGCTCGCAGGCTCATAATTCGCTACCCTCAGGCAAGGCTGGTGAGCCAAGAGGCTACTGCGCGAACCTCTAGCTCGGTGTTCTACCCGGCAGATGGTGCGGGGGCAGTTGAACTATATAGCCAGCTGGCGGCAGCCACCCAAGAACTCCACGAAGCTCAGATTGCCTATCGAACAGCCCAGCAATCAAATGCTGACGCTCAGAGAGCCCATCAGGAAGCTGCGGCAGAAGAACAGAGCATTGCCCGCACCCTAGGTGCTGACCGAAAGGCCCTTGCTAAAGCCAGCTCTGAATTAGCCGCGCTCCAGGCCAGGGCTGAAACGACCGGCGCCGAAACCTCACGCTTATCTGAGAGAGCGCAACGGGCGATCGATCTTCTTGAGGAAACTGGTACTAAACTGCAGGCTGCAATCGACGCCCTGGATTCTTGCTTTGCCCAGAAACCGCTCGACCAGCGCGAAAAGCTCACCCGGGTTCTGACGCAGGCACGAGCAGATGCCACCGAAACGAGCCGTCGTCTGATCTTGGCTCAGTCTGAGCATGCTCACCTCGTAGAACTTCAAGAGAGTGCCGAAGCTAGAGTAGCCCAGGCGAAAACAGCCCTTGAGGCTGTTCAACGTGCCCAAGAGCGCGCACAGAAAAGAGAAGAAGAAGGGCATCTGAAACGCGCGCGGGCTGTTAGAGCTCAAAAATCAGCAAAAGCACTGTTAGCGGCACTGGCCGATTCCCTAGGGGAGCTAGACCAGCAGCACGAAGCTTGCCAGCAAGCCGTGTTGCGTCTGCGCGAAGAGATAGCCGGTGTACGTCAGGAACTCGATGGCGCCCAAAAGAGTGTTACCGCCGCCTTGACGCTAAAGGCCGAGGCGGCTGCTACTCATGCCCGTTTAGAAGCGCAATGGGAAGCCCTGGAGAGCCGCGCCTTTGATGAGCTAGGGCAGGGTCTAAAAGACGTGCTTGTTGCAGCACATCAGGACACATTGGATGAAGCTGACTCAACTGAGGGGTGTGTCTCCCGTGAACAGCTTGAACAGAATCTGGCGGCTGCTGAGAAAGAACTGAAGCGTCTGGGCGTCGTCAACCCACTGGCATTAGAAGAGTTCGAAGCACTGAAACAGCGGCACGATTATCTGCAGGAGCAGATAAGGGATCTCAAGAACAGCAGGTCAGACCTGCGCGCTGTCATGAAAGACATCTCGAAGCATATCGAGAAATCCTTTAAGCAAACTTTCACCCAGGTGCAAAAACAGTTTGAACAGATTTTTGCCGAGCTTTTCCCTGGCGGTGTGGGACAGCTGGTGTTGGCTGACCCAACCGACCCCCAGAACAGCGGTATTGATTTGCAGGTTCGCCCTGCCGGTAAAAAGGTGAGTCGCCTATCCCTGCTCTCCGGTGGTGAGCGCTCGCTGGCGTCCCTGGCTCTCTTGCTGGCAATTTTTATGACCAAACCAGCGCCCTTCTACGTGCTGGATGAAGTTGAAGCTGCCTTAGATGACCGTAACCTGGGCCGTCTGCTGGGGGTCCTGGAGAGACTCAAGGAAATTTCCCAGCTCATTATGGTGACACATCACCAGCGCACCATGAGTAGCGCTGATACGCTGTACGGTATTTCCATGCGAGAGGGCGTTTCTACGGTGATCTCTCAGCGTGGTGCTGATGTGACAGCTGCGGTAACAGAAGGAGCAGATAAGAATGACGGCTAAGAAAAGGTTATTCGCTGCTGGTGGCGTGCTAGCTGCTGGTCTGAGTGCCACTGGGGCGGGGCTGGCAACCTTGAGCTCCCGCTACCCGCAGACCGATAAGGAACTACTACTGCCCGGTTGGCTGGTAAGCCGCTACACTGGATTTTCCACCGTGTCAGAGCTTGTTGATGCGCCCAGAAGCAAGCCAACTGCCCATGATATTGATGTTCCCACCCACCGGCGGATTGACATTTCCCGCATCATGATTGATGGCCCGGCGGGACCGTTACCTCTCTACATCTACCGCGCCAAGAAGCGGGTGGGTGAGGACGCCGGGCGCGGCTCCACCGCTCTGTTTTGGTTGCACGGGGGTGGGTATGCCCGTGGGAGTGCCTCGGCTGAAGTGCGCAGTATTGCTGATTTTGTGCTGACTACTGACACCGTGGTGATCGCCCCTGAATACCGCACTTCGGTGCAGGCGCCTTATCCGGCTGCCTTTGATGACTCTTACGCCGCGCTCTTGTGGACTCGCGATAACTGGCGAACGTTGGGCACTAACCCGGATCAGTTGTTGATCGGTGGCATGAGTGCTGGTGGCGGTTTGGCGATTGCGCTGGCGCTTAAGGCCCGGGATACGGGGGAGGTGCAGCTTGCCTTCCAGTTGCCGCTATACCCCATGATGAACGACCGCATGGACACACCGTCCATGATGGGCAATGAGGAGTTGGTCTGGGATGAAACCAAGAACCGCCTCGCGTGGGAACTCTATCTGGGTGACCTCTTTGGAAGTAACAGGGCACCAGCCTACGCGGCACCTGCACGGGCAGAGTCCTTTGAAGGGTTGCCCCCTGCCTATACCTTTATTGGTTTGCAGGATCCCTTCCTCGACGAAACTGTGGACTACGTGGAGGCTCTTCAGGGCGCTGGGGTGCCGGTCACTTATGACCTGTATGAGGGTGGCTTTCATGGGTTTGACCATTTCACCTGGACAGCTCTAGCTAGGACGGCGCGAGCCAACTGCTTAGCTGCTTACCAGCAAGCGGTTGAAACTTGCTTCGCACCCCAAAAGTAAGGAAATACCGCTAAAGCTTCAACTCATAGAAAAGGCATGAGATGAGACGGTTTGATGCCCATCTTTAAAGACGGACTATTTACCGGTGTACCCTTCTTCGGCCACATCTGCAGGGAACTTGGGTTTGAAGCCGGGCAACCACCCAAGAGAGGCTACCAACAGCAGACTTGCGCAGAGCACGAAGGCTGGGAAGAAACCGGCGGCGTCAATGATGGCACCTGCTATCAGCGGGCCGATAATGAGGCCAATGTCAGAGACCATCTGATAGTAGGCAAGCGGCTGACCGCCTGAGCGCTTATTACCAATAACATCAGAAAGAGAAGCCTGAAGAGACGGGCCCAGTAGCGCCGAACCAATACCCAGAAGCACAGCGGTTGCCACGAAAGCGGCGGGGTGATTGATAAAACCGAAGACCAACGTAACAGAGCCAGAGAGCAGCAAACCGGCAAAGATCATGGGGCGGCGGCCAATACGGTCACCCATCCTGCCCGAGTAAATCTGCGTCAGAGCGTTACCCGCCGCGTATGCGGCTAGGGTGAAACCAGCGAGAGTAGCGCCGCGCGCGGCAGCGTCGTAGCCGGTCTCGTTGCGGTGAAAGTCAGCGAGCACCGCTACAGCTGCCAGGGGGATGACCGAGCTCTGCAAACCGAAGACCGACCAGCCGACTGCGAAGTTAGTGAAGAGAGCGGAGCGGAAGTTGGTGAACCCCCAAGCCTCTTTAAAGGTCAGAGCTTTTTTGGGTACGGCAATACCTTGGGTGTTGAGGTTAACCTCTTGGAGTTCCTCTTTCAGCTTGGTCAGTACCACTGTGGCTGCTCCGAAGAGTAACAGAGCATAGACAAAGAAAGGCATGCGCATGCCCCAGCCAGCTGCTAGAGCGCCCAGCACCGGGCCAAGAATGTTGCCCAGCAAGAAAGAGGTCGCGTAGTAGCCCGAGACTCTACCGCGAATCGCCGGGGGAGAGTTACGCACCAGGATTCCCATAGCTGCCACCGTGAACATGACAGAGCCGATACCGCCCACAGCGCGAGAGGCAATGAGCATGGGGTAATTGACCGAGAGTCCAGCTCCCAATGAGCCCAAAGCAACAATCAACAGACCTGTGGAATAGATTTTGCGTTCGCCGAAGCGGGTGATGAGTTTACCGCTGGTAGGGGCGAAAAGGAGCCTGGTGAGGGCAAAAGCTGAGACGACGAAGGTGGCTGCCATAGCGCCCACATCAAAACTGCGCGCGAAGCTGGGAAGCACCGGTGCAACCAATCCATACCCCAGGGCAATCAGAAAGGACGCTGCAATCAGCACTTTAATCTGGGTTGGCACCTTGACGGTGGGCTGGGGTCGTGGCGGTTGGTCCTTGAGGCTCTCGTTTCGCACCGATTGGGGTATAACGGGTATTGCCCCGGTATCCATTGATGGGGTGGGAATGTGTTTGCTCATAGGTGCGTGTTATCTCTATTCTCGTTCTTTTCTCAGCTCTTATGCGTATTCCTTTAAGCTACCTCAGAGCCCCATGTTTAGGGTAGAGCCAATAGCCACTACGCCCTTGAGCGGAATTCCTACAGCTACTCTTAGCCTGATACGGGAGGATATGGCAAGCTAGAAGATGTGAATGATACTTTGACTCTGATTGTGTACATACTGCTGGGTGTGCTGGTTTTAGGTGGCGTGCTCTTTGTGCTGTTGCGCGGCCCCAAGGCACCGCCCGGTGGTTACGAGACCACCCGCGATGCTGATGATGCTCCAGCGCAGGGGGAGCCGGTCACTACCATTGAAAAGCCGGCCTCTGCCCAGGGACGCTTGGTGCGGTTGCGTGCTCGCCTGTCGCGCTCTAATAACCTTCTGGGTAAGGGCCTGCTGGCTTTGCTATCCAGCGACAAGATTGACCAGGACGTCTGGGACGAGGTTGAAGAAACCCTGCTCCTGGCAGATTTAGGGTCTGGCCCCTCCCAGCGGCTTGTCGAAGCTTTGCAGTCGCGCGTGCGCGTCGAGGGCACCGAAAACCCTGCAGCAGTCAAAGCTATGCTGCGAGAAGAGCTACTAAGGATTGTTGGCGAAGATACCGACCGCTCCCTGAACCTGGACGGTGAGGGAAACAACCCCGGCGTGGTCCTGGTAGTGGGCGTCAACGGCGTGGGTAAGACGACCACCGTCGGTAAGCTGGCACGCGTGATGGTAGCTGAGGACAAAAATCTGTTGCTGGGTGCGGCAGACACCTTCCGTGCCGCTGCCGCCGACCAGCTACAGACCTGGGGCGACCGCGTGGGGGTTGACACCGTCCGTAGCGATAAGGACGGTGCAGACCCCGCTTCTGTCGCCTTTGAAGCAGTTAAGGTGGGCAAAGAACGTGGTGTTGATACCGTCATGATTGATACTGCTGGCCGCCTGCAGAATAAGGCCGGTCTGATGGACCAGTTGGGCAAAATTAAGCGCGTGGTAGAGAAGGAAGCCCCTGTGACTGAGGTGCTGCTGGTGATTGACGCTACCACCGGTCAGAACGGCATGATTCAGGCCAAGGTGTTCTCAGAGGTCGTTCAGATTACCGGCATCGTACTCACTAAGCTAGATGGCTCTGCTAAGGGCGGTATCGTCGTGGCGATCCAGGAAGAGCTAGGCGTGCCCGTCAAGCTCATTGGTCTGGGCGAAGGCCCCGATGACCTGGCGCCCTTTGAACCGGCTGCCTTTGTGGACGCACTGCTGGACTAAAGACCCAGAATATTATCTACTGCCCCCCCCGCAGATAAAACTGGGAGCCGCTCATGTGAGTGGCTCCCAGTTTTTTGTGGGGTTTAGGCGGCCACTGCGGCAGATAGGGTCCGCCAGCAGCATTAGAGTTGAAGAATGGATATTGAGGATACTACCGGATGGTAGACCTAGCTGCTCAATTGCTGAAGCCAATATCAAATCAACAGTAACTCTCAGGAAAGATAACTGACCATGACCACGGACCCTCACACCATTGAAGCGACCGTTACAGCCCTTCACCGTCATTTTGCCACCGGTGCGACCAAGCCGCGTAGCTGGCGGCGCGAGCAACTGCTTGCCTTACGCGCTCTGCTGACCGAGAATAGCGCAGAGATTCAGCAGGCACTTGCCAGAGATTTAGGTAAGTCAGCGCTCGAAGCGCACATGACCGAAATTGGTATCACGGTTTCTGCTATCGATTATGCCCTCAAAAACCTCAAGAAATGGACGGCGCCACGCCGGCTGAATGTGCCCCTGAGCTTGATGCCGGGGCGGGCATCTCTGGTTCGAGAGCCCCTGGGCACGGTGCTCATCATAGCCCCCTGGAACTACCCGGTACAGTTGCTTTTTGCCCCGCTGATTGGTGCGCTAGCTGCCGGTAATACTGTGGTCCTCAAACCCAGTGAGGTTGCTGGGGAAGTCTCCGATCTGTTGGCCCAGCTGGTGCCTCAATATCTAGATCGGCAAGCTATCGCCCTGGTGGAAGGCGGGGTCGAAGAGACCACTGAGTTGCTGGCCCAGCGTTTTGACCATATTTTCTATACCGGTAACGGGCAGGTAGGGCGAATTATCGCTCGCGCTGCTGCCGAAAACCTGACTCCCATCACTTTGGAATTGGGTGGCAAGTCACCGGTGGTGGTAGATGGCACTACCGATTTGGGGGTCGCTGCGCGGCGTATCGCATGGGCAAAATTCTTGAATGCCGGGCAAACCTGTGTTGCCCCGGACTACGTTCTGGTGCTGGACGGTGTGGAGCGGCAGTTGCTCGCGGAACTGCAAACGGCTATTACTGAATTTTTTGGTACTGACCCTCAGATTTCACCGGATTATGGGCGCATCATTAATGACCGGCACCACCGGCGCTTGATGTCTTATCTCAGCCAAGGAACCGTGGAGTACGGCGGAAGGACTGATGTGGCGGACCGCTACATCCAGCCGACCCTGCTGAGCCCGGCGTCCCTGGAAAGCCCGGTGATGACGGAGGAAATATTCGGCCCCATTCTGCCCCTGGTACCCATGAAAAGTATGGATCAGGCGCTGAACTTTATCAATGGTCGCGATAAACCGCTGGCGCTCTATGGGTTTGTTTCGGAGGAAAACCAACGGCGTCTGGTTGCTGAAACCTCAAGTGGCGGGCTAGTCTTTGGCGCGGCCCTGGTGCATCTTTCACCTCATGACTGGCCTTTTGGTGGAGTGGGAGAATCAGGTATGGGTGCATATCACGGGCAGAAATCGGTAGAAAATTTCAGCCACGATAAGGTTGTTTTCACCAAGCACCTCTTGCCGGACACCCTGCGGTTGCTCTACCCGCCCTACATAGGCTTCAAGGAAAATCTCATTAAAAAGCTGCTCGCCTAACAAACCGTTGTTAACAGTGCTCAGATGACTGTGTACACCTGAGACCGAAATACTCCCGTTACTCCCAGTAACCTGGCCGTAACCCCATTTTTCATCGCTGCAACAAAACCCTGACTGGTGTAACCCACAGGAAACTTGAACCCCACACCCGTCGAAACATTGCTCCTGTTGAATAGGACCTGTCAATACAACACTGCGGGGTAACGCCCCGCGCACAGTTTCTCTCAGGAATTGTCTCGAAACGGTTTGAAAGGGGTAAGAGGCATGGAACTCACCGCAACTGACGTGTGGACGATTGTTGCCGCAGCACTGGTTCTGTTCATGACTCCCGGTCTGGCACTGTTCTACAGCGGCATGACACGAGCTAAGTCAGCTCTCAATATGATGATGATGTCCATCATCTCAATGGGGCTGGTCAGTGTTTGCTGGGTGCTTTGGGGGTACGGTATGAGCGGCGGGGACGCCCTCATCCCCAATATTGTAGGCTCCCCCTTCAGCGACTTCGGGCTATCTTCAACTCTTGCAGCCGGTGGCACCGACCTGCTGGCAGTAGCGTTTAGCTCAACCTTCGCCATCATCGCGCTGGCCATTATTTCCGGTTCTATCGCCGATCGCGCACGTTTTGGGGCATGGTGTATCTTTGTTCCGCTCTGGCTCACCCTGGTCTACTGCCCACTTGCTTTTATGGTCTGGGGCGGCGGTCTTTTCGGTGAAGAAGGCTGGATTGGGTCAATTTTTGGCGAAGCCATCGACTTTGCCGGTGGGCTGGTGATTCACATCAACGCAGGCGTCGCTGGGTTGATCCTCGCTTTGGTTCTGGGCGCTCGCAAGGGCTTTGGTAAGGACCCCGACCAGCGTCCCCACAACCTGCCCCTGGTCATGCTGGGCGCGGCTATCCTCTGGTTCGGCTGGTTTGGTTTCAATGTAGGTGCCGCTTCGGACGGCGCGCAGGCGGGTCTGATTTGGGTCAACACCCTCGCCGCTCCTGCAGCTGCGATGCTGGGCTGGTCCCTCCTGGAACGCATCCGAGACGGCCACGCTACCTCCCTTGGCGCTGCGTCCGGTCTAGTTTCAGGGTTAGTGGCAATCACCCCGGCCTGCGCCAACATCAACCCGGTGGGGGCTATCGCCCTGGGTGTGGTTGCCGGTGTAGCATCGGGCTGGGCTGTCGGCCTCAAGTACCGCTTTGGCTACGATGATTCCCTGGACGTGGTGGGTGTTCACCTGGTGTCAGGCATCATCGGTACGCTGGCACTCGGGTTCATCGCTACCCCAGAGACCGGTACAGCCGGACTCTTCTATGGTGGCGGTCTGGGGCTGCTGATAACGCAGAGTATCGCAACTATCATCTCCGTGATTTTCTGTGCGGTTCTCACCCTGATTATCGTGCTCCCCATCCACCGTTTCATGGGCTTCCGCGTCAGTGAGAAGCAGGAGGTGCAGGGCATCGACCTGGCCCAGCACGCAGAAACCGCATACGCCATGGCACCGGCATCAGGTGCCTTCGCAGAAAAGTAAGAGAGGGGCAGCAACATGAAATTGGTGACGGCACTGATTCAGCCTGAAAAGTTTGAAGATATCAAGATTGCCCTAGAAAATCTGGGCGTAGACGGCATGACGGTCTCTGAGGCCAGCGGCTACGGCAGGCAAAGCGGGCACACCGAGATTTATCGCGGTAAGGAATACAATGTCCGGCTCATTCCCAAGGTCCGTCTAGAGATTCTGGCCGATGACGCACAAGCTGACGATATTGTCGGTGTCATTATTGCCACCGCCAACACCGGATCGCCCGGGGACGGCAAAGTCTGGGTAAGCCCCGTAGACGAGGTAGTGCGCGTCAGCACCGGTGAACGCGATCTGGCAGCGATTTAAGAAACATTAGTTAGTCCCACCGTCAGACTGCTGGGGCACAAGGACGCCGGTGAGCTGGGAAGCAGCTCACCGGCGTCCTTGCGCCCGGTTCATTAGAATGGTGAGCATGAAACTCATTTCTTGGAACGTAGACTCCCTCAACGCCGCCCTCACCAGTGAATCTGCACGCGCCCTACTCTCACGCGATGTCTTTGCCACCCTGGCTGAGCACGCACCCGATGTCCTGGCCATCCAGGAAACCAAACTCTCCGATAAAGGCCCCACCCGAAAGCACCTCGAAGCACTAGAAAGCTACTTCCCGCAGTATGAACTTGCCTGGGTTTCCTCGGTTGAACCGGCTCGCAAGGGCTACGCCGGCACCCTCTTTCTCTACAAGAAGGGCCTGAACCCGGTGGTGACCTACCCCAAGATTCAGGCACCCACCACCATGGACGCTGAGGGCCGCATGATTACCCTCGAATTCGAGCACTGCTTCGTCACCCAGGTCTACACACCCAACGCCTCCGACGGACTCAAACGTCTGGGCGACCGCCAAATCTGGGATGCCCTCTATGCCACCTACCTAGCTGAGCTTGACGCTATCAAGCCTGTGCTCGCAACTGGCGACTTCAACGTAGCCCACACCGAAATCGACCTGGCTAACCCCAAGAGCAATCGCCGCTCACCCGGCTTCACCGATGAAGAGCGTCAGGGGTTCACCAACCTTCTTGCCAAGGGCTTCACCGACACCTTCCGTCACCTGCACGGGGATGTCACCGGGGCCTACACCTGGTGGGCACAGCGCTCGCGCACCAGTAAAATCAATAACACCGGCTGGCGCATCGATTACTGGCTGGTTTCAGACCGTGTAGCAGATAAGGTAACCGCCTCAGAGATGATTGATTCCGGTACCCGCCAGGATCACACCCCCATTCTGCTGGAGATTGCCCTCTAGAAGAGGTTTCTGTGAAAGAAAGGGCGTAGCTACAGTAACAAGGGACAGATAGCTCGTTACACAGCCCAGCGCTGTACCACCAGAAAATACGTTATTCTAGATAGTTGATAAACATGTTGCTACCTTATCCTTCATTTTGCAGGAAATAGGTGGCGGCGTCCCCAGCGATGAAAGTAGTTCACGGCTCGTGTTCAATTCACTCTCCGATCGTCTAACAGCCACCTTCAAGAATCTGCGCGGTAAGGGCAAACTGACCGAAGCGGATATTGACGCAACCGTACGCGAAATCCGTCGCGCCCTGCTGGACGCCGACGTCGCCGTATCCGTGGTCCGCGAATTTACCGCCCACGTCAAAGAACGTGCCCTGGGTGCTGAGGTTTCGGAGGCGCTAAACCCCGGCCAGCAAATCGTCAAAATTGTTAATGAAGAGCTCGTTAGTATTCTGGGCGGCCAGACCCGCCGCATCAACATGGCAAAAACCGGCCCCACCATCATCATGCTGGCAGGTCTGCAGGGTGCGGGTAAGACCACCCTGGCCGGTAAGCTTTCCCACTGGCTTAAGAAGCAGGGGCACACCCCCATGCTGGTGGCCTCTGATCTTCAGCGCCCCAACGCTGTTACTCAGCTCAAGGTAGTTGGCGACCGTGCCGGTGTGCCCGTCTACGCACCTCACCCCGGTGTAACTTCCGAGTTTGATACCCCCACCGGTGACCCGGTGCAGGTGGCACGCGACGGTGTGGCTGAGGCTCGTGCCAAACTGCACGACGTCGTCATCGTCGATACCGCCGGCCGCCTGGGTGTAGACGCCGAGCTCATGCAGCAGGCACGCAACATCCGCGATGCCATTAACCCCAACGAAGTGCTCTTCGTCATCGATGCGATGATCGGTCAGGACGCCGTCAACACCGCGAACGCCTTCAACGAAGGCGTAGACTTCACTGGCGTTGTGCTCTCTAAGCTAGATGGCGACGCCCGCGGCGGTGCAGCCCTATCCGTTGCATCGGTAACCGGCAAGCCCATCATGTTCGCTTCTACCGGTGAGAACGTTACTGATTTTGAGCAGTTCCACCCAGACCGCATGGCATCGCGCATCCTGGATATGGGCGATGTTCTCTCGCTCATTGAGCAGGCAGAGCAGACCTGGGACAAGGCCGAAGCTGACCGCATGGCCAAGAAGTTCGTTGATCAAGAAGACTTCACCTTTGAAGACTTCCTTGCTCAGATGCAGCAGATTCGCAAAATGGGTTCCATGAAGAAGATGCTGATGATGATGCCCGGTGCGGCTCAGATTCGCCAGCAGCTTGAGAACTTTGATGAGAAGGAAATCGACCGCGTTGAGGCGATTGTCCGCTCCATGACCCCACATGAGCGTGTTGCTCCCAAGATTATTAATGGCTCCCGCCGTGCCCGTATTGCTAAGGGTTCGGGTGTCACTGTTTCTGAGGTCAATCAGCTGATGGAGCGTTTTGCTCAAGCTCAGAAGATGATGAAAAAGCTGGCATCGGGCAACATGGCTGGGATGCCCGGTGGTATGCAGATGCCGGGTATGGCTGCCGCCGGTGGCGCCGCCCGAAAGAACAAGGGCAAGGCAAACAAGAACAAGAAGGGCCGCTCGGGTAACCCCGCGAAGCGCGCTCAGCAGGAGGCTGCTGCTGCGGCTAAGCCCGCTGCTTCAGGTTCAGCCTTTGGCCAGCAGAACCAGGATTTCAAAATGGATGACATGAACCTGCCCAAGGGCTTCGAGAAGTTCCTCAAGTAGGCAGGTTCTAGGAAGCGCCGCTACTAGCTCACTTTAAAGTGAGCTAGTAGCGGCACTTTTATTTTTTCAGAGGTTTAGTTCTGCTGAGAGAAAGCAGAGGCCATTTCACCTCGCACCGGGCAACCGGCAGTTGTAGATTGGTGGAAAGAAACATGTTCACCACCTTTGAGGGAGACACCGTGGCTGATTCATACTTGCCTGAAGAAGAGCTGAAAGCCTTTATCGCTTCGCTACCTACTCGCCGTCTTGCTTCGGGTGCTCTGATCCGCAACGAAACCGGGCAGATGCTCTGCGTCAAACCCAATTACAAGGATGGCTGGACCATACCCGGCGGTACGGTTGAGGCCGGCGAAGCCCCTCAGCCTGCCTGTTTCCGTGAGGTGCTAGAAGAGGTAGGTCTCGATGTGCCTGCCGGACGTCTGCTGGTTATTTTCCACGGCCTTCAACTAGGGATCTGGGGCGACTCTACCTACTACATCTACGATGGAGGAGTCATCCCCGAGAACAGCGACATCCGTTTGCAGGAGGAAGAGCTGACGGAATACCGCTGGGTGTCACCTGAAGACCTCGATGAATACTACGGCCCCCGCCACGCGGCGCGTCTGCGCCAAGCTTACCGAGCACTGGAAACCGGTGAAGTAGCGGAGTTCAGCTCGGCTGATTTGCCAGCCTAACCCCTCTCCGCCGCTCCGTCCTCTACTGAACCGCTGTCTACTGAACCGCTGTCTACTGAACCGCTGCAGCACTGGTGCTGAGAACCGCGCACCACTGTCTATCAACGCCACCCCCTAGGATTGATGTATGTCTGATTTTTCGATCGAAGATCTTGAGCCGTCCGAGCCTCAGATGCTATGGGCCCGTGTGCAACTTGATTTCGGGCCAACGGGTATTGAGCTTGATGATGTTGAGACCCCTGCGACACCTGATGAGAACCCGGATTCGCCGGAGGCGCGTCTGCGCCGCGAACTTGAACAAATGGTGGGGGCTATTCAGCAGGCCAGAGGAGCTACAAACAATGCTCTGGACGAGCAGGATTTAGCAGAACTTGAGAACCTGCTCAAAGAGCCCGGGGCGCTTGAGGACATGTTTGAAAAAGTGCTTACCGAGCACCGGGAGAACGAGGGTAAGACGCCTTCGGAATCTGACCCAGCACCTGCGCAGATTCAGGATAACGAACAGCCTAACGCAACGGCCGATGACCTTGATTTTTTCGAGTTAGAGAAAGCTGAACAGGAGGCCGAGGAACGTCAGCGTTTGGACGATGAAATTGAACAGCGCATTGTTGAAACCACCGCTGATGAGGTCATTAACGCTCTGATGCTGGCTAGCATTGACTCCGCTGAGGTGATGGTTCATGAGACTACCCAAGAAAGCGTTATCCTCTATGTACTGTGCGAGAGCGATGGTCAGAGCCTAACCACCGTGCACATGCAGGAGGATGGGTCGGTAGAACCGGGCCAGCCCTTCGATGTGTGTGTTGATGATCTGCTGGAGCAGCTACCGGTGCGCGGTGCTATTTGCGCTGATCAGTTCTCCTACAGTTTCTCAGCTCCCGTCACGGCCCTGGGCGAGGAGCTTGCGCTGAGTAATGACGGGACTGTAGCGGCCCTGGTTGAGTTGCCTATGACCGAGATTCCCACCTATATAGGTCAGACGCCACTCGCTGGTCCCATTGAGGCCGCTCCGGCTGATAATGGCTGGTCCCTCCTCACCGGTGACCCTGTCTCGCTGCTCAACCTTCTGAGCATAATGCGGGTGCCATCAATCGTTGCTGAAACCTCTGAGGGGCTACAGCATCTCGCCTTTGTTTTCCCCGGCTCCTCGCAGCTTCTTGAAGAGGGTTCGGTGGGCGAATGGATGACTAAGGTGGTGGGCTCACCCGATGATTCGGACGTCGGTTCCATCCTTGAGTTCGCTTGGGGTGCCCCCAAGATTTTGACCCGCTATATCCCAAGGAATTCTGCCGTGCTGGATTACCTTTGGCTACTACCCGGTGTGTTGCCTGAGCCTCTGCACGAGATTCGCGCGGCTGAGGAAATTGATAACCTGGCCTGGCTTTACGGTCTTGATGAACAAACATCCAAGCGTTTAGCCAATTACGTGAATGACATGACCAGCGAGACCGGCCTTGAGTCCGTAATTCAGGTCCTGCAGCTACCCGAAGAACTATCTAATGTAGCGGCTTCAGAAGGCTCCATGCAGGATTATGTGGGCTACCGTGAATTCACCCCGGAAATGACGGGTATGGATTTGCTGAAGCAGACTGTCACCGCCTACCCCAATGGCAGTGGTCCGCTCAACGCGGTCGCCCGTGAGCTCATGGCCCGTCCCTGGCTGGTTGCTGCAGATGGTGCCGCATCCCTGGGTGCAGCCGGAGCCTTTGCCCTATGGGCAGCGCGTCGTGCTGCCCGCGGAGATAACCCCAAGGCAGCGCTCATTGCGGCAGTAGCCCTGGGCGCGAGTGGGTCAGCTGAACTGGTAATGGCCAGCATCTACAGCAAGCTAAAGGACGTCAACTTTGTGCAAGACCCTGCCCCGCAGGCTCCGTCACTCATGGAGGAACTCAGAGCACAGGTTGAAGGCACAGATACAGCTAAGATCTCACCGCCTGAACCTAAGGTGGTACGCACGGCAAAACAGGTGGGCCAGCGAGTTAGCGACGCTGCCCGTCAGAGGCTCAAGAAATTCTTTGGTAAAGAGTAACCGCTTACTCTCCCCCTAACGGGGGAGAGTAGAGCATCAGAGCTTCTGCTAGGGTGAAACCCATGACTGTCCACCCCCGCTTGAGCTTTAGAGCTTTGGATCCAGACTGGGAACGCCCCACCCCAAGCGCCCGTGAGTTGCGCTGGGATTACGCTGTCTGGTTGTTCGTGCTTGCTAGCACCCTCTTGATGGTTGCTGCCTACCACAGCGCCGGTGTCTTCGGTTCTGATCCTCACGACATCTTTCATGCCTATATCGCCCAAATTGGCATGACGTTACCCTTAATCTTCCGCCGACGTTTCCCTCTGACCATGCTGTTCTTGGGCACGATCATTTTTTATTTCTTGGGCTTTCTCAATAGCCTCGCAGCAGCCACCCTGGGCTACCAGATCAGCTATTTAGCGGTGGTCTACGCGGCTGTAGCGTGGGGTAAAAATCGGGCCATGGTGTGGATTCTTTATACCCTGGTCTGTCTGAGCGTGGTGGTTTGGCTGGTAAGTCTCTGGACCATCCATGGTTCGTCCTTCTCGATATTTGGAGTAGAGGACTACCAGGGCGGTCTCTTCGACGTGCCGACAGCGTCCTACATCGCTACACTCACTTCCAACGTGATTTTCTTTGGCTCTGGGGCGATTTTGGGCAGGAGCGCCTGGACCGGTGCTTACCAGCGCTCGGTGTTAGAACAGCAACAGGCTCAGCTCCAGCGGCAGAGCGAGCAGCTTGCTGAGGACGCAGTGAACAGGGATCGCCTGCGTATTGCGCGCGAGTTGCACGATTCGGTGGGCCACCATGTCTCTGCCATGGGCATCCAGGCAGCCGCTGCACGTCGGGCGATGACCAAGAAACCAGAGTTAGCTTCTCAGCCTCTTGAAAATGTCGAGAAGCTAGCCCGGTCATCGGTTGAGGAGATGAAAAGTATTATTCGGGTGCTGCGCAACGATCCTAGCGAGCAGACTGGAGCTTCGGCTGAACCCGGTGTGAGAGACATCGTAAAACTGGTGGATCAGCTGGGTGACAGCGGCATCGTAGGTCAGCTTCAGGTAGATGTTCAGTCTGAGGCTAGGCTGGTGAATTTGGCTCAGGGCACTCAGCTCTCCATTTACCGCATGGTGCAAGAAGCTCTGACCAACGTACGTAAGCATTCAACAGCTCGTTCGGTGCTGGTTGTTCTACGTACTGTTGAGTCTACTGTCGGTGGCTGGGTTGAACTCGAAGTGACGGATGATGGCAGGGTTAGTACTGCCGCCTCGGGTGGGGGTTACGGCTTGCATGGTATCCGTGAAAGAGCCGAGGCGCTAGGAGGCACAGCTGATCTTGGGCCCCGCCAAGGCACCGATGGGTGGAAGGTTCGGGTGCGATTCCCGGCAGATTTTCAGACAGGACAATAGCAACATGATTCGTGTACTTCTCGCAGATGACCAAGATTTGGTGCGTAGCGGCTTCTCCCTCATCCTTTCCATGGAAGATGATATCGAGGTGGTTGGCGAAGCAAAAAATGGGCAAGAGGCTGTTGAGCTAGCGCAGTCTTTGCAACCGGATGTTGTACTGATGGACGTTCAGATGCCGGTTCTAGATGGCATCGCTGCAACCGCCGCTGTGGTGTCCGAGCACCCGGCTACCCGCGTCCTGATTCTGACGACCTTTGACCGCGAGGACTATCTTTTTTCTGCGCTGCGTGCCGGTGCCAGCGGCTTTTTGCTCAAAACAGCGGATGCCGATGAGCTGGTGGACGCTGTGCGTAAGGTAGCCGGCGGCCTTGCTCTCCTTTCGCCTGAAATGATCGTTCCTCTGATTAGCCGCTTCGCGCAGGAAGATACGGCCACCACCTCAGATCAACCGGCTGGGGGAGCGCTGCCCCTTGATAACCGCGATGCTTTTGCCCTTGAGTCGCTAACCCCTCGCGAGCGTGAAACCCTGCAACTATTAGCCCAGGGGTTAACCAACGCTGAGATTGCTAGCCAACTCTTTTTGGGGCCGGCAACCGTCAAAACCCATGTCTCCAATATTCTGGCTAAAACCCAAAGCCGCGATCGGGTGGGTGCTGTTATTTTTGCCCACAGAGTAGGGCTGGTGCAGTAGGGCTACTGTCCCATTCATCCTTAAAATTCCCCCTGGTGGGGGAGGTAAGCTCTAGTCGCCCTTTCTAGGCTGGTAGATAAGAACACACTAGAGAAAGGGTGAGCGATGAATTCACGCATCGGCCGTATTGAGGCCGTGGGCCTGACTAAGGTTTACGGTGATAAAACCGTTGTGAGCGATGCCAGTTTTACCGTGGAACCGGGATCTATGACGGGCTTCCTGGGAGCCAACGGAGCCGGCAAAACCACCACCATGCGCATGATGATGGGACTGTTAGAACCAACCGCGGGTCAGGTGCTCTATAGCGGGCGTCCCATGACCGCCGAGGACCGCGCGTCCTTTGGCTATATGCCCGAAGAGCGAGGTCTCTACCCCAAGCAACCTATCCTCAACCAGCTAATCTACCTGGGCCAACTGCGCGGGCTCAGCGCTGCTGAGGCACGGGATATCGCCACAGGACACCTGACCGCTCTGGGGCTGGGTGACCGTCTTAAGGACAAGCTGGAATCCCTCTCACTTGGCAACCAGCAGCGCGTTCAGATTGTTGCCTCCCTCTTGCACACCCCCACCGCTCTTATTCTCGATGAGCCGTTCTCTGGCCTGGACCCCAAGGCAGTGGACACCATGGTGTCCATGATGCACGAGCTCATGCGTAAGGGGGTGCCCATCCTCTTTTCATCGCACCAGCTGGATCTCGTAGACCGTCTTTGCGACCGTGTGGTTATTCTGCACGAAGGCCAAGTGAAGGCAACCGGTTCTGCTACTGAGCTACGCGGAAGCGGCGCGCCCCGCTTCCGGTACAGCGCCGGTGCCGACGCCGGGTGGTTACGGGAGGTGCCGGGGGTTCGCGTCTTAGACGTGGAAGGAACCGAAGCCTTGCTCGAAATCGCCCCTGCCGCTGACCTTGAGTCCGTGCGTACAACCATCCTGAGCGAGGGCATGCAGCGTCAGATGCACGAATTTGCCCGTGTTCTGCCCACCCTGGGCGATATCTACCGAGGAGTGACTAGTCAATGAACACCGCACACAGCACCGTAAAGAACGCCTGGCAGATTGTTGCTACCCGCGAGGTCATGACTAAGGTCAAGGATAAGTCCTTCGTTATGGGCACCGTCTTCTCGCTGGTCATCATTCTGGCGGCAATCATTGTTCCCTTCTTCTTCAACCAGGGTGGCAGCACCTATATTGTGGCAACCACCGATGACCGTTCAGTGAGCATGGTTGGCTCAGCAGCCAGCCTGCAAGCTGACATCGATGATGAGACTTCCATCGAGCATCAGAACTTCGGCAGCGCGGATGAAGCGCGGTCAGCTGTAACAGAGGGGGACGCTGACGCTTATCTTCACCCCACCGATGACAGCTGGGAACTGGTTTTTGACTCAACAGTTAATCAGGAACTAGCAACCGTGCTGACCCAGGCTGTCACCTCAACGGTCACCGCCGAAAACGCTGCAGCCCAGGGAGTTGACCTATCCGCCCTGTCTGCTGGCACGTCATTGGAAACAACCCTGTTGACGGGTGATGATAACTCTCTCATTGCTTTGTTTGTAGGTCTTGGCTTTGCCATGATTTTCTACATGACCACCATCATGTTCGGTATTGCAATTGCCAACTCAGTGGTTGAAGAAAAGCAGAACCGCATCGTGGAAATCATCGCTACCGCAATCCCGCTGAACCAGCTCTTGATCGGCAAAATCGTAGGTAACATTCTTCTAGCAATCGGTCAGATTGCAGTCTATGCGGCTGCAGCTCTCATCGCTATGAACATCACAGGTACAGCTAATGACTTTGGCTGGATCCTTCCCTCTGCTGGTTGGTTTGTTGCTTTCTACATTGTCGGCTTCGCGGCAATCGCCACCGTCTGGGCGGCAGTTGGTGCTATGAGTGCCAGAGCAGAAGACGTTGCCAACCTTTCAAACCCCATCACCTTCATTCTGGTTGCAGCTCTGTTTGCAGGAATTTACACAAAAGGAACGGTCCTGCATATTATTTCCTTCGTGCCGGTGGTATCTTCAATCGCTATGCCTATGCGACTTCTCACGGAGAACGTTGAATTCTGGGAGCCGCTTGTAGCTATTGCGCTCACCCTGCTGGCAGCCTGGCTATTGACGAGGGTTGGTGCTCATATCTACCGCAACAACATCATGCGCGGCGGCAGCTCGGTGAGCTGGAAGCAGGCGCTCAAGCGGTAGGGGCTTGATCGCTCTCATCAATAATTGTGTAAAACACAGCCGTAATCTGTTCGTGAACCTAGCTTTAAGGTGGTGGAGCTGGCATACTTGACGGGTACTCGATTTTCCCGGCCCCTCTCATCCGGGAACAATTGTGTCCGCAGAGGAACTCTGGACGGTTCGCCCCACGAGCGCAGATAGAGCACCTCGACCATTCTTAGAAAACAGGAGAAACCACTACAGTGGCTGTTAAAATTCGTCTCAAGCGTTTCGGTAAAATCCGCGATCCTCGCTACCGTGTGGTAGTAGCTGACTCACGCACCAAGCGTGACGGTAAGGCTATCGAGGAAATCGGTCTTTACCACCCTACCGAGAACCCCTCACGTATCGAGATCAACTCAGAGCGTGCACAGTACTGGCTCTCAGTAGGCGCTCAGCCTACCGAGCAGGTTGCCGTTCTGCTGAAGCTCACCGGTGACCTGGCAGCAGCAAAGGGTGAAAAGGCAGAGAACACTGTCAAGCCCGTTGATGCCAAGCCCGAGTTCGTTGTTCCCGAAAAGGGTTCGGTTGTCCTCCCTGAGGCAATCACTCCCAAGGCTGAGGAAGCTCCCGCAGAAGAGGCTGCTGAAGAAGCAGCTTCAGAGGAAGCAGCTGAGTAATCATGATAGCTGACGCTCTCGAACATATTGTTCGGGGTATCGTCGATAACCCGGACGACGTGAAGGTTCGCTCAAAGAGCGGCCGCCGCGGTGAAACACTTGAGGTTCATGTGAACCCGGAGGACCTGGGCCGAGTCATTGGCCGGTCAGGTCGCACCGCTAAGAGTGTTCGTACCGTGGTCAACGCGATCAATGATGGTGACCACGTCCGCGTGGATGTCATCGATACCGATCGACGACGCTAGACTGACTAAAAAGCCCCGTAGCACGCAAGTGCTGCGGGGCTTTCTGCTACCCCAGGTCTGCGCGTAATGCTGCCAGTACACTAGACTGAGAATCACGTAGACATATCCATTGAAAGGATTACCTGTGCAGGTTCAGGTTGCCCGTATCGGCAAGCCCCACGGCATTCGCGGTGAAGTCACCGTTCAACTTTTCACCGACGCCCCCGAGGAACGCTTCGCACCCGGCGCGACCCTCGACATCGAAGACTTTGACGCGAACTCCCTGGTGGGTGCTATCGCCCCCGCCGGCGTCCTCACCGTTGCAGGTTCCCGCTGGAATAAGAAAATCCTGGTAGTCAGATTCAAAGAGGTCGCTAACCGCAATAATGCTGAGACCATGCGCGACACCCGCCTAACCTTTGACTCTGCCACCGTGGGCAGCGACGATGAGGACGGCTACTACGAACACGACCTTATTGACCTACCTGTCTACCTAGCCCAGGAAATCGGCGAGGATGGTTACCTACCTGAGGAACCTATTGCCCATGTGGTAGGCCTGCAGACCATGCCCACCCAGGATTTGCTGATTTTAGAAAACGTGGCTGACGGTGAAGAAGTCATGATCCCCTTTGTGGAAGAACTCATTCCTGCTATCGACATTGAAGAGGGTTACGTCGTCATTAACCCCCCTGCGGGCCTGCTAGAACTCAACGGCTCAGACGATGAGGACGAAGAGGCTGACGATAGCGAGCGTGACTAGAAACCGATGCGCTACGACGTCATCACGATTTTCCCTGAGTACCTGGCTCCGCTAGAGCTTTCCCTCATGGGTAAGGCCAAAGAAACAGGCAGGGTGAACCTGAACATCACTAACCTGCGCGACTTTGCCTTTGACCGCCACAAAACCGTGGATGATACCCCTTATGGCGGGGGAGCGGGTATGGTTATGAAAGCCGAGCCGTGGGGCCTTGCCCTGGAGCAGGCACTAGAAGCTACCCCAACTCAAGAGCAGCTGCCCCTGCTGATTGTCCCGTCACCAGCTGGCCAGGTCTTCAACCAGCAGCTAGCCTACGACCTTGCTGAAGAAGAGCACATTGTCTTCGCCCCGGCCCGCTATGAGGGTATCGACGAGCGTGTATTGGACTGGGCAGAAACACGCTTCAGGGTGCTGCCGGTCTCTATCGGTGACTACGTGCTCTACGGTGGTGAAGTGGCGGTCATGGTCATGATTGAGGCCATCACCCGCCTGATTCCCGGTGCTATGGGCAACCCTGAGTCCCTAGAAGAAGAGTCTCACACCGGGGGCCTGCTGGAGTACCCGGTCTACACCAAACCAGCCGACTGGCGCGGACACCGGGTGCCCGACATCCTGCTCTCAGGTAACCACGGAGCTATTGCTCGCTGGCGCCGTGACCAACAGATTGAACGTACTTTTGACCGGCGCCCAGATATGTTCAAAGCCTACCCGCCAGAGAACTGGGATAAGAAAGACCGCAAGAAAGTTCAAGAACTCCACACCGCTAAGAAGGCTGCAGAAGCTAACTCGTAGCACTTTTAGTGTGGGGGAACTGGTGGTAGCGCTCAAAGCCAGCTGGTGTGATCACTGCCGATAGTTCCCTCACCTGTCTGCTCAGTAATCGTAGGCTTTGCTCTAGTACTTCTAGAGCGCGGTTAAGCTCACACAAATAACTGGACGCAGCTGCCTGCCAACCCTAGTCATAGCCAGTCAAATATGGGATAATTTTTTCTTGTGTTCACGCTGGGCACGCCCCTGCCGCAGGGGGATGAGCGACCGCTAACAGCATGAACCACCGGCTACCGCCCACGGTAGACGGTGACACAGAATTCTCACGAACAGCATCAGTCTGGCGTTAGCCTTTAGACACTGCTCGTGAAGTACACCGAATATGTTTGACCTGCGGCAGAGATATTCATGGAGAATCTCAATGCAGACTCTTGACTTCATTGATAACAAGTCACTTCGCAATGACATCCCCGACTTCGGTCCCGGCGACACCCTCAACGTTCACGTGAACATTGTTGAAGGTAACCGTAGCCGTGTCCAGGTCTTCAAGGGCTTCGTTGTTGGTCGCCAGGGTGGCGGCGTTCGCGAAACTTTCACCGTCCGCAAGGTTTCCTTCGGCGTTGGTGTTGAGCGTACCTTCCCCGTTCACTCTCCCGTAATCGAGAAGATTGAACTTGTTTCACGTGGCGACGTTCGCCGTGCGAAGCTCTACTACATGCGTGATCGTCGCGGCAAGGCTGCACGTATCCGCGAGAAGCGCGAATCCTAAATCTTTTAGGTTTCACACCTTTTTATGGAAAATGGCCTGATCGCCGATTCCAGTGAGACAAGGCGTCAACCCCGTTTACGGGGCTGGCGCCTTCTTGCTCTTGCTGCGAGCCTTGCTTTTATTGCCCTGTTACTCATTAGAACTTTCCTTTTTGATGTGTTCTTTATTCCCTCGTCCTCGATGGAGCCCACTTTTGAGCCCGGAGACAGAATTATAGTGTCCAAGCTGGATACTGAAGTGCAGCGGGGCGATATCGTGGTGTTTGATGGGACAGGCTCTTTTTCTCCCTATATTTCAGGTAGCCCCTGGGTAAAGAATCCGGTTAAATCTGCTGGTCAATGGCTGGGGCTGATAGGTAGCGACACCGTCTACATTAAGCGTGTCATTGGTGTTGCCGGCGATACCGTGGAATGCTGTTCAGCCAGCGGAGCTCTGACCGTCAACGGGCAGCCGGTCAACGAACCTTATCTTTACCCCGGTGACGCTATCAGTGACGTGGAGTTTTCTGTGAAGATTCCCGAGGGGCGCATGTGGGTGATGGGGGACCACCGTTCAGGATCAATGGACTCCAGGGCTTTGATGGGAGCGCCGGGTGGCGGCATGATAAAGGTTGATACCGTGATCGGTCACCCAACCTTCGTCGCCTGGCCCGCACAGCGGTGGGGTTCCCCACCTGAATAATCCTGCGCACCGGCTCAGCGAAGTAAACTAACCGATAGAACTCCAAGAAGAAGGGTGGGCGCAATGGATAAGGCTCACAATGATAGCCAGCCGTTTGAAGAGGTACCTTCAGAAGCTGACGAAAAAACAGCCGATACCCCGCGCGGTGGCAAGCAGCGCCGCGAAAACAGTGTGCTCAAAGAGTACGGTCTGATCATTCTTTATGCCTTGCTCATTGCCTACCTGCTCAAGACTTTTATCTTACGCGGATTCTACATCCCTTCATCTTCGATGGAAGATACGCTTCAGATTAATGACCGTGTGTTCGTCAACGTTGCCGGTTCTCTTTTCAGCGATGCAGACCGGGGCGATGTGGTGGTCTTTAAAGACACCCAGAACTGGATGCCACCCACAACAGGTAGTAATCCGGTGCGAAATGCACTTTCTTTTGTGGGCATCATGCCAGATATCTCATCAAATTACCTCGTGAAACGAGTTATTGGTGTAGGCGGTGACCACGTTGTAGGCCATGAAGATGGCAGCATCAGCATTAACGGAGTGACTCTCAATGAGACCTATCTTAAAGATGGTGTTAGCCCCACGGAGATTCCTTTTGACGTGATCGTCCCTCAGAACTCCTACTTTGTAATGGGCGATAATCGCAGTAACTCAGCAGATTCCCGCTACCATATCGAGACGCGCACTGAATTTATCAATGAAGCAGACGTTGAAGGTGAAGTGTTCGTAGTCGCGTGGCCGGTGCAACGTTTCACGTTTACTGGCGGGGCACCGGAAGTTTTCGCTAACGTCCCTGAAGGCGAGTAGCAGAAATGCCAGTAGCTACGGCTGATCTTAGCGTTGAGGCAAAACTGTTCGAACGCGGTATGGGTCTGATTGCCGGCATGGATGAGGTCGGTCGTGGCCCTATCGCCGGACCGGTCAGTGTGGGTGTCGCGGTGATCGATGCCGATGCTAGCCTGAGTATCGAAGGTCTGATCGATTCTAAAGCGCTCACAGAGAAAAAACGTCACGCTATGGTGCCCTTAATTGAGCAGTGGTGCTCCAGTACTGTGGGGCATGCAAGCCCAGCTGAAATCGATGCGTTGGGCATTACTGTGGCTCTACGGTTGGCTGGTCAGCGGGCATTGGCTCAGGTGGCAGCACGCGGCTTCTACCCTGACGCCGTCCTACTGGATGGAAAGCATGACTGGCTGACTCCGGCTCAAACTGACCTCTTTGCAGAGCTCGATCCTGCCGCTGCTCTCTACAGGGATTTAGCAGCTGAGGCATGGGCTGTTGCCGGAGTTCACTATGAATGCTGGAGTGGCGCCGTGCAGATGGAAATTAAGGGTGACTACCGGTGCGCCTCTATTGCCGCCGCATCGGTTGTAGCAAAGGTCGAGCGTGATGAGCTGATGAAAAAACTTGACGTCGATTACCCCTACTACGGGTGGGCTAAGAATAAGGGCTACGGATCAGCCGCCCATCGGGCAGCTCTTACCGATGAAGGTCCCAGTACCCACCACAGACTTTCCTGGGCTTTACCTGTCAGCGCTGAACAGCTCCAGAAAGCCTACCTAGCACGAGAAAGCCAGTAACCATGAGCAGCGAGAATCTAGAAAATTTCGAATCAGATGCCCAACTAGCCCTTTATGAGGAGTACAAAAATGTATCCGGGCTTTTTACTTACATCGTTGAAACCGAGCGACGTTTTTATCTGGCCAACTCGGTGCAGGTAACCCCGCACCTCAAAGAAGGCACCGTTTTCTTTGAAATTGAGATGCAAGATGTGTGGGTGTGGGATATTTTTCGGTCCTCCCGCTTTGTAAAAAATGTTCGGGTTTATTCGGTACGAGACGTTAATATTGAAGAGCGAACACCTGGCGAGGAATTTATGATCCCACCGATGGATGGTCTTCAGCCACCGGAAGCCTAAGTCTGATCTTTGAATGACGATTCATCCGTCTCACCCTGTGTGGTGTGGCGGATGTTTGTCTTCTGGCAGGGCGCCTGCCGTGAAGCAATCCTGGTGATAAGCGTGTCAAAAGCTGTCATGCTGGTTCCTCGCTTCACCATTCTGCCCGGAGTTAGGGCCAGCTGACCCTGTTGTCTCTTGAAGCGGACCTTATCCTGCCTCTCCACAGCCTCACATCCTCCTGTCTTTGGTGATGGACAGCTGGCAGGGTAGTGCTCAAAGAACCGAGTCACAGAAATGAGACCGACATGAGCAGGACGCTGACCGCCACTACTCCTACCCAGGTAGGGAGGTGGGGCGAGGATATCGCACTCACCATTTTGCGCTGTAATAGCTATGCGCTGCTAGAACGTAACTGGCGCCCCCATACAGAGCCGGGCAGTGAACCGATTCGTGGGGAAATAGACCTGGTCATGATCGACCCCGAGATGAACCTGGTATTTGTTGAGGTTAAAACCCGGTCAAGTGAGCTTTTCGGGCACCCGCTAGAAGCTATTTCAAGGGATAAGTCCCGGAAATTGAGAGCGCTGGCCTATGCCTGGTCTAGAAGTCACGATACACAGGATTACAGATCTATGCGTATTGATGCAGTATCTATTTGTGGCAATTCCCAGCATTTCACCTTCGAACACCTGACGGGGGTGGCTTGATGGGTTTTGCTCGTACCTATTCTGTAGCGCTAGTGGGTATTACTGGTCACCTCGTAGAGGTTGAGGCTGATATCTCAGCCGCCCTTCCCGGGTTCGTTTTGTTGGGACTACCTGACACCGCGCTCAGTGAATCAAAAGATCGGGTGAGGTCGGGAGCTAAGAATACGGGGTTGCCGTTGCCGCAGCGCAAGCTGACCGTCAACCTCACTCCGGCTACTCTGCCTAAGCGCGGTTCAGGTTTTGACCTTGCGATGGTGGTAGCAGCCCTGCAAGCTGAAGGTGAATTGGAGCCCTCAGGTCCTACAGTCTTCTTGGGTGAGGTGGGTCTTGATGGCAGTTTGAGAGCTATACCTGGGGTACTGCCCGCGGTGAAGGCAGCGCTGGACGCCGGTCACCACCGGGTGGTAGTTCCGGCTGATAATGCAGAAGAAGCTGCTTTGGTCATGGGGGCAGAGGTCTCTAGCTTTGGTTGTCTGGCCGAGGTATTTACGGCCTTTGGTGCTAAAGAAGCAGGTAAGCTGCGTCATCCTGCCCAGTCCCACAGCACAGCCAACTCAAAAGACACTCCTGAACAGGCTTTGAGGCCTGATATGGCTGATATAGCCGGGCAGAGCGAGGGGAGGCTAGCTCTTGAAATCGCGGCAGCTGGCGGGCACCATATCCTCTTCAATGGTCCACCGGGGTCAGGGAAAACGATGCTGGCAGAACGGTTAACTAGTATTTTGCCCCAGCTCGATGATGAGGCGGCAATGCAAGTTACCGCTCTTCACTCCTTGTGTTCCACCGGGTCGCCCCGCAAAGAGTTGATTCGCACCCCTCCCTTTGAGGCACCCCATCACACAGCAAGCTCCCCGGCTATTTTAGGCGGTGGTTCGGGGATACCTCGCCCGGGAAGTGTGTCAAAAGCCCACCGGGGGGTCTTATTTTTAGATGAAGCGCCGGAGTTTAGGCGTCAGGTTCTGGACTCGCTCCGTCAGCCTCTTGAGAGTGGGCAGGTGGTGATTGACCGGGCGGTAGCATCAGCGACTTACCCAGCACGGTTTCAGCTGGTCATGGCGTCCAACCCCTGCCCCTGCGGTATGAACGTGGGTAGGGGGCTAGACTGCACCTGCACCAGCCGCGAGCGCCGCTCATATTTTGGCAAACTCTCTGGCCCGTTACTGGACCGTATTGATCTGCAACTAACGGTGCCAAAGGTTACGGCTGCTGAGTTGGCCGGTGCCGGCTCTAACGAATCTTCTGAGTCTATACGGCAGCGAGTGACTGCCGCCCGTTTGGCACAAGCTGAGCGGCTGCGTACCTTCGGTTTGCTGACCAATGCTGACACCAACGGCAAGATTCTGCGTGGGCCGCTCAGATTAGATGCACACCTGACGGGGGAGTTGAATTCTGCTATTGACCGGGGAAACTTGACTGCCCGTGGCTTTGACCGAGTGTTACGTACGGCCTGGACCCTAGCAGATTTAGATGGGGCCTCTACCCCAACTAAAGACCATATTGATCTTGCTCTCTACTTCAGGGACCTTGGAAAAGAAAGGTTGGAACACCCATGACCGTATATGAAACTGAACCTCAGAAGCTGGAGCAAGAGCCTCTTGAGCGGGAACAGCTGGAGGCTGTACGCCGTGCACGCGGTGAGATCATGCGCATCGCTGATCCAGAGGACGCCTACGTTACAGCTCTTATCCAGCTCTGCGGGCCGACTGCTACTGCGGATTACCTAACGGGCAGGCGGGAACTCACCGTCTCTGATATGAATGAGTTCTTTGAGGCTGGTAGTGACCTGCCTCAGACAGTGATGCAGGGGCTATATGATGCGGTACAGCACCGGCTAGAGCGTTGGACGACGCGTCGTCAGGGTATAACAGCTGAGCAGGACGCCCGTTTTGCTGCTGCCTATTCCGCTTGGTTGTGTGTGCCTGAGGATCAGGACTGGCCCGCCGCTTTGCACGACCTGGCAGAAAAGGCGCCTTACGGGCTCTGGGGCAGGGGAGACCGCCGTCTTCTCAAGGCACTGAGAGCGGATCAGAGCGTGGCTGTCGTAGGATCACGTGACCTCACCTCCTACGGCACCTCAGCTACATCTCATCTTGCCGGTGACCTAGCGTCAGCCGGGAACACGATTATTTCTGGTGGTGCCTTTGGCGTAGATGCTACCGCTCACCGCACTGCTTTAGCGGTCTCAACTGCCCACCTACCCACCGTGGCTTTCATGGCGTGCGGAGTTGACCGTTTCTACCCCCGGCAGAATGAGAAACTCCTTGATGAGATTCTGCAGGGCGGTCTGATTTTCAGCGAGGTTCCGCTGGGCCAATCACCGACCCGCTATCGTTTCTTGCAACGTAATCGACTGATAGCAGCTATATCCTCAGCCACCGTTGTGGTCGAGGCACGCTGGCGCAGCGGGGCACTCAATACAGCTAACCATGCTCTTGAACTGGGCCGGCCTGTCTACGCCGTGCCAGGTCCCATCTTCTCACCCAGCTCTGAGGGGTGCCACCGTTTGATCAGGGATGGTCTGGCCCAGCTCCTCACCGATGCTCGGCAGATCGAAAGGGGAGAACTTTTACTGAGCGAAGAACCAGAGGCAAGTTTATTTGGCCCAGCCAGTGCTTCTCAACAACTGACCGACTGCCTTCGCGATGTACAGCGCAGGGTGTGGGATGCCTTGCCGGTACACCGCTATGCTTCAGTTGAAAAAATCAATGCTATCTGTGGTCTTCCCCTGAGAGAGCTGTTGGTCAGTTTATCTCAGCTTAAGACTCTGGAGCTTGCTGAAACTAACGGTGCTGGCTGGCGCAAAAAGGAAAAGCGCTGACCCCTCCTGCTCTTTTCTACACGGCATGCTATGTTTTCTAGCCCAGAGTAGAATGAAAAAAGCTAGGCGCAAAAGGGCCGGGTAAACGAGAGAGCAGGGAAGGAAGTTTGGCGTGGAGAACACCTCAGCTAACAGTGCCTCCGACCTACCCACCACCCTGAAAATTGGGGCAGGAACCCTCGATACCGACCGCGAATACACCCGTGCCCTAGAAGCCTACGAACGCTACCTAACCTACGAGCTCCATCGTTCCCCCGAGACCATCAAGGCCTATCTCTCAGACTTGTCTGACTTCTTTGCCTATGCTCTGCGGCACGGAACCACTCACCTCAGTCACCTTGACCTCACCATGATGAGAGGTTGGCTAGCAACGCTCAACTCCAGACAAGCACGAGCCTCACTGGCCCGTAAGACCTCCACCCTGCGTCGTTTCTTCACCTGGGCCGAGGAAGAGGAACTGGTGCAGGGTAACCCAGCCCGCCACCTCAGCACCCCCAAGAAAGCATCAAAGCTGCCGCAGATTCTCAGCAAAGACCACCTCAAGACTCTGACAACCACCCTTGAAACAGCGCTAGCTCAAGAACCGACTAACCCCCGCCTCCTGCGTCTCAATGCCGTGGTTGAAATTCTCTATGCCACCGGCATCCGCATATCAGAGCTCACTAATCTAGATCTCACCAGCGTGGACCGCACCAACCGCACCCTGCGGGTTATCGGTAAGGGCGATAAGGAGCGCGTCGTGCCTTTTGGGCTACCAGCGCTCGCTGCTCTCAACTCATGGGTACAAAAGGGGCGGCCGCAATGGTTACCTCAAGCTCCGGCGTCACCGCAGATTGCCCTTTTCATCGGGGCCAGAGGTAAGCGAGCCAACCCACGGCAAATCCGAGAAGACCTCACCAGCTTGCTACTTACCCTAGATGACACACAGGCGACCGGTGCCCACGTTTTTAGGCACACGGCTGCCACCCACATGGTCGATGGCGGTGCAGACATCCGAGCCGTGCAAGAACTCTTAGGGCACAGTTCTCTTGCTACCACGCAGGTTTATACGCACGTTTCGGTGGAACGTTTAGCTCAAACTTATTCACGCTCCCACCCCCGCGCTTAGACCACGATAGAAAATCATGACAGCTCTACCCCCTCCTCTGAGTCAGCCTTCACATCAGCATCTGAAGACTGGTGGCTACCTTTTCATCCATGCTGCTCCTTCAACCATAACCCCGCACCTTCGGTGGGCCATCGAGAGCGTAGTAAAAAATGCTGTAAGCCTGAACTGGCAAGAGCAAGCGGCCCGCCCCGGTCACCAGCGAGCGGAGCTCAGCTGGTCAGGTCAGCAGGGAACCGCAGCTCAGCTCGCCTCAGCACTCAGGGTCTTCGATGGTATCTTCTTTGAGGTGACTGAGCGAGCCACCCTCACCACCGATGCCGTGCGCTTCATGTACACCCCATCTTTAGGTATTTGCGCTGTAGGGACCGATGTGCTGGGTAACTTCACGGTCACCGAAGACCGAGTCAAGTACGCCTTTGAACAGGCTGAAGGAAGCTTTGAGGCACTGTATCAGGAATTCTCCCTCATGCTGGGTGAGCCCTGGGACGAGCAGCTGGAGCCGCTGCGCGCCGCTAGTTCCCAAAGTAATATCACCCACATCAACCAAAAAATGTAGGCAACTGGCATACGCCCGGGAACAGCAAGGGGGCGGCACCACCAGGTGCCGCCCCTAAAAGATTAACTCTATCTAGACTCTAGACGCTGCGGAAGGCCGCTACAGCGTTATGCCCACCAAAACCAAATGAGTTAGAAACAGCTGCAATGTCACCTGCGGGCAGGTCACGAGCATCAGTCACTACATCAAGGTCAATCTGAGGGTCTTTGTCCTCAAGATTAATAGTGCAAGGAGCCTTACGGTGGTGAAGTGCAAGAACAGTTAGCACTGCTTCGAGGGCGCCGGCGCCACCTAGAAGGTGACCGGTCATTGACTTTGTGGCTGATACTGCAACCGAACCGGTATGATCGCCGAAAACCTCACGCAGAGCTAGTGACTCGGGAACATCGCCCACGGGGGTAGAGGTTGCGTGCGCATTGACGTGAACGACCTGCTCAGGTGAGATTCCACCGTCTGCCAGAGCCTCTTGAAGTGTGCGGGTAGCACCCAAGGCCGCGGGATCCGGGGCTGTGATGTGGTGGGCGTCAGCAGAGACTCCGGTGCCAGCAAGCTCAGCGTAAATACGTGCGCCACGAGCTTTAGCATGTTCCTCTGATTCAAGAATCAGAGCGGCTCCACCCTCACCCATCACAAAGCCATCGCGACCGCTGTCGTAGGGCCGGGAAGCAGCAGCCGGGTCGTCATTGCGGGTAGAGAGAGCCTGCATTTTAGCGAAGGCTCCGATAGTCATGGGGTGGATAGCTGCCTCAGAGCCACCGGCTATAACAACGTCAGCCTTGCCAGAACGAATCAGCATGAGAGCTAAGTCAAGGGCTTCGGTAGAAGAAGCACAAGCGGAAACCACAGTCTGAGCTGAACCGCGAGCCTTGAGATTCATGGACACTGCAGCCGCATTAGAGTTGGGCATCAGCATGGGCACGGTCATGGGAAGCATACGGCGAGGGCCCTTTTCCCGCAGAGTATCCCAGGCGTCCAGCAGAGTCCAAACTCCACCGATACCGGTGCCAAAAGCAACGGCGGTGCGCAATGGATCGCACTCTTCAGCCTCTTCTGCGTCCTTGCCGCTAAAACCTGCATCCTCCCACGCCTCACGAGCGGCTACCAAAGCCAGCTGACCGGAGGGATCAAGTCTCTTGCTCTCAACTTTAGATAGACGGCCAGATTCAACCGCAGCGACAGCTACCCGGCCTGCAATTGAAACAGGCAGCTCGTACTCCGTCACCCAGGGCTCATCAATGGTGGTGATACCTGAAACCCCGGCGAGGGCGTTTTCCCAGGTAGTAGGAACATCCCCGCCGATGGGGGTGGTTGCACCGAGGCCGGTGACAACGACTTTACGAGACATCTGTGCGTCCTTCGAACTAAGTCTTGAGTGAGGGAGTTGAACCGAGAGGTATATAAAAGAGGTTGGGCGCGGAGGAATCCGCACCCAACCCTGCCGGGGGCAAACTTATGCGTTTGCGATGAAGTTTACTGCATCACCCACGGTCTTGAGGTTCTTTACCTCTTCGTCGGGAATGGTGACGCCGAACTTCTCTTCTGCATTAACAACGATGGTCATCATTGAGATGGAATCAATGTCGAGGTCTTCGGTGAAAGACTTCTCGAGCTGAACGTCCTCAACCTCAACGCCGGTTTCTTCGTTGACGATTTCTGCAAGGCCTGCGAGGATTTCGTTCTGATCTGCCATGATGGCTCCTTTGTCTAGGGTGTAGCGGCATCTGCCGCTGAAGGTAGGGTGCTCTAACCCCTCTCAAGAGGTCAAAGCGACATCTAGCAGCTACTGCTACTTTTAGTCTTCACAGTTGAGTGTAGTCTCTCCAACGGGGTTTGACCGGCTTATCAGGCCCACTATTTTTGAAATAAACCTAACATTTTTTTCAAAAAAGATTTGGCCGAGGTGAGTGAGAGTTAGTCAGTTCCCCCTAGGGTTGGAGAGGCTTTAGGGGAGGACGACCACCTGGGCGGCAAAGACGAGACCAGCGCCGAAACCGATCTGCAGGGCAAGCTTGCCTGACAGTTCAGGGTGCTCATCAAGCAGAGCATCTACTGCCAGAGGCACGGAAGCAGCTGATGTGTTGCCTGCACACTCAATATTGCGGCCTACGAGGACGGTGTCGGGGAGTTTGAGTGTTTTGACCATCTGGTCGATGATGCGCATATTGGCCTGGTGAGGCACAAAGGCGCCGAGATCTTCGGCGGTGATACCCGCAGCGTCTAGGGCTTGCTGTGCGACCTTAGCCATTTCCCACACTGCCCAGCGGAAAACTTTCTGACCATCTTGGCGTAGGGTGGGCCAGATTTTCTCTCCCTCTTCAACCGGATGAGCAACAAAATCACGGTTGCGAATCTCAAGGATGGAATGGCTCATGCCTACAGCTTCCCAGTTGGCGCCATCCGATCCCCACACGGTTGGCCCTATGCCGGGGGTCTCTGAGGGGCCAACTACGGCTGCACCAGCGCCATCGCCCAGGAGGAAGGAGATGGTGCGCTCGGTGTTATCAATAAAATCTGAAAGCTTTTCAACACCAATCACCAGGACGTTCTGGGCTGTGCCTGCCTTGACGAGGGCATCAGCCTGGGCTACCGCGTAGCAGAAGCCTGCGCAAGCAGCTGAAATGTCGTAGGCAGGTGCCTTGGAACCAACACCGTGGGCAACCAGCGCAGCAAGGGAAGGCGTAGCGTGCGGGTGGGTTACGGTTGCAACGATAACCGCATCCAAATCTTCACCAATGATACCTGAGTTGGCGAGCGCGTCCTTGGCTGCTGCCACAGCAAGATCGGTAATGGAAAGGTTCTCTGATGCGCGGTGGCGGGTTTTGATGCCGGTGCGCTGGACGATCCATTCATCTGATGAATCGATGGGGCCAGCGATGTCATGGTTGGTGACATCAAGGTCACCGCGGGCTGATCCGTAGCCAAGAATGCGTGAGTAGCGGTTGGGTTCCGCCTGCTTGAGGGTAGGCACTTAGATGTCCTTTCAGTGTTAGGCAGAGAGCGCTGCGGTGAGCGCGTTAAGGTCGTCGGGGGAGTTAATCGCTGAAGCGGGGGTGCCACGCAGACCTCGCTTTGCCAACCCCACCAGGGTACCGGCCGGGGCTACCTCTACGAGGTGTTCAACACCTGCTTCTGATAGGGACGCCATGCACAGGTCCCAGCGTACAGGGCGGGTCACCTGCGCTACCAGGGAATCTAGTGCAGCGGAACCGCTGCTGACAGGGGCACCGTCAAAGTTTGAGAGAAGGGCTGAAGTGGGGTCCTTAGGCGTCAGGGTGTCCGCAAAATCAGCGAGGGGCCCCTGAGCAGCTTCCATATAAGAGGTATGGAAAGCGCCAGCTACCTTGAGCGGAATGACACGAGTTTTAGCTGGCGGGTTTTCAGCAAAAGCGGCTAAATTCTCTAGCGAACCAGCAGCAACGATCTGGCCGCCGCCGTTTGAGTTGGCCGCAGTCAGACCGGCAGCAGAAATGGCCTCGCGGATATTGTCCTCAACTCCGCCCAGTACGGCACTCATGCCGGTGGGTGTAGCCGCTGCAACTTCAGCCATACCGTTTGCTCGCACGCGAATAAATTTCATGGCTTCTTCTTCGGTGAGCACCCCAGCCAAGGCAGCAGCGGTAATTTCACCCACCGAATGTCCTGCAAAAATAACGTCGCGGTCGCCGAGAAGTCTCTGTGCTAGCTTGCCCGTTACAAGACCAGCTGCAACAATCAGTGGCTGAGCGATAGCAGTGTCCTTGATGGTCTCCTCGTCAGCTTCAGTGCCGTAGCGGATGAGGTCAAGGTCGGCTGCAGCTGAAAGTTTTTGCAGGTGCTCACTCACACCGTCCAGCTCTAACCAGGGGGTCAGAAAACCGGGCTTTTGAGCTCCCTGACCTGGACATAGAAGGGCAATCACAGGGGTGAACCACCTTAGAAGTAGCGTTGTCTTTTCAAGAAATTTGAAAGTTTCTTGAATCTTTTTCAAATAACTATCCTACTCCTCTTTTGCCCTCCACCTGGTAGAAGATTTGCGTTGTGCAGACCACAAAGATAAAGAATCAGTCGCTTACCCCTCAAAGATGAGCGACACCGAATTTTTAGTAGACGAGAAAGGGCTGCTATTCCCCTACTGGGGGGAATAGCAGCCCTTGAGCTACCTAGTGGTAACCTTACGCGTCGCCACCGGCGTTACCGGAGGTACCAGCGTTGATGTTGTTCAGGTCGTACTTAGCAAAGGCCTGAGCGGGAGCATCGGCAGCAACTTCACCGCGCTTTGCCAGCATCTGCAGGGTACGGACAACGATGGATGCTGAGTCGATCTTGTAGAAGCGACGAGCACCTGCACGGGTATCTGAGAAGCCGAAGCCGTCAGCGCCCAGGGTTGCAAATTCGTTGGGAACGAACTGGCGCACGCCGTCCATGAGGTCGGTCTGGTAGTCAGAAACTGCAACAATCGGGCCGGTTGCGCCCTCGAGCTGAGCCTCTATGAAGGGCTTGCGCGGGGTAGCTGCCGGGTCTTTGAGCAGAACACGCTCTGCATCGAGACCGTCACGGCGTAGGTTGGTCCATGAGGTCACTGACCAAACATCAGCAGAAACGCCCCATTCCTCAGCCAGCATCTGCTGAGCCTCCAGTGCCCAGGGAACGGCCACACCTGAAGCGAGAAGCTGGGCGCGGGGGCCATCGTTCTTGGCTTCTGAGAGGCGGTAAATGCCGCCAATGACCCCGTCAACATCGAGGTTCTCGGGCTGAACAGGGTGCTGGATCGGCTCGTTGTATACAGTGAGGTAGTACATGACGTTATGGTCTTCATCGCCGGTGCCATACATGTGCTCGATGCCGCGCTTGACGATGTGCGCGATTTCGTAACCATAGGCGGGGTCATAGTGAATAACCGCGGGGTTGGTGCCGGCCAGGATCGGTGAGTGACCGTCCATGTGCTGCAGACCTTCACCCGTGAGGGTGGTGCGGCCAGCGGTACCGCCGATGATGAAGCCTCGAACCAGCTGATCGGCGGCTGCCCAGAAGGAGTCACCGGTGCGCTGGAAGCCGAACATCGAATAGAAGATGTAGACAGGAATCATGGGTTCGCCGTGGGTGTCATAGGACGAGCCAACAGCGGTCATTGCTGCAACACCACCGGCTTCATTGATACCCACGTGAATGATCTTGCCCTGGGGTGATTCCTTGTAGGCAAGCATGAGTTCACGGTCCACAGCCAGGTAATTCTGACCGTTGGGGTTGTAAATCTTAGCGGTGGGGAAGTAGGAGTCCATGCCGAAGGTGCGTGCCTCATCGGGGATGATAGGCACGATGCGGTGGCCGAAGTCCTTTTCACGCATGAGGTCCTTGAGCAGGCGGACGAAGGCCATGGTGGTGGCAGCCATCTGCTTGCCGGTGCCCTTTAGCGCACCCTTGTAGGCCTTCTCGGAGGGCAGGGGGATTTCGGGCTGGATATTCTTACGTCCGGGGATGAAACCACCGAGCTCTGCGCGGCGTTCCATCAGGTACTTGTACTCTTCTGAGTCCTTACCGGGGTGGTAGTAAGGAGGGTTGTACAGGTCGTTCTCCAGCTGTTCGTCAGAGATGGGGATGCGCAGATGGTCACGGAAGCGCTTGAGGTCATCCATGGACAGTTTCTTCATCTGGTGGGTCGCGTTGCGAGCCTCGAAGCTAGCACCCAGGCCGTATCCCTTGACGGACTGCGCCAGGATGACGGTGGGCTGACCCTTGTGATCCACTGCTGCCTTGTAGGCGGCGTAGACCTTTTGGTAGTCGTGAGCACCACGCTTCATGGCCCAGATTTCCTCGTCGGTCATGTCGGCGACGAGTTCCTTGGTTTCGGGAGTCTGCCCGAAGAAGTGCTCGCGGATGAAGCCACCGGACTCTGCTTTGTAGGTCTGGAAGTCGCCGTCTAGGGTTTCGTTCATAACGCGGACGAGCTCACCGGAGGTGTCCTTTTCGAGCAGGGAGTCCCACTCGCGACCCCAAAGAACCTTAATAACGTTCCAGCCGGCACCGCGGAAGAAGGCTTCAAGTTCTTGAACGATTTTGCCGTTACCGCGAACGGGGCCGTCCAGACGCTGAAGGTTGCAGTTCACCACGAAGGTGAGGTTATCCAGCTTTTCGTTGGCAGCCAGCTGCAGTGCGCCGCGTGACTCGGGCTCGTCCATTTCGCCGTCGCCCAGGAATGCCCAAACGTTCTGGTCGCTGGTGTCCTTGATGCCGCGGTTGTGCAGGTACTTATTGAAAGATGCCTGGTGAATCGCGTTCAGGGGGCCAAGGCCCATAGATACGGTGGGGAACTGCCAGAAATCGGGCAGGTTACGGGGGTGGGGGTAGGAGGGTAGGTGGGTGCCTTCCTTGGTTTTCTCCTGGCGGAAACCGTCGAGCTGCTCTTCACTGAGACGGCCTTCGAGGAAGGCGCGAGCGTAGTTACCGGGGGATGAATGGCCCTGGAAGAAGAGCTGGTCGCCGCCACCGGGGTGGCTACGGCCGCGGAAGAAGTGGTTGTAGCCTACTTCGTAGAGGGTCGCCATACCTGCGTAGGAGGAGATGTGGCCGCCCACGCTGATGGTTGCCTTCTGTGCTCGCTGAACCATAACGGCAGCATTCCAACGCAGAATGGCGCGGTAGCGGCGTTCAACCTGCTCGTCACCGGGGTATTCCGGCTCTTGGTCTACGGGGATGGTGTTAACGTAGTCAGTAGTGGTCACCATGGGGACGGTGATTGACTTCTGGCCTGCGCGCTGCATGAGCGAGCGCACGATGAACTGGGCGCGCTCGGTGCCGTGAGTCTCGACGAGTTCGTCGAAGGATTCAATCCACTCGCCGGTCTCTTCGGGGTCAATGTCGGTGAAGCTGTTTGTCAGCGCACTCAAAACGTGATCGTTCGTTTCTGAGGGTCCCACGAGCCAACCTCTCTATGTTGTAGGTATAGCGCACCATTTGGTGATAAATGTGCGGTGCGCTGGGTGTTGGTGTCTTTAGCAACATTAGGGTCGCTCAGACAACTTATCTACTATGGTGTCACAAAATGGCACTCTGGCGGTCTTCACGCCTGGATTATTAGGTGTGAAATAGCTGTCACTTCACCTATTTTTTCTTATCAGCGAAATTTGATGCCACCCTTTTGGTCGTGTTCTGTTGCTTTGAGCGGTGTTTACGTGTTCAGTGGTAGATGAACTGACGATGCTCCACATCCGGGTGGGGCTCGGTGAGGGCAGTAGTTGCCCGCTAACTTCAAGGAGGACGTTCGTGAGCGAGACTCGTGCCGCTGACAAAGATGCGGTAGTCAAGCTTGGTTTCAAGGATGGGGATCTCATCCAGGAATTTGGGTATGACGATGATGTTGATTTTGATCTTCGAGATGATCTTGAAGATTGCATCGGCTCGGAGATTCTTGACGAGGACGACCAGGAAGTCGTGGATGGCATCCTGCTCTGGTGGCGAGAAGAAGACGGCGACCTGGTAGATGGGTTGATGGATGTTCTTTCTTCTCTCGATGAAGGCGGTGTGGTGTGGCTACTGACCCCTAAGGCTGGCCGTGATGGTTATGTCGCCCCGGGAGAAGTTCAGGAAGCGGCACCGCTGGCCGGCTTGCACGTCACCACGACTGAAGCTGCCTCTAAAGATTGGGCTGCTACCCGTCTGGTGATGAAGCAAAGTAAATAAGATATTCCTACACAAACCCCGCACTGTTGTCTCTAACGTGCGGGGTTTGACGGTCTCAAGAGAGAGCCAGCAGGCAATACTTCTAACATTCACTGAACTCAGCGTAAAGATGTTAGGAAAATTTTTTTCACTGATTTTCCCCTGAATTCTGGGGGCAAACAGTGCTCTAGACGATTTTTTATGGCGAGCGGTGCCTCTTTCGGTTTGCGAGCGGCGAACGGTCTGTGTAAAGTATTTCTTGTTGTCAAGAGCGCAAGCACGCGACACGATGGGTCTTTAGCTCAGCTGGTAGAGCGCCACGTTTACACCGTGGATGTCATCGGTTCGATCCCGGTAGGACCCACGAACGAAACCTCGGTTTTGTCAGTTAGTTACTTGCAGTAACTAATAACTCAATAAGGGTCTTTAGCTCAGCTGGTAGAGCGCCACGTTTACACCGTGGATGTCATCGGTTCGATCCCGGTAGGACCCACCATCTAAAGCCTCGCAGTGATCTGCGAGGCTTTTTGTTTCTGCTGGTTTAACAGTTCTGGCATGATAGTCGGTCTAGTTTTCTTGGCGCTAGACTGGGAAGGTCGCCCCGACGTCCTACCTTCTTCTGACCGCTACCGGAAAGCCACCTGTGAAACGCAACTTTAAGCCCCGCAACTTTACCGCTGTGTTCCTCTCTATTATCTGGTTCCTGGTGTCTGTTTCATTTATTATTCAGGGCATGATGGTTCAGCTGTGGATAGGTTTTGCTGTAGTTGCTCTCATTATTGGCGGGCTGGCTGTGTGGGTTCTTTTCACTGATACATATGACCGGGAGCAGTAGAGGGTTGCCACCTGGCTCCCAGCATGTGAACGTTTTGTTTCTCTCATAGCGCGTACGCCCAAAAATAGGGCAAATCAGCGTAATCTAAAAGGCATGACTGAAACTAATACTGAACGTAAAGCACAGATTGGTGTGACCGGCCTTGCCGTGATGGGCGCTAATCTAGCACGTAACTTAGCACGTAATGGCTACACCGTAGCTCTTCACAACCGCTCTGTTGAAAAAACTGATGCCCTCTTAGCTGCACACAGCGCTGATGGCGATTTCATTCGTACCGAGACCCTTCAGGAGCTCGTAGATTCACTCGAATCACCACGCCGCATTCTGATCATGGTGAAGGCCGGCTCACCGGTTGATGCCGTGATTGATCAGCTGGTACCCCTGCTCGATGAAGACGATGTCATCATTGACGGCGGTAACTCACACTTCCCCGACACCATCCGACGTGAGCGAGCACTGGCTGAGAAGAACCTGCACTTCGTGGGTATTGGCGTTTCAGGCGGCGAAGAAGGCGCGCTCAATGGTCCCTCCATTATGCCTGGTGGATCAGCTAAGGCTTATGAGTCGCTCGGGCCGCTCTTAGAAAAGATTTCGGCTAAGGCTCCTAATGGTGAGCCCTGCTGTGCATGGATTTCAACCGATGGTGCCGGCCACTTTGTCAAAATGGTGCACAACGGTATCGAGTACGCAGATATGCAGGTCATCGGTGAGGCTTATGACCTCTTGCGTTCAATTGCCGGTGTTGAGCCTGCTGCTCAGGCAGAAATCTTCAAGCAGTGGAATACCACTGACCTGAACTCCTACCTCATTGAAATTACTGCTGACGTTCTGGCTCAGGTTGATGCCAAGACTGGCAAGCCCCTGGTCGATGTCATTGTTGATGAGGCTGGCCAAAAGGGTACCGGACGCTGGACGGTGCAGGCAGCTCTTGACCTTGGTGCTCCCGTATCAGGTATCGCAGAATCAGTCTTTGCCCGTGCACTGTCTTCAGGTAATCCTGAGGCACGTCTACAGGCTCAGCAGCAGCTTCCGGAGGGACTGATCGCTACCACCGCTGTAGCCAATGGTGATGAGGAGTTCATTGAGGACGTCCGCAAGGCTCTCTTTGCCTCAAAGCTGGTTTCTTACGCTCAGGGTATGGATATGCTGGCTAAGGCCGGCGCCGAATACCACTGGGATTTGAAGCTTGATGTGATTGCTAGCCTCTGGCGTGCCGGTTGCATCATTCGTGCTGAGCTGCTGGGCGAAATTATGGATGCCTACAAGAGCGAGACCCCCGCTAACATGCTGCTGGCTCCCGCTTTCACCGCCCTGCTCGAGGATCTGGTACCCTCCTGGCGTCGTGTAGTCGCTAAGGCAACTGCTGAAGGTGTGCCAGTGCCGGTTTTCTCTTCGTCCCTGTCTTACTACGACGCCCTGCGCCGTAAGCGTCTTCCCGCAGCCCTGATTCAGGGCCAGCGTGATTTCTTCGGTGCTCACACCTACGGTCGTATTGACTCAGAGGGCATGTGGCACACCGAGTGGAGCGGCGATCGCAGCGAAATCAACGCTGAAGATAGCCACACCCACTAGGAAGCTTATCTCTTCTAAGAGTAAAAATGCCCCTGAGCTGTAAGGCTCAGGGGCATTTTGTGGTTCTTAGATCCACATGGTGGGGTCAACATACTCTACAGCGTCCACCAGGGGTAGCTTGGCGTCCGCGGTACGGGGCCGGGAGCGGGCTGGGATGCCCGTGATGATGGAATCTTCTGGGTGATCGTGTACTACCACTGAGTTGCCACCAATAGCTGAATCAGCACCAATCATCACCGGACCTAGCACCTTAGCGCCTGCACCGATAGTAACCCGATCCCCGATGGTGGGGTGACGCTTTCCCTTCTCCAAAGAACGCCCGCCTAGGGTGACACCGTGATAGAGCATCACATCATTACCCACCTCCGCGGTTTCACCGATGACCACGCCCATGCCATGGTCAATAAAGAAGCGGCGACCAATGATAGCGCCCGGGTGGATTTCTATACCGGTCAAGAAGCGGGTGAACTGGCTGAGAGTTCGAGCTATTGACTTGGTGCGCTCTTGCTGCCAGAGCTTGTGAGCTAGACGGTGTGCCCAGATAGCGTGCAGACCGGAGTAATTAATCATAATTTCAGCTGGGCCGCGGGCAGCGGGGTCGTGGGTGCGGACCGTTTCCAGATCCTCACGCAAACGCGCCATAAAACTCATTGTTATCCTTTACCGTGCAAGCATCTCTTCATGTTGAGTATAACCGCTGGTAGGGGCAAACATATTCCTGTTTTACCCAAAAAAGCGCCACCGCCGAAAATTTCGGCGGTGGCGCTCAGCGGGCTTTATTGTTTAACCGCGGATATCTTCGTATAGAAGGGTTGAGATGTAGCGCTCACCGAAGTCACACACGATAGCTACAATCAGCTTGCCAGCGTTCTCGCTCTTTTTAGCTTCTTCCAGTGCGGCCCAGACCGATGCACCGGAGGAAATGCCGCCCAAGATGCCTTCATGGGTGCCCAAAGCACGAGCCGTTGAAACAGCGTCCTCAATACTGACATCAGCAACAGCGTCATAAATGTCACGGTTGAGGGTATCGGGAACAAAGTTGGCTCCCAGACCCTGGATTTTGTGGGGACCAGCCTTGCCTTCGGTCAGCAAAGGGGAGTCCTTGGGCTCTACCGCAACAATTTTGATGTTGGGGTTTTTCTCTTTCAGGTACTTTCCAGCACCCGAGATGGTGCCACCGGTGCCGATACCTGCTACAAAAATGTCAATCTTACCCTCGGTTGATTCCCAAATTTCGGGGCCGGTGGTCTTGTAGTGCACGGTTGGGTTAGCTTCGTTGCTGAACTGGGAGGCCAGGACGGCGTTTTCGGTGCTGGCAACGATTTCTTTTGCCTTCTCTACAGCACCACGCATACCCTCAGAACCGGGGGTCAGAACAATCTCGGCTCCGTAGGCGCGGAGCATGACACGACGCTCGTTGCTCATGGTCTCAGGCATCGTCAGAATGACCTTGTAACCGCGAGCTGCGCCCACCATAGCCAGAGCAATACCGGTGTTACCTGAGGTGCCCTCTACGATGGTGCCACCGGGCTTGAGCGCGCCTGCTTTTTCAGCTGCGTCGATGATAGCTACGCCAATACGGTCTTTGACGGAGTTAGCGGGGTTGTAGAACTCGAGCTTGACGGCTACGTTGCCAGGCAGGTTCTCGTCCAAGCGGTTAAGACGGACGATGGGTGTACCGCCGACGACTTCAGTGACATTGTTGTACATTTTTGACACGGGTTAGCCTTTCGGGTTATTGACTAAGAAGGTTCAGTTTTATTCTACGAGAATTGGGTAGCTGGGCTAAGAGAGAAGAAACGTGGCGTAACGTTGGCGCACTTTTGAGAGTTTGGGATTGATGACAGCCATGCAGTACCCCTGGTAGGGGTTGCGAGCATAGTAGTTCTGGTGGTACTCCTCTGCCTCATAGAAAGTGCCCAGGGGCTCAAGTACAGTTACCACCCGGTTATCCCATACCTGGTTGGCTCGTTCTATCGCCCTCTCAAAGATGGCTTTTTGCTCTTCATCAGTGTAGTAAAGGGCCGAGCGGTACTGGCTGCCGACATCCGCTCCCTGGCGGTCCCAGCTGGTGGGGTCATGGGAGGTGAAGAAAATATCAAGAACCGTGTCAGCATCAATGATTGAGTCGTCGAATTCGACCTTAACTACCTCTACGTGACCGGTGGTTCCGCTGCACACCTGCTGGTAGGTGGGGTTGGGGTCAGCGCCCCCGGTGTAGCCTGAGATGCTGGCAGTGACACCCTTGATATTGCGGTATACGGCGTCGACGCACCAGAAGCAGCCTCCGCCTAAAACAAAATTCTGCATATATCTGTAACCTGCTGGGCGCCCTAAATATTCCGGCGAATAGAACACTGTGCCCGCTGATGCGTTGAACTTCTCAGTAGGCTACCCAAATGAAAGAATAGGGGCATGACTGATACGAAAATACCTACCCTCCATGATGTGGTGACGGCCTTTCACGAGATTTTCCCCCCGGCTTTGGCCGAAAACTGGGACGCTAGCGGTCTTGTGCTGGGCCGAAAGGACGCGCCCGTGCTCACTGTTGGCTTTGCGGTAGATGCCACGGTGAAAACCGCCGCCGAAGCAGCAGAACGCGGGGCCGGTCTGCTCATTACCCACCACCCGCTTCTGCTGCGCGGTGCTTCCTTTCTACCTGATACCGACTACAAGGGCGAAATCACCCACACCCTGATCGAAGCGCACTGCGGCCTGCTGGCCGCCCACACCAACGTGGACTCAGCCCCCCACGGCACAAACGACGCGTTTATGGACATGCTCGGCATCAGCGAACGTCAGGTGCTAGCTGATGACCAGAGCGTTGAGGTCAACGGCAGCCAGGTGCAGGTAGGCATCGGCAGGGTTGGTCGGCTACCCCTGCCTATGACACTCAAGGAACTAGCTGAAAAAATCGCGGACTTTCTACCTGCCACCGCAGCAGGGCTACGCGTTGCCGGGCGGGCAGATACTCAAGTGCAAAAAGTGGCTTTGTGCACCGGTGCTGGGGACTCTCTTTTCAAGGAGGCACTCAAGAGCGGCGCAGATGTCTATATCACCGCTGATTTACGCCACCACCCAGCATCAGAACTCCGAGAAAACGCTCTGATAGCCGGCGGTCCGGCGCTCATCGACTGCTCACACTTCGCCAGCGAATGGTTGTGGATGGACGGCGCAGCTCAGCTGCTCACCGAACGCTTAGCGGACCGTGGGTTCACCATCAGCACCTATATTTCTGATCTCAACACCGACCCCTGGGACTTCACCGTTTCAACCGGGAAGATGAGCGGTTCAGCCAGCACCCGCTAACTCCAGCTACGGCCAGAACCTCAAGCCCGGCGTCCTACTCTTTCACCACCAGGGTGAGGGTGCCGGGCCTTTTATCTGTTGCGGCGCTCAGCTCCACGGTGAACTTGGGGGAGAGCCTGGGTAGTAGCTGTTCAATATCGTTGATGTTCGTAAGGCCTTCATCGATCAGGTATCGGGCCAGCAAACCCCTGTAGTGCTTCGCCATATGTGAGACCACCTTGCGGCTGCCGTCGGGCAGCATCTTCTCAACTCTTACCGCATAGGTGAGCTGAGGTTGAGGTGCCCAGGCCTTAGCGTAAGCAGCTGACCGGCAATCAATAATCAACTGACCGGCGAAGGCATCAGATAGAACCGACGTCAGCTCACCGGCCCAAAATTTAGCCAGATTCCCACAGTTACCTAGTTTCACTCCCATGGAGAGACGGTAAGCCGGGATGCGGTCCTTTAAGCTCACCGCACCCCAGAGCGCGGAAATCACCAGAAGGGACCGAACAGCGCTTTCTTGAGCTGCAGTACCTAAACTTGCATAATCAAGCGCTTCAAACAAAACCCCGGTGTACACCTGAGCCGCAGGTGCAGCTGGCTCAGCTAAAAGGCGAGTATTTCTTTCAACCTCAGCCAGTAAGGACTTACCGACCTTGAGCTGTTCAGCGGCGCCTTCTTCTGCACTAACCTGAGCTAGCTCCTCCACCACGCGCTCGCGGGCTTCGGTGAGCTGCGGGAACGATAAATCACCTATCTCAACGGGGCTGGTACCTGTGGCGGGAGTCTTACCTTCGGAGGGCGGTAGAAGAATGAGCATAGTTTTTAGTGTAGTAAAGTTGAGGGGTGGACGGGGTGCCTGGGCAATCGCGAGACCTAAGGTTTCGAGGAAAGTCCGGGCTCCACAGCACAGGGTGGTCGATAACGTCGACTCAGGGTAACCTGCAGGCCAGTGCCACAGAAAATAGACCGCCGCACCTCTGGTGCGGTCAGGGTGAAACGGTGAGGTAAGAGCTCACCAGCGCCCCGGGCGACCGGGGCGGCTCGGTAAACCCCACTCGGAGCAAGGTCAAACAGGGCATGCTAGTAGCCAGTGCGGCGAAGTGCCCGGGTAGGCTGCTTGAACCCACGAGCAATGGTGGGTCTAGATGGATGATTGCCGCTCGGCAACGAGTACAGAACCCGGCTTATAGGGCACCCCGTCCCTACAATACTTAAGACGCCCGCTCAGTTGAGCGGGCGTCTTTTGAATTCTTAGTGACCGAAGGGATCCGGGTCTACACCCGGCACCCAGCTGTTGCCGTCAACAGTCCACCCCTCAGCTTTCACCACTTTTTTATACTTCTTGGTGTAGCGGGGGTTAAGGCGGTTGACATAGAGTTTTCCATCGAGGTGATCTGTTTCGTGTTGCATGACGCGGGCAAACCAGCCTGTAGCATCAAATTTCAGGGGGTTGCCATCAGCGTCTTGGCCGCTCACTGTAACCCATTCAGCGCGCTTGAGCGGGAAGGAATAACCGGGGAAGGAGAGGCATCCTTCAACTTCTTCTTCGGGATCAGGCTCTGAGGTTGAGATTTTGCCCAGGGTGAGCAGGGGATTGACAACAACACCCAATGGGGGCACTCCGTCTTCGTTGTCAAACTTATAGGTAAAGAGCCGCAAACCAACTCCCACCTGGGGACCTGCAAGGCCCACCCCGTTGGAAAGCTCCTGCGTCTCATACATATTAGCAATCAGCTGCTTTAGGTCATCATCAAAGGACGTAACGGGTGCGGCCGGGCGGTGAAGCACGGGGTTACCGTGCACAACGATGGGTAGAACTGTCATAACTCAACCTTACCGTGTGGGTTTAGAAGGGCACATAAAAAGAGAGCCGCTACGTTTACCGTAGCGGCCCTCTTTATTCTGGGTGATCGACGGGGGTTGAACCCGCGACCTCCTGGACCACAACCAGGCGCTCTGCCGACTGAGCTACGACCACCATGTTTACTAAAACGCTAGCTAAATTTCTTTTGCTTTTGTTTTGGCAACAGGTAATAGCTTACACAGATTTTTACCAGCTGTAAAACTGAGTCTGTGATTCGCGGGGTGACCATCCTCACCTGAATTCTAGGTGAGTTATCACGGTGAGCTGCTTTCATGGGAGCTAAACAGAGTTAACTTCTTGGCGGGTTTCACTCACCTGGCGAGCTACCTGCTGGCAGGTGGCGCTATCCGGACCAGGTGCGGGTACAAAGATGGTTCCGCGGTAGTAGCGGAGCTCATCGATCGAATCACGGATATCACCTAGAGCCCGGTGATTGCCGGTCTTGGCAGGGGCGTTGTAGGTTGCCTTTTCAAACCAGCGGCGAGATAGTTCTTTAATCGTTGATACATCAATCACCCGGTAGTGCAGATAATCAATGAGTTGTGGCATATCCCGCACTAGGAAGGTCTTGTCGGTACCGATAGAGTTGCCGCCCAGCACAGCCTTTCGGGGTTCTGGAACCCATTTTTTAACGTAGTCCAGGACCAGCTGCTCTGCGTCAGCCATGCTAATGCCGCCGTCCAACTCATTGATAAGACCAGACTCCGTGTGCATGTTGCGCACAAAATCATCCATCTGCTCAAGAGAGCCTGGGGCCGGTTTGATGACTACATCGACGCCTTCACCCAGAATATTGAGGTCACCATCGGTAACAAGGGCTGCCACTTCAATCAGAGCATCATTCTCTAAGGACAGACCGGTCATTTCACAGTCGACCCAAACAATTCGTTCATTACTAATAGACACACCACCAATGTACTAGCCCTAGCTGATACTTGTCTGGTCTTAGAGGTAAAAACCATAATTTATTGAGAGCGGGGGATGAGCATCGGTGCCGATGAGAGCAACGGGCGGGTAAAATCGTGGATGTTTTAACAGCGCAACTCACGGAGAACGATGAGCCCCAGAAATATGGAGGCAACTACCGCCAGCAAACCGGTGCACCGCTATAACAGCAAAACTGCGCACTATGTAACAGGTAGCCCCCTAAGAACGCTGATTTTCGGCACCATTGGGTCCCTGCTAGTGATGTTTGCTTCATTCGGTGTGGGATGGCTAGCAGATGCTTCCCCCTTCCGCCGTGTTGAGTGGATTATTCCGTTGCGCTATACCACCCCTGGTCTGATTACCTGCATTGCTTTATTGGTGATTGGTGCCATGATGCTCTGCCGTGAATGGTTGCGTATGGTGCAGAAGCTCATGGTCTGGGATGAACGGGCTAAGAGATGGGTTTGGGCTGCCACCATATGTTGGATCACCCCCCAACTGTTCGCCTTCCCGCTTTATAGCCGCGATGTCTTCTCCTACTTTGCTCAGGGGCGTCTAATGCAAGCCGGCCTCAATCCCTACGAATACGGGGTCTCCGCAGTCAATAATTTCTTCCAGTACGGGGCAGATCCCATGTGGGCGGAATCTGCACCACCCTATGGGCCTGTTTTCTTGTGGATCGAAAAGATAGTGGCAGGTATGGCGGGGGAGTCTGTTGATACTGCCCTCTACCTCTTTAGAGGTGTAGCAATACTGGGCGTCATCCTGATTGCCATTTATGTGCCGAAGTTGTCTAAACTCCACGGAATCAATGGGACGCGCGCTAACTGGCTGGTGGTCGCAAACCCCCTATTTATTGCAGCGTTCATTACCTCTAGCCATAATGATGCCCTGATGACGGGCTTTATCCTCGCCGGTGTCTACCACGCAGCTTCCCGGAGGGACGCAGTGGGCGGCATTCTAGGTGCCACCCTGGTCACTCTGGCGGTAGCTGTAAAGCCCATAGCCCTGGTAGCCCTGCCCTTCATCGGGCTGTTTTGGGCTGGACGAGGGGCCAGCTGGCCCCGTCGCTTTGTCTTTTGGGCGCTGACCTTGGCAGTTTCGGTGGCCGAGCTAGCTCTCTTGGGCTGGGCCTCTGGTCTGGGCTTTGGGTGGATTTCTGCTCTTTCAACGACAGGCGGCCAGTACATCTGGTACACCCTTATCGGGTTTTTGGGCCTACAGATCAACCAGATTATTGTTTCGATGACCGGGAATAATGATCTAGCCAACAGCATCAGAGATGCTTTCTTCAGCCTGGGCAAACTGATTGGTATGGGTCTTGCCGTACTCACTATGTTCATCGGAAAGGACGAGAACCTGGTGAAGCGAACCGGTCTCGCCATCGGCTTCGTGGTGCTCTTCTCACCCATGATTCAATCCTGGTATCTACTCTGGTTTATACCGCTCTTAGTGGTAGCCGGCATTAGAACAGACTGGCAGCTCGATTTCTACTTCTTAACCACACTCTTCTTTATGATTTACGCGGTCTCAGATCAGCTGGCGGTATCACCCTACCTTGAAGATTTTGATCAGAATATCGGTCGCCTAATCGCAGCGGTTATCAGCGTTGCCTACGCATCGTGGCTGGTCTTCCTAGACCCTGCTACGCGCCGAGTGTTGCGCCGTGCCCAGCGTTCATCGATTTATGAGGTCTCAATTTAGCCTGAGCCTCCGGGGGCGTGGAACTCTACCGCTGATATGACTTTGAGGTGCACCCACGCTAGAATAAAACACGTTCAGCCTCAGTAGCTCAGTGGATAGAGCAGGAGCCTTCTAATCTCTTGGTCGGGGGTTCGACTCCCTCCTGGGGCACTTCACCTATCCCTCACCTCATCAAAGAGGTGGGGGATATTTGTTTAATCAACTATTTATTGTGAAACTATCCTCTCATTTAGAGCAGTAGATACTGCACTTGAGAATAGACTTGACCTATGCCCCAGCGAACTTTCTTCCCCTCTAGCGATGCTAATCTACACCCCACTGCGCGCTCGCGGAGAAGCACGCTCAAAGCGACTGCTGCTCTTCTAGCTTTAGGGCCTGTGCTGGTAGGTTGCGGAGGCGATGGGGACCGAAAACAAATCACAGCTTCCGGGCAGGAACACCTTAATGATCGAAAAGACGTGGATATCAATGAGGCTCTGTCCAGTCTTGAAACTGAGCATTCAGCAACGATTAGCTTGGCCGTCTACAATCATGAAGAAGATAAAACCTTCCTCCACCATGCTAATGAGTGGTCTTATGAAGCATCAATCGTCAAAGTTCCCATAGCTCTAACTCTTCTGCGCCGTGCAGTCTTTGAACAGCGTACTCTAACGGAGGAAGAAAAAGCGCTCATCGAGGCTGCTATCAGTTTTTCAGATAACTCCTCCACCACAGAAATATTTAGACGGATTGGCACTACGGGGCCCGGCACAGATTCAGAGGCAAGCTCTCAATCCCTTAACAAAACTTACGAATTGTTGGGTGCTACGAAGACTCGCAGCGAGGGCACCTGGGGTAATAACCAGACCTGGGCAGAGGACTACGTCAAGATTATGCGGTTTATCGTTGAAGATATCCACTGGATCAGTAAGACCGATGCTGAATACCTCTTAGAAACGATGAATCCGAATGATTGGTCGCAACTCTGGGGCGTGGGTTCTCAAAAAGGCCAGACTGTTTTTGGAAAGCAAGTTCAGCAGGTCTCTGTTAAAAACGGGTGGATTCAGGACGAGGCGGGTACCTGGTACGTCAACTCTATAGGCGTGGTGCAGACAGAGGATAATACTTTCTCTATAGCCCTGCTCTCTCATGGCTTTAGTGATGTAAACATCGGCTACGAAGTTGCCAGTACAGCTGTGCAAGCCTACTTCGATCATGCTGGCTAATGGTCATTGCCCGTCTCATCTCTTCCAGCCGTACACGGCTAGGCACCTAGCCTAATGAACCCCGTTGCTTGGGCTAGAGCGCAGCACACAACCTGACCGACACGCTGCACGCCAGCGTCCTTGAGATCGTCAGCAATCCTATCTGTCGTCTCCAAAGTCCTGGGTAGCTCACTGACCGAGTCAAAGATGGCGGGTGAGTCAAAAGCCTGTTCGAATAAGTCGGGAAGATTAATGTTGTGATGAAGCAAAGTCTGTGCGTTGGTGATACAGCTCCGAATTTTAGCTTCATTCCTAATCATGGATGTATCGGATAGCATCTGAGAAATATCGTGCTCGGTAAGAGAAGCAACAGCCTCTAGAGAAAACCCTTTGAAGTGTCTGCTGATAGCTTCTCGCTTACCTAGGACTACGCTCCACCACAGCCCATTTTGAAAGACCAAAAGGCAAAGGTGCTCAAACATAGCCTGCTGCGTGCGCGGCACGTTCTGCCATTCTTCAAGGAAATACGTTCGGCTGGGATCATCTCGTACCCAGGAAGGTTCCTTGCGCTTTATGCCCGCCACAACCTCAGCTTCGATATTTTTATAGACCATGATCGCTCCTCCATAAAGGTGTAGAAACAACCTAGGTGGCTCATGTGCCGCTGGTCAACGGCTGTGGACAGAACCCGACACAAACTTTGGTGAGCGCGTCTCACAGTCACCACATTGTTTCAGAAGTCCCAGAAACCTCAGCTCCCCAAGTCAGTAAGTTTATCCACAGCGCCCAGGCTCCTTTCAAGACCTCTTCCTGGAGTGTCAGGCTAAAGCTACCCAACCTTTACCCCAGTAGCTCAAGGAGGAGCCATGACAGATACCGTGACCGTGAGAGGCTACATTGCCACCGCCCCCACCCAAAAATACCTACCGAAGACAAATATCCCTCTAGCTAATTTCCGATTAGCATCAACTCCATGCTGGTTTGATAATTCAACAGGGCAGTGGCGTGAATCAGATACAAACTGGTACACCGTCAATTGTTTTCGAGCACTGGCTCATAATAGTGCCCGCAGTCTTCACGTGGGTCAGCCCGTGTTAGTAACTGGACGCCTGAAAGTTAAGCAGTTTGAACGCAGTGACGGGTCGCAAGGCACCAGTATTGAAATCGATGCCTCAAGCATCGGCCATGACCTCAACTTTGGAATCGCCCGCTTTGAGCGGGTCTCAGATCGCCGCCCGGAAGCTGGCGATGGTGATAGAAGTTTGGAACAGCAAGTAGAGGGTGAACGCCAACGCGTTCAGACCCAAGTGCCTACCTCCCAGGTGAGTGCCGGGGATACACGCCCAGAGGTCCCCCCTGCGGTTAAACCTTCTCAGCCCATCAGCGACCGTGGGCAACAGCTACCCCCAAATTTTGGGCTGACTGACGCTAAAGAGACCGATGATGCCGCTCTTTCGGTTACTACCTGACGCTGGAATCTGGACGAAAGCGGGCCTCACCTCTCAGGGAGGGGAAAGCCGGGGCCTGCAAATCCACCGGCCAGATACTAACCCAATGCCGTTTGTTCACATGCGAGCCCGGTGTGAAGTTGGAATGTGCCAGCGGTAGCACGCGTGATTCTTCAGGGGTTATGCTACCTGGTTTTAAAATAGCCATCCGCTCGACCGTAACAAGCTATGGGTTATGGGCTACTCAGGTGGTGCAGAAATAATCGGCTTTGAACTCAACGCAGACCGCCAAACAAGGTGAAGGGCTGGCGGTGGCAGCGTCCTGGTCGGTGGAGGTAACTCAAACGGTATGCAAACTTACCCCCACTCAAGCCTTCCAGCACAACTCCCGCAGAAATACGATAGTCGTTTGGTCTGAATCAACAGGCACCACCAGCCTGAACAGTAACGGCGGGCTCTACTGGCACTGGAGGAATATTGAGGCACACCAAGAGTAGCTCTGATGAAAACTGCGTAATTTGACCGTACACGGTAGGCTTAAACCCATGGCTGAATTTATTTACACCATGACCAAAGCCCGCAAAACTGTGGGCGATAAGGTCATTCTTAACGACGTATCAATGTCGTTCTTCCCCGGTGCAAAGATCGGTATGGTCGGCCCTAACGGCGCCGGTAAATCCACCATCTTGAAAATTATGGCGGGAATCGACACTCCCTCCAACGGCGAAGCACGACTCTCTGACGGTTACACCGTGGGCATCCTCATGCAGGAGCCCCCGCTCAACGAAGAAAAGACCGTCCTGGGCAACGTCCAGGAAGGCGTAGGCGAAATCTACGAAAAGATTGTTCGCTACAACGAAATCTCAGAAGAGATGGCTAACCCAGACGCTGACTTCGACGCGCTCATGGAAGAAATGGGTAAGCTTCAGGAAGCTATTGACGCTGCTAATGCCTGGGATATCGATTCCCAGCTAGAGCAGGCAATGGATGCCCTGCGTTGCCCTCCCGGCGACTCACCCGTGAGCCACCTTTCCGGTGGTGAGCGCCGCCGTGTGGCACTCTGCAAGCTGCTGCTGCAGAAGCCTGACCTGCTCCTACTCGATGAGCCTACTAACCACCTGGATGCTGAGTCCGTGCTCTGGCTAGAGCAGCACCTGAAGTCCTATGAAGGTGCCGTCATCGCGATTACCCACGACCGCTACTTCCTAGACCACGTTGCCGAGTGGATCGCTGAAATTGACCGCGGTAACCTCTACCCCTACGAAGGCAACTACTCCACCTACCTGGAGAAGAAGCGCGCTCGCCTTGCCGTTCAGGGTAAGAAGGACGCCAAACTCGCTAAGCGTCTTGAAGACGAACTTGAGTGGGTACGCTCCAACACCAAGGGCCGCCAGGCTAAGTCAAAGGCTCGTCTGGCACGCTACGAAGAAATGGCAGCTGAAGCTGAGAAGACCCGCAAGCTGGACTTCGAAGAAATTCAGATTCCGCCCGGACCTCGCCTGGGTAACGTTGTTATCGAAGCCGAAAATCTGCAAAAGGGCTTCGACGGCCGCTCCCTGATTAACGGCCTGTCCTTCTCCCTGCCCCGCAACGGCATTGTGGGTGTCATTGGCCCCAACGGTGTGGGTAAATCAACCCTCTTTAAGACCATTGTTGGTCTTGAACCTCTGGACGGCGGCAAGCTCAAGGTAGGCGAAACCGTCAAAATCTCTTACGTTGACCAGAACCGCGCCAACATTGACCCTGAAAAGTCGCTGTGGGAGGTCGTCTCTGAAGGTCTGGATTACATCCAGGTTGGCCAGGTAGAAATGCCTTCGCGTGCCTACGTCTCAGCTTTTGGTTTCAAGGGCCCGGACCAGCAGAAGAAGGCCGGTGTGCTCTCCGGTGGTGAGCGTAACCGCCTGAACCTTGCACTGACACTCAAGCAGGGAGGCAACCTTCTGCTCCTCGACGAACCCACCAACGACCTGGACGTCGAAACTCTGACCTCCCTGGAAAATGCGCTACTGGAATTCCCCGGCTGTGCTGTCGTGGTCTCCCACGACCGTTGGTTCCTCGACAGAGTAGCTACCCACATCCTGGCCTGGGAAGGCACCGAGGGTCAGCCCGATAACTGGTACTGGTTCGAGGGTAACTTCGAGTCCTACGAGAAGAACAAGGTAGAGCGTCTGGGCCCCGATGCCGCTAAGCCGCACCGCGTTGTTCACCGTAAGCTCACGCGCTAAATATGACCCTAAAGTAACCCGCCCTTTCCTAACTCATGGAGGGGCGGGTTCTTAGTTTAAGCAGTTCTACAATTCATGATGAACTATTTGATGAGCGGTATTCGGGCAACCTCAGCATGGCCTCCTGAGCTACCGTTGCCACGTGCTTGCCTGAGGCCGTGAAGATTTTACCGATAGACAAGCCGCGGGCGTGCTGGGCGCTGGGGGATTCCTGTACAAGGAGGAGCCACCGGTCGGCGCGAGCCGGGCGGTGGAACCACATGGCATGGTCCAGCGAGGCCACCTTCATGCCGGGCTCAAGCCAGCTTTTACCGTGGTTGCGCAGCACCGGCTCTAACTGGGTGTAGTCGGAGGCATAAGCAAGTGCTGCCTGATGAAGGGTGGGATCATCGGGGAGAGGCTCGAAGGTTTTGAACCACACCATGTTGGTGGGGGTGGGGGAAGTAGCTGGGGATGTGTAAAGCGGGGTGGCTATATGGCGCACATCAAAGGGGCGCGTATAAGCCACTTTTTGTGCCATCGGCAGATCGATATGGCCCAGCAAATCTGCGGCGGTAGGCAGTAATTCTGGGTCAGGCACATTCATAGGGAAATCTGAGCTGTGTTCAGGCCCTCTCGCCTCAGACTGGAAAGAGGTAATAGCCGAGAAAATGGGTGCCCCATTTTGGTAGGCCTGCACACGGCGGGTAGCGAAGGAACGAGCTTCGTTGAGGCTCTCGACGCCGTAAGAGAGCGGATCGTCCACATTACCGGGGCGTAAAAAGTAACCGTGCAGTGAGTGAATCTGCTTGTTCTCCACCGTGTGTGCTGCGCTCACGATGGCTTGTGCCAGTACCTGACCGCCAAAGATACGAGGAGTTTCGCGGGTTAGCGTCACGGCACTAAATACCTGTTCGTGTGCACGGGCTATACCTGGAACGGGGGAGAGCATCTGCACCAGTTTCTGGGTGGGCGATAACTGATCGAGGCGGTAGGTTTCTGCACTGTTCTTTTCTTCACTCATAGAAACTACTTTCTCATATCTCGTATAGGGTTGTGTGGGTAACTTCTACGCTAGCTGACGATAAGAGAGAAATATCAATGAATGATCAAACCGCCTTGGGGCTTGAGCCCACGACTGCAGAGTCAGCCTATTTTCAGCTCCCCGATGCCAAGACTGCCAGGGATCTAGCTACTTTTATCACGCGAGCTAAGTCGGTTGATCCGCAGGCCGTTGTGCGTTTGCAGGGCAAGGGGGGCGTCTTAGGCGTTTATGTCTGCACGTTAGCACCAGCTGACCTTTTTGATAATGAAACACCCACGGTGCTAGGGCTTCGAGCGATCAGCTTGGGGGAGAGGTCTGACCTTGATGTCACCGCTCCGGCAGCAGCCCTCTTAGACCGGCTCGCCCGGATTGAAGAAACAGGTTTTAAACTGATGGTGCCACCGGTGACTGCCACGGCGCCGTGGGCAGGCATAGCGCCCCCCACCGGTGGCTGGCAAAGGGCGGGCTTCTACCTGTCGGACGATGCCCGGTCAGCTGCACGTGCGGGCATTGAGGCGGTTGATAAGGCTCTTCCCGAAAACCCCGGTCACGCCGTGGTCACCACGGTGAGGTCCCGTATCTGGGCGTCCTCACTTGAAGCCCCGGATGCCAGTGTGCCCCTGCCTATTGGGGTGGCCTTCGCCCTTGAAGTTCTTGGCTTTTTACCACCGCGTGCCACCGAGCCCTTGCTCGTCTTCACGAACGGTGACTGGGCACGTGTCTCGGGTAAAGCTGGGCATGTGCTGGTGCGCACCAAATAACATTTGACCGGGTACTTTTATTGAGCGCGGTTCTGCATAGCGTGCGCTGAACGTTCAAAGTAGTCCCACATCTCTGCGTCGTGCAGGGGTGAGAGGTTCAGCGTGTCCAGGGCGGTGCGCATATAGCGGAGCCAGGTGTCTCGCTCCTTGGGGCCAACATAAAAAGGAGCGTGTCGCATGCGCAGGCGGGGGTGCCCACGTTCTGCCTGGTAGTCCTTAGGCCCACCCCAGTACTGTTCCAAGAACATGAAGAGACGACGTTCTGCCGGAGCTAAATCTTCTTCCGGGTACATGGCTTTGAACTCGGGGTCAGCTGCCACTTGAGAATAAAACTCGCGGCAAAGCTTCTCAAAGACAGGTCTGCCACCTACCTGGTAGTAAAACGAATTTTGGTTGGTTTCAGGAACAGGGTGTTGGGCGGCAGGCTGATTGTTGGTGTCCAGGCTAAGAGCGGGGTTGGGTAGGTTGTTCATAGTTCCAGTCTACCGACAGACCAAAAACCAGGGGCAGGGCTTCAGCAACGAAACCCTGCCCCCTTCCTCAGACACGCTGTTTAGATATCAGCTGACTGTACCTTGAGCGCTCGAGCGAGTGCGTCGCGGCACTCAGAGATTTGACGGTGCAAAGACGCCGCGTCCTTGGGGAGCTGGGCGAGGTAGGCTTCAGCCCGTGCCAGGAGCTGTTGGGTATAGACCTTGGGGAAGAGACCCGTGACAATCTGGGTTGAAACCTCGTGGGAGCGCTCGCGCCACACCCCTTCAACAGCTGCAAAATACTTCTCAACGTAGTCCTCAGCTAAGTCACGTGAACCGCGGTAAAAGCCCGAGATGGCAGAGCGCTGCACAATATTAGACAGTTCACCGGTTTCAACTACTGCCCGCCAGGTCTCAGCTTTGGCTTCGGCAGTTGGTATCGCTGCCTGTGCAGCTGCGGCAGCCTGCTGGCCGTTTGACGTGTTGTCCTCGGCAAGGGCGGCGTCAATATCAGTTGCAGTGCGGCGTCCTCCAGCTGCCAGTGAACCTAAGAGAACCCAGCTGAGGTCAGTATCAATCTCTAGCCCCTCAAGAGTTTTATCGCCGGTCAACAGAGCCTCAATAGCATCGAGCTGCAAATCGGTGTGGGCTAGGCGGGCAAAGCTGGTCACAAACTGGAACTGATGGTCAGAACCTGCCTCTGCCGCTTGAGCAATCTGCCACATGCGGTTAGCTGCCAGTGCGCGGGTCTCCTCTGCGTGGGAGGGCGCCAAGAAAGCCTTGAGTGCATGTTCGAGGTTGAGCAACTGCACGCGAACTGCGGTGGAGTTGGTCTCTTCAGCAATATTATTGAGCACCAGATTAACGAACTGGCGGGCAGGCATTTCTGCGTCCCGCACCGTATCCCACAGGGAGCCCCACACCACCCCACGAGCCAGCGGTGAATCAATAGCGCCAAGGTGCTGCACAGCGGTTTCCCGTGAACGATGATCTAAACGAATCTTGGCGTAGGCCAAATCCTCATCATTAACCAAAATCAAATCAGGACGCTGCAGCCCGGCTGCCTGCGCAACTTCGGTGGTCTTTCCATCAACATCTAGCTCGATGCGGTCAGTGCGTACCAGCGCATCGTTTTCGAGACGGTAGAAGCCAACCACCAGACGGTGGGGGCGGAGGGTTTCGTAGCCCTTGGCGTAGCTCTGATGGATCACGAGCTTTTCGATGGTTCCGTCGCTGGCCTCTGCTACCTCGGTGGTCAGGGTATTAACCCCAGCCGTCTCAAGCCAGAGGGAGCTCCATGCTTGAACATCACGACCAGAGGCAGCCTCAAGTTCAACCAGAAGATCATCGAGCACGGTGTTACCCCAGCTGTGCTTCTCAAAGTAGACCTTGAGCCCAGCCATGAAGTTATCTTGACCTACCCAGGCAACCAGCTGGCGTAGCACAGAGGCCCCCTTGGCGTAAGTGATTCCATCGAAATTGACCTGGACATCCTGCAGGTCACGGATGGGAGCAACAATGGGGTGAGTGGATGAGAGCTGATCCTGGTTATAGGCCCAGGTTTTCTCTGAGGCAGAGAAGGTAGCCCACGCTTCAGATGCGAAACGGGTGTTCTCTGCTGCTGCCAGGGTAGACATGAACTCAGCGAAAGATTCATTGAGCCACAGGTCATTCCACCACTTCATGGTGACAAGGTCACCAAACCACATATGGGCCAGTTCATGGAGCACGGTAATGGCGCGGCGCTCCACTACCGCTTCAGTCACCTTTGAACGGAAAATGTAGTTCTCCAAGAAAGTGACAGCACCAGCGTTTTCCATGGCACCAGCGTTGAATTCAGGCACAAAGAGCTGGTCGTACTTCTCAAAGGGGTAGGGGGTAGAGAACTGATCTTCAAAGAACTCGAAGCCCTGGCGGGTGAGCTCAAAGATATCTTCGTGGTCCAGGTACTCCATGAGTGACTTGCGGGCATAGCAACCCAGCTTAATCTCGCGGCCCTCACTATTGGTCAAAGATGAGTGCACCGAATCGTAGGGTCCCGCGATAATGGCGGTGATGTAGGAGGACATGCGAGGGGTGGGTTTAAAGTTCCAGGTCTTGGTTTCCCCAGCGTCCATCACGTTCATCTCAGGCTGGTTAGAGACAACTACCCAGTGGGCCGGGGCGGTGACCACAAATTCAAATTCAGCCTTAAGATCAGGCTGCTCAAAAACGGGGTACACACGGCGGGAATCGGGCACCTCAAACTGCGAGTAGAGGTAGACCTCACCGTCCACGGGGTCAACAAATCGGTGTAAGCCCTCACCGGTGTTGGTGTAGAGCATATCTGCTTCAATGACTAGGACGTTTTTTTCGGAGAGATTGGGTAAACCAATACGCACGCCATCAGCTAGGTCTAACGGTAGCTGCTCGCCGTTGAGTTCGATGGTGTGCACCGCGTCCGTAATGGCGTCGATGAACGTTTCGCCCCCGGCCACGGCATCAAAATTGATTTGGGTTTTACACCCAAAAACCCTCTCACCGCGGGTGAGGTCCAGCTCAATCCGGTAGGAATCGACACGGGTGATGACCGTTGCGCGTTCTTGCGCTTCGATGCGGGTGAGGTTCATTCCTGGCATGGAAATCCTTTAGATGTGAATAGTTCAACAAAATAATGACGCTGATGAAGCAGCGCGACTACGCAGCAAATAGGCAGGTGATTTAGAATCAAGGGAGATGCCATCTGCTCTGCATTAACCATCATTTTAGGTGCTGGTCTGTGAATTACATAACTTCACGACAGTGCAGGCAGGTCGCTTGTTAGCTAAACCATCTGAACGGAGAACACCATGCGCGTTCACATTGCAACAGACCATGCTGGTCTTGAATTGAGCCACTTCCTCATCAAGGAACTATCAGCTGCTGGCTACGACTTGATTGATCACGGTCCCGAAGAATACGATGCTCTGGACGACTACCCCAGTTTTTGCATCAATGCAGCTCTGGCGGTCAAGGCAGACCGCGACGCTGGTCGGAACTCTCTAGGTATCGTACTGGGAGGCTCGGGCAACGGTGAGCAGATGGCTGCTAACAAGGTGCAGGGAATCAGGGCTGCGCTGGCATGGAACCATGACACCGCTGCACTGGCCCGTGAACATAATAATGCTCAGGTGGTTGCTGTGGGCGGCCGTCAGCACACCAAGGAAGAGGCTCTTGAGATTATCAAGACCTTCCTTACTACCGAATGGACCAACGAAGAACGTCATGCTCGCCGCATCAACCAGATGTTGGAGTTTGAGGCAACTGGCGACATTGCCGGTAAAATCATCAACCGCTAGAGCTCAAGGGGAATCCAAATATGCCTGAGGGGCACTCTATCCATCGTTTGGCCCGTCAATTCAATGATGTTTTTGCGGGGCAGAGCGTCGCGGTGAGCAGCCCTCAGGGCAGGTTTACTGAGGGTGCTCAGTTACTAGATGGGCACCGTATCACACATGCCTTTGCCCACGGGAAGCACCTCTTTGTGGGCTTTGACAACGAGCTTTACCTCAACGTCCACTTGGGGATCTACGGCGCTTTTAGCTTCGGCGGCGATGAGTTCTTTACAGGGGCTTCCTCGATCGGGGCGCCACGCAAAATTGGTGAAAAAGAAATCCACCAGACCGATGAGTTTAGCGCACAACCACCTGAACCTCGAGCAACGACCCGTGCCAGGTTGGTCAGCGATCACGGGTGGGCTGATGTGGTAGGGCCAACGGTTTGCCGGACGCTCACTCATAATGAGGTGCGCCAGGTACGGAGCAAACTGGGACCTGACCCTCTTAACCAAGACGCTGACCCGCACCTCTTTTATGCTGCAGCTGCCAAAACCTCCCGCCCCATCGGCGTGGTGCTCATGGATCAGAAAGCTATTTCAGGGGTAGGCAATATCTTCAGAGCTGAGTCCCTTTATCGATGCAAGGTTGATCCTTTTAAACCGGGTAAGGAATGTTCAACTGATGAGCTTGAAGCCCTCTGGCTTGATAACCGGCACCTTCTTGAGATTGGTGTGCGAGTGGGCAGAATCATCACCACTGAAACGAAGGACCGCCCTGGTGTCAGTGAAGAGGCCGCCTGGCCTGAGCACGCTAACTACGTCTACCAGCGCCAGGGTCAAGCTTGCCCTCGCTGCGGTGCGACTATTCGACGGCAAGAAATCGCGGCCCGCAAACTCTACTGGTGCCCCGGCTGCCAAGTCTAAATGAGCAGGTCTACAGCCATAACGCTGGTTTATCGCCCGTTCGCATCACTGAGGTTGAAGCCGCGCATGCCATCGTGACACTGCACACTCATCGCCCCGGTACTGGTGCAGGTCATACCCATCCAGCTCAAAGACTGCCCCTCGGGCAGAACGTTTTCAGTGGTGAACCAGGGGTGGGTAGCAGCTCGCCCCTGAGCCTGGATAGAGCGCGGGGCTTCATCCCCGGGTTTCATGGAAACACTGAGTAAGACCCAGTTCAGTGAATCATCAGTCATGCAGAAAACCCCGTAGGGTTGCATAAGGCAGGCAACTTGAGGGTCAGTTGTTTGAAAGACAAGTGCTGGCTGATCGGCTTCAGCGTAAATGTAAGTGTCCGTTGAAGCAGGGTCGCCCGTGACGAGCTCGGTGGTGGCGATATTGGCAGGGTCAATGGTGTAGCCATCTTGGGCAGGGACGGTAGGGTCCGCCGTAGGTGAGGGAGTCTTAATGCTTGTCTGCTCACCGTGTTCTGCTTCGGAGGTCTCTGCGACCGTGGGAGTGGGGGTAGCTGTGGTGTTACGGGTCTGGCTGGGAGCTGAGGTGGCTGATTCTGTTACCTCGCTCTGAGAAGCCTGGGAGCAGCCAAAGAGCAGCAGGGGAATAAGTGCTAGGAAAGGTAGACGTTGCTTCAGGTGCTGCATGGGAAACCTTTGCTGGATGGTATGCCTAATGAGCAACAGTCTATCCTTTTCCTTAACTCTGTAGAGTTCGAGGTTTACCCCTAACCCTGCTCTTGCTCACCAATAATCTTGAGGATGCTTTGGGCTGCCTTATCAGTTTCTTGCAGAAAGAGAGGATCCGTGCCAGGCATGGGGGAAATCGTTGTATCCGGATGCTGGCCGCCGGTAGGTATTCCAATGAGCAGGACGCGCGGATCAAGCTCACCAGCAGGGTTAACCAGTAAACGCGTGGCGGGGTCTGTTTCAGGGGAGCCCGTACCAGCAAAAGCGCGCATTCTGGGCGAAAGTGAAGCGAGCAAAGGGTCATCGGTGCGCAGTGCGTTAGGCGTGTGCATCCAAGCATCAACCAGTACATCCCCGCTGACTGGAATCTGCTCTGTCGTGGGAGAAGTAACCACCCAGTGATCAGATTGAACAGTAATCTGGGGCCTGGCTCCGAGGAAGGTGATGAGCCCAGCGTCCACCAGAGCTAGTAGCTGACGGCTGCGGAACGCCGGCGGCCCAGAACCCACCATTTGCCCCATCTTCATGAAGCGGGAAACTTCGGCTTGATCGGAGTAGCGTCCACCTGCACCCAGCATGGAAACACGTTTTCTCACTGACGAAATAACCCAGAGGGCGTTTTTGAGGGGACTGGACGCAGCCTGTTCGGCTTGACGAATATCGTTGGCCAGTGAGTCAGCAATAAACGCAGTCAGTTGATCAGGGTTTCCTGTAAAACCTGCCAGGGGGTTGAACCAGTAATCGATATCAAATTCTGGATCTTGTGCCAGGGCGTCGTGAAGAATTGAAGGGTACACCTCCTCCAAAAAACAGATGGTATCTGCACCTTCCAGTTGCTCAAAAACAGCATCAAATGCGGGAGTTGAGGCCACCGGGGGCAAACCGGCGTACTCTGATTTGGGTAAGAAGGGGTAACCTCTGCCAGAAGTGACCAGCAGGGCAGGTTCCAGACCTGAAGGCAGGTAGCGCAGGCCGCCACGAGCTGTTGAATCTGCGATAAACTGCCCGCCTCGGTCGATGCTGCTGAGAGCTAGAACATCAAAAAAGCCCATTCCCATCCCACGCACCAGAACCTTCTTTCCGCTCGAAGCTGGGGGAAGGGCGGAGAGGTCCTGTTCCAGAGGGTTAGCAGGTTTGACCCAGGGGAGGGAAGCCGCGGCAAAGACGGTTTCTTCAGCCGTGGCTGAGGGGGTTACCCACCCCAGGGCTAGAACGGTGGCATCGGAGAGAATAACGGACCCGTCGGCCAGCTCTACTCTGTCCCGCCCCTGGACTTCGGTCAGTGAAACCGCTCGTGTTCGGTGTTTGATGACCTCTACATTTGAGGGCAACCTGTCAAGAGCGATTTCAAAACACCATTGAAGGTAGGCTCCGTAGAGAGCCCGTGAAGGGTTTGATTCAGGCCGGGTGATGGCCAGCTCATCCTCAAAGCTAGCGAGCAAATCAGGAAGGTCAGAGCTAAAAGCCACAGCTTGAGCATGAGCTGGGTAGGAATCGTACAGAGGATAGGCGGGGGAGTCCCCATCTTCCCTCAGTTCTTGAATCCACTCGTACATCGTCGGGCCAGGTTGGACTGGTCCGCTGACGCTGGCACCTGGCTCGGTGAAGAGGGTAACGGCACCAGCTAGGGTGTTCATGCACAGAGTGCGGGTTTGGTCCGTTTTCCAGACGGCTCCAGCACCAAGTTGGGCAGAATCGACGCAGTGCAGCACAACCTTTGAAGTGACTCCCGCCGCTCCCAGTCGTTCAATAACCGAGATGCCACGGGGCCCCATTCCCACAATTGTTACGTTTACTACGTCCACATTGATTCCTTTGAATTCTGATGACTAACGTTAATTTTTCATGACGAAACGGTGACCGCTCACCCAACCTATCACCGCGATACCACACTCGTTAGAGGGGCGTAATAGTTCGCAACTCTGGCCAATATTGAAGGAAATCACCCGTGGCTTTTACCCGGCGACAATTTGTAACCCTTGTATCAGCAGGTGGCATTTTAGGGGCTGCCGGCTGCGCAGCTGACGGTTCTGAACCTGTTTCTGACACCTCCTTAACCTACCTCGAATCTGCCTTTTTCACCTCCCTCTACCCGCCGTCGGTTGGCTTCTACCCTAATGGTGGGGTCATGAATAATATCGCGGACCGGCTGCTCTATCAGCACCCTGAAACCAAGCAACTACACCCCTGGATTGCTGAAGAACTACCCGAAATCAACCAGGACGGCACCGAATTCACGTTCAGGCTGCGCCGGGGAGTGACCCACTCTGATGGAAGCAGACTCGATGCCCGCAACGTTGCTCGTAACTTTGACCTGTTTGGCCTGGGGGATAAGAACCGAAAACTCACAGTTTCTGAACAAATTACGGGTTACCTCCGCAGTGAAGTGCTCGATGACTATACCGTCAAGTTCTACTTTGAAAAACCTGCCCTAGGTTTTCCGCAAGCAACTAGCTCCATGAACGCAGGGCTACTGTCTGACGCTACTTTGGAGCTAGATAACACTGGGTTTGGGCCGGGAAATGCTACGGAGATTATTGCATCTGGCCCCTTTGTCATCACGGGTGAAAAGCTTGGTACCGAACTGGTTCTAGAAGCACGGGGCGATTACGCCTGGGCACCGCCTATCCTTGAGCATCAAGGCAGAGCTAATCTAGACCGGATCACCATTGCCCTTGCGGGTGAAGACTCGGTGCGGGTTGGTGCCCTAATAGCTAACCAGGCCCATATTGCCCGGCAGATTGAGGCGCCGGTCGAAGACCACCTGCTTGACCAGGGGCTGAAAATCGTGGCGGCAGCAACCAACGGCGTCAATAACTCCTGGGACCTGCGGTTTCAGCACCCGCTACTTTCTGACATTCGGGTGCGCCGTGCCATCGGCTATGGAATTGACCGCCAGCACATACTCACCACCCTCTTCTCGCCCCGCTACAAGATGGCGACTGGCCCGCTGGCGTCCACCGCGCTGGGCTATGTGGATCACAGCGAGGCCTACCGTTATGACCCTACCGAGGCCCAGCGGCTACTGGATGACGCCGGGTGGGTACCTGGAGAGGACGGCATCCGCACCAAGGGCGGCAACAGACTGTCTCTCACCGTCAATTGGAGCCCCGTACAGCCCCGCAATAGGGAGCAATCAACGGTCATTCAAGAACAGTTGCGGCGGATAGGCATAGAAATCAACATCTTCCCCGGTGACAGGTCAGCCCAAAGTGCAGCGACTCTGGATCACAACATCATCCAGATCAACTCATCCATGGTAGGACGCGCGGATTACGACGTCATCAAAAGTCAGTACTGCTCAGAAAACCGGGACACCCTGCTCAACCTCAACCCAGATACGCAGACCATCGGGGATCAGGAACTTGAAGACCTCACTTTTGCCGTAGCCCAGGCTGCCAGCGACGAAGAAAGAGCCGCCAACTCAGCCAAGATACAGCAGCTGCTCATCGATAAGGCGTACAGCATCCCTATCTTCGAAGAACCCCAGGTTTTCGGTCTTCAACCCGCGGTCAAAGATTTCATGACTGACCCCATCGGCCGCCCCTCTTTTTACAGCGTAAGAATTGAAAGCTAAAAACCAATGAAAAGCACACAAGTATTACTGAGGGTAGGGCAAGCGATACTGGTTCTGCTGGCAGCATTCACCCTTGCCTTCATCCTGCTCACAGCATTACCCGGAGATGCGGTCACTACCCGTTACTCCAACCCTGAACTGGGTTTGTCAGAGGCTGAAGTTTCCCAGATTAGGGAATCCTACGGCCTAGATCAGCCCCTGATTATTCAGTACTTTATGACGCTAGCCAATTTTTTGACGGGTAACTTTGGATACTCTGTTAATTCAGGCACCGCGGTCAGCAATCTGATGAAATCAGCGCTGCCAGGTACCCTAACTCTGGCTTTCTTAGCCTTCGCTGCGTCCATAGTGCTAGCTTTTTGCATTGCATTTGCCTCGACGTTGCCTGGACAGGGCTGGCTCAGGCGCACGGTCAGAGCACTTCCGGCCTTCATGAGTTCAATCCCCAGTTTCCTCATCGGTATCGTGCTCATTCAGATGATTTCCTTCCAGCTCGGCTGGGTACCTGTCTACGGTGCAAGCAACCTACAGGACCTCATTCTGCCCGTGCTCACCCTAGCCGTGCCCATCTCAGCCCCGCTTGCCCAAGTGCTGGTCCGCAGCATCGATGAAGTGTACACCCAACCTTTCGTGCAGGTTATCCGAGCCAGGGGGGCTAGCGAACGGTGGATCTTCTTCCGCGATGTGCTACGCAATGCCATGATGCCCGCTATCACCATCGCCGGGGTTCTTTTTGGCGAACTGGTCAGCGGGGCCGTGGTCACTGAAGCCGTCTTTGGACGCGCCGGGCTAGGAAACCTTACCGTGCAAGCTGTTGCTAACCGAGACACCCCTGTCCTGCTCGCAGTAGTTGTCACCGCAGCTACCGCCTACATCATCATTAATCTCATCGTCGATCTGCTCTACCCGGTCCTCGACCCCCGACTGCGCAGGAAGGCAAACTCATGAAAACTGCCTACACCAAACCCACAGCACTTCTTGCTTACCTTATTTTGGCGACAGCCATCCTGTGGGCACTAGCCCCGGGCCTCTTCACGCAGGGGGATCCCATTATCGGTGATGATCGAGCCCTGCTAGCACCCAGCGCCACCCACTGGTTTGGCACAGACTCCGTGGGTAGAGACCTCTATACCAGGGTGATCTATGGAGCGCGCAACTCACTGCTCGGCGCTCTAGTCGCCGTCCTCGTTGGCCTCATCATCGGTACCTTCCTTGGTGTCATTGCAGGCACCTTACGCGGTAAAGCAGAGACAATTATCATGCGAACAGTAGACGTTCTGCTCTCCATCCCATCTTTGCTCCTGAGCCTTGCCGTCCTCATCCTGCTCGGTTTCGGCACCATGAACGCAGCCATCGCTGTAGGTGTTACCTCCATTGCAATGTTCGCACGGCTGGTGCGCTCCCAGGTGCTGTCCGTGGTCTCAAGCGACTACGTTGAAGCAGCCTATGGAGTAGGTTCCACCCGCACCGCCGTCCTCATCAGGCATGTCCTGCCCAACTCCCTAACCCCGGTTCTGGCTCTGGTTGCCCTGCAATTCGCCTCGGCCCTGCTTCAACTGGCAACTCTAGGGTTTCTGGGCTACGGCACCCCGCCGCCCACTCCGGAATGGGGGCTACTCATTGCAGACTCCCGCGCCTACCTCGCCACCAGCTGGTGGCTGACCCTGCTACCCGGTGCTGTCATCGTTGCCGTTGTGCTAGCTGCAAACCATATCAGCCACATCATTAATCAGGAGGGGCAAGCATGAGCCTACTCAACGTTACCGACCTCAACGTCAGCTACACCACCTCATCGGGTACAGTTCAGGCTGTTCACGGAATTAATCTGACCGTAGAACGCGGCCAAACCACCGCGATTGTGGGGGAATCTGGCTCCGGTAAATCAACCAGCGCCCTGGCAATCATCGGCTTGCTGCCAGATAACGCTTCAGTATCAGCAGCTGCCATTACACTCACCGACCAGCCCGTGACACCTGTTATGAGGGGGAAAAGGGTAGGGCTGATTCCCCAAGACCCAACAAACTCCCTTAACCCCACCAAAACCATCGGTGAATCCGTGGCTGAAGGTCTGAGAATTCACGACCATGCTGATGTGAAATCTAAAGTGTTAAGACTGCTTGAAAAGGTGGGTATTGATCAACCCGAAATACGCTACAAGCAGTACCCCCATGAGTTATCGGGTGGCATGAACCAGCGCGTCCTCATCGCAGCGGCACTCGCTCTCGAGCCAGATCTGTTGATCGCCGATGAACCAACCAGTGCCCTCGATGTGACCGTGCAGAAGGTAATCCTTGATCTTCTAGACCAGATGCGTGAAGAGCTGGGCATCGGAATTCTACTGATCACCCATGATTTGGCGGTTGCTGGGGACAGAGCCCACCGCATCGTCGTCATGCAACAGGGAGCAGTCGTTGAAGAAGGTCTTGCAGCTCATGTCTTAGCCAACCCGCGGCAGCCCTATACCCAGCGGCTACTTGCCGATGCCCCCTCACTAGCCACCGGCTCACAGGCTCCTCTTAGACCCTCTACTAGAGAAGAGGAGATCATACTCAGCGTCGAAAATCTGGGGCAGGTCTATGGCAACTTTACCGCTTTAGAAGGTTTGAGCTTCGAGGTTACCCGGGGGAGCACCCACGCTATTGTAGGGGAATCAGGTTCGGGTAAAACGACAGCGGGCCGAGCCATTGCTGGCTTGCTCACACCGTCCTCAGGGCAGATTACCCTGGGTGGCGTGAAGCTAAAGCCCTCTCGTGCCCTCCGCCAAAAAGTGCAGATGGTATACCAAAACCCCTACTCATCACTGAACCCGCGGCAGACTATAGGTAAGGCCATTGGCGAGGGACTGGGGAATTTTACTAATCTTACGAAGAAGCAAATCCAACAAAGGGTTCAGGACTACCTAGAACTTGTCTCGTTGAGCCCCGAGCTAGCCAACCGCCGTCCGCGGGAACTTTCAGGTGGGCAACGCCAGCGAGTTGCAATTGCCAGAGCGCTTATTCTTGAACCCGATGTGGTGGTATTGGATGAAGCGGTTTCAGCGCTGGATGTAACCGTTCAGGCACAAATCCTGCGCTTGCTTGAAAAGCTTCAGCAAGAGCTTGGACTGACCTACCTCTTTATTTCCCACGATTTAGCTGTGGTGCGTCAAATATCGGATACCGTGACGGTGATGAGCCGGGGGCAGCAGGTAGAGCACGGAGAAACCGCCCACGTCTTTACCAACCCTCAGTCAGACTTCACCCGCACCTTGCTCGGGGCAATTCCAGGTGCTAGCTATCGTCACGGCAACTACAACCTGGGGCTCTAAGATGCAACGGCTAAGAGGATACAAAATGGATATTATTAACTTCTTATCAGGCACAGACCTTGCTGAACGCAATGATCGGCTCCAGGCAAAAGACAATGCCCAACTTAGTTTTGAGGTACTTTTGGAGGGAGAGTTGCCAGAACGCTACGCTGTCGCAGCGTTTGTTGCTGGTCTGCACAGGTCCCCAGTAGCTGAATTTTATTTTGATCTTCTAGGCGATGAAAACCCAGGCCTGATGCAACCTGTGGCTGAGGCTGTAGCTGCCGGTTTGGACACCTGGGGTAGCGGACCGTCAGAGCAGGGGCAGGCACGATGGTTCTCAGCCGCAACCCTACCTCATGCCGATTCTCTGGGCCAGCGACTCGTCGCTGCACTGGATTTCTCCCACTTCCTCGTCTTTCACCCTGTTGATAGCACCCCGGAGCGGCTAGCGGCTTTGGCCAAGGTTTTTACTGAAGACGAGACCGTTACTCTGGCTCAGTTGATTTCTTTTCTGGCCTTTCAGCTGCGAGTGGTGCACGGGCTAGTCGTGCTGGACGGGCGAGAGACTGCACTGTTACCGGCCCCTGCCTCCACTGCACCTGCTATTACCGTGGCCAGTGATGAGGGTAGCGCACCCACGGCACTAACTGGGGGAGTGTATGAGGTGCTGACCTACCCCCACCTGGTGGAACCTAGCCACTTTGTACACCATTCATTGGGCTGGAAACCCTGGGTGCCGATTCTGGGCGAAGAGGAACTGACGGAAGCGCACCTGGAGGCCATGATTCTTCCGGAACGGGCTAAATCAGCCTATTTCAGGCTATTAGCCAGGGACCCTCAAGCGCTCAAAGCACGAACCTTGACCGACCTCGATATCTTTTACAACATTGACACCGGAATTGGGCGGGCTGAGCGGGAGCTTGCTGCGACTGTTGCTTCCCGTCTCAACGGTTGCATCTATTGCGCTTCTGTTCATTCAGCTCGTACCCTCGAAGAATCAACAGGTAGGGTTGCTGACGTTGAGCGGCTGCTGGACCAGGGTGTTGGAGCTGATCTGGGGTCAGATACCTGGAATTCTATCCGTGATACTACCGTTGCACTGACTCGCACCCCCATCGATTTCGGGCAGCGCCATGTGCATCAGCTGAAGGCATTAGGGCTTGAGACCGGTGACATGATTGACATCATTAACGCTGCTGCCTTCTTTAACTGGGCTAACCGGCTGATGCTATCTTTGGGTGCCGCAGAAGTACCGCGCCGTTTCCGAAACCACTAGGTGCCCCCTCTAGCTGTAGGGGTGCATCTTCGCCTACCGCTCAACTGCGTTGTTCTACAAGGCGAAAAGACCCGGTGAGCGTTACAGCTACCGGGTCTTAGGTGGAGGGGATGACGGGAATCGAACCCGCGTAATCAGTTTGGAAGACTGAGGCTTTACCATTAAGCTACATCCCCGAATATTCAGTTATATCCTCGAAGGACTTGTTCAAGTAAACACGCATTTGGGACACATGTCAAATGCTGATGATGTTGTTTTAGGGGGTGTGATTAACCGGTTGAAAGACACGCTGAGAGCATAACCAAAACCTGGGTTAGGTAAAACTGCAGTGAACAGGTAAACTCGTATTTGCTTCCGTGCAAAACGGGGTGTGGCGTAGCTTGGCTAGCGCGCCTGCTTTGGGAGCAGGAGATCGCAGGTTCGAATCCTGTCACCCCGACGTGAATAACGCGAGACCCGCCGGAAACGGCGGGTCTTTTGCTTTATTCCCGCAAACCAAGATATATCACCGCTCAAACCCGAGCTGTGGTCCCATCAATTATCAGGAGATCAACGGACGTGAAGACTGCCGTCGAGAAGATCAACCCGACCCTCGCAAAGATTGAGGTCGAGGTCCCCTTCGCTGAGTTCAAGCCTTACCTTGACCGCGCTTACAAGACCCTGGCAGGACAGATTAATGTTCCCGGCTTCCGTAAGGGCAAGACCCCCAAGGCTCTCATCGAGCAGCGTGCAGGCTTCGATTTCATCGTTGAAAACGCACTGAACGAGGCGCTGAACAGCTACTACTCACAGGCTCTGGCCGAGAACGAACTGACCCCCTTGGCTCAGCCTGAGCTGGATATCATTTCCAAGCCTGAAGAGGATGCTCGCGAAACTGACCTCCACCTAGCCATCGAGGTCACCGTTCGCCCCGAAATTGAGCTCCCCTCCTATGAAGGTATCAAGGTTGAGGTTGCAAACGTAGAGGTTTCAGAGGACGACGAAAAGCAGGCACTGGATGCCCTGCGCGGTCGCTTCGGCACCCTCAAGACCGTTGAGCGTCCCGCCGCTAACGATGACTTCCTGACCATCAACATCGCTGCTGAAATCGACGGTGAAGAGGTTGACGCTGCTAACGACCTGTCCTACCAGGTTGGCTCAGGCACCATGCTAGATGGCCTGGATGAAGCTGTTCTGGGTCTCTCCGCTGACGAAGACGCTACCTTCACCACCAAGCTGGCCGGCGGCGAGCACGCCGGGGAGGAGGCAACCGTCAAGGTTAAGGTCTCCGCTGTTAAGGAACGTGAACTGCCCGAGGCAGACGACGACTTCGCTCAGTTGGCATCAGAGTTTGACACTATCGACGAGCTGAAGGCTGACTTGGCTAAGCAGGCCGCAGAATCAAAGGTTGCTGAGCAGGGCTCAGAGGCTCGCGACAAGGTTCTGGAAGCTCTGGTTGAGCTTGTTGAGATTCCCGTGCCTGAGAAGGTTATTGATGAGCAGGTGGAGCAGCACTTTAGCGCTCCCGGTTCAGAGGACGACCACGACAGCGAAGAGCACCGCGCTGAGGTTCGCGAAAACACCATCGCGGCTTTCAAGAACGAAATCATCCTTGATGCTATTGCTGAGAAGGAAGATGTATCCGTTGAGCAGTCAGAACTCATTGACTACATCATTACCATGTCACAGCAGTACGGTATGGACCCCAACCAGTTCGCTCAGATGCTGGATGGTTCCGGTCAGTCCGGCATGATTGTCGGCGAGGTTCGCCGTTCAAAGGCTCTGGCTGCAGTTCTCGCCAAGGCTGAGGTTAAGGACGCCGACGGCAAAGCTGTTGACCTGACCTCATTCCTGGGTCAGAACGAAGAGGCTGCTTCCGCTGAGTAGTCCCGCCTAGCGTTTCAAGCTAACGAGAAAACGCCCCCACCGCTACATCGGGTGGGGGCGTTTTCTCATCAAATCGGTGCGATAATTGATTAGGTTACAAAAATGTGACGTAAAGAGGGCTTTTTGTTTGAAATAGGTGTACCTTACTTGTAAGGTTAGGTGGGACTTACTTCGATGACGGGGTGGGCCTGGCCCTGATAAAAACACCACAAGGAAACCTACGTGAAGCAGAACTCTTTCTCTCTCATTGCAGTCACCACAGTGCTAGCGCTGGCGCTGGCTGGCTGCGGCGCCAATACTGCCTCTTCTGAATCATCGGCTGACACTTCTGCAAGTTCTTCAGCTCAAACCGCTCAGGAGATCACGATTACCGACAATTACGGTGAGGTGACTGTCTCTCAGCCCGTGCAGAAAGTGGCTTCCACTGATAATAGGACTTTCGAAGTGCTTGATGCCTGGGGTATTGACCTTGTAGCCGCCCCTGTTCCCCTCATTCCTTCAACGGTTGAAAACTATAAAAATAACCCAGATATTACTGATATCGGAACTCACCGCGAGCCCAATCTTGAATTGCTGGCTGCTGAAGAGCCGGATCTCATTATCAACGGTCAGCGTTTTACCGACCACTACGAAGAGATCAAAACTCTCAACCCCCAGGCGGCTATTATTGAGCTAGAGCCTCGAGAGGGTGAGCCTCTGGAGGCTGAACTTAAGCGTCAGGTTACTACTCTGGGTGAAGTTTTTGGCAAGCAGACTGAAGCTGAGCAGCTGATTGCTGATTTTGATGCCGCTCTCAAGCGCGCTAAGGACGCTTACGACGGCGAATCAACGGTCATGGCAGTTAATGTTTCCGGTGGAGAAATCGGTTTCATCGCCCCCAGTAAGGGCCGCACCTACGGCCCAATTTTTGACCTCCTTGACCTCAAGCCAGCTCTTGAAGTAAATGATTCCAGTGATAACCACCAGGGCGATGACATATCTGTTGAAGCAATCGCTGAGGCCAACCCGGACTGGCTCTTCGTGCTGGACCGCGACGCCGGGGTGAGCAGCGTCGAAAGTGCAGAACCTGCAGCCGATGTGATTGCAGCCAACGCAGCACTTGCTAATGTGACAGCGGTGAGCAAGGGCAATTTGCAGTACGCTCCTAAGGATACCTACACCAACGAATCAATCATCACCTACACCGAGATTCTCAACGATATCGCAGATAAGTTTGAAGCGGCTTAGTAGGCAGTTTCAGCCCTAGACCCAAGAAAAAGGAGTCACCCACACCGAGCGTGCGGGGTGACTCCTTGAGGCATTTATGACGACGATAACTAGTAACCGAGCTAAAAGCACCCGTGCGCCACTTTTTGATACTAAACTGCTGATTGGCCTACTGGTCGTTCTTGCTCTACTCGCGGTCTCCTTGTTAACGGGGGAGTATGACATTTTTGGGAAGTCTGATGGATCCCAGATGTTTGCCAATACCCGTATACCGCGCACGATTGCGCTGGTACTGGCAGGAGCAGCTATGGCTATGAGCGGGCTGGTCATGCAGATGCTCACTCAAAATAAATTTGTGGAGCCAACTACCACGGGCACCACTGAATGGGCAGGGCTGGGGCTACTTTTTATGCTCTTTTTCTTCCCGGCGTCCACGGTGTTACAGCAGATGATGGCTGCGGTTTTCTTTGCCTTTATTGGTTCTATGGTCTTCTTCCTCTTTCTACGCAGGGTTTCGCTACGTTCTTCTCTCATCGTGCCGATTGTGGGAATAATGCTGGGTGCGGTGGTCAGCTCGTTTTCAACCTTCTTTGCCTTGCAGACCAACCTTTTGCAGAACCTGGGCGTCTGGTTCGCCGGTAGCTTTACCTCGGTAATCCGCGGTCAGTACGAGGTCTTGTGGGTAGTCCTTGCCGTGGTAGCGGTTATCTTTTGGTATGCGGACCGGCTGACGGCTGCCGGCCTAGGGGAAGAATTCGCCACCAACGTTGGGCTCAACTACGCCCGCATCATGCTGGTTGGTACCGTACTTATTGCGGTAGCCACCGGAGTGGTGACAGTTGTTGTTGGTTCTCTACCTTTCCTCGGGCTGATCGTGCCCAATATGGTCAGCATCTTTCGTGGAGACGATCTGCGCTCTAACCTTCCCTGGGTGGCACTGACGGGCGTTGGAGTGGTTACTGTCTGTGATCTGATTGGCCGTCTTATCATCGCACCCTTCGAGATACCTGTCTCTGTCATCTTGGGCATTGTTGGTGCTCTGGTCTTTATCTTCCTGATTATGAGGGGACGCCGACGTGTATAAGAAACCTGCCACGCGCCGCCTACTACCCGTCCGATCTTTATCAGCGCCTAAGTCTTACCGCAGTGCTGGTGCCTTTAGAACCCTCGGTGCAGCTCGCCGCTATTGGATCATTTTGGCCGTACTCGGGGTCATTGCTGTATTAGCTGCCTTTGGTTTACTCGCCTATAAGAATCCTTTTGAAATGGGGAGCCAGAAATGGTGGTTGATTGCCGAACGCCGCGGCAACGCACTCATTGCGATGGGAATAGCCGCCGTCTGCCAGGCAGTAGCAACCATTGCCTTTCAGACGGTGACCAACAACCGCATCATTACTCCAGGCATCTTGGGCTTCCAGGCTCTTTACACTGCTATTCACACAGCTACCGTCTATTTTGCAGGGGTTACAGGGCTGGTTGCTGCTCGGACGCTCGACACCTTCATCTTCCAAACCATCATGATGGTAGCCCTCAGCCTGTTGATTTACTCCTGGCTGCTGACCGGTAAACACGCCAATATGCACGTCATGCTTCTGGTAGGAGTTGTTATTGGGGGCGGTCTTGGCTCGGTATCAACCTTCATGCAGCGAATGCTGACACCCAGCGAATTCGATGTGCTCACTGCCCGCCTCTTTGCTTCGGTCAATAATGCTGAACCCGAGTATTACCCCATCGCTGTTCCACTGGTGTTGGTTAGCGTCCTGATTCTCTGGGCAAAATCCCGCACCCTCAATACCCTCAGTTTAGGTGCCCCTGCGGCAACCAATCTCGGGATTTCCTATCGCCGCCAAGCAATTGTGGTTCTTGTCCTGGTCTCTGTGCTCATGGCAGTTTCTACAGCCCTCGTTGGCCCCCTTACATTCCTGGGTTTCCTTGTGGCTACGATGACCTACCAGGCAACAGACACCTTTGATCACCGTTATCTTTTCCCCATGTCTATCCTGCTTGCCTTCGCCACCCTGGCAGCTGCTTACTTCATCATGAACCACATCTTCTCAGCTCAGGGTGTTGTAGGTATTATCATCGAACTGGTCGGCGGTATCGCCTTCCTCATCATTATTCTCAGAAAGGGCAAACTGTGATCACCCTCGAGCAGGTCGCCAAATCCTACTCATCAGAAACCAGTATCGGGCCCGTTGATCTCAGCATCCCAGCCGGGGGCATCACCGCCCTGGTGGGCCCCAACGGCGCGGGCAAATCCACTCTTCTTACCATGATGGGGCGCCTTCTCGATATTGAAACCGGCACCATCACCGTCGGCTCTTTTGACATTGCCTCCACTAAATCAAAAGACCTGGCTAAGGTTCTCTCCATCCTGCGCCAGGAAAACCACTACGTCACAAAACTCACCGTGCGTCAGCTCGTAGGGTTTGGCCGCTTCCCCTACAGCAAAGGGCGCCTGACCCGGCAGGATGAAGAGATCATCTCCCGCTACATCGACTTCCTTAACCTCACTCAACTAGAGCACCGCTACTTAGAAGAGCTCTCCGGAGGTCAGCGTCAACGTGCCTATGTAGCCATGGTGCTCTGCCAGGAAACAGAATACGTACTGCTGGATGAACCGCTCAATAACCTCGATATCTCGCACTCAGTGCAAATGATGAAGCACCTGCAGGCAGCCGCCCGTGAATTTGGCAGAACCATTATCGTGGTACTTCACGATATTAACTTTGCCGCCCGCTACGCCGACCACATCTGCGCCATCAAGGACGGCAAACTAGCTGCTTTTGGCACGGTCGGAGAAATCATGCAACCGGAGCTACTGACCGAAATCTTCAACACGGAAATCGAGGTTCTCCAGGGCCCTAGCGGCCCCATCGCCTGCTACCACTAGAGGGGACGCAGGGTGTCACTGGGTATGTTTGTTCGCCCAGAGCGGTCACAAAAGGTACCGCTACATGCCATCAGCGAACTGAGCCCCTTTTACCCCTCGCGCCGGCGTTTTTAGCGATAATCTGAATGTCAAGAAAATCTTTGGTGCCCACCCGGCACCTGACCCGATTGAGGAGCTGACTTTATGTCATTCAACCTTCCCGCAGCAACGCAGGTACCGGTGATGGAAACCCCCATGGGCGGCCAGGACGACTACGTCTACAACCGTTTGCTCAAGGAACGTATTATTTGGCTGGGATCAGAGGTGCGTGACGATAATGCCAACCGCATCTGTTCACAGCTTCTCTTGCTTTCGGCAGAAGATCCCGAAGCTGATATTTACCTTTACATCAACTCACCCGGTGGTTCAGTCACCGCTGGCATGGCTATCTACGACACCATGCAGCTGATTCCCAATGATGTGGTCACCGTTGTCACTGGTATGGCTGCTTCCATGGGCCAGTTCCTGCTGACCGCAGGAGCTCCCGGTAAGCGCTACTCAACCCCCAACGCCCGCATTCTCATGCACCAGCCCTCCGGCGGCATTGGTGGTACAGCATCTGATATCCGCACTCAGGCCCAGCTCATTCTTGACATGAAGAAGCGCCTTTCGCAGATTACCGCTGAGCGCACCGGTCAGAGCTTAGAGACCATCCTGCGCGATAATGATCGCGACAACTGGTTCACCGCTGAAGAGGGCCTGGAATACGGCTTCTTCGACAAGATTCTTGACCGCATCGGCCCCGCAACCAGCGCCACCGATCAGTAACCGGCAACTTTAGTTTTTTCAGGAGAACACGAATGATTCACCTTCCCTCATCTACCGCGCCTGCCGGTATGCCCACCGACCGATACGTGTTGCCTAACTTTGAAGAGCGCACCCCTTACGGCTACAAGCGCCAGGATCCCTACGCTAAGCTGTTTGAGGACCGCATTATCTTCTTGGGTGTACAGGTGGACGACGCGTCAGCTGACGATATTATGGCCCAGCTGCTGGTTCTGGAGTCGCAGGACCCTGATCGCGACATCACCCTTTACATCAACTCACCCGGTGGTTCCTTCACCGCGATGACCGCTATTTACGACACCATGCAGTACATCCGCCCTGAAATTCAGACTGTTTGTCTGGGTCAGGCCGCTTCTGCGGCGTCAGTTCTGCTGGCTGCGGGTACCCCTGGCAAGCGTCTGGCACTTCCCAACGCTCGCGTGCTCATTCACCAGCCTGCTCTTTCAGGTCAGCAGGGTGGCCAGGCGTCTGACATTGAAATTCACGCCAATGAAGTGATGCGCATGCGTGAGTGGACTTCAGAAACTCTTGCACTGCACTCTAACAAGACCTTTGAAGAGGTCGACAGGATTATTGAGCGCGACCACATCCTCACGGCTTCGGGGGCTAAGGAGTTTGGCATTGTTGACCAGGTGCTCGAATCCCGTAAGGCAGTAAAGCCCACCTTCAACACCGCTAAGAAGCACGACTAAGAACTCATAGCTTTTCAGTGGCCAGGACGCCGCCTACCGCACCCACCAGCATTGGTCGGGTCACCGGTAGGCGGCACCCTTTTTAGGTCAAATACAAAACCTACGTGGTGTGGGCTAAGAGGTTATTCACTTATCTTCATCTAAACGTAATATTGCAACGGTGTCAGCAGTCTTGGGTCTATCCCCATTAAGGGGTAGATTAGGAGTGATATACACGAGGAAAGGCGGAGTTCGATGGCGCGTCTCGGCGACAGTGCGACACTTCCTAAATGCTCATTTTGCGGTAAGAACCAGCGACAGGTGCGAAAGCTCATCGCTGGGCCGAATATCTACATCTGCGATGAGTGCATTGAACTGTGCAACGAAATCCTCGAAGAAGAGCTGGCCGAGGTCAAAGACCTAGGCGCCACGGTAGAGTTACCAACACCCCGCGAAATTTTTGACCACTTGCAGGAATATGTCATTGGGCAAGAGGCTGCGAAGAGAGCCCTATCTGTAGCTGTTTACAACCACTACAAGCGAATCCGCGCCCTGAGTGCCACTGCCTTTGATGCCCAAGAAATCCTTGCCACTGAAGGTGAAGATGTTGAAATCGCTAAGTCTAATATTCTCTTAGTTGGACCTACGGGCTCAGGTAAGACCTACCTTGCTCAGACCCTGGCTAAAAAACTTGATGTTCCTTTCGCTGTTGCCGATGCGACCTCGTTAACGGAGGCAGGCTATGTCGGTGAGGATGTCGAGAACATTCTGCTCAAACTTATTCAGGCTGCTGATGGTGATATTGAGAAAGCGCAGCGCGGCATTATCTACATCGATGAGATTGATAAAATCTCGCGCAAGGCAGATAACCCCTCTATCACTCGTGATGTTTCAGGTGAGGGGGTGCAGCAGGCGCTGCTGAAAATTCTTGAAGGCACCGAGGCTTCTGTGCCGCCCCAGGGTGGCCGTAAGCACCCACAGCAAGAGCTCCTGCGTATTAATACTTCAAATATTCTCTTTATCGTGGCTGGCGCTTTTGCCGGTATCGAAGAGATAGTAGGCGGACGCGTTGGCCGTAAGGGAATTGGCTTTGGAGCTTCCATCGAACAAGCCTCCAAGGATTCAGACATCCTCACTAAGCTGATGCCCGAGGATCTCCTTAAATTTGGGTTAATCCCAGAATTCATTGGCCGCCTCCCGGTACTTGCCACCCTAGGCAAACTGACTGAAGAAGACCTGGTTGCCATTCTGACTCAACCCAAGAACGCACTGGTCAAGCAGTACAGGCGCATGTTTGCCCTCGATGACGTTGAGCTGATTTTTGAGGATGCCGCCATTGAGGCTATCGCTCGTCAGGCAACGGCAAGGGATACCGGCGCTCGCGGACTGCGTTCCATTATGGAGAACCTCTTGCAACCAGTCATGTTTGATATTCCCAGCCGTCAGGATGTCACCGCTGTCATCATTGATGAAGCGGTGGTGCTGGGGGAAAAGGACCCCATTCTGGTGGTCGAAAAAGATGTTGAAAAGAAATCTGCCTAATCATAAAAGAAGAAGTTATGGCTCAGAATACTGTTGATTTTTGGTTTGATCCTACCTGCCCCTGGTGCTGGATGACCAGCCGTTGGATTAAGGATGTGGAGAAGCTCCGTGATATTTCGGTGACGTGGCACCCCTTCTCACTCGCTGTTCTCAATGAGGGGAGAGATCTTGACCCCGGCTACCGTAAGCACGTTGATAACACCTGGGGCCCAGCACGTGTATCAACCGTCGTGGCGGAGCAGTACGGACAAGAAAAGTTGGACGAACTATACACGGCACTGGGTGAGCAAATTCATCACCAGAAGAACACGGAAGGCACCTACTTTGAGAAGGCTATTGACGCTGCTTTAGCAGCTGTCGGTCTTCCAGCAGAGTTAAGCCAGGTTGCCTTCACCGAAGAATACGACGAGCAGATGCGCGCCTCGACACGTCAGGGGCTGGATGCTGCTGGTGGCGACGATATCGGCGTCCCCTTGATGAGCATCAATGGGGTAACTTTCTTTGGACCTGTCATGAGCCCGGCGCCTACGGGTGAAGAAGCTGGCAAGGTTTTTGATGCAGCTGTCACTCTGGCTGGGTACCCCGGTTTCTACGAAATAAAGCGCCCCCGAAAGGTTGGCCCCATTTTTAACCAGAAGTAGAAGTTTCAGTGGCGAGATAACGCAAGCTTAAGCGCCAGATCAGCTTAAGGCTACTGCCATCACCCTCTACGGGCTAACCGTCTGCCCCCAACTTTGAAGAACTCGCAGGAGCTCTGGGCCGCCACAGGCTCGGGGCTTCCTGCGTGTATATCACCAATCTCGATACAGTTGACCGTGAAATACTTGAGCAACTAGTTATTCAGGCATGGGCAGCTGATAGTGAGGGTTACTCTGCCTCAGGCTGCTAGCTAGCGCTGTTTGCTTTCTGCTGACGTCGGCCACGTCGGGTTTCAGTGGCGTTATGCGTGTAGTTGACCGCTCCGTCATCGGTGAACTCAATGAGTGCAAAGACGTGGACCGCCATCAGAACGTAGACGGCGTAGAGCGTACTGACAGAAGCCTGGCCGGTGAAAACGGTAATGGCATTAATGACGAAAGAAACGCTCAGCAGGGCTAAGAGAACCTTGCGGGCACGCCGACGCCCCCGAATCACAGCAGCTGAGAGGATAACCTGAACCAGTGCGAGGGTCACCAGCGCACCAATGAGGGTGATATCGGCATATTGGTTGGTGAAATCAGCGAGGGCAACATCTCTGTCGCCCAGTAGGGTAAGGGACGACGCAGTGTAATCAGGCAGGTGCAACAGACCCAAGCCCAGCTGAATCAGCGCTAGGACGCCCACACAAGCCGCAGCGGCCCAGACACTGAGCGGTGCCTGCTCCGCGAGTTGCCAGGGTGTGCGGTGGTAAGAGTAGCGGGACTCTTCATGGTGATCGTGGATCTCCATAGCCTCTTCGACAACATCGTGCACATCTAGAATGGGCAAGTGACCATCGGTGATGATGTTATCTCCGCCGCCGTTGCGTGAGTGGTAACCGGTCGAGAAATCCTTGATGACATCAAGCGAGGTGCTTGAGGGATGGCAATAACGCACTGTATCGACCACATAGTCACGTTCTTTATCGGTTTCAGCATCAATCTTGTGAGTCACTTGGAAAGTGAAGAGGGAGAGACCGACGGACCGGTCGTAGGTAGCGGCAGATAGCCAGTCAACCTCAGCACCACCGGGCAACTTCCAATCTGCCGGAGTCTTCCAGAACCTAATATGATGGCGCTTGCTAGGGGAGCCGTCAACTTCCTGCTGGTAGGCGAAATCCTCTTTTCGGTTGAAGAGGAAAAGTGGTGAAACCGGTGCCGTAGGGTAGGGGAGGCGGCGGATGGTTCTGATAATGATCCGCCAGGAAGAAGCCAAAGTAACCGGTTCCGCTTTGTGCCAGCCGGCATTTTTCATGGCACGGTGAACGTCTACTGACTCGCCCTGAAAAGCCAGATTGACGGGGTCCCCCAAGAGACCGTCGTTAGTGCGGGTGCGGCCAATAAAGTAGCTGGGCACATAAAGGGTGGTGAGGATTCTGTGCAACCGTGGCAACGTCATGTAGGCGGCGATACCCCAGAAAACAAGAGCTAAAAGGATTCCCCACCAGCTGTGATGCACCGCGTCCACCAGGGCCACGATAGCCAGCCATGCAGAGGCAAGCCCAGCGAAGACAAAGAAGAAATGATCCAACCAGCTTCCATCAACCCGGCGGTCTGCCTGTGTGAAGGGGTGCAGAAGATTGCTGGGATTGCTGTCATTTCCACCACGGTAGACGGGGTAGCCAGAATCGAAGGGACGCCGAGTGGTGGGCACGCTACTCCTCAACGGTTGAGCTTGATAGTTAGGGTGTACCCATTCTACCGGGGCAGTAAATGGGAATACTCCTATAAAAGGCGCCCCGGTTACCTTCGTGAGGTACCCGGGGCGCTTAGAGTGGGGGGTGAGTTGCGCCTACTCGGCGTCTTCTACCAGAACAACGTCAGAGACAGTCAGCTCGCCTTTACCCTCAACTAGGGTGATGGCGCGGGCGTTGCCGGCAGCCTTGAGGTCGTTCAAACCTGCGGTCAGTCGGGTAACGTCAGCGGCAGAAGCGGTGATGACAGCGCTCTCAACCTCGGTGCGTTGTTTGACCTGGGCCTCGCTCTTTGCCTTGCGCAGCCCACTTAGAGCGGTTGCAACGGTGGGCAGCACCTCGGCATCAGCATCTGCTACCAGTGCTGCATAGCCTTCGGTGGTGGGCCAGGGTGCACGGTGCACGGAGCCAGCACGCCACCAGCTCCAAATCTCGTCGGTGACGAAAGGTAGGAAGGGAGCGAAGAGACGCAGCATAGCATCGAGGGTCGTTGCAAGAGCCGCCAGAACTGAGGCCTGCTGGTCTTCACCCACGTTGCCGTAAGCGCGATCCTTGATAAGTTCTACGAAATCATCGGTAAAGTGCCAGAAGAAGGTCTCTGAGATTTGCAGAGCACGGGCGTACTCGTAGTTCTCAAAGGCTTCGGTGGTGCTCTCAACTAGGGTGTTGAGGCGTGCCAGTAGGGATAGATCCAGCTCGTTGACGACCGTGGTGGCCTGCTCGGGGCTGGTCAGCACTGAATCAGCGGTAGCACCCAGACCCAGAACAAACTTAGAAGCGTTAAGCAGTTTGATCGCCAGGCGGCGGCCAATCTTCATCTGCGCTTCATCATAGGCGGTATCGGCGCCCAGCTTTGCGGAAGCAGCCCAGTAGCGCACCGCGTCCGAACCGTACTTTTCAAGGACGTCGTTGGGGACCACCACGTTGCCCTTGGACTTTGACATCTTCTTGCGGTCCGGGTCCAGGATCCACCCCGACAGGGCGGTGTTGGTCCAGGGAACGGTGTTCTCCAAGGAGTTGGAGCGAACCACGGTCGAGAAGAGCCAAGTGCGGATGATGTCGTGACCCTGAGGACGCAGGTCCATGGGGAAGGTGACTTCGTGCAGTTTCTCGTTCACGGCCCAGCCAGTAGCAATCTGCGGGGTCAGGGAGGAGGTCGCCCAGGTGTCCAGGACATCGGGGTCAGCAACGAAGCCTCCGGGCACTCCACGCTGATCTTCGGTGAAACCGGGGGCAGCCTGGGAAGCCGGGTCAACGGGGAGCATGTCCTCGGTGGGCAGGATGGGAGCATCGTAGTTGGGCTCGCCCTCAGCATCCAGTGCGTACCAGATGGGGAAGGGCACGCCGAAGAAGCGCTGACGGGAAATGAGCCAGTCGCCGTTGAGACCCTCAACCCAGTTCTCGTAGCGGGAGCGCATGAAGGCAGGGTGCCAGGTCATTTCGCGTCCGCGCTCTATCAGAGCCTCGCGGCGCTCGGTATCACGACCACCGTTGCGGATGTACCACTGACGGGAGGCTACGATTTCGAGGGGCTTATCACCTTTTTCGTAGAACTTGACCGGGTGGGTGATGGGCTTGGGCTCGCCGTCCATTTCACCGACTTCGACCAGCATCTCAACAACGGTCTTCTGGGCGGTGAAGACGGTAGCGCCAGCCATACGCTTGTAGCGCTCGCGTCCCTCTTGGCTGGTGATCCACTCCGGAGTCTCGGATGAGAAGCGGCCGTCGCGGCCGATCAGGGCGCGGGTGTCCAATTGCAGTTCGCGCCACCAGGTGACGTCGGTGGTATCGCCGAACGTACAAATCATGGCGATACCGGCACCCTTATCCGGCTGGGCTAGGGGGTGGGCCTTGATTTCGACTTCAACACCGAAGAGAGGAGAGGTGACCTTGGTGCCGAAGAGAGGCTTGTAGCGCTCGTCATCGGGGTGGGCGACCAGAGCAACACAGGAGGGCAGTAGCTCGGGGCGGGTAGTCTCGATCCAGACCTTCTCGCCGTTCTCGCGGTGGAAGGAAATGCGGTGGTAGGCGCCGGGTCGTTCTTTGTCTTCTAGTTCTGCCTGGGCAACCGCGGTGCGGAAGGTGACATCCCACATGGTGGGGGCTTCTGCCATGTAGGCATCGCCGCTTGCTAGGTCGTTGAGGAAGGCCAGCTGGGAGACCTTGCGAGAGCGGGCATCGATGGTGCGGTAGGTGTGTGACCAGTCCACGGACAGACCCAGGGTGGTGAAGAGTTCTTCGAAGACCTTTTCGTCTTCAACCGCTAGAATTTCACAGAGTTCGATGAAGTTCTGGCGGGAGATGCGGGGCCAGTCACGCTGGTTCTTGGCGGGCTTTTCGGGCGCTGTGAAATCGGGGTCATAAGGGATCGCGGGGTCGCAGAGTACGCCGTAGTAGTTCTGCACGCGGCGTTCGGTGGGCAGACCGTTATCGTCCCAACCCAGGGGGTAGAAGACGTTCTTGCCCTTCATGCGCTGGTAGCGGGCTATCACGTCGGTCTGGGTGTAGGAGAACATGTGACCGACGTGAAGTGAACCGGACGCCGTGGGCGGCGGGGTGTCAATCGAGTAGACCTGCTCGCGGGTGGTCTTTTCGTCGAACGCGTAGGTGTTGTGCTCAGCCCAGTTCTGAGTGAACTTCGCTTCAAGGCCTTCGAGGCCGGGCTTAGCGGGGACATTGATTTCTACGGGCGTGTCTGTGCCCTGGTTGATTTCAGCCATGCTGTCCATTCTCTCATGTCTGGCTCCAGCATGCACCCGGGCAGAGGGTTCTGTGAGCAGTAGGATAGAGGTCAGAGATTACCTACCGTGAGGAGTTCACATGAACCTGCCTGCTAGCCCCTTTGCCCCCGATGCTCATGCCGGTAAGGTTGCTGTGGTGACCGGTGCCTCTTCTGGAATCGGCCGTGCCACCGCCGAGCTGATGACTGCTACCGGCTGGACGGTTTACGCTGTAGCCCGCCGCGCTGACCGCCTCGAGGAGCTGGCCTCACGCACTTCGGTGCATCCGGTCGTCCTTGATATTACGGACGCAAAGGCGGTCACCGCCCGCGCCCAGGAGATTCTGGGTGAAACCGGCGGTCGTCTCGATGCTCTCGTTAATATCTCTGGCGGTGCTATTGGGGCTGACTCTGTGGCGAATGCCGACCCTGCTGGCTGGTCGGCCATGTTCGAGCTTAACGTGATTGGCACCCTCCATATGGTCAAGGCCTTTTTGCCAGCCCTGCGCGAGAATGGCCAGGGCACCGTCCTTAACCTGACCTCAACCGCGGCTGAAGCCGGCTACGAAGGGGGAGCGGGCTACAACGCCGCCAAGTTCGGTGAGCGGGCCCTGACCGAAACCCTGCGCCTGGAAGAAGCTGAACATAACGTGCGTGTGATTGAGGTACGCCCCGGCATGGTGCACACCGAAGAGTTCTCTCGTAACCGCCTGGGGTCGGAAGATGCCGCAGCTAAGGTCTACGTTGGCGTGGACAAGCCCCTGCTGGCTGAGGATGTCGCTCAGACCGTCACCTTCGCGGTGAACGTTCCCCACCATATCAACCTGGACCACATCACCATGCGGCCGGTGGCTCAGGCGGCTCAGTACAAAGTGATTCGCCGGGCAGAATAAATCTGCCAGAAGCGTTATGCGCGAGCGGGGGCTGCTGTATGAGGCGGAATAGTTGGATGTCTTGAAAACAGTGCTATCGAAGGTAGGGTTTAGATATCCAGGCTGGCACCGTGGAGCACGTGATTGAAGAGGCAGAGACGGTCATCTTCGCTCCCGTTATGGAGAATTAATCAAGATATATGACGGGTGGGGGTGTATCTCTCATGCTGTTGATTGTCCTGTACAGTGGGTGGGGTCAGCCCCACCCACTGTGCTGTGTCAACAGCAGACTGGAGCCTCATGATTCACCTGGTCGCCGCCTCCCACGGAACCGATAACCCCCAGGGCCGTCAAGCCGTCAATCTCATCCGTGAGCAGCTCACTGCCCTGGTCGAGGCTCAGGCTCCGGGAACCTACGCTGTGCACGAAGCCTATGTAGATGTGCAAGAACCCTCCCTGCCGCAGGTATTGCAAGGCTTGCCGTCCGGGGCGACCGCCGTCCTTGTACCCCTGCTGCTTTCACCGGGCTACCACACCGAACATGACATGAGGCAGGCAGCTGCCAGCGCCAGCCACTTGACTACCACAATTGCTCGCGCACTGGGCCCCTCAGCAGCCCTTGCCAAACTCCAGCGTCAGCGGCTAGAAGAAGCGGGCTGGGACGGCTACGACGATATCGCCATGGCGGCAGCCGGTTCCTCACGGGCAGACGGCCGTGAAGCTGTGCTCTACCAGGCAGAAGTATTCAGTACCCTGCTCAGCCGGCGGGTGCCCTACGGCTTTGTCGCCGATATCGAACCTACCATCGAACAGGCGTGGGAGAGTAACCAGGCCGAATACATCTCAACCTACCTGCTGGCCCGCGGCTACTTCCACAAAAAACTCACCAAGGCTTATCAGGGCACAGAAAAGGCGGTCGTCGCCGAGCCGCTCGTGTTACCCGGTGAGGCCGCCTCTGCTGCGGTAATCGCTTCGGTTGCCCTGGAGCGGGCTAACGAAGCCCTAGCTGCTCTTAGCGCTTAACCGCTACCGCCTCAAAGGTCTCAGCAGGTTCAACGTAGGCCTGCTGGGACTCAACCAGCTGCAGTTCACGCTGGCCCGAGACCAGGGTGTTTTTCAGCAGTTCGTAGACGCTGGCGGTGGTGAGTTCCAGTGCTTCCTTCAGGCTCTTGCCCGCTGCGAAGTGAGAGGCAAAGAGGGCCTGGGTAACGTCTCCCGAGCCGTTAGCCTTCATGGGCAAGCGGGGAGTGGTGACTAGCCAGGCCTCATCGCCTGAAACGGCCAGCATCTGAATAGAGTCGTCGGGGGTTTCAGGGGTGTTGACGCTGGTGACCAGCACTGTCTGGGGGCCAACCTTCTGGACTGCGCCCACAGACTCAAGGACCTCATCTAGGGTCTTAGGGTCCGTGCCGGTTACGAAGCCCAGCTCAAACTGATTGGGAGTGATGATGTCGGCGTGCTGGATTACGCGATCACGGATGAGCTCCTGCACCTCGGGGGAGACGAAACAGCCACTGGTTGCGTTGCCCAGCACCGGGTCGCAAGAGTAGAGGACGTTAGGGTTGGCTGCGCGGGCCTTAGCAACGGCATCAAGAATGGCATCACCGATGGATGAGCCACCCTGGTAACCGGAAATAACCAAGGCGGTGTCGACCAAGCCGCCCCGCTCTTCGATGCCGGTGACAATCTCGCGGACGTCGTCACCCGAAATCAGCGGGCCTCGCCAGGCACCGTAGCCGGTGTGATTTGAGAACAGGACGGTATTGACGGGCATGACCTCGTGGCCAAGACGTTGGAGCGGGAAGACTGCGGCTGAATTACCTACGTGGCCGTAGGCAACAGCGGACTGAATAGACAAAATACGCATAAATACCATTGTGGCATGCCCCGGGTCTATCTGCGGTACGCCCGTTTCATTAGATGACAGGTAAGCCTGCCGCCAGTGGTGCACAGTAGTTGGCTCTCAGGGCCTGACGCAAACTTTAGAGCGTAAAAATTACCCCCTGTTAAGACCTATGACGTAAAAATGTCGCCCCATGACTCGGTCCCCGAAATAAATCGACCACCCCGCCCCCATAAGCCTAGACTTTCAAACAATTCGACCTTAAGAACTGTTATGAAAGGAACACTATGGAACCCTCATCCGTGAGCTTTAAAAACTTTGGTCTTGGTTCACCGGCCGCACCGCTGGAAAATCCTGCGATCAGCCCAGAGGGAACGGCCGAGCCCGCCCAGCTCTCCGACGCCGAGAAAGAGGCCAACCGGGAACTCGTGGATCGCTATGCGGATGCCCTCTACGACGCGAGCGCCGAAGAAATCCTGACCTGGGCCCACGAACATGTGGCAGGCAAGCTGGTGGTAACTCTCTCCATGGAAAACACGGTGCTGGCTGAACTAGCCAGCCGTTACCTACCTGACTCAGACTTTCTTTTCCTCGATACCGGCTATCACTTTCCCGAGACCCTTGATGTGGCTCAGCAGGTAGAGCAACGCTACCCCCAAAACCTGGTCAGGGCTAAGCCTCTGCTCACTGTCGGCCAGCAGGATGCACGCTACGGCATCAACCTCTACAGCGCCGACCCCGCCGCCTGCTGCCGCATGCGCAAGGTAGAGCCCCTGGCCGTGTCCATGGCCCCCTACACCGGCTGGATAACCGGCCTACGCCGGGCAGATTCACCGCTTCGCGCCACCACCCCGGCACTGGACATTGACCCCAACGGCAGACTGAAAATTTCTCCCCTGGTCACCTGGAGCCTGGAAGACACCGACCAGTACATCGAAGACAAGAACCTCATCGTTCACCCCCTGACCAAGGCAGGCTACCCCTCCATCGGCTGTGCCCCCTGCACCGCCAAGGTCGAAGCTGGCCAAGACCCCCGCAGCGGACGCTGGGCAGGATTCACCAAGACAGAATGCGGACTACACACATGAGCACCACAACAGCAGGAACCCTTTCACCTCACCTCAAAGACCTAGAAAACGAGTCAATCCACATCCTGCGTGAAGTAGCCGGGCAATTCGACAAGGTCGCCCTGCTCTTCTCGGGCGGCAAAGACTCCGTAGTTGTCTACGAATTAGCCCGCCGCGCCTTCGCACCTGCACCCGTGCCCTTTGAACTACTCCACGTGGATACCGGCCACAACTTCCCTGAAGTCATCGACTTCCGTGACCGCCTGGTTGAGCGCACCGGCGCCCGCCTGCGCGTTGCCAAGGTCCAGGACTGGATTGACCGGGGGGAACTTCAGGAGCGACCCGACGGCACCCGTAACCCCCTGCAAACCGTGCCCCTGGTTGAAACCATCGAGGAGCAAGGTTATGACGCAGTTCTCGGTGGCGCTCGCCGCGATGAGGAACGAGCCCGCGCTAAAGAGCGAATCTTCTCGGTGCGCGATGCCTTCGGCGGCTGGGACCCCCGCCGCCAGCGCCCCGAACTGTGGAACCTCTACAACGGCGGGCACCTGCCCGGCGAAAACATCCGTGTCTTCCCCATCTCCAACTGGACCGAAGCCGATATCTGGGAATACATCGGTGCCCGCGCTATCGAGCTTCCCCCTATCTACTTCTCCCACGAGCGCGAAGTCTTCAACCGCGACGGCATGTGGCTGACCGCGGGGGAGTGGGGTGGCCCCAGCAAGGGCGAACCCATTGGAACTCGCCGGGTACGCTACCGCACCGTCGGTGATATGAGTTGCACCGGTGCCGTGCTGTCTGAAGTCAGCACGGTACAGGACATCATCACCGAAATCTCCACCTCAACACTGACCGAACGCGGCGCAACCCGCGCGGACGACCGCCTCAGCGAATCAGCCATGGAAGACCGCAAAAAGGAAGGTTACTTCTAAAATGACTCTGCTCACCCACCCCACCGACAGCGAGGCGGCACCCGGGGCACCGGCGTCCGCCCAGCTCGCAACTCGTCAGACCCTGCGTCTGTGCACCGCCGGTAGTGTCGACGACGGCAAATCAACCTTCGTGGGCCGCCTACTGCACGACACCAAGAGTGTGCTGGCCGATCAGCTCTCAGCAGTCGAGCGCACCAGCCGTGAGCGCGGCCACGATGGCCTTGACCTATCACTACTGGTTGATGGTCTGCGCGCCGAGCGTGAGCAGGGCATCACCATTGACGTGGCCTACCGCTATTTCTCAACCGCTGAGCGCACCTTCATTCTGGCTGATACTCCAGGCCATGTGCAGTACACTCGCAATACCGTTACGGGTGTTTCAACCTCCCAGGTCGTAGTGTTGCTCGTCGATGCCCGCCACGGCGTGGTGACCCAGACCCGCCGCCACCTGACGGTCGCAGCCCTGCTGGGCGTGCGCCAAGTAGTTCTGGCGGTCAACAAGATTGACCTGGTGGATTACTCTCAGGACACCTTTGAGCAGATTCGCGAGGAATTTACGGCTCTAGCGCAGGAGAAAGGGGTTGCCGAGGTCACCGTCATCCCCATTAGCGCGCTGAAGGGGGATAACGTGGTGGAACCATCCACCAATACCCCCTGGTACACCGGCCCCACCGTGCTTGGTTACCTAGAAACCGTGGAGGTCACCGACGCTACGTCTGAGCTGGGTCTGCGCCTGCCCATTCAGTACGTCATCCGACCCCAGGGCACTGACTACCGGGGCTACGCTGGCCGTATTGCCGCCGGGCACCTGGCCGTGGGGGATACCGTGCACCTAGGGCAGGGGCGCACCAGCACCGTCACCCATATCGACACCGCAGACGGTGAAGCCGCTACTGCCACCACCGGAGATTCCATCGTGGTGCGCCTGGAAGACGATATTGACCTATCCCGCGGCGACCTCATCGCAGGAGCCGACCGCCCCGAGGGCAACCGAGAGCTCACCGCCACCCTGGTAGGACTGGCTGACACCCCCCTACGCCCCGGCGCCAAGGTAAAACTCCGCTACGGCACCTCCCTGGTGCGAGCTCGATTGACCTCCATCGACTCCCTACTCGATATCGACACCAACCATGAACACCCCGGTGAAGCCATCGAACTGAATGACATCGCCACCGTCACCCTACAACTGGCAGAAGACCTACCCACCGAACCCTACAGCGGGCGCGGGCTGGTAGGCTCCCTTTTGCTCATCAATCAGGCAGATGGCACCACCCTCGCCGCAGGACTCGTCCGCTAGAGCCCTTCACAGAACGAATACCACCATGAACAAACTACTTCTCATCGCCCTAGGCGGTCTGCTTGCCCAACTGGTCGACGGCAGCCTCGGCATGGGGTTCGGTGCCACCTCATCCACCCTGCTCCTTGCCCTTGCCGCGATGAACCCGGCCAGCGCGTCCGCAGTTGTTCATGTGGCAGAACTCGGCACCACCCTCGCATCGGGTGTGAGTCACTGGCGGTTCAATAACATCGACTGGAAGGTTGTACTTCGCCTGGGCCTGCCCGGGGCGGTAGGGGCCTTTGCCGGAGCCACACTGCTCTCCAACCTCTCCCTGGCCACCGCCAAGCCGGTCATGGCAACTATTCTGACTCTCATCGGCATCAACCTGGTCCTCCGCTTTTCAACCGGACGGCGTACCGCCCGGGGCACCGGCGCCCCCGCCACCCCCCGAACCCTCAGCTTCCTAGGGCTCTTCGGAGGATTTGTTGACGCCGCCGGTGGAGGAGGCTGGGGACCGGTCACCAGTTCCACCCTGATGAGCATCGGCAAAACAGAACCCCGCCGAATAGTGGGTACCGTCAATACGGCTGAATTCCTGGTGACCCTAGCAGCTAGCCTGGGCTTTGTTCTGGGCATGTGGCAGGAACTGACTGAGCACCTCCTGCCCGTCCTCGCTCTGCTAGCCGGCGGTGTCCTCGCTGCCCCGTTTGCCGCCTGGCTGGTCACCCGCATCAACCCCACCGCACTCGGGGGCTTTGTGGGCACCTGCCTCGTCGTAACCCACCTGCCCTACCTCATCGGCCTTGCCCCGGCTCTTGCTCCCTATAGCCTGCCGCTGATTCTGGCAACTGCCCTGACCGGACTGTTCTTGAGCGTCCGCGGGGTACTGCGAAGCCGCCAGCTGACACCGCGCCGTCCCACCGGCTACCAGGAAACAGTTCCTCCCTCAATTCACCCTCTTGCTACCAGCACCACACACACGAAAGACTAGAACCCATGGCAAAAACCCTCACCGCCCGTCCTGACCAGGCCGCAACCCCGTCTCGTCGCAAACCTGTCTCTAAGAAGCCCAACGGTCAGTGGAAAATCGACGGCAAGACCCCGCTCAATGCCAATGAAGAATTCAAGCTAGCTGACGACGGCTTGCACGTGCGCGAGCGTATCATCGACACCTACTCCAAAGAAGGCTTCGATGCCATCGACTCAGATGATCTCCACGGACGCTTCCGCTGGTGGGGACTCTACACCCAGCGTAAGCAGGGGATTGACGGCGGACGCACCGCCACGCTGAGCCCAGAAGAGCTTGAAGATAAGTACTTCATGCTGCGCGTGCGAATCGACTCAGGTCAGCTCACCACCGAGCAGACCCGCGTAATCGGGGAAATCTCCCGAGATTTCGCCCGTGATACCGCCGATGTGACCGACCGCCAAAACGTGCAGCTGCACTGGGTGCAGGTAGAAGATGTGCCCGAAATCTGGCGCCGCCTGGCTGAGGTGAATCTCGATACCACTGAGGCCTGCGGCGACGTTAGCCGCGTCATTCTGGGCTCGCCCTTAGCCGGTATCGCGGCTGACGAACTGATTGACCCTACCCCGGTCATCCATGACATCAAAGAAAAGTACATCGGCGACCCTGCCTTCTCGAACCTGCCACGCAAGTTCAAGACCTGCTTCACCGGCCACCCCAGCCAGGACGTCGTCCACGAAATCAACGATATTGCTTTCGTAGGTGTGACCCACCCCGACCTGGGCGTCGGTTATGACCTGTGGGTGGGTGGGGGTCTATCCACTAACGCCAAGCTGGCCGAACGCCTCGGTGTCTTCGTCACCCAGGACCAGGCCGTTGAGGTCTGGAAGGGCGTCATCTCCATCTTCCGCGACTACGGCTACCGCCGCCTGCGCAACAAGGCCCGCCTGAAGTTCCTGGTCGCTGACTGGGGCGTTGAAAAGTTCCGCCAGGTACTAGAACAAGAGTACCTGGGTTACGCTCTGCCCGACGGCCCCGCCCCCGAGACCCCCACTGTGACCGGTGATCATGTTGGCGTGCACGCTCAGAAGGACGGCAAGTTCTACATCGGTCTGACCCCCACCGTGGGCCGCATTAGCGGTAGCCAGCTCATTGACTTAGCCCACCTGGTTGAAAAGTACGGCTCCACCCGCCTGCGCACCACCCCTTACCAGAAGCTGGTCGTGCTCGACATCGAAAAAGATGATGTTGAGCCCTTCATCGCCGAAGCTGAGAAACTGGGCTTTTACGCGCGTCCGTCCGTCTTCCGCCGCTCTACCATCGCCTGCACCGGTATCGAATACTGCAAGCTGGCGATTGTGGCAACAAAGTCCACCGCAGAGCGGGTGATTGATAACCTCGAAGAGCGCCTAGCCGATGTTGCTGACCAGCTCCCGGAGCGCCTGACCCTGCACATTAACGGCTGCCCCAACTCTTGCGCCCGTATTCAGACCGCAGATATTGGGCTCAAGGGCCAGATAATTACTACCGAGGACGGACGCCAAGTACCGGGCTTCCAAGTACACCTCGGTGGGGGTCTGGCCGACTACCAGAACGATGCAGCCGGCACCCTTGGGCGTACTGTGCGCGGGCTTAAAGTTGAAGCTGACCTTCTCGAAGACTACCTTGAGCGCCTGATTCGCGCCTACCTGGCTGAGCGCGCGGACGCGTCCCTAAGCTTTGCCCGCTGGGCAATGGAGGCGGACGAGCAGCAGCTGGTCTAGAGCTAGTTCTTAGACGCGTCCGCCGGTTTTCTCACTCCTTAGAAGGAGAAAACCGGCGGACGCGTCGAAATCTAGGTGACTCTCTGCGAGCCCTGTGGGCCCGCAACAGAGAGAGCCAATACCTGTAACACTAATGGGTCTCGAAGGCCCGAGCCATCACCTCATCGCGGCGGGGGCCGGCAACCGCGCACACCTCACCCAGGGTAATTACGGCAGGTGGCTTCACATCGGCTAGGGTCTCAAGGCAGTCATCTAAGGTTGCGTATATCTCGCGCTGCTTGGGGCGGAAACCGTCCTGCACAGCAATCATAGGTAAGGATTCCGGCACCCCGCGCTTGCGCAAACCGGCAACGGTGTGGGGTAGAGACTTCACACCCATGAGCAAGGAGACTGTACCGCCATCCTTGAGCAGGCCTGCTAATTGGTCCAGCTCTGAGCCGCTCAGGGGGGCATGACCAGACACCACCGTGAACATGTGCGAGACACCGCGTAAGGTGATGGGAACTCCGGCAAGGGCGGGGAGGGCAATCGACGACGTAACTCCCGAATACACCGTTACCGGTATACCAGCCTGCTCACAGACATACAGTTCCTCAGCGCCCCGGCCAAAGACGTAGGGATCACCCCCCTTGAGGCGGGCTACGGTGCGCCCGGCTTGGGCATACTGGACCATGAGCTGGTCAATGTCGCGCTGGGGTACCCGGTGCTTGCCGGGTGTCTTTCCCACATCGATAATTTCCGCTTTGGGTGCCCAACGGGGCAGATCCTGGTGTGGGGCCAGGTGGTCAAGGAGGACGACGTCCGCCCGGCTGAGGGCCTCAAGGGCATGGCGGGTCATGAGCCCGGGGTCACCTGGTCCTGCTCCTATGAGGTAGACTCTTCCGACTTGCTGGGGCGCAGGTTCGCTATCCACAAGAAGTACTGCGTGCAGGCCCCTGCTACTCCGCGCGGTTTTCACCGCTTGTCGCCAGCTAGCAATCTCATTGGGCTGCTCGGCACAGATGACGACCACAGAGGGGGAAACACCTTCTATAGCAGAGGGAAGTAAGTCAGGGGAGTAAACACTCGTTATTTCAGCGGCGGCCTGATACTTAGGCGCAACCTGGCGCACCCGTTCTGAAGTTCCGCAGAGCAGCACAGAGGCACTGGCTACATCAAGATCAGCGAACACGCTTCTTCCTATCCCTAGAAAACTCGCTACCCTTCATCCTCACACGGGGTAGGGGACTTCACCCACTTGCATGACCTCGCATGAACGGGCCTGTAATCGCCGCGTCACACGAGGTCACATGGGCACTATCTAGCCTGCATGCACCGGCAGGCTAGCTCCGGCAATTAGAACCTTCTCACCGGCGTCCTCACCCTCAAGATCGCCATCGGCCGCAGCTATTTCTGCCTCGGTTGCCGGGCGAATCTGATGGCGTTCCAGCACATACATGCGGTCACCTGCCGAATTAGCTTCCGGTTCATTGACAAAAGCCCTAAAGCGGCGCAAACGCTTCTCGTCACGCAAAGTCGCGGCCCACTCGTCCTCATAATGGTCAATGTGGTACTGCATGTCGGCATCCAGCTGCTCACAGAGACCCAGCTTGTCGTCGATAATTACCTCGCGCAGGTGCTCGATGGCATCCCCGAACTTCTCGTCTAGGTCCTCAGCCCAACGGGCAGTGCGCTGTAGCTTATCAGCGGTGCGGATGTAGTACATCAGGTAACGGTCAATGTAGGTGTAAGCAGTCTCCTGATCCAGGTCCTTGGCGAAGAGACGACCGTGCGCGGGAGTCGCACCACCGTTACCTGCGAAGTAGAGGTTCCAGCCATTAGCGGTGGCAATTACCCCAACGTCCTTGCCCTGAGCCTCAGCACATTCACGGTTACAGCCCGAAACGCCCATCTTGAACTTGTGGGGTGAACGCAGACCTTTATAGCGGTTCTCGGTATCGATAGCCATCTGCACCGAATCCAGCATGCCAAAGCGGCACCAGGCGCTACCGATACAGCTCTTGACGTTGCGCAGTGACTTACCGTAGGCCTGGCCCGACTCAAACCCGGCCTCCACCAGACGCTTCCAAATCTCGGGGAGCTGCTCCAAGCGTGCACCGTACAAACCGATACGCTGGGCACCATTAATCTTGGTGTAGAGGCCAAAGTCGCCGGCAACTTCTGCGATCACCGCCAGCTTCTGCGGGGTGATTTCACCCCCCGGGATGCGGGGGATTACACCGTAGGTGCCATCTTTCTGCATGTTAGCCAGGTTGCGGTCGTTGGTGTCCTGCAGAGTGCCACGGCCGCCGTCCAGAGCGTAGCTCTTGCGGGTGGACGCCAGGATGGAGGCAACCGTCGGCTTACAGATTGCACAGCCCTCTTCGCCCTTGCCAAAGCGCTCCAGTACAGTATAGAAGTCATCCAATTCAGCCACAGCATGGACTGCCTGGAAGAGTTCAGCACGTGAAAACTCGAAATGATCACAGAGGGCATTAGAAACTTCCAGCCCCATCTTGGCCATGGTCTGATTCAAGGTCTTCTGAATCATGGGGACACAGTTACCGCACTGGGTGCCAGCAGTGGTGCTCTTCTTGATGGAGTTCACATCCTGGTCGCCGTTTGCTACAGCTGCACGAATAGAGCCAAAGCTAACGTTATTGCAGGAAAACAGGATAGCGTCATCAGGCAACTCGGTATCAGGAACCCCGTCCCCACCGGAAGCTGAGAGATAGGCATTAGGCTCAGCCGGCAACTCACGACCCAGCAGAGGCTTCAAAGAATCGTAAGGGTCAGTATCGCCCACAAAGACGCCACCCAGCAGGGTCTTAGCATCCGAGGTAGTGACAATCTTCTGGTACATCCCGCGCGCGGGATCGGCATACACAATCTCAAGGCAACCCGGAGTAGTGCCACGTCGGTCACCGAAACCAGCCACAGAAAGACCGGAGAACTTCAGCTTGGTCGCAATATCAAAGTCAGTTAGAGACTCATCGCCCCCGGTCAGGTTAGTTGCCACTGCCTCAGCCATCTGGTTAGCCGGTGCCACCAGACCCCAGGTTCGGCCCAGAATGCAGGCAACCTCGCCGATAGCCCAGATGGTGGGGTCCTCCGACTGGCAGTTGGGGGCAACCAGTACGCCACCGCGCTCGCCGACCTTGAGCCCGGCATCCCTAGCAAGTTGGTCATTAGGGCGGATCCCTGCTGCCATCATGACGATGTCAGCGGGCAGGTTGTGAATAGCTGCTTCATCGCCCATGCCATCTGCAACTGATACAGAAACAACCTCTCCGTTAGCGTCACGGTTGATGGATGAAATAAAGGCACCGGTTTCAATCTCAATCCCAGCTTCTCGGATTGCCGCATTGACGGCGAAGCCGCCGCCCTGATCAACCTCGATGGAAAGGAGCCAGGGAGCTACGTCTAAAATGGTTGGCTCGCCGCCCAGGTGTTTGAGACCCTCAGCTGCTTCAAGGCCCAACAGACCGCCGCCAACCACGATAGCTTTGGGGGCACGTCCCAGTTTTTCACTGAGTCGCTCCATTTCGCTGACGACGTTTTTCACACCGTCAATGGTGCGGAAGACATGCGCTGATTCGGAGCCAGGGATGGGGATTTTGACGGCCGAGGAGCCGGTAGCTAGGACTAGCTCATCGTAGGGGTAGGACCGACCATCGGTGGCGCGGACGGTGCGGTTCTTTCGATCAATGGCAGTGGCGCTTACGCCGTTGACCAGGGTGATGTGCGGGCTGGTCCATAGATCTGAATTGCCCAGGGTGAGATCTCGGTTTGGGTCGATGAAAATCTGTTCGAGGGCTACACGGTCGTAGGGGAGGTATGGTTCATCGTTGAGCACGGTAAGGTGGGAGGCGCCGGCGTCCTTTTCAATGAAGGCCTTGGCGAACCTCCAAGCGGCGGGCCCACCTCCAATCACCAGGACTGAACGTTGATTGGTGGCGAGGGGATTGGTGGACATCAGTGCCTCCCTGTGTGGTTTCAAACCGGTTTAATACGTATTTATAATGCTAATATTAGCTTAAAAGCAAGACAAACCCACACAAACACAAGCAGTGAAATAGAAATTAGGGAGAGTACCGTGATAACACAGTGGCACCGTATCTGCGCCATGGATGAACTGGAACCCAACTGGGGCGAGGCCGCCCTGCTTGATGGGCGGCAATATGCGGTCTTCCGCACCTCGAGCGATTCCATCTTTGTGACCGACCACAAGGACCCTGCCTCTGGTTCCCTGGTGATAGCCCGCGGTATCGTCGGTGAAAAGAACGGCGAGTCGACCGTAACCTCCCCACTCTACAAAGAGGTGTACTCACTGGCCAGTGGTGACTGCCTCTCTGGGGGTGAATTTAGCCTACCCGTTTACTATGTTGAGGTGCGCGACGGAGATGTCTGGGTGGAGCTGCCCGCGTGAACCAGCGCTTACCCCTAGCGCTGGATGTGCGCGGGCGCAGGGTACTCGTTGTGGGAGCCGGGCAGGTCGCTGCCCGTAAGATTGCTCCCCTCGTGCGCGCCGGCGCCCGGGTCGAAGTGGTTGCGCCAACTCTGAGTGTCCCGGTTGAAGAAAAACTGACCGCCGGGCAACTGGTTGCCCAGCGGCGTCCTTTTACTCCTGATGACCTAACCGGAACCTGGCTGGTATATGCCCTGACCGACTCACCCGAGCTCAATGAGCAGGTAGCAGCCCTCTGTGAGGAGCGAGCGATCTGGTGCCTGCTGGGCGGGGCTTCGCACAAGTCTTCAGTCTGGTCTCTGGCTCACCGCTGGCAAGGAAGTGAATTGGTGGCTGTTTCTGGCGATGGTAATCCTCATCGGGCCCTTGCGCTGTTGAAGCGCATCAGTAAGGCTTTAGGCTGGGACTAGAATAAGCTCTCCCTCTATTTCGACCTCGGATTACCTAGTTCAGGTGCAGGGTCATATCGTGCCAGATCTCTCCACCGTGCGTGGATTCTGAAACTCCGTCCAGCTCAAAACCCTGTTTTTCGTAGAAGCCAATCAATTCCTTCTTGCAGGTGAGAATCACACCGGAGCGACCCTGCTCCCGGGCCTGGTCTATTAGCTGCTCTATCAAGGCGGACGCGTAGCCCCGTCCCCGGTAGACAGGGCGGGTATTGATGCCAAACACCGTCTGGTAGGCGCCGTGACGTGTGTGAGATGCAGGGTTCTGATAGAGGTCATCGAAGACGACGGGGGAATCTGTGACCAGACCGTCGATGAAGGCAACAATCTCACCGTCTGCCTCAAGTACCCAGAAGTGTTCACCAAAGATCTCAAACCTAGCCCGTAAATCGCTTTCGCTGGCGGCTTCTGCTGCCGGGAAGCACTCGGCCTCAATGGCTGCAAGGGTGCGCAGGTCTTCTTTCCGAGCCTGACGGACCTCAATTCGGGCGTCCTTGCGGTGGGTGTCTGCCGCCGCATCAAGTCCGTCCAGGGTCTGCCCGCCAACACCCCAGTCGGTACGCGGCACCTCGTTGAGAATCACCCACACCGAGCTTTCCTTGGCACCCATCACCCGCCCGTAGGCGCGGGTGAGCTCAGCAATCAGTTCGGCTTTCTTCTCATCGGACTGAATAGATGCGTACGAGACGTTAATCAGGGGCACGGTGTTCTCCTCGATAGTATGTGCACCCAAGTCTAGCGGCCCGGGGCAGGCACATGGGGACCCCCTCAGCACGGGCAGTGCGGCGTTGAAACTCCCGGTACGAGGCTGAGACGTGCTGAGGTGTAGCTGGGCCCGCCGCCGCTCAGTGGTCACTTGACTCTCGGAGTGGCCACTGAGTGGCGTAAGCACTAAGAGAGCTTAGTGGGCCCGTAGGGGGCAGGCGCTGACGCTGGGCGCCAGTAAGGCGTAAGGCGAGCGCTGGGTAAGGACCATCAGAGGCAGAAGTAAGAATTGTAATTTAGGTTCCCCTGCTCACCACGGCGAGGTGCACTAACCCGCTATTTTGTGGTGGGGCGTCCGTTCCTCCACCACATCTTGTACTCACATCTCTGTAATTTACCGGGCACCCTGGTGCCCGCTCGCGGTAAAACAGAAAAACCCGTTAGACAGCTACCGCCCCTGCCCCTAAAATGGGTAACAGTTGCAAAGACCCGGCTATCACCGGCGAGCAATCTGGAAGAACAGGTTATACCTGCATACCCCCGTATTCGTTGCGACGAGGGGAGTGCGCGGAATAGATGTAACCCCAGTAGAACCAGACGGGTAGGCCCGAAATAGCTGTCATGAAGCGACTGATAACCGTTTCGGTACTGCGCCGGTCACCACCCTAGGGTGATGACCGGCGTAGCCCTACACCTGCTGGCTTCTGCGCTGGGGTGAGGGCGTATCGAAACGGTTACTTCAGTAAGCAAGGTGGTACCGCGCCACACAACCCACTGCCTCGGCAGTAAAGGTTGATGCAGCGTCCTTGCACCCGAGAAGATTTGTTAATCATCCAACGAACAGGGCGCACCATGACTAACCAGCCTGTCTACCCCAAGGCAAGTGCCACCAACGCTTTCGGCGTTGCTTCTTCACCCAACTTCCCGCACCTTGAAGAAGCTGTGCTGGAGTACTGGAAGAAGGACGGCACCTTCCAAGCCTCCATTGACAACCGCAACGCCGGTGAGAATGGTGCCAACGAATTCGTTTTCAACGATGGCCCGCCCTTCGCTAACGGCCTGCCCCACTACGGTCACCTGCTGACCGGCTACGTCAAAGACCTGGTCGCCCGTTACCAGACCCAGCGCGGACACAAGGTAGAGCGCCGCTTCGGATGGGATACCCACGGTCTGCCCGCTGAGCTAGAAGCCATGAAGCAGCTGGGCATGACTGATAAGCAGCAAATCATCGAGATGGGCATCGACAACTTCAACGACGCTGCCCGCGAATCCGTGCTCAAGTACACCAAGGAATGGGAAGAGTACGTTACCCGCCAGGCTCGCTGGGTAGACTTCGAGAACGACTACAAGACTCTGAACGTAGAGTACATGGAGTCGGTTATCTGGGCCTTCAAGCAGCTGTACGATAAGGGCCTGACCTATGAGGGTTTCCGCGTGCTGCCTTACTGCTGGAAAGACGAAACTCCGCTCTCAAACCACGAGCTGCGCATGGACGATGATGTTTATAAGGACCGTCAGGACCCCTCCGTCACCGTAGCCTTTACCATCACCGCCGACAATTCTTTGGCACAGCACAAGGACATCGCAGCCCAGCTAGTCGGTGCTGAAGCGCTTGCCTGGACCACCACTCCTTGGACTCTGCCCACCAATGAGGCTCTGGCTGTCGGCCCCGATGTTGAGTACTCGCTGGTCGCCGCCGCCGGTGATTTTGCTGGCCGCAAGTTCCTGATTGCCACCGACCTTCTGGGCTCCTACGCCAAGGACTTGGGCTTCGAAAGCGCTGAAGAAGCAGCCGAGGCTGTTACCGTCACCTTCACTGGCTCCCAGCTAGAGGGCGTCCGCTATGCCCCCCTGTGGGACTACTTCACTGACGCTGAGAAGTTTGGCACTGGTTCAGCCTGGCAGATTGTGGTCGCTGACTATGTCACCACCACCGACGGTACCGGTCTCGTCCACCAGGCACCTGCCTACGGTGAAGATGACCAGAAGGTCTGCGAAGGCTATGGCATTCCCGTCATTCTTTCCATCGACGAGGGTGCTAAGTTCCTGGACTATTTCGCGGATGAGTCCCTGGCTGAGGGCGCACCTCTGCGTGAGATCGCCGGTGTGCAGATTTTCGACGCTAACCGCACCATTATCAAGGCCCTCCAGGCAGACGGCACCTTGATCCGCGAAAAGTCCTACGTGCACAGCTACCCCCACTGCTGGCGCTGCCGCACTCCGCTGGTCTATCGTGCTATCACCTCCTGGTACGTGCGCGTCACCGACTTCAAGGGCCGCATGAGCGAGCTCAACGAAGACATCAACTGGATCCCTGAGAACGTGAAGCACGGCCAGTTCGGTAAGTGGGTAGATAACGCCCGCGACTGGTCAATCTCTCGCAATCGCTTCTGGGGCTCACCTATCCCCGTCTGGGTTTCAGATGACCCCAACTACCCCCGCACCGACGTCTACGGTTCCCTGGCTGAGCTAGAAGCCGACTTCGGTCGCCTGCCCCTGAACAAGGACGGCGAGGTGGACCTGCACCGCCCCTACATCGACGAGCTGACCCGCCCCAACCCGTCCGACCCCACCGGCAAATCAACCATGCGCCGCGTTGAGGACGTCCTGGACGTCTGGTTTGACTCAGGTTCCATGCCCTTTGCCCAGTTCCACTACCCCTTTGAAAACAAAGAATGGTTCGAGGCTCACTACCCGGCGGACTTCATCGTGGAGTACATCGGACAGACCCGCGGCTGGTTCTACACCATGCACATCCTGGCCACCGCCCTCTTTGACCGCACCGCCTTTGAAAACGTGATTGCCCACGGCATCGTGCTGGGCTCGGACGGGCAGAAAATGTCCAAGTCCTTGCGCAACTACCCGGATGTGTCCGAGGTGCTGGATCGCGATGGTTCAGATGCCATGCGCTGGTTCCTGATGTCCTCACCCATCCTGCGCGGTGGCAACCTGATTGTCACCGAACAGGGTATCCGTGAGGGCGTCCGCCAGGTCATGCTGCCCCTGTGGAACGTCTACCACTTCTTTGCCCTTTACACCAACGCTGCTCACGGCGGATCCGGCTACGAGGCAAAGCGTGTTTCTGATGCTGAGCACGTGATGGACCGCTTCATCCTGGGCAAGACCCGCCAGCTGGTTGCAGATATCACCGAGGCCATGGATGCCTACGACGTCTCAGCTGCCTGCGATCTGCTCCGTCAGTACACCGATGCGCTAACCAACTGGTATGTACGTCGCTCCCGCGAGCGCTTCTTCGATGAAGACACCGCGGCTTTTGACGTGCTGTACACCGCTCTTGAAACCTTCGTGCGTCTGGCTGCACCCTTGTTGCCCCTAACTGCTGAGGAAATCTACCGCGGTCTGACCGGTGAGCGTTCGGTGCACCTGACTGACCTGCCCAGCGTTGATGACTTCAAGGATGAATCAGAGCTCATTGCTCTGATGGAGACTACTCGCGGTGTGGCCTCTGCCGGCTCAGCGCTGCGTAAGGCTAACAAGCTGCGCGTGCGTCAGCCCCTAGCCTCCCTGACCGTTGCTGCTGCAGGCGGTAAGGAGCTGGCTGGAACTTTCGAGAGCATCATCGCAGACGAACTGAACATCAAGGCTGTTGAACTGCTGGACGCCGCGGAGGTCAGCCCCGCTGACTTCGGCATCTCCCAGCAGCTCAAGGTCAACGCTCGTGCGGCTGGCCCGCGCCTGGGCAAGCAGGTTCAGGTCGCCATCAAGGCCTCCAAGAACGGGGACTGGCAGGTTCTGGAGGACGGCACCGTAGTAGTTGGTGCCGACAAGATGGCACTGGAACCTGGCGAATACGAGCTCGAGACTGTCGTCGCTGAGACCGAAGAATCAGCAGACCGTGCTGTTTCCGTTCTACCCGGTGGAGGCTTCCTGGTGCTGAACACCGCTCTAACCAATGAGCTGATTGCTGAGGGCACCGCTCGCGATGCTATCCGCGCTATCCAGCAGGAACGTAAGGACAGCGGGCTGAACGTCTCAGACCGCATCGATCTGACCCTTGCCGCTCCGGCAGAGACCCTGGCAGCCGTTAAGGCTCATGAGGCTTTGGTGACCGGTGAAACGCTGGCGCAGAGCGTGACCTACACCGAAGCAGACCAGCTGACCATCACCGTAAAGAAGGCATAATGCCCAACGACAACTTAGATTTTGATTCTGTGCTTGACCAAACCCCCGCCGAAGCCCTCCCTTACCAGACGGACGCCCTCGGTGTGGCAAGGGTCTACGCAGACCTGCTGGCCCGCGCACCCGAAAATAAGTTGGCACCCCGCTTAGATGCCATGCGTCGTGCCGTTGAAATCCTGGGTTCACCTGAAAAGGCAGCCCCGGTTATCCATATCACCGGCACCAACGGAAAAACCTCCACCGCTCGTATGATTGAGCGCCTGCTCATGGCCCACGACATCCGCACCGGGCGGTACACCAGCCCCCACCTCTCCAAGGTCACTGAACGCATCAGCATCGACGGTGAACCGGTTGCTGACACCACCTTTGTTCGGGTTTGGGACGAAATCTCCCCCTACCTGGCCATCGTGGACTCTGAACTGGAGGCAGATGAGCAGCCCCGCATCACCTACTTCGAAGCTGTAACCCTCCTGGCTTTCGCTATCTTCGCCGATGAGCCGGTAGACGTCATCGTCCTAGAGGTCGGTATCGGCGGCAGCTGGGACGCCACCAACGTCGCCGATGCTACCGTCTCGGTCATCACCCCCATCGGGCTGGACCACACCGATATGCTGGGGGAGACCCTGGCAGAAATCGCCGGTGAAAAGTCTGGCATTATCAAGCCCGGTAGCTTCTTGGTCTCCGCAGTTCAGGAGCCAGAAGCCGCCCAAGTTCTGCTCGAAGCAGCCCGGGCCAACAACGCTGACTACCGCTTCGAAGGCGTAGAATTCGGCACCGTCGAACGCACCGCCGGCGTTGGTGGACAACTGCTGACTATCCAGGGCTTAGCGCAACGCTATGAAGGCATCGCTTTACCCCTCTTCGGAGAACACCAGGGGCAGAACGCCGCTGTTGCGCTCGCTGCCGTAGAAGCGTTTTTGGGAGGCGGTGAGAAGGAACTTTCAGAAGATCTGGTCAAGCAGGCCTTCGGAAGTGTCACCTCACCGGGGCGTCTTGAAGTAGTTGCCACTGAACCGGTGGTGGTAGTGGACGCCGCTCATAACCCGCACGGGGTGCGAGCCAGCGCAGCTGCCTTCAAGGAATCCTTTGCCCTCGAAGAGCTGCACCTGGTGGTCGGCATCCTGGGTGAAAAGGACGCCGCCGAAATCTTTAGCGTCCTGCGCCAGGGCTATATTGATACCACCGAATACAGGGTCAAACTACACCTCACTGCCTCGGATTCGCCGCGGGCCATTGCACCGGCAACCCTGCAGGGGCTAGCACTTGATGCAGGCTTTGACGAAGAGGACCTTGAGACTTACGAGAACATTCCCGACGCTGTTTCTGCCGCTCTAACGGCCGCGGCGGACGTCCCCAACCTCAATTCAGCAGTGCTCATCACCGGCTCCATCACGGTCGTCGGCGAAGCCCGCACCCTGCTGGGGCTCTAGGAGAACCATGGCTAAAATGACGCGATCCCAGCGCGAATGGCGCCCCGGGCAAAAGAAACCGGCACGCTCCATCAAGGTCATGTTCACCTCCATGGTGCTCTCCCTTGAAGCCCTGGTAGCTTTCTTCGCCACTCTTGCCATTTTTGGGCACAACTTCAACGAACCTACCAGCACCAGAATCTTGATTTGGGTGCTGGGGCTCTTGCTAGTAGTAGCTTTTATCGTCACCCCTGTTTTCTTGAAGAAGAGTTGGGGCTACACATTTGGCTACGTGCTTCAGGTGCTGCTGCTCCTAGTTGGTTTCGCCCTGCCCTCCATGTTTTTCGTCGGTGCAGCCTTCGCAATCGCCTACTGGTTCGCGGTAACCCGCGGGGCCCGCCTGGACGCCGAAAACGCCGTACGTGCCAAAGAGCAAGCCGAGTGGGAAAAGGCTAATCCCCTCTAATAAAGCAATGCTTCTCACCAGGCAAACCGCCCGGTAAAGTGAGGTAAGACCACCAAACCTTAGAACGGGGACATTAATGACCGAACGCACCCTTATCCTTGTGAAGCCCGATGCGGTTGAGCGCAACCTGACCGGTGCCATCCTGGCTCGCTTTGAAACCAAGGGGTACAAGCTCTCAGCCCTTTCCTCTATGGAGCCCTCCCGTGAAACCCTGGCAGCTCACTATGCTGAGCACGAGGGTAAGCCCTTCTACGAGCCGCTGCTTGAATTCATGTCCTCCGGTCCTATCGTAGCCGCGGTCTTCGAAGGCGAGCGCGTCATTGAGGGTGCCCGCACTATCATGGGCCCCTCAGACCCCACCGTGGCTCCGGCAGGCACCATTCGCGGTGACTTCGGACGTGACTGGGGCGAGAAGGTGCAGAAGAACTTGGTGCACGGTTCTGACTCAGTTGAATCAGCAGAGCGCGAGATTGCTATCTGGTTCGCCTAAAATCAGACATAAAAATGGGGCCCTCACCGATCGGTGAGGGCCCCATTTTTCTTCTTAGAACATGTTGACGATGATGTCGAAGAATCGAATGACAATGATGCCATAGATCAGGATGTAGAGCAGAACGATGGTGAACCAAGACCAGTTGGGGGCAGCTTCGCGCACTGACTGGGGAAGGTTGAAGACACCGGCGCTGATATTGCGGGCGGTTACCTTCACGAAGATAGGAATCTGCATCATCCAGACAATCATGCAGAAAAGGCAAAGAGCATTGATTTGGAAGGTCGTTTGGTACCAAAGCCAGAAGACAAAGGCTAGGGCGAGGCCATGGCCAATGTTCATGGCAATCCAGTACCACCGGCTAAAGCGGGCACCAGAAATCAGTGCCGTGGCGATAGTTATGGTGATGGCGTAGCCGGCAATACCGATGAAGGGATTAGGGAAGCCGAAGAGCTCCGCTTGCTCGGTGCGCATCACCGTGCCGCAGTTGAGCAAGGCGTTGACATCGCAAATGGACTTATGGCCGGCGTCCATAAAAATTTGCAGACGCTCATAGACCAGCATGGAGGCTGCGCCGAAGGCAATAATGCCGCTGATCAGTGTAAACCAGCCCAGCCTCCGGTCAGCTGCTGGGTTGGTGTAGCCTGTCTCGAGTGTTTCATTAGCCTCTAGTGAAGACACAAAAAGTCCTTAGGATTGCGAAATTGTTTGTACCCCATAGTACGGGCAAGCAGCTGGCGAGGGGCCCTGCTGCGCTAAAAATTGTGTTTTCTTTAGCAAGTTCACAGAATCAGGTAGGTGCGCTCCCACAATGTTAGTTCAGAGAACTTTCATGCTGAAATAGTTTCTTTGCGTGCGCCCTGATGGCGGTGCTGGTGTGAAAAGGCCCTTGCTGTGAGAGAATGGTAAGCGGCAGCTATCCGCCCGCACGCGGAAGGGTTGCCCAGCGTATTCCCCGAACGAGTTCATGTACCGCCGCAGAGACCTGCGGCGAAGATGGATTCCCGCACAAGACTGGCACGCGACGTGTTGGCTCGGGAGAGATGCGCTGGCCCGGTATTTTCGGTATGGAGCAGAAGCCTACACCCCTACTGAATACTCGCACAGAAGCTCGAGAACACCGGGTAGCAAGGTTTTCGGTGAACCTCCTACACTGTCAGGGGGGATTACCGACGATAAGAACCAGCCCGCGGTGCGGCTAGCGGCACACCGAATTTAAAGGAGAAACTGCAGCACATGACGAGTGAAAATAAAGAGGGTGCTTTGGCCCCTGAAAACGACCATAACCAGCCCGCCCAGGCTGCTCAGCCACATGAGGCTCAGCAGGACCAAACTCAGGCAGATAAGAAGAACACCGAAGAGGCTTCAGCTGAAGAGGGCGTACTCGAGTCCACCACCGGGGAGACCGCAGCTGAGAAGACCCAGCGTGAGCTACTTGAAGAAGAACTTGCTCAGCTGACCAAAGCTGCCAGCACCTCATCCCTGCTTTTTCATGCTCCTGACATTGATGAGATTCTTGAAAAGGCGCGTGCTGAGCGTGAAGCTCGCCGCGCAGCAGAGGAAGCTGAACGACGCGAACGCCGTCTGGCAGATCTTGACCCTGAAATTACCTCCCACCGCCGCCGCCGTCGCCGCCGCGGCGATGCTGACCTAGAGTTTGAGGGAGGCACTGAAGATGACCCTGAAGATACCGTCGTTAAGGTGCGCGCCCCACGCCTGTCTGATTCTCACAGCTCTAACCGGGTGACCGGGGTGCGCGGCTCAACCCGCCTGGAGGCCAAGCGTCTGCGCCGCCGCGAAACCCGCGCTACCGGCCGCCGCCGCCAGGTCATTACCGAGGCAGAGTTTTTGGCGCGCCGTGAATCCGTTGACCGCCAGATGCTGGTGCGCCAAAAGGATGATCGCATCCAGATTGGTGTGCTTGAAGACGGTGTTCTGGCTGAGCACTTTGTTTCTAAGACTCAGCAAGATTCGCTGATTGGCAATGTTTACCTGGGTAAGGTTCAGAACGTTCTGCCCTCCATGGAAGCTGCCTTTATTGATATTGGCCGTGGCCGCAACGCGGTGCTCTACGCAGGCGAGGTTAATTGGGATGCCACCGGCCTGGACGGTGCGCCCCGCAAGATTGAAAATGCCCTGAAAGCCGGAGACTCTGTGCTGGTTCAGGTCACTAAAGACCCCATCGGACACAAGGGCGCCCGACTGACCAGCCAGGTCTCCCTGCCTGGGCGCTACCTGGTGTACGTACCCGGTGGTTCCATGACCGGTATCTCCCGCAAGCTGCCCGATGTGGAACGTACCCGTCTCAAGCGCATCCTGAAGGACCGCCTACCCGAGGACGCCGGCGTTATCGTACGCACTGCAGCCGAAGGCGCCAGCGAAGAAGAGCTGACCAACGATATCAACCGACTGCGTGTTCAGTGGGATGAAATCAAGGAAAAGAGCGAGAGCCGCAAGGTTCTTGCCCCCGAGATGCTTTACCAGGAACCCGACCTGACCATCAAAACCGTGCGCGATGTCTTCAACGAAGACTTCACCTCCATGGTCGTTCAGGGGCAGGATGCCTGGGACTCAATTGAAGCTTACGTTACCTACGTGGCTCCTGACTTGGTAGATCGACTCAAGCAGTGGGAGGAGGACGATGACCTCTTTGAGCACTACCGTATTGAAGAGCAGCTGCAGAAGGCCTTAGACCGCAAGGTTTACCTGCCTTCGGGTGGCTCATTGGTCATTGACCGTACCGAAGCGATGACCGTAGTGGATGTCAACACCGGCAAGTTCACCGGTAGCGGCGGCAACCTTGAAGAAACTGTCACCAAGAACAACCTAGAAGCTGCTGAAGAAATCGTGCGCCAGCTGCGCCTGCGCGATATCGGTGGCATCATTGTGGTTGACTTCATCGACATGGTCTTGGAATCAAACCGCGAATTGGTTTTGCGTCGCCTGGTTGAATGCCTGGGCCGTGACCGTACCAAGCATCAGGTTGCTGAAGTGACCTCTTTGGGTCTGGTGCAGATGACCCGTAAGCGTATGGGCACCGGTTTGCTTGAGGTCTTCTCTGAACCCTGTGAGCATTGTGCTGGCCGAGGTCTTTTGGTGCAGGATCAGCCCCTTGAGGGCCGTACCGGTGGCGCCTCTGACTTCATCCACCGTGCTGACCGCGATGATCGTAAGCGTTACCGTCACGAGAAAGCTGTTGCTCACCACGATGTGATACATGAGGTTGAGGGTGATGATGACCCCAAGAGCGAAGCCCGCCGGGCGGCTCTTGCTAACATCGTTGCTGCCACCCAGCACAGCGAAGAGGGCGATGACGCCGAGTCGCGCTCAGCCCGCAAGCGTAAGCGCCGCAAGCGCAACCGCCGCGCTGACTCACATCAGGTTGAGGCTCAGAACAGTGAACAGACCCTCAGCATCGGTGATGAGGTCATTGAACTACCTGTTGCTGACCGCGATGATTCCGCCGAAGAAACTTCGGGGGAGCAGGGAGCGTTCACCCTCGAAGCTCTAGCCGCCGTCTTTGAACAGGGCGACGACGAACAGACCGTCGGTGAGTCACGCGGTAATCGCCGGGGCGATGGTCAGCGCGGTGCTAAGAAGCCGCGCCGTGAGCGCACCCGCAACCGCGCTGACATTTCTGCGGATGATTTTGGTGCTAACTCAGATGCGTCGGTAGATGTTGACCCTGAAGCTGACTCACGTTTCACCCAGAACTCCAACCGTCTGGAAGCAATCCGTGCCGGCGAAGCTCGTGCGCGCGCTTCGCAGAAGGCTGGGCGTGAGTACGACCGCGGTGATGATCAGAACGGCGAACAGCGAGATTCCCGCGGTGGCCGCGAGGATCGTTCTCACCGCAATGATCGCTCTACCCGTGGGGATCGCAATGAGCGTTCTTCCGGTTCTCGCGGTGAGCGCCACCCCCGCCGTGCATCCTCCGGTTCAGGCCTTAAGTACGTGGCACCAGTTGAAATGGAAACTAGCCCTGCTCTCACCGGTGTAGCAACCCCGGGCAAGAAGGCTGAGGCTCCTGCAGTTGCTGAAACTCCGGCAGCCCAGGAACAGGCTCCCGTTGTTACCAGTGCTCCTAAGAAGCGCCGTTCACGCCGAGCTGTGAGCTCGGGTGCCGGTTCTACCGAGGTGCGCACTGAAGAAGTAGCTGCGGCAACCGGTAGCTCTGTGACCGCTTCGGTGACTGACGTTGCTCAGAAGGCAGCGACCACCGAGGATGCACCGGTCATGTTGGGTGTGGGCGTGTCGGCGGCTGATATCAAGCGCGATGGCAAATAAGCCCTCTTCGATAGGCTAAAGCTCTAGGGCGGCACTCCGGCGAAAACCGGGGTGCCGCCCTCTAATATGTGCCCAACATATGGGGAAGGGTATGAGCGATAACACGCCGTTTGACTGGGAATTAACTAGGCTCTTTGCTTGCCCCCAGAGCTAAGAACCCCGTACAGTAGATGGTCGGTGCTGTTTTCACAAGCAAACGTTAGCGTGAGAACAGTGGAATATTTTGAAAAAGGTATTCAGCCGCGACGTAAAAATAGGTTCGCCTCAAAAACTTATTCGGCAAACGATGGGGGACCATTCCCGCGTTTAGTCGCCGGGTCAGAAACACGCCCACCTTCGGGTAGAGCCCGGCACCTGTTTTTACACACTGTTAAAAAAGACGTCAAGAGAAGTGAGTTCCCAAGTGGCATACGCAATTGTTCGCGCTGGCGGCCGCCAGGAAAAGGTCTCCGTCGGAGATCTCGTTACCCTTGACCGCGTCGCTGGTGAGGCAGGAAGCACTATTCAGCTTCCCGTTCTCATGCTGGTAGACGGGGACAAGGTCACCGTAGATGCAAAGACCCTGGCTTCGGCCAAGGTTACCGCTGAAAAAATCGAGGACCTCCGTGGCCCCAAGATCGTTATTCAGAAGTACAAGAACAAGACCGGTTACAAGAAGCGTCAGGGCTTCCGTGCCGAACTTACCACCGTCAAGATCACTGCGATCAACGCGTAAGTTCCCGTAGACTAGTTCTAAATCACAACCGATTTCTTCTACATAAGGTAGGCATCAATGGCACATAAGAAGGGCGCAAGCTCCACCCGCAACGGCCGTGACTCAAACCCCCAGTACCTCGGTGTTAAGCGCTACGGCGGTCAGACCGTCAACGCAGGCGAAATCCTCGTCCGCCAGCGTGGCACCCACTTCCACCCCGGCAACAACGTAGGCCGCGGTGGGGATGACACCCTGTTCGCTCTTGCAGCAGGTCAGGTCGAATTTGGTACCCGTAAGGGCCGCAAGGTTGTTAATATCCTTGCAGCAGCTGAGTAAGTTTTTATAAACTCACGCATTTGAGAGGGCACCCGCGTTTAGGCGCGGGTGCCCTCCCTTTTATTCCCCGCTCGGTCAGTCATCACAGATACGTAGTGAGTGTCTGCCTGTAGAATGGGGAACCAGATCTTATTTATTTCTCTAAGGAGCTTTTGTGGCTGATTTTGTTGACCGGGTTGTGCTTCATGTGACCGGTGGGCACGGTGGGCACGGCTGTGTGTCGGTTCGCCGTGAAAAGTTCAAACCCCTGGGTGGTCCCAATGGTGGCAACGGCGGTAAGGGCGGCGACGTCATCTTGCGCGTAGACGGGCAGACCACCACCCTGCTGGAATACCATCACAGCCCCCACCAGCACGCCACTAACGGCGATGTTGGCCGCGGCGACATGTCTCACGGCTTCAATGCCCCCGATCTTATTCTGCCGGTGCCGCAGGGCACCGTTGTGAAGGATAAGCAGGGCAACGTCCTTGCTGACCTGGTGCGTATCGGTGATGAATACGTAGCTGCTGAGGGCGGGATCGGCGGTAAGGGTAACGCTGCCCTGGCATCCACCAAGCGCAAGGCTCCCGGCTTCGCTCTGCTCGGCATTCCCGGTGATGAAAACGATGTGGTGCTTGAGCTCAAATCCATCGCGGATGTCGCGCTGGTGGGGTACCCTTCCGCCGGTAAGTCCTCTCTGATTGCGGCTATTTCAGCAGCCCGGCCCAAGATTGCTGACTACCCCTTCACCACCCTCATCCCTAACCTGGGTGTTATTCAGGCAGGCGATACCCGCTACACCGTGGCCGATGTCCCCGGTTTGATTGAGGGCGCATCTGAGGGTAAGGGTCTGGGCCATCGCTTCTTGCGCCACGTGGAGCGCTCTAGCGCCCTGGTGCACGTCATTGACTGCGCCACCCTTGAACCCAACCGCGACCCCATCTCTGATTTTGATGTGATTCGTGGCGAGCTAGAGAACTACGAGGTAGACCCCACCGCCGGTGTCACCGTGCCCCTTAACGAGCGTCCGAAGCTAATCGTGCTGAATAAGATTGATGTTCCCGAAGCACGCGAATTGGCGGAATTCGTCAAGCCCATGTTTGAAGAACGCGGCTTCAGGGTCTTTGAGGTGTCAACGGCTTCCCATGAGGGTCTCAAGCAGCTGACCTTTGCTATGGCTCAGATTGTTGAAGAGGACCGCAAGGCCCAGCGCAAGGCACGCAAGAACACTGTTGTTGCTGAGGACACTGTGGTGGTTAAGCCTAAGGGCTTCCGTTCCAAAAAGAAGCAGGAATTCATCATCCGCAAGGAAGAGCGTAACCTTGAGCCGCTCTTCCGCGTTATTGGTGAAAAGCCCGAACGCTGGATCAAGCAGACTGACTTCAACAACGATGAAGCGGTGGGCTACCTGGCGGACCGCCTTAACCGCCTGGGCGTTGAAGACCAGCTCTTCAAGGCTGGCGCTATCGCCGGCGATGCCGTCGTCATCGGCGAAGAGACTGACGCTGTGGTCTTCGACTGGGAACCCACCATGGTGGGTGGTGCCGAGTTGCTCTCAAGCCCCCGCGGTACCGATGTGCGCCTGGAAGAGCTGATTCGCCCAACCCGTGCTCAGCGTAAGGCGGAGTTCCACGAGCGTATGGACGCTAAGGCTGAAGCTCGCGCAGAGCTTGAAGCTGAGCGTGTTGCCGGTATCTGGACCGAATCAGTGGAAGAGATGAAAGCTAGCCGTCAGTCCAAAGCTAAGGCAGAAAAGAAAGCTGAAACCGAGACAGAGTAAAATCTATCCCGAGATTTGAGCGTCTCATTGCCGCCCATCGGTTGATACCGGTAGGCGGCAATGTTGTATATTCGAAGGGTTGTTGCGGAAGAGCATAGGAAGAGAAAACAGTGGATATTAAAACCGCTTTCCAGGCCAGCGCTGAAGGGCGGGGCAAGCACCGCCGTAGCCCCATTCTTGAGCGTGCTGATATGCCCAAGGCCAGGCGTATCGTAGTTAAGGTGGGCTCTTCGTCTCTGACCTCCATAGAGAATTCACTCGATGAACTAGCAATTGCCACGATTTCTGATGTGCTGGCCAAGAAGAAGCGCGAGCACCCCAGTATTGAGCTGGTTTTTGTATCTTCTGGCGCCATTGCTGCCGGCCTGGCGCCGCTAGGTCTTTCCCGGCGTCCCAAGGATTTAGCAACGCAGCAGGCTGCTGCCTCGGTGGGGCAGTCCCTCTTGATGAGCCGCTATACCGATATATTCAGCAGGTACGGGGTGACGGTATCCCAGGTACTACTAACCGCTGAGGATTTGATGGCGCGCGACCGCTACCAAAACGCCCACCGACAGCTAGAGCGTCTTCTCGATTTGGGTGTGATGCCGATTATCAATGAAAACGATGCGGTAGCAACCCGCGAAATTCGCTTTGGCGATAACGATAGAATTGCTGCCCTGGTCGCCCACACGGTCAAAGCAGATGCGCTGGTGCTACTTTCAGATGTGGACGCTCTCTACACCCGCCACCCCAACGACGGAGGAGAGCGGGTCAACTCAGTACGAGGGGAAGAAGACCTCGCCGGTATGGCTATTGGCTCGGTGGGTAGTGCTGGGGTTGGTTCAGGCGGTATGGTCACCAAGGTGAAAGCTGCCCAGGTGGCAGCGTCCTCGGGCATCCCGGCTCTGGTAACCAGCGCACCGAATGCTCGGGCCGCTTTTGCTGGGGAGGACGTAGGAACCTGGTTTTATTCGACCGGCGACCGCTCAACGGTTCAGAGTCTCTGGCTACAGCACCTGGCAGATATTGAAGGGACCATCGCGGTGGACGCCGGAGCGGCAGCTGCCCTGCGCCGCCGCCGCTCCCTGCTAGCAGCGGGTGTCACCGGTGTTGAGGGCAACTTCGAGGGCGGTGGTGCTATCGCGATTACCGATGAACAGGGCACTATTATTGCCCATGCGCTCAGCTCTTATAGTGCGGGGGAGACCGCCCAAATGATTGGCCGCCACACCACCCAAATTCAGTTAGCTATGGGGGAGACCTATGACGGCACTGTGGCTCACGCCGACAACATTGTGGTGTTGCCTTAACCAGCTGCTAGGTGCTGCAGGTAACATGGTGTAAAACAGTCCCCAGGAAAGAAGGTTACCGTGGCAGAACAACTTGAGGTCAACGAAAAAACCATGCAGAGCGTGGTGCATATGGCAGAGGACGCCCGCGTGGCTTCTTTGAAGTTAGCCCGTGCAGATAGCAATTGGAAGAACCGAGCCCTTGAAGCCGTGGCCGTCTCGCTGGAGAAGCACGCGGCAATTATTACCGAGCAGAATGCTCTGGACCTTGAACGCGAGCATGAGGCGGGCATGAGCCCTGCGATGTTGGATCGCCTGGCTTTGAACGCGCATCGGGTGGGCGAGCTCGCCGGTGCTCTGCGCGCCCTGATTGGTCTGCCTGACCCGGTGGGTGAAGTGATGCGTGGCTCCACCTTGCCCAACGGTTTACGTATGCAACAGGTGCGGGTGCCTCTGGGCGTCATCGGAGCTATTTACGAGGCGCGCCCCAATGTCACCGTCGATATTGCTGGGCTTGCTATTAAATCCGGGAACGCTGTGCTGTTGCGCGGTGGCAGCGCAGCTGAGAAAACCAACCAGGTCATTGTTCGCATTATTCGTGATGCTCTCTACGCCACTGGTCTGCCCATTGACTCCGTGCAGTCGGTAGATGAATTTGGGCGAGAAGGCGCCAACGCTCTCATGCTTGCTACCGGTAATATTGATGTTCTCATTCCCCGAGGGGGCCGCGGTCTGATTCAGTCAGTGGTGCAAAACTCCCGCGTCCCTGTCATTGAAACTGGTGAGGGTAACTGCCATATCTTTGTGGACGAGAGCGCAGATGAAAAGATGGCCGTTGAAATCCTTCTCAACGCTAAAACTCAGCGTCCTGGCACCTGTAATACCGTTGAAACCCTGCTTCTAGCAAAGGGAGCTAAGGCCGCCCCCGCCGTTCTCACAGCCCTTTCCCGTGCCGGTGTCACCCTGCACGTTGATGCTGACACCCGAGAAATACTGCCCGAAGGTGTAGAGGCTGTTGACGCTACTGAAGAGGACTGGAGCACCGAATACGGCTCACTTGATCTTGCCGTCAAAACGGTAGCTGGCCTTCCGGATGCACGCCGCCACATTCGCACTTACTCCACCGGTCACTCAGAAGCCATTATCACCAATGACCTTATCAACGCTGAGACCTTTGTGCGCGATGTCGATTCATCGGCTGTCTATGTAAATGCCTCCACTCGTTTTACGGATGGCGGGCAGTTCGGTCTGGGTGCAGAGGTGGGGATCTCCACCCAGAAGTTGCACGCTCGGGGGCCTATGGGCCTCGAACAGCTCACCACCTCTAAATGGATTGTGCGCGGCGATGGGCACACCCGCTCCTAGAGCGCATACCAGCTAAAAAATTACGCTACCGGTGGGGCGCAACTACGCAAAAACCAAGCCCAACCGGTAGCATTAGATAAAACCCATACTGGCCCACCACCGGTGTGCCCACACACTGCACACCGATTGAAAGGTGCACACATGTTTGATACCCTCCTTGCCGCAGGTGCCACCGTCCTTGCCTCAGAAGAGACCGGCGCGCACCAGCTTGAACTGTACGGTATTCCCACCTACTGGTTCGCTATTTTCGGTTTCCTGTTCTTTGGCATCCTTATGTTCATCACCATCTCTTTCTCAGGCCGTGGCGTAATACGCGCCGAGCACGCCGCTGGTCACCTCTCCGCTGAGGAAGAAGCAGCAATGCTTGATTACAAGAACAAGCACGGCCGCCACTAGGCAAATAATCTTTATAACTGTCGGCGCGAGTGCGGGAAAATCTTCCGGAACTCGCGCCGCTGTTGTACCACCTACTCAGCAGGAGACCTGTGAACGCTACAACGTTCGATGACCAAGTGAACCTTGGCATCCCCCAAAGAACCCCGGGAAGAACCCGTCTGGGGGTGATGGGTGGAACCTTTGACCCCATCCACCACGGGCACCTGGTTGCTGCCAGTGAGGTGGCTGCCTATCTTGATTTGGATGAGGTAGTTTTTGTCCCCACTGGGCAGCCCTGGCAAAAGGCCGATAAAGAGGTGACAGACCCCGAGCACCGCTACCTGATGACGGTGATCGCTACTGCTTCAAACCCCCGCTTCACCGTGAGCCGCGTGGATATTGACCGTGAAGGGCCCACCTACACCATCGATACGCTCACCGACTTGCACGAGCTACGCCCCAACGCAGATCTCTTCTTCATCACCGGTGCTGACGCTCTAGGGCAGATGATGACCTGGAAGGACGCCGAGAAGATGTGGGACCTTGCCTACTTCATCGGTGTGACCCGCCCCGGGCATGAACTGACTATCCCCGAGCCTGCTGAGGGACGAGTGGCCCTCCTGGAAATCCCCGCTATGGCAATTTCATCAACGGGCATTAGAGACCGTGCCCGCGATAAAATGCCGGTCTGGTACCTGGTGCCTGACGGTGTGGTGCAATATATCAACAAGTACGAGCTATACAGCGCTGACGATGCGGCCGCCGGGGCAGGTAGCTACAACGAAGGTCTGCCACCAGTAGCTTAAAACCTGCCACACCTTCGGTGCACAGCCTTCCTGGCTAGAGCGTTTCTGGCTGTCTTGCTACCATGAAGATAAGTGTTAGTTACGCTCTCGACCACTGAGGACCCCCTTGAGTAAATCACCTGCTGAATCAGCAGAAGGACCAGCTGCTAAAAACAGCACCACTTACCTCACCGAGCCTTTGATCACGGAGGACGGGCTTACTATACCCCCTCCGGCCAGGCCCATGGGCCCGCGTCGTTTGGCTCGTTACTATGAGGAGGTGGCTGATTACCTGCGCGCCGTAGAGCGCGGGGATGACCCCTTACCCGCTGCACCTATGTTCATGAGTGGGCAGGCACCATCCCCGCAGTCTCACCGTGCCGGTTCCCTCGATCAGCTAGCGAGCCTGGGTTCTATTGACCAAGAGGTCACCTCAGATGAACCCGAGCTGGATTTTGAACAGACTCAAGCAACCGTGCTGGAGGACCCCCTGACCCAGATTGGGCAGCAGATATACGCAGGTGATGAGCCGGTTGAAACAATGGGTGCTTATCCTTCTGCTGATTACGCATCGCCCACTGGCGACTTCTTGGGGGATTCAGCATTTGTTCCCGATGAGCTACCGGGGGAGGGCACGGCAGAGGTTCAATCTGAGCTTCCTCATGAAACCTCAGCTGATACTCAGGTGGAGCCACCAGAGCTTAGCCTCCCATCGCCCGTTCGCGCTGTGGACGCTCAGGGCCTTGATTTAACGGAGTTAGACGAGACACTGCCCGCTGGGTTTTCAGGTGATGTGACTGAACCGGCTACCGTCAACAGTTCCGAACAGGTTGACCGTGCGGTAGACTCTGAGAGTTCTGATGAAACCGAAGAACCCCTCATGGGCGATCATTCATCAGAGGTAATGACTGAAGAAAGCGGTGAAGAATTCACCGCGCAACCTACCGACCGTGAGGTGGAGGTTGCCAATCAAGAAGAGACCATCGATACGACTGACGAAACAAGCCAGTCCACCGATATTGAGGTTGCCTCAGAGCAAGCTGATCAACCAGCCGCTCAGAGCGGGGCGATGGCGTCAATTATTGGCATTGTGGTGCTTGTGGCGCTATTGCTGATTGTATGGTTCTTCTTTTTTCAATAAGTTTTAGATAGACCCCAAAAAGTTTGGGGTGCTACGTGCTCGGAAAGGGCGAAATGACTGCTGCTGCAGAGTCTATTGAAGCGCTAAAGGTCGCCGCACGCGCTGCGGACGATATGCAGGGAACCAACCTGCTAGCTGTTGATGCTTCTGACATCATGGGTTTGATTGACGGGTTCCTCGTTGTCTCAGCCCACAACGAACGACTGGTCAACGCGATTGTTGATGGGGTTGAAGATAAGCTCCGCGAAGAGTTGGGCATCAAGCCCCTGCGCCGCGAAGGTCGCGCTGAGGGCCGCTGGGTTCTGCTGGACTTCGGTGACATCGTAGTGCACGTTCAGCACGAAGAGGACCGCGCTTTCTACGCGCTGGACCGCCTGTGGGGCGAAGCTCCCCGCATTGAGCTGGGCTTAGATTCAGAGGTCGGCGCTGTGGACGTTGCCGGCGCTGAAGCTGACTACCAGACCATCACTCCCGCAGAGGATCTGATGAACCAGCGCGAGGACGACTAGTACCTCCGCCAAGGTTTGCCTTGAAGCCTTTACCACCGGACGCCGCGCACCCATTGAGGTGCGCGGCGTCCGGCTTTCTGCGGATCAAAATGGGGGGGCAGAAAAAAGTAGAAGAATTTTGAAAAATAGGGTCCCCCGATTTGCGCGCCGTTCAAACATCTGGGTACACTAGATGAGTCGCCACGGCGGCAAACAAAAGAATATGGGGATATGGCGCAGCTGGTAGCGCACTTGCATGGCATGCAAGGGGTCAGGGGTTCGAGTCCCCTTATCTCCACCATCTAACTAGGGCAATCGTTCTCACCATTGAAAAATGTTGAAACGGTTGCCCTTTTTAGTACTCAACAAGTCCAACATGTCAAGCCTCCGAGAAATCAAAAACAAAAAAGGCACCTCAAGGTACTACGTCATCTGGCGAGATCCCCAGACCAAAAAATAGACTTCGTAGCCCTTCGGCACTGAGGCTGAAGCAGAACAGTTCCGCCAAGACCTCACCCGCCACGGCCACAACACTGAACAGCTCATGAGTGAGACCCAAAAGTGTCAGGGGAGTGGGTTTACCGTCCAAACGGTCGTCATCGAGCACCTAGCCCAGCCGGACGGTATCGAGGAAACCACCCTACGCAAAAATTAATCCATAGCTCATCGCCACATCTACCTAGCACTCGGTGAAATCAAGCTAGAGAACCTTACCCGGGCCGACGTCGTTTTATGGGTTAACGCCTTAGAAATGGAACCAAAAAAACCGGTAAAATTCAACGGTCAGATATAGAAAACGTTGCTTACGGTATCAAGCTTTCGAAGCCACGATTCACGGCTGAGAATGAATTCAAGCCCATATTCCTCAGTCGATTCGAGATTGAGTAGATCATAGTCAACAACCCAGAGCGACGCAGGCCGCTTATGCTTAATCTCGCATTCACAGGCATGCGTTACAGCGAAGCGACTGCACTCATAGGCAAAGACCTTTCCACAAACGATGAAGTCCCCTCCTGCTACAGGTCAGACGTTCCTGGAAAAGTGTCAGCACCAAGGAGTCCATGTGCCTAGGTGGGCCTAAAACCCGGCAATCCATCCGCACAGTAACGCTTTCTAAGGCAAACTCCGCGATGCAGGCCTAACCACTCAGACTCGTATTCACGACCTATAATATTCCCACGTCAGCGTCCAGCTCAAGGGGTGTCCAGACATGTCGTCTCCAGGAAGCTAGAGCGCTCCAGCATGAAAACCACGGTAGAGCGATTCGGACAGCTATTCTCACGCGATGACGCGAGAGCAGTGGATGCGTTAGATTAGATGTTTGAATGCAGGTTGAGATCTTGATTATTGATAAGCCCCTGTCGCGGTGTAAACCACGGACAGGGGCAAAATATTTCAAAATCGGGGGGGTAGAACTTAGTCGTCTTCACAAAGTGCGCATGCCCCTGAACCACCGCATGCTGGGCAGTCAGGGTTTGCACGGCTTCGACCTTCTTCCATATCCCATCTTTCTAAATCACTATCGAAAATGGAACCACCATTAGGATTGTGGTCGTGGCCGATCATGCATCTACAAGGTTCGTCGTACATAGAGCCAGGGCCATTTTCCCTGCGAATCACATAATGTTTAGTTCCTGTTGGCATCTTTATCATCCTTCGACGGTTGTTCGGTATGTGAGTAGGTAGCAGATTGGTTATCTGTTTCGTTATCGTCAGTTTTATTCTCGATCACCGACCGGAGTTCTTGTTCGCTGACAACCCCTTGGCTGCGGGTAGCCCGGCGTTGCTTATTCTTGTTTTTCAACAAGTTCCAGCCTTTGGTTGCTCCAGCACCAATAGCAGCACCCGCTACTATGCCTCCGGCCAATATTTTTGGCATAGCTTCGGCTACAGCGCCTTTTTTAATTTGGTCGACTAATATATCGACACCGCCGACGGCTTTGGCCTGTGTAACGATTTCTTGGTACATTCCTAAATTTCCCATATATGGATTATAGAGTCCGAAGATCTTAGATGAGGTACAGAGGACAGGGAATCAGGGGGACTTTTACTTCATTACATCAATAACAACAACACCCACGCACTCACCGATAAGGTGAGCGCGTGGCTACTCTTATTCGGGCTTCGTGCAGGTGGGGTCGGGGCAACAGCACCGATGCGATTCAGATGGCCGTGGTCGCCGTACTGAGCCATCGCCAGCACTAAGCCTAGAAAGTCGGTCTTAGCCTTTTTGGACGGCGCCAGCCAAGCTTGTCTTGACTGTCTCTAGTGCCCTGCCAGCACCATGATGGCTGCTACCAGGATGAAGAGGGAACCAAAGACCAGGTTGAGCGCTCGCTGTCCACGCACCGAGTGAGAGAGCCGGGTGAGCGATTTTGCCACCACCGCAAAACCGCCCCACATAACCACGATGTCAATAACAATCATGGTGGACGCCAGCAGCAGGTACTGGGGTAGTTGGGGCTGATCTGGGCGAATGAACTGCGGCATGAAAGCCAGAATAAAAACAATAGCCTTAGGGTTAGACATGTTGACCCAAAAGCCGCGGTTCACCAGTGAAAGCGGTGAACCTGGATGTTTCGATGCCTTTTTGCCCGCACCCTCAACCCGCGCGGATTCGGCGTCCTGAGCTGGCTTAACTTTTGCCAGCATCATACGAATACCCAGGTAGACCAGATAAGCCGCTCCGCCATATCGGATGACGTCAAAAAGGATGGGGGACTGGGCAACGATGATCCCCAACCCGGCAGCCACAATAGCGATCTGCGTCAGTAACGCTAGCTGTTGCCCCAGCACCGTAAAGAATGAACGCCTCCAGCCATAGAGCAGGGAGGTTGTCATGGTGTTCACCGCACCGGCTCCAGGCGTCAAACTGATGATAAGACAGGCAGCAACGAGGGAAAGCCAGAGGGTTAGGGTCATAGACAACCATCCTAGGGTTGGGGTAGCCGCAGCGGAAATATGCTGACCAGCTACTGAGAATACAGCTGGTTGTTATTGCTCCCCGATAGCAAGAACCCGACGCCACATCGGGCGCCGGGTTCTAACCATTGAGGGCAATGAGACCCAGAGGCTAGTTCTTGGGGATGGGCGGGCCCAACCACAGCAGGGTCAGGTAGAGAGCCACCACAAAAGCAAGCAACACAATAATTGCCAGTAGAGGGTTACGAAGCACCCAAGCCTGAACCTTTTCTACCAGGGTGCGCGGTGCCTGCCCGCCGGGGGCAAGGCGCCACCCGCCGTCCAAAAGGCCGCGCTTCTTAAGAAAAATTTCATAGGGCACGGTTGCAAAAGGCACAATGGCTAGCAGTACGCCCATGATGCCCAGAGCAGGCTTCCACTTCTGATTAACCCAGACGAAGACCGTGACGGTGGCGTAGCTTAGAAAAATGAAGCCGTGCAGACCGCCGGCAAGAGAAACGAAATCAGCAAGACCAATCGCCCTGCTGATGATAGCGGCGATCAGACCAGCCCAGGTGACCATCTCGGCAGCTGCGAAAAAACCAAAGAGCTGGTGCGGGGTGGGTGACGATGAAGGGGACATAGTTCCGTCCGGGGTAGAAAACCGTTGCACCACCACTGTACCGGCAGACCCACAGCACATACCAACCCCATCAGCGCTTACTTTGGTGCTCTGAGCCTGGAGCAGGGCACCACCATAGTTTTTACCCCGCAGGACACTGTATGGTGTTCCTGCTGGAATAAAGTAAGGCCCCGACTAGTTATTCACCCTAGAAACTTTACCTAGAAAGAAAAGTGTTCCCATGAAGATTGAAATCTGGTCCGACATTGTTTGCCCCTTCTGCCTCATTGGCAAACGCCACCTCGAACTTGCCCTCGAGCAATTCGAACACCGCGACGCTGTTGAGATTATCTGGCGTTCCTTCGAACTAGACCCAACCGCGCCAGCAACAGCTGAAGGGACGCTAGCTGAAGCTATCGCCCGCAAGTACGGTATTAGCCTGGAGCAGTCAGAAGCATCCCAACGAGATATCGCCGCCCGAGCCCAAGCCGTCGGACTAACCTTCAACTGGCAAAAAGCCCAGTACGGAAATACCTTTGACGCCCACCGCATGATCCATCTTGCAGCTGCACACGGAAAAGCCAATGAAGCCCAGCAAGCCTTCAAGACCGCCTACTTTACCGACGGCAAATCAGTAGCTGACCCCACCATCATCCGCGAGATCGCCCTCGAATTAGAGCTACCCGCACCTGAGGTAGAAGAAGTCCTCACCACCGACCTCTACGCAGATGCCGTGCGCACTGACGAAAACCAAGCCCGCACCTACGGCATCAGCGGTGTCCCCTTCTTCCTCATTGAAGGGAAGTGGGCCATCAACGGCGCCCAGCCCATTGACTTTATTCTCGGTGGACTACGCCAGGTCTGGGAGCAACTACACCCCGCAGAACCCAAGCCCACACTACTTACCGTCCCCGGAGCAGAAGGCGGAGCAAGCTGTGGCCCCGACGGCTGCTAATAGCCCTCCGTCAACACACGCCATCTGCACCCAGCCCCCTCTAAACTTAGAGCCATGGATACCAAAGAACTGCTCGCCCGCAGGCTCATCGCCCAAGCGCTCGCACCTACCGACGCGCGTCCTGCACCGACGACCCTGGCCGAGGCAGCCCGTTATATGGTGGCAACTCAGGGGCAGAACTATGCTGGTGGGCTAACCGACCTTGCTATCCGTGCCGGGCAGGACGCCGCTCCGACCGGTAAGAACACCAGCGAACTGGACGCCGCCATGGCAGACTACGAGGTCATTAGAACCTGGTCTCAGCGCGGTACCCTGCACTTTCTGCATCGCGATGATCTTTGGGTAGCGTTGCTGTGCGGTCACCGCTCAGTTGCAGGAAATATCGTTAGGCTCGCAACAGCCTTCGGTATTACCACCGATGAGTACCACTCAATCCAGCAGGCAACTTTTGATGCCTGCCCCCAACTCACCGACCGGGCGTCCTTACGTTCCGTTACAGCCCACCTGCCTCAATCCAGCGCCGTAACCTCACACCATCTGCGCCGTCTAGGTGCTAGCGGGCAGATTATTCAAGGCCCCAAAGCAGGGCAGCACGATACCTTCATACAAACCCAGGTAGCCCTGCCTCAGGAACTGGAACAAGCACAGCAGCGAAACAAGGCTGACGCCACAACAGAGCTGGCCCAACGCTACTTCAGCACACGCGGCCCCGCCACCATCGAAGACTTCTGCTGGTGGTCCTCCCTGCCTAAAGGCACAAGCCTCAAAGCAACAGAACAACTGGCCGCAGACGGCAAACTCCTGCGCACAGACATCGGCAACCAGCCCCACTACATGGCACCCTGGCAAGCAGACGTCACCGGCAAAGAACTCACCGCAGCCAGACGACTCACCTTCCACCTCCCACCCTTCGACGAATACTTCATCGCCTACAAAAACAGGGACGCCCTCTTCGCACCCGGCGTAGACCCCCTCACCGTCATGACCAAAAACGGCATCAGCTGGCCCTTCACCGTAGCCGGCGGCGCCATCACAGGCAGAGCCTAAACCCCACCATCACCTCCACAAAAAGAACAGCCATGACCACCACCCAACCCCCTGAAAACCGCCAAGCAACCATCGAACGCGGCACCGGCATCAGCTGGGACGACTGGCTCACCTTCTTCGAACCCATTAAAGACCAGGGACACGCAGAACTAGCGCTCACCGCCACCGCCCACATCCAAGCCCACGGCACCTGCACCCAGCCCCACTGGTGGGCACAGGGCGTCGTCATCGACTGGGAAATCACCCAGGGCCACCGCATCCCCGGCCAGCGCAGCGACGGCACCTTTGGCGCATCGGTCAGCAAAACCCTGCCCGGCGATATGGACACCCTGCTGGACGCCTGGGGCAGCTTCATCGGCACCACACCAACCATCAACGGCGAAAGCCTCACCTGCGACCCCCGCATCAGCAGCACCGAAAAATGGCGCTACTGGTGCGCCAGCCTCACCGACGGCACAGAAATCACCGCCAGCTTCCAAACCAAAAAAACTCCAGCCGGATCACCCACCAAAGGCATCGTCTCCGTAGACCGCACCAAACTCACCGGCGCAGAGCTGATCGTCCCCACCAAAACCTGGTGGAAAAACAAACTAGGGGAGTTCGCAGCAACCCTCTAACACGAAGCCAGCAACCCTAATCGAATACATATTCGAACTCAACACAGCACACAGCCCCTGCCAACTGGCAGGGGCTGTATGCTATGACGACCAAACTTAGATTAGCCTTTCACCATCGCCCGGCGGCTCACCACAAAACCCACCAAACCAAGCAACCACACCAACGGAACAGACAACCAAGCCTGCCCAAAAGACCCCAAAGAAAACTCCCCAGAACGCTCCAACCATACACCCATCAACTGCGCAGCCACCATACCCGCAGTAAAACCACCCATATTCGCCAACCCAGTACCCGCCGCCAAAACACCCGGCGACAAGCGCTCGCGCACGGTATCAAAACCGTAGTTGGACGCTGGGACGAACATACCCAGCAGAGCAACAGCTACCAGCAGCAGCCAGAAGGCTCCGCCTGCCTGGAAGAAGACCAAGAAGCTCAGCACGATCAGACCAGACATGGTAATTGCCGCGTACTCACGTTTGGCACCAAATCTGGGGGAGACGGCTCCCAGAAGCGGGCCAGAGACAATATTAACCGCGGTGCAGAGCACCAGTGCCATACCTGCGGTCTGAGCCGATAGACCCAGCCCCAACGTCATCATGGGTACACCCCAAATAAGGGTGAAAACGATCAGCGGCACCAGGCCCATCCAGTGCACGAAGAAAGCTTGCCAGCAGACCGGTGACTTCAGCACCGACCCTAGACGCGCTGAAAAGGAGCCTAAGGGGATGGGCGTGGTGAGGGGTGGACGCGGTGAGTCTCGTAGCGCTACCCAGGCGGCTAAGCCGACAAGAATGCCCACTGAACCCAGCGACACAAAGGCCACCGTCCAGCCCTGCACTTTCAGGAGTGAAAGAAAAGGGATAGCTGACACAAATTGGCCCAACTGCCCAATAGCTGCTGATGTTTGGGCAATGAGTGGAGCCCTTCTGAGGGGGAACCACTCGGGGATTAGCCTCATGAGGGAAAGAAAAGCGGTGGCATCGCCTACCCCAATGAGTGCTCTGGCGCCCAGCGCGACAGAGAAGGAGGTAGTGATGCCCAAGAGAATCTGCCCGCATGCCATGATGACGGCACCTATTGACATGAGCCGGCGGGGGCCGAAGCGGTCAATGAGAATGCCCATCACAATCTGCGACAGCGCATAGACACCCACCTGCAAGGACGTGAAGACGGCAAGTTGCGAGGCACCTACATCGAAGCGTTCCAGTGCGAAAACGCCTGAGACACCAAAGGACGTTCGCCCGGTGATCGCCACCAGGTAAACGGAAACCGCCACCAACCACACTACAAACGCTCGACTCACCGGATCACAACCTTTCAACCCTTCCGATTATATGACCCGCTAATCCGTAAATACTCATCACCCGCTTCTACCGTAGATATAGGTGCAAGAGCGGTTCACAGTTAGAGAAATGACGGGAAATAAACAGGACACGGTAGCACCGCTCACATTAAGGAGGAATAAACTTAAATCAGCGGGTGAACAGCAATCGTGCACCCGCACCAAAAACTACCTAAGGTTGAAAACTATGAAGGCAGCACGTTTCTACGACCGTAACGACATACGCATCGAAGAAATAGAAGAACCTGCACCCGCCGAAGGAGAAGTGCTCATCAGCGTCGCCTGGTGTGGCATCTGCGGCACCGACCTTCACGAATATCTCGAAGGCCCCATCTTCTGCCCCACTCACACCACCCCGCACCCCATCTCCGGAGAAACCGCCCCTGTTACTCTGGGGCACGAATTTTCAGGTGTCGTTGCAGCACTGGGTTCAGGCGTCACTGACCTCGAGGTTGGAGACCACGTAGTAGTTGAGCCCTACATCATCGATGAGAGCGTTGATACCGGCCCCACCTCAAAGGATTACCACCTCTCAGAAAATATGAACTTCATCGGCCTCGCCGGGCGAGGTGGCGGGCTTGCCGAAAAAATTGCTGTCAAACGTCGTTGGGTTCATAAAATCTCTAAAGACCTCCCGCTCGATGAAGCAGCCCTTATCGAACCTCTTTCTGTCGGCTACCACGCCGTGGAACGCGCTGGCGGAGTCAAAGAAGGCGACATTGCTCTTGTCGGTGGAGCCGGCCCTATCGGACTACTCACTGCTGCCGTCCTCAAAGCTCAGGGCGCAACAGTTATCATCAGTGAAACCTCCAGCCTGCGCCGCCAAAAAGCACTCGACTCAGGAGTAGCCGATTACGCGCTCTCACCCACTGAAGTAGATATCCCCGAAGAAGTTAAAAAGCTTACCAACGGTAAAGGTGCTGACCTCGCCTTTGAATGCACGTCCGTCAACGTCGTCCTTGATACCCTCTTCGATGCCATCAAGCCTCAGGGTGTCATCGTTGTTGTCTCTATCTGGGGCAAACCTGCCAGCCTGGACATGCAAAAACTTGTCCTCAAAGAAGTAGACCTACGCGGCACTATCGCCTACGTCAACAACCACCCTGAAACCATCAAGCTTGTGGAATCAGGCAAAATCAACCTCAAACCATTTATCACCGGAAAAATCTTGGTCGACAATCTCGTGGACGAAGGGTTTGACACCCTCATCAACCGCAACGAAACGGCTGTCAAGATCCTGGTTACAACCAACCCTAGCTTCTCGCTGGACATCAGTAACTAAAAGGGGAGTCTCACTCTAAGCGCCACCGACCTTAGATGTCGGTGGCGCTTGTCTGCTCTCTAGCTGCGGTTTTACGCACAAACTGTCACAAACACCGGCGTAGCATTACCCCAAGAACCTGGGAGCACGCTATATTTTTATGTATGGCAAAGAAAAAAGTTACCCTCGCAACCGCCCTCGCGGCGTCCGCTCTTCTAGCAGGCTGCGCTCAGACCGTTGTTCCAGGCATCGGCATCGAAGAAATTAGCGACTGGGGTGGCCGTGACGACATCACCTTTGAGGTAATGGCATCGCTGGAGGGCAATGAAGCACCCGCCAAGGTCACTGTTTACCAGGATCAAATATCTTTTGACGGCAACACTGCTGAATTTACCGGCGAAGCTTTCTACAAGCTCACCGCAGATGACCTAACTGACCTCTCCGACTCTCAGATTCGTATCTCCGTTGAAGCAGAAGACCCCAACGCTGAGGTAGCCTGCGGCCTTAAGGGCACCGGTCTCACCCACCCACTGCACTCCACTGAAGCTGAAGGCACCGGCAGCGCATCCTGCGTGCTGAACGTCGACTAGCGAGCAAGCTCCATACCAAGACACACCCCAGGGGTGGGCATCACCGGTAGATGCCCACCCCTTGTCTTAACTCAACCTCTATCTTGCGCCGCCACTGTTCTACCGTGGCGTGTTAGGGCATAGAGTATGAAAAAATAAGGATTATGAGCACTTCAGGCGCACACGAATTCATGAATATAGCCCGAGAGGCAGCAGGCGAAGCTGTTAATATGGGTTTCCGTATCGGTAATAGAATCCACGCTCACCGTGAGCGCAGAGCGGAGCGGAACCAGCTTGAGCCGGTCATTGTGCCCAGCGTGGGCTACGGTAGCGATGGCTGGGTACGCGTGCTGGGGCGAGTGCTCTACAAAACCGATCTCTTTGAAGAATTTTTTGACTCCGTTGAAAAAGGCGATCCTGCCGTTGAGCCGGTGCGAGGCTGGCGCTCCTTCACTTCTGTGGCAATTTCATATGCAAAAATTACCGTTGAAATTGAAGGGGTTACCCACGACGTTCAGGCGGACCGCGGCGGGGTCGTGGACGTCCGTCTCGAGCAGCAGCTCGAACCCGGTATGCACAATGTCACCATGCGTACTGATGGCGGACACCCAGCCCAAACCAGCGTTTATATTGTTCCCAAAGACCAGCAAATTGGAATTATCTGCGATGTCGATGATACCGTCATGAACACCGCACTTCCCCGGCCATTACTGGCAGCATGGAACTCTTTTGTGCTCAACGAGCATGCACGCAGCGCTACGCCCGGCATGGCAGTCATGATGGATCGCCTGCACTGCACCTACCCCTCAGCCCCCTTCATGTACCTTTCGACGGGTGCGTGGAATGTTGCGCCCACTCTGCGCCGTTTCCTGCACCGCAATGGCTACCCCAAGGGAACCTTCTTGCTCACTGACTGGGGCCCCACACCAGACCGCTGGTTTCGATCTGGCCAGCAACACAAGGTCAGCACCCTCAAGCGACTGGCAGCTGAATTTCCCCACATCACATGGATTCTTATTGGTGATGACGGTCAGCATGACCCCGAAATTTATAATGGGTTCGCGGTGCGCTACCCTCACAATGTTAAAGCGATTTTGATTCGCAACCTCACTTTTGGTGAATCGGTGCTGTCCTCTGGTCGTGTCTGGGGTGACAATCGTGCCCAGGAAATCACCAAGGGAGCGCTCTGGCTTGAAGGCAACGACGGCACTGCCCTTTACGAGCAGCTCAAAGAGCGCGGTCTAGTCTAGAGTCGCACACCTCAGCCCCTATCTCAGGACGCCGGCCCCAGCAGCAGCCCACAGTGGTTGCCGCCCGGGCCGGCGTTCTTATCTATGCCTCGTTCTTGCCCACCAAAAACTCGGCTTGTCAAGTGTCAAACGCACCGGCGAAGCCGACACTCCGAGGCGAAAAAACTGCCCAAAATTTAAGGGGAGAGAGCGCTGATCTCAAGCCTAAAGTTTACGTTGAATCCCTAATCCCTGTTTAAACCGCGGAATCTTGCGGGTTAAGAAAATCTATTCCCACCGGAGCACAAAACACCTGCTTTTAAGCTCACAGTAACCAGCTTTCAGCTTCTCTTATAAAGAGCCCGGTGTGGATAACTCTCAGAAACCGCGAGAACAAGCGGAACCAAGCTGTGGATAGCCGCGTGTCTGTAAAAAATTGGTAAGAGACCACACTATCTAGGGGGTTGCGTGAGGAGGTGACACTAGATGTAGTATTAAATCTCGGTTCGGGGCACAAGAGCTTTAGCCTTCAAAACCCCAACCAGCAGACACGCCACTTCCCATATCCCCGTCTGAGGGATACCCCAAGGAGAGCTCCATCATGACCGTAACGGTGTACACCAAGCCAGCCTGCGTCCAGTGCAATATGACCTACCGCGCACTCGATAAGCTCGGCGTTAACTACAACACCGTGGACATCACCGAGGATGCCGATGCGCTGGCTCGCATCAAGGGCCTGGGTTACCTGCAGGCACCGGTTGTTATCGCTGGCGATGACCACTGGTCCGGGTTCCAGCCCGATAAAATCAACGCTCTTGCAGCTGCCGCAGCCTAACGCTTTACGATAGCCCGGGCGAAAATTCCAGAGTGAATTGCCCGGGCTTCAACATGCGCTGGCGAACTGCCAGTACATTAAGAGACCAGAACACCCCTTGCGGAGATGATGAGCTATGGAGACTAAACCCCCAGAAGAAATGCTGGCGACAGGTCAACCGACCATCGTTTACTTCTCGTCGGTCTCAGAAAATACTCATAAGTTCGTGCAAAAAACTGGCGTAGCGAATGTGCGGATCCCCCTTAAAACTGCGGAAGAGCCACCGATCATGCACGCACCCTATGTGCTCTGCGTGCCTAGTTACGGGCGTCCTGGGGGAGCGGGATCAATACCGCCACAGGCAGTTAAATTTCTCAACCAGCCCCAAAACCGTGAGCACCTGGTAGGTGTTATCGGTGCGGGCAATACAAACTTTGGTGACCTCTACTGCATAGCAGCGGAGAAGGTTGCCACTAAATGTGGAGTTCCCCTGCTCTTCAAATTTGAGCTCATGGGAACCCAAGAAGATGTACAAAAAGTTCAAGAAGGATTGGAAGAATTTTGGATTCAAAACTCTCTGTACCCGGCCTCAGCGTAGAACCCGGTCACGAAGACCCCAGCACCCCCGATAAATACCGCGGCATGGGCTACCACGAGCTCAATGCGCTACTGAACCTCTATGATGAGAACGGCCAGATTCAGTTCGAGGCTGACCGACAGGCAGCCCGCCAGTACTTCCTGCAGCACGTCAATAACAACACCGTGTTTTTCCACGACCTTGAAGAGAAGATTGACTACCTAGTCAAGCATCAGTACTACGAGCCCGAGGTCTTTGAGCGCTACTCCTTTGACTTCGTTAAGGCACTCTCCAAGCGTGCCTACGCTCAGAAGTTCCGGTTCCCCACCTTTTTGGGTGCCTTCAAGTTCTACACTTCCTACGCGCTGAAAACCTTTGACGGCCAGCGTTACCTGGAACGTTTTGAAGACCGTGTGGTTATGACTGCGTTGCTGCTAGGTGAAGGCAACGAGCAGCTGGCAGAAAGCATCGTGGACGAGCTCATCTCGGGCCGTTTCCAGCCTGCCACCCCCACCTTCCTCAACGCCGGCAAGAAGCAGCGCGGTGAGCTGGTCTCTTGCTTCCTACTCCGCATCGAAGACAATATGGAGTCCATCGGTCGATCCATCAACTCAGCTCTGCAGCTCTCCAAGCGCGGCGGCGGTGTGGCATTCGCCCTCACTAACCTGCGTGAAGCTGGTGCGCCGATCAAGAAGATTGAGAACCAGTCCTCCGGCGTCATCCCCGTCATGAAGCTGCTTGAAGACTCCTTCTCATACGCTAACCAGTTGGGCGCACGTCAGGGCGCCGGTGCAGTTTACCTGCACGCTCACCACCCCGACATCTACTCCTTCTTGGACACCAAGCGCGAGAATGCGGACGAAAAGATCCGCATCAAGACCCTCTCACTGGGCGTCGTCATCCCCGATATCACCTTTGAGCTGGCCAAGAAGAATGAGGACATGTACCTCTTCTCGCCCTACGACGTTGAGCGCATCTACGGCGTGCCCTTCTCAGATGTTAACGTCACCGAGAAGTACTACGAGATGGTCGATGATGCCCGCATCAAGAAGACCAAGATTAACGCCCGCGAGTTCTTCCAGACCCTGGCTGAAATTCAGTTTGAGTCCGGCTACCCCTACGTCATGTTCGAAGACACTGTGAATAAGGCAAACCCGATCGAGGGCAAGATTATTATGTCTAACCTCTGCTCGGAAATCCTTCAGGTGTCGGAGCCTTCGGTTTACAACGCTGACCTTGGCTACGCAACCGTGGGTAAGGACATCTCCTGTAACCTGGGTTCACTGAACATCGCTCTGACGATGGACGGCGGCGACCTGGCCCAGACTGTTGGCACCTCTATTCGTGCACTCACCTCTGTTTCTGATCAGTCAGACATCACCTCCGTGCCATCCATTGAGCGCGGTAACTCCATGAGCCACGCTGTGGGTCTGGGGCAGATGAACCTGCACGGCTACCTAGCCCGTGAGCACGTCTACTACGGTTCAGAAGAAGCACTGGACTTCACCAACATGTACTTCTACACGGTGACCTACCACGCCATCCGCGCGTCCATGGAAATCGCCAAGGAGCGCAAGGAAACCTTTGTGGGCTTTGAGAAGTCAAAGTACGCGTCGGGGGAGTACTTCGAGAAGTACATCAACGGCACCTGGGATTTCGAAACCGAGCGGGCCCGCGAACTCTTTGCCGGTCACTTTGTGCCCGGTGCTGAGGACTGGAAGCAGCTGGCAGCTGAGGTTGCCGAGCACGGTATGTACAACCAGAACCTGCAGGCTGTACCGCCCACCGGTTCTATCTCTTACATCAACGGCTCCACCTCATCGATCCACCCCATTGCATCGAAGATTGAGATCCGTAAGGAAGGTAAGCTGGGCCGCGTCTACTACCCGGCACCCTTTATGACCAATGAGAACCTGGACTACTACCAGGACTCCTACGAAATTGGTTACGAGAAGATCATTGATACCTATGCTGTGGCAACCCAGCACGTGGACCAGGGTCTGTCACTGACCCTCTTCTTCAAGGACACTGCGACCACGCGCGACGTCAACCGGGCCCAGATTTACGCTTGGCGTAAGGGCATCAAGACCATCTACTACTCACGTATTCGTCAGATGGCTCTTGAAGGCACCGAGATTGAGGGCTGCGTCAGCTGCATGCTCTAAAGCTCTGAGCTGTTAGCAAACCGCCGTTCCCCTGTGTGGGAGCGGCGGTTTGTCGTTATTTGCCTTGCGGAGGTCCTGAATGAGGTTTATAGTCAATATAACTAATAAGTTAAACTGATTATTTTGGGATGGCGCCTTTTGGAAAATTTTTTAACAGAGCACGCGCGCAACCTACACCATTCGGTGTTCAGGATGCATCGACGTCTGAGGAATGAGTCAGCTAGTTCTTCGCCCTTCACTTTTTCTGAGGAAACGGTGCTGGCTCAGCTACTGGTGCAACCTCGGCAGACGGGGGCGGAGCTGGCTCGTTTTCAGCAGATTACACCGCAGTCTATGAATGTCATTGTCCAGTCACTGTTGGCACGAGGTTACCTATCATCGGGTAAGAACCTGCTAGATAAACGCCGTAAAGAGCTCTATCTCACCGAGCAGGGAACCCGAATGATCACGTCCATTCAGGCTGAGCGCGAAGAGTGGCTGGTGGGCAGAGTTGCAGATGCACTGAGTGAAGAAGAAACTCAGGTGCTGATCAAAGCATTGCCGGTACTGCGTACCATGGTCGACCGCGCGTCACGCTTCGGTTCGGACGAACATGAAAATGAAGTTCCGGATGAACCTGAGGAGTTCGCCGGCGAATAGCTCGCGGTAGGGAAGCAGGGGAGGAGGTGGTGGTGTCCTCAACTGTGATTTTTACCCAGCCTGGGCCAATAGCTTTAAGTAGTCTGTGATGGAAGAATAGTAGACGATGCGCATTTTTGCGCGAAAGAATTTTGAACGAGGAGTTTCCCACCGTTATGAGTGAAAAGGTCAAGCTGGTTCACCACGTTGAAGCAATCAACTGGAACCGTATTGAGGACGAAAAAGATCTTGAGGTTTGGGACCGTCTGACCTCTAACTTCTGGCTACCTGAGAAGGTGCCGCTGTCTAATGATGTGCAGTCCTGGAAGACACTGACCGATGAAGAGAAGCAGCTAACCATGCGCGTTTTCACCGGCCTGACCCTGCTTGATACCATTCAGGGCACTGTGGGCGCTGTGTCTCTGCTGCCCGATGCTGTGACTGCGCACGAAGAAGCGGTGTACACCAACATTGCTTTCATGGAGTCGGTGCACGCTAAGAGCTACTCTTCTATCTTCTCCACTCTTTGCAGCACCAAGGAAATCGATGAGGTTTTCCGCTGGTCCACCGAGAATGAGCACCTTCAGAAGAAGGCCAACATCGTGATGGATTACTACCAGGGCGATGATCCGCTGAAGAAGAAGGTTGCCTCAACCCTGCTGGAGTCCTTCCTCTTCTACTCGGGCTTCTACCTGCCCATGTACTGGTCATCGCACGCCAAGCTGACCAACACTGCTGACTTGATCCGTCTTATCATTCGCGATGAGGCTGTGCACGGCTACTACATTGGTTACAAGTTCCAGCGCGCCCTGGAAAAGGAAAGCCCGGAGCGTCAGGCAGAGCTAAAGGAATACACCTTTGACCTGCTCTATGAACTGTACGAGAACGAAGTAGCTTACACCGCTTCACTTTACGATGGTGTTGGGCTGACTGAGGACGTCAAGAAGTTCTTGCATTACAACGCTAACAAGGCACTGATGAACCTGGGCTACGAGGCGATGTTCCCCGCCAGCGTCACCAACGTTTCACCGGCAATTCTCTCAGCGCTCTCACCGAACGCGGATGAGAACCACGACTTCTTCTCAGGCTCTGGCTCTTCCTACGTGATCGGCAAGGCCGTGAATACCGAGGACGAGGACTGGGACTTCTAAAACCATTCCTGATTTGGAACCCCGTAGTTTCATTCTTAGAACAGCAATATAGCGTAGCTGTTGAGAGGGAAACTGCGGGGGTTTATTGTTGTGGTCCTTTATGCCTCCACCACTTATAAATCTTGGTCTTATGCGGGTAACGCTTCTGCACGTCCCGCAGGGCAGCTAGCTTCTTTGGGATGGTGCCTTTCTAGAGAATTCACTTCACCAATTCCAGGTCGATTTACCCGCACCGCTCAAACCAAGAACCACAATCTTCATGCTCTCAGTTTAACCGCGGCACAAAATCTGCCCTCGGGCAAGCAGGCGGAGTACCCTAGATAGGTATACCTGCACCCCAGAAAGTGAGCTATGCCCACCCCAATCGTCAGCTATGAGGACGCCCTTACTCTGCTCAACCGGCAGCTGTCGGTGGATATGTGCCTGCCACCAGCGTCATTTGACCTCGCCTTCCAGCACGGCTCCACGCTGCTCACCAGTCAGCGTCTACCCCTCGAAGAGATGGACGCTGACCGCCGCCGCTACCGTGACCACTGGGAGCTTCGCCTCATCAACTACCGTGGGCTCACTGCAGTCTCTGCCGCCCACCCGCGCGTCCTGGACGCCGCCCAAGCACTGCTGGCAGGGGACAACGGCAACTGGGTGGGCGACTACTCCGAGCTGCGCAAACTCAACGACTATCTCACCCCCTTCGCCTTGCAGGTCTCGAGCACCTCACTCTTTTACACCCCCGGTCGCAGCTTCTGGGAGCACCAATCGGCGGCGTCCGCGCAGGACGTTAAGTTGCCGCAGATAGAGGGTTATGAACTACGCTGGTTAGAACCGCAGGAGCTTGAAGCTTTCCGCGACGATGAGCGTTTTAGCAATGCCCTGGGTTTCAAAGAACTTCGCCCAGACGTTCAGGTGCTAGCCGCACTTGCCCACGGTGAAATTGTAGCCCTTGCGGGGGCCAGCGAGGACTCCAACCTCATGCAGCAGATTGGCATCGATGTGCTACCTCAGCACCGTGGTGCAAGGTTAGCCGGCACCCTGGTCGGTACACTGGCAGAGGCCATTATCGCCGAAGGCTTTTTACCCTTCTACGGCACCAGCCCCTCGCACATCATTTCACAAAGAGTAGCGCTCAACGCCGGTCTGCAACCCACCTGGTGGGAGTTTGTATCCACCAGCCTCAATGAAATTTCAGTGGACTAGGTGCACCGTGCAGCTTCAACGATTCGGTAGTGATCATACCGCCACCATGACTGAAATGATCGATAGCGCCATGCAGACGGTGCGCGCTGTCGGCAGGGGAGAGCAGCCCTCAACCCTGCGGCTCTACCGCCCGGCACCCACAGTTGCTTTTGGGCGCCGAGATGAGCTCAACCCGCAATTTTCGGCCGCGCGCCAGGCCTGTCTCGCCCAGGGTTTCGAACCTCTGGTGCGCACCGTTGGCGGGCATGCTGCTGCCTACCATCGCGGATGCCTGGTGGTGGATCATTTTCAGTACGCCTCGGATGCCGTCAGCGGTAATCACGAGCGTTACGGCATTTTTGGAAGCATGTTTGCAGAGGCTCTAGAAAGTCTCGGCATTCAAGCGGGCGTGGGGGAGCTACCCGGCGAATATTGCCCCGGCGAATACTCGGTCTGGGGCCAGATTCCCGGCGGCCAGCGGGTAAAAATTATTGGTACCGCGCAGCGCGTGGTTTCGGGTGCCTGGTGGTTCTCCAGCGGTATCGTCGTGGAGAACCCTGAGCCGCTACGCGCAGTGACCGAAGACGTCTATCGTGCCCTTGGCCTGCCCTTAGACCCGGTAACTGTAGGGGCTCTGGCCGATATTGAACCGCTCATGACCGTTGACGATATTGAAGACGCTGTTATCGAGGCCTATGAAAGTGAGGGTTTCTAATGTGCGGCCGTTACGCTCTTGAACTAGCTTTAGAGCATACCCAGTACCTAGCAGGAGTCCAGCTCACAGAACCAATAGCCAATTACAACGTGGCACCCACCCATACGGTGCCCATTCTGGTGGATAGGCTGTTTGGAGACGAAACCCTGGAAGTTATGCCAGGTAGCACCGCATCTTTTGCTCCGCACGCTAGCCCGGACGCCGCGGCGTCTGCACCAGCCCAGGGCAGGTTTGTACGTGAGATGCACGCAGCCCGCTGGGGCCTCTTACCGGGCTGGGCTAAAGACCCTTCCTTTGCATCACGTGCCTTCAACGCCCGCAGTGAGACAATCTTTACCAAGCCCACCTTCCGTGAAGCGGCGGTGGCGGGGCACTGCGCTGTACCGGTTAGCGGCTACTACGAGTGGAAAACCGAGACAACTGCTGCCGGTAAAACAGCTAAGACCCCCTATTTTGTGCACCGCGCAGACGGTCGCCCCATCTACTTCGCTGGGCTGTACGAGTGGTGGAAAATCCCAGACGAGTTTGCTGGCCCTGCTTCCGGCTTTGAAGGGCAGGGCGGCCAATGGTTGCTGAGTTGCTCCATCATCACCATGGATTCACCGGGAAACGGTGAATTCGATAGCGGCATTCTGGCTGATTTGGGTGGCGAAGCGCCCTATGCCAACCAGATCGAAAAGCAGCTGGGGCAGCTGCATAACCGTCTGCCGATTCCCCTGAGCGTAGCCGATGACCGGGATGTAAGTGAAAGTGATAGTTTGACCTTCTGGCTGCGGTCGGGGAGAGCCGCTGGCACCCGTAAACCAGCCGACGCCGCGTCTAAATTGCATCAACGTCAGAGTGCAGAAGCAGCACTAGCTCACCTTCGGGAGCAGGCATTCGCTCAGACTGCGGGCTGGGCGATGCACCCGGTCAGCAAGGATGTCGGGAACGTTAGTAACAACGCACCCTACCTGATTGAACCCGCCGAAGACCTGCTAACAGGGCTCTAGGCATGCAGAAGGCAGAAAAAAAAGGGGCTAACCGTACATAGCGGTTAGCCCCTTGTTGTAGACCTTAGAGGATGTCTTCTGCCTCAGGGTACCAACGGTTGAAATCGAGGGTGAGGTAGAGGGCTAATGCTGCAGAGTTGTTGTCCTGGATGCGTACGGTAACCTGCTCGTAGCCGTCCTCGAACATCTGATCAATAGACCTGCGAATCAACTGTTCAGCAAGACCCTCACGGCGGCGGGATGCTGCGGTGAAGAGCTCATAGATGGTCGGCAGATCTTTGGGTTCTCTCGCGGGGCTGTGCTTGAGGCAGAGGGACGCGGCAATAACGCGGTCGTGTTCATCAACGACGACGGGGGATGCATCGGTGTAGAACTCACCGTGTTCACCGCGCAAAATCTTTTCCATCTCGATGGCAGCTTCAGCCTGGGAGCTGAAGCGGTCGCCTTCGTAGGAGGCGAAGTAGAGACGGGCTAAAGCCTCAGCGTCTTCAACCTGGGCAGGGCGAGTGCTGACGGTGATGGGCTTCGTTGCTTTGGATGTCTGGGAAACGAGGGTGATAAAGCCGCTCATCGCGAGCCTCCTTAGTATCTGAAATAAATTACACTGTGAGGTATAGAGTACTCTGTTTGCTAATAGTTATGTAAGGTATTCGTTATAAATTCATCTGCTTTTCTTTGTATTTCTTACCAATTAAAGAGTGTTTGACCTGCAGATTCGTTGATGATACTAAAAGAATTATAACTTTTAGAGGAGTAGAAATATGAAGTTCGCTCAGATACTTTTACGAGGAAAACCAGTTGCTGTTATCGAGCAAGGATCACGCTGGTATCAGCTGGATAAACCCTTGGCTGACTACTTGGCGACCCGCGAGGTTCAGTTCATTTCTGCCGAGCATATGGGTGCTCAACCGTTAGATCTGAGTGAGGGCGACTTCATCCGCCCTTTAAGCAACGTCTCCCGGGTGCTGTGCGTAGGCCTCAACTTCACCGACCATGCCAAAGAAGTAGGCGCTGAAACCCCCTCCCACCCCACTATTTTCACCAAGTTCGGCAATGCGCTCATTGGTCCTGGTGAGCAAATTCAGATGCCCCCCGAGAGCAATAAAATTGACTGGGAAGTTGAACTCTGCGCCGTGATTGGAAAGGAGGGGCGCCGCATCCCGGTTGAAGAAGCTGAGGAATACCTACTGGGCTACACCGTCCTCAATGACGTATCGGTGCGGGACTGGCAGGGGCGCACCAGCGAGTGGTTCCAGGGGAAAAACTGGGACTCAATGACCCCCTTCGGCCCGGTCATCGTCAGCCCCGACGAGCTAGATATAGCTGGCGGGTTAGCAATGACCTGCACCGTGGACGGTGAGACACGGCAGCAGGGTAGCACCGCCAACCTCATTTTTAGACCGGCTGAAGTGATTTCATATATTTCAACCTTCATGACTTTGCAGCCCGGGGATCTTATCGCGCTGGGTACACCTGCAGGGGTCGGTCTTTCACTGCGTCCGCGTAAGTGGCTGGCACCGGGGCAAACCGTGGTGACAGAGATTGAGGGCATTGGTCGCCTCACCAACGTCTGCTCCAGCGAGGGCGTGGCTTAACCCTCACTGGTGGGGAGCAACGCACCGGGGGAGCGTGGGGTATTCTGGACGATGTGTCGAAACGTTCTATTTGGTCAGCAAGTGGCGCCAGCATGGTGGTCCACGGAGATAACCTTGCCGTACTCAAAAACCTGCCCGATGAGTCGTTTCAGCTCATTTACATTGACCCACCCTTTAATACGGGTAAGGTGCAGCGCCGTCAGAGCATCAAGACGGTGCGCACCGAAGGTGGCTCACGGGTGGGCTACAAGGGGCACACCTACGAGACCATCAAGGGCGATGTCTACGGCTACAATGACTCCTTTGAGGATTATTGGGAGTTCTTAGAGCCCCGCCTGATTCAGGCGTGGCGCCTGCTCAAGCCCAGCGGCACCCTCTATCTTCACCTTGATTACCGCGAGGTGCACTATGCCAAGGTGGTGCTGGACGCCCTCTTTGGCCGAGAATGCTTCCTCAATGAACTCATTTGGGCTTACGACTATGGTGCCAAATCAAAGAAGAAGTGGCCGGCTAAGCACGACAACATTCTGGTCTACGTTAAAGACCCCGAGAACTACTACTTCAACTCCGAGGCGGTAGACCGTGAGCCCTACATGGCACCCGGTCTAGTCACCGAAGAGAAGGCGCTGGCTGGCAAACTACCCACGGACGTCTGGTGGCACACCATCGTTTCGCCCAGCGGCAAAGAGAAAACCGGTTACGCCACCCAGAAACCTCTGGGTATTCTGCGCCGTATCCTCCAGGCATCTAGTGCTGAAGGGGATTGGGTGCTGGATTTCTTTGGAGGCTCAGGTACCACCGGCTACGCCGCTGCCCAGCTTGACCGCAAGTTCCTGCTCATCGATCAGAACCCCGAGGCTGTTAAGGTTATGCGCAAACGTCTGCGTGGTATTGACGGTCTGGACGTTGATTTCAAAAAGTCCCGGGCAAAGGCACCGACTACACCTCGGGTTGAAGGTGCAGCTAAAGCTTCGTAAGGTCTTGTTGGGCACTCCTCAACGTCTTTACTAACGCCTACCCGTGCAAAACTTTTCACGTCTCTACCTATAGTTTCGCTGTCGCTCGGCACTGCAACAGCGGGTAAACTTATGCTTAGCCTGCGCCCCTGTATCGCGCAGGTGTAAGCCCGGCCCACCCATCGTAGGGGTGAGCACCAAACTTTAGGAGACACTCTTTGTCTACCCTCAACATCACCGTTGCTGGCGAAAACGTCAACGTAGAAGCTGGCAGCAAAGCCGCTGACCTGTTCGCTGAGAAGAGCGACATTGTTGTTGCTCGTATCAACGGCACCTTGGTTGACCTCTCCACCGAACTAACAGCAGGCGACACCGTAGAGCCCGTGAGCGTTCACGACCAAGAAGGTCTTGAAGTGCTGCGCCACTCGGTTGCACACGTTATGGCACAGGCGGTGCAGGAATACCGCAAGGACGCCAAGCTGGGCATCGGCCCCTACATCACCGACGGCTTCTACTTTGACTTCGATGTTGAGGAACCTTTCACCCCTGAGGATCTCAAGAAGATTGAGAAGTCCATGGTGAAAATCATTAAGAGCGGCCAAACCTTCCAGCGTCGCGTGGTCACCCACGAGCAGGCATGCACTGAAATGGCAAACGAGCCCTACAAGTTGGAACTGCTAGAACTCGCTCAGGGGCCCGGCTCAGGCGCGGACGCCGCTGAAGGTGCATCCGTCGAGGTGGGCGCTGGCGAAATCACCATCTACGACAACGTCAACCGCAAGGGCGAGACCGTCTGGAAGGACCTCTGCCGCGGCCCGCACGTGCCCTCCACAAAGATTCTTGCCAACGGCTACGCACTGATGCGCACCGGTGGCGCTTACTGGCGCGGTTCAGAAAAGAACCCCATGCTGCAGCGTATCTACGGCACCGCCTGGCCTTCCAAGGAAGAGCTGGTTGCTTACAAGGACCGCATCGCTGAGGCTGAGCGTCGTGACCACCGCCGTCTGGGCGAAGAGCTTGACCTCTTCAGCTTCCCCAAGACTATCGGCCCCGGTCTGCCTGTGTTCCACCCCAAGGGCGGCATCATCCTGCGCGAGATGGAAAACTACGTGCGCGAACGCCACATCGCTGAGGGCTTCCAGTACGTCAAGACCCCGCATATCTCGAAGGAAGATCTCTTCTACACCTCCGGGCACCTGCCGTACTACTCAGACGGCATGTTCCCCCCGATGGAAGACGAGGGTCAGGCTTACCGCCTCAAGGCAATGAACTGCCCCATGCACAACGAGATTTTCCGTTCACGCGGTCGTTCTTACCGCGAGCTGCCCCTGCGTCTCTTTGAGTTCGGCACCGTCTACCGCGATGAGAAGTCCGGTGTGTTGCAGGGCTTGACCCGCGTGCGCATGATTACCCAGGACGACTCGCACAGCTACGTGACCAAGGAGCAGGCACCGGACGAGGTGCGTCACCTGCTGAAGTTCATGCTGAGCCTGCTTGAGGACTTCGGTATGACCGACTTCTACCTGGAACTGTCCACCCGCGACACCGAGGGTGATAAGAAGGATAAGTTCATTGGCACCGACGAGCAGTGGGAAGAAGCAACCACTGTTCTGGAGCAGGTTGCTGGTGAGACCGGTCTTGAACTGGTAGCCGACCCCGGTGGAGCTGCCTTCTACGGCCCCAAGATTTCTGTTCAGGCGAAGGACGCAATCGGCCGTACCTGGCAGATGTCGACCGTTCAGTACGACTTCAACCAGCCTGCGCGCTTCGGTCTGGAGTACCAGGCGTCGGATGGTTCCCGCCAGGAGCCCGTCATGATTCACTCGGCTAAGTTCGGTTCGCTGGAGCGTTTCTTCGGCGTGCTAACCGAGCACTACGCGGGTATGTTCCCGGCGTGGTTGGCTCCTGTTCAGGTGGTGGGTGTTCCCGTTGCTGAGGCTTTCAACGACTACATGGGTGAGGTTGCCGCTAAGTTGGCTGCTCAGGGTGTGCGTGTTGATGTGGACTACGGCACTGACCGCTTCCCCAAGAAGATCCGCACCGCGTCCAAGGAGAAGGTGCCCTTCATCCTGATTGCCGGTGGCGAGGACGCCGAGAACGGCGCGGTATCCTTCCGCTTCCGCGACGGCTCCCAGGAAAACGGCGTCCCCGTGGACGAGGCCGTGGCAAGGATTGTGGAGCACATCAAGTCACGGAATAATGTGGATCCACTAGGATTCAATCGGAGCTAGCCAGTGACGTGAGTTGCTTGCGAACATAGATATCTAAAGGGGTTTCATCTAGTATTGATTTGCATGGAATCCCTTTAGTTAACCCCAAAATTGGTTGTATGAAAATAATAAATAGAGGATATGGGAAAGCTAATGAAAGTATTTTTGGTAAAGAAAATAAATTATCTTAAACTAAGTTCTATTTTAGAGAGATTTTTAGGGGAGGAGGGTGATTTTGTTTACATTATTCTGGAGAAACAAAGGCAGATTATAGATAAAGAAAATAAAATAATTGAATGCAGAGTAGGTTTTTACTTTAAAAATAAGAAATTTAGTGGAAACATCTACACAAAATCGTTTGCCGTTTTAATTTTTGATAGACAGACTTCAACTGCATTTAGAGGGGATCAGCCTTTAGATATCACTGATAAAATAATGGCATCTTTTGGTGTTTCACAAGAATATTATAATCCCCATTGGCCATTTCATGATTACGAGGATGTTTCTGTATTCGACGGAATAGGCACTAATTTAGAGTCTCTTCTAGATTCCTTAAAAGATGCAAATTTTGACTGGAAATATTATCATTTATTCCCTAGTCCTGAAAAATTGGATAAATGGATGTATGCATACGCCATCAAGAGTAAATGGTCATTAGATACGACTCCTGCAAATGAAATATTTTATATCCCATACTTCGATAAAATCGTTGAATTCAGAATTCAAAAAAAATCTTATATCTCAAACCAATGGGCCATTATTGGACCAAACGGGGCGGGAAAAACAACATTTCTGCAAAATCTGACAGAAGAGATATTGCGCTCAAGGGCGTATAAGGTACTTTATATTAATCTAGCTCCTATAAAAGATGATTACTCCGATAAATTTAGATTTTGGAGTGAGAGAAACAATAACTTCAAATTTTTGGGCTATTGGGATATCGCTGGCAAGTCAAAAGCGTATACTCAATTTAAAAAAAATTATCGGATTGCTTCAATGAAAAATATGGGATTGATGCGTGAGTATTTTAGTATATTAAAGAATGACTCCATATTAAAAGAAACGGTGAAAAACTGGGATTTTGAAAGCACATCACCAAAAATTACTGGGAATAATTTTTACGATTTAAGCGTCGGTCATAAAATAGTTCTATCAATTTTAGCTTTTATAGCTGCCGAATCTGTAAGCAATATGGTGCTTATATTTGATGAGCCAGAAAACTTTCTGCACCCTCCGCTAACTTCTGCATTGATAAATTCGATAGGTAAAATTACTAAAGTGTCCGGAGGAATATCAATTTTTGCAACACACTCGCCCGTTGTTATTCAAGAAATATCTAGAGATAATGTTTGGCAACTTTCAATAATCGAGGGTAATCCATTTATGGCACACCCTGCTATTGAGACATATGGTTCAAACCTGAGTAGAATTTTAGAAAATACATTTAATCTTGAATTTTCAGATTCAGGTTTTTACCGTGAAATAAAAGGTTTAGTAGCGAAAGGTTATAGCAGGGAACAGATTATTCACGAGCTAGGTGGATCTATTGGTGATCGTGCGGCAATGGTTCTTGAGGAATACATCAATGACTAGGTATATTTATAAAAAATATCAGCCTAAAATTAGTACTGGCAAAATAATTAGAGAAATTTTGGAACGTAAGAATAGTTCAGATTATTATCCTAATACTAACAATAGCTACATTATTCTGCTGAGAAATCATGTTTATTATAAAAAAATGTTTGATGGTAGCGGATATTTTGATATATCGAAAATTTTGTCTTTCGACGGCTCAGAAGCTGTAAGAATCTATCGGAATCTTGGACATGAAATTAGGAATAAAATATTAGGCATCCCAGCAGTAGTTGATAATAACTATTTTATTTTTTGCCCATACTGTGGTGTTAATCCTATGAGTAAAAGTGCTACAATAGACCATTTCGTGCCGCAGTCTGTTCTAGCACAATTATCAGCAGAGTCTTTAAATCTTATTCCATCCTGTTGGCCCTGTAACACTAAAAAAAGAGCAAATTGGTCTTCAAGTTCCGGAATTGTCGGTTTTCATCCATATCTTGAAGACTTCCCGGACGGAAGTATCATTCTATTTTTTGACTTTAGCAAGGTTCATATATCTTCAACGAAGATACTCTATCCTAAAATAGTCCTCAAAGCTGTTCCCATGCAAAATATTCTAATCCAAAAAAGAACAAGATTTATTATAAATCAATTCGATTTAAGTAGGCGATATTCAGAAACGCTTGTATTAAAAATGTATGATTTAATTACATTAATTAGAAAGATGCGGCATGAAGGAAAAAATAATTCTCAAATAATATTAAAGATTTATCATTATTCAAAAAGGCAAATTCAGGATGATATTGATGGATATCAAACGCTGCTATATCCTGAGTTCCTTTTCTATTCATCTTTATCCCGAAATTTTGCTGAGGCTTATAAGTTTGTCATGAATTATTGATATCATTTTAAATGATATCATTAATTTATTGGGGCTACTGCGTTCATTGTGTTCAGTCTGCTTAAATCGACTATAACTGTTTTCTAGCCGAACCTATATTAACATGGTGAGAGGATAAAATTTGAATGCAAGAATACCTTTTGTATTCAGAAGCTCCCATGCTGTCAGCCCTTAACAAGACCAGCATCTTTACCGCGCCGGGGTATCAAAAAATGCCATTAAACGACTGACTAGCCACTGGATAGGTTCGAGATAATTTTTGCAGTTGGTTTGGTCTGTGCCTGACTGAACCCATCCCCAGCCCAAGCATTAACGTGCTGCCAGGCGCCGGAGTCCTTGGCTTTGGCTCGTAGGGGAGCCGTCAGGTAATGCATCTGGGGGTAAACCGCAGGAGCGAGCGCGTCAAACTCAGCTACAAATTCATTGACGATGGCTCGGGCGGGACGTCCCGTAAAAGCACGAGTGAGCTGGGTTGCTGCGATTCCTGATTGCAAGGCATCGCGATGAGCCTGGCTGGTGCCCGCCTCATCACTCAGCAGAAGAAGCGTGCCAAGCTGAACTGCCTCAACACCCAAAGAGAGAAGCGACTGCACATCCTCGCTGTTACCGACTCCGCCACCGGCTACCAGAGGCAATTCAGTGACAGCTTGAACATCAGGAACAAGCTGCGACAAGGGTAGCTGGTTGACCTCGTCCTGCACCCTAAACGTTGATTGGTGACCGCCGGCGTTCGGCCCCTGAACACACAGAAAATTCGCACCAGGCTGGGCGGCGAGAGCAGCGTCCTGAGGATTGGTGACAGTTATGCCCACACAAGTACCAACCGCTTGTAGCTGCGCGATATCCTCTGCACTAGGGCAACCGAAGGTAAAGGTCACCACCGGCACGGGTTTGGCAAGTAGCCAGTCCAGCAAGGGGCCATAATGATCGGGTAACACCAGCTCATCATTGAGAAGGTCTAGACCGTACTGCTTGCCTAATGGTGCTAGTGCCCGGCGGTAGTCCTGCAGGAGCGCCGGGGTATTAACAGGATTGTCATTGGGGTCAGCCGGGCAAAATAGGTTTACCCCAAAAGGCCGTTCAGTAAGCTCCCGAGTTTGCTGCGCCTGCTCAGCAAGCTGGTCAGCGTTCAGGTAGCCGGCTGCCAGCATGCCCAGCCCACCGGCGTTAGACACCGCAACGGCAAGCTGTGGCGTACTCGGCCCACCTGCCATAGGGGCACCTACCAGCGGGATTTTGAGGTCAGCAAAATTAAACATCCTAGTGAACCTCCACAATCAGCTTTCGTTCTTTAAACGCTCAATGAAACCCAGCGCATTATTCTTGGTGCGCAATAGTCTATCCTCGACGCTCAGTGTCTCATCCATCTGGCGGATACCCACCGGCTTTTTCTTACCCAGCACATAGTCCGTACACGCCAGATTGGCGCAAAGGTAGGTGCCGATGGTGTTACCGCGCCTGCCAGACTCGCCAGGACGCGCGGCGGTGTAGAGCGAAATACCCGAGCCGGGGTGCAATGTCAGACAAAACTGACACATCTGAGCAGCCTTGCTCTGCGCCTTAGATTTCTGCAACAGAACGCCCTGAACTACACCATCCTGCTCCACGACCAGGCAGCCCTTCAACGGGCTTTTAGGGTCTAGCCACGATAGGAAAACCTGGTTCCCCCATGCGACTTCGTTGAGGTTGGGCAGGTTCAGGCGTTTAGCTTCTCCCTTCGAACAGTTAACAAAGCTAGAGCGAATGGTCGGCTCAGAAAGTTCTTGCATACCTACAATTCTACTTACCCTCTCAGCGAGCAAAGAACCCTCAGAAAGCCGCTCCTCTACCTCAGGCTAAGGGCTCATAAGGAATAAGAGGCCCGGTGACGCTGTTACGAGGGGAGAAACATCCCCTTATTCCTGGAAGCAATATCATGACATCGCCTATCTTTGAGCCCTTTACCGTTCGTTCTATGACCACCCGCAACCGTCTCTGGGTTCCGCCCATGTGCCAGTACTCGGTCGACGAAAAAGACGGTATTCCCACCAACTACCATGAGCACCACTACAACGCCCTGTCACGCGGTGGCGCCGGTGCGGTTATCGTTGAGATGACTAGCGTCCTGCCCGAAGGCCGTATCAGCCCCCTCTGCCTGGGGCTCTGGTCGGATGAACACACGGTAGCTCATGCCCGCATCGTTCAGGCTATCCATGACGGCGGTGCGAAAGCTGGTGTGCAGATTGCTCACGCTGGTCGAAAGGCATCCACCGTTGCTGAGCGCGTCTCCCGCGACGGCGGCTCCCTCAGCATTGAAGAGGGCGGCTGGGAAACCTTCGCCCCCTCAGCTATCGCCTACCCCGGCCTTAAAGAAACCACCGCACTCAGCGAAGAACGCATTGGCGAAATCGTTGAAGCTTTCGGAGCTGCCGCCCAACGCGCGGTAAAGGCTGGCTACGACTTCCTCGAAATCCACGGCGCCCACGGCTACCTCATCACCCAGTTCCTCTCACCGCTATCCAACCAGCGCACCGACGAATACGGCGGCTCGCTCGAAAACCGCGCCCGCCTCATCCGCCAGGTTGCCCGCACCATGCGCGCCCAGATGCCCGCAGAAATGCCCCTGCTGGTGCGTCTCTCAGCCACCGAGTTCGTAGAGGGCGGCATCACTGTTGAAGAAACTGCCCAGGTAGCTGCCTGGCTGAAAGAAGACGGTGTGGATATGGCTGATATTTCGACCAGCGGCAACTACCCCGCACCTATCAAGGTTTACGCTGGCTACCAGACCCCCATGGCGGCACAGGTCAAGCGTGAAGCTGACATTCCCGTTGCGGCCGTGGGCATGATTAACTCACCTCGCCTCGCTGAATACATCGTGGGTTCAGAGCAGGCAGATGTGGTGCTGGTCGGCCGCGAAGCTCTACGCAATAACTCCTTTGCTCTGAGCTGGGCTAAGGAACTGAAGGTTGATGTGGATTACGCGCCCTCCCAGTACCTGCGTGCCTGGAACACCCGCCGCTAGCTCCTTACGCTTGGGCCTTGCACCCCGGCGTCCTCGCGGAACAACCAAAGATGGTTGACGCAGTTGACGCCGGGGTTTAAGATGGGAGAAACAGGGCGTAGCTAAGGAGGCTCCCATGTCGCAGGCCCTTACCCAGCAGGACGCCGGTACTCAGGCGGTGATTGATCAGCTGATTGCTGAGTTCACCAGAAACCTGAAGAGTCTGCCACCAGAATTCCTTGCTTCTATTGACGATCTCGAAGACGTTAAAAGCCGTATGCGCTCAGTTCTTGCCCGCGCCAGCGTGCGTGGCTACGGCGATCTCATCGGCCCGGTCTATGACCTTGAAAACACCATGAAACTGCTCAAGGTCACCACCCGCGCGGCGATCAGTAAGCAGGTCAAACAGCACAAACTGCTACGGTTAACTATAGAGAACGGCGAATCAATTTTCCCCGCTTTTCAGTTTGCCGGACGGGCCGTGTGCGAGGATGTTCAGCAGGTGCTCATTGCCTTTGGCGGTGCTGACCCCTTTGCCGTGGCGCAGTGGTTCAATACACCGCTCGATGGCACCACCCCGCTTGACCTCCTTGACCGGGGCCAGCTTGCCCGCGTGCTGGCAGAAGCGCGCTCTCTCGCCCCCCGGTGGCAGGCCGCATGAGCCGTCAAAGACTGGTGCAACACGGCCCCACTCCGGGTGCCCACCTGGCCCTAGCGCCGGTTGCCGAATACGAGCAGGGGCACGAATTTTTTAGAGCCCACAGCCAGCAATTTGGCCCCTGGTTCTATTCATCATCAATGCAGGGCAGGTTTGATGTGCCCGCACCCAAAGGCACCTGCTATTTAGCCAGCAACCCGGGTGCCGCCGTCCGCGAGGTGCTGGGGGACAGGCTCAGCCAGGGCCGGCGCATCCCCATCAGTCTCACCGAGGGTCGGGTTATTTCCCGCATGCCGCTACCCGCCCCCGTGCGATCAGCCAACGTTTCCCACGATGACGCCTTCACCCTGGGCATCACCGGCGAACTCACCAGTATGCCTCACTACGACGTCCCCCAAGCCTGGGCCAGCGCCTTCTGCGCAGCGGGTTTCGACGCCCTGACCTACCGGCCGCGCTTCTCGCCCGGCGACTCTCTAGCCCTGGCCCTCTTCGGTGAGGCAGCGGAACATCAAGCCCCCAGCGGCTTTGAAAGCACACTCGCCCAGGCAGCCACAGACCTGGGGCTAGAACTCTTTGCCACGGACTCCCGAGGCCTCTACACCTTCGCCACCTTCACCGAGAGCGACTAACCATGCAACTACCTGACTACACCAGCGACGACTTCGAACTGCCGGGTGTACCCGATGCCTTCCAGCGCCTCTGGACGCCCCACCGCCGAGCCTACGTCAGAGGCGGCCAGCAGGATTACAGCGAGAACTCCTGCCCCTTCTGCGTAGCACCACAGCGCCAGGACGCTGACTCGCTGATTGTCCACCGTGGTGAGTATGCTTTTGTGATTCTTAACCTCTACCCCTATAACCCCGGGCATCTGCTGATCTGCCCCTACCGGCATATCCCTAACTATGACGACGCCTCAGCGGATGAAGCCGCAGAAATCGCTGCACTCACCCAGCAGGCTATGAAGATTCTGCGGAAGGTTAGCCGTGCCGCTGGTTTCAACATCGGCATGAACCAGGGCAAAATTGGTGGCGCCGGAGTAGCAGATCATTTGCATCAGCACATCGTGCCTCGCTGGGGTGGTGACACCAACTTTTTGCCTATCATCGCGGGCACTAAAACCGTCACCCAAACTCTAGGGGACATTAGAACTCTCATTGCTGAAGCCTGGGGTGTAACTGCAGAAAGCACAGAAAGTAGCGACGACTAACCATGACTATCAAAATCATTGCTGTGGGTAAGAAGCACGAAAAATGGGTCACCCAGGGTATTGACCGCTACGAAACCAGGCTCCGCAAGCCGTGGGACGTCAGCTGGGTCTACTTGCCCCATTCTTCCCTGGCTGAAGAGCAGGCGCGAGCTGAGGAATCCAAGCGAATTCTCGAAAAAGTATCTTCCGACGACTACCTAATTCTTCTGGACGAGCGCGGCAAAAACCTATCGTCCCCAGAACTGTCAGCCTTGCTGAACTCAAATCTAGGCTTCAAGCAGGTAGTGCTGGTCATTGGCGGTGCTTACGGGGTGGACGAGAGCGTCCGGTCACGAGCCAACACCGTGTGGAGCCTGTCCAAGCTGGTCTTCCCTCACCAACTGGTGCGCCTACTTCTCACCGAGCAGATTTACCGCGCAGGCGAAATTGCCAATAACCGCCCCTACCATCACGTCTAAAAGGGGCTAGAACAGCGAGGTCTGAAAGGACGCCGGGGGAGTCAACCCATCAAAGAGGGCGCAGGCACGATTAGCTAAATCAGCGGTATTGACCAAGAAACTGGCTTCTGGGTCACCGCAGTGAGCCGAGAGAAACTTGCCCGCCCCACCGGTGACAAAAAAGCCGTGCGAGCCAGCGGCCAGAGACTCATACCCGGCCAGTGGCAGGCGGTCATCCGCCCGTAAGGATGCATAGGCGCGGGACATAGCGGCCGAAGGTTGCCACCGGTCTTGCAGAAGCTCAAATCCGTCTAGCTCTGCGTCCTCCAGTACCCAGGTAGCAGATTCGACGGCCATATAATGCTCAGATTTCAACTGGTCAGCGGGTAAAGGGTCAATCCAGGCACGGTACTTAGTAGAGGCCCGTTTGAACTGTGTAAGGTTACTTTCCCGCGATACCAGGTCTTCTAGTACCCTGACGATGCGCCCATCGTCAGCGCGGGCAACGAAGGTAGCGAACGCTACGGCCTGCTCGTCCAGACGCCGTGGATTGGAATGAGTCGACGCGGTGCCGACCTTAGAGGTGCCATCCGGAAAAGTCGCAATGTAAAGATAATGTTCAAGGTTGACGTAGGCGAGCGCTGCCTCCGTCATGCGGGCGCCCATGTGAACTCGGTGGATAGGGGCAAATTCATCGCGCGCCAAGCAACGATCACATTGTCTACCTTTAACGATAGGTTGAGAGGTGGGGCAGGGAAGGTGCCTAAAACCGGCGGTATCGGTGCGCGCAAGAGCAAAGCCACTGCAGTAGCGTCCGCCGCTGGCAGAGTCCTCGGGGATAACCGCTACCCCCAAGAAGCTCTCGGGGGTCAGCGGAACCGAGAGCAGGGTGCCATCTGGGGTGCCATTTATGCAAGGTTCTACCTGAACCTCGGGTGCCCTATTGACCCACTTGAGGTCCCTCCATATGAAGGAACCCTGCGGTGCTACCGGTTCTAAAATGTTCTGCATACTCACCGCTCAGATTATGCCAGACACCCTAAAGCCTCGTTGTCACTTTGGGTGTGCTGAGCACGTAAGATGGGGTGTATGTCAAGACCCATAACCCGCCTTGTCGGCCAAGGCATTCGATACGCAACCAAACTGCGCGGTGGAGGCTCGGCCTTCCCCGGTTTGGTGATGGAAAAATTACACCCCCAGTTCGTCGCGGAGGAGCTGGCAAAGCTACCTGAGGGCGTCGTGGTGGTCTCAGGCACTAACGGTAAGACCACCACCACCAAAATGGTGGTTCAGCTGCTGGAATCCCAGGGCTTGCGCGTCTTTACCAACCGCACCGGTTCTAACTTTGTGCGCGGCGTCGCTGCGGCCCTGCTGGGTGAAATGTCACTGACCGGCAAACTCGACGCTGATATTGCGGTGCTGGAGCTCGACGAGGCTCACGCCGTGCACTTCGTCAAAATGGTTAAGCCCCGCTACTCCCTGTTGCTCAACGTCCTGCGCGATCAGCTAGACCGCTTCGGTGAAATCGATACCACCCGCCGTATGCTCTCTAGCGTTGCCGGCGCTACCAGCGGCACCATCGTGCTGAACCGCGAAGACCCACGCATCCGCTCTCTTGCCAGCAACGCCCAGTCAGGCACCAAGGTCAGCTACTTCGGTCTGTCAGATAAGCTCCGCTCCCTCTTCCCCTCGGATGACGAGATGCGCGGCTCCACTGATGTCGATGAAGCAGTCACCGCACCGGAATTGCCTGCAGCTTCCGTCGTGCTCAGTGACTTTGCTGGCACCCAGGCAACTTTCGGTCTAGAAGGCCGCGAGATGACCGGCACCGTTAATCTCTACGGCATCTACAACATCTTCAACGCCGCAGCCGCTATCGCCCTGACCCAGGAGGTTCTAGGGGAGAAACTCAACGAAACTGCGCTGCTGGCCGAGCTTGAAAAAATTGCTCCAGCTTTTGGCCGTGGCGAAACCTTGACCGTAAACGGGCAGACGTTACAGCTACTTCTAGTGAAGAACCCCAGCGGTTTCCGCCTGTCACTGGCATCTGCTGATGCCAAAGACTACGCCACCATGATTGCCATCAACGACCAGTACGCCGACGGCCGCGACGTTTCCTGGCTCTGGGATGTGGACTTTCACTCGCTCATCCAGGGCGGGGTAACGATGGTCTCGGGCGTCCGTGCTTACGACATGGCACTGCGCCTGGCCCACGATGATGTCTACGTAGAGACCGTTAACGAAGACCTGGAAGAAGCCTTGGCCGAGTTCATCAGAAAATCCCACGGCAAGCCCATGCGTATTTTCTGCACCTACACTGCCATGCTGGCGATTCGTAAAGCACTGTCAAAGATTACCGATGTGGAGGACGTATTGTGAGCCAGCCCCAGAACCTCACCGAAGAACTGGGCGAGGAAATCATCACCCAGACCGGTAACAACAAGAGCCTGAAAATTGTGCAGCTCTACCCCCGCGACATGAACATTTACGGCGACTGGGGTAATACCCTCTCTCTATCCCGCCGTGCCCAGGCCCACGGTTTCACCACCGAAATAGTTGACTATAACCCCGGGGACGAGTTCCCTCTGGACGGCGATATTTTTATCGGTGGCGGCGGTCAGGACTCAGGCCAGTCAGTAGTTCAGGATGACCTACTGGCGAATGCCGAAACGTTGCGCATGCTGGCCCAGGACGGCACCCCCATGCTGGTGATCTGCGGTCTTTACCAGCTCTTCGGCAAAGAGTTTAAGACCGTGGGCGGGGAGACCCTTAACGGCGTGCGCATCTTTGACGCTAAAACCGTGGGCGGCGAAGAACGCTTGATTGGCAACATCGTTGAAGAATCAGAAGAGTTCGGCACCTTAGTTGGCTTTGAAAACCACTCGGGCCTCACCTACCTCTCGGGCGACACCAAGCCCCTGGCCCGCGTCACCAAGGGCGAAGGCAACAACACTGAGGACGACGGGGAAGGCGCGCACGTCCATCACGTGATTGGCACCTACCTGCACGGCTCACTGTTGCCCAAGAACCCGGCAGTCTCGGACTACCTCATTAAGCACGCAGCGATCAAAAAATACGGTGAATTCACCCCCGTGGTGATTGACGATTCACTGGTAGAAAAGGCGCGTGCCTCTGCCGCGGCTCGCCCCCGCTAACCCCATTTTGCTAGAACCGCTAGAATAGAAGGCGGTAAAACGTGCCACCTGCCGGTGAGCACCAGAATTTTTAGAAGGAGACTCATGTCAGGTCACTCCAAATGGGCAACCACCAAGCACAAAAAGGCTGCCCTGGACGCCAAGCGCGCCAAGGCATTTGCCAAGTACATCAAGGGCATTGAAGTAGCTGCTCGTATGGGCGGCGCCGATATCTCGGGCAACCCCGCCCTTGACCTTGCGGTATCCAAGGCTAAGAAGAACTCGGTGCCCAACGACAACATTGACCGCGCGATCAAGCGTGGCGCCGGTCTGACCGGTGAAACCATCGACTACACCGAAATCATGTACGAGGCACGCGGCCCGCAGGGCACCGCTCTCTACATCGAGTGTCTGACCGATAACCGCAACCGTGCAGCGGCTGAAGTTCGCACCGCAGTGACCCGCAACGGCGGCACCATGGCAGACTCCGGCTCAGTAGCCTTCCTCTTTGAGCGCAAGGGTGTTGCCGAAGTGACCAAGACCGACAGCCTCACTGAAGATGATGTCCTGATGGCCGTTCTGGACGCAGGTGCTGATGAGGTTATTGACGATGGTGAGGTCTTCACCGTGGTATCAGAGGCAACCGACCTGCCTGCCATTCGTAAGGCGCTGGACGAAGCCGAGCTGGACTACAACAACGATGAGCCCGTATTCCGCCCCACCATGCAGGTTGAAATTGACGCTGAAGGGGCCCGCAAGTTCCTCAAGCTGGCTGATGCCATTGAAGAGCTGGACGACGTTCAGAACGTCTACTCCAACGCTGATATCAACGAATCCGTCATGGCGGAACTCGAAGCTGAATAAGTAAAACCACAAGGGAAGGGGCACATCACGGTGACCTCGCTACCGCGCCCGGAACACGCTACCCCGCGAGTCCCGGGCGCTGCCCGTATTTTGGGCGTTGACCCGGGGCTGACCCGCTGCGGCTTCGGCATGATTGATATGAGCCCTAACCGCAAGGCTGCCCTAGTGCAGGTTGGAATTGCCGGTACTGCCGCGGCTGAGAGTCTGGATCAGCGCATCCTCAAAATTCTTCGAGCCGCCGAAAGCTGGTTGGATGTCTACCAGCCGGATGCTCTGGCCATCGAGCGTGTCTTTGCCCAAGAACAGGTCAACACGGTGATCGGTACCGCCCACGCTTCGGGGGTGGTCATCGCTGCTGCGGCTGCCCGCGGCGTCCCAGTCTACTTTCATACACCCTCTGAGGTGAAGGCTGCAGTGACCGGCTCTGGGCGGGCAGACAAGGCCTCGGTGGGCCGTATGGTGACGCGTATTCTGGGGCTTACCGCTATGCCTAAACCTGCGGACGCCGCTGACGCACTAGCTATTGCTATTTGCCACGGTTGGCGCGGCGGCACTGTTTCAGGCGGCCTGGATATGTCAGCTCATACCCAAACCCACCAGGGCTCTAACCCGGCGGGCACAGCACGCACCAGGGCACTTACCCCGGCGCAGCGGGCGTGGGCTGAAGCCGAAGCAAAAGCCCGCCGCTAATTGTATTAGTACATACGTTCGATTAGACTAGGCTCTATGATTAGCTCTCTCACCGGAACAGTGACCCACCTCGGCCTCGACAACGCCGTGATTGATGTTAACGGCTTTGGCATGCTGGTACACCTCAATGCACGTACCGCCTCAAAGCTCAGACTGGGGGAGAGCGCCACCATCACCACCACTCTTATTGTGCGCGAAGATTCCATGACGCTCTACGGCTTCGCAGACGCCGCCGAACGCGAAGTCTTTGACATTATGCTTTCAGTCTCTGGCATCGGTCCGCGTATTGCTCTGGCCGTGCTCAGCGTCCACACCGCCGCTGAGGTAGAGAGGGCCGTTGCCACCGGAGACGATAAGGCCTTTACCAAGGTTCCCGGTATTGGCCCTAAGGGTGCCCGCCGCATTGTCCTTGAGCTAGCCGGCAAGCTGATTCTCACCGACCACGAGACCAGCGACCAGCTACCCATCAACCAGGGTATCGCCTGGAAACCGCAGGTGCTCGACGCCCTCACCAGCCTGGGGTGGAGCGAGAAGGACGCCGAGGCAGCCATCGCCGCTTTCATTGATCACAACCCCCGCGCAGAAACCATGGGCGTGGCAGAAGCGTTGCGCTCAGTGCTCGCCTCACTGGGTAGCCAGAACACCGTTAGCCGCTAAAAGAACCGCCACCGAAGGTAGAATCACTCCCTATGAGCCAGTTGCATAACGCTGACGGTCAAATCCCCGGTCAGCGCCTCGTGTCTATGGACGAAGAGCCCGAAGAAAAAATGATTGAGGCGGCGCTGCGCCCCAAATCTCTCGATGATTTTGTGGGCCAGCACCGCGTTCGTCAGCAACTTTCCCTGGTGCTTGAGGCCTCCCGCATGCGCGGCCGTAGCGCCGACCACGTGCTGCTTTCTGGCCCTCCGGGGCTAGGCAAAACCACCCTTGCCATGATTATTGCTGCCGAGATGGACGCGCCCCTGCGCATCACCTCCGGCCCAGCCATCCAGCACTCGGGTGACCTGGCCGCCATTCTCTCTTCCCTAACACCCGGTGAAGTGCTCTTCCTCGATGAAATTCACCGCATGAGCCGCCCGGCTGAGGAAATGCTGTACATGGCAATGGAGGACTTCCGCGTTGATATCGTGGTGGGCAAGGGCGCCGGTGCTACCTCCATCCCCCTAGAACTCCCGCCCTTCACCCTGGTCGGGGCCACCACCCGTGCAGGGCTTCTACCAGGGCCCCTGCGCGACCGCTTCGGCTTTACCGGCCACCTAGAGTTCTACTCCGTAACTGAACTTGAAAGCGTCATTCGCCGCTCAGCAGGTCTCATGGAGCTATCTATCAGCCCCGCAGGTTTCACCGAAATCGCCGGACGTTCCCGTGGTACACCCCGTATTGCCAACCGTCTGCTCCGCCGCGTCCGCGATTGGGCACTGGTCAACGGCATTAATCGGATTGACGCCACCAGCGCCGCCACTGCCCTCGACATGTACGAAGTGGACGAACGCGGGCTCGACCGCCTCGACCGCGCCGTCCTTGAAGCCCTCATCAACAAGTTTGGAGGAGGCCCCGTAGGTCTCTCCACCCTCGCCATAGCCGTCGGCGAAGAAACCGAAACCGTCGAAACCGTCGCAGAACCCTACCTCGTGCGCGAAGGCCTCATCGGCAGGACACCGAGAGGGCGCGTGGCGCTTCCTGCAGCCTGGCAACATTTAGGGTTAGCAGCCCCAGAGCTGCCGTAAGCGCCCTGCGCTGACGCGCAGAGATTCACCACGATTTTTATTTCCTCGCGCGCTCGGAAAATCATGGTTCATCCGGCAGCCTGGCAGCATTTAGGGTTAGCAGCCCCAGAATTCCCATAAAACTCTCAGCTCAGAGAACCTGCCTACAGCAACCTAGAGCCAAATTCACAGACTCATCGCGTAAACTGGGGCGGAAGACTATCACCAACACCTGATTTGAGGGATTATTCGTGGACAGCGGTTCACCCCTATTCATGCTCGCGCTACTAGCTATCATGATGATTGTGCTTATCGTACTGCCTGCTCGCCGTACCAAAAAAGCTCAGACACAGCTCAAAGAACGCCAAGACCAAATGATGCCAGGGACTCCCGTAATGACCAACTTCGGTCTCTACGGCACTGTGGCTAGCATCAACAAAGAAGACAACACCGCTGAGCTCCAAATTGCTCCTGGCACTGTTGTTAAGGTTCATCTCATGACCGTTACCCAGATCGAAGAAACTGGTGCCGCAACCGGATCAGCAGCCTCGGCAGGGGAGCATCAGCCCACCATCAACGGTGAAATCGCAGACGAACCCACCAAATAAACTTTCTTCTACGAAATAGGTGCGCAGCCTGAGGGCCGCGCGCCTTTTCATGTTTGACATAAAACTGTAAAGGGGCGTTGATGGCTACTACAGGCCACAGTGCAAAAGCACGCGGAGCGCTGGTCTCCATGGTGCTCTTACTGCTCTTAGTTGCCGGGGGTATCTTCGGCACCACCTTCGCTGGGGGTTCCTGGTCACCCAAGCTCGCGCTTGATCTTTCAGGTGGCAGCCAGCTCATTCTTTCACCCCAGGTGAATGACGCCGACGGCGGGCAGGTCACGGATGAACAACTAGAGCAGGCAGTAGAAATTATTCGCCAGCGCGTGGACGGTTCCGGAGTAGCTGAAGCTGAAGTCACCACTCAGTCTGGGCAGAACGTTGTGGTGTCAGTACCCGGAGTCCTGAGCCCTGAAACCCGAGAACTCATCCAAACATCAGCACAGATGTCCTTCCGCGCCGTCCTCAACTCTGGTGCACCTACCCCGATAACGGGTGATGCAGTAGCGACTGAGGAATCGTTACCTGCCCCCACCGCTGAACCTACTGACGGTTCAGACTACAACTGGGTTACCCCTGAGCTCTGGCGGGAGTACGAGGCTCTTGACTGTAGCATTCCATCCAATGTGGACGAGGCTGAGCAGGACCCCGACGCGGCAATCGTTGCATGTTCAACCGACGGGCAGGAGAAGTACATCCTCGGGCCTATCGAAATTTATGGAACAGAAATTAAAAATGCCAGCTTCTCTCAGGTGACCGGTGGCACAGGGTATTCCACGGGCCAGTGGGGAGTTAATATTGAGTTCAATGAATCTGGAACAGCAACCTTTAAGGATGTCACCACTCGTCTGAACTCAATCCGTGGTGCTAACTCCTCTGACCCACGTGCCCGTTTCGCTATTATGCTAGACGGCGCCGTTCTCTCATCTCCGGTAACCCAAGCAGTGATTACCAACGGTCAGCCGCAGATTACCGGTAACTTTACTGAGCAAGAAGCATCCCAGCTCGCTGAGCAGCTCAAATACGGTGCTCTACCCATTAGCTTTACCATCCAGTCGGAGCAACAGATTTCAGCAACTTTGGGTGCTGATCAGCTCAAGATGGGTCTTTTGGCCGGTCTGATTGGTCTGATCCTGGTCTTTATCTACTCCCTGTTCCAGTACCGCCTGGTTGGTCTAGTCAATATCAGCTCAATTTTGGTTGCTGCGGGCTTCTCCTACGGCGTGATTATTCTGCTGGGCCACCTCATGAACTACCGACTTTCGCTGGCTGGCGTTGCGGGCCTCATCGTGTCGATTGGTCTGATGGCTGACTCTTTCATCGTTTACTTTGAACGTATTAGGGACGAGATTAGGGCTGGGCGAACCATACCTGCCGCTATCGACCACGGTTGGAACCGTGCAAAGCGGACGATTATGGCATCTAAGGCCGTGAACCTTCTAGCTGCCCTAGTGCTCTACTTCGCTTCGGTAGGTAACGTGAGAGGTTTCGCTTTCACTTTGGGCCTCACAGCTATTGCTGACCTAATCATTACCTTCCTCTTCATCCACCCGCTGATGGTTCTGCTGGGACAGCGCGATTACTTTAGAAACGGCGGCAAGTGGTCCGGTATGGATCCCGCGGCGCTGGGAGCCACACCGCTCTACCGAGGTGCCGGGCGCGTCCGTAGTGTTGAAGAAACCGAAGCTCGCCTCTCTCTTGCTGAGCGTAAGCGCCGTGAGCGTTTAGCCGCTGCTGAAGAAGAGATGTCTGCAACTGATATTAAGGAGCAAAGCCGTGGCGAATAAGCTTGCGCAGTTCGGAAATGACCTGCATTCAGGCAAAAAATCTTATGGATTTGTGCCTCATCGTAAGCGCTGGCTTAGCCTCGCCCTGATCGTCGTGCTTCTTGCTGCGATGGTTCCGGTGTTCAAAGGCGGCTTCAATCTGGGCATCGAATTCCGCGGTGGATCAGAATTCACTGTCTCATCGGTGGCGAATGAAGATGTGACCATCGGCCAGGACGCCATCAGCTCAGCAGCACCTGAGGCGACTGACGTACGAGTCACCAACATTTCATCGGGCACCGTGCGTGCGCAGATGAGCGAGCTGAGCGACGATGAGACCTTGGCAGTCGGCGACGCTCTGCGAGCTGCCTACGATGTTGAGAGCGACGATGTCACTTCATCCTTCGTCGGCCCTACCTGGGGTGCCGGCGTCACCAAGCAAGCCCTCATCGGTCTAGCATGGTTCGTAGTATTAGTAATGATTGGCATGGCGCTCTACTTCCGAACCTGGAAGATGTCGCTATCAGCAATTGCCGGTCTGGTTTTCACCATTGTCACCACCGTGGGGCTGTATGCTCTTGTCGGCTTTGAGATTACACCCAGCGCTATCATTGGCTTCCTCACCGTGCTCAGCTACTCGCTGTATGACACTGTGGTGGTCTTTGACAAGATTCGAGAGAATACTGAGGGTATTGAGGGCAGACGTGATGTCACTTTCGGTGAGCAGGTAAACCTGGCGGTTAACCAAACCTTGGTCCGATCCATCAATACATCTATTGTTGGTATTCTGCCCGTGGGTTCTATTCTCTTTATTGGTGCTCTGTTGCTGGGCGCTGGCACTCTCAAGGATCTTTCGCTGGCCTTGTTCGTAGGTATCATCGTAGGCACCATTGGCACCCTCTTTGTGGCTGCTCCCGCCTATGCTGTGCTGCGCTTAAGAGAGCAAAGCGTCAAGGACCAGGAGCGCAGAGTACGGGACGCCCGTGTAGGTATTGTTTCCGAAGAAGAAACTGCTGATACCGGCCAGTCCCCGGGCATCCCTGCTATCACCGTCCGAGAGTTTAACTTTACGACCAATAACCAGTAGGGACAACGAGAGCCGAGTACCGGCTCGATATTCATAGATAAAGAAGGTGCCGCCCGGTAAAACCAGGCGGCACCTTCACATTAAAGTAGGCTGGCTTAGTCATGCCTGGTCACTGTGTTCTACCTATCAGTTATTTTGAACTATGATAGAGCAACATATAGCACACGGACGAGGCAAGGGGGAGTTCAGATATGAGCGCTTCAGAAAAGAACACTCACAGCACCCAGGACATGAAGCGACCTCTGCGTGGTTCACACCGTGTCATGTCGGCATCAGGTCGGGTGCCGGCTCGCCAGGTCTTTGGTCGTGAAGTGGGCCCAAGCCCACGATTCTCGCCGGTTCTTGCCCCTGTCATCCGCACAGTTACCAAGTTTCACCCTGATGAAGACCTTGATGTGCTGCAGCGGGCCTTTAAAGTAGCCAGCCGCTACCACCGCGGGCAAAAGCGTAAGAGTGGGGACCCCTACATCACCCACCCGGTAGCCGTGACCACTATCCTGGCAGAGATTGGAGCTACCGGCCCCGTTCTTGTTGCTGGACTTCTGCATGACACCGTTGAAGATACTGACTACACCATGGAGCAGCTCATTGCCGACTTCGGTGAAGAAGTTGCTTACCTGGTGGACGGGGTGACCAAGCTCGATAAGGTCAGCTACGGCGCTAATGCTCCCATTGAAACCATCCGTAAACTGGTGCTGTCCATGAGCAAGGACATCCGCGTGCTTCTGATTAAGCTGGCGGACCGTCTACATAACGCACGTACCTGGCGCTTTGTGTCAGGAGCCTCAGCGGCCAAGAAGGCTGAAGAGACCCTGCAAATCTATGCCCCGCTGGCACACCGCCTCGGTCTTAACACCATTAAATGGGAGCTTGAGGATCTTTCATTTGCAGCAATGAGCCCCGATATTTATCGGGAAATTGTGCGTCTGGTCGGTGAGCGAACCCCCAAACTCGAAAAGTATTTGGCTGAAGCTCGGGTGACTATCGAAGATCGCTTGCAGCAGGTTGGTATTGAGGGCACGGTGACTGGCCGCCCCAAGCACTACTATTCCATCCATCAAAAGATGAAGACCAAGGGTAAGAGTTTTGATGAAATCAACGACATCTTGGCTGTACGTATCATGGTTGAGAACATTGATGACTGCTATGCCGCTTTAGGTCATGTGCTGTCGCTGTGGCCGTCCATGGCGGGGCGCTTTAAGGACTACATCAAGTCGCCCAAGAATAATCACTACCAGTCACTTCACATGACGGTGCACGGGCCAGGTGAGCTACCGCTTGAAATCCAGATTCGCACCTACAAGATGCACGAAGAGGCTGAGTACGGTGTGGCAGCACACTGGCGGTATAAGGCAGCTTCTCGTGGTGAGAAGGTGGAGACCGCGGTCAAGGAGCCTACCACCCACACTGCTGCCTTTAGCATCGGGATTTTGCAATCAATCTCTGAAATTTCAAGTTCTAACCCCGAATCGAGCAAGTTTTATGAGGAGCTGGCCGAAACTCTAGAGTCAGATGAGATTGTGGTTCTTACCCCGCAGGGTAAGCCCATCAGTTTGCCGTCCGGTTCAACGCCCGTTGACTTTGCCTACGCTATTCACTCTGAGGTGGGCGACCGCACGATTGGGGCCAAGGTCAACGGCAAGCTCGTGCCCCTGCATACGAAGCTTGAGACCGCTTCCACAGTGGAAATTATGACCACTAAGGACGAGAATCACGAGCCGAGCGAGGACTGGCTCAAGTTTGTGCGTACCTCGAAGGCCCGCACCAAAATTAGGCAACATTTTGCTAAGGGGCGCAGACTTGAGGCGCTCAGCCGCGGCAAAGAACGTTTAGTGAAGGCCATGCGGCAGCATGAACTTCCGCTCACCAAAATGTTGACTCCTGAGCTCATGCTTCAGGTAGCGCATGCGCACCATAAAAACGATGTGGCAAGTCTCTACCATGCGGTTGGAGAGAACGATCTTGAACCCCAAAATGTTATCTCTACTCTGGTCGATCTCTACTACGGGGATAACGACGATCAAGCACCGGAAGAGGTCAATAGCTTTGATAACTCACTGTTCAATACCCGCCCAGCTACAGGCGATGATAACGGTGTGGTGGTGCCTGGCGCTGAGGGTATTCTGACTAAAATTGCTCGATGCTGCACTCCTGTTCCGCCGGACGAGATCGTTGGCATCGTGACCCGCTTACAGGGTATATCTGTGCACCGTATCGACTGCCCCAACGTGCTGAATGCTCAGGATGACCCCCGCCAGACCACTGTTGAGTGGGCTACCAGCACCAACAATAATTTCAGGGTGAGCATCCAGGTGGAAGGTATTGATCGCAAGCTGCTGCTGGTGGACGTCATTCGGGTCATTTCTGAATCCGGTAGCAATATCGTCGATGCGAAAGTTCACACCAGTGACGATCGTTTTGCCGTTAACCGTTACACGGTTGAGGTCAGTGACCGCTTTATGCTCGACCATCTTCTCAACCAGATTATGAACGTACCTGGTATCTATAGCGCTTACAGGCTAACCGGGGCCAAACCTCTCTCGAAGAGAGACCTACCTCGATACGAATAGTAGGAGTGACATTAAACGGTAGGCTCACATGTATCAGCGTCCCGGCTCTACCATAGCCCCTGTCTCCGCAGGGTAACCTCGGTGCAGACATTTTTTGCTCGAGCAAGAACTGCTTGACGCTGACGTATAAAGGATGCTTCCTGCACATGTGACATCAGTAAGTGCGGTGTCAGGTTATTATCCGGGCTGAGGAGAATCTGCCCTACAATCTCTAGAGCATCATATTCTTCATCGAAGATAAGAAGATCTAGCGCCGTCCGCAGATGATTGGTGACCAGCAGGCCACCAATACTAAGTGCCTCGTAGGCTTTGAAGGTGGACTGATGAGCTGAGCACAATCGTGCAGCCTTCCGTGGCAAATGAACTCTGTTGTTACGGTCATAATCGATATCAATACTGCCCTGCGGCGCCTGCCCAAACCCCAGAATCCAGGCTGCTGCGCGGCGAGAAATGCGTAAGCGGTGATGGTAACCCTCAGGGATAAGCATGCCACAGCTGATAGCTCGCAGCAGGGCGGTATCTTTGACATGGGGTGGAGAGTAAATTCCGTGGTGCAGGTGAACTAAAGCTTCGAACTCAACGACTTCTCTAAACTCGGCAGTGCTGACTCCCTCTGATTCAGCGGTGCAAAGTAGCCTCCTCATTTCTTCAGTAGCCCGGGGGTCAAGATGGCGGAGCCCTGGATCGGTGAAAGCCGTGGACTGGAAGCCCCCTTGTGCCTGAGCTATATATTCAAGGGTTGAGGAGCTTTTCTGCTCCGGCGGGAGGAGCGGGAAGGGGAGAGCACTGAGTTTATGGGTGATACTGTGAGCTGACATACCTAAGTTTTACCAAACCAAAGCATCATCGAGGGATCAATTTTTACACCTGTGGATAACTTCTGTCTCGAACAGCAAAATCCCCGCAGAAACTGTAGTCTCTGCGGGGAGTCGAGCTGAAGAGAAGAAATATTCACTTCACATAGACGGTTTATCCACACATTCGATGCACGGTTAAACCGTCAAACCTGCTAGGCACCAAACTCAGCTGATGAAGCCTTCAAGGTTTCCAGCCACTGCTTGCGAGCTGCCAGTGCTTCTTCCGCCTTCTTGATTTTCTGTGCGTTGCCACCAGCTTGAGCCTTTTCAAGATCAGCTTCGAGATCAGCAATCGCCTCTTCCAACTGGGTCAGCATGGAGTTAGCACGAGCCTGTTTCTCGGGGTCAGTCTTCTGCCACTTAGCGTTTTCGGCCTGATGGATTTCGTCCTGAACTTTCTTCAAATCCTGTTCCACACGACGCACAGCGGCGCGGGGAACGCGCCCGATAGTGTCCCAACGATCAAGAATGCCCTCGAGCTGTGCCTTAGCGGCCTTTATGTCGGTGACGGGCAGGATGGCGCGCGCTTCTTCAAGCAGCGCTTCCTTTGCTACCAGGTTAGCTTCGAATTCCTTATCGAGCTCAGCGTTGAGAGCGGCACGGGCGTCAAAAAAGACATCCTGTGCTGCACGGAAACGACCCCACAGCGCATCGTCTTCTTTGCGTCCGCCGCGAGGTGCGGCCTTCCACTGATCCATCAGAGTGCGGTACTTGGCGGCAGTCTCCGCCCAATCAGTGGAGGTGCTTAGCGCCTCAGCTTCGGCAATGAGAGCCTCTTTGACACGTTTAGCCTTGGCGTTCTTTTCATCAAGCTGTGAGAAGTGAGCGCGGCGGCGGCGGTCAAAAGTGGTGCGGGCAGCGCGGAAACGCTTCCAGAGGTCGTCCTCTACGCTCTTAGCCAGGTGATGCTCTCGCTGGGTTTTCTTCCACTCATCAAACAGCTCGTTCATGCGTGAGTGGGAGTTCTTCCAGTGAATCTTGGTTTCATCCTGGTCAGCTAGGGTCTCAGCTTCGGCGACGATTGCCTCACGGGCTGCCAGCGCAGCTTCACGTGATTCGACTGATTCTGCCTTTTCGGCTTCTTCGCGTTCATTGATCTTGGCAACCAGAGCCACCAGATGCTCCTGAAGCGCAGCGTAATCGCCCACCATGTTGCGAACTGCTACCTGTTGGCCCAGGTGCGCTGCAGCCTTCTGCAGATCGGCTGCCTTAGCTTTACGAGCTACGCGCTCTTCGAGCAGGGCAACTTGTGCTTCTACATTTTCAAACTTACGGGCGAAGTAGGCGAGGGCTTCATCAGCTGAGGCGCCGGGCACCTGGCCTACTGCATATTCTTCACCGTCCACGATGACAAAGACGTGGCCTTCAGCATCAACTTTGCCGAATTTACGAGCCTTTTCGAGGTCTACGGTTGCGAGGGTGTCGTCGGGTTGGGTAGTCACCGCTATAACTCTTTCACGTTGAGGCGCGTTAGCGCAGGTGTAAAACAAAGCGCACCAGCCACGTGCAATTAGACGATAGGGCTGGTTAGCTGTCATCAGTCAACAACTAATAATCTATCGAGCACGGTTGGTGCACTCACCAGCATATCGTTCTTAGGGGGTTTTAGCATCTAAAGGACACCCGGGTATTACGTGGGCAGTAATGTGGTGTATCTCAGCAGCAGACCCCGCCTATAATTACCGGTGCTCCGTGCTCACCGTTTAGTATTAAGAAGACTGTGCGGTAAAAGCTGCGCACCAAGTACCTATTTTGTTGACGTGAGGGGAGCTAATGGCTCGCAAGCAATCGCTTTCTGGATTCCCAGAGCACCTACCTGAAGAACGTTTGGTGGAGAATTACGTTCTCGATACTCTGCGCGAAACCTTTGAGCTGCATGGCTTCTCTTCCATCGAAACGCGCTCGGTTGAGACCATCGACCAACTACTGCGCAAGGGCGACATCGACAAAGAGGTCTACGCGGTTTCACGTCTGCTCGATGATGCGGAGGATGCCCGCAGCGCTGCCAAAAAAGAGAAGCTGGCACTGCACTTCGACCTCACCGTACCGTTTGCGCGCTACGTGGTGGAAAATGCTGGCTACCTGAATTTCCCCTTCATGCGCTACCAGATTCAGAAGGTGTGGCGCGGTGAGCGTCCTCAAGAAGGCCGTGCTCGCGAATTCACTCAGGCCGATATTGACGTAGTGGGGGATGGCGCTCTGCCTTTCCGCTATGACGTTGAACTGGCTCTCATCATTGTGGAGTCCCTTTCAAAGCTGCCCATCCCTGACTTTAAACTGCGCGTCAATAACCGCAAGCTTTCAGAAGGTTTCTACCGCGGCATCGGGCTCACAGATACTGCGGGAGTGCTGCGCAATATCGACAAGCTAGAAAAGATTGGCCCGGACGCCGTGGCCCAGCTCCTCAAAGACGAGCTGGGTGCTACGGACGAGCAGGCTCAGGCTGCGCTGTCCTTGGCGTCCATCAGGGCAGAAGATACCTCTTTCGCCGATCAGGTTCGCGCTTTGGGTGTCTCCGATGAACTCATGGAAGAGGGCTTGGTTGAACTCACTGAGGTGATAGGTGAAGCTGCACGTCGTGCCCCCGGCAAGGTCATTGCTGATCTCTCCATTGCCCGCGGCTTGGACTACTACACCGGTACCGTCTACGAAACGGTACTGGTGGGTCACGAGCAGCTGGGCTCCATCTGCTCGGGTGGTCGCTACGAATCACTAGCGTCCAACGGAAAGAAAACCTACCCCGGTGTTGGCCTCTCTATTGGAGTCACCCGCGTGGTATCCCGCATCCTGTCCCAGGGCTTCGCCACTCCTACCCGCAAGGTGCCCTCAGCCGTTCTCATCGCCCTGACCAACGACGAGATGTGGTCAGGCGCTCAAGACCTCGCTGATCAGCTGCGTGCCCGCGGAATCGCCTGCGAGGTCTCAGCAACCGCAGCTAAGTTCGGTAAGCAGATTAAGTACGCCGAAAAACGCGGCATCCCCTTCGTGTGGTTTATCTCAACCAACGAAGATGGCAGCCTCAAGCACGAGGTCAAGGACATCCGCACCGGGGAGCAGGGAGAAGCTTCACCCGAAAACTGGATGCCTCCGGCAGAGGATCTGCAGGTGCGGATCGTGCCTGCAGACTCCCACTAAACCCACCGTGGCTGTCGCGCAGTCCACGGGGCAATCTATACTTAGACATAAAATTCTTTTCACAGAAAAACAGCTGTGATGATGGAAAGGAAGAGCGTGCTACGCACTCACACCCTTGGCGAGCTAACCGCTGAGAACATCGGAGAAACCGTTACCCTATCTGGTTGGGTTTCAAGGCGCCGCGATCACGGTGGTGTTGCCTTCGTAGACCTGCGAGACCGTGAAGGCGTCACTCAGGTGGTCTTCCATAACGAAGCTGACTTCGAACACCTGCGCAACGAGTACGTACTCAAGGTCATTGGTGAAGTCACCCGCCGCCCCGAGGGTAACGAGAATCCCAACCTGGTCACCGGTGACATCGAGGTTATGGTCAAGGAAACTGAGGTGCTCAACACCGCAGCACCCCTACCCTTCCAGATTGATGAGCACGTAGAAGTAGGCGAAGAAGCCCGCCTGAAGTACCGTTACCTTGACCTGCGACGCCCCGAACCTGCCCGCTTGATGCGCCTACGTTCAGAGGCTAACCGTGCGGCTCGCGAGGTTTTGCACGGTCAGGAATTCACCGAGGTTGAGACACCCACCCTGACCCGTTCAACCCCCGAAGGTGCTCGTGACTTCCTGGTCCCGGCACGTCTGGCACCTGGCTCCTGGTATGCACTGCCCCAGTCACCCCAGCTCTTCAAACAGCTGTTGCAGGTGGGCGGCATTGAAAAGTACTACCAGCTTGCCCGTTGCTACCGTGACGAAGACTTCCGCGCCGATCGTCAGCCCGAGTTCACCCAGCTGGACATCGAGGCATCCTTCGTAGACCAGGAAGACATTATTGACCTGGGCGAGCGTATCGTTGAGGCTGTCTGGAACTTGATTGACGTCAAGGTTCCCCGCCCCATCGAGCGCATCACCTACAAGGATGCCATGGAGAAGTACGGCTCGGACAAGCCCGACCTGCGCTTCGGTCTCGAGCTGACCGAGCTGACCGACTACTTCAAAGACACCACCTTCCGCGTCTTCAAGGCTCCCTACGTGGGCGCTGTGGTGATGCCAGGTGGTGCCTCACAGGCACGTCGCACCCTGGACGCCTGGCAGGAATGGGCCAAGCAGCGCGGCGCTAAGGGTCTTGCCTACGTGTTGATTCAGGAGGACGGCGAGCTGACCGGCCCCGTTGCCAAGAATATCACTGAAGAAGAGCGTGCCGGCCTGGCAGCGGCAACCGGCGCTAAGCCCGGCGACTGCATCTTCTTTGCCGCAGGGGACGCCAAGTCCTCGCGCGCTCTGCTGGGTGCTGCCCGCGTTGAAATTGGTCACCGCACCGGCCTCATCAAGGATGGCACCTGGTCCTTCGTCTGGGTTGTAGATGCACCCCTCTTCGAGTCAGCAGCAGACGCTACTGCCTCCGGCGATGTGGCGTTAGGCTCCTCAAAGTGGACCGCCGTGCACCATGCTTTCACCTCGCCCAAGCCCGAGTACCTGGACACCTTTGACCAGGAAGAGGTCACCGGTGAGGCTCTAGCCTACGCCTACGACATTGTCTGTAACGGTAACGAAATCGGCGGCGGCTCGATTCGTATCCACCAGAAGCACGTCCAGGAACGTGTCTTCAAGGTCATGGGCATCAGCGAAGAAGAAGCTGCAGAGAAGTTCGGCTTCCTCCTCGAGGCCTTCAGCTTCGGCGCACCCCCTATGGGTGGCATTGCCTTCGGTTGGGACCGCGTTCTGCAGCTCATCGGCGGCACCGACTCAATCCGCGACGTCATCGCCTTCCCCAAGACCGGTGGCGGCTTTGACCCGCTCACTGCTGCTCCTGCGCCCATCACCGCGCAGCAGCGCAAGGAAGCCGGCGTTGACTTCAAGCCTGAGGCCAAGAAAGCTGAAGCTAAGTAACTTCTAGGCTTTAAGCCCCACAAAGAGGCGCCGCCCCTGCTCTTTCTCAGAAGATGCCGGGACGGCGCTTCTTTCTTTAACCATATAAGAAGACCGGAGTGGTAGAACATGACAAAATAGGGGAGTAAGGCAGAGTCAAAGGCAGGGGAATAATGCGCGTAATTCTTCAAAGAGTCACCTCAGCAGCAGTGACCGTTGATGGGCAAACGGTAGGCTCCATCGACCGGCCAGGCTTGCTGGCATTAGTGGGTATCACCCACGATGACGGCGAGACACAGGTGCAGAAACTTGCTGAGAAAACCGCCCAGCTTAGGCTTCTAGAGGGCGAGGTCTCTTGTCTGGATGCTGGTGCCCCGGTGCTGGCCGTCAGCCAGTTCACCCTCTACGCCGATTCCAAGAAAGGGCGGCGCCCCTCATGGTCTAAAGCTGCCCCAGCCCCGGTATCTGAGCCCCTTTTTAATAGCTATGTTGAGGCTTTACGGGCCCTGGGGCTCAAGGTTGAGACGGGTGTCTTCGGCGCCCAGATGCAGGTAAGTCTCACCAACGATGGCCCTGTGACCCTTATTCTTGATACCGACCAGCTGTAGCCACACCAGCGGCCAACAGCAGATACGAGGACGCCGTGGATAGCTCCCTTTTTACGTTCAACGACCAGCCCGATGACGGCAACGAGTCCCAGAGCAACCTGACCCGCCGCGAACGAGCTCCGCTAGCTGTGCGCATGCGGCCTCGAACTCTGGACGAGGTGGTGGGGCAGAGTCACTTGCTTAAGGCGGGCTCACCTTTGCGGGTTCTAGCGGGGGAGTCCGCGGGTCCAGGTGGGCCATCTTCCGTCATTCTCTGGGGTCCACCCGGTACCGGCAAAACAACCCTAGCTAACGTGATAGCTCGTGGCGTTGGCCGCAAGTTCGTTGAACTCTCTGCAATCACTGCGGGGGTTAAAGACGTCCGCGCGGTCATGGAACAGGCGCTTGAAGACAGAGACTACCGCGGTATCACTACCATTTTGTTCTTGGACGAGATTCACCGCTTTACCAAGGCTCAACAGGATGCCCTGCTACCGGGGGTTGAGAACCGCTGGGTAGTTCTCGTTGCAGCCACCACGGAGAACCCCTCCTTCAGCGTCATATCGCCCCTGCTCTCCCGCTCCATTCTGCTGACCTTGCAGGGCCTGACTGATGGGGATATTGCTGATCTGCTGGACAGGGCTTTGAAGGACCCGCGAGGTTTCAGTGGAACCCTCACTCTAGAAGCTGTCGCGAAAGATCACCTGGTAAAGCTGGCTATGGGGGATGCCCGCAAGGCTCTAACCAGCCTAGAGGCTGCTGCAGCCCAGGCTTTTGGGCAGGCCGAGGCAGAGAACCGGGACTACAGCGTCCAGAAACCATTAGAGCTCACTATCGAGCACGCTGAGCAGGCACTCAATCAGAGTGCACTGCGCTATGACCGAAATGGGGACCAGCACTACGACGTCACCAGTGCCTTCATCAAATCAATTCGTGGTTCAGACCCCGATGCGGCCCTGCATTACTTAGCGCGCATGATTGTGGCTGGTGAGGACCCTCGCTTTATTGCACGGCGGCTAATCGTTCACGCCAGTGAAGACATCGGCATGGCAGATCCGAGCGCCCTAACTGCTGCTGTCAACGCGGCTCAAGCCGTCCAACTAGTGGGTCTACCCGAGGCGAGGATTAATCTGGCTCAGGCCACCATTCACCTAGCTACAGCACCTAAGTCAAATGCGGTCATATCGGCGATTGACTCAGCCATAGCTGATGTCAAAAACGGTAACGCGGGTGTGGTCCCCCTTCACCTGCGAGATGCCCATTACCCCGGCGCAAGCCAACTGGGGCACGGGCGTGGTTATATTTACCCCCACCATGAACCGAACGGTGTCGCCGCTCAATCCTACCTACCTGAAACCCTCGGTGGCACTCGGTACTATGCACCCACGTCCTTTGGCCACGAACGCGCGCTCAAAGACCGTCTGGACGCCATCAATCAAATTCTGGGCAAAAATGAGCGGTAGGGACGCCAGGGTCAGCAAGAACACAACAACACAAGTGAAGGCCTCGTAGCAGAGGGTAAAGGCTTGAGGTACAGTTAGTACGGTCTGGCAGGCTACCCAAAACGCGGGCTTCTGAAAAGAAACCTGATCACCGGGTAGATCGTAGTTGTTTGAGTGCGGCTGCTCGCAACTCTCCACCACCCAAAACGTAGGTGGTTACCGGAGGCCAAGACAACAGAACAAATGGTTCCTTCCACGCAGGGGGAACCAACCGCTAATGAAAGGTAACAGCTGTGGCAAACCACAACCGTACCCGCCGTACCGTGCGTCAGTCACGTGCACTCGGCATTGCACTGACCCCCAAGGCAGAAAAGTACTTCGAGCGTCGCCCTTACGGCCCCGGCCAGCACGGTCGCGCCCGTAAGAAGGCTGACTCGAACTATGCAGTACAGCTGAAGGAAAAGCAGCGTCTGCGCGCACAGTACAACATCCGTGAAGCTCAGATGCGTCGCGCTTACCTCGAAGCTAAGCGCATTGAGGGTCAGACCGGTAAGAACCTGGTTGAAATCCTCGAAACCCGCCTCGACGCACTTGTCCTGCGCTCAGGTTTCACCCGCACCATCGCTCAGGCTCGCCAGGCAGTCGTTCACCGTCACATCATGGTTGATGGCGTTCGCGTTGACCGCCCCTCATTCCGCGTCAAGCCCGGCCAGCTGATTCACGTTCACCCCAAGAGCGAGAAGATGGCACCCTTCCAGGTTGCAGCCACCGGCGCACACCAGGATGTTCTGCCCGATACTCCTCCTTACCTGAACGTTGAGATCGAGAAGCTCCACGCTAAGCTTGAGCGTGCACCCAAGCGCGAAGAAATTCCCGTCATCTGCGAAGAGCAGCTGGTTGTTGAATACTACTCACGCCTTGCATAAGCAATAGCTCCTAAAGGTCCGTACCACTTAACTGTGGTGCGGGCCTTTTTTGTGAGGTTTACCAGTGATTGGTTTGCAGAAGTGAAACTAAACCTTGGGTGATGTGATGGGGACTTACCTTTTGGGAACACCAAAAAATAACGCTTCTCGCCACAGGTCAAGTAGTATTGTTATCAATTCGTGCTCTTTTAAGAGCAGTTAGCCAGTCGAGAAAGAGGTGCCCGTGAGTGGTGCAGACATAGCAGGTCTCATAGCAGCAGGTGTTTTTGCTGTACTGGTTGCCTTGCTGGCGTTACCTATCCTGAAACTGGGTAAGGTTTTTGACGAACTCACGCTCACCATCAGAAGCCTGAACAACGAAACCACACCCCTCATTGGTGAGGTAACCAAAACGGTAGCTAGCACTAATGCTCAGCTGGATAAGGTGGATAGCATTACAAGCAATGTTTCTGATGCCTCAGCAAACGTCTCAGCGCTCTCATCCTTGGTAACCTCAACCGTAGGTCAGCCGCTGATTAAGGTGGCATCCTTCTCTCACGGGTTACGTAAAGCTGTTAAAGGCGATGGGCCAGCTAGCCGGCCTCGCCACCCGGAGGCTGAGTAAAAGTGTCCTTCTGGAAGAATGCTCTGCTCATTGCCGGTGGTGCCGCTGCTGGCTATTTAGCTTCTCGCTCCCAAGAGAAGGTATCTGGTCAATCAGCAGAGTTAACGCTACGCTCTGAGCGTGCTCTGCAAAACTTTGTTGGTAAGGATGCAGCTGTGGCTCAATTCTTAGACTCTAAATATGGGGCTCCCTTCAAGGCCTCGGCGCTGAGCCTCGTGCGCTTCGCCGCTAACGTCAAAGCTGGCATGGATGAAAAAGAAGCTGAGCTTAAGCAGCGTTTTGAAGAACAAAAACAAGAAACACGTCCGGGATCAATCGATACCTGGGAACAGGGCCAAGGCTCCAACCGACGCATTGAGACCTATGGCAGCGACGGTGTTTTAGAGGGTTCGCTAAGCCAAGCACCAGAGACGGAAGCTGATGCCCGTAAGAGGCGTCTGGCACGAGACGCCGATCTCGGCACAGACTTTTTCTCATAAACTTATTCATCATTTTAGGTAACGAACGTTAGGAAAACAGCTTCGATGCTTTCACAGGAAATCTCAAAGCGCTGGATCGAATTTTTCGAGAAGCGCGGGCACACCGTAGTTCCCTCAGCTTCGCTGGTATCAAACGAGCCCGGTGCAATGTTTACCATCGCCGGTATGGTGCCCTTTATTCCTTACTTCCTGGGGCGCGAAACTCCCAGCTTCTCCCGCGCAACCAGCGTCCAGAAGTGTATCCGCACCCTGGATATTGAAGAGGTCGGTAAGACCGCCCGCCACGGAACCTTCTTCCAGATGGCCGGCAATTTCTCATTTGGTGACTACTTCAAGAAAGAGGTTATTCCCTGGGCCTACGAGCTGCTGACCTCCTCAGTTCAAGACGGCGGCTATGGTCTAGATGCTGAACGCCTCTGGGTTACTGTCTACGAGGGAGACGACGAAGCCTACGATATCTGGGTTAACGATGTGAAGTTCCCCGCCGAGCGTATCCAGAAGATGGGTATGGCTGAGAACTACTGGTCCACCGGTCAGCCCGGCCCCGCAGGCCCTGACTCCGAAATCTTCTACGACCGTGGCCCGGAATACGGTAAAGAAGGCGGCCCTGCTGCAGATGATGACCGCTACATCGAAATCTGGAACCTGGTTTTCATGCAGTACCAGCGCGGTGAAGGCACCGGCAAGGACAGCTTCGAAATTTTGGGCGAGCTTCCCAAGAAGAACATCGATACCGGTCTGGGCGTAGAGCGTCTGGCTATGCTGCTGCAGGGAGTAGAAAACTTCTACGAAACTGACCAGGTGCGCCCCGTGCTCGATGCAGCCTCTAAGCTTTCCGGTAAAAAATACCACGGCTCAGAAAACGCTGAAGATGAGGGTTACATCAACGATGTGCGGATGCGCGTGGTTGCCGACCACATCCGCTCATCCCTCATGCTCATCGCCGATGGTGTAACCCCCTCCAACGAAGGCCGCGGTTACATCCTGCGCCGCCTTATGCGCCGCGCCATCCGCGCAATGCGCCTGCTGGGTGTTACCGATCCCTGCCTACCCGTGCTTTTCCCCGCTTCTCGCGATGCCATGGCGGGTGCTTACCCCGTGGTTGCTGAAGACTTCGAACGTATTTCCCGCATCGCCTATGCAGAGGAAAAGGCCTTCCTGAAAACTATCGAATCAGGCACTGAGCGCCTTGAAGAAGCTGTCAAGATTGCTAAGAGCGCTGGCAAGGGCGAGGTGTCTGGTGCAGACGCTTTTGCCCTGCACGATACCTATGGTTTCCCCATTGATCTAACCCTGGAAATGGCTGAAGAAGCTGGGGTCAAGGTTGACGAGGCACAGTTCCGCTCTTTGATGGAGGAACAGCGCCACCGCGCTCAGGCTGACGCCAAAGCAAAGAAGGGTTCTTTCGCTGATCTTTCGGCCTTGCGCGAGCTAGTGGATGAGCGTCCCTCAATCTTTACCGGTTATAACGAACTGCGCACCGAAACCACCCTGCGAGCTATCCTGGTGGACGGAGTCAGCATCCCTGCCGCTCGGGCGGGGGATCAGGTTGAGATTGTTCTTGATGAGACCCCCTTCTACGCTGAAGCTGGTGGCCAGGCTGCCGATACCGGTGTTATTACCGGAAATGGTTTTGTGCTTGATGTTTCGGATGTTCAGCAGCCGGTTAAGGGACTCTCGGTTCACCGCGCTACCGTGCGTGAGGGCGAGGTTGTCGCTGGCTCCGCTGTTGTGGCTCAGGTCGATGTGCAGCGCCGTGCTGATGGCGAAAAAGCTCACTCTGGCACGCACATTATCCACGCAGCTTTGCACCAGGTGCTCGGTAATGAGGCAACCCAGCGCGGCTCCTATAACAAGGAGGGTTACCTGCGCTTTGACTTTGCCTGGGGCGAAGGCCTATCAGATGCTGCTAAGCAGGAAGTAGAAGAGGTCGCCAACACCGCAATCCGAGATAACTTCGAGACCATCACCCGCGAAATGTCACTGGATGAGGCTAAGAACCTGGGCGCCACCATGCTCTTCGGGGAAAAGTACGGCGATTCCGTGCGTGTGGTTGAAATGGGCGGGGAGTTCTCCCGCGAACTGTGCGGTGGTACCCACGTCGCTTCGACCGCTCAGATTGGCTCACTGACCTTGCTCACCGAGCAGTCTGTTGGTTCGGGCAACCGCCGCGTTGAGGCTCTCGTTGGTTTGGACTCTTTCAATCACCTGGCTGCTGAGCGCACCCTAGTCAATCAGTTGACCGGTATGATGAAGGTCCAGTCCTCAGCAGACCTCCCCGAAAAGTTGAGCCAGACTCTGGCTAAGCTGAAGGAAGCTGAGAAGGAACTGACGAAGCTTCGCAAGGAAAAGTTGCAGGCAGAGGCCGGCAGACTCACCGAGTCCGCAGAAATGCTGGGCGGTGTGCGCACTCTCTTGCACAATGCCGGTGAACTTGATGCTAACGGCGTTCGTGACCTAGCCCTTGACCTTCGCTCTCGCCTGGGTGAAGATGCGGCAACTGTTGCCGTAACCGGCGTCAATAATGACCGGCCCGTGATTCTGGTTGCTACCAACCAGGCTGCCCGCGATGCCGGCGTTAAGGCCGGTGCGCTGGTACGTATTGCTGCCGGTATACTCGGTGGTGGCGGCGGTGGTAAGGACGATGTCGCTCAGGGTGGCGGTCAGGATGCCTCCAAGATTGATGCCGCCTTCACGGCAATCCGCTCAGTAATCACAGAGCTCGGAGCTTAACCCCGTGAGTTTCACTAGGGGCCGTCGTATGGGAGTTGACGTGGGCAATGCCCGCGTCGGCCTAGCCCTGTGCGATCCAGATGGGATTCTTGCGACGCCTCTGAAAACTCTGCGTCGGGATCTTAAGAAGGATTCCGACCGCAGAGTACTTAGGAAACTCATGGAGGTTCACGAAGTAACCGAGGTTTTCGTGGGTCTGCCGCGTACCATGAAAGGTGGGGAAAGCCCATCGACTGTGATGGCGCGCGACTATGCAGAGCATCTTGCTGCTGAGCTAGCCGCGGAAGACCGACTCACTCCCATATGGCTCATCGATGAGAGGCTGACTACGGTGAGCGCTCATCGAGCGCTGCACGAGGCCGGGGTATCATCTCGGGACTTCAAGACGATGGTTGATCAAGTAGCTGCGGTCAACATCCTGCAGTCAGCCTTAGATACCATCAAAGCCGGTCAACAACTAGCTGGCTACCGGGTGGATCCAAAGGGACCTCTCAACTCACAAGACTCAACCGTATACAACGACGAAACGGAGAACCCGAATGCCTGAAAACTCGAGTTCTAACCGCCCGCCGCGCCCCTCACGACCCACCAGAGATCATCAAACCGATTTGGGGGGTATCCTTGGGCGATCCTCCGAAACTGCCCACGATGGTTTCATGGGGATTGAGGTTGAGCAGGATGAAGTTACTTCAGAAGAACGTCAGCGTGTAAAACGCCGTAGCCGCAATGCTGTTACTTCGGCTGTACTTGTCTTTGCCGTTGCGCTGGTGATGGTCGTGGCAATTATTTCTCCTCGCCTGGGATGGTTTGAAAGAAAAGATTACAGCGGCGAGGGGAACGGAACCACCGTCACCTTTACTATTGCTGAAGGCTCTTCGAATATTGGTATCGCTAACTCTCTGGAAGAACAGGGAATTATTGCTAATGCCGGCAGGTTCTTGGAAGTCTACTCGGAGACAACTTCTGATCAGTTTTTCCAGCCAGGGGAGTACGAGCTTCAAAAGGAGATGAGTAGCTCTGCTGCTCTCAACGAGCTACTTAACCTGGATGAGGCGAACACCAATTATGTTGCTGTTTCCCGCACCTGGCGTATGGATGAAACATTTGACGCCCTGGCAAAGGGCACCGGTATCAGTGCCGGTGAATTTGAGTCTCTGGGCAACTCACCTGATGTCTTTGGTATTCCTTCTAACTTCCCAACGATTGAGGGTTTCTTGTACCCCGGTGAATATCGCTTCGCCAAGGATGCGACCGCCGAAGAGATTCTGCAGACCATGGTTGATCAAACCAAGGAACAGCTTGAGGCTGATGGAGTGACCGGTGACGACCGTATTTTCCATGTACTGACTGTTGCCTCCATCCTGGAGTTTGAAGGTATTGAGAAAGACTACGCACCCATCGCCGGCGCTATTGAAAACCGCTTGAATAACCCAGACGGTGAGACATCTGGCTATCTGCAGTCTGACGCCACCGTGGCCTACGGCCTAGGGATTAAGAGCTACCATATTTCCGATGAGCAGAAAGCGGACTCCTCGAACAAGTACAACACCTTCTACTACAAGGGATTACCTGAGGGCCCGATCGGTTCACCCGGTGAAGCCGCTATCAAGGCTGCTGCTAACCCCGAAAAGAATGACTACTACTTCTGGGTGACTGTAGACCTCTTCACCGGTGAGACGCTCTTTGCTGAAACGTATGAAGAGCACCTGGCTAATGTGGAGATTTACGATGAGTTCTGTGCAAATAACAAGAATGTGTGCCAGTAAATGACCCTTCTATCAGGTGTGGGCCCCAAGGCGTTTGTCTTGGGGTCTCCCATTAGCCATAGCAAGTCTCCGCTCCTCCACCAAGCTGCTTACAATGCCCTGGGTGAATCTATTGATTACCAGCGTAAAGAAACTCAGGGGGAAGATCTGCCTGCGGTTTTTGCTCAGCACGGTCCCCACGATGACACCTGTGGTTTCTCTGTGACCATGCCACTCAAAACAGCCATCCTAGACTACTTAGACGAGCTAACTCCCTTCGCTCGGGCAGTCGGTGTAGTCAACACGGTTTACTGGAGGGAGGGAGTCAAAGGGTGGAGCGTTTGGGGACACAACACCGATGTCTCAGGAATTGTGAATGCTCTGAAGACCGCTGGTGCCCCGGCTGAATTGCAGACCGGAGCAATTGTTGGTGGGGGAGGCACGGCGACTGCGGCCCTCGCCGCTTTAGCCTACATGGGGCTTAAGAGGGTAGACGTTTTTGTGCGAAACCCTGCTCGTGCTCACAGCGTTGTGGAAACGGCTAAGAGGCTAGGTGTCACTGTGCAGTTTGAGCCTTTAGAAGCCTTTTCTCACAGGTGTTCACTCTACGAGGTCAATATTTCTACTCTGCCAGCCGGGGCGGCTGACCACCTAATGTCTGATACCACTTCGTCCCAGAGGACGCAGCTGGGAATTCTGCTCGACGTCACCTATGATCCTTGGCCCTCATCTCTTGCTCAGCTCTGGCAAGAAAGAGGTGGAAAGGTAACCTCTGGCCTAGAAATGTTAATGTATCAGGCCGTTGACCAGGTAAAGCTATTCACGGGGCGTAGTTTAGAAGAGCGGTTACCGAGCGAAGATAAGGTGATAGAGGCGATGCGTAGTTCCGTTGGGCTACCTCCAGCTGATGTTTCACCGCAGATGGTCTGGGATCCCCTCAAGCTGATTCGCACCTAAAAAGTCCCAAATAACGGCCCCGGTTTGCGCCAACCGGTTAAGTTTGAAAATCTTAGAAACAATACATACGACAGACGAATGAAGGTGGCAGATGCTACGTTGGCTATCAGCCGGTGAATCACACGGTGAGGCACTGGTAGGAATCATCGAGGGTGTACCAGCTGGAGTCGAGCTCACCAGCGCTATGGTAAGTGACGCTCTGGCTCGCCGACGGCTGGGGTACGGCCGTGGTGCCCGCATGAAATTCGAAGAGGACCGTGTACGCATTCTTGGCGGCGTCCGTCATGGGATGACCCAGGGCGGCCCAGTTGCCCTTGAAATTGCTAATACCGAGTGGCCCAAGTGGGCAGATGTGATGTCATCTGACCCTGTTGACCCCTCCCTGATCGAAGGCCGTGCCCGCAATGCTGCGCTGACGCGCCCGCGCCCTGGCCACGCGGATTTCGCCGGTATGCAAAAGTATGGCTTCGCTGAGTCCCGCCCCGTACTGGAGCGCGCTTCAGCCCGCGAAACCGCAACCCGTGTCGCTCTGGGGGTCGTTGCCTCTCAAATGTTGAAGGCACTCGGCATCTCGCTGGTAAGCCATACCACCGCTATCGCTGAGGTGGCTGCCCCTGTGGACGCGGCGCGTCCGCTCCCTTCAGACCGTGAATACCTGGATGCTGACCCCCTTCGTTGCTTCGATAAGGAAACGAGTGATGCCATGGTTGAGACCATCGACCGTGCCCACAAAGACGGAGAAACACTGGGTGGCGTGGTCGAGGTTCTTGCCTACGGTATGCCCCCGGGCCTAGGTTCTTACGTCCACTGGGATCGGCGACTCGATGCTCGTCTGGCTGCAGCGCTCATGGGTATTCAGGCAATCAAGGGTGTTGAAGTTGGCGACGGTTTCCTCACCGCTGCCCGCCCCGGAACCCGCGCTCACGATGAAATTGTGCCGGGTGAGAATGGTGTCATCCGCCAGTCGAATCGTGCCGGTGGCATCGAAGGGGGTATGAGCATTGGTGACCTTCTGCGCGTACGCGCTGCCATGAAGCCCATCGCTACTGTACCCAAGGCGCTTACTACAATCGATACTTCAACGGGTGAGGCAGCTACAGCCCACCACCAGCGCTCAGACGTTTGTGCTGTTCCTGCTGCAGGCGTGGTTGCCGAAGCTATGGTGGCTCTGGTGCTGGCTGACGCGGCTCTTGAGAAGTTCGGTGGCGACAATATCACTGAGACCCGCCGCAACATGGATTCCTACCTATCAGCTATCCCTGAGTCTTTAGCCTGGGAGTCTAACGTGGCTGGATGGGACAGCTAAACCATGACCCCCCGATCCCGTGAACACGCGATCGATATGACCGGAGGGCTTGCGCCCAACCAGGTGCGCGAGGTGCAGGAAACCTACATCGAGAAATCCCGACCGGTGGTTATCATCGGTCCCATGGCAGCCGGTAAATCTTACATCGGTACGCACCTCGCGCGCTTTTATGGTTATGAGTTCATTGACTCTGATCACCTCATCGTTGATAAATACGGTGAAGTTTCTCAAATCTTCACTGACTTCGGCGAAGATGAGTTTAGGCGCATCGAGGCTGAAATTATTCGTGAGGTCCTGACGTCCCCGTCCAGAAGGAACACTATTTTTTCTTTGGGTGGGGGAGCCCCTATGACGCCTGAAACGGCGGAGCTTCTGCGGGAAGAAACGGTTATTTACATTAAGGTTGATGCCGAGACCGTTGCACCGCGTATTATCCACGGGCGGGCACGCCCGCTTTTGCAACCCAATCCAATTGAAAAATGGTCGGAAATTTTTGAAGCTCGTCGTGAGCGCTTTGAAGAACTGGCTAGCTACACTTTGGACGCCAGGGGCGGTCGCAGTATCTCAGATATGGCGGCTGAAATTCAGAACTTTATCCTTCGATCAAGAAAAGGGCAGGTATGAGCACAGAGGCTAGCACCCGCATCAGCGTGACCGGCAGCCAAGCATCAGAAAACTACGATGTGCTGGTAGGGCATAATTTGCTGGGAGAAATCCCGGGTATCTTAGGCCAGCGCACCCAGCGTATTTTGGTGATCCACCCGCGTGCTCTGCGGTCGACCGGTGAGCTCGTGATGGAAGATATGCGCAAGGCTGGTTTTGAAGCCTTTTCAGCAGAGATTCCAGACGCTGAGGAGGGCAAGCATATTAAGGTTGCTGCTTTCTGCTGGCGGGTACTGGGGCAAAACGATTTCACCCGCACTGACGCCATTATTTCAGTGGGCGGAGGGTCCGTGAGCGATGTCGCGGGTTTCGTTGCAGCCACCTGGCTCAGGGGAATCAGGGTTATTCATATCCCCACTACACTCCTAGGCATGGTGGACGCCGCAGTAGGCGGTAAAACAGGCATCAATACCGCTGAGGGCAAGAACCTGGTGGGCGCCTTTTACCCGCCCGCTGCCGTTCTTTGCGAATTGGGTGTGCTAAGAACTCTGCCTGAATACGAACTGCTCACCGGCATGGCTGAGGTCGTCAAATGCGGGTTTATTGCTGACCCAGAAATCCTGAAACTGATTGAAGATAACCCCGAGAAAATCAGGGATTCTCAGTCTCTGGTTGTTCGCGAGCTGATCGAACGGTCTATCAGAGTAAAAGCTGATGTTGTCTCTGAAGACCTTAAAGAGAGCGGTCGTAGGGAGTTCTTGAACTACGGTCACACGCTGGGCCACGCTATCGAACATGCCGAGCGCTACCAGTGGCGACACGGTGCTGCGGTTGCTGTGGGCATGGTCTTTGCAGCAGAGCTGTCTCTGGCAGCCGGCTACCTGGACGAAGCCACGGTGGACCGTACACGTGCCATCTGCGAATCGTTAGGTTTACCGATCAGCTACCCGGCAGATCGCTGGAGCAAGCTTCTTGAAACGATGCGTCGTGACAAGAAAACTCGCGGTCACCTGCTGCGATTTGTTGTGCTGGAAGGTCTGGGTAAGCCCCGCATCTATGAAGTACCTGATGAGTCAATCCTCTTTGCAACCTACCAAGAAATAGCTAAGTAGAAATAGGTTGCACCCGCAGGGCGGTTAGCCTATCTGTAGCAAGGGAACAGCTCTGAGGTGAAAAACTCACCCCTGATTGAAGCAAGCACGGGAGTGAGCAGGTAGACTTGACCACGGTTTACCCCATGCTTATTGAAAATTTATTGTGAGGAGAGTCTGTTGGCTACTACCGCAGATATCAAGAACGGTGTTGTTCTCAAGATTGATGGCAACCTATGGTCCATCATTGAGTTTCAGCACGTGAAACCCGGTAAGGGTGGCGCATTCGTGCGCACCAAGATGCGTAACATAACCTCCGGCAAGGTAGTTGATAAGACTTTTAACGCTGGCGCAAAAATCGAAACTGCAACCGTTGATCGCTCTGATTACCAGTACCTCTACCAGGATGGTACCGACTACGTCTTCATGGATATGAAGACCTACGACCAGATTAACGTTTCAGAGACTGTTGTTGGCGATGCCGCTAAGTTCATGCTGGAGAACCAGACTGCAACTATCGCAATGCATGAAGGCTCACCTCTCTACATTGAGCTTCCCGCCTCAGTCGTTCTCGAAATCACCTACACCGAACCCGGACTGCAGGGCGACCGCTCAACCGGTGGTACCAAGCCCGCAACCGTTGAAACCGGTGCTGAAATCCAGGTCCCTCTTTTCCTAGAAACCGGCACTAAGGTTAAAGTTGATACCCGTACCGGCGATTACCTCGGTCGCGTTAACGACTAATGAATTCAAGAACTAAAGCTAGACTTCGCGCGCTAGAGGTTCTTTTTGAGGCTGAGCAGCGCGGTGAGGGCGTCATTGATGTTCTTACCAGTCGCAGGCTTCACACCTCAGCGCAAATATCCCTCTACTCTGAGCAGATTGTTCGAGGGGTTCGTGACCGTGAAGAGGAAATCCGTGAGTACATTGAGACATACTCACAGGACTGGACTATGGACCGTATGCCCAGCGTGGACCGTATTGTTCTACTGATTGGTGCTTGGGAACTGCTCTTCAATGATGAGATTCCTGATGCAGTTGCCATCTCAGAAGCAACTGGTTTGGCACGCATGCTCTCCACCGACGACTCACCCAAGTTCGTCAACGGTTTGCTAGACCGCCTGCGCCAGGTTAAACCAACTCTCCTTGCTTAACTACTCATGAGTGCCGCACCTTTTCCGGTGCGGCACTTTTTGTGTCTTAATACTTCTCAAGGTGTGACTTGGTGTTTTATACAGCGAGCAACACTTTGTGTGAAAAGAGATGCCCATGATAAGTTTGGTCTACGACAGCAACCTTTAAGTCCGTCCTGTGAGGCGGGGAAGGAGGCCGGCAACCAATGAGCGATACCAGAAGTGTATTTTCAGCAGGGTCACAACGTGTGATTCTGGAGTCTGCCGACATCGACCGCGCGCTAACTCGAATAGCGCATGAAATTCTTGAGGCTAATAGGGGTGCCCAGAACCTGGTCATCTTGGGCATACCGCGCCGCGGTTACCCGCTAGCACAGCGACTAGCCCAAAAAATCTCTGATACTGATGCATCCTTCAACCCGGCAATGTCGCTGGGTCAGCTCGATATAACAATGTATCGTGACGATTTACGCTCTAGGCCAGGGCGAACCCTCGAACCTACACATCTGCCACCTCTTGGCCTTGATGGTAAGAATGTTTACCTGATTGATGATGTGCTTTTCTCAGGCCGTACTATTCGTGCAGCTCTTGATGCTTTACAGGATTACGGACGTCCCGCCTGCGTACGCCTGGCAGTTCTCGTTGACAGGGGCCACCGCCAACTACCTATCAGGGCGGATCATGTAGGCAAAAACCTACCCACTAACTCAGATGAATCGGTCAAAGTTCTCTTGGAGCCCATTGATGGTGTAGCCGATCAGGTGGTTATTATTCAGCCGGTTGAAGGTACAGGGGAACATCTCTAATGCGTCATTTGCTCGATACTAAAGACCTCAGCCTGGCTGATGCTCTGAACATCCTTGATACAGCCGACTACATGGGTGAAATTGGTCAGCGCGAAGTAAAAAAATTGCCAGTTCTTCAGGGCCGTACCGTGGTTAACCTCTTCTTCGAGGACTCCACCCGAACCCGCCTTTCCTTTGAAGCGGCAGAGAAGCGCCTGTCAGCTGACATCATTAACTTCTCAGCCAAAGGTTCATCTGTTTCTAAGGGTGAATCGCTTAAAGATACTGCTCAGACCCTGGCTGCGATCAATGCAGATGCCGTTGTCATTAGGCACGGCGCTTCTGGCGCTCCTCAGCGTTTAGCTGAGGCTGGGTGGATTGATGTTCCTGTTCTCAACGCCGGCGATGGAACCCATGCCCACCCTACCCAGGCACTGCTTGATGCTATGACCCTGCGCCAGTTCCGTGCTCAAACCACGGGGGCCGAAACCAGGGGGCTCACTCTTGAGGGGATGCGGGTCGCTATAGTGGGCGACATCCTGCATTCCAGGGTGGCGCGTTCTAACCTCTGGCTTCTGACAACTCTGGGGGCGCAGGTTAAGTTTGTCGCTCCACCTACTCTTTTACCGGTAGAAACAGAAGACTGGCCCTGCGAAATTTTCTATAACTTCGATGAAGCCATTGAATCTGGGGTTGATGCTGTCATGATGCTACGCATCCAAAAAGAGCGCATGCATAACGCCTTCTTCCCCAGCAGTGAGGAATACTCCAGACTGTGGGGCCTGACACCAGAACGCTTTGCTCGGCTGGACGCAGCGGACCATGAGACCGCTGTGCTTCACCCTGGCCCAATGAACCGCGGTCTAGAAATTAGCGCTGAAGCAGCTGACTCAGACCGTTCATGGGTACTACGACAGGTCACCAACGGGGTTTCTGTGCGCATGGCAGCACTCTACCTCCTGATGACCGGTGGCAAATCAGTCGACTTTTACCCCAGCGCCTAAACGTGAGAATGAAGAAAAGAGAAGACCGTGACTAAACCATCAACCTATCTAATCAAGGGCGCTTCACTGCTGGGCGAACGCGAGGCGGACATCCTCATTCGTGACGGTCTGATTGCTGAAGTAGGGGCTGACGTGTCATCGCCTGAAGCAGACATCATTGACGCTAAGGGTCTTATTGCTCTGCCCGGTCTCGTTGATTTGCACACCCATTTGCGGGAACCAGGCTTGGAAGATGCTGAGACCGTAGAAACCGGTAGCCGTGCTGCGGCCCTGGGTGGTTACACCGCTGTATTTGCTATGGCTAATTCCAACCCGGTAGCCGATACTGCCGGTGTGGTTGAACAGGTTTACGAGCTGGGCAGGAAATCAGGTTGGACCGAGGTGCAGCCCATCGGTGCCGTTACCGCAGGTCTCGCCGGTGAGCGCCTGTCTGAGATCGGAGCTATGGCAGAATCTCGCGCCAAAGTGCGAGTATTCTCTGATGATGGCATGTGCGTGTGGGATCCGGCACTTATGCGCCGAGCCCTTGAATACGTTAAAACTTTCAACGGTGTTGTTGCACAGCATGCTCAGGAGCCCCGTCTAACCGAGGGCGCTCAGATGAACGAAGGTAAAGTCTCTGCAGAGCTTGGCCTTGCTGGCTGGCCAGCTGTGGCAGAAGAGTCAATTATTGCCAGGGATGTTTTATTGGCGGAGCATGTGGGTTCACGTCTGCATATTTGCCACCTTTCCACTAAGGGATCGGTTGAAATCGTTCGTTGGGCAAAAGAACGCGGTATTGATGTTACCGCTGAGGCAACCCCCCACCACCTGCTACTGACCGATGAACTCGTGCGCACCTACGACCCTGTCTACAAGGTCAACCCGCCCCTGCGCACTGAAGAAGATGTGATGGCTCTGCGTCAGGCTATTGCGGACGGAATCATCGATATTATTGGCACCGATCATGCGCCTCACCCCACCGAATCTAAGGATTGCGAGTGGGCGTGTGCTGCCAACGGTATGACCGGGCTAGAACAGGCTCTATCGATTGTCCAGAAAACTCTGGTTGATACCGGGCTCATTTCCTGGGCTGATGTGGCTCGTATCATGAGCGCTAAACCAGCTGAAATTGGCCTGGCAACGGGGCAGGGGCGTCCACTGGAAGCCGGCGAACCAGCCAACCTGGTTTTGGTTGACCCCGCCGCGACTCGCACCATTGACCCCCAGGCTCAAGCCACCAAGGGCAAGAACAACCCCTACCGGGGTTTGGAAGTCCCAGGTGCCGTCATGGCAACCTTCTATGGGGGTCACCCGGTGGTTAAAGACGGCAAGCTGACCACTCCCGTGACCCACGCTGGCAACTAGGGGATCGAAGGTAGATTCGTGGACAGACTCCTACCACTATCTCTTCTAGTACTGCTCTGTGCCCTAATTTTTTGGGGCATGTGGGCTGGCTGGAAGGGGCGTCAAAAACGTCAGAAAGGCACGGGGGTTCTTGCTCCTGTCCCTGAGCGATACGAGGACGCCGAAAGCCTGCTTGCCGTCCCCGGTGTTTACATTGCAACCACCCATATGGGGGACTGGTTGGACCGTATCGCTACTAACACTCTCGGTGTTAAGGCAGCCGGCACTCTCTTTATCTTCGAGGACGCTGTAGTTATCGCTAGAGATGGCGCTCAAGACCTCTGGGTTCAAGCCAGCGATATTATTGCGGTGCGAACAGAAGCCGGCATGGCCGGTAAGTTCGTGGAGAAAAACGGTCTCGTGATGCTGTCCTGGGACCTCAACGGTACGCCCGTTGATACCGGATTCCGCACCCGTTTTGCAGCCGATAAAAAGACTGTTCTTGACACTATTCAGCAGATTGCACCCCAGGCGTTAGAAGAGCTACCGGCACCTTCTGCCTAAGTTTATAAATCTTTGGGGTTAAACCCCTACACCCGACCAACCTACGACAGGAAGTACGTGAATGACCCAGTTAGCATCTAGCGAGCGTGTAGCGGTTCTCGTATTAGAGGACGGCACAGTGTTCCGCGGCCAGAGCTACGGAGCTACCGGAAGTACCCTCGGTGAAGCAGTATTCTCCACCGGTATGACCGGTTATCAAGAAACCCTAACTGACCCCTCATACGCGGGCCAGATTGTGGTACAGACTGCGCCCCACATCGGCAACACAGGTGTCAATGAAGAAGATGCCGAATCTCGTAAGATTTGGGTTTCAGGCTACGCTGTGCGAGATGCCGCGCGTCGAGCCTCTAATTGGCGCTCTGAGCGCACCCTAGATCAGGAGCTTGTGGAGCAGGGAATTGTTGGGATTCAAGGCATCGACACTCGTGCACTGACCCGCCACCTGCGGAGCGCAGGAGCTATGCGTGCCGGTATTTTTACCGGCAAGGAGGCTCTCGCATCCACCGAGACATTGGTGGAAAAGGTCAAGGCGAGTGCGCAGATGCAGGGGCAGAAACTGGCTGATACGGTATCCATCGATCAGGCTTACACCATCGAACCAGCCGACCAGGGCTGGGAGGGGGAGCCTAAGGCAACCCTGGTTGCCCTGGATCTGGGCATCAAAGCCATGACCCCCAAGCGTTTTGCTGAGCGAGGGGTGCGCGTACACGTCCTACCGGCAACTGCCACTCTAGAGGATATTAAGTCCTACCAGCCGGATGGCGTCTTCTTTTCCAACGGCCCCGGTGACCCGGCGACCGCTGACGACCAGGTTGCCTTGCTGCAGAGCGTCCTGCGCACCGGTACCCCCTTCTTCGGTATCTGCTTCGGCAACCAGTTGCTGGGTCGGGCCCTAGGCTTTGGCACCTACAAGCTTCCCTTCGGTCACCGGGGTATCAACCAGCCGGTCATGGATCGTACCACCGGTAAAGTCGAAATTACCGCCCAGAACCACGGATTTGCTGTGGATGCACCCCTGGACGGCGCAGTTGAAGCCCCCCACGCTGAGTTCGGCAGGGTTGAAGTTTCACACATCGGTCTCAACGACCAGGTAGTTGAAGGGTTACGCTGCCTAGATATCCCAGCTTTTTCTGTGCAGTACCACCCAGAGGCAGCCGCTGGTCCCCACGACGCAGCCTACCTCTTTGACCGTTTTATTGACCTCATGCTTGCGAAGAAGAACTAAGGAAGAACCATGCCCAAACGTCAAGATCTCAACTCTATTCTCGTCATTGGTTCTGGCCCCATCGTTATTGGTCAGGCTGCCGAATTCGATTACTCCGGCACCCAGGCTCTGCGAGTTCTCAAGGAGGAAGGCGTTCGCGTCATCCTGGTTAACTCCAATCCGGCTACCATCATGACAGACCCCGAGTTTGCCGATGCGACCTACATCGAGCCGATTACTACCGAAGTGATTGAAAAGATTATCGCTAAGGAAAAGCCGGATGCGATTCTCCCCACTCTGGGTGGCCAGACCGCCCTCAATGCTGCCATTGCTCTCGATGAGGAGGGAATATTAGAGAAATACAAGGTCGAACTCATTGGCGCTAACATTGAGGCAATTAACCTCGGCGAAGACCGTGAAGCCTTCAAGGGTGTTGTTGAACGTGCCGGCGGCGAGTCTGCAAAGTCAGTCATCGTTCACACCATGGATGAAGCCCTAGAGGCTGCCAAGATCCTTGGCTACCCCATGGTGGTGCGCCCGTCCTTCACCATGGGTGGTCTGGGCTCAGGTATGGCCTACAACGAGGAGGACCTCCACCGTATCGCCGGTGCCGGTATTCAGTACAGCCCCACCAGCGAGGTTCTGCTCGAAGAATCTATTTTGGGCTGGAAAGAATACGAACTTGAAATGATGCGAGACAAGAACGACAACGTAGTGGTCGTTTGCTCCATCGAAAACTTCGACCCCGTTGGTGTGCACACCGGTGACTCCATCACCGTTGCTCCGGCACTCACCCTCACAGACCGCGAATACCAGAAACTTCGCGACATTTCTATTAACGTGATTCGCGAAGTTGGTGTCGACACCGGTGGCTGTAACATTCAGTTCGCAGTTGATCCGGCCACCGGGCGCGTTATCGTCATTGAGATGAACCCCCGCGTCTCCCGTTCGTCGGCACTGGCGTCCAAGGCAACAGGTTTCCCGATTGCAAAGATCGCCACCAAGCTTTCCCTGGGCTACACCCTGGATGAAATCCCCAACGACATCACCCAGAAGACCCCGGCGTCCTTTGAACCTACCCTCGACTACGTTGTGGTCAAGGTTCCTCGCTTCGCCTTTGAGAAGTTCCCCGCAGCTGATCCTACGCTGACCACCACTATGAAGTCCGTGGGTGAGGCGATGGCTCTGGGGCGAAACTTTACCGAGGCACTGCAGAAGGCTATGCGCTCCCTGGAGCAGAAGGGTGGAGCCTTCTCCTACGCTAACCCTGAGTTGTCAGCAGAGAAGTTGGCTGACCTCATTGAGAAATCTAAGACTGCCACTACGGATCGTATTCACCAGGTACAGCGGGCACTTCTAGCGGGAGCTACCGTTGAGCAGATGTTTGAGGCAACCAAGATTGACCCCTGGTTCCTGGACCAGCTGGTGCTACTCAACGAGGTAGCCGGCGAAATCGCTGCTTCCAAAAACCTCAATGAGGAGTCCCTACGCCTAGCGAAGCGACACGGTTTCTCTGACGCCCAGATTGGCGAGATTCTCAACATGGACGAGGCTGTGGTGCGCGGTATTCGCCACGCACTGGATATTCGCCCCGTCTTCAAGACCGTGGATACCTGTGCAGCCGAGTTTGAGGCATTCACTCCCTACCACTATTCCTCCTATGACATGGAGGATGAGGTCGCACACCACGAGAAGCCCTCAATCATGATTCTGGGTTCTGGGCCCAACCGTATCGGTCAGGGTATCGAGTTCGACTACTCCTGTGTGCACGCTTCGATGGTGTTGCGCGAAGCAGGTTATGAGACCGTTATGGTCAACTGTAACCCTGAGACAGTTTCAACCGACTACGATATCTCAACCCGCCTCTACTTTGAGCCTCTCACCCTGGAAGATGTGCTTGAAGTTGTTGAAGCGGAACGCCGCACCGGTGGGCTGATGGGCGTTTTTGTGCAGCTCGGTGGGCAGACCCCGCTGAAGCTCGCGCAGGAACTCAAGGCAGCTGGAATTCCGATTCTAGGTACCTCACCCGAGGCTATTGACCTCGCCGAAGACCGCGGTGAATTCTCGCGAGTTCTGGAAGATGCCGGTCTTATCTCACCCAAAAACGGCACCGCCTCGACCTTTGAGAACGCCAGGCGAATCGCTGATGACATCGGCTACCCGGTTCTGGTGCGCCCCTCCTACGTTTTGGGGGGTCGCGGTATGGAGATCGTTTACAGCGAAGAACAGCTGGCTCGCTACCTAGAAAATGCGACTGAAGTTTCTCCTTCCCAGCCGGCTCTCATTGATAAGTTCCTTGAAGATGCCGTTGAAATCGATGTTGACGCTCTCTACGACGGCACCGAGCTTTACCTCGGCGGTGTCATGGAACATATTGAAGAAGCTGGCATTCACTCGGGCGACTCTGCCTGCACCTTGCCACCTATCACCCTCAGCCCGGACATCATTGCCAAGGTTGCAGATGCCACCGAACGCATTGCAGCCGGCGTAGGTGTTCGCGGTCTGATCAATATTCAGTTCGCGGTAGCTTCAGATATTCTCTATGTCATCGAAGCTAACCCCCGCGCATCACGCACCGTTCCCTTCGTCTCCAAGGCAACCGGCGTCCAGATGGCTAAGGCAGCCGCCCTCATCGGTACGGGTCAAACCATCAGCCACCTTAAGGAAGAAGGCTACCTGCCTACATCAATGGATGGTGCCAGCCTTCCGGCAGATACAGCAATCGCCGTCAAAGAAGCGGTTCTGCCTTTTAGCCGTTTCCGCACACCGGAAGGTGTTGTCGTGGATTCACTGCTCGGCCCCGAGATGCGCTCAACTGGTGAAGTCATGGGTCTTGACCCGCATTTCGATACCGCTTTTGCTAAGGCTGAAGCATCCGTCGGCTCCTTCTTGCCCACCGAAGGCAAAGTCTTTGTCTCGGTTGCTAACCGCGACAAACGCAACAGCATTATCTACGTAAAGATGCTCCAGCAGCTGGGCTTTGACATTGTTTCAACCGGTGGCACCGCTGAGGTTCTGCGTCGCAACGGGGTAAAGGCTCAGGTCGTTTCAAAGATTGCTGAAACAGCTAAGGGTGAGCGCTCCATTGTCGATATGATTCGCGATGGTGAAATCAACCTCATCCTCAACACTCCCTCGGGAGGTCAGGCGCGAGGCGATGGCTATGAAATCCGCGCAGCTGCAACCTCTGTGGGCTGCCCTATCATGACCACGGTCTCTGAGTTTGGTGCTGCTGTTCAGGCTATCAACGCACTCCGTGATTACAGCTGGGAAGTGATGAGCCTCCAGGAACACGGGGCATCGATCCGTGAAGCGATTTCTCAGCGTGAGAGTGCATAAGCGTATGAGCAATGTGCTTCCTTTCGGTGATCGACTTTCACGCGCAATGGCAGAGAAGGGGCCTTTGTGCGTGGGAGTTGACCCCCACCCAGGGCTCCTAGCTCAGTGGGGACTTGAAGATACAGCTGCCTCATTGGAGTACTTTGCCTTCACCGTTCTGGACGCCTGCGGGGACGTTTCGGCGGCTCTAAAACCCCAGGTAGCTCTGTTTGAACGTCACGGCTCAGCCGGTCTTGCGGTGCTAGAGAAGTTTCAAGCTAAAGCTGCTCAGCAGGACGTCTTAGTGGTGGCAGATGCTAAGCGCGGAGATATTGGGTCAACCATGGCTGCGTACGCAGATGCCTGGCTAGGTGAGGCGTCGCCTTTGGCCACCGATTCAGTAACCTTGAGCCCCTATCTAGGCTTTGAATCTCTGCGACCAGCCCTTGACCTCGCTTCAAAGAACCAGCGAGGTACCTTTGTGCTAGCTCTTACTTCTAACCCGGAAGGAAGGAGTGTGCAGCACATTGGGGGGCCTGAAAAGTCGGTAGCGGGCTCAATTGTTCAAGCAGCTCAGCGTGAAAATGAATCTTCTGCCTGGCAGAATATGGGCCCCTGTGGTCTGGTCATTGGGGCTACGGTGGGTCAGGCCTTATCTAAGCTCAACATTGATCTTTCTACCTTCAACGGTCCAATTCTTTCGCCCGGATACGGGGCTCAGGGGGCTTCAGCCGAGGATCTTTACAGGATCTTTGAAGGCATTGAGCGCCAAGTGCTGGTGAACTCTAGCCGCGGTGTTCTGAGCGCCGGGCCTCATCGTTCTAGTTTGAGGGACGCTGCACAGCGTGCTGCTGAGGAGCTGGACTCGGCCTCACGATAGGGTTAGATGAGAATAAGATGGCGGGGAAGGAAGCATCCCCGCCATTTCTATATTTATTATATTACCCGCGGGTAACTTACTTTGAAAAAACCGCCTGACGTGCTAATTTATAATTGTTTGATCGCAAATAGCTTTCGTTTGATTTCCTCTGGGTATTACCTATAAGAAAAAAGCTATTACACATTTGTATATTCCATGTTCGCACCGTGAACACCTCGCACATAAGGAAGGCAATCATGCCCCTCAAACCCCTCACCGAAGAACAGCGCGCCGCAGCCCGTGAAAAGGCCAAAAAAGCCCGTGTTATCCGTGCTGAAATGAAAGAAGCTGTTAAGAATAAGCAAATTACCATCTCAGAGGTCCTTCAGCGCGCTGAAACTGATGAAGCTGTCGCTAGACTGAAGGTAACCGATCTTCTCACCTCCCTACCGGGTGTTGGCGAAGTTCGAACTGAAAATATTCTGAAAGATCTGAATATTGCTGCGTCTCGCCGCTTGCGTGGTCTTGGCATCCACCAGCGTCGAGCACTCATCAATCTTCTTGACCGTTAAGGGCTAGATACCGTGGCAGAAACTCACCAGATACCCAAACTCACCGTTTTGGCCGGTCCAACAGCTGTAGGCAAGGGGACCGTGTCTACCTACATTCGTGAGAACTACCCGGACGTATGGTTCTCGGTTTCTGCTACCACGCGTGATCCCAGACCTGGTGAAGAAGACGGAATCCACTACTACTTTGTCTCTGATGAAGAGTTTGACTCAATGGTCGAAAACCGTCAGATGCTGGAGTGGGCAACCGTGCATAACTCGTACAAGTACGGAACCATCCGCTCTATGGTTGAACGTCAGCTCAAAGCTGGGAAAAACGTACTTCTTGAGATTGACCTGCAGGGCGCACGTCAGGTGCGTAACGCCATGCCAGAAGCTCAGCTGATTTTCTTGGCGCCTCCTAGCTGGGATGAATTGGTATCCCGCCTAATCGGTAGAGGTACTGAATCTGCCAGGGAACAGCAGATGCGGCTTGAAACAGCAAAAGTTGAGCTGGACGCTGAGCCCGAGTTTGACCATACGGTCATTAATGATTCGGTGCCAGAAGCTGCCGAAGCGATTATTGAACTCATGGGCGTAGAGCGCTAAAGAGTCAGCGCGGGCGGCACTAGTGGAACATCACCTCTGGGCCGCCTGCGTTTTACGTGACAAAAAATCGGTTCGCCTATAGTATTAGTAGAGTTTTTGCCACCGGATTGCGGTGGCGCAGTCCAGTAAAGATGGAGTCTTACGTGGCTAACGCACACAACGATCAAGGTATCATCAACCCCAGCGCAGACGCTCTGATTAAGAAGGCTGAGTCTAAGTATGGTCTGGTGATTATCGGTGCTCGCCGTGCCCGTCAGATCAACGCTTACTACTCACAGCTGCACGAGAACCTCTACGATCACGTAGGTCCCCTGGTTGATTCAGAGCCCAACGAGAAGTCACTATCTGTGGCTATGCGTGAAATTAATGAAGATCTGGTTGAAGCTCGCCACGTGCCCGATGGCAAGTTTGATGAAAACGGCACCCTGATTCACGACGACGAACCCAGCGCTTTCCTGGGTGCAGATTTCTACATCGACGAGCCCTTCGTGGAATACGTCGATGCTGAAGACGCCGAACAGGCATAGTTTCTAAAAACAATGCGCGTCATTATCGGCATTGGCGGGGGCATCGCTGCTTATAAAGCAGCGATGCTCCTGCGTCTTTTTTCTAAAGCTGGCCACGAGGTAGTAGCTATTCCTACCGAAGCGGCTCTTAAGTTCATTGGCCGGCCCACTCTTGAAGCTCTTAGCGGTAACCCTGTGTCGGTTGATGTTTTTGACCGGGTGCCCGAGGTCAATCATGTGCGCCAGGCAGAGAGAGCCGATGCTGTTGTCATTGCGCCGGCAACGGCAGATTTGATGGCACGCTTAGCCAGCGGTCGAGCTGACGACCTACTCTCGGCAACCGTTCTCACCACCTATGCTCCGGTGATTCTGGCCCCAGCGATGCATACTCAAATGTGGGAGCACCCAGCTACCAGGTCTAATGTTAAGACTCTGCGCGGTTTTGGTTATCACATCATTGAACCAGCCGTTGGGCGCCTGACGGGGCCTGATTCCGGCATCGGTCGCTTGCCAGAGCCCGACGATATTTTCGCGCAGGCACAAGCAATTTTAGGGTGGGACGTGGATGAAGCGGCCCCGGCTGATGTGCCCTTGTCAGGACGCCGCGTGCTAGTTACCGCCGGAGGCACGCGTGAGGATTTAGACCCGGTCCGTTTTTTGGGTAACCGTTCCTCAGGTAAACAAGGTTTTGCCCTGGCGAGTGCAGCGAAGCAGCTAGGAGCCAGTGTGCACCTCATCGCGGCACATGTGGAAGTGGAGCTTCCGACCGGTCTCGATACCGTAACCCGTGTGTCTAGCGCAAGAGAGCTACGTGAGGCTACTTTAGTAGCCGCACAAGGGGCCGATGTTGTGATTATGGCTGCTGCTGTGGCGGATTTCCGACCGGCTGACTACGCTGACTTCAAGATTAAGAAGACCGATGATCCGGGGCAGGACCCCGTCATACATCTGGTGCGTAACCCGGATATTCTGCGAGAGCTCGTGGAACATCGGTCAGCTAACAGAGAGGCTGGCCCACAGCTTATCGTTGGCTTTGCAGCTGAAACCGGTGATGAGAGTGCTAGTCCGTTGGACTACGGACGTGCAAAGTTAGCCCGTAAGGGGTGCGACTATCTAGCGGTTAATACCGTGAGCGCCACCCAGGGTTTTGGGACTGAGGTCAATACTCTGACCATCCTTTCTGCCAATGGGGTTGAGCCCTTGGTGACTCAGGGAACTAAATATGAAGTTTCTGAAGACCTCCTGCGTCATCTAGCGCAACACCTCAATAATTAATCATCTTTACCTCCAGTTAGACCAAGAGAAGTACAGTAGAACCGTGACTGAAAATAACCATCTTCGCCTTTTTACCAGTGAGTCTGTGACCGAAGGTCACCCTGACAAAATCTGTGATCAAATTTCTGATGCCATCCTCGACGCTCTGCTTGAGACTGACCCCCGCTCTAACGTTGCTGTTGAAACCATGGTCACTACCGGGCAGGTACACGTTGCCGGTGAGGTAACCACCAACGGATACGTGGATATCCCCAGCATCGTGCGCAGAACCATCCTGGATATTGGCTACAACTCCTCAACCCACGGTTTCGATGGGGAGTTCTGCGGTGTTTCCGTTTCTATCGGTGAACAGTCCGGTGATATCAACGCAGGCGTCTATACCTCTCTCGAAGAACGCCAGGGCACAGCAGTAGATGAGCTTGATAAGCAGGGCGCCGGAGACCAGGGCATCATGTTCGGGTATGCAACTAACGAGACCAAGGCTTTGATGCCTGCTCCCATCTTTGTGGCGCACCGTCTTGCTGAGCAGCTCACCAAGGTGCGTAAGGACGGCACTCTGCCCGACCTGCGCCCTGACGGTAAAACTCAGGTAACTATGGGGTACAACGAAGATTTCATCCCCGTCACCATTGATACAGTGGTAGTTTCAACCCAGCATACTGCCGATTACGATCTGGACCGGCTGGCTGCTGACGTCCGTGAGCACGTGATTGAGCCCGTCCTCGGTAACTTCAATTTTGACGCTAGCGCTGCCAAAGTCATTATTAACCCTGCTGGCCGTTTTGTTCAGGGCGGCCCCGTGGGCGACGCTGGCCTGACCGGCCGCAAGATTATTGTTGATACCTATGGGGGCATGTCTCGTCATGGTGGTGGTGCTTTCTCCGGCAAGGACCCCTCAAAGGTAGACCGGTCGGCTGCTTACGCTATGCGATGGGTAGCCAAGAACATTGTGGCAGCCGGTCTAGCAGACCGTGCAGAGGTTCAGGTTGCCTACGCCATCGGCCAGGCTACTCCCGTTGGTATTTATGTTGAGACCTTTGGAACAGAGAAGGTTGCTGTCTACAAGATTGAGGCGGCAATTCGTGAAGTTTTTGACCTGCGCCCGCTGGCCATCATTCGTGATCTTGAGCTGCGCCGCCCTATCTACAAGAAGACTGCGGCTAACGGCCACTTTGGCCGTGAGGGAGCTGACTTCACCTGGGAACGTACCAACCGTGTAGCCGAGCTGAAAGCCGCTGTTGGCCTATAGTAAACTAGCCACATGACCAGCTTTAACACCGAACCCCTGCAACCAGACCTGTTGCAGGGGTTCGGTGTTTCTTTGCCTTCTCAGGCAGGTTCAACCGAAGCAGAAGATAGCGCCGTTAGCCTGCCCGTTGCGCGGGTTCATATTGATACCCATGTGCCCCATCTTGATCGGCTCTTTGACTACGCTGTACCTGCCGCGCTTGATGCCGAGGCTCAGCCGGGGGTGAGGGTGAGGGTCAAATTTGGTGGCAGGGAGGTGACTGGCTGGCTTCGCGAGCGCGTAGCCCGGTCCGATTCACCGACCAGGCTTGTGCCCCTGCATAAGATTGTTTCTCCACTGCCTGTGGTGGATGCTGAAATCTTTGAGCTGGCCGATGCTCTTGCTGATCGTTATGCCGGCCTTGTGCCCGACGTCCTGCGCCTAGCTGTACCGCCCCGAGTCGCCAGTGTTGAGCAGCAGTACCTAGCGCCGGCGTCGTCTGTCAGTTCATCTGAGAGTAAGGATGCAGAGGGAAAGCCAGAGCCAGTCGGGGTAGCAGAAGCCATGACCGATGAGGTCTTAGAAGTAGAGCCAGAGCCTCTTCAGGCACCAGATATTTCGGCCTTTGAAGACTACACCCAGGGCACAGAATTTTGCGATGATCTTGCTGCTGGGGTTGCGGCTCGCGCCGTGATGAGCGTGCTGCCTTCACACCCGGAACACGGCTGGGAAGACCTCATGGCCGTGAGCCTTGTGCAAGCTGCGGCTCACGGCAGGGGAGCGCTGGGTGTTGTCCCTGATCTCAAAAGTTTGGAGCGTCTTGAAACAGCGCTTGCTCAGCTTACCCCGCCTGAGCGCTACACCCGGCTGACAGCCAATGATGCCCCCACCCCGCGCTATGAAAGTTTTCTGCGTGCCAAGCAGGGGCTAGCAGACATCGTTATTGGAACGCGCTCAGCAGCCTATGCCCCTATAAAAAATCTTGGTTTTGTTGCCTGTTGGGATGATGGGGACTCTTCACTGATTGAACAGCGCGCGCCCTACTGTCATGCGCGTGACGTCCTTCTTTTGCGTGCTACGCTGACGGATTCTGCGGCTCTTTTCATGGGGTATGCCGTCAGTAGCGAGGCTGCACGACTCGTACGGAGCCGTTGGGCTAGCTTACTGTCAGCTGATCGCGCGGTCATCCGTTCTTTCACTCCACGGGTGCTGCCAACGGGCGATGACTACCAGCTGGCCAGGGACCCCCTGGCTGCTATAGCTCGGATTCCGCACCAAGCTTTTGCCGTGGCCCAGGACGCTCTAAAGCAGGGGCCGGTGCTGGTTCAGGTTGCGCGCGCGGGCTACATACCTAGCCTCAGCTGCCAGCGCTGCCACATGCCGGCGCGGTGCCGCGACTGCCGTGGCCCCCTTTCACTGGCTTATGGTCAAGCACTGCCCCAATGCGGGTGGTGCGGGCGCATAGCTCAAAACTGGGCCTGCACGGACTGTGGCGAACGCAGATGGCGCTCAGGTGCGGTGGGAGCGCTTCGTACCGCTGAGGAACTGGGCCGCGCTTTCCCTGATGTGCCGGTCATTAGCTCTAGTGGGGAGAATATTAGATCTTCCATTGGCCCTGAACCTGCTTTGGTGATTGCTACCCCCGGGGGAGAGCCAGTTGCAGAAGGAGGGTATTCAGCCGCTCTGCTGCTGGATGCTGATCGAATGATGCAGGCTGATTCTCTTCGTGCTCCAGAAACTGCCTTGCGCCGCTGGTTTAACGCTGCAGCTCTGGTGCGGTCTTTTGCTGTTGGTGGCCGTGTAGTGACAACTGCCAGCCCTTCACCCGTGCTTGAGGCGCTGGTGAGGTGGGACCCGATGGGCTACGCCCTGTGGGAGATTGATGAACGGCACGATATTGGCTTGCCGCCGGCCGTCCGTACTGCGGCTGTTACCGGTAGCGAGAAGGGTATCGAGACTTTCCTGGCCTCTCTTGAAATCCCTGAGGACGTTCGGGTCAGCGGGCCGGTGCCCCTGCAGGAGCCTGGTGACTATTTTGAGCCGGATATAGACGGTGAAATCTACCGAGCTATTCTCTTCTTTACTTATGCCCGTGGGCGCGATTTCACCCGTCATCTGCGAGCTGTCAAGGCCTCCCTCTCAGCGCTCAAAAAAAGTGAACCGGTACAGGTGCGCTGCGATGGTTTGGATATTCTCTAAAGCTCACTCAGAAGGTTGAGGAGTTTAATGGCTGAGGTGTTCCAGCTATAACGTGCAGCATCAGCTAGCCCACCTTCAACTCGATATTTCGCTGCCTGCGGATCTTCAAGATCTCGTACTGCACGTGCAAATTCGCTGGGGAAGTTAGCGTTAGCAAAGAACGCCGAGGGGGCGATTTCCCTAAAGATAGGAATATCGCTGAGCACCACGGGGCACCCTGCCGACTGCGCCTCTACCACCGGCAGACCGTACCCTTCATCTTTTGAAGCGGTCAGCAGAGCAGCGGCTGTGCCCAGCAAGGCTGTATAGGTCTCTTCATCGACACCGTTGTGAAATACAATGTTGGGCCCAGCTTTTGGCTCTAGTTCGCGCTGTCGAGCAGGAGAAATCCTGGAGAGCAGGTGCAGAGTGTAGTCCGGTAGGGAGCCCATCGCCGCTATTAGTGTCTCTACGTTTTTATAGGGCATAAAAGATCCCATGTAGATTAGATCTTTGGTGCGCTGGGGAAGTAGGCTCAGCGCTTGGTCTTGACTCTTTATCCTGTCCTGGGGGGCGTTAGGCAGCACGTGAAGGGGCTTGCTCGTGAGGCTGTGTTGTCTCATCAGACCCGCGGTAGTCTCAGACACCGTCACCACGGCGTCGGCCCTGTTGAGCAAAAATCGCTGCGGAGCGTAGGTGGTGTGAAAGACTCGCCAGCCCGCACGCACAGGAGCAGGGAGGAAGCCCGGCGGATCAGGGTGGGCGTAGTAAATAAGATCGTGAAGGGTGAGTATCAACTTGAACTTCCGCCCCCAGCCCCCGAGCCCCAGGGTCTGCATGGGTGAGAAGACCACCTCTGGCCGATAACGGTTGATTTGAAGAGCAGCCGTGGGTTCCAAAGGTGAAGTGGGTGAGCAAATCTTTACGTGAGGAAGTTCGGGAAGCATCTCTAACTGCCGCTCATCACTAATCACCATAGCCAGCTGCAGGTCCTGCGGTACTGCGGGGTGCCCAGCGTCCTGCAGGTCTTTGAGCGCTGTGAGTAAGGACGCCGTGTAGCGGCTGATACCGTCGTGTACGCCGATGCGGGTGTAGCGGGCGTCGATCATCAGTTTCATCGGATGGGCTCCTGGTGGAAATCAGCAATGAGAGCAGCAGCGCGGAGAGGAGTTTCGTAGTGGATGAGGTGCCCTACCTCGGGAATTACATCTAAACGGCCCCGCTGAAGAGCGGCGAACATAGCTCGCTGGCCCTCCATGCTCCCCAAATCATCTTCCTGCGCCACGATCATCTGTACTGGTAGATCGATTGTGGGGGTGAAGTCCGCAGCGGTTGATGAGATGGAAGCTCGGTAGGCTTGAAGCACAGCATCGCGTGAAGAGAAAGCACCAAAGTAGGCTGCATGCTGACCGTTAATGAAATTCCTTAGTTCTGCATGGCTGTTCTTCATCATGAATTCGCTACTGATTCTGGTGATGATGTGGGATTTCAGCAAACTGAAGCCAAGAGGGGCAGGCAGGAGCGCACCGGCCGCATAGTACATCTCAGCTAGCCGGCTCATCAGTTTCTGGTTGCCATCCAGGGCGGGTTCACAGATAGGATTAATGAGTGTCAGCCTCTGAACCAGATGGGGTCGGGTAGCTGTGAGATAGGAGCTGACGATAGACCCAAATGAGTGACCCACCAGGTGGATAGGGTTTTGACCCGTTAGCCCCAGAAATTCCGCTAGCCAGGCGGCATAGGTGCTCACGTTATGCTCTGCTGCCGGCATGGGTTCAGACCTGCCAAAACCCGGCAAATCAGGGATGAGGACGCGGTAGTCCAGTAGCCCCTGTGTTAGAAGCTCAAGCCCGTGGTGATCCCCCCTAAAACCGTGGATTAAGACAAGGGTTTCAGCGGTGCTATCCCCGTATTCCCACCATCGGGTGAGTGAACCGTTCACCGTGGCTTCGTGGAGCTTCCCATGGGAAGTGACGGTAGGGTGTAGCTCAAAAACGCTGGCAGGGGGCATCGATACTCTAGCTTTCTCACTCACCCCTTTACTCTACCGCTGCGGTTGCGGCCCCGCTGCCCGCTCCCGCCCAGCGGCGTCCAAAAACTGGTCGCTCCGGCGAAAAATGGGGAGAACCGATAGACTATACCCAAAGGTTTTGACGCCGGCGCCTTTCGTGCGCCCAAAACTCAAAACTCAACCTACACGTACAGACAGGAAGTCAAGTGACTGCTGAGGTAGAAACTACCGAACAGACCGAAAATACCTGGGATTTTCGCGCGATGGAAACTAAGTGGCAGCCCTACTGGGAAGATACCAAGGTCTTTGAACCCACCAATGAAGAGGGCAAAGAGACACGCTATGTAGCGGATATGTTCCCCTACCCATCAGGCGACCTTCACATGGGTCACGCTGAGGCTTTCGCTATTGGGGACGTCACTGCCCGGTACTGGAAGCAGAAGGGCTACGACGTTCTGCACCCCATTGGCTGGGATTCATTTGGTCTACCCGCAGAGAACGCGGCTATCAAGAACAATACCCACCCCAAAGAGTGGACCTACAAGAACATCGAGACTCAGGCGGGTTCTTTCAAGCGCTACGGCATTATGGCTGACTGGTCACGCCGCCTGCACACCTCTGACCCCGAGTACTACCGCTGGACTCAGTGGCTCTTCCAGCAGTTCTACAAGAAGGGTTTAGCCTACCGTAAGTACTCCCAGGTCAACTGGTGCCCCAAGGATCAGACCGTTCTGGCCAACGAACAGGTCATCAACGGTGAGTGCGAGCGCTGCCATACCCAGGTCACTAAGAAGTCTTTGAACCAGTGGTACTTCAAGATCACTGACTACGCCCAGGAACTGCTGGATGATATGAAGGGTCTGGAGGGTCACTGGCCAGAGCGTGTGCTGGCTATGCAGCGTAATTGGATTGGTCGCTCCGAGGGCGCCGAGGTCAGTTTTGCCGTTGAGGCTACTGAGGGTAAGGAAGCATCTACCGTTGATGTATTCACCACCCGCCCGGATACCCTGTTTGGTGCTACCTTCTTCATCGTGGCAGCAGATGCTGATTTGGCAAGCGAGTTGGTCATCGATGAGCAGCGTGAGGCTCTGGAGAACTACCGCGAGAGCATCAAGGTGCTCTCTGACATTGATCGTCAGGCATCAGACCGTGAGAAGACCGGTGTCTTCTTGGGTCGCTACGCCATCAACCCCCTGACCGGGGATAAGCTGCCCATCTGGGCATCCGATTATGCTTTGGCTGACTACGGGACCGGTGCCCTGATGGCTGTGCCCGCCCACGACCAGCGCGACCTGGACTTCGCTCGTAAATTTGATATCCCTGTCATTACCGTCGTTGAAACCGGTGAAGAAGACCCCGCTGAAAGCGGCGTGGCCACAGCTGGCGACGGCAACCACATTAACTCTGGCCCCCTGAACGGGCTGAACCGTTCAGAAGCTACCCGCAAGGTTATCGAGCTGCTGGAAGAGCAGGGCGCAGGGAAGGGTAAAGTCAACTTCCGCCTGCGTGACTGGTTGCTCTCCCGCCAGCGTTTCTGGGGGTGCCCCATCCCCGTGATTCACTGTGAAGAGCACGGTGAAGTTCTGGTCCCAGAAGATCAGCTACCTGTTCGTCTGCCCGACAATCTCTCCGGTGAAGACCTGGCTCCCAAGGGGCAGTCACCTCTGGCCGCAGCCGAGGAGTGGAACACCGTTGCTTGCCCCGAATGTGGCAAGCCTGCTAAGCGCGATTCAGATACAATGGACACCTTCGTGGATTCCTCCTGGTACTTCATGCGCTATGTTTCACCCAACTTTGATGCCGGCGTCTTTGACCCCGAGCAGATGAAGAAGTGGAACCAGGTTGATATGTACGTGGGCGGTGTTGAGCACGCGATTCTACACCTGCTGTACGCCCGTTTCTTTACTAAGGTTATCCGTGACCTTGGCCTAATTGACCATTCTGAGCCCTTCAAGGCGCTCATGAACCAGGGCCAGGTGCTCAACCAGGGCAAGGCTATGTCCAAGTCACTGGGTAACGGCGTTGACCTGGGTGAACAGCTCGATAAGTTCGGCGTGGACGCCGTGCGAACCGTCATGGTCTTTGCCTCGCCCCCTGAGGACGACGTTGACTGGGCAGACGTGTCACCGGCAGGTTCACAGAAGTTCCTGGCCCGCGCATGGCGCGTTGCCAACGACGTTACCAGCGCCCCTGGCGTTGTTGGCTCAGAAGGTGATAAGGATCTGCACAAGCTGGTGCACCGCACCATGTTTGAGGCTGCCAAGTTGGCTGAAACCGGCAAGTTCAATGTGCTAGTTGCTAAGACCATGGAGCTGGTCAATGCCACCCGCAAGACCATTGACTCCGGTGCTGGTGCTGGGGACCCTGCCGTCCGCGAAGCCGCTGAAGCTATCGCGATTCTGCTCTCCCTTTACGCGCCCTACACCGCTGAGGACGCCTGGCACCTGTTGGGTCACGAGAGCCCCGTGCTGACTGCAGGCTGGCCCGAGGTAGACGAGACCCAGCTGGTAGACGATACCGTCACAGCTATCGTCCAAATCAAGGGCAAGGTAAAGGATCGCCTGGAAGTTTCTAAGGACATCTCTGAAGCTGATCTTGAGAAGCTAGCGTTGGAATCCGAGACAGTTCAGCTTTCCATTGGGGACGCCGAGATTCGCAAGGTCATCGTTCGAGCACCCAAACTCGTGAACATCGTTATTTAGGGTTTTATTTCTGAGCTGAAGGGCAGACAAGGTCATGACGACCTTGTCTGCCTCTTCTCTATGCAGGGGAGGCGGTAGAGTGGAACGGTGCGTTCTATAGCTATCGTGACTGACTCTTCGGCTGCCTTGCCTGCCGATTTCTTTGCCGAAGCCACAGTCTCAGGTGGCTTGGCCCAGGTTGATTTACCTGTTTCCATTGCTGGGCAGCCGCTGGAGGGGCTGAGCTCCGCCGAGATTGATGCTGCTATCGTCACCGCCCACGTCCAGGGGGAACAAGTCACCACCTCTGGCGCTTCACCGGGGGAACTTATAGAAGTTTACGAACGGCTTGCTAGCGAAGGGTATGCGGGTATCATTTCTATTCATCTCTCGGGGGCGCTCTCTGGCACCTGCGACGCGGCGCGAGTTGCCGCTGATTTGGTTCAGCTACCGGTGGCCGTTATCGATTCTGAAAATCTAGCCATGGCACTCGGCCAGGTTGTTATAAACCTCTACCGTTTCACTGAAAATACCGATGATTTAGAGACTGCCGTAGAGGTCGCAGAGGACTTGTGCGCCGCTGTCAAACTGTTCTTCTTTATCCCAACATTGGACGCCCTCAAACGGGGCGGCCGCGTTGCTCCTGCCCTGGCAATGGTGGCACAGATGTTTCAGATACGGCCAGTGGCCACGGTACTTGACGGTAAGCTGATCTACTTAGAAAGGCCGCGTACCACGCCAAAAGCTATTGAACGGCTCACCGAACTTACCCTAGACTTCAGCGCTGAACAGGCAAAGGGCTCTCATCGTTTTGCCGCCGGTGTTCCAGCACCTACTGGTCGGGTCGTCGCCGTCCACTACTGCGGTAATCTCTTGCAAGCCCAGGAATTTCAGCGATCGCTGGGTGAGCCAGCCGAAGATGCAGAGCTACTGCCTCTTCCACCGGTGCTCTCTGCCCACTCAGGTTTAGGCGCTCTGGCAGCGGTGGTGTATTAGCCCCTACATCGGTGAATCAGACTGTGGATAGAATGTAGCTGACCGGTTAAAGACTCGTCTCAGGTTCACCGAGGTGGGTGGGAACTGGCGAGATACATTAGCTCTCAGCCGAGTGGCTCTTATCCACAGATCCTCGTTCTAGAGTTCAGGGCTTACGCCCGTGCTTATCCTGGGGTCATGAAACATGGCAGGCGAGAAGATGGTTCAGGCTGGATCCTACATGATGCTGCTGAGAGCATAGGACCGCAGGAGTCTTTAGGTGACCTAGAGACCGAGCGCCTACTAACGAGCCGCCGCTACGGTTCTCAGCGGGCAAGGGTAGACACATCATCGGCTCAACGTAGCCGCGCCCTCCTTAAGGAAACGCTAGAAGCAAACCCTCATCATTCTTCTTCACCAGATCAACACCTCATACGGTGGAAAATTCCCAGTGGGCTCATTGCCACCGTGGCGGTCTTACTTACCCTGTTGACGCTCTGGACCACGATTAAAGGTTACCTTCCTGGCCAGACTGAAACGGTGTCACTCGCGCTTCCTTCTTCAACCGGCTCTACCTCTGCTCCCTCCTCTTCCCAATATCCTAGTGGCTCAGTGACGCAGGAGTCTTTGAGCCCTGCCCCACAAGAGTCTCTGACGGTCCATGTGGACGGTGCTGTTGCCGCTCCGGGTGTTTATACTCTTCCTCCCGATAGTCGCGTGAACGATGCGGTTCAGGTGGCTGGCGGCGCCCTTCCCGAAGCTGAGACAGGGGCGGTAAACCTGGCAGATAAGCTCTCTGACGGGGTGAAAATCTACCTCCCAACTTCCGGTGAAGCCCCACTTCAGAGTGCAACAGGGCTCACCGACGGTGGGGCAGCGCCCGGGCAGGTTTCTACTGGTGGTGCCAACGTCCTGGTCAACCTTAATACCGCGACCGCAGAAGAGTTACAAACCCTTCCAAAGGTCGGTCCGGTGCTTGCTTCAAATATTATTAGCTGGCGCGAGGAGCACGGCGGGTTTAAAAACATCGAAGAGCTGGACCAGGTCTCGGGAATCGGGCCGGCAACCATGGAAAATCTCAGAGGTTTGGTGACACTATGAAGGCTGTACGGGGATCGGAGCGCTTTAAGGAATACTGGTTCTCTGATAGAGACAGACAGCTTCACCTCAGAGAATTACCTCGTCTGTTGGACGCACGGTTGCTGGCCCCATCCACCTGTGTTTGGGCTTTTACCCTTATATGGATTCTGAGCGGTAGTAGGGCAGCGCTTTTAAGTCTGGGCTTCTTAGCTGTAACAACAGCTCTTCTGCCACTGACCAAAAACGCGGCGCCTATTTCGTGGCGGTCCAGACTGCAACCGCTGTTAGGGGTCATGATGCTCTGCTTACTCCTTACCTGCATCCAGGGCGCTCTCATTACCGCTCGTGGTTACCAGGAGCGCTGGGACTTCCTGGACGCGGCAAATGGCCAGGGAGTTCGATTCTCCGGTTCCGTTCTCGCATCCTCTCCCAGTGCTTACGGAGGTTCATTGACACAAGTGCGAATTAGGGAGCTTGAATACCGAGGGCAAATTCTTGGCCAGTCTCTAACCCTAAGTATTTTTACCGATAGCCGCTTTGAAGCCGGCATCGAGGTAACAGGGGTGGGCACCCTCACCGTTGATGGTAGCTACTACCGTGTCAAAGGAGGACTTTACTCCCAAAGCGCTGATGTATCATCGCCTCCCATGTACGGTCACAAGACTATGGTCAGGGAGCGGGTTGTGCAGGAGGTAGGAAGGGACGCTGCCGGGTTGCTTCTCGGTATGGCTTACGGTGATGACTCATCCCTCAGTGCTGAGGCTGTTAACAGGATGCGGGTAGCGGGGCTAACCCACTTGACCGCTGTATCGGGGGCTAATATCTCCTTAGTATTTGTGGTCTCTTACCGTCTTGCTCAAAAAATTCGTATTAGTCGTTACGCACTGGTTCTTATTGGTCTGATTTCCGCCACCCTTTATGTCGGCTTGGTTGGGTTAGACGGTTCAGTACTCAGAGCTTGGGTCATGGGTATTTTGGGCGGCTTAGGTATGGTTCTTGGGCACGGTGCTCACCGCGTGGCAGCCCTGTGCACCTGTCTTTTAGTTCTGCTGGTCCTCTCTCCAGAACTAGCCAGTAACTACGGGTTCGCTCTCTCTGTCATCGCCACTGCCTCTCTGCTCTTCCTGGCGCCAGCACTACGAAGGTTAGCCTCAAAATTTTTGCCCGGAATTCTAGCAGACGTCATTGCCATTCCACTCTCAGCAGCGCTCTGGTGCGCCCCGGTCATTCTCTTGCTGTCCGATGCCGTCTACCCCTACACCGTGCTAGCTAATGTACTGGTAGCTCCGATGGTTGCCCCCCTCACCTTCGTGGGGCTCCTTCTCCTAATCGGTGCGACACTGGGCCCTTGGGCTAGCTTCCTCGCGTCCTTTCTCTTCTGGGCTGGTGAGCTACTAGCGGGCAGTGTGCACGCAGTGGCCTCTTGGGTCACCCACATGCCTGCAAGCTCCGTAGCCCTGCCAGCTAGCCCACAGACAATGGCGGGCATCACTACCCTGGTTGCCCTTTTCTCGGCAGGAATCATAGTCGCAGATAGCAGACTCAACAGACCACCACCAGTTCGCCAGCCAATCCTGTCACAGCAGGGAAGCAGAAAATGAGCGCTACATCGCCCCAAGACCGCCGCAGGCTCATCATTTCAGTTTGTCTTTTACTCAGTGTCCTTGCACTGAGCCTATTCAACCAGAAGACGAGTTCTGCCAAGGCACCGGACGGTTGGCAGTGGATTACCTGCGATGTCGGTCAAGGGGATGCCCACCTGGTGCGTACTGTGGAGGACCAAGTCTCCCTTATTGATACGGGGGATAGCTACAGCGATTTAGAAGCCTGCCTAGAGTGGGCCCAGGTTGAGAGGCTAGACGCTGTGTTCATAACCCACCAGCACCGTGACCACTATGGCGCCCTGAGCGAGCTGGCGGAAAGTTACCCCATAGCTCGCCTTTTTACGTCAGCACATTTTGACCCTGCCCAAGTGCCTCAGGGCATTGAATTGACACAGTTAGCCAGTTCAGATGAATACATCCCAGAGCTTTCCTTAGGCACGGATGCTGAGGTCAGAGTATTGTGGCCGCCAGATAGCCTCGATAGGGTACCGGGGGAGAAGGGCAGCAGTGCTTTGGTTAATAACAGTTCGCTAGTTCTGCACTTTCGTGTTGGTGGGGAGCAACCACTGACAGTTTTAACAACGGGTGACCTTGAAGAGGCAGCCGCCGGTCGTCTCCTCCCGAAGCCAGAGAATCTAGAAGCTAGCATCCTGAAAGTAGCGCACCATGGATCTCGAGGAAGCGGCACCCAGCTCATCGGTGCAACAAACCCAGCCCTGGCGCTGATTAGCGCAGGGCGGGGTAATGACTACGGCCACCCTCATCAAGTCATCACGGACTACCTAAAGCAACACGGGGTGTCTGTAGTCAGGACTGACCAAAGCGGCAGCATCGCACTGGAACAACGAGATCATGAAATTGTAGTAACCCTAGAGGGGCAATAGATGCTCTGCAGAGAATGAAAAAGTCTGCCAGAATAGGAGGGCACCTAAGGAGGCACATGGCACGCACATCACGAGCAAATACCGGCCACGCTAACGGCTGGAGAACAGTAGAACTGGCACCGTTGATCCTGCTCTACGGGTCAGATGACTACTTTGCTCAACGTGCTAAGGAACGACTGCGGGAACTGTATCAGGAGCGTGAAGGTGGTTATGAACTAGCTACCTTGTCCGCTAAGGATTACAGGAGCGGCCAGCTCACCGTCATCACCAGCCCTTCCCTTTTTGACGAACCTAAAATCGTTGAGATTGAGAATGTAGCCCAGATGAGCGACGTTTTTCTCATCGATGCTCTCGACTATGCCCAGAACCCCTCCTCAACAGCTGTTGTGGTATTAAGTCATAGCGGCGGTAACCGCGGTAAGAAGCTGATTGACACCGTTCGAGGTTCCCGCGCCTTCCCCCTGGTCGAATGCAAGCCGCTGAAAACCGAAAAAGATAAGACAGACTTTGTGCTCTATGAGTTTAGAGCACTGGGCAAAAAGATTACTGCCGAGGCTGCACAGGCTCTAGCGCAATCAACTTCTGATACAGCGGAACTTGCTTCATCCTGCCGGCAACTGCTTGCAGATGGCCCCGATACCATTGATATCTCAGTTGTTGACCGTTACTACGGTGGCCGTACTGAAGTGACCGCCTTTAAGGTGAGCGACGCTGCTGTGGCGGGTAATAGTAGAGAGGCTGTTAAGCTGCTCCGTCAGGCTCTAGACACCGGTAGTGACCCTATCCCCATGCTGGGCGCACTAGCTTTGCGTATGCGCAATATAGCTAAAGTTCACGGCATTCGGGGGAGCGCTCAGCAGCTAGCCAGTAATCTCAAAATAGCGCCCTGGCAGGTCGAAGTAGCCATGCGGGATTCACGACGCTACTCGGTTGAGGATATCGCGGCTATTATGCAGGTTTTGGCTGACACTGACGCTGCACTCAAGGGGGAGAACCTTGACGCTCTCTATCCCCTGGAAAAAGCAGTGCTTGCTGTTTCCCGTGCCTCCCAGCATCATTAGAAAGAATTATCATCCTAAACTTAAAGCACGTTGCCCCGCTGACCAGTGAATGGTCAGCGGGGCAACGTGTCACTTCGCTAAATAGACAGCCAGCTAGAGGGGCTGGCAGAGAAAAATTAGGAAAGTTTGTTTACGCGAGCTGCGAGGCCTGACTTCTTGTTTGCAGCGTTCTTCTTGTGAAGAACACCCTTGGAAACAGCCTTGTCAAGCTTGCGGCTTGCAGTGCGCAGAGCATCGGTTGCTGCTGCTGCGTCCTGCGCCTCAACTGCCTCGTTGACGCGGCGTAGGCTGGTCTTGAGGTCGGACTTGATTGCGTTGTTACGCAGACGAGCCTTTTCGTTGGTGAGGATACGCTTTTTCTGAGACTTAATGTTAGCCACGGTGTAAAAACTTTCTGTTTTTGTCTAATTGGTCGGTGAGGGCTTCGCTGTTCGATCATCGACTGAGCGGCGTGGGGATGCCTATGGCAATCGAACAGCAGTGCCCGATGACCATCGGACACACAAGGGTTAACTCTAACAGGCTTACCCTCATCTTGGGCAGAGATGCGGGCAACATTTAGAACTCCGGTTTAACGCTGACAGTAAGCGTTGGCGACGAGGTCGAAGGTTTCACGGGGCATGATGGCGCCCTCGCGGCGAATTCCATCAGAATTTAGGCGAATTACGCGGTCCAGCTTCACTTCCGAAGCGCGACCTTCCTTATCCCAGACTCCGCTACCGATATCTATGTAGTTCGAAGCCTTATTCACCGAATTGTTGTGGTCTTTGCTGGTCAACATGAGAGCCAAAAGGTAGTCTCCCTCGCGACCAACAATCACAACCGGGCGATCTTTGCCCTGCTGGTAATCCTCTTCAAAGGGAACCCAGGCCCACACAACCTCACCGGGGTCAGCTTTGCCGTCCGGAACAGGTGAGTAATCAAAAGGTAGGCTACCAAAGTAGTCCCCGGGGTATCCTCCTGCTTGCCAGCTCCCAGAGGTGGAGCCAGAAGTAGCACCTGGGTCTGCATAGGGGTTAGACCGTGCATAAGGATTTGCCGGGGGAGCAGTGCGGGGTTGCTGCTGGCGACCAAAATTACCAAAGTTGCCACTTTGCTCTTCTTTGGGTGGGGCGTACCCAGCTGGCTGGTTGGTGGAGCGTGACTGCTGCCTGGCTGTTTCACGCACCTTCTTATTTTGGTATTTATTCCATTCGCGGTAGACCCTTTGCCCAATATTGAGGGCCTGTTGGATAGTTCTCATGTTGATCTTCATACCTATAAGAATAGGTGAATAGCACATACAAGTACCTGAAAACTCCCTGAGTTCTTCGTAGATACCTCGGCAGGTGTTGAAAGTGCAAAGTCACCCTGGATGTGGGAAACTTATTAACTAACCTATACCAACTCTCTGCGCGCCGGCGTCCGCCCCAGATGCGTGCAACTGTGTTGTAACCAGCCGTGAAAGGAACCACAGCTTGTCACCTCTGGCAACTAAACCGCCCAAACCTGCGGCCACCAACCCAGAAATTATCCGTAATTTTTGCATTATCGCGCATATTGACCACGGTAAGTCCACGTTGGCTGACCGCATGCTTCAGGCAACGGGGGTTGTGACTCCACGCGAGATGAAGGCTCAGTACCTGGATCGTATGGATATTGAGCGGGAGCGCGGTATTACCATCAAGTCCCAAGCAGTGCGCATGCCCTGGGAGGTAGACGGAGTCAACTATGCCCTCAATATGATTGATACTCCGGGTCACGTGGACTTCACCTACGAAGTCTCTCGTTCTCTGGCAGCCTGCGAAGGTGCTTTGCTACTGGTGGACGCCGCGCAGGGAATTGAAGCTCAGACCCTGGCCAACCTCTACTTGGCCATGGAAAATGATCTCACTATCATTCCGGTGCTCAATAAGATTGACCTACCGGCCGCTCAGCCAGAAAAGTATGCTGAAGAACTCGCCAACCTCATTGGGGTTGAGCCAGATGAGGTTCTTCGCGTTTCAGGTAAGACCGGTGAAGGCGTTGAGGATCTTCTCGACCGCATTGTTGAGCTGCTTCCTGCCCCGCAGGGTGAGCCGGATTCACCTGCCCGCGCCATGATTTTTGACTCGGTCTACGATTCTTACCGCGGTGTAGTGACCTATGTGCGCGTTGTGGACGGAAAGCTCAGCCCCCGTCAAAAAATTAAGATGATGTCCACCGGTGCTGAACACGAGCTGTTGGAGATTGGCGTTATTTCACCTGAGCCCAAACCAACCGATGGTTTGGCAGTGGGTGAGGTGGGCTACCTTATCACGGGCGTAAAGGACGTCCGTCTGTCCCGCGTAGGTGATACTGTCACTTCGGCTCAGAAGTCAGCTACAGAAGAGCTGGGTGGCTATGAGGACCCCAAGCCCATGGTCTTCTCGGGCCTCTTCCCCATTGACGGTTCTGATTACCCCGCTCTTCGTGACGCTCTGGATAAGCTCCAGCTTAACGATGCTGCTCTGGTGTATGAGCCTGAGACGTCGGCGGCCCTAGGCTTTGGTTTTCGCTGTGGGTTCCTGGGTCTGCTCCACCTTGAGATTGTGCGCGAGCGCCTGGAGCGCGAGTTTAATCTGGACCTCATTTCAACGGCTCCTAACGTTATTTATGACGTGGTGGCTGAGGATGGAACCTCGCAGCGAGTGACTAACCCCAGTGAGTTCCCCGAGGGTAAGGTAGCCACCATTAGGGAACCCATGGTTGCCTGCACCATCATCGCTCCTAACGAATTTGTGGGTGCGATTATGGAGCTTTGTCAGTCACGTCGCGGCACTATGGGTGGCATGGACTACCTATCTCAGGATCGTGTTGAGTTGCGATACCGCCTGCCCCTAGCCGAGATTGTGTTCGACTTCTTTGATCAGCTCAAGTCCAAGACTCGCGGCTATGCCTCACTTGACTGGAAGTTTGACGGAGAAGAAGAAGCCGATCTGGTCAAGGTAGATATTCTTCTGCAGGGCGAGAAGGTCGATGCTTTTAGTGCTATCACCCACCGGGATAAGGCCTACTCCTACGGCACGATGATGACCGGCAAGTTGCGTGAGTTGATCCCTCGTCAGCAGTTTGAGGTGCCCATCCAGGCGGCAATTGGTTCTCGTATTATTGCTCGTGAGAATATACGCGCTATGCGTAAGGACGTGCTTTCTAAGTGTTACGGCGGCGATATTTCGCGTAAGCGTAAGTTGCTGGAGAAGCAGAAGGAAGGCAAGAAGCGCATGAAGATGGTGGGCCGTGTTGAGGTTCCGCAGGAAGCCTTCATCGCAGCGCTGTCTTCCGGTGAAGAGTCGAAGGATAAAGCAAAAAAATAATGCCGGCTCAGCCTATAGGCGCTCCGGCACCATTAGACGGCAGGATCCCCGCGGGTTCTGCCGTTCGGTGCGAGGAGCGCGATTTCAGCCTCTATGTCCATGTGCCCTTTTGCTCGGTGCGCTGCGGCTACTGCGATTTCAATACTTATGCCACCGATGATTTTGGTAACGGCGTCGGTCTTGGGTCCTATGCTCAGGACGCTGTGGCAGAGCTTGAGTTCGCGCAGCGTGTCCTGCGGGAGTCAGGGGTGCCAGACCGCCCCCTCTATTCGATTTTTTTTGGTGGTGGTACGCCTACCAAGCTTCCGGCAGCAGACCTGGTCACCGTTTTGCAGTCGGCCATTGAATTGTTTGGGTTGCAGAAGGGTGCAGAGGTCACCACTGAAGCTAATCCTGACTCAGTAATCAGAGATGACCTTTTCGAGCTCAGAGCTGGTGGTTTTACCCGCGTTTCTTTTGGTATGCAGTCTGTTATTCCCTCAGTTCTGGAAGTTCTTGACCGTACCCATACACCGGCCAACGTGCCCAAAGTGGTGCAGTGGGCCAAAGAGGCTGGCCTGCAGGTATCAGTTGACCTCATTTACGGAACTCCCGGGGAGACCCTTGAGCAGTGGCGTGAATCAGCCCAAGCTGCGGTGAGCTATCAACCGGATCATATATCTGCCTACTCTCTCATCATCGAAGAGGGTACTAAACTGGCTGCCCAGATTCGGCGTGGAGACTACCAGATGCCTGATAATGATCTCATGGCTGATATGTACCTGGCAGCCGAGGAGATCTTTAGCGCTGGTGGCTACCACTGGTACGAAGTATCAAACTATTCGACTACCGAGGCCACCCGCAGTCGTCACAACTATGCCTATTGGCGCAACCAGGATTGGTGGGGCATTGGCCCGGGCGCTCACTCGCATATCAACGGTACTCGGTGGTGGAACCTGAAGCACCCGGTACCCTATGCCCACAAGGTGAGAGAAGGGCTGAGCCCGGCAGCTGCACGTGAAGTTCTGTCTGCTGAAACTCGCCGGTTCGAAGATATCATGCTGCAGGTTCGCGTCATTGATGGGCTGCATATCAGCAAACTTGACGGTAGTCGCTCTCCTCAAGACATTGAGAGCTCCCTGGACTGGCTTCAGGCTCAGGGCTTAATTGAGCCCCGAGCCCGATCAGAGGGTAGGGTGCAACTAACGCTACAGGGAAGGTTACTGGGAGATGCCGTAACCCGCGAACTCTTACCAGACCTATAAACTGGTTATACTCCTAGACCACATATGCGGTCTTGTGTAAAAGCGATGCCCGGCACCTTGAGCGCCGGGCATCGCTTTGGTTTATCGACTGCCGTTACTTTTTACGGTTCAGAATGCGGGTAAAAAGTTGGGTGTTAAAACGGTACTGATAAGGGTTACCTCGAGTTACCTTGATACCAGCAATTAGCGAGGAAACTGCGAGGAAGGTCCAGGTGAGAGCTGCCAAGAGACCAAAGAACCAACCGATAGCGGGCACACCGCTGAGAATGATTGACACAGCGATGACGAGAGTGGGCAACAGAGTGAAATCTAGTGCTTCTCTTGATTCTTGTTCGGTAAAGGGGCCACGGCCGCGGTAGAGGTAGTAAATGACGGCCGAAGGAATGCACCCAATGACACCTCCAAAGTGAGCGGTGGTTGCAATGTTTCGATCAGCCGCTACTGAAAGATGCGAGGCGGTAGCCGGTGAGCCCTTGTAAGCGTTTGCTGAGGGAGAGGTTGCGGTCTTCAAAAATTTTCTCTTTGAGTGTGGTGCGAACGGGTGGTGGCAGAAGACAGGGTAGGTCTTGCGCTGTGTCCCATTCTAATGAAAATTTGGTGTAGAGAACATATCGGTGACAGGCATTTTAGCTGTCTTGGTCACGATGTTTGTCACATAAGACTAGGGTTCTAAGGTGACAAAGTCGATGAGTTGTTCGACGGGGCCGAGAAGGGCTGGTTCTAAATCCGTATAGGTTTCGACTTTTGAAAGAATAGTCTTCCAGCCAGTGGCAATATCTGCTTGTGTTTCGTGAGGCCACCCGAAGCGCCGTAGTATGCCCTTTTTCCACTCTTCAGAGCGCGGAATAGAGGGCCAGGCATCGATGCCTACAACACTTGGTTTGACAGCCTGCCAGATATCTACAAAAGGGTGACCAACGATGGTGACATTTCCGCGTGCACCAGGAGCTTGTAAAGCCTGTGCAACGATTCTGCTTTCTTTGCTCCCTTCCACCAGGTGATCCACCAGGATACCCAGTTTGCGGTGCGGTGCAGGGCCGAAGGCCGCTATGGCAGTAGCGAGGTCATCCACGCCGTGTAGGGGTTCTACAACGATTCCTTCTACTCTGAGGTCGTGACCCCATACTTTTTCCACCAGCTCTGCATCGTGCGTCCCTTCCACCCATATGCGGGAGGCACGTGCGGTGCGAGATGGGGCGCTCTCAACAGCGCGGGAGCCTGATCGAGAGATTTGTGGCTTCGTTTGTTGCGGTTGACGTGCAGGGACGACGGCGCTGACGGGCTGTCCCTCGTAGAGAAAACCTGGTCCTAGCGGAAATTTTTTGACCTTACCGTATCGGTCTTCTAGACCGATAACGCGCATGCCGCCGATGGTTTCTAACGAGACGACTACTCCTACCCAGCCACTTTGTACGTCCTCCAGTAGAAGACCAGGTTTGACAGCAATTTTTCTGGGCACTGCGACTCGGTGGTTAGTGAGGTCAGCTGACCCCCAACTGTCTCTGTAATCCACTAGCTGCCTTTCTGCGCGCACCTGCCCACCTTAGCCATGAGCGTACCGAATTCTGATTCTATCCCAGGGGGTATTAGAGTTAAGCGGTGTTAGCACTCTCAACCTGAGGGTGCTAGTTATGAAGCTCGTTTTAGCCCAGGAGGTGCATATGGATCACCCTCGTCGCCTGCAGGTTCTACAGGCAATTGTTGAAGATTATGTGCACCTGCGTGAGCCGGTGGGCTCGAAAGCTCTCATTGAGCGGCACAATCTGGGTGTCTCAAGTGCCACTGTGCGCAACGACATGGCGGCACTCGAGGAAGCTGGGCTTATCAAGGCTCCTCATGCGAGCGCGGGGCGGGTTCCGACGGACCAGGGCTATCGGGTTTTTGTAGACCGCGTAGCGCAGGTTCAGCCGCTAAGTTCTGCTGAGAAACGAGCTATACAAACACTTCTAGATAGCGCCGAGGACATCGACGAGATGATGGGGCGTAGCGCCCGTCTGCTGTCGCATCTTACACAGCAGGTTGCACTTGTTCAGTACCCGCGTAAAAAAACGGTGACGGTCCGGCATATTGAGCTGGTACCCCTTTCAAACGCCATGATTCTGATGGTGCTGATTACCAACACCGGTCAGATCCTTCAACGCAATGTGGCAACTTTGCACACCGAAGAAAAACTGTCTTTTTGGCGCAGAGTACTGAACCAACAGTGTGAGGGTGAGCCGCTGCATCTGCTGACTGAGCTTCAGCCCACACCTCCTGATGCCCCTGGACTCAGCCCCCTCTGGGCTGCTCTCCAAGCAATGGGAAGCCAGGGAGACCCCACCCGTTTACTGGTGTCAGGTACCGCTTACCTAGCTGAGGGAGCCGTAGACTTTAGCCGCAGCATTGCGCCGGTGCTCGACGCTCTAGAAGAACAGGTAGTTCTGCTTAAGCTCTTGACCGGCATCGACCGGAATGAACAGGGTTTTGCTGTCAGTATCGGTCAAGAGAACCCGGAAGATTCGCTGTCAGAGGCAGCTGTAATTGCTCGCGGTTATGGCCCTGATGAAGCAGCTGCTTTAGGAGTGGTAGGGCCAACCCGCATGGATTACTCCATGACTATTTCAAAGGTCAACGCTGTGGCGCGTTACCTGTCAAAGATTTTGAGCGAGTCCTAGGCAACTGCCTTTTAGTGCCCCGTTCGGTATATTTTGTGTGAACCTACTCTAGAAAGAGGAATCAGTGAGCAGTCACTACGAAACTTTGGGTGTGTCCAAAGATGCGTCCGCAGAAGACATTAAGAAGGCTTACCGCAAGAAGGCTCGTCAGTTGCACCCTGACATTAACCCTTCGGAAGAGGCTGCAGAGCAGTTCAAGCGGGTTTCACTAGCTCATGATGTGCTCTCCGATCCTGAAAAGCGCCGTATCTACGACCAGACCGGTAACGAAAATGGTTCTGCCGGGAGCTTTGGCGGTGCGGGTGGTTTCGGTGGTGGCTTTGGTGGCTTCCAGGATATTTTTGATACCTTCTTCAACTCAGGTCCCACCGGTCCGCAGAGCCGCATGCGTCAGGGCCAAGATGCCCTCATCAACGTGAAAATCGACTTGCAGGAGGCCGTCTTCGGCGTTAATAAGCCCATCACTGTTGACACAGCGGTCACCTGTGGGCGCTGTGAGGGTGAAGGCACCGCAGAAGGCACTCACCCTGAGACCTGTTCAACCTGCCACGGTCAGGGTTACATGCAACGCCAGGTTCAATCTATTCTGGGTACTGTCGTCCAGCCGGTTGAGTGCCCGTCCTGCCGTGGTTTTGGCACTGTCATCAAAAACCCCTGTGCTGAGTGCTACGGTGAGGGCCGTGTGCGCGAGCGCAAGCCACTCACCATCAAGATTCCTGCAGGTGTTACTAACGGTGCTCGCATTCGCTTGGCTGGTCAGGGTGAAGCGGGCACTGCGGGTGGCCCCAACGGGGATCTTTACGTTGAGCTGCGAGTAACATCTCACCCTGTGTTCGTCCGCGACGGTGATGACCTGGTAGCAACACTGGGTGTGCCCATGACTGCTGCCGCCCTGGGAACCACCGTTACGCTGGAGACCTTCGATGGGGTTCAGGAGGTTAACGTGCCGGCCGGTACCCAGTCTGGCAATATCATCACTCTCAAAGAACTGGGCGTGACCCGTCTGCGCGGTGGCGGTAGGGGCGATATCCGTGTACAGATTGAGGTGCGCACCCCCACCCGCTTGAGTGAGGAACAGAAGAACCTTCTGTTGCAGTTCTCTGAGTCCCGCGGTGAAGACCTCAAGGTCAGCGAAACGCTTTCGAACAAGAACTCCGGGGGCTTTTTCTCCCGCCTTAAAGATCACCTGAAGTAATCCCTATGACAAACGCGGTCTACTACATTAGTCCCCCCGAATTTGACATATTGGAAGAAGGTAGCACCTTTGACCTGACGGGCGATGAAGGGCACCATGCTAAGAATGTGAAGCGGGCTGAGGTTGGCGAGGGCATTGATTTAGCAGATGGTGCAGGACGGCGCGCTACCGGGTCAGTTCTTGGAATCCTGGATGCTGGTGTCAGGGTTAGCATTGACCTGCTCAGCCAGCAGTCACAGCAGGTGACCATCTATTTAGTTCAAGCTCTTGCTAAGGGCGATCGTGACATCCAGGCTATAGAAATGGCTACGGAACTGGGTGCTCATGGAATCGTACCGTGGAGTGCTGACCGATCTATTGTGCGGTGGAAAATGGAGCGCGCCGCTAAAGCTCATGCCAAGTGGCAGAACACCGTGCGGGCTGCTGCAAAGCAGTCCAGACGAGCTGTCATACCGCATGTTTTTGAGCAGCACAGCAGCGCTGACCTGGCTGAATTAGCCCGTGAGCTGGGTGAGACCGCTCTCTTTCTGGTACTGCATGAGCAGGGCGAGCACCGCTTAACCCAAGAACTTTCAGCCCGTCTGACCGATACCGTTGAAGAGATTTATTTCTTGGTAGGCCCAGAGGGGGGAGTGAGCCCGCGTGAACTCGACCTCTTAAAATCCGCCGGATCCAGGGTCGTCCTCTTGGGCGATGAGGTGCTGCGCAGTTCCACCGCGGGGGCCGCCGCTATCTCAACCCTCAACGTCGCACTAGGCCGCTGGTAGCTGTAATATCACTGACCGCAAAACTTATACCTCCTGGTCCCCGCGCTCGGTAAAGTAGTTTTTACCCACTTTGCTATTGCCAAGGAGCTCTGAAAGACCTGCGAGGTCACCTATGACTACTGCATCCGCTACGCACCGCCCCCTAACCGTTGCTCGAACTTTTTCTTTCCGCTCAGTTGAAGAGATGGTGGCCGTCCTTGGTCCCCACGATGGCAACATCACCCTGATTGAACAGGCTTTTCCGGGTCTCGCCATCCGCCCTAAGGGGCTAGATGCTGTGGTAACCGGCCCTTCTGAGACCGTAGGCACTACCGTGCGGTTGCTGGGTGAACTGGTCCAGCTTGTTCAAAATGACACCCAGGTTACCACCGAAGTGGTCACTCGCATTATGGGCATGATGACAGCCACGCTGGCTCATCCAGCTGCTGCCATTAGCCATAACATTCTGAGTTCACGAGGCAAAAACATCCGCCCCAAGACCATCAACCAAAAAAGCTACGTTGATGCCATTGACGCTAATACCGTTATTTTCGGTATTGGTCCGGCTGGTACCGGTAAGACCTACCTCGCTATGGCAAAGGCTGTTCAGGCATTGCAGGCTAAAGAGGTCAACCGCATTATTCTGACTCGCCCCGCGGTAGAGGCAGGGGAGCGGCTAGGCTTCTTGCCCGGCTCGCTCCATGAGAAGATCGACCCCTACCTGCGCCCGCTCTACGATGCGCTTCACGACATGATGGACCCGGAGTCTATCCCGCGTCTGATGGAGGCCGGAACCATTGAGGTAGCGCCTCTTGCCTATATGCGTGGCCGCACCCTCAACGACGCCTTCATTGTCTTGGACGAAGCTCAGAATACCACTGTTGAGCAGATGAAGATGTTCCTCACACGCTTAGGTTTTGGCTCCAAGATGGTGATTACTGGCGATGTTACTCAGATTGATCTTCCGGGTGGGCATGCGTCGGGTCTTAAACAAATTCGCCAGATTCTTGAGGGAGTCGAAGATATTCATTTTTCTTTGCTACAGGCTGAGGACGTGGTCCGTCACTCGCTCGTGTCAGATATTGTGAGTGCCTATGATCGGTGGGACGAAACGAAATCTAATATCGATCGCCGTAAAACCCGCAAGGTCAAACGCCAAACCATTGAAGCTGCAGCTGAGAAGCTACTTGAAAAATCGGGTATTGAAGTATCTAAGGACCATTAATGAACATTGAATTTGATATTGAGGATGCCGGCCGTGACGCTTCTGAAACCGTTCGTCAGTCTTTTGCTGAGGTTGATACAGACGTCCTAGAGCGTTTAGTAACTCATGCTTTCGCTCATTTGAATGTCTCTGCAGAGACTGAGCTTTCCATCAGCGTCGTGGGTGAATCTGAAATGGAGCGCATCCACCTAGAGTGGATGGATTTGCCCGGGCCAACCGATGTAATGTCCTTTCCAATGGACGAGTTAACTCCAGGTACACCGGACCGGCTGGCCACTGGTGTGCTGGGCGATATCGTGCTCTGCCCACCGGTAGCTTCTGCTCAGGGCAAAGAAGCCGGGCATTCGACTCTTGATGAGCTCTGTTTGCTCACCACCCATGGCATCCTGCATTGCCTGGGCTACGATCACGCCACGAAAGAAGAGGAAGCTGAGATGTTCGGTATCCAGCGAACTATTCTTGAAGACTTTCTCGGTCGCCCTGCTCCCGTGGAAACGAGGCACTAACCCGTGCTTTCCGTCTTCTTTCTCGCTGCCGGTGTACTGGTTTTAGTTCTCATCGGTTATCTTTTCACCGCTATGGAGTCTTCCTATACCTACCTGCCCAGGGCCGTTGCGGGGGAGTTAGCGGATGAGTCCGGTAAAAAGAGCGTCCGGGCAATTCTTGCTGACCCTGAACCTTACTTCCGTTCCTTGCGCATCTGGCGGGTTTTAGCGGAAACCGCAGCGGTAGTCTGCTTTTATCTCTTGATTTCCGAGATATTCCACCGCACCTGGATCAGCGTGGTTCTGACTTTACTGGTAATGACTATCCTGATTTTTGCCTTTTTTGGGGTGGCTCCGCGTTTAGTGGGCCGCACAAAGCACGTTCAGGTTTTTAAAACAATGGCTGGTCTAACCTATGCCCTGGGGGTTCTAACACGCCCCTTCTCATCTTTACTGACAGCGCTATCGCGCAAGTTTAGCCCCAAAGACTCAGACCGGGTCACCGGTATCTTTACCGAGGATGAGATTCTCGAATTCGTTGACCGGGCATCGTCCTCTGAAGCTATTGAGGACGATGAAGCTGAGATGGTGCAGTCGATCTTTGAGCTGGATGAAACTCGCATCCGCTCGGTGATGGTGCCTCGCGCAGATATGGTCACTATCGACCTCGATGAGAGCTTAGATGATGCCCTGAATCTTTTCTTGCGCTCAGGTTACTCTCGCATGCCCGTCTTGGGCGACTCTTTTGACGATGTGCGGGGTGTCCTTTATCTGAAAGACACCATCGAGGGCTATCGAGGAATCACAGGTCAAGCTTCAGCTCTCGGTATCGCTTCGCTCATGCGCCCGGCCCGTTTTGAACCTGAAACCAAGCGGGTGATGGACTTGCTCAAGCAAATGCAGAGGGAGTCAACCCACGTGGCGGTGGTTGTTGATGAATACGGGGGCACCTCAGGGCTGGTTACTCTTGAGGATCTGATTGAAGAGCTTGTTGGTGATATAGCCGATGAGTATGACAACGAGAAACCAGAAGTAGTAATGCAGGAAGATGGCACCTTCCGTATCAGCTCCCGTCTAGGGGTCGAAGAACTGGGAGAAACCTTTGGTGTTGACCTCGAAGATGAAGACGTCGAGACGGTAGGAGGGTTGCTCTCTAAGCACCTGGGACGAGTACCTATTATTGGTAGTGAAGTAGTCGTGGAGGGCATCCATATCAAAGCAATTGGTGCCCGCGGTCGCCGCAATAAGATTGGCACCCTAGAAGTCTGGGCAGAGCCCCCTGTCACCGTCGAAGCGAGTGAACAGCCTGTTGAACAGTAGACACCTCGGCAAAGCCGCCCTCTCCAGCCCTTGGGTTGGAAAGGGCGGCTTGTTGATTTTAGCCTCAACAGGAGAAGCGGTGAGGAGACTTATACCGCAGAGGTACCGACTTACCGAACAAACTCAAAGGGGCATAGGTAAAAGGTTGTAGAGTGGTCTGTAGTTTTTTATTGAGACCAACACTTGGAGTTTTTGAGTGGATTTTGCAGCTTTTCCCGATGACTATTCGGCTGGCTTTGCGGTGCTGGTTGGGCGCCCTAATGCCGGCAAGTCAACCTTGACCAACGCGCTGGTGGGGCAGAAAGTTGCTATTACTTCAAACCGCCCACAAACCACCCGTCATACCATTCGCGGTATCGTGCACCGCGATGATTTTCAGCTGGTATTGGTCGATACTCCCGGTTTGCACCGGCCGCGTACTCTGCTGGGAGAGCGTCTCAACGATCTCGTAGCTGAAACTCTTTCTGAGGTTGATGTTATTGGCTTCTGCATTCCGGCTGATGAGAAGATTGGGCCTGGTGATCGCTATATTGCTCAACAGCTTGCTGCCTCTGGAAACAAGCCCATCGTAGCGATTGTTACCAAAGCAGATAAGGTGAGCCACGAACAGTTGACCGAGCAGCTCATTGAAGTTTCGGCTCTGGGTGATGAGATTATGAGCGCGGAGCGAGTAGCTCGCAAACAGCGTCGCGATCGGCAAGAGCGCAAGAAAAAGGGCGAACAAATGCCCTTCCGTAAGGGTAGTGGCCCGGCTGCTTCTCGGGCTAGCGCTAAGGGTGAACCTGCCAGCGGCGTAGTGAACGACGGACGCGGCGGCTGGGCCGATATCATTCCTGTATCTGCAGTCAATGGCTATCAGGTTGAGGAGGTAGCCAAGCTACTCTCAACACATCTGCCTGATTCTCCTCCTCTGTATCCCACCGGTGAACTGACCGATGAACCTGAGGCCACTCTCATTGCTGAGCTGGTTCGTGAAGCTGCCTTGGAAGGCGTCACTCACGAGCTACCGCATTCGGTTGCAGTTACCGTCGAAGAGATGGAGTTCAGGGAGGGGCGCAGTGAGGAAAACCCGCTCTTGGATATCCACATTAACTTGTTCGTTGAACGTGATTCTCAGAAGGGAATTATTATCGGCAAACAGGGTGCACGCCTGAAAGAAATTGGTCAGACAGCGCGCAAGAATATCGAGACGCTGCTGGGCACCAAGGTCTTCCTATCGATTCATGTAAAGGTTGCTAAGGACTGGCAGAAGGACCCCAAGGCTCTGGGCAAGTTAGGCTTTTAGGCTTCCTTTCAGCTTTTGAGCTAAGAACCATAAGAATTTGTGGGTATTTTTAAGCATTACCTTGAACCACGGTGCTTATCGTCGGTATCTATGAAACGGAGTTTATGAATGGCCTTTTTAGGCTCTTCCCCTCAGCCTTCAACAGCTACACATGGGCGCCACATGCTACTTCAGCCCCAGAAGTCTCAGCGTTTGAAATGGCTTGCCTTCGGTTGCGTAGCTATGTTGCTTTTAGTGTTCGGGCTGGGTGGCTTCGCTCTGGCCAGGTTGCGCTCGAATGTTCACACCGCTGAGATGAATGTGGGGGAGTTAGTCGGCAATTTGGCGAGTGGTCCACTCGATATTTTGGTCATTGGCTCCGATACCCGTTCAGGTAATAACGCTGCTTACGGCGATGAGGCTGATGCAGAGTCCGGGGCCCGTTCAGATGTAATGATGCTGCTTCAGATCAGTGAGGACCGCCAGATGGTTAATGTGGTGTCGTTCCCTCGCGATTTAATGGTAGATATCCCTAAGTGCACCGACGCTGAGACGGGCCAGGTCTACGCCGCTAGTGAAGATACACAGATTAACGAGTCACTCGAGCGTGGTGGCCCGGGCTGCACTGTCGCTACCATCAGTAACATCACCGGTGTAGAAATTGATCACTTTATGCTGGTTGATTTCAACGCTGTTAAGGCACTGTCCAGCGTTGTTGGTGGGGTCCAGGTTTGCGTCACAGAAGATATTGATGACACCTACAGTGGCTTGAAGTTGGAGGCTGGAACCTCCGACGTTGAAGGCGAGCAGGCCCTTGCTTTCCTTCGGTCACGTCACGGATTTGGTGATGGGAGCGATACCGCCCGTATTAAAGCTCAACAAAGCTTTTTGTCTTCCCTGCTCCGCAAGGTTCAGTCGGAGGGCACTCTTTCTAACCCCAGCATGCTCTACCGTATGGCCGAAGCCGTCACCCAGAACGTCACGGTTGATAAGGGGCTGACCGATCTATCTACGCTGGTCAGTGTGGGGTCGATTTTCTCAACAGTTGACCTCAGCAAAGTTGTTTTTGCAACGGTTCCCAACGAACCCTACGTCCTAGATGACAATAAACTGCAATTATCCACCGAATCTGAGGCTTTCTTCACGAAACTGCAGAAGGACGAGAGTCTTGTTGAGCCGGCTGCCACAGAAGAAACGGCAGAAGAGGACGTTGATTCGCTGAACTATGATGTCTCCGTCTCCGTATCCAACGGTTCAGGCGTCGATGATAGAGGTTCTGCTCTAGCATCGGATATCACTGATCGCGGTTTCAAGCAGACCACCGTTGACGAAAACGCCGCCGAGTATTCAACCTCATCTATCGTTTACCCCTACGGTTTTGAGGCTGAAGCCCAGGCTGTCGCGGATATCTTTGGAATTACTACCCTCACACCTTCTGACCAGTACATCGGCATTGAGGTAGTAGTTGGCTCAGACTTAGCAGAGCATGACAAAGTCGAATCGCAAGATGCTGGTATAGCCTCCGGTGTCACCGGGCAGACCGCTGATCAGGTCACCTGCCAGCAGTCCTTTAACTACTAAATATAAAAGCTCCCGTGTCAGCGGGAGCTTTTCATATAGTGGAAATAGTGTGACCTTACTACCGGTGGCTAAAAAACGCGTGATACCTTGAACACATGAGTGAGATGCATATGGAAATGCTTATTTGCCGTAGCGCGGTTATACAGGTCATGCTGCGCTACGGGTTTGTTCCTGTTTCTTAGAACTATAAATCTCACGCTGAAAGTACACCTCATGAAAAATTTCCAGCAGCCGGCTTCTATGCCAGTGCACAAGTACGTCCCTTTTAATCAGCAGATTCAGGTATCGCTTCCGGATCGTTCCTGGCCAAACAAAACTATTACTAAAGCACCTCGATGGTGCGCGGTAGATTTGCGTGACGGTAACCAGGCTCTGATAGACCCCATGGACACAGAGCGCAAACTCGCCATGTTCAAGTTGCTGGTTAAGATGGGCTACAAAGAAATCGAGGTGGGTTTCCCCTCAGCATCTGCAACCGATTTTAATTTTGTGCGCACCCTCATTGAAGAGGGTCATATCCCCGCTGATGTCACGATTCAGGTGCTGGTGCAGTGCCGTGAACACCTGATTCAAAAGACCTTTGAGGCAATTGAAGGTGCCCCCAGAGCCATTGTGCACTTCTATAACTCAACTTCTGTTCTGCAAAGACGCGTTGTCTTTAACCAGGATCAGGACGGTATTTTGGACATCGCTCTGACCGGTGCTCGTCTGTGCAAGAAGTTCGAAGAGCAAATGGTATCTGATACTAAAATCACCTACGAATACTCTCCGGAATCCTTCACCGGCACAGAACTTGAATTTGCTGTCAAGGTATGCAATGCGGTAACTGACGAACTGGGTATCGGCGAGGGGCGTGAGGTTATCATCAACCTGCCGGCAACCGTCGAGATGGCTACTCCCAATGTGTACGCTGATTCTGTTGAGTGGGTTAGCCGCAATCTAACCAACCGTGAACACGTCGTTCTTTCCCTGCATCCGCACAATGACCGAGGCACCGGTGTCGCCGCTGCAGAGCTAGGCTATATGGCGGGGGCAGACCGTATTGAGGGTTGCCTTTTCGGTAATGGCGAGCGCACCGGCAACGTAGACCTGGTAACCCTGGGGTTGAACCTCTACACTCAAGGTGTGAACCCAGAAATCGATTTCTCCAATATTGATGAGATTCGCTCTACCGTTGAGTACTGTAACCAGCTACCAGTTCATGAGCGTTCACCCTACGGCGGCGACTTAGTCTTTACTGCTTTCTCCGGTTCTCACCAGGACGCTATTAAAAAGGGTTTTGAGCGTATGGAGAAGGATGCCCAGGCTGCAGGCAAAGATATTGATGACATGGTGTGGTCAGTTCCCTACCTGCCCATTGACCCCAAGGACTTGGGGCGCACCTATGAAGCAGTTATCCGTGTGAACTCACAATCGGGTAAGGGCGGCGTCGCCTATCTGCTGAAGAAGGATTTCGGCTTGGATCTCCCCAAACGAGCGCAACAGGAATTTTCTACCATTGTTCAAGCGCGAACTGACTCGCAGGGCGGTGAGGTTTCAAGTCCGGTCTTGTGGAACATCTTTGCTGATGAATACCTGCCCAGCACCGATGTTGAGAACCGCTGGGGCAAGTACCGCATTGAGTCCCTGTCTATTGATTCTGAAGAGCACGGTGCCACCACGATGCGTGCTGGTCTGGTCATTGAAGGTCATCGCTATGAGCGAGTGGGCCAAGGCAGTGGTCCCATTGAGGCCCTGCAGTCCATCCTCTCCAAGGAGGGGGTAGATATTCGTGTCCTGGACTACTCGGAACACACTCTTGCTTCAAGCGCTAATGCGCAGGCAGCTTCCTATATCGAAGCCGCGGTTGGAAGCCGGGTTCTATGGGGCGTTGGGATTGACTCATCTACTACCCGCGCGTCGTTGAAGGCAATGATTTCGGCGGTCAATCGAGCGATTAGAGATTCAGAATAAGTTTTCCGTGGCGGGGCTAGCCTCCTGGAGGTTCAGCCCCGCCGATTTCTTTTTTCTCTGTGACTGACAGAGTGCACAGGGTATGAAAGAATATGAGTGTGAGTTCAGCGCTATCAATGAATAAGTCCTTTCGCGATAGCGCTATTGTTTTGCGCACCCAGAATCTGGGGGAGACCGACCGTATCATTGTTATGTGCACCCGGGAGCACGGCATCGTCCATGCGGTGGCTAAAGGGGTACGACGCAGCTCTTCAAAGTTCGGTGCCCGCCTTGAGCCCTTTATGCTGGTTGACTTTTCGGCATCCGGCGGAAAAAAGTTAGCAACCATCTCTCAGGTGGTAACGAGAAGGGCCTACGCTGCCCCTATTGCTGCTGATTACGGTGTGTTTACCGTTGCAGCTGTTATTTGTGAGTTAGCTGAACAGCTGGTGCAGAACGACCAGGAGGCTGGTTCGGGTCAATTTTCGCTGCTGGCAGGAGCACTTTCTGCATTGGCTCGCCGATCTCATTCTCCCTACAGAATTCTTGATTCTTACATCGCCCGCTCTTTTTCTTTAGCAGGGTGGGGTTTAGCAACTTCTGCCTGCGGCATTTGTGCATCTGTCGATGATCTCAACTACTTCTCGGCTGAGGTTGGAGTCCTGTGTCAGAACTGCGGGCGGGGTAACTTGGTGCAACGTGTCACACCTATTTCAGGAGATACTCCCGCATACCTCACTGCTCTCAAAGCTGGAGATTGGGAGACCGTTGGGACGCTAGGAACTGCTTCCTCCCTTTCCGTCAAATCTTCACGGCTTATGATGGAATATGCTCAGTGGCATCTAGAGCGACCACTAAAAACGCTCGCAATTTTAGAAAAGGAAAGCTAGTCTCCTATGTCCCACCTTCTGCCTAATCCACACCCCAGCGGTGCTACTGCGCCGTCCATTCCACGTAAGTTTGTTCCTCAACACGTTGCTGTAGTGATGGATGGTAACGGTAGGTGGGCCAACGAACGTGGGTTGCCTCGTAATGAAGGGCACCGTGCAGGTGAGGCAGCACTTCTCGATGTGGTAGCTGGAGCGATTGAGATGGGTATTCCTTACATCTCGGCTTACGCTTTTTCTACAGAAAACTGGAAACGATCACCAGATGAGGTCGCCTTTTTGATGCGTTTTTCCTCAGAGGTGCTGGAGCGGCAGCTAGAGACCCTTAAGTCGTGGGGAGTTCGTATTAGATGGGCGGGCCGACGCCCTAAACTATGGAAATCTGTCATTACTCTACTTGAGAAGTGCGAAGCTGAAACAAAGAATAATACTGTTTGCACTCTCACTATGTGCGTTAACTACGGGGGCCGCGCTGAAATTGCCGATGCTGCAGCCTTGATGGCCCAGGATGTCGCTGACGGTAAAATAAAACCCAAACATATTACCGAGAAGACTTTTCAACGGTATCTTGATGAGCCTGACCTTCCCGATGTAGATCTATTTCTACGGACTTCAGGAGAGCAGAGATTTTCTAACTTCCTCCTCTGGCAGAGTGCTTACGCCGAGATGGTCTTTATGAATGTCCTGTGGCCAGATGTTGACCGAACTGTTCTGTGGGACGCCGTCGAGCAGTATGCACGCCGAGATCGCAGATACGGTGGCGCTATCGACCAGGTTACCTCTCGCTAATTTAGATTTATATACAACTGGTAGTTTTACCGCGGCTGAAAGGGGAATGACCGTGAGGTTATACCCAACCCTGTTCAATACGATGTTCAAACCTATGGATGCAGAAAGAGCCCACCATATTGGCATGTGGGGTGTGCAAACACTCCGCAAGACCGGTATTTCCAAAATTGGTGAACGTCTGTTTTTTGCGCCTCATCCGTCATTGAAAACTGAAGCTATGGGGCTGACTTTCCCTTCACCTTTTGGAATGGCGGCGGGGTTTGATAAAGGGGGCTACGCTATCTCAGCGCTGGGCAACCTCGGGTTTGGTCATATCGAAATTGGTACGCTAACCGGGCAGGCACAGCCAGGTAACCTTAAGCCTCGTCTCTTTCGTTTGGTCGATGATAAAGCTGTCATCAATCGCATGGGATTTAATAACGGGGGAGCTGCTGAAGCTGGACCGCGTGTCGCAGCGGCAAGAGCCGACTTACAGAGTGAGTATAAAGGCAAACTGCGCCCCCTTATCGGGGTCAATATTGGAAAAACCAAGCTTGTAGACCTTGAAGATGCCATCGAAGACTACTTGGTGAGCACACGTGTATTGGCACCCCAGGCAGATTACCTGGTGGTGAATGTTAGCTCGCCGAATACCCCAGGTCTGCGAGACCTGCAGGCTATTGAAACCCTTGAACCTCTACTTGAGGCTGTAAGGTCTGAGGCTGATAGAGTTGTTGTCGGTCGTAGAATACCGCTGGCCGTCAAAATAGCACCTGATTTGGCTAATCAAGATATCGTTGAGATTGCGCGTATGGCTGTGCGTTTGGGACTGGATGGCATCATTGCCACCAACACCACTATAGCCAGAGATGGTATGGGGCTAACTTCTGACACCGCTAAAATTACTGAAATCGGTGCTGGCGGTCTATCGGGGGAGCCGCTGAAAAGCCGCTCACTAGAAGTTCTCAGAATACTTAAGTCTGAGGTGGGAGACCAGCTTTCACTGATTTCAGTAGGCGGCGTAACCACCGCCAAAGATGTCCAAGAAAGGTTGGATGCAGGAGCTCAGCTAGTGCAGGGCTATACCGCTTTTCTTTACGAAGGCCCACTATGGGCAGCTCGTATTAACAAAGAACTTCTTGCTTTGCGAAAAAATAATAAGTAGTCAGTAAACGGGGGGCCGGAACTTCTGTACAGAAGTTCCGGCCCCCCGTTCATTGATAAGAGCTTGAGTTTAGCTGGGATATTGGCCGCGGGCAACCTGAGGTTTGGGTAGACGGAATCTACGAATCATCATTGATCGGTTAAAGGCGTAGAAGCCGGAACGTGGTTCTACGGCACCAAACTTTGCGATAATCCTTGGCTTGAGCTTGCGCCATAGAAGCCAGAAATCAATGAACCACAGCAGGATAAAGGCCCACATGACCAAAATGCTGTATTCCTGAAAGGCTCTGGTGAAAAGACCGATGATGAAGGTTAACAAAATGACGGGAAGAAGTACATCGCCCACGTTAAATCGTGCATCTACGAAATCCCGAATGTAACGGCGTTGCGGGCCGCGATCATTCACTGGAAGATAACGTTCATCGCCGGTCTGCATAGCTTGTTGTTGCTTGATGCGGAATTCGCGATTTGCTGCTTTTTCCGCTTCTTTAGCTGCCTTTCTATCTACCGGCACAAGAGGTGACTTGCGTGCGGCCTCTCTTTCTTTACGAGAGGGGGTAGGGCGGCCCTTGGGAGGGGTGTACTTAGAGTCAGACAGATGAGGTTCTGTTCTTTCAATCCTGATAGACCCCGCGGACTGCTGACTTTCAGTTTCTACTGCTTTATTTTTACGACCAAACACCTCTTAAGGATAACGATTTCGTGCCTTTAAATACATTTAACGCGTATTCTGAGATATATGACGATGCATGATTTTAAATTTGAGCACAAGGATCAGCTAGCTAATCTCATTGAAGAGCAGTTCGACGCGGAGCTGGCTAAGCTAGTTGAATTAGTTGCAATCCCTTCTGTGGCCTGGGAGTCTTTCGATATCTCAAAGGTCACCGATAGCGCGCAAAAAGTTCGTGAACTTGCGGTAGATGCTGGGTTTGAGTCGGCAGAAATACTGAGTGTTGAGTACGCAGGGGGCAAGATGGGCATGCCCGCTGTAGTAGCCCGCAAAGAGGCTAGTCTAGGGTACCCAACCTTCTTGTTGTACGCGCACCACGACGTACAACCCGCAGGCGATTTAACGCTGTGGAAGACAGACCCATTTACTGCAACCCAGCTTGGTGACAGGCTTTATGGCCGTGGAGCTGCAGATGATAAAGCTGGAGTAATCGCCCATCTAGCAGCTTTTTCAGCGGTAAGGAAAGTCTTAGGTGACTCCTTTAAGGTAGGCGTCACCCTGTTTATTGAGGGTGAAGAAGAAGCAGGTTCACCCAGTTTTGATGACTTTTTGTCACACTACAAACAAAAGTTAGCGGCTGACTACATCGTCGTAGCTGACTCAGCGAACTGGCGAACTGGGGTGCCAGCTTTAACTACAAGCCTCAGGGGTGTAGCTAGCGGTGATATTTCCGTAAGGGTTAGCGACCACTCGGTTCATTCTGGGATGTTTGGTGGGCCTTTGCTCGATGCCCACACTGTCCTTATGAAACTGATATCGACACTTCATGATGATAAAGGTAAGGTTGCGGTTGAAGGTCTATTATCTTCACCTCAACCAGAGGTTGACTATGATGAAGGGGATTTCCGAGCGGACTCAGGGATTCTAGACAGCATGGTCCTGGCTGGTGAAGGTTCGATATCATCCAGACTCTGGGCGCAGCCTGCCATATCGGTAATTGGCATGGATATTACTTCGGTAGCTGAATCCTCCAACACCATTGCGGCGACATCTAAGGCTCGTATTAGCGTGCGCCTGGCACCAGGCCAGAACCCCGATGACGCGCACAGGGCCCTAGCACGTCATTTTGAAGCTCGCAATGGATTAGGAGCTGAAGTTATTTACCAAGCTGAAGATTCAGGTCAGCCTTATTCCGCTGACACTGCTGGGGAGGGAGCTCAACTAGCCTTAGCGGCTTTCTCTGAGGCATGGGGAGTGGAACCTGTAACTACTGGCATGGGCGGCTCAATTCCATTCATAGCTACCCTAACGAGCCTGTACCCTGATGCGCAGATACTCATTACTGGTATTGAGGATCCTGACACAAGAGCTCACAGTGCAAACGAGTCCCTCTACATACCTGACTTCAAAAAAGCTATTCTCGCTGAAGCTTTGATGCTAGCTGAAAAGAGCTAGGGGAGTAGCATCACCATTGAGTAGCGCCCCCTCGCGCTCGAAGTTTTAAAAGCGTAAACTAGATGCTGAATAACACCTCTTGAAAGGAAAATTGATGTCAGAGACTGTTCTCGATAACGTATCAACCCACGCAGTGAACCTTACTGACCTTGCTGCAGCAAAAGTTCGAGCCTTGCTCGAACAGGAAGGTCGTACCGATTTACGACTGCGCATTGCTGTGCAGCCCGGCGGTTGCTCAGGTCTTATTTACCAGCTCTACTTTGATGAGCGTGTACTGGAAGGTGATGCTATCCGTGACTTTGACGGTGTTGAGGTAATTGTTGATCGCATGAGCGTCCCCTACCTCGATGGGTCCACCATTGACTTTGAAGACACCATTCAAAAGCAGGGTTTTTCAATCGATAACCCCAATGCGCAGGGGTCATGTGCATGTGGTGATTCGTTCAGCTAATTGCTACTGATGTAAACGATAGGGGTCAGCCTGTGCTTTCGCACAGGCTGACCCTAAATTTTTTAGTATGGCTGTCACGAAATACTTTTGTAATGACACGTCTATTAGATGACAGGTTGTCACCGTAATTCCCCATTTGCAGGTAAGCTCGTATTGAAAGATTTATACCTAGATTATTGCTGTCCACACACGGCACCTAGGTAACACGCACATCGCTACAGGAAGGGCCGTCTGTGAGTTCGCAGCATCGAACCGGCAGCAAGGGGCTGAAAAGCAAGGCAATAGCCACCGCTACTGCAGTCTCCGCACTGCTATTGACCGGTTGTTCAGAACAGGCAAAGGTGGGCTGGTTGCCTACCCAGCGTGGTGTAACCGATAACGCAGATACCATCATGAACCTTTGGATTGGTTCGTGGGTAGCTGCTTTAGCCGTGGGTCTTGTCGCCTGGGGCCTCATGCTCTGGTGCATCATCGCCTACCGTCGTCGCAAGTACGAAACCGGTTACCCCCGCCAGGTGAGCTACCATGCTCCTCTGGAAATTTTCTACACCATAATTCCCGTTATCTTGATTGTTAGCCTCTTCAGCTTCTCTGACAGGGCTGAGCGAGAGATAACCGCACCCAAGGCTGAAACCGCCGATGTTACCGTCGAGGTTTACGGGAAGCAGTGGGCTTGGGACTTCAACTACATTAACGAAGATGTCTACTTTTCCGGTATTCAGGCGCGTCTGAGCACCACCGGTGAAGAAGGTGTTGAAGAAACCCTTCCTACACTCTATCTGCCTACTAACTCGACTGTAGATGTCCAGCTAAAGTCTCGCGATGTAATCCATTCATTCTGGGTACCTGCTTTCCTTGAGAAGCGTGACACCATTCCCGGCATGACCAACCACATGTACTTCACTACAGGTGATGAGGCTGCCACCTACGCTGGCAAATGTGCAGAGCTCTGCGGTGAGTACCATTCTGAGATGCTCTTCAACGTCAAGGTTGTCCCTCAGGACGAGTATGACGCCTACATTCAGTCATTAGAAGACGAAGGTAATACCGGACGTCTCGGTGATGAATACAACCGCAATCCCAACCAGAACACCAACAACTAAGAGGTAACCCGTGACTACTCTTGAGTATTCAGCGGACACAACTAACGGCAGTGTTATTCCGCGGGTGGTGCCCAAGTCTAAAGGGCGAATTATCGTCAATTGGCTCACTTCCACCGACCACAAGACCATCGGGTACATGTACCTGATCGCTTCTTTCATTTTCTTCTGCTTTGCCGGTGTTATGGCTCTGATTATGCGTCTAGAGCTTTTCTCTCCCGGTATGCAGATTCTAGAAACCAAGGAACAGTTCAATCAGCTGTTTACCATGCACGGTACTGTCATGCTGCTCATGTTCGGTACCCCGCTGTTTGTTGGTTTTGCTAACGTCATCGTTCCTCTTCAAATTGGTGCTCCTGACGTTGCTTTCCCACGGTTGAACTCACTAGCATTCTGGTTCTTCCTTTTCGGTTCACTCATCGCTATTGCTGGGTTTATTACTCCTCAGGGCGCTGCGTCATTCGGCTGGTTCGCTTATGCACCGTTGAATAGCACCACTTTTAGCCCTAGCGTTGGTGGCGACCTTTGGATCTTCGGTCTTGCCTTGCAGGGCTTCGGCACCATCATGGGTGGCGTCAACTTCCTGACCACCATCCTCTGTATGCGTGCTCCCGGTATGACCATGTGGCGTATGTCGGTCTTTACCTGGACTACGCTCATCACTGCGATTCTGATCATCATGATCTTCCCGCCCCTTGCATCAGCTCTGTTTGCCCTGGGCATGGATCGCCGCCTAGGTGGCCACATCTTTGATCCTGAAAACGGTGGAGCCATTCTGTGGCAGCACCTCTTCTGGTTCTTCGGTCACCCTGAGGTGTATGTGCTGGCGTTGCCCTTCTTTGGTATCGTTTCCGAAATTATTCCGGTCTTCTCACGCAAACCGATTTTTGGTTACAAGGGTCTGATTTTCGCTACCATCGCGATTGCTGCTCTATCAGTAACCGTATGGGCTCACCACATGTACGTCACGGGTGCGGTAATGCTTCCGTTCTTCTCGTTCATGACGATGCTCATTGGTATTCCTACTGGTGTTAAGTTCTTCAACTGGATCGGTACTATGTGGCAGGGTTCGATTACCTTCGAAACCCCCATGCTGTGGGTCTTCGGCTTCCTTATTACCTTCCTGTTCGGCGGTATCACCGGCGTTATCCTGGCGGCTCCTCCGCTTGACTTCCACCTTTCAGACTCATACTTCGTGGTAGCACACTTCCACTACGTTATTTTCGGTACTTTGGTGTTCGGTATGTTCGGCGCCTTCTACTTCTGGTGGCCCAAGTTCACCGGTAAAATGCTCAACGAACGCATTGGTAAAATTCACTTCTGGTTGCTCTTCATTGGCTTCCATACGACCTTCCTGGTCCAGCACTGGCTTGGTGTGGACGGTATGCCACGTCGTTACGCTGACTACATGCCTGAAGACGGCTTCACCTGGATGAACCAGCTCTCAACTTTCGGTTCCATGATTCTCGCTATCTCGATGATCCCCTGGTTCTGGAACGTATACATCACTTACCGTTCAACTAAGACCGTTGATGTTGATGATCCTTGGGGATTTGGCGGTTCTCTGGAATGGGCTACCTCTTGCCCGCCACCTCGCCACAACTTCACAGCTCTTCCCCGCATCCGTTCAGAGCGTCCTGCACTTGACTTGCACCATCCGGAGCTGTCAACCAACAACGACGTCGCTGCGGCTGCTCGCCAGATCAGCGCACGATAGGGGACATAGTATGAAACTTTTTTCAAAGATTTTTGGTCTCATCGGTGTATTCCTGATTCCGGTTGGTATCACCTACGGGTTCATGACTGACTTTAATGATTGGGCCGGTTTCCCAGCGCTTCTTGCAACAGCTGTCATGTGTCTTTTCCTCTGGTACTTCTTGTCCTTCACTGACAAGAAGCATCCAGATATGCCCTACGAAGACCTTGATGGCGAAATTTCGCACGCTGCTGGCGATTATGGGTTCTATTCACCATGGTCTTGGTGGCCCCTGTTGATTGGCGTGGCTTGTTCTATCGCCGTTGTCGGTTTAGCTGTCGGCTGGTGGGTATTCCTCCTGTCGTTGCCCGTTGCAGCGGTTGCAGTTATAGGTTGGGTTTATGAATACAACAGTGGCGATCACGCTCACTAGTTTTCTAAATAACTAACAGGTTGGTGTCCGGTTCTAAATAGTTCCGGGCACCAACTTTTTTGTATCCAAAACAACTATCAAGAACTGCATCTAAACCATTTCCCAGAGGCAGGCTTGTTCGTAGATTGTAAGTACCGGCTAAAGTCTCCTGGTTACAGTCAATGCAGCGAGAATGAGTCAGAGGTCCGTAACTTAGTATTTGGCTCACGGTTTTTAGCCTCATTTATGAGTGATTGAGTGAGCTAAGGTGTGTAGACTCATACCCGTTAATTCTTGCGAAGTGGGCTTGCCTCTAAGGTTTATCGTCGGTCTATAGGGCCTCCGTTCGCCCGACCTTAGTTCTCTCTGTCTTTCGTTTTACAACCTTTTACTACTGGTCACGAGACCCTGCGAGAAATTCATGGTTTTCACCAAAGATCCCTGAGCTTTATCACGCTGTGCAATACAAAGTCCCTGGGTAACCCCTTAGTAGCCTTTCAGGACAGCTCAGGACAGCTCAGGACAGCTCAGGACAGCTCAGGACAGCTCAGGACAGCTCAGGACAGCTCAGGACAGCTCAGGACAGCTCAGGACAGCTCAGGACAGCTCAGGAAGAGCCAATCACGGGCGGGGCAGGGTTCTTATAATCAACACACCTAATTCCCACCAAAATAGTAAATATTTTTAAAACAAATGCGGGGCACCTCCGTGAGGTGCCCCGCATCTAGCTACAACCGCTTATTTACTTTTCAAGAGAAGCTGAAACGCTACCCTCAACAGCGTGGTCACTGTGGTGATCATGGTGAGCTGCTTCGAGCTCAGCAGGAGTCACAGCTACAACGCGATCTTCAAACCAAATCTTTGAAAGACCAGCTCGAATTTTCTCGATGGGATTGACCTTACCCTTCTTGTTCGGCTGAGCCGGGAGGGGGGCGGGCGACTCGAAATCGACGAGAGCGTAACGACGGTATTCATCAACAGGCTTGTGAACTTCGATGAATTCACCGTGGGGCAGCTGCACCACATTACCGGTCTCAATGCCGTGAAGAACCAGTTCACGATCCTTACGCTGAAGTGCCAAACAAATACGCTGAGTAATGTAGAAGCCGATGAGAGGACCGACCAGGAAGCTTGCGCGCAGCGCGTAAGCAACATCGTTCAATGAAACGTGGAAGTGTGTTGCAATAAGGTCTGAGCTCGCTGCAATCATAAGGGTTGCGTAACCGATGATACCTGCAACGCCTACGCCTGTGCGGAAAGGAGCGTTTCGAGGACGATCGAGAACGTTATGAACTCGGTTGTCCTTAGTAACCCACCGCTCAATCCAAGGCCAGAAGACCATAGCCATTATGACGCTGCCCGCCATGAGAGCGAAGGGGAGCAGAACGCTAAGCACCCAGGTTCCACCCAGGAATTCAAATTCCCAAGGGAAGGGCCATACGCCAGGCCACAAACGCAGTGCACCATCACCGAATCCTACGTACCAGTCGGGCTGGGTACCAGCCTGAACAGGGGAGGGATCGTAGGGGCCGTAGTTCCACAATGCATTGATAGTAAAGGTTGCACTAAGGAGCGCAATAATACCGAAGACAATGAAGAAGAAGCCACCGGCTTTAGCTGCATATACGGGACCAACGGGGAAGCCAACCACATTGTTCTCAGTACGGCCTGGGCCAGGGTACTGAGTGTGCTTGTGGATGACCACCATGAACATGTGAATAGCAACTAGCAGAAGCAGGATTGCCGGAATCACCATGATGTGAAGGCTGTAGAGACGGCTAATGATTGCGGAGCCGGGGAATTCACCACCGAAGAAGAACAGTGAAATGTAGGTACCGATGAGCGGAATCGACTTGAAGATACCGTCGATAATACGAAGACCGTTGCCTGACAAAACGTCATCGGGAAGTGAGTAGCCAGTAAAGCCAGCAAGAATGCCAACAATCATCAGCGTTGCACCAACAACCCAGTTGAGTTCACGAGGACGGCGGAAAGCGCCGGTGAAGAACACACGCAACATGTGCACGGTCATGGCCATCATGAACATGAGGGCTGCCCAGTGGTGAATTTGGCGCATGAGCAGACCGCCGCGTACATCGAAGGAGATGTCCAGGGCAGATGCGTAAGCACCTGACATGTCTACGCCCTTCATGGGGACGTATGAACCATCGTAGGTCACCGAAACCATGGTGGGGTTGAAGAAGAAGGTCAGAAAGGTTCCTGACAAAATCAAGATGACGAGGCTGTACAGAGCAACTTCACCGAACATGAATGACCAGTGGTCAGGGAAGATCTTACGGCCAAATTCTTTGACGATGCCAGATACGCCTACGCGCTGATCAACGTAGTGAGCAATGCGCCCTGTTGTTGTCTTAGCTTTGTAATCGGACTGCAGTGAGTGCGACATTATGCTTCACCTGCCATTTCTTTAACGTGCTTTGCGCGTTCCCAGTAACCGGGACCGACAGGCTCGTGGAAGTCGCTCTGTGAGACCAGGTAGCCTTCCGAGTCAACTCGGATGGGAAGTTGAGGCAGGGCGTGACCTGCGGGACCAAAAACAACTTCACATTCGTTAGCAGCATCGAAAGTTGACTGGTGACAGGGGCACAGCAGATGGTGGGTGCGCTGCTCATAGAGAGCGATGGGGCAGCCAACGTGGGTGCAGACCTTTGAGTAGGCGATGATGCCGTCTACGTTCCAGTCTTCACGGCCTTCAGAAACGTTGAGTTCGCTGGGATCGAGACGCATCAACAATACAACTGACTTGGCCTTTTCTTCCAAGTACCCATTTTCGTGGGTAAGGGTTGAAAGGGTCTCGGGCAGAACGTGGTAAGCAGATCCAAGGGTTACATCAGCAGCCTTGATAGGAGTACCTGAGGGGTCACGAACGAGACGGACACCTTCGTCCCACATGGTGTACTTGAGTACTGACGGATCAGCAGGGCCCAGATCACGGAAGAGGGTGACAAAAGTCAGGGGAGCGAGGATAACCGAACCGATGAGGGTATTACGCAGCAGAGGGCGACGCTTAATACCGGTTTCTTCGATGATAGTTTCCATGATTTCCTGAGCCTCTGCGCGGTCCTCTTCAGAAGTAACCGCGTGACGCTCTTCGACCATCTCATGGTCAGGCATGAGTGACCGTGCCCAATGGACGATGCCGATACCAATACCGAACATCGCGAAAGCGACGCCAAGACCCATGAGCAGGTTCTGCAAACGAAGCATCTTGTTAGCTTCGGGGTTCATGACATCGTAGAAGTTGCCGCTGACCTCGATACCGAAGTATCCAACCCAGAACAGCAGGGAGCCGAGTATTGAGATGACGAATAGTAGAACTACCTGTCGCTCAGCACCTTTGGCTTTTTTAGAATCCACGTCGGTCAGACGTGGAGCGTGCGGGGGAAGCCCCGGATCGGGGAACCTCTCCTGACTTGCCTCTTGAGAGGTAACTACGGCAGAGGTATGAGCCTTTACGCCGTCACTATGGTTTCCCATGTGTTGCCTCAAATCTTCCTTGGTACGAAATTTATGTGTGTGCTAAAGCTTATGCAGCTCGTGATGTGAGCCACAGGGTGAATGCAATGACAATCACGAGACCGAGAGTCCAGATCAAAAGACCTTCAGACACGGGGCCAAGCGAGCCTAGAGCGAAACCACCAACGGGGGTATTTACTTCCTGAGACTTCAGGTAGGTAATCACATCGCGCTTTTCTTCAGGGGTGATGTTTACATCACTGAAAACGGGCATATTCTGAGGCCCGGTTAACATTGCCCCGTAGATGTGCCTCTCTGATACGCCCATCAGGGTGGGGGCAAACTTACCGCGAGTTAGAGCGCCACCAACGCCAGCAGCGTTATGGCACATAGCGCAGTTTGCTAGGAATACCTTTGCACCGTTAGCTGCATCGCCTTTGGAAACATCGAGGTATTCGTCCTCAGGAATGGCGGGACCTGCACCGAGTGAAGCTACATAAGCTGAAAGCTGCATCGTCTGCTCGTCGTTGAACTGCCCGGGCTTAAGCTGAGCCTGAACGCCCTGCATCTGCATAGGCATACGACCAGTTCCAACCTGGAAATCAACAGCAGCGGCACCAACACCAATGAGTGAGGGGCCGTCTACTGAGCCTTCTGCGTTGGTTCCGTGACAGGTTGCGCAGTTAGATACAAAAAGCTTCTGGCCCTCTGCGATATCTTCAGCGCTGTAGGAGGTGCTTGTTGCAGCCTGGGCTTCGTTAGTAGCTGTGGCAACTGCATAGAGGCCACCGGAGAGAAGCAGAGCAAGGGCAAGCAACACAAGAGCTGCGAGCGGATGGCGCCGCTTTTGAGAAAGTGCCTTCACGTTGTTTGTTCCTTAGTGTGTGCTAGTTATGGATAGTTAATTTAGCGATTGGCTTACTTGAGGAAGTAGACGACCAGGAACAATACGATCCAGATGACGTCAACAAAGTGCCAGTAGTAAGAAACAACGATTGCTGAAGTTGCTTCGTAATGGCCAAAACGCTTGGCAACATACGCGCGGCCAATAATCAGCAGAAACGCGATAAGACCGCCAGTCACGTGGAGGGCGTGGAAGCCGGTGGTGATGTAGAAAGCGGAACCGTAAGCGCTTGAAGCAATAGTCATGCCTTCGGAAACAAGGTTGGCATATTCGTAAGCCTGCACGGATACGAAGAACGCACCCATGATGAAGGTAAGAAGGAACCACTCGATCATTCCCCACTGGCGAATGTCAAAGATGGAACCGGTACGACGGGGCTTTAGCTGTTCAGCTTTAAAAACACCGAACTGACAGGTAACGGAACTCAAGACCAACACGATGGTGTTAGCGAGAGCGAGCGGGACTTCAAGCAGGGGTGTGTTCTCAGCCCAAATATCGGGGCGTGAAGCACGAAGCGTGAAGTACATGGCGAACAGGCCGGCAAAAAACATGAGCTCAGAAGCCAACCAAACCACGGTGCCCACGGCTACCTGGTTTGGTCGATTTAGAGCGGCATGAGCCGACTTACTTGGAGTATGGGTTGCAGTTGTCACATAGACATTATGTCTGTAAAACTCGCCATGAACCAATAGGCGGGGCTGTTTGTCGTGGGGTGTGTTGTAAATCCTGCATAAAATGCCCTATTTGAAAGCGGTGTTACGCAGTTATGTCGAAGCGCACGAAGAAGTCGCCGCTCTCCCTGTCAACAAACCGGGTCATGGGGGAGAGATTACCTATAAGCGCCATAGACTGGGTGAATGCTTAATTCAAAAGACCTATCATGGAAACACATACTAAATCGTCTCACCGCCCAACATGATCTCACATCTCATGAAATTTCTTGGGCTATGGATGAGATTATGAGCGGGGCGACGCCCGAAGCGATCATTGGTGCATTTCTAGTTGGACTTCATGTTAAGGGTGAAACTCCTCAGGAGCTGCAAGCACTTGCTCAAGGCATGATTGAGAAGGCAGAACCTATTGAGGTGACCTCATCGGCAGTAGATGTTGTAGGCACCGGGGGAGACCAGCAAAACACCGTCAATATTTCAACCATGGCCTCGCTAGTAGTTGCCGGGGCCGGTATTCCTGTCATTAAACACGGAAACAGAGCTTCCTCTTCATCTAGCGGTAGTGCAGACGTTCTTGAAGCACTAGGTGTCAACCTCAACATGAGCATTAAAGATGTTGCTCAAGCTGTATCAGAGGTTGGAATCACTTTCCTCTTTGCTCAGATATTCCACCCTTCCATGAAACATGTGGCCCCCACACGAAAAGCCCTAGGGGTACCTACTGCATTTAACTACCTTGGCCCCATGACTAATCCTGCACAGGTTAGATCTTCAGCTATTGGTGTCGCAGATCATGAGATGGCTGAACGTATTGCTCAAGTTTTTGCATCAAGAGGGGACCATGCACTCATTGTGCGGGGTTCTGATGGACTGGATGAGATTACAATTACTGGCCCTTCATATGTATGGGAAACTTTCGATGGGGAAGTTACTGCTTACGAACTAAACCCAGAAGATTGTGGTTTTCCCTTAGGTGTGATGGGCGACCTGCGCGGTGGCGATGCAAAACATAACGCTCAAGTAGTACATGAAACTTTGAAGGGGTCCATGGGTCCTATCATGGACGCTGTGTTACTGAACGCAGCTGCTGCAATTACTGCCTACAGCCCGGTTGAAGGCATAAGTTTCGACCAGCGGTTTGCTGAAGGAATTGGAAGAGCCAGGGAAGCCATTGATAGTGGCAAGGCCCTGCAGGTTCTTGAAAAATGGGTATCTTATAGCGCAAACAAGTAATGGTTGAGAGTTAAGGAAAAAGGGGGTCTTACAACAGCGTAGGACTCCCTTTTTCAGATAACTACTACCGACGACTACGCCCAACGAAAATGATAATGAGTCGCCATCCGACCAAGAAAACAAAAAGCGTCAGGGTAGAAACGATAACGAATGCTGTTGCTGCGGTATCACCAAAGCTGATTCGTAGAGCCATGCCGACGACTAGGGTAATGCTCCAGACAATAATTGCTTCTGCCATCAAGGGGAGGTTTCTCCTGGTATTAATGACCCAGATCAGAATATGGGCAGAAAGTGCAGATGCCAGGAAAGGTGCCGACGCTCTGAGGATATCGCTAAGGTCTTCGCCGTGGCTCATTAGACCGATAGCAATAAATATTAGAATGAGCGCCACGTCGATACACAAACGTAAAAACTGATTTGGAAGCTGTTTGGTTGAAGATGATAGAGGCATATTAATTACTTTAGTCCACTGACGTATCCCGGGGTGAGGGGAGCGTTCAAAAACATTACTTTACATAATGTATATTATCGGCGTTTCAGTACAGTCCAGAAATAGCCATATTTCATCTGAACCACGGGTGCAATCATAGGTTCTTTTCATCAAGTTCATAGAGAATAGAAATATCCTTAATCTTCACAGGAGGTATACATGATCGAATGGTTCTCGGACAACCTGTGGGCTCTGTGGCTGGCCATTGCAATTATTCTCTGCATCATCGAAATCTTGATGTTGGACTTCGTGTTCCTCATGATGGCTGTTGCTGCCCTGGCTACTGCCGGCAGCTCTGTTTGGGTCGATTCCATTGTGACTCAGGTTGTCATCTTTGCGGCGGTTAGCATCGCCCTTTTGCTCGGACTAAGGCCGCCGCTCATCAAGAAATTTCATCAAAGTTCACCAGATACTCCGATGAACGCCGGTGGTTTGGTGGGCCAGACTGCTTTAGTGATTGAAACAGTAACTTCAACAGCGGGTTTAGCGACGCTTGCCGGTGATACCTGGACCGCCAGGCCCTCTAGCCCCGAAATGGTTATACCCTCTGGCACCAACGCCCGGGTTACGGCCATCAAAGGCGCAACAGCCTACCTAACAGCTCTCTAACCCCCATTTTGTAAGGAAATCCCCTTGTCAATCATTAATCTAACGGTTGCAATCATACTGATTGCCCTCATCATCTTGGTGATTACCGTCTTGCTCAAAGCGGTACGTATCATCCCCCAGGCTCGCGCTGGAATCGTTGAACGTTTGGGTAAATACCATACAACACTGAACCCCGGCTTCCACGTGACAGTTCCCTTTGTTGACCGAGTACTTCCCCTCATCGATTTGCGTGAGCAGGTTGTCTCTTTCCCAGCCCAATCAGTAATTACTGAAGATAATCTCGTCGTAGGTATTGATACTGTCGTCTACTTTCAGGTCACTGATCCCAAAGCAGCAACCTATGAAATCACCAACTACATTCACGCTGTAGATGAACTCACCAGCGCTACTCTCCGTAACGTCGTCGGTGGACTGAACCTTGAAGAAACTCTGACTTCACGAGACAAGATCAACACCGAACTTCGCGGCGTACTTGATACTACAACCGGACGTTGGGGCATCCGCGTTTCCCGCGTTGATATTAAAGAAATTCAGCCTCCACATTCCATTCAGGATTCCATGGAGAAGCAAATGCGCGCTGAACGAGATCGTCGTGCAGCTATCCTTACTGCCGAAGGTCAGAAGCAGTCACAAATTCTAACCGCTGAGGGTGATTCTCGTGCAGCCATTCTGCGTGCTGAAGGTGAAAAGCAGTCTCAGATCCTAACTGCAGAGGGTGACGCTAAATCAGCTATTCTCCGTGCAGACGGTGAAGCGCAGGCCATTCAAAAGGTCTTCCATGCCATTCACTCATCTAATCCCAGCCAGAAACTGCTGACTTACCAGTACCTGCAGACTCTACCCAAGCTTGCTGAAGGCGATGCTAATAAGCTGTGGTTCATCCCCACCGAACTTGGTGACGCTCTGCGCGGCATCGGGAATGCTTTCACCCCTGGCAACCTAGGACCAGACGTAGAGGAACAGACTGACGAATCAGCACCGGTCTCCCCCATCGTTGATACTCCCGTTGTTCGGATTACTGAAGAGGATCTCAACCCTAATCTGGATAAGCTAGATTCAGGTATTGAAATACCTACTGACACTGCAACAGAAACGACTAACGCTCTCGATGATTCGACTCGCTAAAACTGTTCGTCCGGCTATAATTAGAGTTTGGTCTTAAACGGGAATAAACCCGTGCTGCATACCCGTTATGCACTTCAGACATACAGTCATCTTTTTGGAGGAAAATAATGAGCGATCGCAGCCTTCGCGGAATGCGTCTTGGTTCTCAGTCGATGGAAACCGAATCTGGCGTTGAGCCGGCACCTCGCCAGCGCGTGGAGTACCGCACTGAAGATGGCGAACGTCTATTTGTAACCTTCGCTCAGGAAGCTGAAATCCCGGCAACATGGCCCGCTAAGTCAGGCAAGGAAGCCTTCCTTGTCTCTGGAGACGGCAAGGTTGAAGAAAGCAACGAAAAGCCAGTACGTACTCACTGGGATATGCTTCTGGAACGCCGGAGTGTCGAGGAATTAGAAGAGACTCTGCAGCAGCGTCTAGATATCTACCGTGAGCGTCACACCATCTAGAAATCGGTAATTTTATACGTTTGAAGCCCCTTACCTAACAGGTAAGGGGCTTCAAGCTTTCATGGAGAAGCTAAACAGCTTACTTTCTCAGGTTTGAGATTTTGCTCTTTGCTCCTTCAAAACGAGAGGATAGACCCCAGCGTGTCACCTTACTCATGGAGTCAAAAATGATGTTGCCATCCATCTTTGAACTACCAATTTCTCGCTCAATAAACGTAATCGGAACTTCCTCAATCTTTAGGCCGGCTTTTTCTGAACGCCATGCCAGATCTACCTGGAATACGTAGCCTTTTGAGTCGATGCCGTCAAGGTTAAGACGCTGCAGGGCTTCTCGGGTGTAAGCACGATAGCCAGCAGTGATGTCTTTAATTGTGGTGCCCAGAATAAGGCGGGTGTAAAGATTAGCTCCTCGTGAAAGAAGCAGACGATGCGCTGGCCAGTTCTTGGTCTTACCGCCGGGAACATACCTTGACCCAATTGCTAGATCGGCTCCATTCTCAATTGCGCGCAGCAGCAAGGGAAGTTGCTCAGGTTGGTGTGAACAGTCCGCGTCCATTTCTACTAAGACGTCATACCCCTCAGCCAAACCCCAGTCAAAACCTGCTAGATAGGCTCCACCCAAACCGTCCTTAGTGGTGCGGTGTAGCACATGAATCTGTGAATCTGAGGCAGCCATATCATCAGCAAGCTTGCCTGTTCCATCGGGGCTATTGTCATCAACGACGAGAATATCGCAGTCGGGTACAGCAGCACGGAGCCTTTCTACCACACGCGGAAGGTTTTCCTTCTCGTTGTAGGTAGGAATGATCGTCAAGACTCGCATAGTTCTCCTTGGTTAATCCCTTTGGGCGGGCTGCACGGTTTCATCAACCGACTTCTCATTATATAGTTACCGTCGAGCTTTACATTAATCCTTACATAACTCAGTTTGACCTATGTTTTTAAGAGCTTTACCCTCTAGGTAAACAGATGATAGAACTGGACGATCAACATCAGACGATAGCGCTGGCAACAGCGGTGTTCTGGCCCTGGGGTCGGTACTCCAAGCTGAGATACGCGAGTCCGGAGTCTGCACCATCAGCTCAGTCACATTCCACAGGGCAAAGTTAGCTGGAGCACCCGGTACAAGTTGACCTGCCAAGGGTGAAGATACACCGTTGGCGCGTTGAACGCCACGGGTCAGTGCCTGGAAGGCCGCACGTGCCGATATTGCCTGATGTTTAGGGGCGTTCACAGCATCGCTGACTAAGTCCCAGCCAAACGTCGCAGTCTTAGACAAAGGATCAGAGCCCAGGGTAATAGCAGCACCGCTGGATAGAGCTCTCGAGAGGCTATCACCTGCCGAAGTGTAATCTGATGAAAAGCCCAAGGTCACATGGAGGGACCGTGCTAGGTCAATGAGATCATCCTCGAGAGAAAAGATGCCGTCCAGGCGCGGGGCGATTCGCAGACGGTCGAGAGGTTCAAGAGATGAAACTTTGTCTAGAAATGCTCTGACAGAGCTGCTAGTAGTGAAAGCTCCTGACACGATCAGTTGATGTTCCACCGCTACGGTTAGCAGGGACAGGTGTTTCAAAGAATTCTCAGTGAAATACACACCTTTGATATTGGTCGGTAGCTCTGAGGGGTTTAGCAGTGCTTCTGCCGAAAGATAAGTGTTAATCTTAAGCTCCGAACCAGCAGCATTCTCGCTCAGAAAATTGTGCTTACTAAAGAGGTTGACTTCCCCATAGCCCTGTGACCGGCAAACGGACAGAAGCGCCTTGGCATCTTCTACCGATGCTACGGACGCTGCAGCTAATGAAAAGGTCGGAACGACAAGTGCTCCCCCTAGTTCGATGCTTTGCATGCTTTCATCAAGAATGGAACGGGCCCCAGCGTCCTGCCCAACCCATTCAACCGCGCCCTCGTTCATTACTAGGGCTGTGGCAAAGGGATCCACGGGGCTATAGACAGAACCATCTAGAAATACTTGAGCAGCCATAAGGCCCTCCTTCAAAGAAAATGTGGAAACGTTTAAATCTGGTCTGCGATAACGCCGCGTCGTAAGAGATTGATGGCTGCTTCACACTGTGTGCGAAGTTGGGGTTCAGCCGTTGATACGTGCGCTATCTGGTCTAGTGAGTCAATGACCTGTTTAGTCCACCGGACAAAATCACCTGCGGCCAGGTCTGTACCATCAATAGCCGAAGCTAGTGACTGCCCACGAGCCCACTTATAGATCGGCCACACCATGCCAAAGTCAGGTGTAGTAGTCTGAGGCAGTCGGTGAAGTTTCTCAGCATCGGTCAGCTTGCTCCAGTGCTTCACCACTTTCATCAACGCAGGCTCCAACTCTCTGGTGGGATACTTCCGAAGAATGTTCTGCTCATCCCTCTTAGCCTCAAAGACCATGACCGAAATAGCGGCAGCCGTTGCTGCGGGATCCAATTCATCCAAAAAACCATCTGCCAGGCAAAGGGCGGTCAACAAATCCTTGTCGCCATAGATACGGCGCAAGGTACTCCCCTGCTGAGTAAGTTGGCGGCTCCCCTGCTCAGTTACCTCAACATAGTTATAGGCCGTAAGAAGAGCCGTGATTCGCTCAAAAATTTGAGAAATGGTGTTGGTCCGACGCTCAATCTGCTGACGCAGACCGTCGGTATCACGCGATAATTTATACCAGCGTTCAGCCCACCTGGCATGATGCTCACGGTCTGAACAGCCATGACAAGGGTGCTGCCTCAGCTGTTTTCTCAGGTTTTCAAGCCGGACTGTCTCACCATCTTCTCGCTCAGTAAAGTATCGCTTTTGAGATTTCTCGCGAGCAGGCAACCCCTGGTACAAGGCCTCCCGCATTCGCGACGCCATATCCCTACGATCTTTAGCTGTCTTCCCAGTGAACTTTTTAGAGACCTTGATTTTTGAGATGGGCAGAAGGGGGCCTTCAAGGTCACGAGCATCAAGCCTGCGTAAATGAGCGTCCATCGTAAGGATGGACGGCTTAGGATCGTCAAAAGACTCAGCTCGTGCCAGCACCACTGCCGGGCCGCTGTTGCGCCCGTGAGGTATATCGATGATATCTCCGGGCATCAGATCAAGCAGCGAAGCACGCGCCTGGGACTGCCGCAACCTATTGCGACCCTTGTCAAGCTTTTTTTCTAGGTCTTTCAGGTCCCTACGGATCCTCGCGTACTCTGTAAAATCACCCAGGTGGCAGGTCATTGCCTCCTCGAAACCGGCTAAAGCACGCTCATTCTTTCTAACCCGTTGCGCAATTCCCACTACAGATTTATCAGCCTGGAACTGGGCAAAGGACGACTCTAGAATTTTTTTGGTACGCTCAGCACCAAATTGAGCCAGCAAATTTGCACTCATATTATAGGTAGGTTTGAAAGAAGAATTCAGTGGATAGGTTCGCTTGGACGCTAAACCTGCAACCTGTTGAGGCTCTAGTCCGGGCCGCCACATCACCACAGCGTGACCTTCAATATCGATTCCCCGGCGCCCCGCTCGGCCAGTCAGTTGAGTGTACTCACCGGGGGTTATATCGACGTGGGTATCGCCATTGAATTTAGTCAGTTTTTCCAGTACCACTGAACGAGCTGGCATATTGATACCCAATGCAAGGGTTTCGGTAGCGAAAACCATACGTACCAGACCTTCAGAAAACAGGGTTTCGACTACCTCTTTAAAAACTGGCAAAAGGCCCGCATGATGAGCAGCAATACCCCGAGTTAACCCCTCACGCCACTCATAAAACCCCAGTACCGCTAAGTCCTTGATATCTAAGGACGCCGTCGCCTCAGCCACATAGGCGCGGATAGTCTGCGCTTCAGCATCGGTAGTAAGCCGCACATCTGCATCAATACACTGGGTTACCGCAGCGTCGCACCCTACCCTGGAAAAAATAAAGCAAATTCCGGGTAGAAGACCGTTCTTATCCAGGGTAGCAATCATCTCCGGCCGGCTCACTCTAGAGCCTCTCGATGGGGCAGAGAAGCCGCTGTCGCGCTCGCGACCACTCTGGTATTCCTGGGTACGACGTTGCTTGCCCCGCCCCATGCGGGAGAAGGACTTTTCCTGACGGGCTCGGGAAGGTCGCCCACGCCCAATCCTTAGTAGCTCAGGGTTTACTTCCGGCATCTCGGAAGATTCTGCGGCGTCCTGAACGGTTGTATCACCGTCAAAGAGATCGAGTAGAGACTTGCCCACCATCACGTGCTGCCACAGGGGAACAGGGCGATGTTCAGAAACAATAATGTCAGTTTTCCCGCGCACTGTATCGAGCCAAGCACCAAACTCTTCGGCATTAGAAATAGTCGCGGAAAGAGCAATTACTGAAATATGTTCAGGAAGGTGGATGATGATTTCTTCCCACACAGCACCACGGGAACGGTCAGCCAGGTAGTGGACCTCGTCCATGACAACGTAGCCAAGATTATTCAAGGTGGTTGACTCAGCATAAATCATGTTGCGAAGCACTTCAGTTGTCATGACGACAATGGGAGCCTCAGAATTGATGGAAGTGTCCCCCGTCAGCAGCCCGATATATTCGCTGCCGTACACCTCGACTAAATCGTTGTATTTCTGGTTACTGAGAGCCTTGATGGGGGTGGTGTAGAAAGCTTTTCTACCTTGTTTCAAAGCGAGATGTATGGCAAATTCACCAACGATTGTTTTGCCAGCGCCAGTTGGAGCCGCTACAAGAACTCCTCTGCCCTGTTCAACTGACGAGCAGGCATCACGCTGGAACGGGTCTATCGAAAAATCGAGGGTCTTCTCAAAAACTGAGAGTTCAGTCTTTGAATACTCATTGCGTTTTCTTGCTTCAAAATATTGTTCAGCGTAACTTGCCATACATCCATCCTAGTCGTCAGATGCCCTCTCTCCCGCTGTTTCCTCCTCACCGCGAACAAAGTAAACCCCAGCACCGAATGGTACTGGAGTACATGGCAGCGCTTTATAAGCGGTTGGTATTGCCCATATGCTGAAGGTCCTCAAAACTGGTAGCTTGGTCCAGCTCGTCCGGGCTGAGCCCACCAGCAAGTTTTGCTTGCTTTTTGGCTCGACGTTTGTCGTTCCAAAGGCAGATCAGAACAGCAACAAAGAAGAAAATGAGCAGAGGAGCCATGAGGTAGAACATGGTCATAATATCTGTGCCCGGAGCAGCCATCGCAGCGAGGAAGGCCACGAGTACAATGACCCAGCGCCACGATTTCTTGATGGTCTTACCGCTCAAAAGACCCATGAAGTTAAGGCCTACGAGAAGGACAGGGAGCACAAAAGCTATGCCGAAGACCAGCATGAATTTGACGACGAAGCCAATATAGACATCAGCTGCAACGATATTATCAGTGCCCTCTGGGTTGAACATCAGTAGGGTGCTAATAGCTGTAGGCAGACAAACCCAGGCTAGCCAGATACCGAAGAAAAACATCGGGACCGCGCTGAACACAAAGCTGAGTGCGTATATTTTTTCTCTCTTATACAAAGCGGGAGTGATGAATGCCCACAGCTGATACAGCCATACTGGGCAGGCCAACACAAGACCTATATAGAGTGAAATTCTAACCAACAGGTCAAAGGGGGAAGCTACAGAAGCATAGTTGAGAGTAGCGTTACGGCCCGCTTGTTCATTGATTGCGGTGAAAGGTTCACTAATGGCCTGAATGAAAGGGTCATAGAGGAAAAAACCTGCGATGGCACACAGAAGAGTTGCAAGGGCAGCTTTGATGAGCCGGTTGCGAAATTCACGAAAGTGTTCGCCCAAAGCCATGGTTGCTTGGGGGTTGTTCTTTCGACTGTTTGGTTTAGCCATGCCTACCTTTTATGAGCGGTGTACCTAGAACCCCAGAACCCCGTGCTCCTAGACAAAGGAGCACGGGTTCAGGAAATCCGAACGCTTGAAATGGAGCGCCGAGGCTGTTTATTCGGCGCGGTGTGACCCGGTGTTCTGGTCAGTGGATGAAGGATTATTAATAACTTCACCTGAAACCACGCCATCGTTGGTGGTAGTTGATGAAGTATTTTTCTTGCCATCATTCTTGAGGCCATCAACCTCAGATTTGAAGATACGCATGGACTGCCCCAGGCTACGGGCCATACCGGGAAGCTTAGGTGCACCGAAAAGAAGAATAATAATGATGAGGAGAATGAGCAGATGGACGGGGCCGAGGTTACCGAGCACGTTCGTCACCTTTCTGAGATTTACTGAGTAAATCTCCGATGAGTTGGGGCTGACCTAGCTGATCGCGGCGCTTAATACGCCTCTTGGCACGGTCAAGCGTTCGTTGGTGTGCGCCTTGAGTAAATTCGCGGGCTGTAACAGACACCGGTTGAAAAAGTGCCACAGGTTGCGGGCCTCTGACAGCGGTTGACACAGCGGTGTCGCCTAACTGTGAACTAATGAGATTCTCCCATTCTTCAGCAGCTTTGAAAGTAGCTAACCCCTTACGCAGGACGCGCCACAGCAGCCAGGCTAGAAAGGATAGCGAGCTCAACACGAGCACGCTCCATAAAACTATCCAAAACCACCAAGGCATACGACCAATTATATATCCGGTTATGGAGATGCCATGAACATATTGGGCTGTGGACTTGCTTAGAACCGGGCTTATCACGGTTCCTTTAGTTAATTTACGCTCAGCTGTCTTCTTCTCTGCCAGCCAATCTCAGCTGAAAGCGCCGCCGTACGTCGCATGGCTGAAGCAATTGAGCACAGCCCCCTAGAGAGATGATGAGCTCAAATAGCCAGATCTCATTTACTAGCGGCAGCTTATAAAAGTGGTTTCCAGCCTGCTGGGCTATATGAGAGGCATACTGCTCGAGAATCCACTGAGTTTTGGCGCGTGAAGTGGCCGTCAAATGAGCTGGGACGACCAAAGTTGCTTCACGATGAGGCTGATTGACCAGCTGGTGACGCCAGCTGTGAAGGCTGGAGTCGGTATCATCAACAGGCTCAGACTGGAAAGCATCATCAGTGAGTACGTGCACAGCACCGATGCGGTCTAGCCTGAAATGACGTATGTCCTGTGCTGAACGGCACCAAGCACGAAGGTAGCGAGGGCCGTCTCTATTAACTAAGGAGAGAGGCTCAACCGTTCTCTGACTGACCCCGTGATAAGAACTATAGGTAAGTTCCAAGGGAACCTTTGAAGCTATTGCCTCCTGAAACACGCCCACCGTGTCATTTGAGTACACAGAAAACCGGTGACAATAGTGCTGTGTTTGTACAGAGCTCTCACTGAGCTTGATGGCTAAACTGTCAAGCATTAGCTGTTGCTCAGAACTATGGTTGAGGTTAATGGCCAGTAAAAGTGTTGCGGTCTCTACCGCTGTTAGTGGCGCCCCGCCGGTCATTTCTACTTTTCCATCGACCGTTACCCAGTCATCGCTATCAATGGTGACGAATAGGGCTCCGAAGGTAACGCTTGCAGCAACAGCCTCCAAGTTGGACCGTATTTTAGACGGAGGCAGATCAAAGTAATCAGAAAGATCGGAGAGCGCCATGCCACCGCGGGAACTGATGAGCGAGAGCATGATAAAAGTTCGTGTGAGTTGTTGAGAGGCTGTTTCGCGCTCGCGCTGCGCGCTGACGGGCTTCCACACTAAACCGTGGGGCAGCGCACCTAGTGTTTCTTCAGGTGCTTGGTCAAGAGCAGTACGCAGGTTTCTTTCAGCTTCGATCACAAGGCTCTGCTGACTCCGATCAACATTAACCGAAGCTAGCTGCTGTTCAGTGAGCTCATGAGTTGCACCGTTGAGAACAGCGTGCTCAGCAGATTCTAGCGGTGAGTAAGAGGGTAGCTCCGTGCAGGCTTCCGAAGAATGAATATGTTTGAGCGGCAGAGATGCCACGAGCGGAAGCTCAGCAAAACCGATACGGCTCAATGCCTCTTGCATCGAAAAATCTGGGGGTGCGGGAAAGCTACTGGCAGCAAGGATTTTGGTGCCGGACATACGATCTAGCCGAAAGATACGTTCTGCTCTACGGTCTCTATCCCAGCCGTAAACGTACCAGTGCCCAAATCTAAGGCCCAAACCCCAGCAGGATATTTTGCGCACCAGAGCAGAGGTGCCGTACAGGAAGCTCAGACCCTTTTCTTCAGCGGTCGCTTCAAGGCATTCAACGAGACCAATTTCGTCAGAGAACCGAGGGGTATCTCTCAGTAGTTCGCCTATCTTAAGCCCGGCATTAGCTCCCACTTTAAGCATCGCTGATGAAGCGTAGCGCTCAAGGCTCGTGCCCTGCCAAGCCGTGCTGAGATGGGATAGCAGTAAGACATCAATTGGTCCCAGCGTTAGGGAGGGGCGGTCACCGGTCTCAACACGATAGGTAAAGCCTACTTCCGAATGTTGAACACGGTGAGAGATAAGGTCAAGCCCCACCGACCGCAACACATCCTTATCTCTTTCGAACATACGCTCAAAAGCTGCTTCACTGGAAGCTTGTGAGTATTGAGGTACACGGTGGCGAATTTGGTTACGGTCAAGACCATGCGGGGCTGATACCAGCACATCAAGAAGCGTAATAGCGCGTTCAACTGCTTTAGAAGTCATTACTCATTAAAATAGTCCCCGGTTCATAAGAACCGGGGACTAAACACGCTGAGCATTCTAATTACTTGCTGACATCAACTAGGTCAACCACGAAGATGAGAGCTTCATCGGGGCCAATAGCTGCACCAGCGCCACGTGAGCCGTAAGCCATCTCCGAAGGAATCTCCAGACGACGTCGCCCACCAACCTTCATACCTAACAGACCCTCATCCCAGCCCTGGATAACCATTCCAACACCCACCTGGAAACGGAGAGGTTCACCGCGGTTCCATGATGAATCGAATTCTTCACCAGTGGAGAAAGCTACCCCAACATAGTGTGCAGATACCGTGGATCCGCGTTCTACGGTCTCACCCGCGCCCTCAATTTCATCGATAATCACTAGCTCATGGGGAACTCCACCCTCAGGGAAGTCGATTTCGGGCTTACTGCGATCAAGGTTTCGCTGTCCAAATGACATATAAACTCCTTAGGTATTTCTATTCCGAAGCTGAGGCAGTTGCCTCAGGTGACTGCGTACTTTCAGGGTTATCACTGGACTCGGCAGGTGCTGATGAGGTAGCCTCCGCGGTACGAGCCTGTGATGAACCAAGGATATCTACCACGAACACCAGAGCACCTTCGGGAGCACCTGAGTCCGCAGCGTCCTCACCGTAGGCTAGCTCGCTGGGAATCTGAAGCAGGACTCGGGAGCCCACGGTCTTACCCTTCAGGCCTTCCTTCCAGCCTTCAATAACTCCGTTGAGGGAGAAGCTAAGAGGCTGAGTGCTGAAGTTTTCATCAAAAACAGCACCGTCTGACCAGGTGACACCTACATAGTTAGCGTAAACGGTGTCGTTCTCACCAAGGACGGCGCCTTCACCGGTAATAAGATCCTCGGTGTAGAGCTCGGTGGGCGCATCGCCACGGTCCTCCGCCAGCTTGAGGGTAGGTGCACCATCATCACCTACGCTAAATTCTTCCAGAGCTGAAGACTTCTTTTCGTTCTCCACGCCCTCTGCTGATTTCAGGAGCTTGCTGGTGACGGTGTAAACCTCAACGTTGGTTGCGGTTCCTGGAGATACGGTAGGTGTTGCCTCGGCTGTTGAGGTAGACGCCTGATCAATATTGGTGGTGTAGGAGAAAGTAGTTCCTACTTTTGCCCCAGCGAGTATTTCGTAGAGTTCCGGTGCAGCTTCTTTGAGCTGATCAGTGACCGGAATGACCATGGGAGCGTCAGCATAAGTAGTACCAACAGAGCTACCGTCTGCACCGTTGAATACGGTTGCATCAACGAGGATGGTATCTCCATCTACAATCTCATCGCCAGTGCCCTCTTCAACAATGCGGGCTTCGGTACCGGATGCCGCGAAGGGAGTCGCGAAGGAAGCTGAGGGTTGAGCGGTTGCCCCGTTGAGGGAGTAATCAACGTCTTCAAGCTTATCGCCTGAGCCGCCACCGCAAGCACTGAGTAGCAGGGCAAGGACAGCGCTACCAGTAGCGATATATGTCGTTTTCTTTTTCACGTACATCTCTTTCATTGTTGAAGCGCCCGTCGGACGCAGGACTTCTCCCCGTTTATCATAGCTGAGGAAGCTGGGTGCCGGCTATGAGGCCCTCTTCTAGATAAAGGGAGGAGCCCAAACTGTAGATTTCTTTTGCTGTAATTCTTCGATGAGGGAAGCTACCTCTGCGTTTTCCACGGCAAAGGGGTCTTTACACATCACGCTGAGCTGGGGCCGACTATTCAGCTTAAGATGTACCCAGTCTACGGTGAAAGGCTCACCAGCCGCGCGGGCTGCGCTGATAAAACTACCCCTAATACGAGCCCGAGTCGCCGGTGGCTCAATCGCTGCCCGATCAATTTCAGACTCCGATATCACTGTTTTAATGAGACCCTTGCGATTCAGCACATTATAAATCCCCCGGTCAGGGTCAATATCGTGATAGGCAAGGTCGAGTTGCTGGATTTTGGGGTCATCATACCCGCTAGCGCCTCGGCTGATATAGGCATCCAGAAGCTTTTTCTTAATGGCCCAATCAATTTCTGTATCGATACCGCTGCTATCCCCGGTCTCAATGGCTGTCAAAGCTCGATCCCACAGATCTAGGATATAAGGCACATCCTCGTGGTGCGGGCCTTTAGCTTCAACGTACTGACAGGCCGCAGCATGGTAATGACGTTGCATCTCTACAGCGCTTCGCTCGCTACCATCGGCAAGACTAAAACGGGCGCTACCGGTCAAATCGTGCGAGATAACCCGCAGAGCTGTTGCAGCATCTCTGATTTCAAAGTCAGCTAAGGGGTAATAGTCTTCAAGCATCCGCAGCACAAGATCAGTAGCACCGACCTTGAGCATAGTGGTTGCCTGAGACATATTCGAATCGCCGTTAATCACGTGCAGACGGCGGTAGAGTGAGGCGTCAGCATGCGGTTCATCACGGGTATTAATCAGGGGGCGGGCACGCGTTGTCGCCGTTGAGGAGCCTTCCCAGATATGGTCGGCACGCTGAGAAAAAGAAAAACTAGGTTCATTCTGAGGTCCCAGCGGACGACCGGACCACTCTGGCGGGCCGGAAGGGTGAGTTTTGCCCGCCCCGACCATAATCTGACGTGTAATCAGAAAAGGGATGAGCGAGCGTACCAGTCTGCTAAATTCCACTTTTCGTTCAAGCATGTAATTTTCATGCGACCCAAAGGAGTTACCCGCTGAATCCACGTTGTTCTTGAAAAGGAAAATCCGCCCGTCGAAGCCTTCAGCTTCGAGGTTATCCTGAGCCTGGTTCACCAAATCGTTGAAGAGGTATTCACCAGCTTTATCGTGAGCGAGTAAATCACGCAGGGTAGCGGTTTCGGCCGTTGCATATTCAGGGTGAGAGCCAACATCAAGATAGAGACGACCGCCATTGGGCAGAAAGATATTCGTGGAGCGCCAACTATCAACCACAGGTTTGAAGAGCTTACGGGCCGCCTCCTCCGGTGCAAGAGGCCCTAGCCCGCGTGGGATATATCTAATCCCAAATTCGGTTTCAACACCAAAAATTCTACGTTCCATCATCGCCCTTCTTTACGTCCTCTTCGATGAGGGCAGTATTTTATTCGCCGCCCTTTTGAACGAATCCCTTGACGAAGTCTTCAGCATTTTCTTCCAGAAGACCGTCAATTTCAGCCAGAATGTCATCGACTTCTGACACTAGGTTCTGATTAACCTCTGCGGTCTGGTGAGAAATTTGAAGCTGACTCTGCTCAAGGGGTGCGCTGGAGCTCATCTGCTGTTGAGCTTGCTGTTGCTGACGTTCCACGGTGGAATCTCCTTATAAGTTCTTACTCTGGATGGTATTGGTTATAAATTTTAGCCGTTGAGGATTTCAAATAACTGGTCAGCATGCTCTAAGCCGAGATGAGGTTCTACCACCTCAGCATTGAAGCCAAGAGGTTCGCCCATCTGTAAGCGGTGCAGGTCCACCGAAAGAGGGTTACGTACTGAAAGCGTATCCCAGTTCGCGCCCACCACCTCGTCCGGCCAGGTAGTGATCAGTTTGCCGCGCAAAAAAGCGCGGGTATCACGCGGTGGGTTGGCAGCGGCCTCAGCAATCTGTGACTCGTCAAAGATGGTGCTCAGCCGCCCCAGAGCGACCAGCTTATGGTAGAGACCCTTTCCGGGTCGGACATCTGAATACTGCAGATCAATGGCTGCAAGTTTGGGGTCACTCCACTCCAGGCCTTGCTTTATGTAGCCCAGCATCAGTGAATACTTGGCCACCCAGTCGAGGGTGCCAGCCAGTGATAGGGGATCATGTTCGAGCGCGTCCAGAATGTTTTCCCACAGATCCAACACTTCGGCCGTAGCAGTATCTGGGGTTTCTTCCAGGGCTCGAGCAGCCTGTAGGTAACTGCGTTGAATATTCAGCGCAGTCGTCTCTCCCCCATCAGCTAGGGGCAGTGTGGCTCTTAGGGTGAGGTCATGGCTAACCGTATGCATAGCTGAAACCGGGTCAGCCAGGATAATAACGGGCGCTGCCCCCGCTTCAATGAGATTGAGTACCAGCGACATCGTTCCAAACTTCAGCAGATTAGAATAGTGCGCCAAATTAGCGTCCCCAGAAATCACGTGAAGTCGCCGATACTTTTCGCTGGATGCGTGCGGTTCATCGCGCGTGTTAACCATGGGGCGGCGAATGGTTGTTTCTAAACCAACGGTTCGTTCAAAGAAGTCCGCCCGCTGGGAAATCTGGAACCCGGCTTTTTCACCAGCTGGGCCGATGCCCACCCGGCCGGCCCCAGTCATGATTTGACGAGTGGCGAAGAAGGGTAAGAGAGCCTGAGTTAGAGCCTCAAAGTCTATATCTCTGGGCAGGAGGTAGTTTTCGTGCGAACCGTAGGACTGGCCCTTACCATCGGTGTTGTTTTTATAAAGGTTAACCACTGGCATAGCCGACTGCTCGGTGGCCGCTACGCCTTCAATCGTAGCCACGGTTCGCGCCGCAATATAATCTCCCGCAGCGTCCCACAGGACACAGTCCCGAGGGTTACTGGTCTCGGGAGAGGAGTACTCAGGGTGGGCATGATCCACATAAAAGCGTGCACCGTTGGGCAAAATGGAGTTCATAGTGACAGCATCCCAGTCAATGCGTTCGGCGAAGTGACCGGCCTGACTCAGAGCCTCAGCCGCGATGTCCTCGCTGGTGAGCACCTTAGATTCGTGAGTGAGTTGGCTCCGGTGGGCGTCCTGACGTGCCACGCTAAAGCCGCGGGCATCGTCCAAGGGAGTCTCTGAAGAATACTCCCACTGGGCTTCAACCTGGGCAGCTAGCTCTTGTTTAAAGAGAGTGTCGTAAGTGTTAACAACGAAAGCTGAAAGAACCGTGGGGTTAGCGCTTGGTTTCTGGGGTGCAAAAACCCCGTATTCAGTTTCGGCTCCCATAATGCGTGAAACACCCATTACTAAACCTCGCTCACAGCTTTAGCCGGCGCAACGTTAATGACTCGTTGACGAACGTTGAGAGTGGAGAGAACATCTTCAATTTCAGAAATCTGAGGAACCTCAACCTGGTCTTCAAACTCAACACGGGCAGCCTCCAATAGGTGCTGAGTGGTAATTCCTTTGGCCCTGCCGGCTAGGAACGACTTAATCGCTTGCTTCTTGGCGTGATCTACGATATTTCGCACGACAGCGCCCGAGAGGAAATCACCGCGGGTCAGCCAACGGCTCACCCCATTTTCAAGGTTAACGCGAATATAACGGTTCTTAGGATCAGCAGAAAAGAGTGCCTCAACAACCGTTTCAATCATGGTCTCGATCGCAGCCTGCTTGGAACCGGCACGTGTTACTTCTTCATCATTGATGGGGAGACCCTCGGTGAGATAGAGAGCAAAAATTTCGGTAGCGCCCTTTCGATCAGGGCGGTTGATGCGGATCTTCACATCAAGGCGGCCCGGGCGAAGGACTGCGGGGTCAATCATATCTTCGCGGTTGGTCGCGCCAATGACAATCACGTTGTCTAGGGACTCGACACCGTCAATCTCCGCTAAAAGCTGTGGGACGATTGTTGTCTCAACATCAGAGGACCGGCCGGTGCCACGGGTCCTGAAGAGGGATTCCATCTCATCGAAGAAGACTACCACCGGGTTGCCTGCTTGAGCTTTTTCGCGCGCTGCTGAGAAGATATCGCGAATCTGCCGCTCGGTCTCCCCTACATACTTATCTAAAAGTTCTGGGCCCTTGATATTCAGGAAGTAGCCAGTCTTCTTACTCTTTCCGGAAAGTTCAGCAGCGCGTGTAGCTAACGAGTTGGCCACTGCTTTGGCGATCAAGGTCTTACCGTTGCCGGGCGGGCCATACAGCAAAATGCCTTTGGGAGGAGTCAGTTCGTGCTCTCGGTAGACTTCAGGGTGCAAGAAGGGAAGCTCGACCGCGTCCCTCATCAGAGCAATCTGAGAACTAAGACCACCAATATTTGAATAAGTGATATCGGGGACTTCTTCAAGAACTAGCTCCTGAGCATCAGTAGATGGAACCAGGGAGGTAACCATTTGCAGCCTGCTGTCATAAGTCACCGAATCCCCCGTCGTCAGGGTATCGGCGTCCAGAGCACCTGAAATACGAGCTACGGCTTTCAGCTGATTAGGCATATCGACCACAACGTGCTCTGTATCGAGCACCTCCCGGATCGTAACAACATCCCCATAACCTTCAAAGCCTAGAGAGAGCACCGCCTGGGTGTTCTCATTGAGCAGGACGGTCATCCCCGGCTTGACCTTAGACAGTGAAAGGAGTGGAGAGGCCGTGATACGCACCAATCGTCCTCCCAGCAGTACGTCAAGGTGCTCCTCAACTTCAGCCGGGGTCTTACCTTCCGCTAAATCCTGATACGTTATGGCGCCATCCTGCACCGATATCACCAGGGCAGAGTTCAGCGGGGGTGCAACATCCTGGGAGAGAGCTAGGCGCAAATGCTCCATCTCGTTTTTGGTTTTCGTCAGAGCATTCACCAGCTTTTGGTTGCGCTCCCCCGCAACCCGTAGCTGACGGTCCATGTTGCGGCGATTATCATTAGCGATATTAAGCTGTCGTAGCATCCGGTCATAGTCCTGCTGCGATACATTTCGCTGCTCATTATTCTCGCTCATGAAACCCCTGCCTTCTCTCTTCTCCACGACCCCGGTAAAAACCTACTGCCCTGCACTCACAGTGAGTACAGGGCAAAGCTCTCGTTACTGTTCGCCCGTCTGAGCCTGTTCGGTTGCCTGAGCAGCTTTCACCGCTAGATTTTGGGCATCGCGCCCAGCACGGCGCAACTTACGATCCGATACATTTCGCTCACCTAGTGATGCCGGAGTCCAAGCATTCATATCTTCTTCCGAAAAGTCAGTCTTGGAAGCTCGGCGCTTGGGAGCTAGCCGCTCCGCACCGTCAGCAAGACGACGAGAAGTAATAAGAAAGCCGGTGTGGGCCACCATGCGGTGGTCGGGGCGAACTGCAAGACCTTCTACATGCCAGCCACGCACCATGGTCTCGTGGGACTCAGGCTCGGTGAAACGACCATCAGCTCGCAGGGCTTCAGCCACACGTGAGAGCTGGGTAACGGTAGCAACGTAGCAGATTACTACACCGCCGGGTGCTAACGCTGTAGCCACCGCGTCTAAGCACTCCCAAGGGGCGAGCATATCAAGCACAGCTCGATCTACCGAGCCTGGCTGCTCAACAGAGCCCAGCTCTTCTGCTAAGTCCCCCAGCGTGAGTGACCATGCGGGGTGCTCGCCACCAAAGAAAGTTTCGATGTTTCCTCTGGCAATATCGGCAAATTCTTCACGACGTTCAAAAGAACGCAGGTGTCCATAGTCACCAACCGCACGAAGCAGAGCGATTGATAGAGCCCCAGAGCCAACGCCGGCTTCAATAACGCGGGCCCCAGGGAAGATATCAGCCATCGCTACAATCTGGCCGGCGTCCTTAGGATAAACGACAGCGGCGCCGCGAGGCATAGACAGTACAAAGTCCTTGTAGAGGGGGCGCAGGGCCTGGAACTTAATGCCCTCAGAGTTCTCGATGACCGTACCCTCAACGTTGCCGATCAACTCGCTGTGGTTAAAGAAACCGCGGTGTGAGTGATAGGCACCGCCTTCAGTGAGGGTGATGGTGGTGATGCGTCCACGCTCGTCAGTAATCTGTACGCGCTCACCAGCGCGGAAGGGGCCTCGGCGGTTGATGCTGCCGGTAGGGGTGGTCATAGGGTTATTATCTTCCGTCAAAAATACGTTTTCTACATTATCTCAGATTGCACCATGTAAGGCACACCAGCGGATATTGCCCAACTAAGCGGGGTGCGGTGGGCGCTTCGCAGAGGCAAGAAGCACCTCGGTAATATCTTTATGGCTGATCACGCCAATCGTAGCTCCCCGATCTGTAACCGCCCACAGGGGAGCATTCTGCCGGTAGTGTGCCGGCAATTGATGGTAGCGGTAACCGTTATAAGCATCCATGATGTCTACCGATGATGCTGAACCGGGAATGTAACCAGGAGCAAGGGGGCTAGCTATCGATGTCAATGGCTGGTTGGCTAGACTCAGAGCAGATTGTAGAACGATAGGTTCTACAACAGACGACGGCGAGGCTGCAGATCCATCGTTCAGCAGCAGGTATGACCTTCCGTCCCATCTCGCTAAGACCTCGCCAATCTTTACTTCCGAGTCAAAGTATTGAACGGGTCTCATGAGGGAGACCGCGGTCAACGGATTATGAGGGTTCCTCTCCTGGGAGAGGGTTTTAAGGGACCGAGAAGCGCCACTCCAGAGGAAATAAGCTAACGCCAAGGTAGCTACCACGATCACCGGTGAATTCCACACCCCTAGGAAGACAACAATTCCAACCATCAGAGCAGCCACTGCAATACCGGTGTAGGAAGTCACACGCATGGCTAGGCTGCGGCTTCTTGAAACGTGTGCCACAGCTGCTTCAAGTGCGTGTCCGCCATCCAACGGATAAGCAGGGATGAGGTTGAAGGCTCCAATCGCCACATTGACCTGGGCTGCTATTGAAAAACCCAAAAAATCAGCTGTTCCAGTGAGAGACCACACGAGCTGACAGACTCCGGCCATGAGAAAATTCGCTAGTGGCCCCACTAAAGACACCATGAGCGACGTCATGGGCGTACCGGTACTCATGCTGGTTTGCCCGCCCCAAACTGTCAAGGTGATGGACCTGACCTCTAGCCCCCTTTGAGCACCAACTACCGCATGAGCCAGCTCATGCAAAAAGACACCCATCGCTAGTGTTACTGCCACCACCGCTGCAGCCGTAAACCCATCAGCAACGGTAAGAGCGGGCCAGGCGGAGAGATGAGACCCGTACCCCACAATAAGAAGAATCATGAATATGAACCACGATGCTTTGAGATAAATGGGAGCTCCGCGATAAGAGCCAATCTGCAGTCCCGAATGCTGATTCACTGGTGAGTTACCTTCCCAGGGTTTCGTTTACTTGCTCCATCAGTCTACGGGTGATTGCTGTGGATTTTTGGCGTAGCATATAACGGTGATACACCAGCAAATACCTCAAGACATTCTTGCCCAGATGAGCGCCCGTCAGGGAATCCCAGACGATAAGCCCTTAACTGCACTTCTCATCGCTTTCGAAGGGTGGAATGATGCAGGTGAAGCCTCAACGGAGACCTTGAGGCTGATTTCATCTCACTACGGCGCCTCCCCTCTCTCAGGGTTTGAGACCTCTGACTACTTTAGCTACCTGAACACCCGCCCCATGTTTGAATCCTTCAGCGATGGAACCGGGACGGTTAGATGGCCGACCATCACCTTTTCAGAAGTTAACCTCAAAAGCCCAGAGCGCCGATTACTGATTATCACCGGACCAGAGCCCTCCCTCAGGTGGCAGAGTTTTATTGATAACATCTTCAACTTCGCCCAAGAGCAGGGCGTTGACCTCATCCTGCAATGCGGTGCCCTTCTTGATGAAGTCCCCCACTCTCGCCCCTTTCCGCTCAATATCACCAGTATGAACCCCGATGTTCTCGCCGTTGAAGGAGTGGAGAAAGTAACCTACAGCGGACCTACCGGGATGATTGGGGTCACCGCTCACGAGGCAGCGCAGCGGGGCTTAACCGCCGCATCGCTCTGGGTATCAATCCCCCACTACATTAGCCACCCGCCCCATCCTAAGGCGGTCTTCACCCTCATGAGCGCTCTGGAAAGCATGCTGGGGATCTCGCTACCGGTAGATCAACTGGCTGAAGACATCTTGGCCTGGGAACGAGGGGCTACCGAACTCCTTGAAGAAGAACCCGAGCTACGCTCCTACGTCCAGCAACTCGAAAGCTCCGCCGAGGCTGAGGACGACCTCGCAACCTTTGACCATGTGGATATTGCAGCTGAGTTTGAAAAATTTCTCAAACGCAGAGATGACTCCTAAATTTAGGTGAAACGTTAGGGACGCCGGTGGTTCAACCACCGGCGTCTCTATCTCTTCTTGAGTTAAACCTATATAGCTAGACCAAGCCGAGCCATCAGCAGATTACCAACCAGCTCGCTACCGCCACCACCGTGCTCTAGCACAGAAAAGGCCCACTGATCGATAGCGATCAAGGCAGCAGGGACGTTGAGGTCATCGGCAAGAAGTTCTCGCACCGATGCCAAAAGCTTAAGAGCTGCTTCATCTTCCTGTGTGTCAGCGTGTTCCAGAGCTGCAACATAGGTGTCAAAGCGTCCATGCGCTTTCTCTAGTAAATCTTCGGTCCAGAACCAGTCGGTGCGATAGTGGTTATCCATAATGGCAAGCCGTAGGACAGCTGGATCGATTCCCTCTTGCAGAAGTTTAGAGACTAACACCAGGTTACCTAGTGACTTGCTCATCTTCTCGCCGTCTAAGCCCACCATGCCAGTATGGGCATAATGCCGTGCCATGGGACGCCCGGTCAGAGCGAAACCGTGGCTGGACCCTAAATCGTGGTGAGGGAACTGGAGGTCAGAACCTCCGCCTTGCACAGAGAAGGGCGAGCCCAAAAACTCCTGGGAGATAACGGTACATTCGATATGCCAGCCAGGACGCCCAGCACCCAGCTCTCCCCCTTCCCAGGAGGGCTCACCGTCACGCGCTACCCGCCACAGAAGCGGATCTAAGGCATCTTTCTTTCCGGAGCGCTGAGGGTCACCACCGCGCTCCCCAAAAACCGTGAGCATCTCTTCATGACTCATATGCGCAACATGGCCGAGAGTCCAGCCCGAGCCCAGTCTCTCATTGAGCTGCGCTGCTGCCTCCAAATCAAAATAAATATCGCCATCCGGGTGCACCGTGCCATCCTCAGCGGTAAAACCCGGGACTCGGTAGGCATAGCCCTGTTGCATCAGCTTTTCAACAGCGTCTACCACCAGCGCAATTGAATCGACAACGCTAACATAATGGTCAGGAGCAATGATATTGAGCGCTTCCATATCAGTGCGGAAAAGTTCAGTCTGCTCTTCAGCTAGCTCCGCCCAGTCAACACCCGTCGCTGCAGCGCGCTCAAGCAGAGGGTCATCAATATCAGTCACATTCTGCACAAACTTTACGGGTACCCCAGCATCGCGCCAGGCCCTATTGAGCACGTCAAAAGCAACATAAGTTGAAGCATGACCCATATGAGTTGCATCGTACGGTGTAATACCGCAGACATAAAGCCCCGCCTGCTGCTCACGCTCGAGTTCCACCTGCTGTTGGGCAGCTGTATCAAAAATATGAGGTAGAGGGGCTGCCCCCGGCAATGATGGAATAGTGGGCTGATCCCAGGCTCTCATGGACTTCCTAACGATGATTCTCTATAAAACAGTTATATAAAACAATACCCGCCCGGTAATCATTCCGAGCGGGTAAAAAAGGTGAGCCAGATTAAGCGGTGAGGACGCCGGTGCCCAGCAGGATGTAAAGCACTAGACCGAGCGCAATACGGTACCAGACAAAGAGGCTGTAGCTGTTGTTAGAAACGAATTTCAAGAACCAACCAATGATGAAGTAGGCAACAACGAAACCAACTGCCGTTGCAAGCATGGTCGAGCCAAAACCGTAATAGCCGGTGAAGCCATCTCCAATACTGCCAACCAGCTTGTAGAGGCCAGAGGCAAAGACTGCCGGGATAGCCAACAGGAAGGAATAGCGCGCTGCAGCTTCACGGGTGTAGCCCATTAATAAGCCAGCGGTGATGGTGCCGCCTGAGCGGGAGACACCTGGAATCAGCGCCAGAGCCTGCGCGAAACCAAAAAGAATACCGTGCTTAACGGTGAGTTCTTTTAGCTCTCGCTGCTCTTTGCCAATACGGTCTGCAACACCAAGAATGATCGCAAAGACAATCAGCATAGTGGCAGTGATCCATAGGCTACGGAAGGAAGTGTCAATGTAGTCTTCTAGCAGGACTCCGAGGATACCGATGGGTAAAGAACCAATAATAATGAACCAGCCCATACGAGCATCTGAATCCTTCTTATCGACCTTACCGGTCAGTGAGCCAAACCAGTTCTTGATAATGCGCATGATGTCTTTCCAAAAAAACACCAGTACCGCAGTTTCAGTACCTAGCTGGGTAATCGCAGTAAAAGCAGCACCAGGATCTTCGTTGTGCGGCAGGAACTGCCCCACGATTCTGATGTGCCCCGATGAAGAGATCGGCAAAAATTCTGTTAGACCCTGGACTAGACCCAGGATTATCGCTTGTAACCATTCCACGTTTGAAAACTCTACGGGAGAAAAAAGGAAAGCACAGCACCCAAAAGGGTGCTGTGCCGGGAATAACAGAAGAACCAGACCCTCAAACAGCCCACAGAGCTAGATGAGAGGTCAGTTAACAAGTCTAGTTTTCTGCATCCTGAGACTCGAAGTCTTGGTCGTCTTCATCCTCGAAGTCGTAGTCAAACTCTTCTTCGTCATCATCATCTTCAATGAATACCTCAAGAGGAGTTATCTCTTCAAAGGTTTCAAATAGGGCCTCTTCATACCGTTCGAAGGCGTTAGCGATAGCAACATATGCATTTTCAATAGTGGCATCCTGCTCACCTCGGCTGTTTGTGATGGCGGCAAGGTGCTCTTCGAGAGCGGACGTCAGAAGTGCCAGTTCGGCGCGAGGATCATTACTCATACAATAGACGTTATCGTGAAAAGTCTATTCCGCGAAATATCCCGGGAGGTTAATTTTGAGGGAACACACCATTGGCTATGCAGAAGAGCAGGTTGCTGGCTCCCAGCAACGCTTTGAGTACATGATCGTAACGGTCGAGTCTCACGAAAATCTCAAGGACGCACGGGCAAGGTTACTGGAGCACTCTGAATACGGTCGGTGGGAATTAGCACGGTCCGTTATTCTTTACGGCGGCCGCCGAAAGTACTGGTTACGGCGGCGGGTAATGAAGCTGCAGAAGACAGTTCATTTTGTCTAGATTCTTACAGCTTCTTTTGCGTTAGCTCAGAGTTTCCGCGTACAAAAAAGGTGGAGGTGTAGCTAGCTACACCTCCACCTCTATCGCCAGAAATCTCTGTTGTCTTAGAAACCCAGCGTCTTGAGTGAGTTATTAATTGCCTCAGCTGATGCACGCAGGCGCCCTACTTCGGCTTCGTCCATGGGGACATCAAGGACGCGCTTGACGCCTTCTCGCGAGACGACTGAAGGTAGTGAGAGAGCTGCTTCGCCTTCGATGCCGTAGCGTCCCCTAATCTGGGTGGCGACATTGAGCACAGCATCTTCACCCTTGAGGACAGCCTCTGCGATTCGGGTAGCTGAGATACCGATGGCGTAGTTGGTTGAGCCCTTGCCTTCAATCACCTTGTAGGCCGCTCGCATCGCCTGCTCAGCAAGTTCTTCCTTGACCTCATCGGTAAATACTTTTTCGCCGGCTTCGTTGGTCCAATCATTGAGAGGAACCATGCCGATGTTAGCTGCTGACCACACCGGGAATTCTGAGTCACCGTGTTCGCCGACAACATTGGCGTGAACTGATTTGATGGAAACACCGGCCTTTTTAGCTATGAGCCAGCGCAGGCGTGATGAATCAAGGACGGTACCTGATGCGAAGCAACGCTCAGTGGGCAGACCAGTGATGTTTTGGGCAACTACTGCAAGCACATCGCAGGGGTTGGTAACAATCATAAGAATGGCATTTGGGGCCACTTTCATAACCTGAGGAAGCATAGCCTTGAAGATATTGACGTTGGCTTCTGCTAGTTCCAAACGCGGTTGACCAGGCTTCTGGCGAGCACCAGCAGTGACGATAATCAGATCAGCGTCACGAAGAATCTCAACGTCACCGCTACCGGCAACCTGAGCTTCATGAGCGAACATAGTGCCGTGGGCAATGTCCAGCCCTTCAGCTTCAGCGCGATCACCGGCAATATCGTAAATAACGATTTCGTCTGCCGCACCGCGCAAGGTTGCCGCGTACGCTGTAGCTGATCCAACACCACCAGCGCCGATTACGCCGAGCTTGGTGTGCTTCTTATCGAGAGCCATGATGGTCCTTTCAAGGGGACTTTAGTAGTCGAATTATTGTGTTCGGTACTTCTCCAGTATGCCACTAAAAAATGATGGTTTCCGTTGTTTTACCTGTGGTTAACTTTGGGTTTTCCCTACCATAACCAAATAAAGCCCACAAAAACAAATATGTACATCCTGACCCTTTGTTGAAGGTCACACTGCGTCCATCGTGACCAACAACAAACCACCAACGTGAATTTTTCTGCAGAACTGTAAATAGTATTGGTAGGTCCCTCTAAAAAACTCAACACTCCTATCTCAAAGGTTCTCGTGACTGCTACCTCTATACCGCTCACTGCCCCATTGATGACCCGACGGCAAATTATGTTGGTCATTGCGGGCCTGATGGCAGGCATGTTCCTGTCTTCACTCGATCAGACGATTGTTTCAACTGCGATTCGCACCATTGGCGATGATTTGCACGGCCTTGAACAACAGGCCTGGGTCACTACCGCTTATATGATTACATCGACGATCACCACTCCCATCTACGGAAAGCTATCGGATCTCTTCGGCAGAAGACCTCTATATCTTTTTGGCATCGCTGTCTTTATTGTGGGATCGTTTCTCTCGGCTTTCTCAAGTTCCATGGCTATGCTGGCTGCCTTTAGAGCATTTCAGGGTATCGGCGCTGGAGCCCTGATGTCACTCCCTATGGCAATTATGGGCGATATGCTAGCCCCTCGTGAACGCGCAAAATACCAGGGCTATTTTCTAGCAATCTTTGGTGTTTCTTCTGTGCTGGGCCCGCTGACCGGCGGCCTCTTTGCAGGAGCTTCAGAAATCCTGTGGGTCACCGGCTGGCGCTGGGTCTTTCTGATCAACGTACCGATTGGCTTCATCGCTCTGGCAATGGTGTGGAAATTCTTGCATCTCCCCCACCGAGCAGCACCCTCTACTAAGCCTCGGGTGGACTGGTGGGGTTCAACCGCCATCATCATCGCCCTCCTACCTCTTCTTCTGGTAGCAGAGCAGGGGCGCGAGTGGGGCTGGAGCTCCGCTATATCCGTTACCTGCTTTGCAATCTCGGCGGTCGGCCTTGCTGCTTTTATTACCATCGAGTCAAAGATGGGGCCGGACGCCATCTTGCCGCTAAACCTATTCAGAGCAGGGGCATTCAGCATGTCCTCCATCCTCGGTTTTCTGGTTGGTTTTGGCATGTTCGGTGCCATGATGACCATTCCTCTCTATCTACAGATTGTCGTTGGACTAACCCCCACTGAATCAGGCTTCGCCACCTTGCCCATGACACTCGGAATCATGATTGCTTCGATTGTTTCTGGGCAAATAGTGGCACGCACCGGCCAGTACCGTATCTTCCCCATTGTAGGTACCGCCCTCATGGCAAGCGCCTACTTCTATCTGACCTTCCTCACGGCTGACCGCCCCTTCTGGTTCCTCATCGTAGGCATGTTCATCATGGGTCTGGGGCTCGGTCAGCTGATGCAGTCCATCACTCTTGCCGCCCAGAATTCGGTCTCCCCTGCCTATATGGGCGTCGCATCATCAGGTGCTACCTTCTTCCGACAGATGGGTGGCACCATGGGCACCGCAGTGCTTTTGTCCATTCTTTTCACCGCTATGCCGGCAAATATCACTTCAGCGATGTCCAATGAGCATAATCTCAAGAACGGCCTGGACGCAGCCCTCACCCCCTCTGTAGCTCAAGCTTCAGAGAATCAGGGGGTTATGCAGCAAATATGGCGTCCCATAGTTGACCCCCTACAGACTGAAGTTCAAGAGCAACTAGATCAGGTCACCCAGCAGGCTCGCACTGCTGCAACCGATGCTGTAGGTCAGCAGGTTTTTGCTGCCGCTCAAGCACAGGTAGATGCAGGTGCGATCCCTGCTGAGTCACTGCAGACTTTCGTTGACGACCAGGTTGCACAAGCTACCCCGTCTGCAGAAGAGCAAGCTTTAACCACTGCCGCTGAGCAGGCTCACGCTACGATTAGAGACGGGTCGCTTGCCGTCGACTGGTCAGATGAAGAGCAACGAACTTATTGGGTTGATCTGCTGGCGCCCAAGATTGCTGAGTCTATCAATGAGCAGTCTAGCGAGGAGGGCGAGCAAAACGACTCAGCATCCACGTCAGATACCTCATATCTCAACGGTGCCGACAGCCGCCTTACACGCCCCTTTATGGTGGGCTTTACGCAATCGGCGCTGTCTGTTTACTGGGTGGGCCTGATTGCTACCCTACTGGCCTTTGTGTTGGCGCTCTTCTTCAAGACCCCACCACTACGTACCGTTTCCGGCCTTCAAGAATCTGCGGACGCCGCGCGTCGCGGTAAATCGGAGTAAATAGCTAGAGCGATTACACGGAGGTAGTAGAAATATTGAGGAGGGTTCCCCACAGTCGGGTAGCCCTCCTCAAGCTTTTAGGGTGAGATATAAAAAAATCCCCGGTTCATAGGAACCGGGGATGATCTCTGTGCGCGAGGGGGGACTTGAACCCCCACCCTCTAATACGAGGACTAGCACCTCAAGCTAGCGCGTCTGCCTATTCCGCCACCCGCGCAAGGTGTGTACTCAAGCCATAAAAGCTCTCGTAGGCAACGAATAAATACTTTACAGGTCTCTGAGCGAACTGGCAAATCAAAGCTCCCCCGCCGTCCTAGGCTTTAGTCCGTACCCTCGCAACTGGTGTGGCCGAGCAAAAAAAATTCACCAAAGGCGCCCACCAAAAATAATCAGTTTAACTGATTAGATAATTTGCTAAAAAAATCCCCGGTTCATAGGAACCGGGGATGATCTCTGTGCGCGAGGGGGGACTTGAACCCCCACCCTCTAATACGAGGACTAGCACCTCAAGCTAGCGCGTCTGCCTATTCCGCCACCCGCGCAAGGTGTCTCACCAGCAAGCTTTGCAGCCCACTCGTTTGGCAACAAGTAATAACTTACCCCCACCTGACCGCCGCCCGCAAATCAAAACCACCGCATTTACCTTAAGATGCGTCACACCCAGCTTTCATTCCTTTACCTTCCGGCTACTTCCCTGCTCCTTTACGCAACTCTGTTGAGTGGTGCAGGAGTTTTCAGCTGTCTGCAACTACGATAAGTGATGTGAATAACGAGAATCTGACCCAAGAAGAAGCCAGCCAGCGCGCCAGCATTATTAGCGTTGATACCTACGATGTGCACGTTGATCTCACCAATGCAACGAGCGACTTTGCCACCTACCCCACTGCAACCACCGTCAAATTCACCGCAGTGGCCGGTGAATCAACCTTCATTGACTACATTCACCAGTCCCTGGATTCAGTTAAACTCAATGGCGTAATGCTGAATACAGAGGATGTCGTCGAAGGGTCACGAATTACCCTGCCCAACCTACAGGCAGAAAACCAGCTGACCATCAAAGGGCGCTCCTACTTCAGCCGTTCGGGCGAAGGTCTACATCGGTACGTTGACCCCGCAGACGGCAAAATCTACCTCTACACCCAGTACGAACCAGCTGATTGTAGACGTGTCTTTCCTGTTTTTGAGCAGCCTGACCTCAAAGCTATCTTCAACTTCCGTGTCACCGCCCCCAAAAAGTGGGTGGTGAGTTCCAACGCTGAACTGGACCGTGAAATTGAGGACCCCTCAGATTCCAGCATCACTAAGCGGGTGTTTAAACCAACTGCCAAGATTTCTACCTACATCACCACCATCCTGGCGGGTGAGTACTTCACTGCGTTTGATACATACACCCCTCAAGCCAAGGTCAATTCAGGGACAATCCCACTGGTTGCTTACTGCCGCCAATCTCTCAAAGAACACTTTGATTATGGGAACATCTTCACCGTTACCAAGCAGGGCCTCGACTACTTTCAAGACCTCTTTGACTACCCCTACCCCTACCCCAAGTACGAACAGGCTTTTGTTCCCGAATACAATTTGGGGGCCATGGAGAACCCCGGACTGGTGACCTTTACCGAGGCTTATATCTACGTTTCTGGTGCCACAGCATCTCAGTATGAGTCCCGTGCCAACGTTATTTGCCACGAAATGAGCCACATGTGGTTTGGTGATTTAATTACCATGAAATGGTGGAACGATTTGTGGCTCAAAGAATCCTTTGCCGATTTCATGGGCCACCTGGGTGCCCGTGAAGCCAACGGGTTCGAGGACGCCTGGGTCACCTTCGCCAATTCACGTAAAGCTTGGGCCTACCGGCAGGACCAACTACCCACCACGCACCCCATCGTGGCTGAGATACCCCACCTTGAAGCGGCCCGCCAAAACTTTGACGGAATTACCTATGCTAAGGGTGCCTCGGCTCTCAAACAGTTGGTTGCTTACGTGGGCTTTGACCGCTTTATTGAAGCCGCTCGGATTTACTTCAAACGCTTCGCGTGGGGTAACACCACGCTAGAGGATTTTCTGGGTGTACTGAATGAGGTCTCAGACAGGGACGTACTCTCCTGGGCCAGCGCCTGGCTTCAGACCAGCGGGCTTTCGGAGCTTTCAACCCGCCGCGTTTTCGACGATGCCGGTAAGCTCTCCGAGCTGCGTCTGACCCAAACACTGCCCCCCGGCGTCCCGCCAGAACTCGGACGACCTCACCAGCTTAAGCTTGCGACTTATAGCCTCGAGGAAGATAAGCTACAGCAGACCGGGCTCATCAGCGTTGAGATTCCAGCAAATACCAATAATGTCATCCTTGATCTAACCAATGAAGAGAAGTCTCTGGTCGAAACCGCTGATCTGCTTCTGCTCAATGCTGAGGATCTGACCTACGCCAAAATCAGTCTGGCTGATGAAGAAGGCCGCGCTCTAGCACTGACTCACGTTTCAACCATCGATGATGCCCTTTCACGCGGCTTAATATGGGTTAGCCTGTGGAATCAGGTGCGCGATGCCAAGCTACCCGCTCGTCTCTTTGTGAATGCGGTGGCGCATGCCGCCTCCCAGGAGAGCTCAGCAACCCTGCTCTCTAATTTATTGAATCAAGCACAGGGGGCCATCTCGCTTTACACACCGGCAGCCCAGCGTGCGGAGCTCTGGGATTCTCTCTATTCTGCGTTGGAAAACGCCCTTGAAGCAGCGACACCCGGCAGTGACACCCAGCTCATTACTCTGCGTGCATTACTTGCTATCTCTGCCCACTCCCCACTGGGGTTGGAGCTTATCACTGATGTAGCACGAGGCGCCTGCCAAAGCGTGCCCGGTGATATAAGCGCAGCACCGGGTGTCAGCTGCAACCAAACCCTTGGCTGGAATGCTCTGGGAGCCTTGGCAACGCAGGATGCACTAACTCCTGAGACTCTCCATCAGGCGCGTGACCACAATTCATCTGCTACCTCGGAACGAGGTTTTGCTTATGCTGTGGCGGCCGCTCCGAGAGCCGAAGCAAAAGAGGCAGCTTTTGAAGCTGTTACAGGTGACGAGGGGCTGTCCAATGAACTTCTCTCAGCAACCGCCAGCGGCTACCAGCAGGGCCCAGAAAACCTCCGTATGATTCACCGAGACCGTTACTTCGAGCTGTTGCTGCCCACGTGGGAACAGCGTTCAATTGGCATGGCTACGCGAGTTATTCAGGGGCTCTACCCTAACGCAGATATCGCCGAAGGGATGGTCAACGAGAACCCGCTGATTGCAGCCACCGAAGAATGGCTGGCAAAGAACCCAGCAGCGCCAACAGCCCTGATACGCGTCATCCTTGAACTTCATGATGACGCCGTTCGTATTCTGAAAGCCCAGGCCACCTCGCGCTAAAATGAGTGCGAGACTTTGGTTACTAGCACCCTCAGAAAACCGTGAGAAACTGCTATTGACGCCGGTTTTGGTGGGGCACTTACCCGCCAAAACCGGCAAACCGTGAGAAGCTAGATACAGTAAAAACTTGCAGCTAAGGAGCGGACTTTGACCGACTACGTACTAGGCGATCGCGGCACCGTGCACATCATTACTGATGATTTCTATGATGCCGAAATTCTTCAGGTATTTGAAGAACTCCAAATTGATCGTGAACGTGTTTGGAACGGTGAAGCCCGTCTGTTGCCCGAACCGGATAACCCCTATCAGCCCCACACCATCGCTGTATATGTAGATGACCTCAAAGTCGGCCGCTTCTCTGAAAAAGACGCTGACAGCTACTGGGCCCCCATCACCCGCGTGGTGGCATCGGGTTATGAAGCTGTAGCTCACCTGCAACTGACCGCTGTGCTACGCAGGCTGAATGGAGATAGCTTTATTGAAAGTACCGGCACCCTATCTCTAAGCGCACCAGGTTCCCTCTTCCCCCTTAATCAAGCACCAACTCAGGCAGCTCTTTTGCCCCAGGGCTCCTCCATCAAAGTACTGGACGAGAAAAACCACTCAGAATACCTGCACGGCATTCTGCCTGGCTCAGGTGAGGGCCGTGTGATCCTATCCCTAGAGAACAATCCCATCAAACACAGCGATGGTCGGCTAACAGAGTGCGTTGAAGTTTTCCATGACCGCAAAATGGTAGGACGCCTTTCAACCCAAATCTCTGAGCAACTCGCCCCTGTCATTCGTTATGCCTATGATCACGATAGGCTAACCAGCGCGTGGGGTACGATTCGCGGTAATGCCTTTGAACTTTCGCTGACTGTTCAGGCTGTGCGCCCCAGTGAAATCAGTGACGAGTGGTTTGAGCACCTGCCCAACAACGTCCCAGAGCTCCTGCCTTTGGCGGATAACTATGATGTTCCAGATGCCTACGTGGCAACCGACGGTGAACTTCACAGAGCCAGCACAACTAAGAAGAAGAGAGGCTTCATTGGCTCACGGCCTGCCTCTGAAACCGGTAATGTTCAGGATTCCCCGGACCAGGATTCCACTACTCCAGGTGCCCCGCTAGGTTTACAGCGCATTGCTGTGCTCTTAGGCGTTATAGGCGGCATTGTGTTGGTAATTGGTCTGGTCCTCATTTTCTACAAACCAATGCTCGGGATCCTCGGAGTAGTTTTGGGCGCCTCAGTTGCTTTCCTTGCTCTCTTCTTCGGTAGGGAGAACTCCTATGATGAAGAGGCAGTGTCTGAAGACCCCCTTGAACACTAGATGGACCATTAGATTGGCCTAAACATCACTCTCATCCCAACCAATAAAGCTGTGGCGGTCCTCCCTTGAGGGAGGACCGCCACAGCTTTTTAGCAGCTTTACTGTTGAATCGCTAGAGGCTCGCGGGCTTAGTCAGCACCGTAGCTTGAGATGTAGCTACCCATAGTGTTGGTGCGCAGTGCGTTCGATAAAGCGCCGGTAGCTTGACCATCGAGTACCACGATTGACTGACCATCAGCAGACCAACCAGAGCCAGAATTAGGCAGGGTCATAGAAACTAACTGGGTATTGCCGTTGCTGAGAACAGGTTGAGCAATGTCCACAATCTGACCGGCAGATAAACCTGAATCCACTGTCATGTAGGGAGAAATGGATTCAATGACCGGTAAAAGCTTGGAAGCCGAGGACAGCGCACCCTCGGAGCGCATCTGGTTATAGACTCCGCGCAGGAAGGCACGCTGGTTACGCACTCGCTGGTAGTCACCGTCCGAGAAGTTATAGCGTTCGCGAACAAAGACCAGAGCCTCTCCACCGGTCATCTTATTGGGGCCCTGGGTAAAACTGTAACCTGGTGTTGATGCGGTAAAAGCTAGCGGAACATCGACGGTCACACCACCGAGAGTATCTACCAAGGCTTTAAATCCTTGGAAATCAATCTCAGCTACGTGGTCCATCTTGATTCCTAGTAGCTGCTCAAGAGTAGCTACCTGCAGGGAAACCCCACCGTAGTTGAGGCCAGCATTAACCTTTGCTGAACCGTAGCCGGGGATGTTGACCCAGGTGTCTCGCATGATGGAGATGAGGTAGGCAGCAGAGCCATCCTCAGGAATGTGCAAAACCATGATGGTATCTGCGCGTGCACCTGAGACCTGTGCAGCTTCAGCACCGGAACGCTGATCAGATCCGAGGAGCAGAATATCAGTAGAGCCGGTCTCTACGGGTTGGCTGGTTGCTACGCCACCTTCAAGTGCGTCTGGAATACCGTTACCGTTGGCATCTCCTTCGCTGGCATTGGTATCTGCCAAATCTGAGCCGTCAGCATTAGTAATTTCCGCGTTAGCTCCGCTCTTGACGAGATCACGCAGGGCAGCATCGTCGCTAATTGATAGGGCTGATCGGAATTCTTCAAGATCAACACCCTCTAAAGAAGTACCCGGAATGGTTTCTCCGTTGGTTGCAATTGAAGGTGAGAGAGCTTCACCCTCAAACTTCTCGGTACCATTGATGGCCCTAACCACTGTAAAAATGTAAACGCCTACTGCTAGCAGTAGCGCAAGAAGTAAAATAAGCAGAACGAGCAGAATTTTATTGCGTTTTTTCTTTGGTTTTACCTCGACCGCACCAACAGACACGGCACCTCCTGGGATATGCAAGCGAAATACGCGCACCTGTAGCAGAGCTGATGCGCTGTGAATTGAACCTAATTCTACTGTTTTTAGATACAAAAACACCCCGCCAGCGATAAGAAATCGCGTTGCGGGGTGTGATGTTCAGCCTGAACTGCTGAAGAAAACTTATGCCTTCTTGCCGAAGTTAGCGAAGCGAGCATTGAAGCGCTCAACGCGGCCGGCGGCGTCCATGATGCGCTGCTTACCGGTGTAGAAGGGGTGTGAAGCTGATGAGATTTCAACTTCAACGAGGGGGTATTCGTTGCCGTCTTCCCACTTCTCGGTCTTCTGTGAAGTCATGGTTGACTTGGTGAGGAAGCTTTCGCCTGATGCGAGGTCGCGGAACAGAACGTAGTTGTAATCCGGGTGGATATCCTTCTGCATTTCTTACCTTTTCCTGCCCTGGATTTTGCCAGTGCATTTTTTGTAGCTACCGGGGCTGGTGCCTACCGGTGGTTGCGGTTTAACAACCGAGGGTCAACTCTACCACGGCTGTGAGAGCCTGTAAGCGGTCGTGAGACGGTGCTTGGTCACTTTCTAACTGGGTCAGCCTCAGGACGCAGTTGGGCGGGTTTCCCAGAAAGCTACAGCACTAGCTGCAGCAACGTTCAGGGAGTCGACGCCGTGGCTCATGGGAATCATGACAGTGTATTGGGTAGCTGCAAGTGTTGTTGGTGAAAGCCCATGCCCTTCAGTGCCTAGAATCAGGGCCAGTTTCTCGTCTTTTCTAGCCGAAAGTTCCGAGAGCGTTAAAGAGTCAGCTTCTAAGGCTAGGGCAGCCGTGGTAAAGCCGGCGCGGTGAAGGATATCCAGATCAGCTGGCCAGTTCTCAAGGCGCGCCCAGGGGACCTGAAAGACCGTTCCCATGGACACACGGATGGAACGGCGGTATAGAGGGTCAGCGCACCTGGGCGTAACCAGAATGAGGTCTACGTTAAGAGCAGCTGCTGACCTGATAATGGCACCGACATTGGTGTGGTCAACGATATCTTCAAGAATGGCGATGCGGCGGGCATCCTTGACGAGCTCTTGAAGGTCTGCAGGTTCTGGGCGTGCCATCGCGGCCAGCGCTCCGCGGTGCAGGGCGTATCCAGTGGTGTTTTCAAGTTCTTGGTCAGTGCCGATATAAGCCGGGGTATCGGGGTAGTGAGCGAGAACGTCGTGCAGGTCGTCCGCCCATTTTTCGCTCATGATAAAGGCGATTGGTTGGTGACCTGCTGCCAGCGAACGGCGGATGACTTTTGAGGATTCTGCGATGTAGATGCCCCACTGGGGTTCCTGCTGGGCACGGAGTTTAACGTCCGTAAGGTCGTTAAAATATCGGCTGTGGTGCTGCGGCGCACTGGTGAGGGGCTGAGTATTGGGAAGGGCTTGGACGCGGGCGCTACGGTCTGCCAGGTCTTGGGCGCTGAGCTGTTTGGGTTTCATGAAGGCTTTCGGCACTGGGTATGAGTAGGCCCCGGTGATTGGTACCGGGGCTACTGGAGTAGTGGGGTGAAATTAGCGGGCGAAGGCGCTGAATCTTCCGTTACTGTGGGTGGTGAGGTCGAGGTCTAGCCCATAGGTGGCGGAGACATTTTCAGTAGTGATGGTCTCTTCGATAGGGCCTTCTGCCACTACTTTGCCGTCGCGTAGAAGAAGAGCGTGAGTAAAGCCAGCGGGGATTTCTTCGAGGTGGTGGGTGACTAGGATCGTGGCGGGAGCCGCTGGATCCACGGCAAGGTTGGTCAGGCGGCCAACTAGGTCTTCGCGTCCTGCGATATCCATACCCGCACCAGGTTCATCGAGGATGAGCATTTCGGGGTCGGTCATGAGGGCTCGGGCGATCAGGGCTCGTTTCTTTTCGCCTTCTGAGAGGGAGCCGAAAGTACGATCAGCCAGGTGGCCAATACCCCAATCGTCAAGGAGAGCCCTAGCCTGGTGATCGTCGAAGGAATCGTATTGTTCGTTCCAGCGCCCCGCAACACCGTAGGCTGCGGTGATAACCACGTTGAGCACGGTTTCTTTGATAGGAATTTGAGCGGCGACGGGGGCCGATGAGATGCCGATACGGGGGCGTAGTTCGAAGACGTCGACGGCTCCGAGAATTTCATCCAAGATATCGACCTCGCCAGCGGTCGGGTGCAGGCGGGCGGCTGCGATGGAGAGCAGGGTAGTTTTTCCTGCACCGTTGGGGCCTAGTACCACCCAACGTTGACCGTCTTGGACGGTCCAGTTAACGGTGTCGAGAATATTTTTGTTCCCTCTGCTGACGGTGACCCGGTTGAGTTTTAGTACTGATGCCATGTTGGCTATTTTAGTCTTTTTTGTTCTGGGGTGGGTAGTTAGTGTAGCTGATGGTTTTTTAGCGTGGTGGAATTGGTCAGTGTGCTGGGTGGTGGGGTGCTGTACAGTAATATGGGGGTATGTCTACTTCTTTTAATATCGTTGCAATTTCCCGTGCTGATGCTCCCGTGCTGGCTAGTGAGGAGCAGATTTTTGAGACTCTTAGCGCTGTTCCCGGTTTGGAGATTTCAGCTGGTCTGCTGATGGAGGTTCCAGAATCCTTCGTGGAGGGTGAGGTTCATGGTCCCTCTTACCGCGTGTATTCCGCCGCTGCTGAGTACTCTCAGGGCACGTTGGAGGACGCCCGCGGCTCGGTGGGGCTACTGAACCCTGCAGATACTTTGGGATTTGATGTCAACATCGTTCCCGATCATCTGGCTGAGGATGAGAAAAAGTTGCTCATCATGGATGTCGATTCAACCCTCATACAGGCTGAGGTCATTGATGAGCTTGCCCTGCTGGCTGGCTCTGGTGAGCAGGTGGCTGATGTGACAGCACGTGCGATGGCTGGTGAACTGGATTTTGAAACCTCCCTCCGCGAGCGCGTTGCTACCCTTGAGGGCTTGGATGAGTCTGCGTTGACCGGTGTTGCTTCTTCGGTGTTGTTTTCAGCTGGTGCGCGAAAGCTTGTTGAGGTCTTTTTGAAGGCTGGGCACGAGGTGTGTGTGGTTTCGGGTGGTTTTGTGCAGGTGCTCTCGCCCATCGCTGGCAAGCTGAATCTGTCTAAGGCTCGTGCTAACCTTCTGGAGGTCGCAGAGGGGCGTCTGACGGGCAGGGTTACCGGGGAGGTCGTGACTGCTGAGATTAAGCGTGATTCTTTGAAGGAGTGGGCTAAGGAGTTCGATGTGAAGAAGCAGCAGGTTATCGCTGTGGGTGATGGTGCGAATGACATTTTGATGCTGAACGAAGCGGAACTGGGTATTGCTTTTAATGCGAAGCCGGCTCTCGCTGAGGTTGCTGATGCTCAGATTAACCTGATGCGTTTGGATGCTGTCCGCCACTTTGCGGGGATCTAGTTAGATTCCTTATTGGTACATTAACCAGAGGACGCCGCCCCGTAAGGTGCGGCGTCCTTTTGTATTCAGCTCGATGGTTGGGTGGGGCTACTTGGTGAAGCCGCCAGCGCCGCCTACGAGTTCGACGTGGCCGGTTTCTACATCAGCGGTAACCATCTTGGCTACCTCGGCTGCGAACTCGGCAACGGTGTAGAGCTTGCCGGCTTCTTCGCGGCGTGCCTCAATAGCACCGGGGTGCAGGCGGTTGAGCAGAGCAGCGGTGACAGTGCCTTCAATCATGTCAGCGGACACTACCACCAGGGAGATGTCTTTCTCTGCGAGCGCAGGGACCTCTGCTAGTAGGGCGTCTTCGCCGGCACGCTTGGACTCTGCGACGGGGGTGTATTCGGCCATGGTGGGTACTTCGCGGATGAAGTGTGCCTGGTGGCTGGTGACGAAGACGATGCGCCCGCCGGGGTTCATCTTGTTTGCGGCTAGGCGGGCTAGGCGCAATTGGGAGTCGCGGTTGAGGGTCATGGCATAGTCTTCGGGCATGCCGGACTCCATGCCTCCGGAAGCGTTGAGAATCAGGTAGTCGAGGCTGCCGAAGTTTTCGATAGCGGCATCAACGAGGGTTTGGGCGTCCTCTGCCTGGGTGACATCAGCGCCTACTGCAACGGCCTTACCGCCGGCTTCTTCAATGCCTGCTACAACCTTGTTGGCGCGGGGCGCTTTGGATCGGTAGTTAACGACCACGTTAGCGCCTTCACCGGCAAGCAGTGCAGCTGTATCGGCGCCGACTCCGCGTGAAGAGCCGGTGATGATGATGGTTTTGTTGGTCAGTGTCATGGTTGGTCCTTGCTGGTGGGTTGGGTGCTGGGTGGTTAGTGGCCCATACCTAGGCCGCCGTCGACGGGATGGAAGGAGCAGGTGCGAGCGAGCGAGCACTTAGAAGCGACTGGAATTGATTCCCGTCGTTTTAGTGGCCCATACCTAGGCCACCGTCGACGGGAATCACGGCGCCGCTAATGTAGCCCGCGCCTTCGCTGGCGAGGAAGAGGGCGACGTCTGCGATTTCTTTGGGTTCGGCGAAGCGGCGGGCGGGGATGACGTCGGTGTACTGCTTCTTGAGCTCATCTGTGAGGGCGTCGGTCATGTCGGTTTTGATGAAGCCGGGTGCAATGACGTTGGCGGTGATGTTGCGTGAGCCCAGTTCGCGGGTGATGGAGCGCGCCATGCCGACGAGGCCCGCCTTTGAGGCTGAGTAGTTGACCTGGCCGGGGTTGCCGTAGAGGCCTGAGACGGAGGAGATGAAGATGATGCGGCCGCGCTTGTTCTTGAGCATGCCCTTGGTGGCGCGCTGGGCGACGCGGAAGGCTCCGGTGAGGTTGGTGTCGATGACGCTGGTGAAGTCGTCTTCGCTCATGCGCATGAGTAGGGTGTCTTTGGTGATGCCGGCGTTGGCGATGACGATTCCGATGGGACCGAATTCTGTTTCTACTTCTTTGAAGGCTGCGTCGATGGAGGCTGCGTCGGTGACGTCAGCTTTGACGGCGAAGAAGTCTTTGGGGGTGTCGCCGGAGCGGTAGGTGATGGCTACGTTGTAGCCGGCGTTTTTGAATTCGGTGGCAATAGCTTTGCCGATGCCGCGGTTGCCGCCGGTGACGAGGACGGTCTGGTTTTCTGTCATGGGTTCACCTTCACGTGTGGGGGTGGGTTTTCTGGGTCTATCTTACGCCGCCTGACATGGGTGCGTGTCATTGGGTCAGGGGGCGCGTGTTATTTGCACTGCTCTGTTTAGATTGGTGGTTGGCTAGGGTTGGGGTGATAGGTGGGTCTAGACTGGTGTTGTTAGATAAAAAGGGCTGTGCAAGGGGTGGGGGTTGTGGCTCAGAAGTACTGGACGGCTGATGACTTAACGGCTGCCGGTTATAGTTATACCGGTGGGCGTGATGAGGTTTATTCCATTACCGATGCTTCGGCACCTCAGTCAGAGGGTGTCGATGCCCGCGCTAAGAGCTATGCCTTCAAAATGTTTCTGCGTATCATCTGTATCATCGCCGCCGTGTGGGTGGGTGAAGGCATATGGCAGTGGGTCTTCCTTGCTGGTGCTGCGATTATCCCTTGGCTGGCCGTAGTAGTGGCCAATGGGGACACCCGGCAGCAGGGCTCCGGTTTTTCCGCTTTTCTGCCGGAGGATCAGCGTCTTGCTATCGAGGCTGCCCAGGCCGATCGAGCAGCATATACCGAGGGGCAAGCCGGTCATACAAACGCGGGTAGTGAAGATGACCCAGAGGCTCATACGGTGAACCACCAGAGCTCTGTGCCTGAAAATGATGTGATCATCATTGAGGGTCAAATTGTAGATCCAGACGCAAACCAACAAGCTCAGTAACAGGCACAGAAGAAAGTCAGCGGTAAAAGTTATGGATCTTCTAGGTTCTCTTGCTGGAGGGCAACCCCAGCAGTCACATGTGACCGACAGCGGCGATTTCCTCAAGTGTTCCCGAAAAGGGTGCACCGCTGAGGCGGGTTACCGGCTTCTATGGAACAACCCCAAAATACATAGTCCTGAGCGGCGCAAGGTCTGGCTGGCGTGCCCAGAGCATACTGGCTATCTGCGGGACTTCCTGCATGCGCGCGGTTTTTGGAAGTCCACCGAGCCTCTAGGGCCAGCTGATTCATAGAATCTAACCCAGACGACCCTCCTCAGCCTGCACGGTCCTCGCGCAAAGGGTACAGTTGATGGAGTTTGTAGCTTAGGTTGGCAAGTGAGGTTTTGTGAAAAAATACGGATTTTTACTCTCTGGTAAATGGATGAGCCTTTTTGCGCTCACCATTCTTGCTGCGCTCCTTTGCCTCTACCTCGCTAACTGGCAGATGAGCCGTAAGCACGAACTGGACTTCTCTAACTCCCGCATCAGCACCAACTACTATGCTGATCCACTGAATTTCGCCGAGAACCCCGATCTTTTTGCTCAGCCTCACCCCGATTTGCGCTGGCACCCGGTTGAACTTCACGGCACCTACCTGCCCGAGCACCAGCTACTAGTGCGCAATCGCCCCTACAACGGTTTAAACGGCTATGAAGTGCTTGTTCCCTTTGTTACTGACCAGGGAAAGACGGTGCTGGTGAACCGCGGTTGGATGGAGGCCGCCTTCGGGGACGCCTCATCTACCGCCTATGACGTTCCTGCGCCCCCAGCCGGGCAGGTAACCATCATCGTGCGTCTCGTGGAAGGCGAAATCGATAATGGGGTCAGCGGAATCACCGGGCAGGTCTCTTCTATCGATCTACCAGAAATCGCTGAAATCACTGGCACTGACCTGGACACCGTCAACTACGGAATTATGGGCTCTGAAGACCCGGAGGTACCGACACCTGTCATCCAAGATAAGCCCGAGGAAGATTACGGACCCAATCTTTCGTACTCGGTGCAGTGGTACTGCTTTGCGGTCATGTTCTTCATCGCCTATTTCTGGTCGGCCCGTCAAAAGGTGCGAAACGATGAGCTGGACGCCCAGGTAGTTGCCGAGCTTGAAGCCTATTACGCGCAGTTTTACGACGCTGAGGGTCGGTACATTGGTGATGAAGACGAAGAAATAGTGCGCAGGCGCATGGAGTTTGTGGACGATATGCCAGCACATATGAAATCTATCGTTCGCCCGCGCCCGGCGCGTAAGAGCAACAAAATGACCGATGAAGAGGCAGAGGACGCTATCATCGACGGCTACCTCTAGGCCGCTTAACTCTAGCCAGTCAGTCCCAGCGCTGAGAGCATAGAAGAGCCCCCGCACCTCAGAAGGTGCGGGGGCTCTTTTACACGAAGTTCTTTTGAACCTAAGCCTGCTCTAGTAATGCCAGCAAAAGCTGCAAGGATGTGCTGTAAAGCCAACAGAACGGAGACACCCATGGGTGGGAGGTCCTCGAGTTGGTAGGGCATTTCGGTTGAAGTTTCAGCAGGGGTCGAAGATTCTGACTCTTGGGTATGTTGGTTCAGCGGTTGACTTTCGATATGAAATTAATAGAAAAGGCCGCCCTTGGGTGTGCTGGGCGGCAGAGCACTGTTATATACCACTCCCACTACTCTCTCTCTGGGCGAACAAAGGGCTGGTTTCTTTGGGATTTTTGGACGTAGATAATCCGCTCACCATCAGTTTTAGAACATATATTCGATAATGTGTTAAGGTTGTGCTTTCAAACCGCCGCAGAAGGGCCAGATCGCCATGATGGGTTACTCCCACTCCGTTAGCGCTGCCGCCACCTGGCTAGCACTGAATGAAAGCGGGCTCATTCACATTCAAGACACACCCACCCTCATTGTCACTACTCTAGTAGCAGCCGGCGCTGGCATGCTGCCTGATATTGACCACCACAGTGGCACCATCGCCCACTCCATTCCACCCGTTAGCCAGTGGGTAGCCCGGCTAGTCTCATCCATATCAGGTGGACACCGTAAAGGCACCCATTCTCTACTTGGACTGGCCGTTTTCTGGTACCTAGCCTATGGCGCTAATCAGCTTCTCTATCAGGGTATTCCATTACTGGCCCTAGCCCTTACTGGATTAGCAGGCGGTCTGGCACTGAGAGTATTCAAAGCACCGGGCGGCTGGCTGGGTGCCATTAGCCTATCGGTAGCTACACTCTACCTGGATGCTCTAGCCTACATGCCCTGGGCAATCCTGGCAGGTGCCACCGCGCACATCCTAGGGGACGCACTCACGGTGCGGGGCATCAACCCTTTTTGGCCACTGACGGTAAAACCTGCCGTTGCTAGCATGCTCTGGCGAAAAAGTGGCTATATGGCTCTACCCCTGCTGGGCGAAGCAGGCAGCGGCCGAGAAAATCTTCTGACCAGCATCCTGACGCTATATATTGGAGCCTATACCCTGGCAGAGTTGGGAATTCTTAGCACGTATCCCTTGGAAGGTGCGAGAGCCCTCCTGAGCATCTAGCCCCAAGGTCAAGAATCAGAGCTTAAAAAGAAGGTGAACCCCGCACAGATGCGGGGTTCACCTTTATAGAAATCGTTGAAGATGAGAGGCAGGGGTTTTTAGCCCTCGGTCCAAAAAACGTCGACCTCTACACCGTCTTCAGCGATTTCGGGGTAACGTACGTCGTGTGATTCCAGCATTGAATCATCCCTTTCAAGTAGCGGCCAACAACGATGTTGACCTATTTAAACCGTGACGACCTGTTTGTCACGACCCTCTTGATTGGCAACTGAACCATTGGCTCATCTGCTGGTTACAACTCTACGCAGGGTGCCTCAGGGGTTCCACCCCTTTTCTCTTGTTATCAAACTGTGACCTTTGTTTGGAGCCGCAAAACCCACAGAACGCAATAATAATTATTATCTAACGTGACGGGGCAAACAAAGAGCATCTGTAAGAAACGGACATACAAGAATTTTGGTACGGACCAAGATTAGATTTAAAGAGACCCGCAAACACAGGGCATGCGGGCCTCTGCCCTCACTACTATGGGGCAGGTAACGTATCGGCTTAGGCCAGGGAGATGAGGTCCTGATATTCTTTACTCCACAGGTCCTCGACCGCATCTGGCAAAAGCAGCACGCGTTCAGGGTTCAGAGCTTCTACAGCACCTTCATCGTGGCTCACCATCACAATGGCACCCTGGTAGTTCTTCAGTGCATTAAGAATTTCCTCGCGGGAGGCTGGGTCAAGGTTGTTCGTCGGCTCATCCAACAAGAGAACGTTAGCGGATGAGGCCACCAGGGTTGCTAGTGACAAGCGGGTCTTTTCTCCACCGGAGAGCACGCCAGCTGGCTTATCAACGTCATCTCCGGAGAACAAGAAGGAACCCAGAACAGTGCGAACCTTGGTGTCATCAAGATCTGGAGCAGCAGTCTTCATATTTTCATAGACGGTGCGGTTGCCATCCAGAATCTCGTGTTCCTGAGCGAAGTAGCCGACCTTGGCTCCGTGGCCGTAAACAACCTCACCGGTATCGGGCTTGGTGGTTTTGGCGAGCATGCGCAATAACGTGGTCTTACCGGCGCCGTTGAAACCCAGCACCACCACACGCGAACCGCGATCAATAGCCAGATCGACATCGGTAAAGATTTCTAGTGAACCGTAGGACTTAGACAGCCCTTCAGCCGACAGCGGGGTTTTGCCGCAGGGTGCGGGGTCAGGGAAACGGATAGCAGCAACCTTATCCACCTGACGCTCATCCTCAAGGCCGCGCATCATCTTCTCTGCTCGTTTAATCATCTGCTGGGCAGCAACAGCCTTGGTCGCCTTAGCGCGCATCTTATTAGCCTGCTCCATGAGTGCTGAGGCCTTTTTCTGGGCGTTGGCGCGCTCACGCTTGCGCCGGGCTTCGTCCTGCTCGCGCTGTAGTAGATAGGTCTTCCACCCCATGTTGTAAATATCAATGACGCAGCGGTTAGCATCCAGGTAGAAGACCTTGTTCACTACCAGTTCCATCAGTTCAACGTCGTGGCTAATGACCAGAATGCCACCCGAGTAGTTTTTGAGGAAGTCTCGCAACCAGACCACTGAATCAGCATCTAAATGGTTGGTCGGTTCATCCAGCAACATGGTATCTGCATTGGCAAAGAGAATGCGGGCTAGCTCAACACGGCGACGCTGGCCGCCAGATAGAGTTGAGAGAGGCTGGTTGAGCACGCGCTCAGGAAGGTCAAGATTGGCGGTAATGGTCGCAGCTTCTGACTCAGCTGCATAGCCGCCACCGCTGATGAATTCAGCTTCTAGGCGGTCATAGCGGCGCATCCCCTTGGCATGAACGGCCGGGTCTTCACTAGCCATCATTTCCTGTGTCTCACGCATCTTCCGCGCTACACCGTCAAGGCCGCGGGCAGAGAAAATGCGGTCCCTGGCCAGCTGGGTCATATCATCGACTTTAGGGTCCTGGGGCAGATAGCCGATAGTGCCACCGCGGGTCACCGAACCGTCAGCCGGCAGGGTGAGACCAGCCAGAACCTTTGTCATAGTTGTTTTACCCGCACCGTTACGCCCCACCAGGCCCACCTTGTCACCTTTATCGATACGGAAGGTGACGTCTTCCATCAGCAGGCGGGCGCCAGCACGAAGTTCTAGATTTGTAACGGTGAGCAAGGTCATCCTTTGGTTAGGTGTAATGCGCGCACCGGGCTGTGCGCCAACTTTCCATTCTAGGGGTTCAAGGCTAGTGCGTCAGCGCCCAGCACCGGCGTGGTTACTCACATCCACCAGCTACAGACCTCAGGCCCGATAGCACCAGCGCCTGTCAACGCTTTGAACACTGTTCAAAAAAAGGTTTATAGTAGTGCACATGACAACAACCCACCACCGCACTAGTACCACGAATCTCGGACGCGACCTGGCTCTAATCGCAGTCTTTGCCGCCTTCATAGCGGTCTGCGCCCTTCTGCCCGCCGTGTCAGTAGGCCCTGCCGCGGTTCCCATTACCTTGCAAACCCTAGCCATTTACACCACCGCCCTCATCCTGGGCGGTAAGCGTGCAGCTTTCGCCGTGATCCTCTACCTCGTAGCGGGCCTGCTAGGATTACCTATCTTTGCGCGCGGCGGCGCAGGCTTTGGCACCATTGCCAGTCCCTCATTTGGCTATCTGCTGGGATTTGTCCCCGGCGCCTTTATCGCAGGCTACCTCTCCCATCTGGCTCTGCGCCTGTACGGTAACAAAAAGTCTCAATTCATCCACCAGCTAGGAGCAGTCCTGGCAGGTTTCGCGGTCATCCAGATTTTCGGTATCGCGGGCATGATGATTAACGCAAACCTCTCACTCCAAGCAGCAGCGCTAGCGGCCACCCTCTACATTCCCGGCGATCTCATTAAATGCGCCCTTGCTATTGTGGTCGCTCTAGCAGTACACCGCGCTTTCCCAGCTCTCTCACGTTAGGTTAACCCACGTGTTCTTTCGCCGTAGCGAGGCCAAAACACCGTCCGTAGAATTTTCTATGGACGGTGTTTTAGCAACCCGTAACGCCACCGTCACCGTTGAGACAGGCACTGAGCAGCGCACCATCTTGCACGATATAACGGTGAGTCTTTCTTCCCCCACCACAGCGGTATTGGGTCTCAACGGATCCGGCAAATCCACCTTCTTGAGGCTATTCAACGGGTTGAGCGAGCTGAGTTCTGGCGGGGTGACAGTGCATGGTGTTGATGTCTACACCAATATTCGGGCAGTGCGCCAGCACGTAGGTTTGCTCTTTTCAGACCCGCAGGCGCAGCTGATTATGCCCACCGCTGCCGAAGATGTTGAACTCTCCCTGCAGCACATCAAAGACAGAGACACCCGCCGGGCAGCTGCTCTGGACGCCCTGCGAGCGCGGGGTCTTGAACATAGGGCTACTGATTCGGTGTTCAGCCTGTCAGGTGGAGAAAAACAGCTGGCCGCCCTAACCTCGGTGTTGGCGGTTGAGCCTCGCGTCCTGCTACTTGATGAACCGACAACCCTCTTGGATTTGCGCAATAGATTAAGGTTATCAGCCCTGCTGAAGGATCTGCCTCAGCAGTTAGTAATCTCGACTCATGATCTGGAGCTAGCAGCCCAGTGTGAGGAGGCTTTGGTAATTCACGAGGGGCGTTTGCTCGAGCAGGGGCCTGCAGGGCAGGTCATTGATGCCTACAAGGGCTGGTGTGCGGGCGGGTTCCCTAAGCCTTGGCAGCCCCGTGCGTTAGAGGTTTCAGATACGGATGGCCAGGTCGATGAATGAAACTGACCAATCATCTATTTGGCACTTATACCCCTCTAGATAGCCCCCTCCACCGGCTAGCCCTGAAGTATAAGGGCGCTTTTATCTTTCTTTTGGCTCTGTTACTTGCTGCAACACAGCACTGGGGTGTTGGTTTGGGTGCCCTGCTCCTGGTGATAGCGCTGGGGTTTTGCGCTCGCATTCCGGTCTCTCACTGGTGGCAGGCAGTGCGTTCACTCTGGCTTCTTCTAGCAATCCTGACGGCCTACTATCTCTTTTCAGGCAAAGTAGAAACTGGCGCTGACGTTCTGCTGACACTGTTGACCATGATTTTTGCCTCCAAAATTTTGCTCTGGAGCACCCCTATGCCGGTCATCATTGACGGTTTTATCTGGCTCTGCACCCCCTTGCGGTGGGTGGGTGGTAGCCCGGAGACCGTTGGCTTAGCCTTAGCACTCATGGTTCGATCCATCCCCGTCATCATGGACCTGTGGAATGCACTGACGGTGGCAGTTATTGCACGGGGTGTGCGGGTCAGTTCATTCAGGCTCTTCACTCCCCTGGTCATTGCAACAGTTGCTTACTCCCATGAAACCGGCGATGCTCTAGCTGCAAGAGGCCTGGACCGTCCCGGTCACTAGGACTATTTCACCCCACCATCTGCTAGCACCGTACTACTTAGGTGATGCGGAAACTTTTGCTCGTGTCGAGCAGAGCGTAAGGGTCTGACTTCAATATGCTGTACCTATGATGGCTTTCAAAGAAAATTCACAGCTTAATACTGACCGGGTACGCCGCAGCGGTGGCGGGGGTAGCACCGGTATGAAGGTGGGCGGCGGCTTGGGCGGCATGCTACTTGTCTTAGCCGTAGGCGTGTTCTTCGGCCAGGATGGTCTCAACATGCTCAACCGGGTCACCGGCGGTAGCTCTTTTGATTATTCGAATGTGAGCACCGATTCTGAGGACCAGCTCCAGAATGAATGCAAGACCGGTGAGGATGCTAACAACATCACCGACTGCAACATGGTGGGTACCGCTAACTCTCTGGATTACTTCTGGCAAGATGCTCTGCCTGCAGCTACCGGGACTGCCTACGCACCACCGGTACTCCAGCTCTTTAGCGGTGGAGTTAACACCGGCTGCGGTGGCGCGTCTAGCGCTGTTGGCCCCTTCTACTGCCCCGTAGATCAGACTGCGTATGTGGATACCAGCTTTTTTGAGACCATGAAGACCCAGTTGGGCGCAACCGGCGGTCAGGCAGCCGAGCAGTACGTGCTGGCCCACGAGTTCGGTCACCATATTCAAAACCAGCTGGGCGATTTGAAGTACTCTCAGTATGACCCCAAGGGTGCTGACTCGGGTGCAGTACGTGTTGAGCTCCAGGCAGATTGCTACGCAGGTCTTTGGGCCCGTGAAGCGCAGAACGACACCGAATCTCCCGTTCAGCTGGAACCTCTCACTGAAAGTGAACTGGAAACCATTATCAACGCCACCGAGGTGATTGGCGATGACCACATCCAGATGACCAGTCAGGGCCACACCGACAGCTCTACCTACACCCACGGCACCAGTGCTCAGCGCACCGCCTGGTACATGGCAGGTTATAACTCGGGTGATATGGCTCAGTGCAATACTTTTGAGGCCAAGGATTTGAACAACCCGGGTGCCTAGAACCTTCTAGCTCATAGCCAAGGGCGCCGAGGTACAGCTTAGATTGTTGAGCTGCACCCCGACGTCCTTTTGCTTCTCTTATCCCTCATAATGCCACAACGTGGCAGAGAGAACAGTGCAGAAGTGAAAGATTCCTGCCCAAGGTCATCTTTTGCAGGAATAATAGAAGAGATTTAAAAATACTTAGCTGTCTCTCGCAGCATTCAAGGGCGGGTCAAGAGCACTCAGTATCTACCTGTTGAAACGGACACCATGAAATTTCATCATTTTATTCATCGGCGGGAGTGGACGCTCGCGCTACTCGCTGTGCTGATGATTGTTGCCCAGGTTTATCTTGACCTGCGGGTTCCTGAGTATATGGAACACATTACCGTCACCATCTCCACCCCGGGCAGCCAACTGGCTGATGTCATGGAGCACGGCTGGCTCATGCTGGCTGCCGCAGCGGGGTCTATGGTGGCGGCCATCATTACGGGTTTCTGCACAGCCTTGTTTGGAACTACCGTAGCCCGCCGCATGCGTGCCGGTGTTTTTGATAAGACTTTTGACATGTCCTCGGCAGAGGTCAACTCCATTGGCACTGACAGCCTCATTACCCGCTCCACCAATGATGTTACCCAGGTTCAGATGTTCATCGTCATGGGTCTGCAAATGAGCGTGAAAGCTCCGATTATGGCGGTCTGGGCAAGCTCAAAAATCGCTAGTGAATCGGTCACCTGGACCATTCCCACCGCCGTGGCTGTTGGCCTCACTCTGCTAGTCTTGGGCATCGCCATGGCACTGGCTATCCCCCGCATGATGCGCATGCAGAAAATTACCGATGGGCTCAACCGGGTCACCCGCGAGCACCTGACGGGTCTGCGCGTCATCCGTGCCTACCTGACCCAGAGCTTCCACCGGAAGCGGTTTGAAGCAGTCAACATGGACCTGCGCAACACCACTCTGTTCGTCAACACCACCATGGCCTTCATCATGCCCATGCTGACCGCGATTATGACTGGCCTTTCTCTTTCCATCTATGTGCTGGGCGCTGTGCTCATCAATGACACTCCCGACGTTAACCAGCGCATCACCCTCTTTGGTCAGATGGTGGTTTTCTCAACCTATGCCCTGCTAGTGGTCACCAGTTTCATGATGATGACCGTCGTCTTCATCATGGGGCCAAGGGCGCTCGTTGCCTGGCGCCGTATTAGGGAAGTTCTGCGCACCGAGCCCTCCATTACGAGTGGTTCAGTCACCTCGGGCAGCGCCACCGCTGGCACGGTGGAGTTCCGTAACGTGAGCTTCCGATACCCAAGTGCTGATGGGGACGCTCTCCACGAGCTCAGCTTCATGGCCTCCCCCGGCGAAACCGTCGCTCTCATTGGTTCAACAGGTTCTGGCAAGTCTTCAGTGGTGAACCTCATTCCCCGCTTCTACGATGTTCGTGAGGGTGCAGTTCTGGTGGACGGCGTGGACGTGCGCGAGTGGAATCTCGAAGAACTGCGCAACCGCATTGCCTACGTCCCCCAGAAAAACACACTGTTCTCTGGCTCTATCGCCTCCAACATCGCGCTGGGCGAGAATGGGCGTGCCATGAGCGCCCAGGACGTGGTCAGTGCAGCTACCGCAGCATCGGTTGCTGAATTTGTGGGCGGCAAAGAAGATGGTTACGCCTCTGTGGTGGCCCAAAACGGTAAGAACTTCTCGGGCGGTCAGAAACAGCGCATCTCCATGGCTCGAGCCCTGGCACGTGGCGGAGAAATCCTCATCTTTGATGACTCTTTCTCAGCACTGGACTACAAAACCGAGCGAGATATCCGCCAAGCCCTCAAGACAGCGGCAGCCGGTGCTACCGTGCTGGTGGTAGCCCAGCGCATTGGTACCGTGCGCGATGCTGACCGAATCTTAGTATTGGATAAGGGCCGGATTGTAGGCAATGGAACTCATGAGACCCTTATGGCTACTAACGAGGTCTATCAGGATATTGCCCGCTCCCAGCTCTCTGATGAGGAACTCGCATCATGACCCAGCAAATACCAGCAACTCAGTCCTTTTCTGAGCAAGATTTAGAAACTGCCGCTCGGGGCATGTCCGCGGCGGGCCAGCTACGCGATAGCCAGCTAACCAGCGATAAGGGAATGATGCGCGGTGGGCACGGTGGACCGCCTGTTGCCCCTGCTGCATCAGTCTCTAACGCTCCCTTCAAGCAAACCATCGGCAAGCTCCTTGCCTACCTGCGTCCGGTTTTGCCGGCCATGATTCTTGCGATTATCGCGGCGATCATTGGGGTTATCCTCAATATCATCGCTCCCCAGTTCCTTGCCGACATCACCGATGAAATCCAGCAGGGCTTCATGGGCGATATCGATATGGCAGCCGTAAGCCGGCTCATGTGGATTTCCATCGCTCTTTTGGTCTGCTCGTTGCTCCTCAGCTTGGTAGAAGGCGTCATTATGGCGCGCTCCACCGTGTGGGTCTCTCAGAACATGCGCTCTGATTTAGACCGCAAAATCGATGCGCTCCCCCTTTCCTACCTGGATCAGGGATCAACCGGTGACACGCTCTCTCGCGTGACCAACGATGTTGACACCCTGCAGCAGACTCTTAACAACTCACTCGCCACTACCATTACCGGTGTAGTTACTCTGGTGGGCTCAACGGTCATGATGTTTGTGACTGACTGGCGTATGGCACTGGCTGCTATCCTGGCTTCTCTGCTGGGTATCGCGGCCTCCGGCTTTGTGCTCAGCAAGAGCCAGAAATACTTTGTGGCGCAACAGCAGTTATTGGGGCGCCTCAACGGCCATATTGAAGAAAGTCTCTCGGGGCACAGCATCATCCGCGCCTATAACGGCGAGCGCGGGGTGCGCCAGGAGTTCGCATCACGCAACGGTGAGCTCTACGGGGTGGCGTGGAAGTCCATGTTCTTCTCGGGCCTCATGTTCCCTCTGATGAGCTTCATCGGCAACTTGGGCTATGTGGTGGTCTGTGTGGTCGGTGCAATGCTGGTTCTTAATAACACCATTACCTTCGGTGTGATTGTTGCTTTCATTGTCTACGTCCGTCTGTTCACCAATCCCCTGGGCCAGCTGGCGCAGTCGGCGACCAGTTTGCAGTCTGCCGCTGCTGCTGGCGGTCGCGTCTTTGACTTCTTGGAGGCTGAGGAATTAGCCGACGAATCAGATAAGGCACTTATTCTCGATCCGGATGTCCGCGGCGCTGTCGACTTTGAGGATGTGAAGTTCAGTTATGAGCCGGGTAAGGAAATCATCCACGGTTTTACCGCCTCCGTGGAGCCAGGGCAGAAAGTTGCCATTGTGGGGCCAACCGGTGCCGGTAAAACAACGCTGGTGAATCTTTTGATGCGCTTCTATGAGGTGGACTCAGGCGAGATTCGCATCGACGGGGTACCCGTTTCTTCGATGACCCGAGAGCAGGTGGATGGCATCTTCGCTATGGTGCTTCAGGATACCTGGATGTTTGAGGGCACCTTGCGCGAAAACGTACTCTATGGAACCGGTGAGGTTTCCCCAGAGCGCTTGGATGCTGTGATGAAGTCCGTGGGTCTGGACGAGCTGGTCAGCCAGTTACACGATGGCTACGACACGGTACTCACTGATTCAACTGCCTTGTCTGCCGGGCAGAAGCAGCTGGTCACCATTGCCCGCGCCATGATCGCTGATAAGCCCCTGCTGATTTTGGACGAGGCCACCAGCTCGGTGGATACTCGCACCGAGTTGCTGATTCAGCGCTCGCTCGGTCAGCTGGCCCATGGCAAGACTTCCTTTGTGATTGCCCACCGTCTTTCTACCATTCGTGATGCTGATGTTATCTTCGCGATGCGGGACGGGGATATCGTCGAGTCCGGCTCTCACGCTGAGCTGTTAGAACGCGGCGGGTTCTATGAAGAGCTTTACAACAGCCAGTTCGCACAGTAGAGCTTTCGCGGAAATCTTAGAAGCGGCACTGGGTACAACGTACCTGGTGCCGCTTCTATTATGTCCAGACTTGTTATGCTGGGCTCATGAAGACACCCTTAGTTGATCCGCCGCTTGCGGGCAACGAAAAAGAGGTAGTGCTGGGCTACATCGCCTTCCAGCAGGACGTTTTCTTGCGCAAACTTCAAGCATCTGACGGAAGCTGGTTGGCCGAGGATGCTCTCAGCCGCGTGTTGCCACCCAGCAGCATGACGCTGAAAGGTATGGCCGCCCACCTCTGGTTCGTTGAAGACTACTGGCGGGACTACATCCTGCTGGGCAACCCGGAAATGGAGCCCTGGGCATCTACCGACTGGGACGCTGATCCGGATGCTGACTGGCACAGCACTCTTTCCATCGAAACTATCATCGAAGAATTGAAACTCAGCACGAATAAGACCCGCAAGTTGCTACAGGGTACTGACTGGGATGACGTGAGTAAGAGAGCCACCGGGGAAGGCAACCACTTTTCCTACCGCTGGGTGGCTCTACATCTCATCGAGGAATGGGGCCGTCATCTGGGGCACGCTGACCTTCTGCGAGAAAATATCGACGGAGAAACCGGCGACTAAGCGCCGCTAATAGCTCATAGACTCGCGGGTTTGTTTTTGCCCAACCATCTCTCAGCTCGTTCGAGAGACTAGGCCAAGAGAAAGGCAAAAGATGTCAGAAAAACTAGCGATGATCACGGGAGTTGGCAGAAAGAAGGGTATCGGTTTTGCAATCGCTCAAGAACTGATGAACGATGGCTATGACCTAGTCATCAGCTATTGGTCAGCCTACGATGAACGGTTGGGCCTTGACCGCTCCCCCACCGACTTTGATGATCTGAAGACTATAGGCGAGCAACTGGGCCGTTCGGTTCACTGTGTTGAAGTTGATCTAGCCGATCCGCACTCAGCTACTGAACTTGTCGATAGAGCATTTTCTGACGGGGATGTAAGGGCCCTTGTGATGTCCCACTGCGAATCGGTTGATAGTGGCGTCCTGACCACCAGTCTGGAGGCCTGGGACGAGCATTTTGCAGTTAATGCTAGGGCGCCGTGGCTGCTCATCAAAAGATATGCCGAGCTCTCCAATCACGACCCCGAATGCATCAAGTCTGTTATCGCCCTGACCAGTGACCATACTGCCCATAATCTACCCTACGGCGCGTCCAAGGGAGCGCTGGACCGCTTGGTGATTGCTAGTGGCGTTGAACTTGGTGGGCAGGGTTTCAGGTGCAATGTGCTTAATCCTGGCCCTGTCAATACGGGCTGGATGACCGGTGACCTCGAGGGGCAGCTAACAACGATGACTCCAGCAGGAAGATTGGGCACAACCGAGGACGTCGCTCATCTCGTGAGCTTCCTTTGCTCAGAAAAGGGATCCTGGGTCAACGGCCAACTGCTGCATACAAACGGTGGCTTCAATGCTGGTTAGCAGTGACGTTGCGATGTCAGATAAAAAGGCAATAGCAGTTATCCTCTTCGATGGCTTTGAGCTTCTGGACGTTTTTGGGCCGGTGGAGCTGTTGCAGTTTGTGCCTCATTACCACCTTGAGTTCTATGCACCCTCCCCTGGAAAAGTACGCAGTTCTCAGGGTATTGAGGTCATAGCTTCTCGTGCTTTGACAGATTTAGGAAGGGCCGACATGCTTTTCGTGCCTGGCGGCAAAGGAACCCGGGCCCTGGTCAATAATCAAGAGTTTATAGAACGGCTAAACCTACTGGGCAAAAACAGCGCCACCGTTGCTTCCGTCTGCACCGGCGCAGCTCTTCTTGCCCAGGCTGGCCTGCTCTCAGGGTATAGGGCAACCACTAACAAACGGGCCTACCACTGGGTTACCGGTTTTGGCCCTGATGTTTCGTGGCAACCTTCAGCCAGATGGGTGCAGGACCGTAGCCGCTGGACATCCTCTGGGATTTCAGCCGGTATCGATATGACAGCGGCTCTCATCGGTCACTTCGAAGGTCAAGTGGTATTACAAGAAATACTGAATCGAGCCGAGCTCACCGTAACAACAGATCCCTCACACGATCCCTTCGCAATCACGCCGTAAAGAAAAGCGACCCTCCTGGTTTTAGTCCGCAAACAAAGCAGGCTAGACACCAGAAGGGTCACCCTCAATGCTGAAGGTCAACCTTCGCTTATTTTTAGTTCAGCTCACCCAGTACGCGGAAGCCGAGCATATTGGCCACAGTTTATGAGGAGTAGTAAGCACTGCGGTAGTCCAGACGCAGGTTCTAGGGCTGGTAGTTCCAGGCACCAGCGCGCACCTGGTATCCGGTATCATCCACACAGGCCTGGAACCGGTTCACGGTCACTAGGGTCTGGGACATCGCAAACTGCTGGTCAATGGTGACTTGGCGCTGAGGGGTTTCAAAGTCACGGCGCGCTTCAGGCACGTTCCATTCATCGTGTTCTTCAGCCGTTAATCCCGCCAGTTAAGAACCTGCTGGGATGAATACCATGGTGGGGGTAGCTGCGCTACTTGAGAGAGCAGAGCACCTTTAAAAGTGAACAATCAGGGTCTATCCCTGCTTTAAGGGGGATATGTTGATCTTTCGTTAGATTCCTAGTCATAGTGTTTTATTGGCTCAGTTAGCGTGCGTTCGCGGCCAATAAATTCACCTATATTGTAGGTGAAATCTACACTCCTAATACCGCCATTCCTTATGACAACTAGTGCAGACTCTGCGCATACAGCCCCCATAAACCTCAACCAGAAATAGAATTTAATTGAGAATTGTAAAACTGTTCAAATTTTTAAAGTTCCATTAATTTTAGGGATAGGCTTCAAATAATCGTTATTTAATTTTTCAACAAAAAATTAGCCCGGAACTGATGCTATCAGTTCCGAGCTAATTTAGAATTGTGGGTTTAGATGTTGAACCCGAGGGCGCGCATCTGATCACGGCCGTCCTCAGTGATTCGTTCGGGACCCCACGGGGGCATCCACACCCAGTTGACGTGCCATTCATCAATCATGGTTTCCAGATTCTGCTGAATCTGTTCCTCGATGACATCCTGCAGGGGGCAGGCGGCGGTCGTTAGGGTCATATCGAGCACCAGTGCGCCCTCGTCGTTCCAGCGCATGCCGTAGAGCAGGCCCAGATCAACGATGTTCACACCGAGTTCGGGGTCGATGACGTTACTGAGGGCGTCCTCGATTTCTTCTTGGCTGGGGCGACCAGCTGGGGTTTCGCTCATGAGCGTTCCCTTCCTAAAAGCAGTGTGGTTACTTCTTACCGATGTAACGCTCGTAGCCTTCTTCTTCAAGGCGGTCAGCGAGCTCGGGGCCACCCTGCTCAACCATCTTGCCGTCAACGAAAACGTGCACGAAGTCAGGCTTGATGTAGCGCAGAATGCGGGTGTAGTGGGTAATCAGCATAACACCCATGTCGTTAGCCTGATGAGCGCGGTTCACGCCTTCAGAAACAACCTTGAGTGCGTCAACGTCCAGACCGGAGTCAGTCTCATCGAGGATGCCGAACTTGGGCTTGAGCAATTCAAGCTGCAGGATTTCGTGGCGCTTCTTCTCGCCGCCAGAGAAACCTTCGTTAACATTACGCGCGATAAAGGCGGGATCAATGGAAAGGTTTTCCATAGCGCCCTTAACGTCCTTGGTCCAGGTGCGCAGTGCGGGGGCTTCGCCGGCTACAGCGGTCTTTGCTGAACGCAGGAAGTTAGACATGGTGACGCCGGGGATTTCCACGGGGTACTGCATGGCCAGGAAGAGGCCGGCGCGGGCACGCTCGTCCACTGACATTTCGGTGACGTCTACGCCGTCCAGCAGGATTTCACCGGAGTCTACCTGGTATTTGGGGTGACCGGCGATGGTCGCAGCAAGCGTTGATTTGCCGGAGCCGTTGGGGCCCATAACGGCGTGAATTTCACCGGAGTTGATGGTAAGGTTCACGCCCTTGAGGATGGGCTTGGTATTTTCATCATCGAGGATGACGGATACGTGCAGGTCCTTGATTTCAAGGGTTGCCATGTTGGTTCTCCTAGAGAGGGTAAAAGATTAGTTGTTGCTGATGGCGAGTTCGGCTTCAAGAGCGTCCATGAGCTGCTCTTCGAGCGAATCGATGCCAATCTGCTGGATGATTTCGTTGAGGAAACCGCGGACCACCAGGCGGCGAGCTTCTTCAGCTGGGATACCGCGTGCCTGCAGGTACCACAGGTGGTCCTCATCAAGCTGCCCGGTGGTTGAAGCGTGACCGGCTCCAGCGATCAGGCCGGTTTCGATTTCCAGGTTGGGCACGGAGTCCGCACGGGGGCCGTCCTCAAGGATGAGGTTGCGGTTAAGTTCGTAGGTGTCGGTGCCTTCAGCTTCCTTACCAATCAGAACATCGCCAACCCATACAGCGTGGGCACCTCGACCCTGCAGAGCACCCTTGTAGGTCACGCGGGACTTGCAGTTGGGCACGGTGTGCGCCACAAAGAGACGGTTTTCAATGTGCTGGCCGGCGTCTACGAAGTAGAGGCCGTACATCTCAGTTTCAGCACCGGGCGCGCTGAAACGTGTGGAAGGGGTGACGCGCACGGTCTTGCCGCCCATAGAGATGTTCACATGCTTGAACTTGGCATCGCGGCCCAAAGCAGCGTATTGAGCGGACGCATGGACGGCGTCATCCTCCCACTGCTGCAGGGTGATAACGGTCAGCGATGATGAGTCACCTACCTTGAACTCAACGTTCTGGGACACCACGGCTGAACCGGTGTGGCGCAGTACGACCACAGCCTTCGAGAAAGGCTTGGTTTCTACCAGGATGTGCTGGGCAGCTGGTGCCATTTCGGTGCCCTTGATAGCAACCTCAATGTGACCTTCAAGCTCAGCTTCAGCAGGTACCGTAATGACGGTAGCCTCTGAGAAGTTGCTCCACGCGTTAGCTGCTACACGATCCTCGGGAACACCGGCTGAGCCGATACGTGAATCCTCACGACCAACAGTTTCCACGGTTACACCGGCGGGGGCTTCAACCTCGATGACGGGGGCGGTTCCGGTCAGAGCGTCAGTGTGCAAACCAGCAAGACGCTTAAGCGGGGTAAAGCGCCAATCTTCTTCACGGCCGGTCAGCGGCGCGAAATCTTCAACCTTGTATGAGGTCTTGCGCTCAGCGCGTGAGCCGTCAATCTCAGCCTTGTCGGTGTTGTGCTTTGAGACGCGGATGGTGTCATCAGCGGTGAGCTCTGAAGCGAGCTTCTCGCCTTCAACATCCATACCGGGAATCGCGGGGTTGTTGTGCCCCTGGTTTTCTTCGTTAGCCATCATTTAGCCTACGGATCCTTCCATCTGGAGTTCAATCAGGCGGTTCAGTTCAAGTGCGTATTCCATGGGCAGTTCACGCGCGATGGGCTCCACAAAACCGCGCACAATCATAGCCATCGCCTCGTCCTCAGGCAGACCGCGCTGCTGAAGGTAGAAGAGCTGCTCTTCTGACACGCGTGAAACGGTTGCCTCGTGGCCCATGGTGACATCGTCTTCACGGATATCTACATAGGGGTAGGTATCTGAGCGCGAGATGGTGTCTACCAACAGGGCGTCACAAACGACTGAGCTCTTGGCGTGGTGGGCGCCTTCGCGCACCTGGACCAGACCGCGGTAGGCGCTGCGTCCACCGTTACGTGCCACCGACTTAGACACAATGGTCGAGGAGGTGTTCGGGGCAATGTGAACCATCTTTGAGCCGGTGTCCTGGTGCTGACCTTCACCTGCGAAAGCGATGGAGAGGGTCTCGCCCTTAGCGTGCTCACCGACCATGTAGACAGCGGGGTACTTCTGGGTAACCTTAGAGCCGATGTTCCCATCGACCCATTCCATGGTGCCACCTTCGTGCACGATGGTGCGCTTGGTGACCAGGTTGTAGACGTTGTTGGACCAGTTCTGGATCGTGGTGTAGCGAACGCGGGCGTTCTTCTTGACTACGATTTCAACAACTGCTGAGTGCAGGGAGTCCGATGAGTAGATGGGGGCGGTGCAGCCTTCAATGTAGTGAACGTAAGAGCCTTCATCAGCAATGATGAGGGTACGCTCAAACTGGCCCATGTTCTCGGTATTAATGCGGAAGTAAGCCTGCAAGGGAATATCAACGTGGACGCCCGGCGGGACGTAAACGAACGATCCACCTGACCATACAGCGGTGTTCAGCGCAGCAAACTTGTTATCGCCGGCGGGTATCACGGAGCCAAAGTACTCTTCGAAGAACTCCGGGTGCTCTTTAAGGGCGGTGTCGGTGTCTAGGAAGATCACGCCCTGAGCTTCGAGGTCTTCGCGGATCTGGTGGTAGACAACCTCAGACTCGTACTGGGCAGCAACACCTGCGACCAGGCGCTCGCGTTCCGCTTCTGGAATACCCAGCTTCTCGTAGGTAGTGCGGATATCCTCGGGCAGGTCATCCCATGTCTTAGCCTGGCCCTCGGTTGAACGCACGAAGTACTTGATGTTATCGAAGTCGATACCCGATAGGTCAGCACCCCAGGTGGGCATGGGCTTGCGGTCGAAGAACTTCAGCGCCTTGAGGCGAAGGTCCAGCATCCACTGGGGCTCGCTCTTCTTGGCAGAGATGTCGCGCACGACGTCCTCATCCAGGCCGCGCTTCGCGGACTGGCCTGCCTCATCGGAGTCAAACCAGCCGTACTCGTAGGTACCGATGCCTTCGAGCTCGGGGTTTGCCTCCAGAATTTCGGAAATGACGGTGTTGTTGGCGTTCTGCTCAACCTGATTAGTCATTACGGCCTTTCTTGGTGGGTTTGCTTTCACGAGGTATGCGTGAAAGGTGTCTATCGTCCTCCGGCCGGTTTACCCGGCCAGTGGGCGGAAGTCTGTGGTGCTGGCTTAGGTGCCCGTCTGGTCCTGTGTCTTTGGTGTTGGTAGGACGCTTGGTTCTGGTAGCTCCACCCTGCCCAGGGGGATGTGGGTGGTGCAGACGTGGGCGCCCTGAGCCATGGTGGATAGTCTGCGTACATCCACCCCTAACAGATCAGCGATAATCTGTGTTTCCTGATCGCAGAAGACTGTGAAGTCCTGAGCTAGATCCCGCACAGGGCAGTGACCTTGGCAAAGCTGAATACTGGCCAGTAGGTGCTCAGGGAGGCGGGCAGCCGCAGAGGTTGGAGGGCTCATCACATTAGCGCTGGCCACGAATCCGTCGCGGGTCATGGCTTCTGCTAGAGCCTTGGCCCGGTCGGCAATCTCTGAGCCAGCCGCCTCAACGATGGGGCGGTAGCGGGCTTCCATTTCTGCTGCCCGCGCAGTGGCGAAGGACCGAAGAGCGTCGTCCCCTACCGCCTCTTGCAACATAGTGAGAGCTGAGCGGGCTATATCAAGGTAGTCGTTGCCCAGCTCTGAGTGCCCTCTGGGGGCAATGACGTAGCGTCGAGCTGGACGTCCGGCACCTGCACCTGGCTGCCGGTGGGTGGCGACCTCAATGAGGCGGTCTTTTTCAAGAGCGTCGAGGTGCCGCCTGACCGCTGCCGGGGTCAGGTTCAGGAGTTCACCCAGGTTGGCTGCAGAAACAGGGCCGTGGGTGAGAACTCCTTGTAGAACACGGTCTCGTGTTCTTTCCTCTGTTTCTGCAGGGCGCGCTGCTGTTACTGTCGGCTTGCGAGCTTTATCTGCGGAATACACAAGTAAAGTATGTCCTAATTCCCCCTGTGCGGTCTAGTTAGGCGAACCTATTTCTAAGGTCTTTCCAGTCACATTTTATGAATTACTCATAATTATCCTGGAGAAAGAGGGTTTAAAACCTATACCCCTTCCCTCCGTCATCTGACAGCATGGACGAGCAGAAAAGACTAGAATGGTCTGGTGACTATCCCGGTACTATCTCATCAGAATTCTGCGCGCGCCAGTGCGCCCGGCCCTGCCTTGCTGATTAATTCTCTGGTGAAGGAGTTCAAGCCCTCCAAAGAATTTGCCGCTAAAAACCCGCACCGTCTTACTGAAGATGGCTTGCACAGAGCCGTTGACGGAGTAAATCTCACCATTAACCGCGGCGAAGTCACTGTTCTACTGGGGGCCAACGGTGCTGGGAAAACCACCACCCTAGCCTGCGCCCAGGGTCTACTCAAACCCGATGGTGGCAGTGTAGAACTTCTCGGCAGCTCACCTTGGGGTGCGTCGCCAGAACTACGCTCACGCGTTGGGATTATGCTGCAGGACGGCGGCCTACCTCAGCACATGCGCCCCATACCCTTACTGCGCCACATCGCTCGCATGTACGCCCAGCCTCTTGATCTCGATGCCCTCGTAAAGAGACTGGGCATTGACACCTTCAACGGAACTACGGTACGCCGGCTTTCAGGCGGCCAGAAACAGCGAGTAGCACTTGCTGCTGCCATCATCGGTCAACCAGAACTTCTTTTTCTCGATGAGCCCACCGCGGGGCTTGATCCTCAGTCGCGTTCCGTCGTTTTTGACATCATCAGTGAGCTTCGGGACGCAGGGGTTGCGATTGCACTCACCACCCACCTGCTCGATGACGCCCAAAGAATTGCGGACCGGGTTTTTATGATTAAGCGAGGCACGGTGGTTCTGTCAGGGAGCATGGCAGAGGTGCTTGCCGCCGGCGGGAAGAATCAACAAACCCTAACCTTTACCGGTGGAACAGGTCTTCAGTTGGTAGACTTCCTCCCCCAGGCCCAAAGTGATGGCCTGGTCCTGCTTGAAAAAGCAGCGGGCCGCTACGAGATCAGCGGGGATATCAAGCCTCACCATTTGGTGGCTCTCACCAACTACTGGCAGAAACTCGGGGCAATCCCCACTGAATTCACGCTGGCACCGCGCACCCTTGAAGATATCTTCCTCGAACTATCCGGTAACGAGATCCGATGACACAGACCCGAACTCACAATGCCGCCTCACCCGTCGCCCGCGTGCTGGCTCAAGGCCGCTACGAGACCCTCGCCATGCTCAAAAACGGCGAGCAGCTCATGGTCAACCTCGCCTTCCCCATCATGGGCCTCTTGGCGCTCAATTACACTGCTTTCCTGGACCCCTGGGCAGAGCGTTACGGTATCTCCCGCATTGACGTAGCCGTCCCCGGCGTCCTCGCTTTGTGCGTCCTCTCAACTGCCCTATCAGGTCAGGGGATTGCCACCGGTTTTGACCGGCGCTATGGCGTCCTCCGGTTCATCTCTACCACCCCCCTCGGCAAAAGCGGCCTGATTCTCGGCAAAGTTTGTGCGGTGTTGACCATGCTGGCGCTTCAGTATTTTGTGATTGGAGCACTGGGCCAGCTTCTGGGGTGGACAGCCACAGTGCCCGGAGTCCTGCTCTCTTTACCTACGCTTTTGTTAGGGGCAGCCTGCTTCACCTCATTGGGGCTGTTCATTGCCGGAACGGTAAGGGCTGAAGCCACCCTGGCCATCGTCAATATGGCATGGGTTCTTCTGGCGGCGCTCGGTGGCATCCTCCTGCCAACCGACCGATATCCTGCCGCCATTGCACCACTCGTAGATGCACTGCCATCAGCCGCTCTGGGTAACGCCCTCCGCGGGGACTACATTTACCAAGATTTTTTTCTCATCCCCCACCTCATCCTTCTGCTCAGCGCGCTAGTCTTTAGCGCTCTGTGCGTTCGCTTCTTCAAATGGTCCGCCTAACAACTGTGAAGGTCGCACGTTCATGACTAACACCACCGGGGTAGAACCCGACACCCGCCCTACTATCGGCGAGAAACTGGTACCCCATCGTTACACCTCCTGGGTCAAAAAAATGGCCTGGGCCGTAGCCATTGCAAATATCTTCCTCATTGTCTCCGGTGGTATTGTGCGCCTCACCGGCTCTGGGCTGGGCTGCGATGCCTGGCCGCGTTGTACCTCTGACGGGTCATGGACTACCACCCCCGAGATGGGCGTGCACGGTTTGGTTGAATTCGGCAACCGTCTGCTGACCTTTGTACTGATGGCCGTCACCATCCTTGCCTTTCTCTCAATTCTCCGAATCGTCTTTCCGCAACGGATCGCGCCCAGTGCCTTCATCCGCACACTCTTTACAGGCCTACGAGCTCATAACAACCGTTACTCTGACCTCTACAACCTGACTCTCCTCTTACTCTGGGGCATCCCACTACAGGCAGTTGTAGGTGGCATATCAGTCTGGCTCAAACTCAACCCCTGGATGATTACCGCGCACTACATGCTTTCTGCCCTCATGATCGCTATCGCAGCTATCTATGTGAACCGCGTCTACCGCTACTTCAGTGGCACCTACAGGGCAGAGGAGCTCACCTCAGCTGACCTGCCGGCAGGTACCTCGCTCCTGCGCGCTCTGGGCTGGCTGGGCGTCATCCTGGTCTTTATCCTCATCTTCATGGGCACCGTCACCACCGGCACCGGCCCCCATGCGGGCGATGCCAACACCCACCGTCATGCTTTTGACCCTGTTCTGATCACCCGCACCCACGGCATGACGGTGTGGATCTACTGCGCCAGCGTCCTTGCTGTTTTCGTAACCGTTAAACGATATGCTCTACCTAAAATCTTGTTGAGGTCCCTGCTCTTCGTCCTGGTGGTCTTGGCCTACCAGGCAATCGTCGGGTATACGCAGTACTTCAACGGTCTGCCTATTTGGCTGGTGGAACTGCACCTGCTCGGTTCAGGTGTCTTCACCCTGGCTGCCGGCTCACTGATCGAACGGCAGCTCACCCTCACTAACCCCAAGCAGCGAGAGCTTGCCCTGCAACGTATCCAGCGCTAAAGCTGCAAAACCCGCACAGAAAAAGCCCTCGGTTTCCCATCAAAGGAAGCCGAGGGCTTTTTACATATGAAGATCTAAAAGATGGGTGCCAACACTGCTGAGCCGACAAAGGGATCAACCGCAAGAGCGATGAACAGAACGGTGAGATAGGTAATTGAGCCGTGGAAAACCACCATAGCTGTGCGGCTGGTTGCCTTCTGGGCAAGAGCAAGGCGGTGCAACTTATGGCAGTGATAAAGGAACCAGGCGCCACTTGCACAAGCAGTGAGAGTGTATACCCAACCAGCACCACCGAGTGGGATGAGAAGCAGAGAGCAGGCCACCATTGCCCAGCCGTAGAGAACTACCTGCACCGAGACGCTCTTGGCAGAGTCAGTAGCACCCAGCATGGGGATGCCTGCAGCACGGTAGTCCTCTGCATACTTCATCGACAGCGGCCAGTAGTGAGGAGGGGTCCATAGGAAAATCACCATAAAGAGCACAACAGCAGCCCAGGAGATGGTGTTCTCGACGGCAGCCCAGGCGATAAAGACCGGCATACAGCCAGCCAAGCCTCCCCAGACAATGTTCTGCTTGGTACGCTTTTTGAGCCACAGCGAGTAGAAGACAACATAAAGGAAGATTGCAACGACACCCAGCCCCGCCGCTAGGGGGTTGACGAGGAAGTAAAGGTAAACGATGGAGACCAGCGATAGAATCCACGAAAAGACAAGGGCCTCGCGGTCCGTCAGTTCACCGGTCACCAAGGGGCGCTTCTCGGTGCGCTTCATTTTGCGGTCAGCTTCGCGGTCGATGTAGCAGTTAAAGGCACACGAAGCGCCAGCTGCCAGCGAACCACCAATCATGGTGTTGAGCACCAGCCAGAAGTTGGGGAACCCACCGGCAGCAAAAATCATGGTGGGCGCAGTCGTCACCAGCAGAAGCTCAATAATTTGAGGTTTCGTCAGATGGATATAAGCCCTGATTTTACGTCGCAGGGAAATTTTGCCTGCAGCTCCCGTCGATTCAGGCAACAGCCCGCGATGTTCTTGGCGATCAATCACGCTCTTCATGCCATGGCCCTTCACGTATGCAGGTTCCCTTACAGATGGTGTGCGGTACCCCAGGCGCTAAATGATGCTGTGACAAGAGTTGTGAAGCGTTGCCTGACTGGTTGAAATGCTGAGCAAGAATTTCCCGTATCAACCGGTGAGATTACAAGTGTGGCGGTCATCACGCTCACCCTTTGCCAGTGCAATAATTGGGTGCACAAGGGGACTTTCGGTCAACTTATATCGTATAACGACTTACCTTTGAGACCTAATACCAATTCTTCTCGTTACCCATATCTCTCAGCTATCAGACAAAACCGAGCACCGCTTGCCATGGTGAACTATTGTTAAGAACTGGGTCACTTTCCACAGGTTTCACCTCGGCAAACTTCTGCCTCCCTGTGTTCTCGGTGTCCAAAGAACTATCCGCATATTTCTGGCAGGATGCCAGAGCAGAGAGGATTACTCGTGCCCAACCTTAATCAGAAGCTTGAGTGGACCGAAAAAGATCAGCGGGCAGTTGATACTGCGCGCGTACTAGCAGCCGATGCCGTCGAGAAGGTTGGCTCGGGCCACCCCGGCACTGCTATGAGCCTAGCACCTGTGGCCTACATGCTCTTCCAGAAAATCATGCGCCACGATCCCACCGATGATCGCTGGGCCGGCCGTGACCGCTTTATCCTCTCACCTGGACATACGTCTTTAACGCTCTACAACCAGCTTTTCTTGGGCGGTTTCGGCCTGGAGCTTGAGGACCTCAAGAGTCTTCGCACCGCACGCGCTTTGACCGCAGGGCACCCCGAGTACGGCCACACTAAGGGCGTTGAAATCACCACTGGACCTCTCGGCCAGGGCCTAGCGTCCGCAGTCGGTTTTGCTTACGCCCAGCGTCGTATGCGCGGTCTGTTTGACCCCCAAGCACCTGCTGGCACTTCTCCCTTTGACCACACCATCTTTGCCATTGCTTCTGAAGGTGACATTCAGGAGGGCGTGACCGCTGAAGCCTCTGCCCTCGCAGGGCACCAGCAGTTGGGCAACCTGGTTGTCATCTTTGACCGTAACCATATCTCGATTGAAGACAACACCGATGTTGCCTTCACCGAGGACGTCGCAGCCCGCTACGAAGCTTACGGCTGGGATGTCACCAAGGTGGACTGGACCGTCAGCGGTGAGTACAAGGAAGACCTTGAGGCTCTCTACGACTCTATCGTTGCCGCCACCAAAGTCACCGATAAACCCTCTTTCATTGAGCTGCGCACCATCATTGGCTACCCCGCCCCCACCAAGCAAAACACCGGTGGCATTCACGGCTCCAAGCTGGGTGCCGATGAAGTTGCAGCCACCAAGGAAATTCTGGGCTTCGATCCCGAAGCTCACTTTGTAGTTGAACCTGAAGTTCTTGAACACACCCGCGCTCTGATTGACCGCGGGGCAGCAGAGCGTAAAAAATGGGAAGCTTCACTGAAGACCTGGCGAGCTGCTAACCCTGACGCAGCCCAGCTCTTTGACCGCCTTGAAGCTGGTGAACTCCCCGAAAACTATGCAGATGCCTTCCCCACCTTCGAAGCTGGCACTTCCCTGGCTACCCGTGCTGCCTCCGGTAAGGTCATCAATGCGATTGCATCGACTTTCCCCGAGCTCTGGGGCGGCTCAGCTGACCTGGCCGGTTCAAATAACACCACCATCGATACCGAGAAGTCCTTCAACCCCGAATCACGTACCACCAAGACCTGGACGGCTCACCCCTACGGTCGTGTACTGCACTTCGGCATCCGTGAGCATGCAGCAGCAGCCATTACCAACGGCATCGCGCTCTCATCGCCCACCCGCCCCTTCTCAGGCACCTTCTTTGTCTTCACCGACTACCAGCGCCCCGCCGTCCGCCTGGCAGCGCTTATGGGGGTGCCCAACATCTTTGTCTGGACCCATGACTCCATCGGTCTGGGCGAAGACGGCCCCACCCACCAGCCTGTAGAGCACCTCACCGCTATGCGCGCTATCCCCGGCCTGGACGTCGTGCGACCTGCTGACGCCAACGAAACCGCTGTTGCCTGGCGCAAGATTCTGGAAATCAAGGATCACCCCGCCGGCCTGGTGCTCTCACGCCAGAACCTAACCACCATTGCGCGTGAGGATCTGCACCCCGATGCAGACGGCGAGAAATTCGCTTCAGCCGAGGGCGCCGCCCGCGGCGGTTACGTGCTGGCTGACACCGAAGGCACTCCCGATGTCATCATCATCGCCACCGGCTCAGAGGTAGAAATTGCATTGGATGGCCGCGCCAAGCTGGCTGAGCAGGGTATCGCTGCTCGCGTGGTATCCATGCCCTCTCGCGAGTGGTTTGCCGCTGAAAGCGCTGAATACCGTGAATCCGTGATCCCTTCAGCTATCAAAGCACGCGTTACCGTAGAAGCCGGTCTACGCATGACCTGGAACGATCTGCTGGGCGATGCCGGCCGCGCTGTTTCACTAGAACACTACGGCGCTTCTGCATCGGCTGAAGAGCTTTACCAGCAGTTTGGCATTACTGCTGAAGCTGTAGCTCATGCTGCTCAGGAATCCATCGAAGCTACCCGCTAAAACCTAGCTGTGTCTGCTACTGGAAGCCCGGTAGCAGACACGGTCTTCACCAGAACTTTTGCCACCGTAGCACCGTGTTCGGTGGCCCTATTGAAAGGGAAAGAATGACAACCCCTACCCAGAAGCTTTCTGACGCCGGCGTTTCCATCTGGCTCGATGACCTCTCGCGTGAGCGCCTCACCAGTGGCAACCTCCAGGAACTCATTGACACCAAGAATGTTGTTGGCGTCACCACCAACCCCAGCATCTTTGCCTCCGCACTCTCCAACGGTGCCGCTTACGCTGAACAGATGAAGCAGCTAGCAGCAGCCGGTGAAACCCCTGAAAACGCAGGTTTCGCTGCCATGATTGACGACGTCCGAGACGCCTGCGATGTCTTCGCCCCAATCTACAGCGCTAGCCAGGGCTTTGACGGCCGCGTTTCCATTGAGGTCAGCCCTCTACTAGCCCGCAATGCTGAAGAGACCCTTGCTCAGGCTAAGGAGCTCTACTCAATCGTTGACCGCGAAAACGTCATGATTAAGATTCCCGCCACCCTTGAGGGCCTTAAGCCAATCGCTCAGGCTCTGGCTGAGGGTATTTCCGTCAACGTCACCCTCATCTTCTCGCTGGAGCGCTACCGCGCCGTCATCAACGCCTACATGCTCGGTCTTGAAGAAGCGCTGGCTAAGGGCAAGGACCTTTCAAAGATTCACTCCGTAGCTTCCTTCTTCGTCTCCCGTGTAGACGCTGAAATTGACAGCCGTCTGGATGCCATCGGCACCGAGGAAGCGCTGGCACTCAAGGGTAAAGCCGGCGTAGCCAACGCCCGACTGGCCTTTGAGGTCTACGAGCAGGCTTTCGAATCTGAGCGCTGGGCCCGCCTTGAAGCTGCTGGCGCCAACCGCCAGCGTCCCCTCTGGGCATCAACCGGCGTCAAGAACCCCGCTTACCCTGACACCCTCTACGTCACCGAAATCGCTGCCCCCGGTACCGTCAACACTATGCCCGAAGCGACCCTCAATGCGACCTTCGACCATGCAGAAATCACCGGCGATGCCATCAAAGGCACCTACGAAGAATCCAATGAGATTCTCAACGCGCTTGAAGCCCTAGGCGTCTCTTACAACGACGTTGTAGAGAAGCTAGAAGCTGAAGGTGTAGAAAAGTTCGAGGTTTCTTGGCGGGAGCTTCTGGCAACCGTTGAAGGTGCTCTCAAGAACTAACGGCAAAATGGTCACATACCCTGGTGGCCTGTGGCGGCGGTAGGTCCCCCCTGCCGCCGCCTTCATCAATAACAACCCAAAGGATTCACGACGGTGTCACAAACCTTCGAATCAAACCCGCTACGCGATCCACGTGATCGCAGGCTTACCCGCATTGCAGGCCCCAGCTCTCTGGTCTTCTTCGGCGTCACCGGTGATTTGGCACGCAAGAAGCTCCTACCAGCTGTCTATGACCTGGTTAACCGTGGGCTCCTACCTCCCAGCTTTGGTCTGGTGGGCTTCGGGCGGCGCGAATGGAGCCATGAAGATTTCCGCGCAGAGGTACGGACGCACGTCGAAGCTCACGCCCGCACCCCCTTCCGTGAGGACGTCTGGACCCAGTTTTCCGCAGGGATCCGCTTTGTTACCGGAACTTTTGACTCCAATGATTCATTCGAGAAGCTCAAGGAGACCCTGAGCGAGCTCGATGAAACACGAGGCACCCGAGGTAACCATGCCTTCTACCTCTCTATCCCCCCTAAGGATTTTGACCAGGTTCTGCAGAAACTTGCCGACCACGATTTAGCCAACCACAACCAGCACGAAGGCTGGCGCCGTGTTGTCATTGAGAAACCCTTCGGCCATAACTTGGAATCTGCCCGTGAGCTGAATGCGATTGTGGAGCGTGTCTTTCCCGCCGATTCAGTCTTCCGAATCGATCACTACTTGGGCAAAGAAACCGTGCAGAACATTCTTGCCATGCGCTTTGCTAATCAAATGTTCGAACCGGTCTGGAATGCCAACAACGTGGACCACGTTCAAATCACCATGGCCGAGGATATCGGTATCGGTACCCGAGCCGGATACTACGACGGTGTTGGCGCAGCACGCGATATCATTCAGAACCACTTACTCCAGTTATTGGCTCTCACCGCGATGGAAGAGCCCATTAGCTTCAACGCTGAGCACCTGCGCGCTGAGAAAGCTAAAGTACTTGAAGCAGTCGAAGTGCCAGATGATATAGCCAGTGCCTTCGCCATCGGTCAGTATGAAGGGGGTAACCAGGGCGGCGAAGAAGTTAACAGCTTCTTCGAAGAGAACGATATCCCCGCAGATTCCCGTACCGAAACTTTTGCTGCTCTCAAGCTCAATATTAAAACCCGCCGTTGGAACGGTGTGCCCTTCTACCTACGCGCCGGTAAGCGCCTGGGGCGCCGCGTGACCGAAATCGCGGTAGTTTTCAAGAAGTCACCCAACCTGCTCTTTGGCGGTGCCTCTGATGATTCAGGGCAGAACGCCATCGTCATTAGGGTTCAGCCCGATGAAGGTATGACCCTGCGCTTCTCATCCAAGGTGCCCGGCACTCAGATGGGTATTCGCGATGTCAATATGGACTTTGGCTACAGCCATTCCTTCACCGAGGAGTCCCCTGAAGCCTACGAGCGCCTCATCTTGGACGTCCTACTAGGCGAGCCGCCGCTCTTCCCCCGCCACGAAGAAGTAGAGCTGTCCTGGAAGATTTTAGACCCCTTCGAGGAATACTGGGCAGAACACAAGATTAAGCCCGAAGGCTACGCTCCAGGTTCCTGGGGCCCCACCTCAGCCCACGAAATGCTCAAACGTGACAACCGCGCCTGGAGACGCCCGTGATCAAGAACATTAAAGACACCACAGTTGGCCAAATCGCCAAGGAACTCTCTGACCTCCGTAATGAGGAAGGAGCAACCACTACGAGCCGTGTGCTCACTCTGGTTATCCTTGCCGATAAGGGCCATTCTAAACTAGCAGTTGAAGCCGCTCTCAAGGCTTCCTACGAACACCCCAGCCGTATCATTGTGCACGTGGGTTACGGAGAAGATCATGAGGACCGCCTCGATGCCCGCCTTTACTTGGGTGGCGACGCCGGTGCCGCTGAACTTGTTATTCTGAGAGGTTACGGGAGCGCATCTGTACCTACCGAATCGTTGATTTCGGGCTTGCTCCTACCTGACTCCCCCATCGTGGTCTGGTGGCCCCACTCAGTCCCACAGAACCCCGCTGAACATTCCATTGGCCGTATTGCTCAGCGTCGCATTACCGACTCTGCCCGGTCCTATGACCCTGAGAGCGCGCTTGAAGCGCTTTCAAGTTGTTATGCCGATGGCGATACTGACTTGGCATGGATTAGACTGACGCTCTGGCGCATCCAGATTGCCGCTGTTTTCGATCAGTTGCAGCCGTCACCAGTTAAAAAGGTGACCGTCTGGGGTTCAGCTAAATCACCGTCAGTGGTGCTGCTGGGAGGCTGGTTAGGTAGCCGCCTCGATGCGGACGTTCACCTGAAGACTACAGCTGCTGACCGCGGACTCTTCCGGGTCGAGCTGGAGCGAGAAGATGGGACGGTGACCATTCACCGACCGGGCAAGAAAATTGCCACCATCTCTTCCCCTGGCTCTCCTGACCAGCAGATTTCCTTGCCGGTACGCTCCCTCGCGGACTGCCTAGCTGAGGAGCTGCGACGCCTGGACCCCGATGAGGTCTATGGTGAGGTACTACGCAGCTGTGTCTACAACGAAAGAATGGTCATTGAACACGATGACCAACTGACACCTGAAAAATCTGCTGATTACACGGAGGTTTTTGATGCCTAACCCCATTCTTGTTCCCCATGCCGATAAAGGCCAACTGGCTCTTGCCGGTGGCAGCCGCATCATCAACGTCCTTTCAACCGCCGTGGCAGAACAGGGCCTAGCCCACCTTTCGGTCACCGGGGGCACCATGGGGATTGCTGTACTAGCCAACATTGCCGAGAACCCTCTGCGTAGCACTGTTGACTGGTCAAAGGTGCACTTCTGGTGGTCAGATGAGCGTTTCGTTACCACCGAACACGAAGATCGCAATGAGCAGCAGGCCAAGGATGCTCTTTTAGAAGCACTCGATCTACCTGCTGAAAACCTGCATATTATAGGTGCCAGCGATGTATTCGAGACCGCTGAAGCAGCTGCAGGAGCCTACGCTCACGAGTTAGCTCGGTTTGCTCCGCACGGCGAGGCGTCCCCCCGTTTCAGTCTCACCCTATTGGGCATGGGCCCTGATGGGCATATCGCGTCTCTTTTCCCGGGCCGCACCGAGATTCTGGAAGCTCAGCAGGTAACTCTTGCGATTCAGGATTCCCCCAAGCCCCCGCCCACCAGGGTGACCCTTACCTTGCCAGTCATCAACTTCTCAGAGCGTATCTGGTTTTTGATTGCGGGGTCTGATAAAGCCGAAGCGACAGCCCGTCTACTGAAAGCTAGCCAGCTGGCTGAAACTGAGCTTACCGCAGAGATTCTGCAAGAAACTCCGGCGGCAGGCGCTCGAGGTATGCTCGAAACTTTGGTTCTAGCAACCCAAGACGCCATCTCGTCTTAGACCTTTAAACATTTAGCCCCCGGCTCCTGTGAGAGCCGGGGGCTAAATGTTTAAAGAAAACAGGTTTTATAGTAGCGCGGTGGTTTCAAAACGAAGTACCAGAGCGTAACCGATAATAGCGAAAACCCACAGCAGAATAATGACGACCGTCATGCGGATAAGGTTCTTAGACGCCATACCCGAAGAGTTAAGGGAGGTAGTCATACCGCCACCGAACATATCAGAAAGACCGCCACCCTTACCGCGGTTCAGCAGAACCAGCAGGATGGTCATAACGCTCAGAATTGCGATAACGACCATCAGAGTAATCTTAAGAGTTTCCACGCAGAACCTTTCACTTCAAAAAATCTTGGAGCCTATTATTGGCATCCACAAAAACTATACGCGCATACTACGCCAAACGCACCTTTTACACGGGAGGGTGCGTTCACCCTTAGCGGTAAGTCTGAGTGAAACACGGAGAGGACGCCGAACCGCGCCAGCTGCCAAGGGGGCAGAAACGGCACGGTTCGGCGTCCTCGCTCAGAGCTACTTACGCGTTAAAACGTGCAATGTTAGCGAATTCGGTGGGATCAAGCGATGCGCCACCCACCAGCACACCGTCAACGTCCTGCTCACCCATAATTTCGGGAGCTGAAGCAGCCTTGACTGAGCCGCCGTAGAGGACGCGTACTTTATCAGCGATCTCTGCTGAATAGAGCTTGGTCAGCTCGGCGCGGATTGCTGCGCTCATCTCCTGGGCATCAGCTGCGGTAGCAACCTTGCCCGTGCCGATAGCCCAAACGGGCTCGTAAGCAACAACCAGGGTTTCAGCCTGCTCAGCGGTGAGCCCCTCGATAGAGCCGCGAAGCTGTTCTAGGGTGAAGTCAACGTGCTGGCCAGCTTCACGCTTGTCCAAACCTTCACCTACGCAGAGCACGGGTACCAGCTCGTTGCGGTAAGCAGCCTGAACCTTAGCGGCGCAAACCGCGTCAGTTTCACCGTGGATGGTGCGACGCTCTGAGTGACCCACCAGAACGTAGGTAGCTCCCAGCTTGTTGAGGAAGACACCGGAGATGTCACCGGTGTAGGCACCGGAATCCTGGTCTGAGAGATCCTGTCCACCGTAGACAATGTTCAGCTTATCGCCGTCTACCAGGCTCTGTACCGAACGGATGCCGGTGAAGGGAGGGAAAACAGCTACTTCTGCAGTGTCATAGTCAAAGTTGGTGTCATCGAGGGTCCATGCCAGCTTCTGCAGCAGAGTAACGCCCTCAGTGTGGTCCATGTTCATTTTCCAGTTACCGGCAATGAGCGGTTTGCGAGTCATAAGCTCGTCCTTTCTGGTTATCCCATTGTGTCTGGGATGAGTGCACCAAAGGTACACAGTTTGAAAAATTTGGTGAAAGTGTGGCAAGGGTAGGCTATTTTTCGATAACCCGCCGTTGACAGGCCTTAGGCGCCCAGGGCGTCCAGACCGGGAAGAGTTTTACCCTCAATGTATTCCAGGGAAGCGCCGCCGCCGGTGGAGATGTGGCCGAACTGCTCATCTGCGTAGCCCAGGTTGCGCACTGCTGCTGCTGAGTCGCCGCCACCGATGATGCTGAAAGCGTCCTTGTTAGCAACAATAGCTTCAGCTACAGCCTTGGTGCCGTGTGCAGTGTTGGGGAACTCTGCAACACCTACGGGGCCGTTCCAGAAGATAGTCTTAGCACCGGCGATTTTTTCTGCGAAGAGTTCACGAGTCTTGGGTCCGATGTCCAGGCCGTCAGCCTTTTCGCCCAGCTCGCCGCCTTCCATATCTTCGATGGGACGGATTTCGAAGTTAGCGTCATTCGAGAAATCATCGCCGCAGACAACGTCCAGAGCGGTGACCAGCTCAGTGCCCCTCTCTGCTGCTTCTGCCAGGTAACGCTTACAGGTTTCTACCTGATCCATTTCGAGGATGGAGGTGCCAACCTTGTAGCCCTGAGCAACAGCGAAGGTATAGCCCATGCCGCCACCGATCAGGATGGAGTCAGCCTTGCCGATGAGGTTATCAATGACAGCCAACTTATCGGAGACCTTAGCGCCGCCCATGATGACCACGAAAGGACGCTCCGGGTTGTTGAGGGTCTTCTCAAGGACCTCGACCTCGGTCTTCACTAGGTCGCCCAAGTAGGCAGGCAGAACCTTAGCAATATCAAAGACAGACGCATGTGCGCGGTGAACAGCACCGAAAGCATCGTTGACGTAGGCGCCGTTATCACCGGTCAGAGCAGCCAGCTCAGCTGCGAACTCTGCGCGCTCAGCCTCATCCTTTGAGGTTTCACGAGCATCAAAACGTACGTTCTCAACGACCAGCAGCTCACCGTCAGCCAGAGCTTCAGCCTTAGCCTTGGCATCATCGCCCACCAGGTCGGTGGCGATTGCTACGGGGAAGTCAGCCAGTTCGGCAAGACGCTGCGCAGCAGGTGCGAGGGAGTACTGAGGATCGACCTTGCCCTTAGGGCGGCCCAGGTGAGCGGTTACAATAACGCGCGCGCCAGCCTCGGTCAGCTTCTTGAGTACGGGCAGGGATGCGCGCACGCGACCGTCATCGGTCACCTTGCCATCTGCCAAAGGTACATTGAGGTCGGAACGAACGAGCACGCGGCGGCCAGCAACGCCGCCAGCAATCAGGTCTTCAAGGGTCTTAGCCATGATATTTTGTCTCCTCTAAGGGAAAGTTTGGGTAATGCCTACCATATGTAGGCTGATACAGCACGGGTTAGCGAACCGCATACATCACCAGTATGCCCGTTCGCTAACCCGTAGCTAGTGTCTTATGTTCAAGACAATTTAGTTTTTTACAGCTTAGAGAGCTGCGACAACCTTGTTGGTGAACATAACGAGACGTGAAACGTAACCGAACTCGTTGTCGTACCAAGCAATAACCTTGACCTGGTTACCAATAACCTTAGTCAGGGGAGCATCGAATACGGTGGAGATAGCTTCACCTTCGATGTCCTTAGATACGATGGGCTCTTCGTTGTACTTGATGATGCCCTTGAAAGCACCCTCGGCTGCTTCCTTCATGGCTGCGTTAACTTCTTCAACGGTAACCTCGCGTGAGGTTTCGATGGTGAGGTCGGTGATGGAGCCGGTGGGGGTGGGAACGCGAACAGCGAAGCCGTCCAGCTTGCCCTTGAGCTCGGGCAGAACCAGGCCAACAGCTGCTGCTGCGCCGGTTGAGGTGGGAACCATGTTCAGAGCTGCTGCGCGTGCGCGGCGAAGGTCTGAGTGAGGGGCATCCTGCAGGCGCTGGTCAGCGGTGTAAGCGTGGATGGTGGTCATCAGACCCTTTTCGATACCGAACTTGTCGTTCAGTACCTTTGCCATGGGTGCCAGGCAGTTGGTAGTGCATGATGCGTTTGAAACGATGTTCATTGAAGCTGAATCGTACTGGTCGTCGTTGACGCCCATGACGAAGGTTCCATCGATGTTCTTACCGGGTGCTGAGAGGATAACCTTCTTAGCGCCAGCTTTGATGTGAGCCTTAGCCTTCTCACCATCGGTGAAGAAGCCGGTGGACTCGAGAACGACGTCAACGCCCAGCTCTGCCCAGGGGAGATCAGCGGGGTTACGCTCTGCGAGGACCTTGATTTCCTTGCCGTTGACGGTCAGGCCGTTTTCTGAAACAGCAATTTCACCGTCGAAGCGACCCATGATTGAGTCGTACTTGAGCAGGTGAGCCAGGCTTGCAACGTCGGTCAGGTCGTTGATTGCTACAATCTCGAAACCTTCGCCGTGCTGCTGAGCTGCGCGGAAGAAGGTGCGGCCGATGCGGCCGAAGCCGTTAATTGCTACGCGTACAGTCACTGAAATCAAACTCCTAGATACAGTTAAGTGACATTCATGGACGGGTTTGCCTTGCGGCTCCCCCAGCCGAACTGTGATGGCCTTGACCATGCTTAGCTCAGCTATTGAGCTCCCGTCCGGTTCTCTTACATCCTACCCTGTTTATGTGAGTTTTGGTGTGTTTCTGTCGTTTTTACCGGTGATTTTTGGGGTATTTTGCCAAATATTGCATCAATTTCACACATAAACGGGTTCTTGAAGAGAAAAATGCCGAAAATGCACTTATATAACCTCACAAAACCAAATAAAGCCACACAAGGGTCATGGATGAAGCCTGGTCGTTAAAGTCAGCTGTCGGCTGGTGACTCACCATTTTTGCTCACAAGAGACGCCGACGCTCTGCACATCAGGAGAACCCCGGCGACTTAACTCGTGCACGTTTACTTAATAACCGTGAATGGTGGACTCTGTGCCGGGAAGACCCTGCTCCTGGGCTCGTTTATCTGCCATCGCGATAAGCCTGCGAATCCGACCAGCAATAGCATCCTTGGTCATCGGCGGGTCAGCAAGCCTACCGAGTTCATCGAGCGAAGCCTGCTTGTGGGCTACCCGCAGTTCGCCAGCGTAGCGCAGGTGTTCAGGTACCTTATTCCCCAGAATTTCGAGAGCACGTTCAACACGAGCGCCGGCAGCAACAGCGGCCTGGGCACTGCGGCGCAGGTTTGCGTCATCAAAGTTAGCTAGGCGATTAGCAGTAGCGCGTACTTCTTTCCGGGCTCGACGCTCGCGCCAGTTATCGAGCGCATCAACAGCGCCCATGCGTTCAAGGAGAAGGCTAATGGTCTCACCGTCGCGGACGACCACACGGTCCACTCCGCGGACCTCACGAGCCTTAGCAATCACGTCAAGACGGCGAGCGGCGCCGACCAGTGCAAGAGCAGCTTCAGCACCCGGGCAAGTAAACTCTAAGGCCGAAGAACGGCCGGGTTCGGTAAGGGAGCCATGAGCCAAGAAAGCGCCGCGCATGACCGCTTCAGCGTCAGACAAAGAGCCGTTGACGACAGCCGGCGGCAAGCCTCTGACCGGACGACCCCGCCCGTCCAAGAGACCGGTTTGGCGTGCCAGGGCCTCGCCGCCCTGGTCTACGCGCACTACAAAACGCCCACCGCGGCGCAGACCGCCGCCAGACACTGCAGTGATAGAAGCCTGATGCCCATACATCTCAGAGATGTTGTAACGTAGCCTCTCAGCCGTGGCCTCTAAATCAACCTCGGACTCCACCACTATTTTTCCCGCTACCAGGTGTAAACCGTTGGTAAATCGCAAGATCGTGGCTACTTCTGCTTTACGCACCGATGAACGGCTAGCCTCACACTGTGCGAGTTCTTCTTTAACCGAAGCCGTCAGGGCCATACGGTTCTCCTCCAAATATCAATGGCCCCCAGTTCAGGGGCGCAACGTGTGATCTGCGATCAGTGTTTAAAAACTTGTTTGTAGGCTGCTGCGAGTTTCAGCGGATCATGCACACCCGGCTGATCGCTTTCACTCACTGAAGCCCACAAGACCTTAGCACCCACCGCGCTTGCAGCATCTTCAAAAACTTTTTTGTCTTGAACAGTCGATGGGTCAGAAATCACAGTGTTAACCCTAATTTCTGGAGCGTATTCACGCAAAACGAGCAAGTGCTCGGCAGCCGTCATCCCCCGGGTCTCGTTTGCGTTAAGGTCCAGGTTCATCACCAGGCAAATTTGGGCGCTCGTCTGCATAATAGAGTCGCGCAAACCCGGCAGAAGAAGGTGGGGCAACAAGGAGGTGTAGAAAGAGCCGGGGCCCAGGACCACCCAGTCGGCCTCTTCAACAGCTCTTACCGCCTCAGCACAGGGTTCGGTATCTTCAGGTAACAGACGCACGTTCTCAATGGTTCCAGCCTTAGCTAGTTTTGCCTGCCCCCGTACGGTTTCACGAACCGGCTGGCCGTCACCGTCTACAGAAAGAACTTCTCCCTCAATCACCATGGGTATTTCAGCCATGGGTAGCACCCTGCCGCGAGCATTGAGAAGAGCACCGGCCCAGTCTAAACCCGCCACGCAGTCATCAAGTAACTGCCAGAGAGTAACAATCAGGAGGTTACCCAAGGCATGATTTTCAAGGCTGGATGGGACGCCCTCCTTAGAAGAGCTGAACCTGTGTTGCATCGCATCACGCCAGGTGCGGCCCCAGTCAGTATCATCACAGAGCGCTGAGAGCGCCATGCGCAAATCACCTGGCGGTACCACATCCATCTCCTGACGAAGCAGGCCAGATGAACCTCCGTCATCGGCTACCGTCACCACTGCGGTGAGCGACCCCGTTACCAGTTTGAGCGCAGAGAGGGAGCTCGATAGGCCGTGCCCACCCCCCAGCGCAGTCACTTTAACCGACCGCCTTTGGCCGCTACCAATGACGGGGATAAGACTGGTTTCAGGCGGTCGAGCCGTGGTAGATTCAGCCATTATTCCCTCCCCATATCACGGTGGCGAATATTGATAATGACATCATCAAGCTGCTCTAAACGGCGGGCTATCTCTTCTGAAACCGCCACGGAACGGTGCTTACCACCGGTGCAACCGATAGCGAAGGTTGCGTAGAGTTTGCCTTCCCTACGGTAGCCCTCGATAACAGGTCGTAGCGCGCGGATATAGTTTTCGATGAATTCCTCAGTGCCAGCCTGCCCAAAGACATAGTCTCGTACAGGGGCGTCCTTACCGGTATGCGGGCGCAAATCTGGCACCCAGTGAGGGTTAGGTATAAAGCGCATATCAGCCATGTAGTGAGCATCGGTGGGCGTTCCGTATTTGAAGCCAAAGCTCATAACCGTAATACGCATGAGCCGCTCGTTATCGGGGGCGTAGGTCTCGCGGATTTTCTTGGCCAGCTGATGGACGTTGTAACCGGATGTATCAATGACATAGTCAGCTGCATCCCGCAGTTCAGAGAAGATTTCACGTTCCCGAGCTATAGCATCTGCGACCATACCACCCTGCTGTAGGGGGTGAGGGCGGCGCTGAGCCTCATACCGGGCAATAATATCTTTATCTGATGCATCCAAGAAAAGCATGGAAAAATTGACATCGGATGCCCGCAGTTTGTTAATCGCAGCCGGAAGATCGCTTAAGAGCCGGCGAGCTCGCACATCGATACCCACAGCCAACTTGGGCATGGTCTCTGGTGACTTTTTGACAAGCTCAGCCAAGGATTCAAGCATTTGGGGTGGGATATTATCGACGACGTACCAGCCCTCATCTTCGAGGGTATTGGCGGCGGTGCTACGCCCAGCACCCGAAATGCCGGTAATCACTAAAATTTGCGGTTTCGAAGCCTCATCAGCGTTCAGGAGGGACATGCTCTGCCTTTTCTTTTGTGAACGACTCACTCGGTTTTAAGCCTACCGCACCGGTCAAGAACTGGGAGCAACACCAGTGATTTGCCTGCCGGCATCAGGCTGCCTAGTCTGTTAGCACCTCACCGGTGGTCACATTAATCCCGCCCTGCGGTATCTCAGCTTTTCCCGGCTGCTGTGTTGCTCTCTGTTCTTCAAAATGAGCACGAATTTTAGCCGCCATAGCTGGTCCGACCCCATTGACCTCCTGAAGTGCCTCTTCGGAAGCCTGTGATAGCTGTTTCAGCGAACCAAAATGCTTAATAAGTGCCTCCCGTTTAGCTGGTCCCAGCCCATCAACGCCGTCTAAGGCAGAAGCGACCATTGCTTTACCTCGTTTGGTGCGGTGAAAGGTGATTGCAAAACGGTGGGCCTCATCGCGCACTCTCTGAATCAGATAGAGAGCATCTGAGGTTCGGGGCAAAATAACGGGGAAATCATCCTGCGGCAACCACAGCTCTTCAAGACGCTTGGCAATACCCACCACATAGATATCGGAAATACCCAGGTCTGCCAGTGCTGCCGCCGCGGCATTGACCTGGGGTTGCCCGCCGTCCACCACCACGAGATTCGGTGGGTAAGCAAATTTAGCGGGTTCTATGGCATCAAGACGGTCAGCGTCAATCTCACCAGATTTCTGCTCGCCAGGCAGCTTCTTTTCATCCGTGAGATAGCGCCTAAATCGGCGGTAGATCACGTCATACATGCTGGCTGTATCATCACGTGCTGCATCCCCAGTGATAGTGAACTTGCGGTAATCCCCCTTCTTCGGCAGACCATCCTCAAAGACCACCATGGAGGCCGCCACATTGGTCCCCTGAGTGTGGGAGATGTCGTAGCACTCAATTCTCATGAGAGGATCAGGCAGCTCAAGGGCCTCTTGCAACTCGACGAGGGATGCTGAGCGCGTGGTGATGTCTCCTGCCCTGCGCGTTTTGTGGAGGGCAAGCGCCTGCTTGGCGTTTTCTTGCACGGTGTTCATCAGCTCAACCCGTTCACCGCGTTGCGGCACGCTAATAGTCACCTTGGCACCGCGTACACCGGTCAGCCACTGCTCAAGGTGGTGCTGGTTATCGGGAAGCACAGGGACATTGATGGTTTTAGGAATTTCATGCTCATTGAAACGCTGCTCGGACGCCGTAGTTCCGGCAGCCAGCGAGGCGGCAACTTCGCCGTAAACCTGAGCAAGTAGCTGTTCGGTCAGCGCCTCAGGGGTTGAATCTTCAACCTTTTCAACAATCCATCCCCGCTGACCACGGATTCGGCCACCGCGCACAAAGAACACCTGGACCGCTGCCTCAAGATCGTCTTCCACAAAATTGAAGAGGTCAGCGTCCACGGAATCTGAAAGCACCACTGCATTGCGTTCAAAGACCTTAGTAAGAGCTTCAATATCATCGCGAAGTCGAGCCGCTTTTTCAAAGTCGAAGTCGGCAGCAGCGTCTTTCATCTCACCGGTCAGCTGAGCAATATATTTTTCTGCGCCCCCCGCCATGAAACGGCAGAGCTCCTCAGCAATCGCTTGGTGATCCTGCATGGAGATTTTGCCGGTACAGGGGGCAGAACATTTATCGATATAGCCCAGTAGACAGGGCCGACCCGAAGCCTGGGCCCGATTAAAGACCCCTGTAGCGCACGTGCGAACCGGGAAAACACGCAACAGGGCATCTAGGGTCTCACGAATCGCCCATGCCTGGGAGTAGGGCCCGAAATACCTAACCCCCTTCTTTTTCTCACCGCGCATCACCTGAGCGCGGGGGAACCTGTCTTTGAGTGTGACCGCCAGGTAAGGGTAGGACTTATCATCGCGGAAAGCAATGTTAAAACGCGGCTTAAACTCTTTAATCCAGGTGTATTCAAGCTGCAGTGATTCAAGCTCGCTGCCCACCACCGTCCACTCAACCGATGCTGCGGTGTGCACCATTGCATAGGTCTTAGGGGTCAACCCCGAGGGGTTAGCAAAATAGGAATTGAGGCGATTACGGAGATTTTTGGCCTTACCCACATAGATAATGCGCCCGTACTCGTCACGAAACCTGTAGACCCCCGGTGAGGTAGGGATGTGCCCCGGTTCGGGCCGGTAATCTGCAGGGTTCGCCACTGTGATCGTCCTTGGGTTCTAAGCTCCACTGTCGCGTTCAGCCGACGGGGATACATTATAGTCATTCTTGCGAGGCTGGCCGGAGAGCTGAGCAATAGCATCCATGATGGTATCGGTGGTCTCGCGGCGCTGCTTGCCGCTCATCGCTGGGCCGAGCTTTTCAAAGGTCATGGGCTCCCCTACCCGAACGGTAAAACGGTGAGGATAAACCATATTGGAGCCCGGCTTCTGAATCTTATCAGTACCGATTAAACCGACAGGAACCACCGTTGCCCCGGTCATATGAGCCAACCAGGCTACCCCAATCTTTCCCTTGTAAAGGTAGCCGTCACGGGAACGAGTACCCTCGGGGTAGATGCCGAAAACCTTACCGTCGTTGAGCCTTTCAAGCGCCTTATCAAGCGCTTTCATGGACTCTTTCTTGTCACTTCGGTTGACCGGGATAATATCGATGACCTGAAAGAGGGTCTTCATCAGTTTGCCGCGGACGCCCGGGGAATTGACGTACTCAGCTTTGGCGAGAAAAGCCACACGCCTGGGCATGAGCGCTGAGATAATCACCGAGTCCAGGAAAGCCAAGTGATTAGAGGCCACAATGACCGGGCCCTCTTTGGGAAAGTTTTCAAGCCCGGTCACGCGAGCACGAAACACAGTTCTCAACAAACCCTCAATACTTTTTTGGGTTGCCTTGTATTTCAGGGACATGGGAGAACTCCTTGACGTGCGTGACCTACTGCCGACGATAACTAGCCGGGTGACTACCGGTCTACCTGTTTAGCATACCCCCGTTTTCGCGAAATTCATGGCGAAAAGGGGCTAGGTAGCACTGAGTATCACGAGGTGAGCATTTCCGCTAAAAAACGCCCTGTGTGAGAGCCATCCACCCGAGCGACCTCCTCTGGTGTGCCGGTAGCAATGACGGTACCGCCGCCGTCACCACCTTCAGGCCCCATATCAATCAGCCAGTCGGCACTCTTGATAACATCCAGGTTGTGCTCAATGGTGATGACCGTGTTGCCCTTATCAACCAGACTCTGCAAGACCACCAGCAGTTTGCGGATATCCTCAAAGTGAAGACCGGTTGTCGGTTCATCCAGCACATAGACTGACCTGCCATTGGACCGTTTCTGCAGCTCGGTAGCTAGCTTGACGCGCTGGGCCTCGCCGCCCGAGAGGGTAGTTGCTGACTGCCCCAGACGAACATACCCCAAGCCCACGTCTACCAGAGTGTCCAGGTAGCGAGCAATCTTAGTGAAGGCTGCAAAAAACTCTGCCGCTTCAGCAATGGGCATTTCTAAGACATCCGAAATAGTCTTACCCTTATAGTGCACTTCTAGAGTCTCGCGGTTATAGCGTTTGCCCTTACAAACCTCACAGGGAACATAAACATCGGGCAAGAAGTTCATCTCAATCTTGAGAGTGCCGTCACCGGAACATTCCTCGCAGCGACCGCCCTTCACGTTGAAGCTAAACCTTCCGGGCTGGTAGCCGCGCATTTTAGCTTCGTTGGTCTCAGCAAAGAGCTTGCGAATATGGTCAAAGACGCCCGTGTAGGTAGCCGGATTGGAACGTGGAGTGCGCCCAATGGGTGACTGATCCACGTGAATAATCTTGTCCAACTGATCAAGACCTGTAATGGTCTTGTGGCGCCCGGGAACCTGCTTAGCCCCGTTGAGCTTGTTAGCAAGAGAAGTATAGAGGATGTCGTTGACCAGGGTTGATTTGCCTGAACCTGAAACACCGGTCACCGCGGTAAGGACGCCCAGGGGGAACTGAACATCAACGTTTTTGAGGTTATTTTCGCGGGCACCCACCACTTTGATGGTGCGCTTTTTATCGATGGGGCGACGTTGTGTCGGCACCTCGATGCTCTTTCGCCCCGCCATGTAGTCACCGGTGATGGATCTCTTGTTGGCCAGCAGCTCGGTATAGGTGCCAGAATGCACGATATCGCCGCCGTGTTCACCGGCGCCGGGGCCAACATCCACGATCCAGTCTGCCTCTTTCATGGTGTCCTCATCGTGCTCCACCACAATCAGGGTGTTGCCCATGTCGCGTAGCTTAGTGAGGGTTTCGATGAGTCTGCGGTTATCACGCTGATGCAGACCAATTGAAGGCTCGTCGAGCACGTAGAGGACGCCTACCAAACCCGATCCAATCTGCGTAGCCAGGCGGATACGCTGTGCTTCACCGCCGGAGAGGGTGCCAGCAGAGCGCGCCAGGTTGAGGTAGTCCAGGCCTACATCCAGCAGGAACTGCAGGCGGGCGTCAATCTCTTTGAGCACTAGCTCAGCGATTTGCGCTTCGCGAGTGCTAAGGGACAGCGAGCGCACAAAAGAGAGGGCATCACGCATGGGCATCTCGGTGACATCGGCGATCGAGTGACCTCCCACCTTGACGGCCAGAATGGTGGGGTTAAGACGCGCTCCGTTACAGGCTTCGCACGCCACGTTGCGCATGTACTGCTCATAACGGTCTTTAGACCAGTCAGATTCGGTCTCTTCGTGCTTACGCTTGATATAGCCGTAGACTCCTTCGAAGCCCGACGTGTAGCGGCGCTCACGACCAAAACGGTTTTTGTAGGCAACGGTGACTTTGTAGTCCTTACCGTGCAGGATTGCTTTTTTGATTTTGGCGGGAAGGTTCTTCCAGGGGGTGGTGAGCTCAAAGCCCAGTTCGTCGCCTAGACCTGCTAGTAGCCGCAGCCAGTATTCACTGGTTGACTTACCCTGGGACCAGGGGGTGATAGCGCCTTCAGCAAGTGAGAGGTCCGGGTTGGGGATGATAAGGTCTTCATCCACTTGGAGCTTAGACCCAATACCGTCACAAGCTGAGCAGGCTCCGAAGGGAGAGTTGAAGGAGAAGGCACGAGGTTCAATCTCGGTCACCTGCAGTGCATGCCCTTGAGGGCAAGCCAGGTTTTCACTAAAGCTGCGGGTTCGGTCAGCTGCTGCTGGGTCGACATCCACAAAATCAATCAGGACTTTACCATCAGCCAGGCCGAGGGCTGTCTCTACTGAGTCGGTGAGACGCTGATGCACGCTTTCTTTGATGGCAATACGATCAACAACCACTTCAATGGTGTGCTTGTACTGCTTTTCGAGCTTAGGGGCGTCTTGCAGCTGGATGGTCTCCCCATCAACCCTGGCGCGGGAATAGCCCTGATTACTCAGCTCTTTGAAAAGGTCAACGAACTCCCCTTTTCGGGCTGACACTACCGGCGCCAGTACCTGAAGTTTGGTCTTTTCGGGGTAGCCCATGAGGATGTCCACGATTTGCTGGGGGGATTGCTTAGAGATTTCCTCACCGCAGACAGGGCAGTGTGGGTGCCCCACGCGCGCCCAGAGCAGGCGCATGTAGTCGTAGATTTCGGTGATGGTACCCACGGTAGAGCGCGGGTTCTTGGAGGTCGATTTCTGGTCAATCGAAACAGCCGGTGACAGGCCCTCAATGAAATCAACATCGGGCTTATCCACCTGGCCCAGGAACATACGGGCGTAGGAGGACAGTGACTCTACGTAGCGGCGCTGACCTTCGGCGAAAATGGTGTCAAAAGCCAAGGATGACTTACCTGAACCGGACAGTCCGGTGAAGACGACCATGGCGTCGCGCGGAATATCCAGGTTCACGTTCTTAAGGTTGTTCTCACGGGCGCCTTGAACGCGGATGTGTGAGAGATCCTGCTTAGTCTTTTGTGGGGCTGATCCTGCCATAGTTCACCTATCGTTTGCGGGTTTCGAATATATATTCTATACCCCAGGCGCATCCTGTGTCTGCACGTTGGGCACCGTTCAGTCTTAGGCTGGTGGCATAAAATCCTCAGCGAGGGTGATGGCCTGCAAGCCCATAGTGGAGGAGGCATCGGCATCAGCACATCGCCCACCGTCCAAGCGAGAAAACTTCAGGCACCGGGTAAAACGGTGGGCACGCCGTTCTGGGGTAAAGGGGCACCGACCGGATTAGAAGGCATAGGTCCATTGTAGGTTTGCCCCGTGGGGACACCTGGGTTTCTTTTAATCTCTGTGAGAGATTGCTAGGCTTTCGCTCTATTCTTTGTAGCTCTTGGAATCTACCATGAGAGTATGACTGAAGCTGGAAAACTAATTTTTGACTCTGCCACCGTTTCCGTTCGTTCACTCGCGGTCTCGGAGATGGAGAACAACGTCTATCTCATTACCGCTAAGAGTGATGGCAGACAGGTATTAATTGATGCTGCTGACGAGTTTGAGCGCATCAACACCTTCGTGCTGGCTGCAGCCGGTGAGGACGGTGCAGGCGCGCTCCGCGAGCAGGGCGACCCTCGTATAGAAGCACTCATCACGACCCATTCGCACTGGGACCATATACGGGCACTCCCCACCGCGGTTGCAACCTACTCCCCCGCAACCTACTGCGGTGCAGCTGACGCTCCTTCCATCCTTGAGCAAGAAGATGTACAGGTCGCGCACCTCTTACAGGGCGGTGAAACCCTCACTTTTGGCGACATCACCCTTGAGGTAATTAGCCTGCGCGGCCATACTCCCGGCTCTATCGCCCTGGTCTACCAGGAGCCTGAGGATGACGGCACCCCGGTGCTTCTTTTCACCGGCGATTCTCTCTTCCCCGGCGGTGTCGGTAAGACCGACACCCCTGCTGATTTCAAGCAGTTGCTGAATGATGTGCGCGAGAGAATCTTCAGCGTATTCGACGACAACACCGTAGTGCTCCCCGGTCACGGTCAGCACACCACCCTGGGCGCTGACCGTGGCAACCTTGATGAGTGGGAAGCCAGAGGCTGGTAGTACAGGTTGAAAGGACGCCGGGGCTTACTCCCGGCGTCCTTTTTGCTATAACTTTAGGTTAAAAAGCGGCTTAGAAGAGACCTACCAGTTGGCCGTCCTCATCAAAGCCGATGCGCTCAGCAGATGGCGAAGCGCCCAAACCGGGCATGGTGCGCATCGTGCCGCAGATAGCGTACACATAGCCAGCTCCAGCAGCCAGACGCACTTCACGAACCGGTAGCGTCCAGCCGGTGGGCGCACCCTTGAGGGAAGCATCTGATGAAATGGACAGGTGGGTCTTAGCGATAACCACCGGCAGGTGGCCGAAGCCCAGCTCCTCAAACTTAGCCAGCTGCTGAGCAGCAGCGGGGGCAACCTCGATACCATCAGCACCGTAGACTCTTTTTGCAACCTTCTCAATCTTGGTTGACAGTGAGTCAGAGTCCTCATAGGTGTAGACCAGATCGCTAACATCATCACAGGCAGCAACAACAGCCTCAGCCAGCTCAGTTACGCCAGCACCACCCTCAGCCACACCGCGGTGGATGGCCACGCGAGCGCCAGCTTCTTCAGCAATCATACGGATTGCCTCGTGCTCGGAGTCAAAGTCGCTGGGGAAGGCGTTGATAGCAACAACCGGCTGAACACCAAAGCTCCGAACAATCTCAATGTGCTTCACCAGGTTTGCGGCGCCCGCCTTAACGTCAGCGGGTGACTCCTGCAACATTCGTTCGGGCAGGGGCTTGCCGGGAACAATCTTATAGAGGCCCGAGTGGGACTTGAGTGAGCGCACAGTGACCACCAGGACGGCGGCGTTGGGCTTGAGACCTGAGGTGCGGCACTTGACGTTGAAGAAACGTTCAGCACCCATGTCGGCGCCGAAGCCGGCTTCGGTAATCACGTAATCGGAGTGTTCTAGTCCCACATAGTCAGCGACTACCGAGGAGTTACCGGTGGCGATGTTGCCGAAGGGACCGGCGTGAATCAGTGCCGGGGTGTGCTCCAAGGTTTGCAGGAGGTTAGGGTTGAAGGCATCCTGCAAAAGGGCTGCCATGGCGCCGTCAGCCCTGAGGTTCTGAGCAGTGATAGGCCCACCATCCATGGTGTAGCCGATCACGATGCGGGCTAGGCGCTCACGCAGGTCTGTAAAGCTAGAAGCCAGAGAGACAATAACCATAACTTCGGAGGCAGGGGTGATATCGAAGCCGGTCTCGCGGGGCACGCCGTCCATGCGTTCGCCCAGACCCACGATGATGTTGCGCAGGGAGCGGTCATTCATGTCCATCACGCGGCGCCAGGAGATATTCCGGACGTCAATGTTGAGCTTATTGCCGTGGTGCAGATGGTTATCAATCATGGCTGAAAGTAGGTTGTGCGCGCTGGTGATGGCGTGGAAGTCACCGGTTAGGTGCAGGTTCAGCTTCTCCATGGGGACAATCTGCGAGTAGCCACCGCCCGATGCGCCGCCCTTGACACCAAAGACCGGGCCGAGAGCCGGTTCACGCAGGGTCAGCGTTGCCTTCTTGCCAATATGAGCCATACCCTGAGCCAGGGAAACAGAAGTAGCGGTCTTTCCTTCGCCCAGGGGTGTGGGGGTTACAGCAGTGACCACAATGTACTTGGAGCCCTTCTTCAGAGCGTTCTCAGCGGTGGTTGTTTCGTCCAGAAGAACTTTGGCAACATACTTGCCGTAAGGTTCTAAGCGCTCTTCGCTGATGCCAGTTGATGCTGCAATCTCTGTAATCGGCTGCATGGGCGCGGCCTGCGCGATTTCGAGGTCTGAGGGGAAGGGCTTGCTCATGGTGTGAACTTCCTTGCTAACGTGCTGGGTTTGCCACCCCAAGTTTAGTGTGCCAGCTCATCTTTACGGCATTAGTTAAGGCGTTTGACGGCTGTGTTGAAAACTGGACCTGCGGCGCCCTACCCGTGAATGTGGGCAGGACGCCGCCGATTAGGCTCGGGCAAAGATTTCAGCCGGGCTGCCCTCAGCCACCAGCTCGCCCTCCTCTAGGAGTACGGCCCGGTCAGCAAGGGAGGCTATGCGGGCATCATGCGAAATGATAATGACCGCCCTGCCCTGCATGACAGCCCTCAATGATTCACGGGCGTCCGCCAGATCAAGCTGGGTGGTGGATTCGTCCAGGATGACGGCGTGCGGGTTGGCCGCTACGATACGCGCCAGTGCAAGTTGCTGGATCTGATCCCGTGTCAGCTCGTGGGCGCTACCACCTATTTCTGTTTCCAGGCCGTTGGGCAAATGAGCAACCCAATCAGCTCCCACAGCTTCCAGGGCATTTAGCTGCTGCTGGTGGCTGGCTGCCGGCGCTGCTACCAGCATGTTCTCTGAGACTGTACCCAGAAAGAGGTGGGCTTCCTGGGTACAGATCAGCAGGGCAGGACGCCCGGCTTGGTCCACCTGGGTGGGGTAGAGCCCATTGCCCACCGGTTGGCCTTGAACCAGGACGCTCCCCCGGTCAGCAGTTAGTGAACCAGCGATAAGTCGCGCCAGGGTGGTTTTACCTGACCCGGAGCGCCCCACTAGAGCAACTGTTTCACCGGGAAGCAGTTCCAAACTAATGGAACGAATCACCGGGTTCTGCGCCGAATAACCGTAGGTAACATCGCGCAAGCTCACCACGCTATTTTGACTGGAGCTGGGAGCTGCCTCTGCGAGCGCCGCAACTGCTGCTGATTGAGTGGAGGCCTCCTCAGCGCGGGTTGCGCGCCCTCGAGCCTGATGTTCAGCTAGGTCAATCACGCCGAAGACGCGGCCCATGGTGACTGACATTTCCCGCAGCTTATCTAACCAATAGGTGAAGATATCGGCGTTGATTCGCATGTTGAAGAGCAGGATTGAAGCCGTGGCGGCGTCCCCCCAGGTTGCCCAGCCGTTTTGAACGCAGACAGCACCCCACATGATGGAAAGTACCAGGGGCAGGTAAGAGTTGAAACCGTCCAACGCCCAGTAGGTTGAGCGAATCACAACCAACCGGTCAGCGATTCGGTAAACATCCTCGGCCCGGTCTTGTTGCACCCTCAGACGTGCCTGCTGAACACCCAGCTCCTCAATGGTGGAGGCACCGCGGATGTTCTCGGTGGACGCTACGGTGAAAGCAGAGACAGCCTCAGTTTTCTGTTTGATGCGTGCCCCGATTCTGGGGAGAAAAATGGAGAGCATTACGGTCATGACCACTACCATGGGCACAGTGACCAGACCAATGTAGGGGTTGACTGTGAAGATGGAACCAATGGTTACCAGCATCATCACCACAATGAACCCAAACTCAGGTAGACCCTGAGCCAGTACCTGCCTCACCGAGTCGATGTCGTCGGTAAGACGCGAAAGCAGGTCGCCAGAACCCGCATCCTCCACCGTTTGCGCATCCAGGCTAAGGGAGGCGTCCACCAGATCGATACCTAGGTCCCGGTTCAGACGCACACCCAACCTCTGGCCCTGAAAAGTCCAAGCCCGGGTCAGCAGAGCTCCACCTATAGTCGCTGCAGCAATAGCACCCAGGAAACCCCAGGGAAAACCGGTGAGCTGACCGGTCGAAGCCCTATCAATGAGGAGGCCTACCGCCAACGGCATGACCAAGGAAATCAGAGAGCTAGCCACAAACAGCATGATGAGCAGGGCGAACTGCCAGGGGGTCTTTTTGACAGAACGCCATAGCAGCGCCCAAGTTTTACCTGTGGGGGTTACCGGTAGGAGTTGAGCCACGGTAATCACCGTCCTTAGCCTGTACGGTCAGCCCCACGCTCTGCGGGTCTTTGACCTGAATGAATTCAACCTTCTGGATGGAGGCCGTAATAGCCTCCTGCACCTCCTGGACTCTGACGTAAGCAGGCTGGCGATGACCGGCAGCGATACGCCGCTCAGCTTCCATCGTGGTACTGACAATGTAAATTTGCTGGAACTGGCTGAGAGCTCCCCTGCCCGCCCTTGTTTCCAGCCGATCGAGAATAAACTTCTGGCTGGGTTCATCCACCGAGTTCAACGGCTCAGTGAGGACCAAAATCTCAGCCTGTTGAGCGAGAGCCCTTGCCAGCGCCAAGCGCTGACGTTGGCCACCTGATAGGTTGGTGCCTTCAGAGCTAATCTCTGCTTGTAAGTAAGCCTGAGGTTCTCTGCCGCCTAGTCGGAAAGCAATTTCTTCAGAGTCAGTGATTTTCAGAAGTTCAACCATCAGCTCATCGTCTAGCCCCGCTGTGCCCAATTGCAGGTGATCGCGCAGGGTTCCTGCAAAGATCATAGGGTTGGGTTCTGAGAGCAGGACGCGGCGCGGGGTGGTGTTACTCATGTGGGCTTCACGTTTGCGCAGGGAGGCAGTGAGTGCTTCGGCGTAGTCCTGGGCTGTCAGCTGATGGTCACGAGGGTTGATGTAGTGAACAACGGTGTCGGTCTTAGGAATATCAATGTACGCACCCTCGCTTCGAGCATGGACCTCATTGGCGTCATCTTGGGCCGCGCTTTTGACGTCAGCTTCTAGTCGGTGTACGCGTTTAAGAGCCACCCGGGCATTACGCCAGGAAAACAGTAGCATCTCAACTGACCAGATGGGGCCCGTCAGCGTGTTGACCAACCCAACGATAGTGACCAACTGCCCGGCGGGAATATCAGTCATCCATACACCGTCCTGCAGTACACCGCGCAGGGCAAAAGCGATTGCCAGCATGGTCACGGTGCCCACCAGGAAGTTACGAGCGGCAAAGGACCAGGTTTGCACGCTCTCAAGTTTGAGCTGAGCTGTATAAACTTCCTGCGCTGTGTTCCGGTATCGGCCCATCATGCGGTTCTGCGCCCCCAGGCCCAGAATGGTACGGATAGATGAGGCGATGTCGCTAGCTTTTGAGGTGCTCTTACCGACCGTCTCGCGGAAGGCGTCCGAGTGTTTCTCAAGCACCTTAGAAATCCAGGTCAAGATGCCCAGAGTCAAGATCAAACCCACCAGAGAAACAAGCGCAACAGCCGGGCTAATACGCCAGAGCTGGTAGGTGCCAAAAACAGTGACGCCCAGGGAGGATGACGCTAGAAGCATGGGGTGCCAGAGCATGGACAGGCTCCGAGAATCCTTATTTAAAATTGCGATCAACGCACCGGTGTCACGCTGAGTGGATTGACGCATCAGCTGACCGATATAGAGCTTCCAATCCCGTTCCAATCGGGCCACCACACGGAATGTAATGCCCCAGGCAGCACGCTCATTGAAGGCAAAGTACAGGATGATAGCAACCATCCACCACATGAGTTGCCAGGCCCGCTCTGTATCCCCAGCCAAATGCAGGTCAATAATACGGCCCACCAAAACTGGTAGATAAACCAGCATCAATGATGAAATCAGGTCTAAGACAAAGGGTAAAAAGTGGACGGGTCGCCAACGCCACCCCGATGGGGCCAATCGGAATTTTTGTTGAGGGTCTTGGTCTTCTGCTATCTCTGCCACGGTTGCATCCTAAAATCTCTGGTATCAAGCGTCATTGTACGGTGTTGACGGTGAAGCTCCCATCAGAGATAGGTCCCTGCCGCGCCCAACCCTCATCTCTTCGAAGGATGTACGGGTCAGGGCATGAAAAAACCTACCAGTGAAGAACTTCGCTCACCCGGTAGGTCACAGCACTAACAACTAACTTAACTAGTTCTAACTGGGGAAACCCGCGGGGAAATGTTCATGGTTCCACATTTTGTATTCATGGTTTTCTCCCCCCTTTCAAGATTTAGTGTGCGGTTGTGTCTACAGCTACAGTACAGATACATCTCAGGGTTTGACAAGGGTCACAATGACTTTCTTGAGCGAATATGTCAAGGAAGGCAACGTAAGGGACTCCCGGCATCGGGTGAGCTTCTAGCCCACTGACCTTTTTCCTCCTCGCACGGGCGCACCCCGCATTTTCCTCCAACGAAGCCAGCCTCATCAAACAGTGCCCTAAGCGCAAGGTGACGCACTAGAATGGGAAGCATCATGAAGATTCTTGAATATCTCTCCCCTTCCCTTGCCGATCCCCAGAATAAGTACTTCCGCGGGGATTTTGCATCTAACCCGCTGACCGGCGATGAAGCCTACGAAGCGTTTTTGGGCTGGATTGCAGCCCGCGGTATGGAGCTCTACCCTGCCCAGGACGAGGCGGTTCTTGAGCTGGCTAACGGCAACAATGTCATTCTGGCGACCCCTACCGGTTCCGGTAAGTCGACGGTTGCGGTGGCGGCGCACTTTATCGGTCTGGCTGCCGGCCAGCGCTCCTACTACACCGCGCCCATTAAGGCGCTGGTGTCTGAGAAGTTCTTTGATCTTTGCGAAATTTTTGGGGCTGAGAACGTGGGTATGGTGACCGGTGATTCGTCCATCAACGCCAACGCCCCCATTATCTGCTGCACCGCAGAGATCCTTGCCAATATCGTCCTGCGCGAGGGCGAGGGCGCAGACCTCACCCAAGTGATCATGGACGAGTTCCATTTCTACTCTGACCCTCAGCGCGGATGGGCTTGGCAGGCTCCCCTGCTGGATCTGCCCCAGGCACAGTTTTTGCTCATGAGCGCCACCCTGGGCGATACCCTGCGCTTTGAGAGGGAAATGACCGAGCTGACGGGCAGGGAGTCAGTGCTGGTCACCAGTGAGACCCGCCCCATCCCGCTGAACTACGCCTACAGCCGCGAACCGCTGGTCGAGACCGTCAATGAGCTGGTCAGCACCCACCAAGCCCCGGTCTATATTGTTCACTTCTCTCAGGTGCAGGCCATTGACACTGCGGCCTCCCTGATGAGCTTGCCGATTGCGTCCAAGGATGATAAAGAACGCATCAACGAGCTCACCGCTGGTTTCCGCTTCTCGGCGGGTTTCGGCAAGACCTTGCAGAAGTACATCAAGAACGGCATCGGCATTCACCACGCCGGCATGTTGCCCAAGTACCGCCGACTGGTAGAGCAGCTGGCGCAGGCGGGTCTGCTCAAGGTCATTTGTGGTACTGACACCCTGGGCGTGGGTATCAACGTCCCCATTCGCACCGTGCTGATCACTGCCCTCTCTAAGTTTGACGGCCAGCGCACCCGCCGCCTCAAATCCCGTGAATTCCACCAGATCGCAGGACGCGCAGGCCGAGCTGGCTTTGACACCGCCGGTTATGTGGTGGTGCAGGCACCCGAGCACGAGATCGAAAACGACAAGCTCGAAGCTAAGGCACGTGCCAAGTTTGATGGCGACGAGAAGAAAATGGCTCAGTCCCTACGCGGCAAAAAGAAGAAGCCGCCCCAGGGCTTTGTGGCGTGGAGTGAGAAAACCTTTGAGCAGCTGGTTGAAGCTGAACCCGAGCCGCTTACTTCCTCCTTCCAGCTCACCCACTCCATGATGCTCAACATGCTACAGCGGGAGGCTGACCCCTTTAAGACCGTCATGCTCTTCCTCACCGCCAACCACGAGCCACCGGTCAAGCAGCGGGCGCTTAAGCGCAAGGCGATTGGTATCTACCGTGAGCTACTCAACGGTGGCGTGGTCGAACGCCTGCCTGAGCCTGATGAGTTCGGCCGCACCGTCCGCCTGACCGTCTCCCTGCAGGAGAACTTCGCCCTCAACCAGCCGCTCTCCCCCTTCGCGCTGGCATCCCTGTCTCTGCTGGATAAAGAATCACCGGACTACGCCCTGGACGCTGTCTCTATCATCGAAGCTACCCTTGAACGCCCCCGCCAGGTGCTCATTGGTCAGGAGAAAAAGGCTAAGAGCGAAGCACTCGCCGAGATGAAGGCTGAGGGCATGGACTACAACGAACGCATGGCTGAGCTGGACAAAATCACCTACGCCCAGCCCCTGGCTGACCTGCTGGAGCAGGCCTTTGAGACCTACTCAGCTGGAGCGCCTTTCATGAAGGAGTTCGAGCTAGAACCCAAGAGTGTGGTGCGTGATATGTACGAGCGCGCCATGGGCTTCGGAGACTTCATCAAGTACTACGGCTTAGAGCGTTCAGAAGGCATTCTGCTGCGCTACCTATCGGACGCCTACAAGGCACTGCGCCAGACGGTGCCGCTCTCGGCTCTGACCGACGAGCTGACCGATATTATCGAGTGGCTAGGTGAGGTCATCCGTCAGACCGACTCCTCCCTGGTAGATGAGTGGGAACGCCTGGCAAATGGTGAGGACGCCATGCCGGTGCAGGATTCTCTGGAGGAACTGGTTGCTGAATCAGCTCCCAAGGTGACTTCCAATTCGCGTGCTTTCAAGGTGATGGTGCGCAACGCCCTCTTCCGTCGCGTCGAGCTATTTGCCGACGAACGCGAGAAGATTCTGGGTGAGCTGGACGGCGAGCGCTCTGGCTGGGACGCTGACCGTTGGGCCGATGCCATGGATGACTTCTTCGACGATCACGAGGATATCTACACCGATGCTGATGCGCGCTCACCCAAGCTTTTCGAGCTGGATGACGATGTTTCTGAGCACCCCGGTGTGTGGAAAGTCCGCCAGGTACTGGCTGATTCTGATAATGACCACGATTGGGCGATTACTGCCGAGATTGATCTAGTCGCTTCAGACGAAGAGGGCTCGCCGGTGGTACGCATTCTTGAGGTGAAGGCCGCCTAAGGTACTGTGCCTCCTGGTGCAGAATTACTTCGGTTGTACATCGAAAAACCCTGACCTCCAACAGTTGGTGAGGGTCAGGGTTTGTGGTTTTAGAGCAGGCCGCGGCGCTTGAGCAACGGCTGGATGTCAGCCTCTCTACCGGTTAGCTCCTTGAACCCTTCGGGGATGGGCTTAGACCCGCCGATAGCCAGGATGTTGCGGCGGTAGGCATCACCGTTCTCACGGGTCAGCCCGCCGTTGGCTTCGTACCAGGCGACTGTGTCCGCATCAAAGACCTCAGCCCACAGATAGGAGTAATAACCGGCTGCATAACCACCCGAGAAGGTGTGGTTGAGGTAGCTGGTACGGTAGCGGGATTCGATCAGCGGGTGCCAGAGCCCGGCGTCCTGCAGTGCCTGCTGTTCAAAGGCCAGCGGGTCAGCCACGGGTTCACCGGCAGAGCTCGCCGGGAGGGTGTGCCATGCCCAGTCCAGCACTGCAGCGCGCAGGTATTCTACGGTTCCCTGCCCCTCGCCCCACTGCTCAGCTTTCTTGACGCTGTCAATAAGCTCCGCGGGCACGGGCTCGCCGGTCTGGTAGTGCAGGGCATAGTTAGGCAGAATCTCCGGGTGAAGAATCCACATTTCGTTGACCTGGCTGGGGTACTCCACGATGTCCCGCTCCACGTTGGTGCCGGAAATCGAACGGTAGGTGGTATCTGAGAGAAGACCGTGCAGAGCGTGCCCAAACTCGTGGAAAAGGGTCCTGAGCTCGTCAAAGTTAACGAAAGCTGGCTGCCCAGGTGCCGGGGCTGAAATGTTGAGGTTGTTGACTACCACCGGGTTGGTGCTCTCAGCATGAGACTGGTCGACCAGGTTGTTCATCCAGGCACCGCCACGCTTGGTCTCACGGGTAAAGAAGTCGCCCAGGAAGAGACCGATGCCCGTACCGTCCGCATCAAAGACCTCCCAGATACGCACCTGGGGGTGGTAGCCGGTCAGGTCGGTGCGCTCGGTAAAGCTCAGGCCGTACACTCGCTGGGCGGCATAGAAGACGCCGTCTTCCAGTACACGATCTAGCACGAAGTAGGGCTGCAGGGCAGCTAGGTCGACGGCATATTCTGCGGCTTCAACCCGATCGCTGTAGAACATCCAGTCCCAGGGTTCAATTTTGTCGATACCGTCGGCAGTTGCGGCAGCAGCAATTTTCTCCGCCTCCCTGTCAGCGTTCGTCATGGCAGGGGCGCTGGTCTGAGTAAACAGACGCTCCACGGCATCGGGGGTCTGGGCAGTACGGTCTGCCACCGCGAGCGCAGCAAAGGCATCAAACCCCAGCAGAGCGGCTTTCTGAGCACGCAGGTCAGCAATTTTTGCCGCCAGGCTCCAGGTGTTATCACCACGCTCGGTACTGGCTTTGTAGATGCGCTCACGCAAACTACGGTTCTCTAACTGAGACAGAATAGTTTGCTGGGTAGGTAGACCAAAGGTAATTAACCAACCGTTTTCATGCCCGGCGTCTTTGGCTGCTGCCCGTGCGGAGGCTCGCCCGGCCTGGCTGAGCCCAGCTAGATCCTTCTCGTCGGTCACCAGCACTGCAGCGGCGTTGAGATCCTTGGTGACCTGCTGGCCGAACTCTGTTTCGGCACGGGCGATGGTGAGGTTCAGTTCAGCCAGGGTAGCCCGGTCTTCTTCAGATAGAGCAGCGCCTGCCAGCACAAATTCCTGGTGGTACTTCTCGGTGAGGCGAAGCTGCTCCCCTACCAGCCCCAGTTCGTGGCGGCGGGCGTAGACGGCGTCCAGCTTGGCAAATACAGCGGGGTTAAGATGCAACTCGTTAGCTAGCTCGGTCAAAAGCTCGGTAACGGTGCCTTCTAGTGCCAACAGTTCATCGGTACCATCCGCTGAAGTGATGTTATAAAAGATGGTCACCGCACGGTAAAGGGTGTCCGAAGGACCTTCCAGAACAGTTACTACGTTATCGAAAGTCGGCTCATCTGTGCTCTGGGCAATACGGGTGTAAGCCGCCCGAGCTTCAGACAGCCCGGCTTTAATGGCAGGGAGGTAGTGCTCCGTGCGGATGCTTGCAAAGTCAGGGAGCTGGTAAGGCAGGGTGGAGGCTGCCAGCAGGGGGTTCTGTTCAGTCATACCCACCAGGTTACTGCACAGTCCATCCCGGCAACCCTCATCTGTCACTAAAAAACTTGAGTCTGCACCTGCATAATAGTCAGCTGGAGACAGTAGTTGGCTTCCTCCATGGAGTTAACTTCAGCAGCAGCACAGCAGAGGGAAAGACCGTCTGATGAATGCGCAGTGCTTCCTCGGCGCACCCATTATTATGCAACCCGAGTCAATCAGCTCAGAAACCCCGGGGTGACCCCCGCCGAATTGGCTGGTCACCGTCAGGATGTTGACTAGAGTAGAAGCGAAACATTTCATAACAGCCCCCATGCAAAGGAGCATCATGGCAGCCCCCCACCACCCAACTTTTCCCGCAGCAACGCACAGGGTGGGAGCTACCCACAGCTTCGGTAATCTCAAACTCATTGACCACTGGTTCACGGTGCCCGCCACCCACGGTCTCGTCTATGGCAAGGGAGCGGACGCCGCGGCGTCCTCACGTTTTGCACCTCACAGCATCACCATTTTCGCCCGCGAAATTATTGACACTTCCTCAGCCCTCACGAGTGAGGTGGAGAGCCGCCCCTACATGGTCTACCTACAGGGCGGCCCCGGTGGTAAAAGCCCGCGCCCGGTCTCAGATGGAGGCTGGGTTGCAGAACTTGCTAAAACCCACCGGCTAGTGCTCTTGGATCAGCGCGGCACGGGTAACTCCACTCCCCTCACTGCACGCACACTTTCGGCGCTGGGCAGCTCCGACATTCAGGCCGAATACTGCGAACTTTTCAGGGCGGATTCCATCATCGCAGACGCTGAAGTGGTGAGAGGTTTCCTCCTAGCTGACCGCAGCGATCAGCGGTGGAGCACCATGGGTCAGAGTTATGGCGGTTTCCTCACCCTCAGTTATCTCTCCTTCGCCCCCGAAAGTATCAAGGATTCGCGGATGACGGCGGGTTTGGCGCCCATCCGTGCTCACGTTGATGAGGTCTACCGCCATACCTATGAGCGGGTGGCAGAGCGCAACCGAGAGTACTACGGGTGGTACCCCGAAGATGAAGAGCTAGCTGTTCGTATTGCTGACCACCTTGCACATCGAGAAGAACTCCTGCCCACCGGCGAGCGCCTCACCCCGCACCGCTTCCAGATGCTGGGCCATCTGTTGGGTGGCAACGGGCGGGTGCACGGGTTGCACTATATTCTTGAGTCAGCTTTCGCGGAGTCCGGGCAGTGGCTATCGGACCAGTTCTTGGCAGATGTCAACGCCCTGGTCAGTTTTCAGGGTAACCCTCTGTACGCTCTCATGCACGAGACCATTTACGCCGATGGTACCGACTCCCCCTCCGCTTCGCCCACGAGTTGGTCCGCAGCCCGTATGCACAGTGAAAGAGAAGATTTCGCCCCGGACGCTACAACTCTACTTTTTACCGGCGAACATATTTTTCCCTGGTATTACCAGGAAGACCCTGCCCTGCGTCCCCTGGCGGAGGTAGCGGAGATACTAGCGCAGAAGGATGACTGGGGCCGTCTCTATGATCACCAGCAGTTAGCTGCTAACCAGGTACCGCTGGTAGCTGCAGCCTATGTTCCCGATATTTACGTGGACTACCAGCACTCCATGGCAACCGCTGATTGGGTAGGCAATACTCTGGTTTGGACATCTCAAACCCACCACCACGATGGTCTGGGTCAAGACGGCACTCTGATTCTGGGACACCTTAAAAACCTGCTGGCCGATATGTGCTAATCATCCCAGAGACGCCCCGTGGTGGGTGCAGTAAAATTGTTGGTGGTCAGGTGGAGCTATTTTATGAAGGGCAAGAATTGCCGATAGCCCACCATCCAGCACGTGCTGGCAGAATATTTTTTGGGGGGGGCTTTGCCGACACGCGCACAGTTTCTGGGTGGGGGCGCACTAGCTCTTCTTGCATCTTCGATGAACGCTTCACCCGCGTCAGCTAATACCGGTTCCCGTCTGCTCATCGCTACCGACGAGGGCGTGGTAAATGATGGCTCTACACCGGTCAATGCAAGAATCAACCAGCTCTCCACGACCCTGGCTGAGAACGGTGGCGGTGCTATCGTCTTCCCTCCTGGGCTCTACGCAGTGGACGATGAGGGCATCGAAATGCGCCACCAAGTCAGCTTTTTTGGTTTGGGTGAGTCCACCCAGTTCATGCCGGTGGGCACCTGGGGTGAGCTTGCTGGTGTCTTTCGCATCGGAACAGACAAGAAGAACAACACCGACCCGGTCTATCGCTCAGGGCTACACGACCTCAGCATTAAGCCCGGTCAGGACGCCTTCCAGCACGCCGATTCCGCAGAAAACGTAGTCGGTATCCTCTATAACACTCACAATGGGCCCAAGCCGTCCGACCCTGACGCTGCTCACCGCGTTTCAGGTATCACGCTCTGGGACCTGGACATGGGCATCAAATTGAAGGGAGTTGATGACCAGGGCATGACCGTGGAGTGTATCCGCGGTAGAAGATTCTTGCGATCTGCCCTGGTGGTAGGCGAATCCTTTGCGGCAGGGGCTGCGGATAACATGTTCTCTATGATTGACCTTTCCTCAGCCAATCTCGCTAAGGTGGACGCCGCTACGGTGGAAGTTTATGCCACCAACACCAGCTGGTCCCAGGTGAAAACCTGGTACTCCAAACGGTCTGTTGCTCTGCAGGGTGATGAGAAATCTGGCGCCGGTTTCTACATTAAAGCCACTAGAAACACCTTCAACCAGTGCGAAGCGCAGGACAACGGCGGGCACGGCTTCCTCATTAAATACGGGAATAACTCCTTTGTCAGCTGCATAGCCGATTCCAATGGTCACAAGGATAACCTCAGTGGCAGCGCCATGCTGGGTGAGGCCCACGGCTTCCACATCTCTAAAGATGCACCTGGCACCCAGCTCATCGGATGTCAGTCCTTCAACCGAGATTCAGAGAATCCCGGCCAGGGGGTAGGTTTCTGGGTAGAAGACGGCAACCAGGAGGTCATTGTGACGGGTAATGCCTTCGGCAACATGAACCAGAACAGTATGGCATCAGACGTTGAGAACGAAAAGCAACAGGTGATTGACGGTGGAACGCAGTAAGGCTCTCATTCGCCCCTCAGCACCAAGCTGCACCTCAAAAAAAACCCCTCATGACCAAACAGTCATGAGGGGATTAGTGTGAGGTTTTAGCTCATGTGAGTCTCGTGCTCACCGCGAGCTCGAGCTACCAGGTCTTGGTACTCGGTCTCAGATTCGATGAGCTCATCACGGTACTTCTGAGGGATTTCTCGGGACTTGGCGGTTGCTTCCTCAAGCTGACTCTGAATCTTAGCGCGCTCCTCAGGTGAAGCGTCCGCGGGCAGGTCCAGGTACTTCTGGGACAGTGTTTGGACGCGCTGGATGGTGCCCAGCGCCTTACCCTTGGGGCTGTAGAGGGAAGCCAGCACGGTGATGACCAGAACGCCAACAATCACAATGAGTGATTGGTGGATTTCAATCTCAAAGACGTGAACCGGCTGGCCATCATTGATGAAGCCCAAAGTGTTCTCGTGCAGAGCGTGAAGGAGCAGCTTGACGCCAATGAAGGCGAGAATGATGGACAGGCCCCAGGAGAGGTAGATGAGGCGATCCAGCAGACCGTCAATCAAGAAGTAGAGCTGACGCAGACCCATCAGGGAGAAAGCGGTAGCGGTGAAAACGATGTAGGCTTCCTGGGTCAAACCGAAAATCGCGGGAATGGAGTCTAATGCGAAGAGGATGTCGGTACCGCCGATGGCAACCATCACCAGCAGCATGGGGGTCATAACCTTCTTACCGTTTACAACGGTGAAAAGCTTATCGCCATCGTAGTAGTCCACGGTGTGGAAAAGTTTCTTCGCTAGACGGACCATAAAATTATTGGCCTCGTCCTCTTCGGTATCAGTGATTTCGCCCTTGATGAGGTTACCTGCGGTGTAAATCAGAATAAGACCGAAGAGGTAGAAAACCCAGCTCCAACGCTCGATAGCAGCAGCACCCAACAGAATAAAGATGGTGCGAGCAATTATCGCGAAAATGATACCGAAGAGCAGAACTTTCTGCTGATCAGCCCGCGGCACCTTGAAGGAGGCCATAATAATCAGGAAGACAAAGAGGTTATCGACGCTCAAAGCCTTCTCGGTGATGTAGCCGCCATAGTATTCGGCAGCGAACTGGGGGCCGTCCCACCAGAGAATCACCAGGCCGAAGGCCAAAGCCAGACCAACATAGACCGCAGACCAAACTGCTGCCTCTTTGATGGTCGGTTCATGCGCCTTACGCACATGGAAGAAAAAGTCATAGGCCAAAAGCCCGAGGATGAACGCAATCGTTACACCCCACTGCAAACCAGTAATATACATGGGAGCCTTTCTTGTGGTTGGGTTTGCCAAAGTCCACAAGTCTCTCCCACCACCTAAAAGGTGGTTCTCTGCCCCGGTCGGGCGTCATCGGCCAACGTGCTGACGAAACAGAGATTAGTGGGATACTCCCTTGCTCGTTGTCTGAGTTTACCTCATATGAGAACAAGGGAGTATCCCTTACGGAGTTCGCTTCGCTCACAGATGGCTATTCGCATCACTCTTACAAGCTCGCGCGCTCGCTTCCGTGATGCTCATCTCCCTTGCTCGTTGTCTGAGTTTACCTCATATGAGAACAAGGGAGTATCCCTTACGGAGTTCGCTTCGCTCACAGATGGCTATTCGCATCACTCTTACAAGCTCGCGCGCTCGCTTCCGTGATGCTC